>NZ_KI515750.1:1019298-1282587 GCF_000478095.1 Corynebacterium sp. KPL1824 | reverse complement strand
TTTCTTTTTGTGGAGAGTTTGATCCTGGCTCAGGACGAACGCTGGCGGCGTGCTTAACACATGCAAGTCGAACGGAAAGGCCCTGCTTGCAGGGTACTCGAGTGGCGAACGGGTGAGTAACACGTGGGTGATCTGCCCTGCACTTCGGGATAAGCTTGGGAAACTGGGTCTAATACCGGATAGGAGCCATCTTTAGTGTGGTGGTTGGAAAGTTTTTTCGGTGTAGGATGAGCTCGCGGCCTATCAGCTTGTTGGTGGGGTAATGGCCTACCAAGGCGGCGACGGGTAGCCGGCCTGAGAGGGTGTACGGCCACATTGGGACTGAGATACGGCCCAGACTCCTACGGGAGGCAGCAGTGGGGAATATTGCACAATGGGCGCAAGCCTGATGCAGCGACGCCGCGTGGGGGATGAAGGCCTTCGGGTTGTAAACTCCTTTCGCTAGGGACGAAGCTTTTTGTGACGGTACCTAGATAAGAAGCACCGGCTAACTACGTGCCAGCAGCCGCGGTAATACGTAGGGTGCGAGCGTTGTCCGGAATTACTGGGCGTAAAGGGCTCGTAGGTGGTTTGTCGCGTCGTCTGTGAAATTCTGGGGCTTAACTCCGGGCGTGCAGGCGATACGGGCATAACTTGAGTGCTGTAGGGGTAACTGGAATTCCTGGTGTAGCGGTGAAATGCGCAGATATCAGGAGGAACACCGATGGCGAAGGCAGGTTACTGGGCAGTTACTGACGCTGAGGAGCGAAAGCATGGGTAGCGAACAGGATTAGATACCCTGGTAGTCCATGCCGTAAACGGTGGGCGCTAGGTGTGAGGGTCTTTCTACGACTTTCGTGCCGTAGCTAACGCATTAAGCGCCCCGCCTGGGGAGTACGGCCGCAAGGCTAAAACTCAAAGGAATTGACGGGGGCCCGCACAAGCGGCGGAGCATGTGGATTAATTCGATGCAACGCGAAGAACCTTACCTGGGCTTGACATACATCAGATCGCTCTAGAGATGGATTTTCCCTTTGTGGTTGGTGTACAGGTGGTGCATGGTTGTCGTCAGCTCGTGTCGTGAGATGTTGGGTTAAGTCCCGCAACGAGCGCAACCCTTGTCTTATGTTGCCAGCATTTGGTTGGGGACTCATGAGAGACTGCCGGGGTTAACTCGGAGGAAGGTGGGGATGACGTCAAATCATCATGCCCCTTATGTCCAGGGCTTCACACATGCTACAATGGTCGGTACAACGCGCTGCGACACTGTGAGGTGGAGCGAATCGCTGAAAGCCGGCCTTAGTTCGGATTGGGGTCTGCAACTCGACCCCATGAAGTCGGAGTCGCTAGTAATCGCAGATCAGCAATGCTGCGGTGAATACGTTCCCGGGCCTTGTACACACCGCCCGTCACGTCATGAAAGTTGGTAACACCCGAAGCCGGTGGCCTAAACGTGTTAGGGAGCCGTCGAAGGTGGGATCGGCGATTGGGACGAAGTCGTAACAAGGTACCCGTACCGGAAGGTGCGGGTGGATCACCTCCTTTCTAAGGAGCTTTTATTTTGGCTGCAGTTGCAGCCAATGGCCCACAGTTGTGGGTTGCCCACTGTTGTTTGATGGTGGGTTGGTGGTTGAGTGGGCGAGTGTTCTGCTGCCACCGAATATGGAAATTCCGGGTAGGACATACACCTTAATCAGCAGGGTCTAAGTGTTGAGACAGTGCTTTGTGACATGCGTAAAAGTGTCCATGCATACAGGAAGTAAAGTTGATTGGTAAGTCGTTGGTGCATTGTTGGGTGTCTGGGGCATTATCCCCTTTTGTGTGTGCCTGACTGGTTGATGAGCATCGTTTGTTGTGGTGGTGTTTGTTGCTGGTTGGGGTGTTGTGTGAGAACTGTATAGTGGACGCGAGCATCTCACATGATGCCGCCTGCTTTTGTGGGTGGTGTCTTGTGTGTGTGATGTGATTTTTCTTTTTGTTTATTTTGTCAAGTTCACTTGTTGCTGCCACATGCTGGCTGCATGGCTTCGTGTTGTGTGGTTTGTGTGTGGTGGTTGGTGTGTTCGTTATTTAGGGCGCATGGTGGATGCCTTGGCATGCTGAGCCGATGAAGGACGTGTAAGGCTGCGTTAAGCCTCGGGGAGTTGTCAATAAAGCGTTGATCCGAGGATGTCCGAATGGGGAAACCTGGCCCTGGTTATGTGGGGTTACCCTTCAGTGAATTCATAGCTGTTGTGGGGGTTACGCGGGGAAGTGAAACATCTCAGTACCCGTAGGAGGAGAAAATAATAATGATTCTGCTAGTAGTGGCGAACGAACGTGGATGAGGCTAAACCGTGTGCATGTGATACCTGGTAGGGGTTGTGTGTGCGGTGTTGTGGGGCCTGATTTTGTGTCATCTACCAGTGGCACGCCCTGTGCATTGTTGTTAGGTGAAGTGGTTTGGAATGATCTGCCGGAGTAGGTGAGAGTCCTGTAGCTGAAGATGATGATGTGGGGGTTGTTGGGTTCCCGAGTAGCAACGGGCTCGTGGAATCTGTTGTGAATCTGCCGGGACCACCCGGTAAGCCTAAATACTCAGTGTGACCGATAGTGGATAGTACCGTGAGGGAATGGTGAAAAGTACCCCGGGAGGGGAGTGAAATAGTTCCTGAAACCATGTGCTTACAATCCGTCAGAGCACCTGTTTGTGTGTGATGGCGTGCCTTTTGAAGAATGAGCCTGCGAGTCAGCGGCATGTCGCGAGGTTAACCCGTGTGGGGTAGCCGTAGGGAAACCGAATCCTAATGGGGTGATAAGTGGCATGTCCTGGACCCGAAGCGGGGTGATCTACCCATGGCCAGTGTGAAGCAGCTGTAAGAGGTTGTGGAGGCGCGAACCCACGTAGGTTGAAAACTGCGGGGATGAGCTGTGGGTAGGGGTGAAAGGCCAATCAAACTCCGTGATAGCTGGTTCTCCCCGAAATGCATTTAGGTGCAGCGTCGCATTTAGCTTGGTGGAGGTAGAGCGACTGGTTGGTTGAGCGGGACTACAATCTTAGCAATGTCAGCCAAACTCCGAATGCCATCAATTGTGTTGTGCGGCAGTGAGACTGTGGGGGATAAGCTTCATAGTCGAGAGGGAAACAGCCCAGATCGCCGGTTAAGGCCCCTAAGGGTGTACTAAGTGGAAAAGGATGTGGGATCGCGAAGACAGCCAGGAGGTTGGCTTAGAAGCAGCCATCCTTGAAAGAGTGCGTAATAGCTCACTGGTCGAGTGGTTCTGCGCCGACAATGTAGTGGGGCTCAAGTACACCGCCGAAGCCGCGGCAAGCAACATTTTTTTGTTGTTTGGGTAGGGGAGCGTCGTGCATGGGTGGAAGCGTTACCGTGAGGAGGCGTGGACTGTGTGCGAGTGAGAATGCAGGCATGAGTAACGAATTGTAAGGTGAGAATCCTTACCGCCGGATGACTAAGGGTTCCTGGGTCAAGTTCGTCTTCCCAGGGTGAGTCGGGACCTAAGGCGAGGCCGACAGGCGTAGTCGATGGATAACCAGTTGATATTCTGGTACCCGTACATGTGCGCCCATGATAAAGCACGGATACTAACCACTGCGGATACGCTACCTTTTCACTTTTTGAGTGTTGGTGGTGTTGATGTCGTGGGGCCTGATGTGTGGTTCAAGTGATGGGGTGACGCAGTGAGGTAGCCGCGCCACTTAGTGGATTGGTGGTGTAAGCGTGTAGGCCGTGTGGTAGGTAAATCCGCCACACATTGTGGTTGAGGCGTGATGCGTAGACCCATTGGGGTTGATGGTGGTGATCCTGTACTGTCGAGAAAAGCCTCTAGCGAGTGTGTGTATGGCCCGTACCCTAAACCGACACAGGTGGTCAGGTTGAAGATACTAAGGCGTTCGGGTGAACTGTGGTTAAGGAATTCGGCAAAATGCCCCCGTAACTTCGGGAGAAGGGGGGCCCTGTGACGTGAAGACCCTGTGCGGTTGGAGTGTTGTGGGGTCGCAGAGAATAGAGGGAAGCGACTGTTTATCAAAAACACAGGTCCATGCGAAGACGTTAAGTTGATGTATATGGACTGACGCCTGCCCGGTGCTGGAAGGTTAAGAGGACCGGTTAGTAACCTTTGTGGTTGCGAAGCTGAGAATTTAAGCCCCAGTAAACGGCGGTGGTAACTATAACCATCCTAAGGTAGCGAAATTCCTTGTCGGGTAAGTTCCGACCTGCACGAATGGCGTAACGACTTCTCTGCTGTCTCGACCACAGGCCCGGTGAAATTGCATTACGAGTAAAGATGCTCGTTACGCGCGGCAGGACGAAAAGACCCCGGGACCTTCACTATAGCTTGGTATTGGTGTTTGGTTCGGTTTGTGTAGGATAGGTGGGAGACTGTGAAACCGTCACGCTAGTGGTGGTGGAGTCGTTGTTGAAATACCACTCTGATCGGATTGAGCATCTAACCTTGGCCCATGATCTGGGTTGGGGACAGTGCCTGGTGGGTAGTTTAACTGGGGCGGTTGCCTCCCAAAATGTAACGGAGGCGCCCAAAGGTTCCCTCAGCCTGGTTGGCAATCAGGTGGTGAGTGTAAGTGCACAAGGGAGCTTGACTGTGAGACAGACATGTCGAGCAGGGACGAAAGTCGGGACTAGTGATCCGGCACCTACTTGTGGATGTGGTGTCGCTCAACGGATAAAAGGTACCCCGGGGATAACAGGCTGATCTTCCCCAAGAGTCCATATCGACGGGATGGTTTGGCACCTCGATGTCGGCTCGTCGCATCCTGGGGCTGGAGTAGGTCCCAAGGGTTGGGCTGTTCGCCCATTAAAGCGGCACGCGAGCTGGGTTCAGAACGTCGTGAGACAGTTCGGTCTCTATCCGCCGCGCGCGTTGAAACTTGAAGAAGGCTGTCCCTAGTACGAGAGGACCGGGACGGACGTACCTCTAGTGTGCCAGTTATCCCGCCAGGGGTATCGCTGGTTGGCTACGTACGGAAGGGATAACCGCTGAAAGCATCTAAGCGGGAAGCCTGTTTTAAGATGAGGTTTCTTTTGAGGTCCCCTAAAGACTATGGGGTAGATAGGCCAGACTTGGAAGCACTGTAAGGTGTGAAGGCTACTGGTACTAATTGACCAAAACAAACACACCACAACAACCCAAACACCACGTGTGGGGATGATTGTTGGGTGAACTTGTGAAGCGAGTAAACAAACAAAAATACACATTATCGTGTGTGTCGCGTCCACTATGCAGTATCTGACACAACACCCACACGCACATGTGGTGGGTAGTGTTCTGATAGGTTTGTCGGTGGTTCATAGCTACAGGGAAACGCCCGGTCCCATTCCGAACCCGGAAGCTAAGCCTGTACGCGCTGATGGTACTGCAACCGGGAGGTTGTGGGAGAGTAAGTCACCGCCGACACCAAACAACAAAAACAAAATATTAATTGATGATAGTCCCCATAGGACCAACCTCCCCATAGTGTTGGGTGGTTGGTCCTGTGGGGATTATTCGTCGTTTTCAACCCCGCTCATGGAGGTAGGACCTGACCCCTGTTTGGTGGACACCTGATATCCAGCCCAGTCGAGCTGGGAAGAAAGGTAATCTGAAGTACCCCAAGTTTTGTTCCGTTAGAGCAGACGGGAAAATCTGGGGCAGCTCAGACAGATCCCACATAGGTTATGTTTGTACTCTCAGCACTCACAGCCCCTGTCAGCCTTAGCAACCGTTCACCTCTCACGACTGAAACAAGCTGTATATAGCTAAAGTGCAACGTACTAATTGAAGTTTCTCGCACAGGCTTCCACATAGTTCGCCGTTGTCATTACGTTGGCAAACTCGCCATGAAGATTTGCAGCAGTGGCACGCATGATCTCATCTGCGGATACAGTTTTTCCTTCATGATCAGTGCGCGGGAAACAAGCAGTGGCATCTAGAATGAATGACACGTCGAATCCCAGATTTCCGGCCATGCGTGCGGTAGTTTCACAGCAGTGGTTGGTAGTGATGCCGCAAATTACGAGCTTGTTGATCCCCCGTGTGTGCAACCACTCTTCCAAGGACGGGGTACCGTAAAACGCCGAATTTACGTTCTTGGTGACTAACAAGTCGAAGTTTTGGGGCACGCAATCTTTGAATGAATGTTTTGCGGAACTTGGATGTAATGGCGACCCTGGGTGATCGGAATCATGGCGCACAACCACGATCGGCCAACCCCTATCCTGCCAAGTACTCACCAGACGGGAAATATTGCTTTCACAGCCCGGATTGTTACGCTTTCCCCAATATGTTTGATCATCAAAGGCATATTGAACATCGATCACGATCAGTGCAGCAGGGTTCATAGAATTCCTTTTTAAGGACAACTAGCTTGATTACTTCGAGGTTCGAGCACTATCGGTAGTCTACCTCAGACATTCTTCCTAGGGGTAGGCCATTGAAGTGCCCCGAGTTTTGTTCCTAGGCATGTTCCTTGATTTCTATTATTCCCTGTTGCGAGTTCTTCTTCCACAATTCGGTTTCCACCTCGGCCGGGGTTCTATATCCCAAGCTTTGGTGGAGCCTTACCTCGTTCCACCATGACACCCACTCAAACGTGGCGATTTCTACCTCGACAACATCATCCCACCTGCGAGTATGGATGAGTTCGTTCTTGTAGGAGCCGTTAACGTTTTCAGCCAGAGCATTGTCATAGGAGTCGCCGACAGTTCCGGTGGAAGCAGTGATCCCGTGTTGGGCAAGTCGCTGATTGTAGACCACGCTGACGTACTGCTAGCCGTGATCCGAATGGTGAATGAGACCTGTTGTTTCCCTCGCGCTCACAATCGCTTGGTTGAGTGCTTGCAGCGGCAAAGCTTCGGTCCGCATCGAATCTGACAGCGCCCACCCAACGATCCGCCGGGAGTAAACGTCGGTGACAAACGCGGTGTACACAAAGCCTTTCTTCGTACGCACGTAGGTAATGTCGGCCACCCACAGCTTAAAGCAACTTGTGCATGGCCAATGGAAGGCCAGAGGTGAAATGGCGCGGCTTTCCGCTGAGTGGATCCGTGAATTCTAAGTCCGTTGCTGTTAAGTGCATGGGAACGGACATGTCTTCAGCTTCCTCAGGGAAAATAGTGGGGTAGACAGGATCGCCGAGGATCGGTATGCCCGCCTGCCACATGTGCAGCCGCAATTGATGGGTCTTTCCAGTCTGTGGTTTGAGGGTGTAGAGACCAAGATCTGGCAGCGGACCGTGAACTTTTTCGTAAGGGGCCTTATCAATGGGTTGTACCGATTCTAGTGTGGTGAAAGCATTCGGTTCACCATCTGCTATCCGGCCCTGGATTTCACCGGGGGTTTTAGTCAGGTGGGAGGACCATTGGAGGGGCGTCGGCAAGCGGCGGAATTCCGCGACCGCCTGGTAGGTCTTGTGGACTTTCTTTTCCGCGAAGAGGGACTGGTAGGCGCCGCGGACATCCTTGTGCTTAGTGAATAGAAGGAGGCCGGAAGTAAGGCGGTCGAGGCGGTGTGCCGGCACTAACTCGTTGTTTCCGGTGGAACGGCGGAGGCGAACGGTGGCGGTTTCGACGATGTGTCGGGCGCGCGGCATGGTGGCCATGAACGGGGGCTTATCGGCTACCAGGATGTTGTCATCTTCATAGATGATGGGGATGTCATAGGGTACGGGTGTTTCTGGTGCGGGGATGCGGTAGAAGAAGACATCGACATCCTTGCCGAGCACGGTACCGGGCTTCAGGGGAGTTTGATCGCGCAGGACCACCTCGCCCGCGGTGAATCGGTCACGCAGTGCCTGTGCATCATCATTGGGGTGGCGGTGGCGCTGGGAGGAGATGACTTCGCTGAGAAAATCCCAGGTGCTAAGGCCTGCCTCCGGCGTGCGCACGCGCGTAGGGTTGAGCCCATTTTTGATGGGCAAAGGGGTGAATCCTTTTCTGCGATGTATTAGTGTGTTTGGCATGGATATTAATTCTCTCGCGGACCAGGTGATGGCTTTTTTCTCTGACGGAATTGGCGCGGTGTTAAGGGACGTATTCCGGATGCTCCTTGAAATTTTCTCTCCGTCCAATTCTGATCCTGCAACCGTCAACCGTTAAGCCTAATCCGTACTATAATTAAGTTATAACCACTGAAAGGAAAGATCATGGCTAAGGAAGACATTGTAGTCGTCGCCGTCGACGGCTCTGACGCCTCAAAGAACGCCGTCCGTTGGGCAGCAAATACGGCGATGAAGAGGGAAATCCCCCTGCGCATCGCTTCGAGCTACACCATACCGCAGTTCCTGTATGCAGAAGGTATGGTCCCGCCGAAGGATCTCTACGATGATTTGCAGGACGAGACCCTGGAAAAGATCGAGGAAGCTCGTGCAATCGCTCACGAGGTAGCCCCAGAGCTCAAGATTGGGCACACCATCGCAGAGGGTTCTCCTATCGACATGCTGCTGGAAATGTCCCATGACGTCACCATGGTCGTGATGGGCTCGCGCGGTATGGGCGGCCTGTCCGGCATGGTTATGGGCTCTGTTTCCGCCGCGGTTGTTTCACACGCTGCGTGCCCGGTAGTGGTGGTTCGTGAAGATAATAACGTCACCGATTCCACCAAGTATGGCCCGGTGGTCGTTGGTGTGGACGGTTCCGAGGTCTCTCAGAAGGCCACCTCCTATGCTTTCCGCGAGGCTCAGGCCCGCGGCGCGGCCCTTGTTGCCGTGCACACCTGGATGGATATGCAAATCCAGGCATCCCTGGCCGGCCTTTCTGCAGCTCAATCTGAGTGGGCAGAAATTGAAAAGGAACAGACTGAGGTACTGGAAGAAAACCTGAAGGAACCGCGCGAAGAGTTCCCAGATGTTGAGGTGAAGAAGCAGATCACCCGTGACCGCCCCGTCCGTGCGCTGACGGAGGCTGCCGAGGGCGCGCAGCTTCTCGTCGTTGGTTCCCACGGCCGCGGTGGGTTCAAGGGCATGGTCCTTGGCTCTACCTCCCGCGCATTGCTGCAGTCTGCACCATGCCCGATGATGGTGGTACGCCCAGACGACGAAGGCTAAACCTTTCGCTAGCCTGACTTCCCGGCGCTCTTCTCCCCAGCTTTTGCATCTAGGGAGAAGAGCGCTTCTGGTGTTTTAGAGCCACTTTGCTATACAAATGTGTCGTATTTGTTATCCCTACTTGAGTCACAGGGGTTTACACTGGGAAATACTCGATACGTTTATATTAGGAGGAAATCATGGGACTAGGTTTGGGCTTATTCACCTCAATCATCGTTGGTATCATCGCCGGCTGGCTGGCGGAGAAGATTATGAAGCGTGACCACGGGTTGTTTACCAACTTAGTGGTGGGTGTTGTCGGCGGCCTCATCGGTGGCATCATCATCCAGCTGCTGAATATTGAGGCTAGCGGTGGGTGGATCTTCTCCATCGTCGCGGCCACCGCGGGTGCTTGTATTTTGCTGTGGATTGTGGACAAAGTGAAGCAATAGTCCGCATATAATTAGCGTACATACCGGTTTGTCTATAAAGTATAGATGAACCGGTTTTGTCGTTGTAGAGAGGAATCCATGGCAGAGAAGAAGTCGCGCCGCAATCGGCCCAGCCCGCGAAGCAGGCTGCTGGAATCTGCAACCAAGCTCTTTAAAACCGAGGGCATTCGCGTCATTGGTATTGACCGCATCTTGCGTGAAGCGGATGTAGCCAAGGCGTCCCTATATTCCTTGTTTGGCTCCAAGGATGCCTTGGTCATTGCCTATGTAGAGTCTTTGGACGAGCAGTTCCGCCAAGACTGGGAGCAGCGCACGGCTGCCATGCAGGATCCGGATCAGAAGATTTTGGCCTTTTTTGACAAGGTTATTGAGGAAGAGCCGGAAGAAGGTTTTCGCGGCTCGCACTTCTTGAATGCAGCGGGCGAGTACCCGCGGCCGGAAACGGATTCAGAGCGCGGCATCGTTGCGGCTTGCATGCAGCATCGCAATTGGGTGCACTCCACCCTGACGGCACTGTTGACCGAGCGCAATGGCTATCCCTCGGCTTCTCAAGCAAGCCAGCTCTTGATTTTCCTTGATGGAGGTCTTGCCGGAGCCCGCCTAACCAAGGAAGCCGGGCCGCTATATACGGCCCGCGAGCTGGCTACTCAGATGTTGTCGGCCCCTCCTGCTGATTATTCGATTTAAGGTATTTTCGCGCCTCCAGGCGCAGCCGGTTGACCCGCTTCTTCTCCTCCTTGGAAAGGGTGGGCTTTTTATCTTTCTGGCGCCATGCGCGGATGCTCTCGCGGCGCATCTCGTGGACTTCTTCCGTGAGCGGGTAGCGCTTGTGCAGCAGGATCTCAAAGACGATGGTTTGGACCAGCGTGAAGAGGTAAGCCCAACCCCAGTACAGGATGATGGCGACGGGAAGCGGACCGCTATGGGCCAGGTACCAGAGCAAGATGGGGGCCACAATCAGCAGGATGCCGATGATAATGAAGATTCGGCGGTTGACCTTTTGATCAAATTGCGTGGTGAGGAAGCTGCGCACCACGGAAATGATGGAGTTGGCCAGGGTAAAGGCAATGGCGGCAATCACGATTGGGTTGAGCAGATCGCCGTGATCGCGGGCGAAGTCCGTGATGGGGACCCCGGAGTAGGTGGTCTCCCGGAAGGCTGTGACATCGGCAGCATCAAGCATGCCCACCGTGGACGAGCCCTGTTCGATATTCGACATGCGCAAGATGACTTGGTACAAGCCAAGGAAGGCGGGGATCGTAATCAGTGGGGGAATACAGCCGGCGGCAGGCTTGTAGTTATAGCTCTTGGACAAATCCTGCTGTTTTTGGATGAGCTCCGCCATCTCCTCGGTGGTTTCGGCGTGATTCATCTGCTCGTTAATCCGCGTGCTTTCTGGGCGCATGAGGACGCTGATGCGGCCAGAGCGCAGCGCCATCCAGTTCAGCGGGGAGACGATACCGCGGACGGTAATAACCAGCAGGATGATGGAAACAAGCCAGGCGGTGGATTCATCGACGAAGCTACCGATAAGCCAATGCCAGAATTTCATGATTCCGGAAACCGGGTACATGAAGACTTCGAACATGCTTAACCTTTCGATGTGGCGGTATATATTAGGGTGTTAAAGCATGACTAAAGTTCTTGGGGAACTCATGCTTACCATTGGCGTGGTTTTGGTCCTCTTTGCATTCTATGAAGCCTATTGGACAAATGTGGAATCAGGGCGGCTACAGGACGAGGCCAATGCGAAGCTGGAACAGCAGTGGCGCAACCCACGGGAGAAAATGGACCCAGATTTGGGAGAGGCTTTCGCGCAGATGCGCATCCCTGCCTTTGGTTCGGATTATCACTTTGCCATCATCCAAGGCACGGATGACGATGATCTTCTGCGCGGCCCTGGCCACTATGAAGACACACAAATGCCAGGTGAGACGGGGAATTTTGCGGTGGCTGGGCACCGCGTGGGCAAGGGTGCCCCATTCAATGACTTGGGTTCCTTGCATACCTGCGATGACATCATCATCGAAACCCAAACGGAAAAGATTACCTACAAGGTGCTGCCCATCGATGGCGAGCACGCAGATTGCTTCGATGAAGTACCAGAAGAATATAGCCATGTTGCCGGCCGGCATATCACCACGCCTGGCGATGTCTCAGTGATCGACCCCGTGCCGGGAACTGAAGCGGACCCCACGCGGGGAATGCTGACCCTCACTACTTGTCACCCACAATTTTCCAACGCCGAGCGCATGATCGTGCACGCGATGGAAGTTGGAAAGGAAGCTAAGTAATGTATCGCGCTTTGTGGAATCTATTGCCGGGGCCGAAGCCGGTGAAGGCGCTGCTCGCCGTCGCCATTGCGGTGGGAGTGTTCTTCCTCCTCATGGAGGTCGTCTTCCCCTGGGTTTCGCCGATGATGCCCTATAACGACGTCGCGGTTTAAAGCCCTAAATTGGCAATGGCTTCTTGGGCAATCTGCTCGGACTTGAAGGTTTGTTGCTGATTGCTCCACACCAGCACCGCGTGGGTGTCCTTTTGCACGGCGTAGACGGCCTGCTCATTGACGATGCCCCGTCCGCCCTCCCAGCCTGCAAAGGAGGCGGGCTCGGTGGCATCGATTGGCGCGGCCCAATCCACCGCGGCGCGGGCGTCTTCTACGCTGGGCATATCGCGCACGATGACGGTAGCTTGCGGGTGGTCCTGATAGGACCAAAAGACGCAGGCGGGGGTGGGAAAGCGCGTGTCGATGCCCTGCTTGGTAAGGCGCTCGCCATTGGTATTTTCCAGCCAACCGGGATCGATATAGGGACAATCGCTCCACTCGTTGACCTCGGCGGTCTGTGCGACGTTGACGGCGGTGCTTTCCGATGCCACCTCGCTTTCCGGTTCGGTCTGGTCTGCTTGTTCGGTCTGGCATCCCGCGATCCCTATTCCGGTCACGGCGAGAAGGACAAGTAGGCTTTTGCGCATGAGCTCCACATTAGATCGGGATTCCGATGCACTGCGCACCGGCATTCATTTCTTAACTGCGGTCCTGTTGGTGGTGGGCATTTTTACCTCGGTGAAAATGCCGCTATCCCAGTCCCTTATCAACCTATTGTTATTGGTGGGGTTCGCGGCGGTCTACTTTGCGGGATCGATCTATGCGGAGCAGTGGCCGCGGCCCATGCACTACCTGTGGATAAGCATCCTCACGGTGTTATGGGGCGCGGATCTATTCGTGGCTCCCGCCGCCATCTATCTGGTATTCGTCATGTACTTTTTGTACCTGACCGTGTTGGATATGACCGCAGGTATCCTGTGCGTTATCGGCGCTACCGTGCTCACCATCGTGGTGCAGATACCGGGAGGGCTGACCTTTGGCGGGGTGATGGGGCCGGCGGTCTCGGCACTGGTCACCGTGGCGATTACGTATGCGTTTCGCACCCTATCGCGCATGAACCGGGAGCTCATAGAAACCCGCACGCAGTTGGCGGCCACGGAACGAGATGCCGGCATGGTGGCCGAGCGCCAGCGCATTGCCCACGAGATTCATGACACCTTGGCCCAGGGGTTGTCATCGATTCAGATGCTCCTGCATTCCGCCGACCGGGATCTCGATAAAGAAGACATTCCTGCCGCCCGCCGGCGCATTGAGCTTGCGCGGCGGGCCGCGGCGGATAACCTACACGAGGCGCGGGCCATGATTGCGGCGCTGCAGCCGCCCACACTAACGGAGACGTCCCTCGAGGCGGCGCTGACGCGCATGGCGGAAAACTTCGCCGCTACGGCTGGCTTCCAAGTGGAGGTGGACAGCGAGGGCGCGGAGCAGCAGCTGCCGATGAAGGTGGAGGCGGCGTTATTGCGGATTGCACAGGGGGCGGTGGGGAACATCGTCAAGCATGCCGGTGCCAGCCGCGCCCGGATCACCGTCACCTATGAAACCGACGAGGTGCGCGTGGATGTGGTGGATAATGGGCAGGGTTTTGAACCCGCGACGGTGGAAAGCGCGCCTGCGGGGCTGGGGCATATTGGCCTATCTGCCATGCGGCGCCGCGCGCAGGAGCTAGGCGGCGATGTGGTCATAGAATCCGCGCCGGGGGAGGGCACGGCTGTGTCAGTTAGTATGCCCTTGGATAAGGCGGTAGATTAAACTTTTGGTTGAGAAAAACATCGATAGGAGGGATGTCGTGATTCGGGTCCTTTTGGCAGATGACCACGAGATCGTGCGGCTGGGGCTGCGTTCGGTGCTCGAAGGCGCAGAAGATATCGACGTCGTGGGTGAGGTCGCGACGGCGGAGGCCGCTGTGTCCGCGGCGCAAGCAGGTGGTATCGATGTCATCCTCATGGACCTGCGATTCGGGGCGGGCCTGGAAGGAACGCGCGTGATGGGTGGCGTCGAAGCCACCGCGCAGATTCGCTCCTCCATGAGCACGCCGCCCAAGGTGCTGGTCATCACCAATTACGACACCGATGCGGATATCCTCGGCGCCATCGAAGCAGGCGCGGTAGGCTACCTCCTAAAAGACGCCCCGCCGCAGGAGCTTTTGGATGCCGTCCATTCGACGGCGGAGGGGGATTCGGCGCTTTCGCCCATCGTGGCCGATCGCCTCATGACCCGGGTCCGCACGCCCCGCACCTCGTTGACCCCGCGCGAGCTAGAGGTTTTGCAATTGGTGGCGGCGGGGGCCTCGAACCGGCAGATCGGCCATGACCTCATGCTTTCTGAGGCCACGGTGAAATCCCACCTAGTGCACATTTATGACAAATTGGGCGTTCGCTCGCGTACCTCCGCGGTGGCGGCCGCCAGGGAGCAGGGCGTGCTTTAATCTAGTGGGCCGCGTTGTAGGCGTCGATGATGTTCTGGGGGATCTTGCCGCGGCGCGCTACGTCATGGCCCTGCTTTTGCGCCCATTCGCGGACCTTGCGCGGATCGACTTGTGGGGATTCCGCATCGGGAGCGGCATGTGCGGCCTCGACAAAGGGGGCGATTGCCTCGTGGAAGCGGCGGGCATTGTCGCGGGATAGATCCATCAAGTAGCTGCGCCCATTGACGCTGAACCGGACTACCTCTAATTCATCCTCACCAATGAGTTGATTATCAAGGTCATCATAAAATTGCGTGATTTCGCGGCGTGCCATAGTACCTCCATGGTTTATTGCATCGATATGTTTACCTAATACCGGTATTTGGAATCCGAATTAACTCTAATTCAATTCTACCAGTGTGGAAATTAGTAGACAATAAAGTTTTAGTTAGTGGCCCTCGCACATAAAAATATCGCCGCCACCTAAAAGGTGAACGGCGATGGGAGGCGGAAGAGAAATTATTCGCCCAGGCGCTGCTGAATCTCCGCGGTAACGGAATCGATCTCTCCGCTAATCGTCTTATGCGCACGGCGGCGCTGCTGCTCCGTCATGAATTCGGCGTTATCGATCGCGGCATCAACCTCTTCGAGGCGCTCGCGCACGTCCCGCTTGAAGCCGGCGGGCAGATCTACGTCCTTGAGGGAATTACGGATGCCGGCGGTGCGGGCCTTGAGCGGGGCGCCGTAGCCGGAAAAAGAGGCCATTTCTGCGGAACTTACGCCCGCTTTGTGAGCCTTGCGCTTTTCTTTTTCGGACTTAAGGCCCACAAATGCGCGATAAACGAGGGGAAGCAAAAGCGGGGCGGCGGTGCGCAATGCACCTGCATAGCGCTTGACCTTGCCGGCATTAAAGTGGCCCTCACGCAGCTTTTCCAGTTCCTTTTCCGCCATCTTCTGTTCGTGTTTACGGCGCTTTTTGAGACCCTTTTCTTCGGTCTTAAGAAGGTGCTTTTCTTGCTTGGCAAGGAGCTTTTGTTGGCGGCGACGATCCTTCGACTGGGCCTTTACCTCAGCCTTGGCGCGTGCCTTCGCCGCCTTGGCCTGCGCGCGTGCTTCCTGGCGAGCCTTTTTCAATTTCTTGAGGATACTCATTATTTTCCCTTACGTTCGATCGAGTCTGGATTCAACATTACCTTGCTGTTCTATTAAGCTCACCCGGTGTGGAGGATGTCGTTGTAGCTTCGGATCTCGTTGGGTGCCGCTATCGCTTGGTGCAGCGGCGTGCCCACCCGGAGATTCCGCGCACCCGATCCTCGATTGCTCGGGCCGAGCGCCACAGCGCCGCCGTAGACGCGGCGATGGAATTATTCCCGCGCAAAGCCCCTGGCCGTTTCCGGCGCATCGATCTAGAAGGCGATGATTGGGAACGCGCCATGGCCACGCTGGAGGCCATTGCCTCCGGCTATACTCACATCACCAATGCGGTCTTTGCCACCGAAAAGTGGAAAGTGCACGTGGAATTGCTGCTGCGGGAGGCGGGTTCTTATACCCCCATTATTGTGAGCAACCACCGCGTCGCACGCAAGCACCCAAAGAAAATCACGCTCGCCGTGCCCACCCACCGCCTTGGGTTGAGCGAGCCCATGGAGGTTCCGTACAAGGCCCGCCACCATGCCGTCGATGGCTATCGTTTGGCGCTCGCCGCCGAGGCCTTAGAGGACATGGGCCTGAATTCCGGGCGCGGCGGTGCCATCGGTCAGGACCGCCAACAGGCCTTCTTCACGGAGACGGCGAAGTTTGACGTGCAGCGCGCCTGGGATAAGCCGCTGCCCACCGCGCCGGTGCGGGTCAAAGAGTGCACTAGCTGCAGGTTCTGGCCCTTGTGCGAACAAGAACTGGTGGCGGCGGACGATATTTCCCTTTTCTTACCGGGCGATCGCGCCCGCCCCTTTCGCGAGCGCGGCATTACCACGGTGCAGGCGCTTATCGATGCCGATTTGGGCGAGCCCTCCCGCCTCGCTGCCGCGTGGCGCGCCGGGCAGACGCTGTTGCGCCGCGGGGATATGGCCGTGCCGCGCGCGGACGTTGAGGTGGATGTGGACATGGAGGCCTACATGGACCAAGGCGCTTACCTGTGGGGCGCGTGGTTCGAGGGCGAGTACCACCCCTTCGTGACGTGGGAGCCGCTGGGCGGGCGCGCTGAGGCGGAGAACTTCGCCGAATTTTGGAGGTGGTTGATGCAGCTGCGCGATACAGCGCATGCGGAGGGCAAGACCTTTGCCGCCTATTGCTATTCGGCCCACGGCGAGAACCACTGGATGCGCCGCTCTGCGCAGCGCTTCCGGGAGGTGGATGAACGGGAAGTAGAAGACTTTATCTCTTCCCCAGAGTGGGTGGATATGTTTGCCTACGTGAAGAGATCCTTCGCGGGGCCCTTTGGGCTGGGGCTCAAAGTGGTGGCCCCAGTGGCGGGTTTCCGGTGGCCGGAAGAGGACTTTGATGGCGAAGAATCCGTCAACGCGCGCCGGGAGGCCCTGGCCGGCGACATGAGCGTCCGGCAGCGCCTCTTGGACTATAACGCCGGCGATGTCCACGCCACCCGGATAGTGCGCGAGTGGATGAGCGCCGGCGCGCCGGGAATCCCAGAACTCTAGAGCGCCGCGAACAGGGCGTAGATTACCGCCAGGATGGCGATGCCGATATAGATTTGGTTCCAGTCCGCGGTGGTTTTCGGCGCGGGACCTTCCGCCTTTTTCATCAACACCTGCTTTTGGGCCTTGACCGCGCGGGCGACGAATATGGGGTAGACCGCCAAAGAACCGATGCATAGCAGCGAGGCCACCACCTTGAGCAAGGAGATATCCGTGCCCATCCAGATAAGCAGCCCGCCATTGACGAATGTGGCGCGCAACAGGCCCCACCGATCTAGCTCCTGAAGCCCCGCGCGGACCGCGCCAGGGCCACCGCCCATGGTGGTGGGAAGAAGATAGCTCATGACTCCGATGAGCAGCTGCGCCGCAAAGCCTACGACGAGGCCGAGCGTAGGAAGCCCTGGTTCTGCCACGAGGAAGTGCTGCGTGGTGTAGTACGCCAGGGATAGCACCAGCCAGAGCGCGGCCATGAGCACCGAGACGGAGGCAAAGTTAACGCGGTCGCGCGGTGCGCGGGCGACGTCGATGACATTGCCAAGCCACTGCTGCAGGCTCAAGATCCAGCCGATGCAATAGATGATCAGCCCAAGCTGCGGGAAGTTCAGAAACGCGCCGATGGACGTTGCCACCACGCCCAAGGTAAGCAGCGCGAACGAGGAGGACATGCGCTCATTGGTGCCCTGCGTGCGCCAGATCGTGGGAAAGAGGATGGTCAACGAACCTGCCGCAGCAAGGCCGATGAAACCGCCGATATTGGCGGCGATATGGGCCAAGAGCAACTGCGGATCACCCGGGTGAATGGCCAGGATCGCGCCGAAGACCGCACCGACCGGCAAGCACAGCGCGGATAGCACGTAGGCGCCGACAACTGGGCGGAAGCGCTTATCCTTAGCTGTTCGCCACTGGGCAAACAGGGACACCGCGTGCCATAAAACGGTAAGCGCGATAAGCGTGGCACCGATCTGGGTCAGTATCCAGTGGTGAGCCCAGAATTGCACGAGGATTTGGCCCGCGACGGCGATGATGATGCCGATATTGAGGATATAGATGCGCGCGAGCTGTTTGGGGCGGGCGGAATCCGGCAGTTTTTGTTGCACGAATTTTTCAGTCAGGTGCTGCGACCACACCAGGATGCTGTTGGTGACTAGGCCCAACGTGAAGAGGTGGATAAGTACCCAGCGATAATTGGGCACGAATATGTGCGCTGCGCCCACTACGATGAAGACCATCATCCAGATGGACACGGGGCGTGAGGCTTTGCGGTGCCAGGTGCGGCTCGACCACTTATCTTGAGGCATAAAACCGAGTTTAGTCGGATTTAATCTTGGTCCAAGTCAGTGCCGTGAGCGCGAGCGCGAAGGCGGTGAAGCAGGCGATGAATTGGTGCCAGGTGAGGGCATCGAAAAGCACGCCTGCCAACGCGCCCACGATGGAAGAGCCCAGGTAGTAGCAGAAAACGTACATCGAGGACGCCTCGGCGCGGTCGTGGGTGGCCAGTTGCCCCACCCAGCCAGACGCTGTGGAGTGGACCGCGAAGAAACCGACGGTCAGGCACACCATGCCGATTAGCGTCATGACCAAGTTGCCGGCGCAAAGGATAATGCCCACGGTAAAGAGCGCGGCGGAACCGACCATGGTTTTACCGTGCCCAATGCGCGCGACCAGCGTGCCCGCTCTGGCCGAGGACCACGTGCCGGAGAGATAAAACAGGAAGGTAAAACCGGCCAGTGCCGGCGATAGGCCGAAATCCCCGGTTAGGCGGAAGGTGAGGAAGTTATACATGGACACGAACGTGCCCATGGATAAAAAGGCAACGATAAATAACGTGGCGAGATCCTTATTCGCCCAGTGCCCAAAGACCGCACTCAGCTCGGAGCGGAAGTGAATTTCCTTGGGGTGAAAATTCCGCTGGGCGGGCAGGAGGAGCCAGCAGGTGATGGCAAAGGCCAGGGAGACCACGGCGGAACCGAGCAGCGCCCAGCGCCACGAGGAAAACTCCACCAAGCCCGCGGGAATGATGCGGCCGGTGAGCCCGCCCACGGAATTACCCGCGATATAAAGGCCCATCGCCTTAGGCAAGGCATTGTCCTCCAGCTCTTCCGATAACCAGGCCATCGCCGTCGCAGGAGCGCCGGATAACATCGCGCCCTGCAGCCCGCGCAGGGCAATGAGCTGCCAGCCCTCTTGGGCCAGCGGCACCACGAGGCCCAAGATGGTGGCGGCGATGGCGGAAATGAGGAGGATGCGCCCGCGCCCATAGCGCTCAGAAAGGATGGACGCCGGAACCACGCAGATGGCCAACGCGCCTGTGGCGGCCGAAACAGTCATGGCCGCCTCGGTGTGCGAGATGCCCATATCCGTTACCAACGTGGGCAATATTGCTTGGGTGGTATAGAGGCTAGAAAACACCGCCAAGCCCAAAAGGAGCATGGCGATGGTGGCGCGCCGGTTTCTGGTCATGCACACCAGCATTCTCTTCACGGGCGGCGGTGTAAATTGCGCCACACCCTTGATGGGGTTAGTGCAAGCATAAAAATGCCGCCCTTCCAGTAAGGAAAGGCGGCAGAAAGTAACTAAGTTATAAGTTACTTCTTAGCTGCAGCGAAACGCTCTGCAACGTCGTCCCAGTTGAAGACGTTCCAAGCGGCCTTGACGTAGTCGCCCTTTACGTTCTTGTACTGCAGGTAGTAAGCGTGCTCCCACATATCGAGCATGAGCAGCGGGGTGAAGTCAACGGAAACGTTGCCCTGCTGGTCAGTGAGCTGCTCGATGATCAGGCGGTCAGCGATGTGGTCGTAACCCAGCACTGCCCAGCCGGAACCCTGCAGGGAGGTAGCGGCACCAGCGAAGTGTGCCTGGAACTTCTCGAAGGAACCGAAGTCGCGGTCGATAGCCTCTGCCAGCTCGCCAGTGGGCTGGCCGCCACCGTTCGGGGACAGGTTCTTCCAGAAGATGGAGTGGTTGGTGTGGCCACCCAGGTTGAATGCCAAGTTCTTGGACAGGGCGCGGATGCGGTCTGGGTTAGCCTCGCCGTTGCGCTCTTCTTCCAGTGCCTCGAGGGCAGCGTTAGCACCCTTCACGTAGGTTGCGTGGTGCTTGTCGTGGTGGAGCTCCATAATCTCTGCGGAGATGTGTGGCTCCAGTGCGTCGTATGCGTATGGGAGATCAGGAAGTTCGTAAACAGCCATTTGTGTAATCCTTTCTTCGGGTACGTGTCCCGATGATAGGCACGATCGAAAGATTTCGCCATGATTAATTTGAAATCTGCAATTACCGCGAATATTTAGTGGCCCGGGAATCTATTAGCCCAGTACAACGTTATTAAGGGAAATGGAGAAAGGAGCATTACCTAATGTGGATGTTTAAACCAGAGCCGAAGATGGTGGCTGCGGAAGATGCCCTGCCGGGCCGCAGCGAGCCGGTCTTGGACCCAGCCCCGCACGCGGTGCTGAATACCCCAATTACCGGTCCGTGGAAGGACGGCCAGAAATCGATCTTGATTGCCCTGGGCTGTTTCTGGGGTGCAGAAAAGATGTTTTGGGAGACCGATGGCGTCGAGTCCACCTCGGTTGGCTACGCCGGTGGCACGACCCCGAACCCCACGTATTATGAGGTCTGCCGCGGGCAAACCAACCATGCAGAAACCGTCGAGGTCACCTATGACCCGGAGAAGATCTCCTTGCGCGACCTCGTGGTGAAGGCACTGGAAGCCCACGATCCGACGCAGGGCTTCCGCCAAGGAAACGACGTGGGTACGCAGTACCGTTCCGCGTTTTATCCCCGCACCGAAGAAGAGCGTGAAGAGATCCAGGAAATCGTGGATAGCTACGCGGATAAGCTCAAAGATTTTGGCTTTGGGGAAACCACGACCGAAGTAAAACGCTTAGCCGATACGGACTCTGGCGAGTACTACCTGGCCGAGGACGAGCACCAGCAGTACCTGCACAAGGTGCCGAATGGGTACTGCCCGCACCACAGCACCGGTGTGAAGTGCGATTAGGCGTCGAGCCGGATAAATCCAGCGATTTTCCTGGCTAATTTAGGGGTGAGGTTCAGGCGCGATTGGGAGCCTAGGACCTCATTCCAGTACCAGAGCATTTCCTGAAAGTAGTTATGCCCGTGGCCACCAGGGACGTTCAGGGAGTTGATCTGGTCTAGGCCAATCTGCCACCAGGTAATAAACGGCGCCCAGCGCAGGTGGCGGAGCGTATCCGCCCGGAGTGTCTCTGGTTGGGGTTCGTGCATCCAGGTGGGGCGGCGGAACATGAGGTTCAGGTCCCACCACACGATGGCATCGGAAGCATGCTGGGCAATGAGCACGCGGGGCCGGCGCCAGCTGGAAGGAAAATCGTTGCCAAAGGCATCGTGGCGCGAGTGCTCCGGTAGGGCGACAAAGCGGACGTGTTGCCCACCATCGATGACGGGGAGCCGCTCGAGCGAGCCGATATCGCGGCGCAGGCGCTGGGTAAAGCGCGTCATCCGCGGCGGGCCAGAAAAGACCGCGCCGCTGCAGGCAGCGAGGAGTTCGTCCTTGTTCTGGCAATTATCCATAATGGCGTAGGCACCCAGGGATTCCCCTGCAAGGTAGAGCCGCGGGCGATCTTCTTCTGGGAGCTTGTCAATTTCTTCTTGCACCACGGAAATGAGCTCGGCCGCAGCGCGCTTGGGCGCGTTTTTATCCACGAGGTAGGCGAAAACCGAGGGCAGGTAGGAATACTGCATGGTGACGGTGACGCAATCACCGGCGGTCAAAAACTCATAGGAGCTCGCGCTCCAGTTATTAATCCACCCGGATCCCGCGGGCATCTGAATGACGATGGTCTCCCGGCGCAGCGCACCGGTGCGCTGCAATTCTGAGCGCACCTTCTTCGCCGCCTGGGCAAAAGAACGCCCGGGGATGTAGCCGGCATAAATGCGGATGGGTTCTTTGGCGGGAGCACCGGTGATGGTGCGAATATCGCGGGCGCGCGGGCCGTTGGAGACAAAACGCCGCCCTTGTTGCCCCAGCGCGGACCAAGGTTCAAGCGACCACGGGCTGCCGGAGCGCTCCGGCTCCCAGGGCATCGACGTGCCGGGAAAAATTTGTTTATTCAGGCGCTGCGCCTTGTGGGAGAGCGAACGGATCCAGCGCCGGAATACCACGCGGTCCGATAGCCCCACCGCGGCCACGGTGAGCCCGGCGGTAACGACCGGCCAGGCCACGAGTGCTGGAACCCAACGGCCCAATTGGCGCGATAATTTGGTCACGGTCAGCTGTGCGGCCTCGCCTACCAGTAGCAGCGCGCCGTATCCGGCGGTGCCGGCGGCTAGGCCGATGGCCGCGGTAGCCGGACCGCGAACCAGTTGTTTATTGACCAGACCCGCCTGCTTTTCCTGGTTGCGCAGCGAGAGCGCCGCATTGAAGGCGGTGCCGGCGCCAATAGCTAAGTGCAAGATTTGGCGGTGCTGCGGGCCCAAGCGGTCTTGGGGGCGCTTGCCCAGCCGGTTGAGCACGAAGCTCGTCGAGGCCGCCCCGAGGTGCCCGATGGCCTGCCCGATAGATACATTGGCCGCCGTCACCCACCACGGGCGGGGCAGCAGGGACGGCGATACCGCGGCCCACGTGGCCAGCTCTGCGCCTAAGATTCCGGCCGACATATGGGGCGGCAACGTCTGCCGACTGGTCATGCGGACGACGGGCGTGAGATCCGCGACTACGCCAAGAGAAATTAGTGCAGCGCGGCTGAAGGCGCGTTTCATGGTTGCCCATTATCCCAGAACGTACCGCGTTGTGCAGTGTGAAACATTACGCATGCAAAACCCCGCTGGGCGTTGCACAATAGGGTCATGGCAAAGCATGTAGGAAATAAAGTCGTTCTCATTGGCGCGGGTGACGTGGGAGTCGCTTACGCCTACGCACTGGTCAACCAGAGCATCGTCGACCACCTGGCCATCATCGACATCGATGAGCGGAAGCTGGAAGGCAATGTCATGGACCTCAACCACGGTGTGGTCTGGTCGCCACAGCGTACCCGCGTCACCAAGGGAACCTACGCGGATTGCGCGGACGCTGACATGGTCGTCATCTGCGCCGGCGCCGCCCAAAAGCCCGGCGAAACCCGCCTTGACCTGGTGGATAAGAACGTCAAGATCATGAACAGCATCGTCGCGGATGTCATTGCTAATGACTTCGACGGCATCTTCTTGGTCGCCTCCAACCCGGTCGATATCCTGACCTACGCGGTATGGAAGGCCTCCGGCTTTGACCACAAGCGGGTCATCGGCTCCGGTACGATTCTGGACTCCGCGCGCTTCCGCTACATGCTGGGTGAATTGGAAGGCGTGGCACCGAAGTCCGTGCACGCTTACATCATTGGTGAGCACGGCGATTCTGAGCTACCGGCCGTCTCCACCGCGAATGTTGCCGGTGTGCCGCTTTCGCAGAAGCTGGAAAAAGATCCGGAATACGCCGAGCGCATTGAAAAGATCTTTGAAGAAACCCGCGACGCCGCCTACTCCATTATCGATGCAAAGGGATCGACCTCCTACGGCATCGGCATGGGGCTTGCACGCATTACCGCCGCGATTATCCAGAACCAAGACGTGGCGCTTCCCGTCTCTGCTTACCTGCAGGGCGAGTACGGCGTGGAGGGCCTCTACATCGGCACCGCGGCCATCGTAAACCGCACCGGCATCGTCCGCCCGGTAGAGTTGCAGCTCAACGAGCACGAAAAGGAGCGTTTCGACGCTTCTGCCAAGACGCTCAATGACATCAAAGAAAAGTTCTTTGGCTAGTGCACATCGTCGCGCATAGGGGATACTCCGGAAAATACCCGGAGCTATCCCCCTTAGCTTTTGAAAAGGCCATGGAGCTTCCCATCCATGGCGTGGAGTGCGATGTGCGGTTAAGCCGCGATGGCAGGGTGGTGGTCCAGCACGATCCCACCTTGGAGCGAACGACGGGGCGCGCCGGGCGAGTTTCGGCGATGGACTGGCGGGAGCTGAGCGAGGTCGACATCGGCAAGGGGCAGCGCATGATGCTTCTCGATGACCTCCTGGCCATGCTGGGGGACAAGCCCCACCACCTCTATATTGAAACCAAGCACCCCTCCGGGCAAGGCAGCGCCTTGGAAAAGCGGGTCATGGAACGGCTGCGCGCCGCCGGGCTCGGTGAGGATCCGCGCATGCACGTTATTTCCTTTTCCCATAAAGCCATCCGGCGCATGAAGATTTTGGCACCGCACATTGACCGCATTTACCTGCGCCGAGACTGGGAACGCCATTTTAATCGCTCGGATTTCATGTGGTCGCGGCCGAGCGCCCTGGGGGTTTCCCTGCTGCGCGCCAAGATGCAGGCGGCCATTATTGGTGCGCAGGGCTTGCCCACGTATATGTGGACCGTTGATAAGCCGGAGGACATGAAGTGGGCTTGGTCCAATGGCGTGGACATGCTTGCCACCAATCAGCCGGAGGTGGCCCTGCGCGCTATTGAGCTGTAGAAAGCAGGTATCTTGGAGGCATGGCCAAGAAGAAAAAGAAACAAGAAGACCTGCCTGAGGGCATGTCCCGCCGTCAGGCGAAGCTTGCTGCCCGTGCCAAAGAGCGCGCCGCCTTGGAAAAAGACCCGCGCCCCTATAGCGGCCTCGCGGCGGAGGCTTCCCTCGTTGCCATGCAAGAGTTCGTGCCCTCCGCTTTTGCGAAGCTTGACGTGAAGGGCTGCGATAGGAACGTCTACGTCTCCACCGTCCTCCCGGGCGCCACCGCGGCGCTGATCCGCGATGAGGAATTCGGCGGTGATGCTTTTGTGGCACTGCAGGTGCAGTCCCACACCCACAACCCTGGCCGGGATCTGGCCTTCGCCCTGAACTGGGTCAAGAACAACGAGCCAGGTTCTACCCTGGAATCGACCGCAGCCGATGGCTCGCAGCCGGAGCTTAGTGAGCTTATCGATGCCGCAACCGCCCTCGACATAAAAGTCCACCAGGACTTCAGTTGGTGGATCCCGGAAGGCGCGCAGGTCACCCCTGAGGTATCGCAGTCCATGCGCGCCGCCAATGACTCGGTTATTGAATCCCACCAGGTGGGCAACGACATTACCGGTACCGCCTTTTGGGCCAATGCCGGCGGCGGCAAAGCGCACGTGCGCTGGGTGCGCCCGAATGACGATGAGGCCGCATTCCTCAACGCCCTGGCGCGAGTCGCCGCGCGCGGCGAGCTGAACTTGGGCGAGGACACCAAGTTCGCCGGCGTATTCCGTACCCACGGACTCATCGCTCCCGTCTTTGACGTGCAGCCCGAGGTTGATTACTCCTCTTATGGGGACAAGCTCGCAGGCGTAGATAAGGCCTTGGCAGAAGAAATCTCCAATGACGCACAATTGAACGCAGAAGAGCGCAAACAGCTAGAAAACATCAAGTCCCGCCAGGTGACGTTGCGCTAAACGCACCACACCAAAGAGGCCCTTTACCTCGAAAAGACAAGGAGGAAAGGGCCGCTTTCTTCGCAATCTAGCTAGGACGAGTTAAGGCATGAATAAGAAAAACTCAGGGCCGCGGCGCATAGCCTGGGCTTCCGCAGCCGCCAGCGCAATAGCCTTCATCCTTGGCATAATTAGGATGTTCTCTATGGATCCTGTGGAGTGGAGAATTCTCCCTGAATTCTTCATAGCAACCACACTTGCTGGTTTCTCAATAACGTTTTTCCGATACGAAGATTGAGTTCAGGCCTATTTCATGGAGTCCCAGAGCTGTTGAGCGCCTTCATCGTCCCAGAGCACGACATTGCCCACGACGGTGTCCTGGAACCCGCCAATGGGAACGGTTTCCGTATCCACTCCGGATCCCATTGCGAGCGCCACGCGGGCCAGGTGCCATACGTGATCGCCATCGCCCACGATGAAAGAGGAGGCGGTGTGGTTAATCAGGGAAATAGACCGGAAGGGGTTAATCAGCGTGGCCGGGGAAGTGATCTTATCCAGGAGCGCCGCGAAGAACTCGCGCTGACGCTGTACGCGGTCGAGATCGCCCATCGCGGTGGCGCGGGTGCGCACATAACCCAGCGCATCGCTGCCCTCTAGCTTCTGGCAGCCTTCCTGCAGATCGATGCCCGCCAGCGGGTCATTGATGGGCTCTGCCACGCAGATATCAACGCCGCCGACGGAATCGACCACATTGGCCAAACCACCCATGCCGATTTCGGCATAGTGATCAATGTGCAGGCCAGTATTGCCCTCCACGGTTTGTGTGAGGAGCTTTGGCCCGCCGTAGGCAAAGGCGGCGTTGATCTTATCCATGCCGAAGCCGGGTACTTCCACGTAGCTATCGCGCGGAATGGAGACCAGCTGGGCTTGGCCGGAGCGCGGGATATGCAGGAGCATGATGGTATCGGTGCGTCCCTCGCCCACATCGCCACCGGTGCCGAGCGCTTGTTGATCCTCTTCGGACAGGCCCTGGCGGGAGTCGGATCCCACCAACAGCCAATTGGTGCCGGAGGTATTGGCCACCTGCTCATCCGGGAAGGCATCCACGCGGGTCAGGCGCGTATCGGCCCACAGTGCGAAGATAAGGCTGCACACCACGACGATGAGGAAAAAGATACCGGCGCAGCCAAAGAACCGCTTGACCGGATTGGTCTTTTTCCGGCGGCTGTGCGGCCTAGAGTGGCGGCGGGGCGGTTGCTGCGCTTGTTGTGGCTGGTAGCGCTGTTGCAGCTGCTGCGGCGGCCGTTGCTGTGGTGGTTGCTGCGCGGAACGCTGCTGCTGGGCCCGGTACTGGCTGGGGTAGCGGGTGGGGGTTTCCTGGCGCGGGATGTGCTGCTGCGGCTCGGAACGATTCGTGCGCGGCCGGCGGCGAATGGGCCGACCATAGCGGTCCTTGAGGGGACGGCCATCGGCCCCAAGGACGAACTCACTGGATGAGCTATCGCCAGCGCGGCGCGCCTCCCGATGCGGATCTCGTCCTGATTCAGTCATGCGCTATACCTTACAAGGCGCCGGCCAATTCCCCCGCTTTCCTCGCGAGCACGCCACACTTAAAGTACGGAAAGGCCGAAGGAATAGCCGAGGAAAGCGATCGCATCGATAAGAAAGTGCGCGATGACAAGCGGCCACACGCGGCCGGTGCGGTGATAGTAATAGCCGTAGATAACGCCCATGATGATATTGCCAAAGCCGGCCGATACCCCCTGGTACAGGTGATATGAACCGCGGAGGATAGAGCTTGCCGCCAAGGCGGCCGGCAGCGACCAGCGCGCCTGGCGCAGCCTGGTCATCAGCCACATGACCACCACGGTCTCTTCCGCAAAGGCATTGGCGGCGGCCTTGATGAGGGACATCGGGATTTCTAACCACGCATTATCGAAGTCACCGGGGATGACCTCTTTGCTCCAGCCAAACTGCACCGCGGCGAAATACAAAACTAGGCCCGGGATGCCGATGAGCGCGGCAAGCCCCGCGCCGTGTAACCAATCAAAGGCGCGGTAGGCAGCCGGTTTAATGTGGTCTTGTGCCAGCAGGAAAATCACCAGCGCACCATAGGCAAAAAGGACCGCCGCCGAGCACAATTGCAGGCCCAAATCCACCCACGCAAGGCTGGATTGGCTGGAGTTGAGCGTGACGGATTGCTCATTGAGTGGCTGCGGGGCGGCCAGTGAATTGATTAGCCGCAGCACCGCCCTGACCCCGGAAATACCAAAGGTCAGGGTCAGGACGATGAGCAGTTCGGCGCGGAGGTTCTTGGTCATGGGTGCAGGATGTGGGCGAGGCCTAAAAGTTGGGCATCGGAAAGCGTAATGCCTCCCACATGCACGCCGACGGGCGGGTGCGCGGGGATGGCCCAAGGAACGGAAATGGCGGGCAATTGGGCCATATTAAACAGTGAGGCCCAGGGTGACCAGCGCGTTTGGGCGTCGAAATTCTCCGCGTGCGGAAGGGACAGGAAATGCCCCCGCAGCGGGGGATCCGCGGAGAGCATGGGCGTGATAATGGCATCGACCCGCCACTGCTGCGCCAAGAGCTCCGGGAGGTGGCGGACATGGCGCTGCGCGGCGCTTAGCTCGGCGGCGGATACGGTAGCACCTTGCTGGGCCACCCAAGCCGCGTAGCCCTCTGCCTGTGGTAGCCCCGCAAACCGGGAGGTAAAGATCTCGCGGAAGTGCGCAAACGTGGCCGCTGCCTGCGGATACGGCGCAATGGGGACGACCTCGAACCCCGCGGCGCGCAGCCGATCTGCGGCCTCGCGTGCCGCCCGCAGGTGGTGGGCCTCCACCCGGGTCGCGGCAAAAAGCGGCTCCAGCAACAGCCCAATGCGGGCGCGCGGGGTGATCATGCGGTGGCCGTGCAGGAACGCATTATCGGCCACGGTGCGGGTGATAAACCCCTCCGCGCCCAGGCTGCTGCCCGCAGGCTTAAACCCCACGACCCCGCAGGCCGCCGCGGGAACGCGGATGGAACCGCCGCCATCGCTGGCCTGGGCCGCGCGCACGAGGCCGCGGGCTACCTGGACGGCCGCGCCGCCAGAAGAACCGCCCGGGGTGCGGCCTGGATAAAGGGGATTATCGGGGTGGGGAAGATCCACCGGCTCGGTATCGACGCGCAAGCCCAACTCCGGGGTGGAGGACTTGCCAATGAATATCGCGCCCTGCTTTTCCAACTTCGCGATGAACGGCTCGCTGACCGCGGGATAGTAGGTGCGCTTGGCATTGCCCAAGGTGGTGGGCATGCCCGCGACATCGTTGAGATCCTTTGCGGAAAGGATCCACCCGCGCAGCCGGCCGGTGCGGGTGGGGGTGCGCTGCAGATCCAGGTAGGTAAAACCGTGCTCTTGAGGGCCCATGCCCTGCACATCCGCGCGGAGTCGTTCTATGGAAAAGTCCATGGCGCACCAGTCTAGTGGGCTAAGGTGACGGGTATGACTACAACCATCGCTTTCTTAGGCCCCGCCGGTACGTTCACGGAGGCCGCCGTGCACAAATTCGCCGCCGAGTGGGAAGCGCGCGGGGAGACCGTGGAGACCCTGCCGGTGGACTCGCCATCAGCGGCGGTGGCGGCCGTGCGCGCCGGGCAGGCCGATTATGCCTGCGTCGCCATTGAAAATTCCGTGGATGGGGCGGTGACGACGACCTTTGACGCGCTGGTAGAAGGCGATCCCGTACAGATTTACCGCGAGGTAGATATCCCCGTTACCTTCAGCATCATGACAAGGCCGGGAACGAAAGACATCACGCGCCTCAGTACGCACCCGGTGGCCTTCCAACAAATCCGCGGCTGGGTAGCGGAGAACGCGCCGGGCGTGGAATTCGTGCCGGCTAGTTCGAATGCGGCGGCGGCGCAGGCCGTAGCGCGCGGGGAGGTCGACGCGGCGGCGGCGCCAGCGCGGGCGGCTGAAATCTTCGGCCTAGAAACCAAGGCGAGCGGCGTGGCGGACGTGCAGGGCGCGGCCACCCGCTTTGTGTTGGTGGGCCTGCCGGGTCGCCCGACCGCGCGCACCGGCCAGGATCGCACCAGCGTCATTTTTACCCTGCCCAACCAGCCGGGAACCCTGGTGGGGGCCTTACAAGACTTTGCCCACCGCGGGGTGGATCTCTCGCGGATTGAGTCGCGGCCGACTCGCCAGACCTTTGGCACCTACCGCTTCTATGTGGACTTGATTGGGCATATCGATGACCAGCCGGTCGCTGAGGCCCTGCGCGCAGTGTGGTTGCGGGCAGAGGAATTGCGCTTTTTGGGCTCCTGGCCCACCGCTACGCCCGTCGGCCACCCACCGCGGGACCTGGCGGAGGCGGATGCTTGGGTGGCGAGGGCGCGCAGGGGTCAATAATCTGGACGCATGACTGGAAGAATCATCCTGCTGCGCCATGGCCAAACCCATTCCAACGTCTCCCGGCTGCTTGATACCCGGCCGCCGGGCGCGGAGCTTACGGATCTGGGGCGCAACCAGGCCACGGAGGTGGGCCGGGAATTAGCAGGCTTTGTGGGCGAGCGCGAGGTCGACTTCAAGTGCTCGATTGCGCTGCGGGCGCAGCAGACCGCCACCTTGGCGGCGCGCGCCTTTGAACAGGAGCGGAACCTGCCGCGCTTTTCCATTCCCATCGATGTCATCCCGAACGTGCAGGAGATTTTCGCCGGCGATTGGGAGCTCGATGCTAGCGAGGCCGCCCACCGCAGCCACGATACGGCCATGCGCGGCTGGTGCTACGGCGATAGCCAGGCCGCCATGGAAGGTGGCGAGCGGCTCCAGGACGTGCTTTCGCGTTTCCAGCCCGCGTTGGAAGAGATTGCGGCGCAGCTTGCCGATGACCGCGATGTCATCCTCGTCAGCCACGGCGCCGCCATCCGGGTGGTAACCAAGCACGCCACCGGGGCGGACGCGGACTTTGCCTATACCGGTTATATGCCCAATTGCCGCTTTACCGTGATGGAGCCGCGCGGCAAGAAATTTGGCGAGTGGACGCTTACCCGCTGGGCCGATATTGAGCTCTAGCCCCAGCCCAGCTGGTGCAGTTCGTGTTCTTCCATGCCAAAGTAATGGCCTAGCTCGTGGAAGACCGTGACCTTGACCTGCTCGGCCAAGTCTTCTTCTGACGCGGCCCAGCGCTGCAAAGTGCTGCGGTAGATGAAGATGGCATCGGGCAAATACCCGGTGTGGTCGAAGGTGCGCTGGGGCAGGGCGACGCCCTCATAGAGCCCTAGCAAGGTGGGATCATCGGGGTTTTCTTCTTCCACCATGATCACCAGGTTGCGCATCTTGCGCACGAATTCATCGGGCACCTGATCGAGGGCGTCATTGACCATTTCCTCGAAGCGTTCTTCCGATACGGAATACATTTACGGCGCCGGCTTATTATCGCGAATCGGGTTGCGCTCTGGGCGCTCCTCCGGCGGGTTGCCATCGATGGAGAGCGCTTGGCGGCCACCGGTGGCGGCGCCGGTGATGGAGGAAAAGCCGCCATCATCGCGGGCGTGGACGAGCGAGCAGTTTACGGACTTGGTGCCGCCATTCCAGGACTCTTCAGACACGGTGCCCCAGAACGGCTGCAGTGTGGATTGGTAGAGCTGCTCTTCCCCGCCTAGGTAATCCTCAGCGGCGGCGGTGCAGGAATCCGAGAGGAATTTATCCATCTCCTTGCCATCCGGGTAAGCATCGGGGAATTTCTTGCCCAGATCGATAACGGATACCGTCTCTAGCTGGTGTGGTTGTCCGCAGTCCACGACGTGCGGTACCTGCTTATCATCAATGGCCAAGCACTCGCCTGGCTTAGTCAGATTGGCCTGCTCGGAAGCCTCGACATTGCCGGTGGTCAATTGCGGCACGCCGCGATCATCGGTGGTCTGTAGGCCACACAGCAGGGTGCGGTCACCATTATCCCACGCGGATTCCGGCGGCAGGATGGAGGCAATATCGTATTTTCCGTGCGGATCCCACTTGCTGTGCAGGTAGCTCACCGTGGCGGATTCGCAGAGCTCATCGCGCAGCTGGTGCTGGCGGGTGAGCGCGGGCCGCGAGGCATCCGGGCCGAATTCACTGGTGGGGTAGACGCTGAGATCCTCCACGGTGGAAACCTCGAAGCGGTGCTGCTCCGAGCATTCCACCTCCTTGAAGGAAGCGGCAGAGCCATCCTCATTGATATCCCACGTCACGCAGGACCCAGCGGAAGCGGAGGTAAAAGGCTCCACCTTTGCATCGGAGGATCCTGAGCCATCGGCACCGCCCGCAGAGGACTGTTCGGACGCGGCGGTAGTATCGCCCCCGTTAGACCCGTGGTTGCTGACAATGCCGTAGATGCCCATGAAAACGGCCGCCGCGATTGCTGAGATCAAGGCAATCTGGACGGCCACAGCGGAACGCCACGCAGGTGATTTCTTCATAAGGCCCATTATCTTACCCTTTAAGCAGGGTGTTTTCTATATTGAGGTATCCCGGGAAACGCGGGTATTCAGGTGGTACCTATCGGTGCGGTAGACCGAGGAACACCACTCCACGGGCTTATCCCCCGAGCGCGAGCAGCGCACGATGTGCAGCAATGGGGAACCCACGGGGACATCGAGAAGCGGCGCAATCTCCTCATTGGCGGCAATGGCGGAGACGGTCTGGTCCGCGTCCGTGATGGGGACGCCAAACGTCTTATCCAAAATGGAATACACCGAATTATAGGTGTCATTTTCCAGCAGGCTCGGCGCAAAAGCGGAGTTATACCAGCCGTCATCGATGGAATAGGGCTCGCCATCGCCCAAGCGCAGTCGGCGCAAATGAATCTGTTCTTCCGTGGCAGGGGTGCCAAAGAAGTTGGTGGCCGCCTCCGGGGCGCTCGCGCGGCCGCTGTTGAGGATCTTGGAGGAAGCCACCACATCCTGAGCACTCATTTCATCGGAAAAGGAGGCCAGGTGCAGGCGCGATACCAAGGGGTTGGGGGCAACGAAGGTGCCCTTACCGCGCACGCGGCGCAATCTGCCGGCGGCTACGAGATCCCCGATGGCCCGGCGCACCGTAATGCGGGAGACACCGTAGGTCTCCTCCAGGAGCCTCTCACCGGGGAGGATATCACCGGGTTTGAGGGTGGTATTACATAATTCCTCCAGAATATCGTGCAATTGGGCGTGCTTTGGGGTGGGGCCATCGCTGATTTCGCGGGCCGGTAATTCTAGGGAGGACATGATTCCATAATAATTCGCTGGTTATTACCACGGCAAGGCAATGGCAGTGCGTTAGAATCAGTTCCGTGATTGATCTCAAGCTACTCCGTGAAAACCCAGACGTTGTCCGCGCCTCCCAGGTCACCCGTGGGGAAGACCCCTCGCTCGTGGATCAGCTCCTCGCAGCCGATGAGAAGCGCCGCCTTGCCATCCAGAAGGCCGACGAGGTGCGTTCCCAGCAGAAATCCCTGGGCAAGAAGATTGGTCAGGCCTCCCCGGAAGAGCGCCCGGCGTTGCTGGAAGGCGCAGATGAGCTGAAAGCCAAGGTCAAAGAGGCTGAAGAGGCTCGGTCCGCGGCTGAGGCCACGGTGGAAGAGCTGCAGTACAAGATCGATAACGTCGTCGAAGGCGCACCCGCCGGCGGCGAGGATGACTTTGTCCTCGTTGAAGAGGTAGGTGAGATCCCGCACTTCGATTTCGAGCCCAAGGACCACCTTGAACTCGGTGAATCCCTGGGGCTCATTGACGTCAAGCGCGGTGCGAAGGTCGGCGGCGCCCGCTTCTACTACCTCACCGGCGATGGCGCATTCCTGCAGCTGGGCATGCTGATGTTGGCTGCGCAAAAGGCGCGGGAAGCCGGCTTCCAGCTGATGATTCCGCCGGTTTTGGTGCGCCCAGAGATCATGTCCGGCACGGGCTTTTTGGGCCAGCACTCCGATGAGATTTACTACCTGCCAGCCGATGATCGCTACCTCGTGGGCACCTCCGAAGTCGCGCTGGCTGGCTACCACAAGGATGAGATCATCGATCTATCCAATGGTCCCCTGCAGTACGCGGGTTGGTCCTCCTGCTTCCGCCGGGAGGCCGGTTCCCACGGCAAGGACACCCGCGGCATCCTGCGCGTGCACCAATTCGACAAGCTAGAAATGTTTGTCTACTGCAAGCCGGATGACGCCGAGGACATGCACCAAAAGCTCCTCGATATGGAAAAGGAAATGCTGGCTGCGATGGAATTGCCGTACCGCACCATCGATATCGCCGGCGGTGACTTGGGCTCTTCGGCGGCCCGCAAATTCGATAACGAGGCGTGGGTGCCAACCCAAGGCACCTACCGCGAGCTGACCTCCACCTCCAATTGCACCACCTTCCAGGCCCGCCGCCTGTCCACCCGTTACCGCGATGAGAACGGGAAGACGCAGGTGGCCGCCACCTTGAACGGGACCCTGGCCACCACCCGTTGGATCGTGGCGATCTTGGAAAACCACCAGCAAGCCGATGGCTCCGTCGTTGTTCCAGAGGCCCTGCGCCCATTCGTGGGCAAGGATGTCCTCACGCCGCAGTAGCCTGCGGAACAAAGCTAAAGGAGCACCATGAACGCTGCGACGAATTTCTTGTACCGCCAGATCACCCACATCGGGCGCGGCCTCACCTTGGCCCAAGGCCTGCAGATGCGCCTGTCTGGGGAGGAGAATATTCCCGATGACGGCGGTGCCGTCCTTGTGTGCAATCACACCGGGTATATGGATTTTCTGTTCGGCGCGTTCATTGCCTATCGCAAAAAACGGCTGGTGCGCTTTCTAGCCAAGGCCAGCATCTTTAGCACCCCAGGCGTGGGCGCCCTGCTGCGCGCTATGGGGCACGTGCCGGTAGACCGCATCGATGGCAAAGAGTCCTTGCGCAAGGCGGTAGAGCTTGCCGAGGCCGGCGAGCTCGTCGGCGTCTTTTCTGAAGGCACGATTTCACGCAGCTTTGAAATTCGCAGCATGAAAACCGGCGCCTCCCGCATCGCTTTTGAAGCCGGTGTGCCGGTTGTTCCGCAGGTGATGTTCGGCTCGCAGCGCCTGTGGACAAAGGGCCACAAAAAGAACTTGGGCCGCACCAAGACTCCGGTCTTTATTACCGCGCTCGAGCCGTATTACCCCACCGGGGATCCAGAAGCCGATACCGCAGAAATCCGCCGCCGCATGCAGGAGGCCTTGGAGGGACTCTGGGAGGATTACGAGGCGGAGTTCGGCCCCATGCCCGCCGGCGAATATTGGGTTCCCGCGCGCAAGGGTGGTTCCGCCCCGACGCTGGAAGAGGCCGAAGCCCGCGATGCGGAGGTGGAAACGGAGCGGCACCGGGTGCGTCGCCTGCGCGATGACTTGGTGGGACTCAAAGACCGCGTTTCCGTTTCCACCGTTGAACTCGTGCGCAACCACATGGCCTCTGCCAAGGGTGAGGAAGGCCAGGATGGGCACGATGGCAAAGAGTCGCAGGAAAAGAAGCACATCGCGGCCGATACCTTGGAGTGGGTCAAGACCAACCTCAATGCCGTGGTGGAAGAGGCAACCCGCGGCTTGGATGAGGGCAAGGATAAGGTCGCGGATGTCATGGCCCAGCTGAAGACGGATGTGGCGCAGGCCCAGGCGTCGATTGCCGCAAGCAGCAAGGAGATCTGGGAAGGATCCGTGGTAGAGCAGGGACTGCTCGCCGCGGCGACCCAATCGCGCTTGATCGTCTCCCGCCTGCCGCACCGGCTCAAGGCCCAGTTTTCTGCCATCCCGCGCGTAGTGGTGGCGCATCAAAGCACGCTGAACTGGGAAGATGATGCCCTGACCCCGCGGCTGAAGGCGGCGCTAGAAAGCATCTACCCGGCGGCGGAGGTGCTCATCGTGGTCTCGTGCGATGCGGATCTCGATGTCCCGCAGGCGGTGTGGCATATCCAGCTTGATGAGCAGGCCGAAAAGCCGCTCTTGGATAAGGAAGCGATGAAGGTTACCTCCGCCACGGCCGCCGCCGGCGTGGACTGCATCCTGGATGATTTGGACGCCAAGCCGAGCGAGGCATTGGTCTTTGGTAATGAGCCGGGGGATGAGGGGTTTTTGAATCACATCCCGGTCGTTGCCCTGGAGACAGCACCCATCGAAGTGGTCAAGGATGCGCAGGCTGTGACGTATTCCGCCGAGCGCGCAGGCATGTCCGAGGTTTTGGAAGCGATGGCCCGGTTACAAAAAGACTAGGCGCGTGCAAACGTTGGCGTTACCACCCCCGCGAGGGGGTGGTTTTCTTTTTGGTTGGCTAATCAAAGGGCGGGAATTGACTGCTTACGGGGCCGGAAGTTACGTGTGAGAAACCTCTAGTGAATGTTTAAGCGGTGACCTCTACCATAGGAGATAGGAGATATTGGCTCTACTTTTTAGAGCGCAATAGTCGCCATCATGAATCATCCAAAACTTGCTTTTAGCTGTGCTTACGCCATCTCATTCATCGTTTGTCGGAGCAAGCACACATGAGCACCAAGGAAGGAGATGCGGTCTCTAATGACCCAGCAAAGCAATCAATCCTTTAACCCCGAATATTTTGAAAATGTGTGGAATGGCTACGCGGATGAGGACTACGACGTCGTCATCATCGGTGGTGGCTCCGTAGGTGCCGGCGCGGCACTGGATGCGGCAACCCGTGGTTTGAAGACCGCGGTGTTGGAGTCCCGTGATTTCGCCGCTGGTACCTCTTCTCGCTCTTCCAAGATGTTCCATGGTGGCCTGCGCTACCTTGCAATGTTTGACTTCCGCCTCGTGGCAGAGTCGCTGAAGGAGCGCGAGCTCAACATGTCCACGTTGGCTCCCCACCTAGTTAAGCCGCTGAAGTTCATCTTCCCGCTCACCCACCACGTATGGGAGCGCGTCATGATGTTCGGCGGCTTTACCCTTTATGACCTCATGGGCGGTGCAAAGAGCGTGCCGATGCAAAAGCACCTCACCCGCAAGGGTGCCCTCAAGGTCACCCCTGGCCTGAAGGAAGACGCCATCGTCGGCGGTGTGCGCTACTACGACACCCTGGTGGACGATGCCCGCCACACGATGACCGTGCTGCGCAGCGCCGCTGAATACGGCGCCGATGTGCGCACCAATACCGAGGTTATCGGCTTTGACAAGGACCGCGGCGGCCGCGTCGTTGGCGCTAAGGTCCGTGATACCGCCACCGGCCGCGAGACCACCGTGCGCGGTAAGGTCTTCATCAACGCTACCGGTGTCTGGAACGACAAGATCCAGGAGCTGGCCGGCGTGGAAGGCAAGTTCACCGTTCACGCTTCCAAGGGCGTGCACATCGTCGTGCCAAAGGATGCCCTGGATGCAGAAGCAGCCCTGTGCTTCGTGACCGAAAAGTCCGTCCTCTTCGTCATCCCATGGGGCGATTACTGGATCATCGGTACCACCGATACCGACTGGGAGAAGGGCCTATCCCTTCCGGATCCCGCCCCTACAAAGGCGGATATTGACTACATCCTGGATGAGGTCAACCAGCGCGTGCGCCGACAGATCACCCGCGATGACATCGTCGGTGTTTACTCCGGCCTGCGCCCGCTGCTATCCGGCAAGTCCGACTCCACCACTAACCTGTCCCGCAACCACGCCGTGGCTCGCGTGGCCCCAGGCATGGTCTCCGTTGCCGGTGGTAAGTACACCACCTACCGCGTCATCGGCAAGGATGCCGTTGACTTGGCCGTGGAGGAACTCGGCGGCAAGGTGCCGGAGTCCATTACCGAGCACACCCCGATTCTGGGCGCTGCCGGCTACCACGCTCTGGCCAACCAGATTCCTACCTTGGCCCGCCGCTACAACCTGAGCGAGGACTTCATCGAGCACCTGCTCGGCCGCTACGGCTCCCTTTTGGGCGAGGTTCTGGCTCCTGCGCAGGATGATGAGTCCCTGCTCGAGCCCGTTCCCGGTGCTGAAACCTACCTCTGGGCTGAGGTGCGTTACGCCGTCACCCACGAGGGCGCGCTGCACTTGGACGATATCTTGACCCGTCGCCTCCGCGTTGCCATTGAATTCGGTGACCGTGGCGTCAACGCAGCTCCTGCCGTGGCAGACTTCGTTGCTCCGCTGCTGGATTGGAGCGAGGAAGACAAGCAGCTCGAGGTGGATACCTTCACCAAGCACACCGAGGCAGAGCTGGCCGCTGAGGCGGCTGTGACCGACCGCGAAGCTAACGACATTCTGGTCCGCGCTGGCTCCGCTCGTCCGACCGAGACTCAAGGATAAGGGGAGGCGCTAATGGCTGGATCTGATGCATTTTTGTGGGAGTTTATCGGCACCACGCTGCTGCTGCTTCTTGGTAACGGCGTGTGTGCGCTGGTGAACCTCCGCACCTCGGGTGCGCGTGGCTCCGACTGGATAGTTATCGCCTTGGGCTGGGGCATGGGCGTCTTCGTCGGCGCCAGCGTCGCCGACCCGACTGGGGGCCACTTGAACCCTGCGGTAACGCTCATGCTTGCGCTCAATGGTTCGCTCGAATGGAACCTGGTTCCGTTCTACGTACTGGGCCAAATCCTGGGTGCTATGTTCGGTGCCTTCCTGGCATGGGCCGCATTCAAGCAGCTCTTCGATGCGAATAATTACGACGAAGAGGGCAAGGTTACCGGCGCCAATTCTGAAACCGGGGGAATCTTCTTCACCGCCCCCGCACACCCACACAATGGCTGGAATACGGTAACCGAGTTCATCGCCACCACCGTATTGTTGATGTTCATCGCCTTCGGTCCTGCCGGTGGCGAGCTGGGCCCACTGAGCTACTTCGGCGTGGCATTCGTCGTTGTTGCCGTCGGCCTGTCCCTTGGTACGCCTACGGGATACGCCATCAACCCGGTCCGTGACTTGGGACCGCGTTTGATGTACGCCTTCGTCCTTCCCATTAAGGACAAGGGCAGCGCTAACTGGGGCTATGCATGGGTGCCGATTGTTGGCCCGCTGCTTTCGGCCGTTGCCGTTGGCCTATTGTCCATTGCGCTTTAATCCACCCCCTATACAGGAGAAATTAGACACATGAGTGATAAGAAATACGTCGCAGCTATTGACCAAGGAACCACCTCAACCCGCTGCATCATCTTCAACCACGATGGCGATCAGGTATCCGTGGGCCAGCTCGAGCACGAGCAGATCTTCCCAGAAAAGGGCTGGGTAGAACACGACCCGCAGGAGATCTGGAGCAACACCCGCCGTGCTGTGGGGGAGGCTTTGGCCAATGGCGATATAACAGTAGAAGATATCGACTCCGTCGGTATCACCAACCAGCGCGAAACCACCGTGGTGTGGGATAAGAACACTGGTGAGCCCGTCTATAACGCCATCGTCTGGCAGGACACCCGCACCTCCGCCATCTGTAAGGAACTGGCAGGTGAAGAGGGCCCGGATAAGTGGCGCCGCCGCACCGGCCTGCTGATCAACTCCTACCCAGCGGGCCCGAAGGTCAAATGGATCCTCGATAATGTTGATGGTGTCCGCGAGCGCGCCGAAAAGGGCGAGCTGCTCTTCGGCACCATTGACTCCTGGCTGCTGTGGAACCTGACCGGCGGTGCCGAGGGCGACGGCGACAAGGAAGCGCTGCACGCAACGGACGTGACCAACGCTTCGCGTACGCTGCTCATGGACATCGAAAAGCTGGAGTGGGACGAAGATCTGTGCAAGGAAATGGGCGTTCCGATGTCCATGCTGCCGGAGATTCGCCCGTCCCTGGGTGATTTCCGCACCGTCCGCGAGCGCGGTTCCCTCGCCGGCGTTCCCATTCGCGCCATCTTGGGTGACCAGCAGTCCGCTATGTTTGGCCAGGGCTGCTTCCGCGCGGGTTCGGCCAAGAACACCTACGGCACCGGCCTCTTCCTGCTGCTGAACACCGGTACCACCCCGAAGTTCTCCGAAAACGGCCTGCTGACCACCGTCTGCTTCCAGCGCGAGGGCGAGCGCCCCGTGTACGCACTGGAAGGCTCCGTTTCCATGGGTGGCTCCCTCGTGCAGTGGCTGCGCGATAACCTGCAGCTCATCCCCAACTCCTCTGCCATCGAGAACCTGGCACGCGAGACCAAGGACAACGGTGGCGTGTACATCGTCCCAGCGTTCTCTGGTCTCTTCGCTCCGCACTGGCGTTCCGATGCCCGCGGCGTCATCGTCGGCCTGACCCGCTTTGCCAACCGTGGACACCTGGCACGCGCCGTCCTCGAGGCAACCGCTTACCAGACCCGCGATGTGGCGGATGCCATGGTGGCGGACTCCGGCGTGGAGATCACCGAGCTGCGCGTGGATGGCGGCATGACCACCAACGAGCTGCTCATGCAGTTCCAGTCTGACATCCTGGGCGTGGAGGTGCACCGCCCGAAGAACATTGAGACCACCGCAACCGGCGCCGCTGTTGCTGCCGGCTTGGACAATGGCTTCTGGGAGGACCTCAGCATCCTGGATACCCAGCGCGGTGACCTCACCGTATTCAAGCCCAAGATGGAGCAAGAAGAGGTGGACTACCTCTACGGTGAATGGAAGCGCGCTATCAAGCGTTCCTTGAACTGGGAAGACTCCGATGAGGATGAGATGGACTTCTAAATCCTGAAGTAAACTCGCGGGTATGGATACTTTCCCTACCCGGGCCCCTCGGCTCATCGCGAGCGATATTGACGGCACCCTGTTGGACCGCAATCATCGCGTCCCGCGTCGCAACCGCGACGCAGTGGCGCGGGCGGTGCAGCAGGGTGCTTATTTTGCGTTATCCACCGGCAGGCCCTTTCGCTGGATAGAGCCGGTGCTGGAGCAGCTCACGGTGCGCCCGGTATGCGTGACCTCGAATGGGGCGGTGCTCTATGATTCCGCGGAAGACCGCGTGCTATCCGCGCGGGAGCTTTATCCAGACGCGCTAGAAGAGGTGGTGGCGGTAGCGCTGCGCGTCCTTGGCACGGTTGGCTTTGGTGCAGAGCGGGCGGGTGGCTCGCTTGCCGATGCCCCCGAGGAGCTCTTCGTCGTCGACCCGCACTACTCCGAAAATGCCCTCTTTGAAGGCTTCGGCGTCGTCAGCGTGGGCGAGCTGGTGGCGCAGCCAGTGGTCAAGCTGCTTATCCGGAATACGGATTATTCCGCGCCAGAACTCTATGACTTGATTGCGCCCTATATTGATCCGGAGCTGGCGCATATCACCTACTCCATGCAGGAGGGCGTGCTCGAGGTCGCGGCCCCCAACGTCACCAAGCGCCGCGGCGTGGAGTGGTTGGCCAAGCAGCATGGGATAGCGCAGGAAGAGACCATTGCCTTTGGCGATATGCCCAACGATATTGAGATGCTGACATGGGCCGGTTGCGGGGTGGCAATGGAAAACGCCCTCCCAGTGGTAAAGGCGGCCGCTGATGCGGTCACCGTGGCTAACCACCAGGCGGGCGTGGCGAAGGTTTTGGAGCGCTGGTTCTAGCGCCCCTTCTCCATGGGGGAGACTATTTGGTGTAAATGTCTACCTTTTCGGTATCGATATTGTAGACAATCTCGCCGCCCTGGAACTGGACGCGGATTTCCTTGCCGTTCTTGATCTCATTGGTCGTGGGCAGGCCAAGCTTGGAGGCGTTATTTCCTTCGGACCACTTTTTAGCAATCTCACCGGTCAGGGCCTTGGCGCCGGAGTCCTTGGAGGAGAGGACCACGCCATTTTGGAAGAGCTGGTACATGATCTTGCCGGAATCGGTGGAGTTCGGTCCGCCAACGGCGAGACCCAAGACGGGGCCAAAGGCGTTGAGGACGGAGGTCCAGGATTCCTTGAGACCTTCATTATTGGAAAGCTGTACCACCTTGTTGACGATATTCGGAATATCGCCGACGGTCAGGTTACCCGCAACCTTCTTATCGGTATCGGGCTCCGCTACTCGGTCATTGGCAACTAGGACGCCGAATACGGCGGCGGCGATGCCAGCCAAGGCTTGGATGGTCGATACTGGAATGTCGACACCGCCGATGGAGGAGGTGGTCCCGCCCGGGGTGGACTGACCGCCGCTAATCGATGGCTTCTTGTCCCAATTCATTGCAGCGGCGCTGCCGCCGGCCTTAACCGCGTTGTACTTCTGCTTGGTGTTATCGCGGATCTCTTTCCAGTGCTGCACGGTGTGGCTACCCGGGCACTGGGTGTAGTGGAAATCATTGTGTCCGCTGAAGGCAGGCACGGTTGCCTGCGTGCCGGCCGCATATTTGGAGCCGCCGAAGCCACCAGAGGTCAGGGTAGCGGTGCCGGTGGGATCGATGCCGGAGATAGCGGCCTTCCATCCGGCGATTTCTGCCACCGAGTTCAGCATCTTCTGTGATGGTTCCGCAATTTCGTAGTTACCAATCATGGAGATACCCCAGTTGTGGGAGTTGAAGCCACCAACGTGGGCGCCCTGGACGGCCTTGTCGAGTCCGCCGTAGCGGCCCTCGTAGATGGTGCCGAACTTATCCACGAGCACGTTGTATCCAATATCGCACCAGCCCAGGTTCTGTGCGTGGTATTCGTAGGCAGCGCGAACCTGCGCGGCGGCCTGTGCCGGGGTGTAGTTATTGGAGCCCGCGGTGTGGTGCAGCGTCATCGCCTTGATGCCGTCATCGTAGGTGGGCTGCTGGCAGCGCTTGGATTCATCGGCGCCCCATCCGGAGCGAGAAACTACCTTTGGCATGCCATCGGTGGTGGCAGTAGGTTCGATGGCGTGGCCTTCTTGGGCATTGCCGTCCATGAAGACGGCATCTAGGTCCGACACGGTGGTGCGGTCGGTGTTGTTCTCATCAGCTACAGGGGCGATATCGCCGACGTTATAGGGCAGCGGTGCGGCACGGTTGGCATCCGCAGCGCCGGCTGCTTTTTCGAGCAATTCAGCATCGTCATCCAGGTTGGAGCCGGTCACGAGGTCCACATTGGCCATGGATACCTGCACATCGTTGGTATCGCCCACGTAAATAAGCTCGGTACCGTTCTTGCCATCGCCGTAGTTCATGGCATCCATATCGAACCACTCGCTCCAGGAGCCGTCCTCCTGCTTGGAGCGGACGAAGGAGTGCACGTCGCGCTTGCCCTCCCAGGTCACAGCGAACATGTTGAATGGTTCGTCGCGGTGGAAGTGCTTGACGGCACGCGGGCCCTCGCCATCGCCTTGCGCTGCCACGGCGGGATCATCAACGACGACGGAGTCGGCGTCGCTAAAGCTTTCTGAGGCGTTTTTCACCTCGATGGGGCCGCCGGAACCGGAGTCCTGGGTTTTGAGGACCTGTTGACCGCCGAATGCGGCCGCCATGACGAGGGCGATGGAGGAAACCGTCGCGATGACGGGTGTGGTCCACGGTGACCTCGTGGGGACTAGTCGACGTCGTTGCTTCACTCTATTCTCCCTGGGTTGAGTAAGTGCCGATGTAGCTGTAAAAACGGTTGCCAAAAGTTAACAGTTGATAGTGATGCTACGAGTGTGACAACTGTGAATCTTGTTGCGACACGCCGATGACCCGTGTTCCTCGCTGGCGTGCAATAAAGTGGGAGCCATGACTTCTTATGACCTCATCGTTGTTGGTTCCGGATTCTTTGGCCTGACCGTTGCGGAAAGGGCCGCTAGCCAGCTGGGAAAGAAGGTGCTCATCGTTGAGCGCCGCGAGCACCTGGGCGGCAATGCCTACTCCGAGGCGGACCCCACCACCGGAATTGAAGTGCACAAATACGGCGCGCACCTCTTCCACACCTCCAATAAGCGGGTGTGGGAGTACTGTAACCAGTTCACCGATTTCACCGACTACCAGCACCGCGTCTTTGCCATGCACGATGGCACCGCCTACCAATTCCCCATGGGGCTAGGGCTTATCAACCAATTCTTCGGCCGGTACTACTCACCCGATGAGGCCCGCGAATTGATCAAGGACCAGGCCGGCGAATTCTCTGTGGATGAGGCCAAGAACCTGGAGGAAAAGGCCATTGCCCTTATCGGCCGTCCGCTCTATGAGGCGTTCATTCGCGACTACACCGCCAAGCAGTGGCAGACCGACCCCAAGGAACTGCCGGCCAGCAATATCACCCGCCTGCCGGTGCGCTACACCTTCAATAATCGCTACTTCAACGACACCTATGAAGGCCTGCCCGTCGATGGTTATGCGGCGTGGCTAGAAAACATGGCGGATCATGAAAACATTGAGGTCCGCCTGGATACCGACTGGTTCGATGTCCGCGAGGATCTGCGCGCCGAGTCTCCGGACGCTCCCGTAATCTACACCGGCCCGCTGGATCGATACTTTGACTTCGCCGAAGGCGAGCTCGGCTGGCGCACCCTGGACTTCGACCTCGAGGTCCTCGACACCGGTGACTTCCAGGGCACCCCGGTGATGAACTACAACGATGCCGACGTGGACTTCACCCGCATCCACGAGTTCCGCCACTTCCACCCAGAGCGCAAGGACCGTTACCCCTCCGATAAGACGGTCATCATGAAGGAGTACTCGCGCTTTGCCGATAAGGGCGATGAGCCGTATTACCCCATCAATACCCCGGAGGATCGCTCCAAGCTGGAGGCGTACCGCAAACTAGCGGCCCAAGAAGCCAAGGAGAACAAGGTGTTATTCGGCGGCCGCCTGGGCACCTACCAGTACTTGGATATGCACATGGCCATCGGCGCCGCGCTGTCCCTATTCGATAACAAGCTCGTGCCCTTCTGGAACGAGGGCAAGGCCATCGAGCAAGAGCGCGGGCACTAAGAGCTGCTAATCTTCCCTGGGCACGCTATGATTAGTCACCTCACAGGTTAGGAGGTGACGGCATGGCTCAACGCAAGAAATACACCAAGCCCGGGCACGCGGACCGCAGCATGTGGAAGATGTCCCCGGAGCGGCTCCAGGAACATCTGAAACTGCGCAGCCGCGCAACGCGCATTCCCGATAAGAAAAAGCAGCAAGCAAAGAAGGCCTGCCGGAACACCCGGCGGGCCTTTCCGCTGCTTAACCCCGCGATTATGAGTGCTCGCATCGCTCACTAGGTGCGACACTGGAAAGTATTTTTATGGTGTTTATTCAGCCCGAAGCCCAAAAATTCCTCGACTTAAACAAGGACGCCCCACAGCTGGATACGCGCACCCCTGAAGAAAACCGCGCCGCCCAGCAGAAGACGGCAGCGGCGTGGGGCAAGAAAACCCCGATGGTTTCCGTGTACGAGACCTCGGTGCGCGGTGTCACGGTGCGGGTTTATGTGCCACAGGAGCCCGCGCTTGCCGATGCCCCACCAGCAGCGCCTGCCTTTATCTTCTTCCACGGCGGCGGCTGGGTGCTGGGGGATTTAGAGACCACGGATACAACCGTGCGGGACATTGCCGCAGAAGCGGGAATCATCTGTATCAGCGTGCACTATCGCCGTGCACCGGAACACCCCTTCCCAGCACCACTAGATGATTGCCGTGCAGTAGTAGACGGGGTGTTACAAGGAGAACTGGGGATTGGCATCGATCCAACGCGCGTTGCCGTGGGCGGAGACAGCGCGGGCGGCAATATCGCAGCGGTGATTGCACAAGAACTGCGCGATAAGCTGGCTCATCAAGTGTTGATCTATCCCGTCATGGATTTATCCACCTTTGACACGCAATCCCATTCGGATTTTAGTGACGGCTACTACCTCACCCGGCGGCGCCTTAACTATTTTTATGATTCTTACGCGGGCACCGCAGACCGCACGGATATCCGTATGTCTCCCAGCAGGAATGGCGATCTGGTGGGGCTACCTCCAGCGACGGTGATTACCGGTGAGCTTGATCCGTTGGTCTCTGAGGTAAGTGACTACGTTGAGCGAATGCTCAATGCGGGAAATGTAGTGAGCTCTATCGAATTTAAGGGCCAAGTCCATCCGTTCGTCCAGATGGGCGGGATCATTTCGGATGCATTGATTGCGCGCACCATTATCGGCAGCGAATTAAAGCGTGCGCTGCGGGGCCAAGGCTAAAGGCCGCGATCTGCCGGAGCTAAAGGGAAGCGTGGCGTGAACACTCAACACAACACCCAACACTCAACACAACACTCAACATGTGCAGTGTTGTGTTGAGTGTTATGTGTAGTGTTATGTGTAGTACTCGGCTGAAGGTGAGAGGCAAACGGGGAAACGATGGACCTAGAAGAAATTGAGCAGATTGTTCACAATCTGCGTGCCATAGGCAAAGACACCAGCACGGTTGAAGCAAAAGCAGCTGGTGGAGGCCTGCCCAAGAAGATAACGCGGTCGGTGTCTGCTTTTGCCAACGGAAAAGGTGGAACGATCATCTTCGGCCTCGATGAGGAGTCGGGGTTTCTTCCCGTCGAAGGCTTCCAGCCCGAGTCCATAGCCAAAGCATTTGTGGAGGCATGCGCGGAGAAATTGACCCCTGCTATCCGTGCCGATGTGGAAATTGGTGCTGTCGATGGCGCGCCGGTAGTAGTTGCGGAAATTCCCGAGCTTGCGCCTTTTGATAAACCGTGCTGGGTTACTGCGCAATCTAAATATAACGGGAGCTACATTCGCGAGCACGATGAAGACCGGCTTTTGAAGCCCTATGAAATCGATCGTCTCGAAGAAAATAAGATGCAGCCCTCGTGGGATCTGGAGGTCGTGGAGGCGGCTACTATTGCAGACCTCGATCGGGACATCGTCCAGCAAATCCTAGAGCGCGAACGTAGCCTGCGGCCTGGGATTTTTGGCAAGTTCTCTGATGAAAGGGCATTGAAAGCCCTGCATCTCACCGGCGTAGGAGAGGGTGGGGAAGTTCATCCGACCTTGGCTGGCTTATTAGTAGCCGGCATTTATCCGCAAGAATTTTTCCCGCGGCTCAACGTAACTTTTACTGCTTATGCGGGAACGGACAAGACCTCGACCAAAGGTCAAAGATTTGTTGATAACGCGAGTTTTGTAGGCCCGATTCCGGAATTGGTGCCAGCGGTGGTTTTCGCGGTTGAGAAAAATATGCGGGTAGGCGGCGTCGTCGATGGGGCGTTCCGAGAAGACTTGCCGGATTATCCTCCAGTAGCGGTCAGGGAAGCGGTTGCTAATGCGCTCATGCACAGGGACTATTCTCCTCAGGCTAGAGGGACACAGGTTCAGGTTGATATGTACGCTGACCGGCTAGAAATCATTAATCCGGGTGGCCTTTTTGGAATGGTGAACGTCAATAACCTTGGGAATCCAGGCATGACAAGTGCGAGGAATCAGCACCTGTCTCAGCTATTGGAGGTAACGGCTATCTCCGGCGGGTCTGGGTACGTGGCAGAAAATCGTGGAACTGGCTACATTGAGATTCTTGATCAGCTACAAAAGACACTTCTTCCTCCGCCGAAGCCGACGGATTCGTTGACCACGTTTACGTTAACTTTTGAACGGCGTGAAATGACTTTGCCGGAGCGGAGTGCGTCTATACACGGCGGTTCTAGTGAACGGATTCTGGAGTATTTGGCCCAGCATCAGTCTGCGAATAGCCGTGAGCTTGCGGCGGCTGCCGGGATTTCTGTTGGTGGGGTGCGCAGAATCCTGAACCAATTGGTAGATAGTGGAAGGATCGAGCGTACGGAGCCTTTGCGCAGCCCTAAACAGAGGTATCGATTGGTTAAATAGGCAGGCGGCTGATCATCCAACACTCAACACTCAACACAACACTCAACACAACACTGCACATGTTGAGTGTTGTGTTGAGTGTTATGTGTAGTGTTCACCTGCACCCGCGGGGCTAAAACCCTGCCACCACCAGTTTTGCCAGCTGGCAGCCTCCGGGTGCGGCGGCGGGGTGATGGAACCGTGTGGTGTGTGCATAGAGCTGACAGGGCTGATGCCGTGCAGTGAGTTGATAAACCATAGAGGGCATTCCGCAGCGAGTGCCGGGGTCAACGGGCGCTGAACGGTGGAAAGTCCTGCGTCATTGCAGCGGTGCAGGACCTGGCGCAGGGTCACGCTGGGCAGGCGCACGCCGGTGGGAAGCAGGAGGGTGTCGTCGTCCCAGGCGGTGAGCGCGCCGGTGGTGGTTTCTGCGATGGCGCCGTGGGCATCGACAATCGCGGTGTCATCGGTGCCGCTTTCCTGATACTGCTCGCGGTAGGCGGCCAGGGCGGGCAGGTCCGGGCCTTTAACTAGAGGCTGTGCGCGGGGATCGGGGGCCTTAGCATAAGTAAGGCGCGTGTGGGCGCGCGGGGCCGGGGCAGGCCGGATATCGAGGTATAGGTTGCCGGCTATGAGGACAATGCGGGGAAAGAGCTCGCCGCCTGAAAGCAGCTCCAGCATGGCGGGGACGAAGCCGGCGGGCAAGGCTCCAGCCACGGATTCGAAGCGCTTCAGGTGGAGCTGGAGGCCGTGCGTGCGGCCTTGCGAATGGCGCCAGGAATCGGCCACGGTGCAGGAAGCGGTTGGTGGGGTGCAGGGGATAAAGGCGCCGTCGCGCCAGATATAGGAGCTCATGACCACGCCCCTATGACAGATTGGGCCTTGAGATTTCTTTCGGCCAGCTCGGCTGCGGGATCGGAATCGAGGACGATGGCCCCGCCGGCGCCGACGGTGACCTCGGAACCCGCGCGCACCGCGGTGCGGATCACCACGCTGAAATCCGCCTCGCCGGAATAGCCGAGGTAGCCCACGATGCCGGAATAGACGCCGCGGGGTCCTGCCTCGAGGGCATCGATAATCTCGCAGGTGCGCAGCTTCGGCGCGCCGGTCATGGAGCCGGGCGGGAAGGCGGCGCGGATGGCATCGAGCGCGGTGGTGCCGGGGCGCAGCTGGCCGGTAATCGTGGAGACGAGCTGGTGCACGGTGGCGTAGCTTTCCACGTTCATCAGCGCTGGAACGCGCACGGTGCCGGGCTCGCACACGCGGGATAAATCGTTGCGCAAAAGGTCCACGATCATAAGGTTTTCGGCGCGGGTCTTGGGGTCATCGCGAAGCAGTGCGGGGTCCTGGTGGGCTGGAATGGTGCCCTTGATGGGCTTAGCTTCGACGTGGTTATCGCGCACGCTGAGGAAGCGCTCGGGCGAGGCGCTGCAGATTTCCACGCCGTCGAATACCAGATGCGCCGCGTACGGTGCCGGGTTGTGCCGGCGCAGCGCCGCATAAATATCGCCGGTCGCCTGCGCGGTATAGGTATCGGTCAGGCATACCTCGTAGCTTTCCCCGGCGTGCAAGAGCTCTTGGGCGCGCTGGATGCGGTCCAGGTAGTCGGTGGTGCGCCAGGCACCCGCGCTTGCCGATGCCCCCTCGCTTCCCACCTGCCCGCCTTCCAGGGCTTCCTCCAGCCGGTCGAGCAGGCCCTGCGCGCCGTCGCCGTCGAGGCAACACAGGTGCGCTACTTGCCGGTGGTGATCGTAGACGAGGAAGGACTGCGGCCGGACGAAGTAGGCATCGGGATACGGCGAGCGGTGGCGCAGCTGGATGGGCAGGGTAAGCTGCGCGCATTCGTAGCCCAAGTAACCGATTACCCCGCCGGTAAACGGCAGATCCGGCGCGTCGATGACCTGCGTGGATAGTTCGCGCTCGAGGGCGGTGAGGATATCGGGGGCATCGCCAAGCCGGTAGCGAAAGGTGCGGCTGAGGGGACCGGTGGCATCGCCAAGAATGCTATAGCGCCCGCGCGCATCGGCGGAATCGAGGAAGAAGGCATCGTTGCCGTCTGCCTGCAGCGCCGCGAAGACGCTGGGGCAGTCAACCGCGCCGGGGACCTCGCGGTGGAGGAGGCGAAAACCGCCGAGGAAATTGCGCAGCAGGGTCGCGCCGTGCTGGGTGAGCACCGATTCGGGGTGGAATTGCACGCCCCAATGCGGCAGGCCATCGACCTTGAGGGCCTGGACGGTGCCGTCCTCGCTGCGGGCGTGCACGGTGATGCCGGGGGCCGGCTCAATGTGCAGCGAGTGATAGCGCACCACCTGAAAGTCCTGCGGGATGGTGGCGAAAATTCCCTCGCCGGAGTGGCTAATGGTGGATACGAAGCCGTGGCGCGGTTCGGGCGCGCGTCGTATGCGGGCGCCGGCGAGCATCGCCAGACCCTGGTGGCCAAGGCAGACACCAAGCAGGGGAATTCGCGCTGCGGCGGCCGCCTCGATAACGCGGCGGGACATACCAAAGTCGTTTTCTTCCTCCGGGGTGCCTGGGCCAGGGGAGATAACCACGTGGCTGAATTCACCGGCGCGTACGCGTTTTGGAATGCCGTCGGCCTCGCCCGTGGGAACGACGAGGGGCTCGGTTCCGGAGACTTCAGCGATGAGGTGCGCGAGGTTAAACGTGTACGAGTCGTAATTATCAATGAGCAGGATCATCAAAGGAAGAGTTTATAGCCGATTGTGCCCCATGCGTAACTTGCTCCACGCGAGGGTTAACTACTGGGTTATGACCAACCAATTGACGTATGTCACACCGCGTTGTAAAGTTAACTTTAAGTTAACAAAAAGCAAACGGGGAAAGAATCCAGGAAAGGGGATAACAATGAACCAGTTTGAAACCCTCCGTCATGACCTACATACCAAGTACGGTCACGGATATACCCGTGCTGACATCGATGCGAAGCTGGACGAGGTCATCGCCAAGCACACCGCCAACGCCGAGCTCGTGGAATTCATCCCCGTGCTGGTAGAGCGCGAGGTGCGTGAGTTCTTCGGTGCCCACCGCATCCACGTTCGCTTCGCCGCGGGCAATAACCACGCCCTGGCCAAGGCCGCAGCGGACCTCACCAAAAAGCACGCCGGTGAGGCGCTCTATGTCGATACCGCCGCCGCCCACCCGGAAAATGACGGCAATGACCACCTGGCGCACGTCATGAGCGAGCGCGGGATGGGCCAGGCTCCCAAGAAGTACCTCGAAGAGGTGCGGACCGTGGCCATGCCGGATTACATCGTGTACCTGGGTCGCGAGGTCGAGCGCGATGAGGCCGGCAAGGACATCAAGATCTGGGACATCGCCCCGGCTGAGACCGTTGAGCAGGCCCGCGAGCTTGCCGATGACCTAGAGGCCCGCGTCTACTACATGCTGAACAAGCTGGGCATCGAGCCGGTAACTGAATCCGTGCGCGTCTAGCCTAAGGCAGGGAGAAAGCAAAAAGGGCTGAGGGAAACCTCAGCCCTTTCATCATGCGTGCGGTGTACTTCCATTCCGGTGAGAGGCCAGATAGAGCGGGCGGCGCGAGCGGAAGCCCGCGGCGTCGAAGACACGGGCTAAGCAGCAGGAGAGGAAGCGGACACTTTTAAGAATATTGGGGTTGCCCACAAATAGCGGTTGCGTCCCTTCGTGTGGTGTCGTTTTTATAGAAGAGTTGGCCTATTCAGGCGTCATTGGTTTCCGTGGTGTTGCTGGTAAGCGGCTGAATGCGACCCCTGTGGTTAAGGACAAGGTTAGTGCCGTTGCCCATACTCTCTTTGAGAATGGTGTAAAGAAAATCAATTGACTTAAGTCCGCGCATTTTAGAGGGGCAACCCTTATCGTAGGTAGCATTGTTACCTATATAGGTTATCGACCTATCTTGGGTTGAAATATTTGTTGGAGGTTTCGTGAAGCAATGGACTCGTAAAATTGCATCTTCGGTATTGCCTTTGTCGATTCTGGCGATTCTGTCAAAGAGAGAGTCATACGGTTATGAGATCAGAAAGATGCTCGTAAGTTTCAATCTTGGAGATTTTAAAAGCGGTACGGTGTATCCGCTTTTAACTCGGTTGGAGGAAGAAGGGCTCATTGCTTCGAGATGGGCGGAATTACATGATGATCCTCCTCGGAAAATGATTCAGATTACAGACACCGGTCGAGATGCTCTCAAGGAGGGCGTCCAGGACGTGGAGTACTTACTAAGCGGTATCCGCAATGTGATGGAAGGGAAATAGCATGAGCACTCTCAATGACGAATACCTGAAAAGCCTGGCTCGGGAGCTTAGGTTAAGGTCAGTCTCCGAATCGGATATTAATCAAGAAATTCTAAGAGTCATGGAAAGTGACGGTGCTGGGGTTAACTTGAGGAACGAGTTTGGAGCCCCTGATGAATATGCGGAAGCGCTTTACCCAAATCGTCCTAAAAAGCAGTTCTACCTTTTTACGGCTATTGGAATTGCCCTTGCAGTTATAGGCTTCGTTACCTTGCATGTCTTGTTTAAAGGCGATGAGGCTTCCAGCGCAGTATCGTTAGTTAAATTTATTCCACTTATTTGCATGCCGATTGGTATAGCTATTGACGTAAAAAGATTCTCTAAAGTCTAAATCCGCCGTCGGATCCAGCCTTTAGAGAAGTCGGGCCCTTTCTGCAATTCCCGCCTGCGGCACGGCGGGTGTGTCACACCAGAGAGTGTCTGATGGTTTGTGTGTGGGAACCTAACCTGCATAAGGAGGGGCCTGACCCCCGACGTGTCCACTTTCCGGGGGTCAGGCCCGAATTGAGAATGCTACTATCGCAATCAATCGCGGATGATGATATTGCACACTTCAACTGCTTTAACATCGTCCGCCGAAAAGTCTAGGCAGTTTCGTTGTCAACTAAAGGACGTTAGGTCATGTCAGAGCTTGTACGACTAGAGCGTCTTTGTAAGGCCTACCCCAATCAAGAAAAGCCCGCAGTCGACAACGTTTCGCTAAGCATCGACAAGGGTAGTGTCTACGGTTTAATTGGGCGCAACGGTTCAGGGAAAAGTAGTTTAGCTCGAATCCTCACCGGCCTACTACGCCCTACTTCCGGCCATATCTGGATAAATGAAGGCAGAGATGCGTCCGCGACCTCTGACTGGCAGAGGTCAAATGTCGCATATTTGTCTCAATCTCCCCTAGCCCTAAACACTATGACTGTAAAGGAATCAATGGATTTCTTTGGTCGGCTGTACAGGACGAAGTCATCGAACAAGCAGCAGAAATGTCTCCTAGAGAAGCTAGGCATTCTTCGATTCCACAATCAAGAGGTGAGATCGCTATCTGGTGGACAAAGTAAACTTGTCCAACTTGCGATCGCTATCTCCTCAAACCGCCCTTTCGTCATTCTGGATGAGCCCACGAATGAGCTGGATGCGCTAAATCGCCGTCTAGTATGGGACGAAATTGAGGCCCTCTCTCATAAGGGAGTTACCGTATTAGTAATCACTCATGCAGTCTCCGAAGTTGAATCCTGCTTAACCCATCTCGGAATTATGGATAAAGGACGGCTCATTGCTAACGGCACGGTTAACCAAGTCATGCAAAACGTTCAAAATAGACGAACCATTGCGTACCGCACTGCATCCAATAGTGATAAAAGTTCAAAACCTTGGGAGCAGATAGTAGATGTCGACCAAGTTCCGAGAATTGTCTCGAAACTATGTCACGAAGGAGCCGACGATATTACTATCAGTTCACCCAATCTCGAGGATGTTTTTGTCAACCTAATCGCATCCAAATCGAATAAAGCATGAGTAACACTCTTACATTTACGCGCATACAGCTGACCAATTGGCGATGGTCTTGGCCGTCCATGCTGCTTACTGGAATTGTCGTTCCTGTTCTAATGTCCTTAGGACTTGGTGTGTACGCACAAAATTCAGGCGGGGCCGCCGTTGAGTACGCTGTTATTGGTGGTCTATCGTTTTCTTTACTATTCGAGCTGCAGGGGAAAATTGCCACCAATATTTCCTTTATGAAGGCGAATGGAGCCCTAGATCAACTAGCGGCTACTGGGGCGAAGCGCCTCCAGTTTGTTGTGGGGAGCTTTATCGCCTTTAGCCTCTTAGCTACTCCTTCACTGCTCATAACCCCAGTTGCGGTAGTTAAGATTCTCGGGCTTTCTTTATCTCCTTCTTTCACTATCATTCCTTCCCTAGTTTTTGCTGGTTGTACTTTCCTTTCTGCCGGAATGATAATTGGAGCATTATGTTCCAGCCTTGAGCAGGCATCTTCCATCTCATTGTTATTGGCCATTACGCTGCTAAGTCTCGGCCCGGTTGCCGTTCCTGAAGACTTGTTGCCTTCGTGGCTTCAGATAGTGGGAGAAGCCAACCCGGCTGTCCACATAAGTGAAGCCATTAGATACGGCCTCTTTGGCGGCGATGGAATCCCCTGGGGATCCATAGCATATTTAGTGGGTGTCACTGTCGTCTTGCTTCTTGGTGCTGTGGTTTTTCTACCCTGGCGGCATAAACGGGTATAAACGTTGTTTTCCCACGTGAACTGTCCCAGGTTTTGTTCCGTTTGAGTAGATGGGAAAATCTGGAATATGCCAAGAAAATTTGACTAGGATGCCAAGGACCGTGTGGTCCGAGAGTGTCGGAGATTTTGTGTGTGGGGCTCTGATTTGAAAGGAGCTTCACCGATAATGACTACGGTATCCCCGCAGAAGAATTATGACCCGTCTAGGGTCAACGAGATCAGCGAGAAGCTGATGGAAAACCTTTAAGCTTGCCAGTCTCATCGGTGACTTGTCGACCTCGACTGACGATGCCAGCGAGCTTGTGCACGGCCATGTTGCAGGCCTCGGTTAACGCCGAGCTGCAGGCTGAAATGGATGCTCATTTGGGCTACGAGCATTCCGACCGTACGGCGAAAGCCCAGGTTGACCGCGGCCAAGGCAATAACTTCCGAAATGGGGCCTATACCTAAACCGTTGACTCTGGCTACGGCCGGCTTGAGGTAGTTATGCCCAGAGGCCGCGTGGGTAGGTTTGTTGCGCGGATGGTGCCGAAGGCGCACGCCGGTTGACCGAACTCGATGACATGATCATCTCGTTGTACGCCGGCGGTATGACGGTGCGTGACATCCAGCATCACCTTGTGTCCACCATCGGGCTGGATATCAGGTGTCTACCAAACAGGGGTCAGGTCCCTTTTGCTACTTAACCCGAAGACACATCCGCGTGTAAACCCGAGTAATCCTTATAAAACAACTACGCTAAATCGCTGACTACTGTTTAAATAGTTTGGAGAATCGAAGCAATCGTGACTGCCAACAACACCTCGGCTTTTGAGCCCCTGCAGCGAATTTTGCTGCCCAAGCGCGGCGAACCCTTTGACGTCCGCATGCTCTACCTCATTGAGGCGGAACAAAACCGCGAGCGCCTCAGCTGGACCGACCGCACCTCGGTGACCATCCCGGCCGGCGAAGAAGCCTCTTTTGAGACCTACTTCAACGCCTTTCCGGCCTCCTACTGGCGCCGGTGGTCCCAGCTCGACTCGGTCATTCTGCGCCTTGAAATTGAGGGCCAGGCCAATATCTCGTTGTACCGTTCCAAGCACGATGGCCAACGCATTTCCGTGGGCAACCACCTCGTGGGCACCGGTGAGCACGAATTCGAGCTCCCGCTCAAGAACTTCGAGGACGGCGGCTGGCTGTGGTTCGATATCACAGCCGAGAAAGAAACCACCCTGGCGCATGCCGCGTGGTGCTCGCCGCACGCACCGGGAGCGCAAATCCTGCCGGATGGCACCGAGGTTGCTCCTTCCGAAAAGCGTGTTGCGGTCGGGATTCCTACCTTCAACCGCCCTACCGACGCGGTGGCAGCGCTACAAGCCCTAGCCGAGGATCCCGTCGTGGACGAGATCATCGACTTCGTCTTGATGCCCGACCAAGGCAATCAGCACCCCGCTGATGAACCAGGCTATGACGAGGCAGTAGCCCACTTTGGGGAGCGCTTCCGCGAGTTCCGCCAAGGTAACCTGGGTGGTTCGGGCGGATACTCCCGCATCATGTACGAGGCGCTGGAAAACACCGATTCGCCCTTCATCTTGTACATGGACGATGACATTGCCATCGAACCGGACTCCGTGCTGCGCGCGGTGCAGGCCGCGCGCTATGCGGAAAAGCCGATCATCGTCGGCGGGCAGATGCTCAACCTGCAGGAGTGCTCCCAGCTGCGCACCACCGGTGAGCAGGTCAATCGCTCCGACTTCATGTGGGGCGCGGCCCCGCACGCCGTGTACGACCACGACTTTGCCAAGTACCCGCTGCGCGCCATCGGCACGCAGGAGACCCGCCTGGATCCAAAGAAGTACGATTCCCGCGACCTGCACCGCCGCGTGGACGTGGAATATAACGGCTGGTGGATGTGCCTCTTCCCGCGCGTGGTGGCAGAAACCAACGGCCAGCCGCTGCCGCTATTTATCAAGTGGGACGATACCGAGTACTCCCTGCGCGCCGCCCGCAATGGCTTCCCCACGGTGACCTGGCCGGGCGCTGCCATTTGGCACATGGCCTGGGCGGATAAGGACGATGCCATTGACTGGCAGGCCTATTTCCACCTGCGCAACCGCCTGATCGTGGCCTCGCTGTACCACGATGGTGCGGTATCCGGCATTACCAGGTCCATCTTTAAGTCCACGCTCAAGCACACCATGTGCATGGAATACTCCACCATGGCCATCCAAATTGAGGCCATGAAGGACTTCCTAGCGGGGCCGGACCGACTCTTCGATATCTTGGATACCTCGCTGCCGCGCATTGCGGAGATCCGCAAGAACTACTCGGACGCGGTCATCATCGAGTCCGCAGACCAGCTGCCGGCGCCGACCGGAGCGCCGGGCGTTCCCACCCGCAATGTGGGCGGGCGCCTGGGCAAGGTGAAGAAGCTGCCGTGGGCGGCCAAGGGCCTTAAGCACCTGTTGAGCAAGGAGGATCCGGCGCACCACGCGGCACCGCAGCTGAACCTCACTCCCGAAGAGGCGCGCTGGTTCACCCTCTCCCGCCTGGATTCCGCCACCGTATCCACCGCCGGCGGCACGGGCGTGGCCTTCCGCAAGCGCGACCGCGATTTGGCCAAGGAGCTTATCGCCGAAACCCGCAGCCTGCTGAAGGAAATTGAAGAAAACTTCGATGACCTGCGGGCACGCTACCGCGCCGCGTTGCCAGAATTGACCGCGCGGTCCTCTTGGAAGAAGGTTTTTGATGCCCAATAAGCTTTCCATCGCAGAATCCCGCGTTTTGGAGTCCATCCAGAACGCCGCCTTTGACGTGCCGGGTGTCGTGCCCACCGCCCGCGGTTTAAGCCACTTGGGCGAGCACGCCCTGGGTTGGTTGGGCAGCGCGGCCTTAGGCGCCAGCCTGGACAAAAAGCGCCGGGAAGACTGGATTCGGATCGGTGCCACGGCTTTTACCGCGCATGCGGCAAGCGTGGTGCTCAAGCGCATCGTGCGGCGCAAGCGGCCCGACTATTCCTACGTGCGCGTTGGGGTGAAAACCCCTTCGCGCCTGTCCTTCCCGTCCTCGCATGCCACCTCCACCACCGCCTTCTTGGTGGGCCTTTCCCGCCTGACGGGGTCCAAGGCCCCGCTCGTGGGAGTGCCGGTGATGATGGCATCGCGTATGGTGCTCGGGGTGCATTATCCAACCGATACCGTCGCGGGCGCAGCCATTGGCGCTGCCACCGCGCGGGCAATGACGAAGGAGAAAGACGCATGAGTGAGGCTGAGAATCAGCACTTTCTCTATTCGGAGCCGCATACGTCCGGTGTCGATACCGGCCGCAAGCGCAAGCCGCCGAAGAATTTGGCCGATGGCATGGTCAAGGCCCTGCGCCCGAAGCAATGGGTAAAAAACATCCTCGTGCTGGCCGCGCCCGCCGCGGCCGGTGCGGACTCGCTCTTTCATGGGCGCGTGCTTGTCGATGTCCTCCTAGCCTTCATCGTCTTCTGCCTCGGCGCCTCTTCCATCTACCTAATCAATGACGCCAAGGATTGGCGCGAGGACCAGGAGCACCCCACCAAGCGCTTCCGCCCGATCGCCTCGGGTGTGCTGCCCATCAAGGTGGCCTATGTCATGGCCGTGGTGTTCGTTGGCCTGTCCATTGGGCTGTCCTTCTTGGCCACGGCGGGACTCGAGCTGGCCATCGTCATGGCGGTTTATATCGCCCTACAGTTGGGCTATTGCTTTGGCTGGAAGCACATTCCGGTCATCGATATCGCTCTGGTCTCCTCCGGATTCATGCTGCGCACCATGGCCGGCGGCGTGGCCGCCGATATTGAACTTTCGCAATGGTTCTTGCTGGTCGCCGCCTTTGGCTCGCTGTTTATGGCCTCCGGTAAGCGCTATGCCGAAATCCTGCTGGTGGAAAAGACCGGTGCGAAAATCCGTAAGTCTCTGCAGGGATATACGCCGACCTACCTGCGCTTTGTGTGGACGCTAGCGGCTACCGCCGTGGTGGTCTTCTACTCCTTGTGGGGCTTTGAGTTGGCTAATGCCGCAACCTCTGGGGGCGTCTGGTACCAGATTTCCATGGTGCCGTTTACCATCGCCATCCTGCGCTATGCCGCCGACGTGGACCGCGGCCAGGGCGGAGCCCCGGAAGAAATCGCGTTGGGGGACCGCACCCTGCAATTCCTCGCCATCGCCTGGCTGGCTTGTATCGCCATGGCCGTCTACGTCATGCCATTGGTCTAGGCAGCGGCGGATTTTCGATGTAGCAAATTCCGATCGGACTGATACACTCGATCCTCGTGTTTAACACCGATAACAAGGCCCTCGCGCGCTGGAGCATTCCGGCCTCGGCTCTTGTCATCGGTGTTTTGTCTTTGTGGGGCGGGTTCGCCCGCCGCTGGATTTCCGATGACGGGCTCATCGTCCTGCGCACCGTCCGTAACTTAGAGGCCGGCAACGGGCCCGTATTCAATGTGGGCGAGCGCGTGGAGGCCAATACCTCCACGCTGTGGCAATACCTCATCTTAGCCGTGCGATGGGTGAGCAATGCGGAACTCGAATCCATCGCCATCTACCTCGGGCTTCTCCTTGCGGTCGCGGCGATGGTGGTGGGCACGTGGGCATCGGCAAGCATGCACTCCGGCATCGTGCTTCCGGCCGGTGCCTTGGTCTATGTGGCGCTGCCGCCGGCGCGTGACTTTTTTACCTCCGGCCTGGAATGGGGCCTGTGCCTATTTTACCTGGCCATGTTGTGGTGGCTGCTGCTGCAGTGGGCGCGCCCGCACCGCCACGCGCGCGGGAATTCCGCCGCGTACTGGCTAGCCTTCTGGGCCGGGCTGTCCTGGCTGATCCGCCCCGAGCTGGCGCTGTACGGCGGCATCGTGGGGATCGTGCTGTTGATTTCCACGCGCTCGTGGAAGGTGCTGGCCATCGCCCTGCCGCTGCCCTTGGGCTACCAGATTTTCCGCATGGGATACTACGGCCTATTGACCCCGCATACGGCGGTGGCGAAATCCGCCAGCGGCTCCGAATGGGGAAAGGGCTTTACCTACCTCGGCGATTTCATTGGGCCCTACTGGTTGGTGCTGCCGCTGTTCGTGCTGGTGGTAGCCGCACTCTGGAAGGCTGACCTGCGCCCGCCGCAGCTGCGCTCTACCGCAAGCGCCGTCTACATCTTCGTTGGTACTGCGGTGCTGCACACCCTCTATGTCCTGCGCGTGGGCGGCGATTTCATGCATGGGCGCATGCTGCTGCTTCCGCTTTTTGCCGCGCTGCTTCCCATTTTTGTGGTGAACATGCGGGTATGGGTGGCTTCTGTCGCTTGCGCCGTGTGGGCGATTATCGTTGCGTTGCGCGGGCACCCGGTGGATCCAGCCGTCTATGACAGCGATATTTCCATTGTGGATGAGCGCGATTTTTGGACCCACACTACACGGATGGATGAGCCGCCCCGCCACGCCGAAGAGTTCCTGCGCAGTGAGATGATGCACGGCTATAAGGACGCAATTAAGGAGCTGGAGGATGGCGATGCCATGACCTTCCGCTACCTGCAAGACGATGGCAGCCCTTCCTGGCTGGCTACCGAGGGGGATCCCTCGCGCACGGATCCGCCCACGGTGTATTACCTCAACCTGGGGCTTACCTCCATGAATGCCCCGTTGGATGTGCGCGTGCTCGATGAGATTGGCCTGAGCAACCCGTTGGCCGCGCGCCAGCCCCGCATCGAGGGCGGGCGGATTGGCCACGATAAGAGCCTGGGCATGCCGTGGCAGGTGGCGGATTCCGCGGCCGATATTGATTCCGTACCGTTCTGGATTGATAAGGACGCGGCCCGCAAGGCCCGCACCGCGCTTAACGATGCCGATTTTCAGGAACTCTTTGCTACGTACAGGGATCCCTTAACTTGGGGCCGATTCTGGGAAAATATTAAATTTTCCCTGACAGACGGGCGGACGCTTTCCTTCTCTTCCGATCCGGGGTCTTACCTGGACTGATGGGGGAAGATGCAACATTTGGCCCGGGAGTGCATTAGACTGCTTGCTAGTTAGGCTTTCGCGTCGGGATGTTAACGGTTCACAGATTCCGAGCGATAAAGCTAAGTGACAATTACCAAATACTTTGTGAAGGAGAAAGATGACTGCATCTATTAGGGGTCGCGTCCTTTCGGTCATCATGGCAGTCGCCGTAGCGCTGGGTCTTGCCGTAGTGGCAGGCGGCACCCAGCAGGCGCACGCAGCTCACCGCGATTTCTTGCGTGCGGACAGTACTGGCACGTGCGAGTGGGACCAGGTGGGCTGGTGGGTCCAGCGCTGCGATGTGTGGTCACAGGCGATGGGCCGCAATATCCCAGTGCAGATCCAGCCCGCAAAGAATGGCGGCAACGCTGGCCTGTACCTCTTGGACGGACTGCGTGCGACCGACCGCACCAACGCGTGGGTCAATGACGTCAACGCGGCACGTACCTACGAGCCGCACAACATCACCCTGGTCATGCCGGTAGGCGGCGAGTCCTCCTTCTACGCTGACTGGCAGGCACCCGCTAAGTACGACCCGAACGAGCCGGTCAACTACAAGTGGGAGACCTTCCTGACCAGCGAGCTTCCCGCCTACTTGGAGAGCAACTTCGGCGTGGCCCGCAATAATAACTCCATTGCTGGCCTGTCCATGGGCGCTGGTTCTGCCTTGACCTTGGCCGCAAAGCACAATGACCAGTTCCGTCAGGCGCTGTCCTTCTCTGGCTACCTGACCACGACGGTTCCGGGCGCGCAGACCTTCATGCGCTTTGCCATGCTGGATGCCGGCGGGTTCAACATCAACGCGATGTACGGCTCGCTGTTTAACCCGAAGCGCTTCCAGAATGACCCCTTGCTGCTCATCCCGCAGCTGCGCAATACCGATGTCTACATCTCCGCCGCAACCGGTATCCCGGGCGACCTTGACCGCCAGCGCTACCTCCCAGAGCACCAAGCAGCCGGTGCTGCCCTTGAGGTCGGTTCCCGCATCACCACCCACGTCTGGGAAGGTGCAGCTCGCCTGCAGGGCCTGAACCCGACCGTGGACTACCCGGCACAGGGTCTGCACAACTGGCTGCAGTTTGGATACCAGCTGGAGAAGTCGAAGCCGCAGGTTCTCAACGTTATGAACGCTTGGTAAAAGCCGCTTAACGCTTTCGTCCCCTACCTTGTGGTAGGGGACTTTTTGCGTCTGTAATAGGGCTTGAGTTCAGCCTCGTCCGCACCGCAATAAATGGTGATATAAATTGCCTCCGGCGTGTCAGCCTTTCTTAAGCCTCAAGTTCAACTTAAACTTAAACGCACAATAGACAGCTCACGCCGCAGGCGGCAGTCCGGAGGAGGGGAACCTTCGGAATGTAGCCGCGGTAAATCTTCAAGGACGTTTACCTATGCGCAAAAACACTTCCCCGGGCAAGGCCCGCAAGGGGCTTGCGGTAGCAGCCGTACCGACCGCCATCGCCGTTGGACTGGCCCTGCTGCCCAATGCCACAGCCCAAAGCTCACTTGGTGATATTAGCTCTGCTCAGCCAGGCGGTGGCGGCAGCCTGTCTGACCACTTTGCGCCCAAGGATCCGCCGGCTCGTACCCCAGTGGAGACCGAGTACCCAGAGGTAGAGGGCCTGCCGGATGGCGTAAAGATCAACCGTGTGGAGTACCTGTCCAACCGCCACCTGATGGTCTATATCAAGTCCGCAGCGATGCCGGATCAAGAGCAAAAGGTGCAGATCCAGCTCGCGCGCGACTGGTATTCGCAGCCGGAAAAGAAGTTCCCTGAGGTATGGGCGCTCGACGGCCTGCGCGCCCGCGATGACGAGTCCGGCTGGACCATTGAGACCAATATCCTCAACCAGTACGCGGACCGCAACGTCAACCTCATCATGCCGGTGGGCGGCGAATCCTCCTTCTACTCCGACTGGCAGCAGCCGGATGCAGGCAAGAACTACAAGTGGGAGACCTTCCTGACCAAGGAATTGGTTCCCATCTTGGATAAGGAATACCGCTCCAACCAGAAGCGCGCGGTCACTGGGCTGTCCATGGGCGGTACCGCTGCGATCAACCTGGCGGAGCGCAACCCGTACCTGTTTGGTTTCGTGGGCTCGTTCTCCGGCTACCTTGATACGACCACCCGCGGCATGCCGCAGGCCATCATGGCTGCGCAGCGCGATGCCGGTGGCTTCGATTCCCGCAAGATGTGGGGCGAGCCGGGCTCGCAGGACTGGATCGACCACGATCCAAAGCTGGGCATCGAAAACCTCAAGGACATGCAGGTCTATGTCTCTGCCGGTAACGGCAAGGATGACTTTGGCAATGCCACCTCCGTGGCCAAGGGCCAGGCAAGCTTGGCCGGCATGGGCTTGGAGGTCATCTCCCGTATGTCCACCCAGACCTTCGTGGATTACGCGAAGCGCGCCAATGTGGAGCCTGTGGTGCAATTCCGCCCCTCCGGCGTGCACAGCTGGGAATTCTGGCAATTTGAGATGCAAAATGCATGGCCCTACATTGCGGATGCCCTCAACATTGACAAGGCCGACCGCGGTGCGGACTGTCAGACCGAAGGCGAGATCGCCAAGGCCACCAAGGAAGGCCACATCGGTTCCTGCCTGAATAACGAATATGACGTTGCCGATAAGGGCAAGGCACAAGACTTCGAAACCGGTACGGCGTACTGGTCCCCGGAGACCGGTGCGCACGCCCTGCACGGCCGCATTGGTGCCCGTTATGCGGAAATCGGTGGCCCTACCTCCTGGTTGGGCTTCCCGAAGTCCGATGAACTTAAGACGCCAGATGGCAAGGGACGCTTCGTGCACTTCGAACACGGTTCCATTTACTGGAGCCCAGAGACCGGCGCCTGGGAAATTACCAGCGACATGTTTAAGAAGTGGGGCGAGAAGGGCTACGAAGGCGGCGATCTGAAGTACCCGACCGGCGCGGTCAAGAAGGTGGGCGAAGGCTTTACCCAGGAATTCCAAAACGGCATTCTGACCCGCAACCCGGACGGCAAGAACCAGGTGTCCTTTGGTGCCATTGGCAAAAAGTACAAGGATATGGGCGGTGTCGAATCCCCACTGGGCTTCCCCACGGACGGTGAGAAGAAGGTCAAGGACGGCAATGGCTTCTTCCAGGAGTTTGAACATGGCTCCATCTACTGGTCCCCAGAATCCGGCGCGCACTACATCTTGAAGGGCGCCATCATGGATGAATGGGGTAAGAAGGGCTGGGAGCACGGCGAGTTTGGCTGGCCCACCTCTGATTACTCCGAAATCGCAGCTGGTGGATTGAAGCAGGAGTTCCAGCACGGAACGATCAGTGAAGTCATGGGCCGCGTACAGACTGAAAAGAAGTAAGCATGCGTAAATTAGCCATCGTAGGAGCGGTCTTATGCCTCGGCTTGGCAGGGTGTGACTCTGCCACCGTGGATAGTGACTCCGGCAATGACACTTCGGTGGCGCCGCTGTCGCGCGAAAAGACCTCCGAAGAATCGACCACGAGCAATAGCGAGTCTGCATCTAGCAGTGCTTCCTCCTCGCAGGAGCCCTCCGAGTCCAAGGACGATTCCAAGGGCTCCGCTGAGCCGCGGAACGGCTCTGGTTCCGCGAACTCCCCGGAGGACCGTGGTGCCCGTGAGATCTCTGAAATCCCGTCCGCGCAGCTGCCCAAGGAAGAGGCTGCGTATCTGGATTCGTTGAAGGATGCAGGCGTGAACGTCGATGGGGTAGAAGATCAGCTCCTCGGTGCTGGCCAGGGCGCTTGCGGCGAGGATGAAATCACCATTCCCGCAGTGGCCGGGCAACTGATTGAGCAGCAACGCTCTGATAAGGACTTTGACGAGCTCACCAAGCTGCTGCAGGACAACGCACGTTCAGCACTTTGCTAGCTTCCTTTGAGGTTTTCCGGGTACAACTAGTTCATGCGAAAAATCATTACCGTCGTTGCCGTCCTCGCCCTCCTCGTTGTGATCGGCGCGGGGGCGGTGCATTACCTCACGACCTCGGACTCGGCGGGGCCTAGCGCCCCCGAGGAGTCAGAGTCTGCGGCACCACCGGAGCAACCCCAGCCGGATTGGTGCCCGGCCGTGGAGTTTATTTCCGCGCCAGGAACCTGGGAATCCGCGGCCGACGATGATCCCCTCAACCCTTCTGCTAATCCGCGCTCATTCATGCTGTCTATTACGCAGCCGTTGCGGGAGGCCTACGGGGATGATGTGAAGGTGTGGACCCTTCCGTATACTGCGCAATTTAAAAATATCAATGCGCAGGAGGAGATGAGCTACGACGATTCCCGCAATGAGGGCACCGCGAAGATGAATGAAGAGCTGCGCGGCATGCACGATAGCTGCCCACAGACCAAGTTCATTTTGAGCGGATTTTCCCAAGGCGCGGTCATCGCCGGCGATGTGGCCGATGATATTGGCGGTGGCGAAGGCGTGATCCCCGCGGAAAATATCGCGGGCGTGGCGCTGATCGCAGATGGCCGGCGTGAAAACGGCGTGGGCCAAAATCCAGGCCACGCGCTCGGCGGAATCGGTGCCGAGATTGCCTTGGAGCCCGTCTCCGGGCTCGTCCAGCCCATCGTGCCCGGAGCTACCATGCGCGGCGCGCGCCCGCACGGCTTCGGCGAGCTCGCGGATAGGACCTTCCAAATCTGTGCCCCAGATGATTCCGTGTGCGATGCGCCCACCGGCGTGGGCAATGGTTTGGAACGCGCCAAGGACTTGATCGGGGCCAATGGGGTGCACGCGCAGTACGCCAGCAACGACGGCGTGATTGATGGGACTACTGCGAACCAGTGGGTCGTGGATTGGGCACATCGGGTGATTGATGCCGTGTAACATGAGGCGCTACAACATCGATATTTTTTAAAACAAAACCATTTACCAAAGGAGAATCGATGGATATACAGCAACTCATGGGGAAGTTCTTTGATGCCGAGGGCAATATCGCCCTCCCGGCAGAGCTCACCTTGGCGGGCCTGGCGGAGACCCTCTACCAAGCAGAGACGGATACCTCGCAGGTTGTAATCCGCCAGTGGCTCTACGATGAGGGAGATACCTTCCGTGAGCTCAACCGCCAAGAGATCAATACACGGATCAAAGTGGTGGCAGGGCGCCTGCAACAGGTCGCAGAACCCGGTACCCGTGTGGCCATCCTGGCGGGCAACTCCCCCGAGTACCTCTTCGGTTTCTTGGGCGCGATGTACGCGGGAATGACCCCGATTCCGCTCTATGATCCGAATGAGCCAGGCCACGCGGATCACCTCAAGGCGGTCTTTGCTGACTGCGAGCCCACCGTTGTGTTGACCAACCGCGTATCGGCCGCAGCGGTGCGCACCTATTTCTCCACCGAGCGGGAGCGCCCGCGCGTCATCTCCATCAATGCGCTGCCAGATTCCTTGGCGGCGTCGTGGAAGCCGGTTGCCGGCGAGGGCGTGGAATCCACCGCCTTCTTGCAGTACACCTCCGGCTCAACGCGCACCCCTGCCGGCGTGGAGCTGAGCAACCGCGCGATCCTGGTCAATGTGCTGCAGATCTTCCACGCGATCAACATGCAGTTCCCGCCGCGCGTGGTCTCGTGGCTGCCGATGCACCACGATATGGGCATCATCTTGGCGCTATTCACCACGATCCTGGGCATCGAATTGGATTTGATGACCCCGCGCGATTTCATCCAGCACCCCAACCGGTGGGTTGAGCGCATCAGCCGCCAGCCGGGTGAGGAGAAGAAGACCTATACCGCCGTGCCCAATTTCGCCCTGGAATTGGCCGCGCGCTACGGCAAGGACGCGGATTTCTCCAACGTCGATGGCATCCTCATTGGTTCTGAGCCGGTGACGGAACCGGCGGTGCAGAAATTCCTGGACACCTTCAGCGTCGAGCGCTCCGTGCTGCGCCCTTCCTATGGTTTGGCGGAAGCCACCCTCATCGTTTCTACCGCACAGGGTGACAAGCGCCCGATCATCTCCCACTTCAACCGCGAGAAATTGGCGGACGGTAAGGCGGTTATTGAAGAAAAGTCTGCGGCAACGGTTGCCTTCGCCTCGAATGGCCAGGGCGTCTCCTTCCAGCACCTAGCCATCGTGGATCCTGAAACCAAGGCCGAGGTCCCAGAGGGCACCATTGGTGAAATCTGGGTGCATGGGCAAAATATGGCAACGGGCTATCTCAACCGCCCAGAAGAAACCGCAACTACCTTCCGCAATACCCTGGGCGAGCGCATCCAGGATGGCTTGCCGGAGGATGACTGGTGGATGGCCACCGGCGATCTCGCCACCATCATCGAGGGCGAACTGTATATCACCGGCCGCCTTAAGGATCTCATCGTCATCGCCGGGCGCAATCACTACCCGCAAGATATTGAAGGCACCGTGCAGGACGCATCTGCGCACGTGCGCCCAGATTCCATCGCCGCCTTTGCCGTAGAGGGCGAAAACTCAGAGTCCTTGGTGCTCTTGGTGGAGCGCGCCGATGACGCGGATCCGTCCGGCGACGCCGCCGCCGGTGAGGCGATTCGCACGGCCGTGACGAAGAATCACGGCATTACCCCGAGCGATATCGTGTGGAAGGCGCCGGGAGAAATTAAGCGCACCTCCTCGCATAAGATTGCCCGTCGCGTGGCAAAAAAGGACTACCAAGCTTAAAGCCGGATTCGGACGTTAAGTTAACAAGGTGACAAAATAGAGCGATATAGGTATTTGTCGTTCTATTAACCCCACTAGGAAAGACGGTTTATGACCATCGAGCAACTTCGTGCATGGCTGCGTGACTGGGTATCCCAGGCCACGGGCGTTGCCGCCACAGAGATTTTAGATTCCACCCCACTGGAAAATTATGGTCTTTCCTCACGAGATGCCGTAGTGCTATCGGGTGAATTAGAAAATCTCTTAGGCACGCGGCTCGATGCCACGGTGGCGTATGAGTACCCCACGATTGAGCTCCTAGCCAATCGCCTGCTTACTGAGCCCGCGGGGCAGCGCGACGATGCCCCGCGCGTGCAGCGCTCGACTCGCGCTGCGCAGGGTACTGATATTGCGGTTATCGGCTTGTCCGGCCGTTTCCCAGGCGCCAAAGACGTGCCGGAATTTTGGACCATGCTCGCGGAATCGCGCGCGGGTACTGGTCCGCTGCCGGTGGGGCGGTGGTCTGAATACAGCGCCGATCCGGTAATGAGCGAGAAGATCGCGCAGCAAAATACCGATGGCGGTTATATCGACGATGTTGCATCCTTTGATGCGGAGTTCTTCGGCCTATCGCCGTTGGAGGCCGCGAACATGGATCCGCAGCAGCGCATCCTGCTCGAGTTGGTATGGCACGCGCTGGAGAACGCTGGTCTTCCTGCCAATGAGCTGCGCGGCACGCACACGGGCGTGTACATGGGCTCGACCAATAATGATTACGGCATGCTGATTACGGCCGATCCCACGGAGATGCACCCTTATGCGCTTACGGGTAATTCCTCGGCAATCGTTGCCAACCGCATTTCCTATGCCCTGGATTTCCGCGGCCCGTCCATCAATGTGGACACGGCCTGCTCGTCTTCCTTGATTGCGGTCGACCATGCCATCAAGGATCTGCGCACCGGCGCCGCTGATGTAGCGCTGGCAGGTGGCGTGAATATCTTGGCCGCTCCGCACGCCTCCACCGCCTTTTCGGAATTGGGTGTCACCTCTCCTACCAGCGCCATTCATGCTTTTTCCGATGACGCCGATGGCATCGTGCGTGCCGATGCCGCCGGCGTGCTGGTGCTCAAGCGCCTAGAGGACGCGGAGGCCGATGGTGATGAAATCCTAGCCGTCCTCAAGGGCTCTGCCGTCAATTCTGATGGCCACTCGAATGGCCTGACCGCACCCAATCCAGAAGCGCAAGAAGACGTGCTGCGCCGCGCCTACGCGGATGCGGGCGTGGCGCCCGAGGACGTAGATTATGTGGAGGCCCACGGTACGGGCACCATCTTGGGCGATCCCATCGAGGCCAGCGCGCTCGGTCGCGTGCTGGGCGCTGGGCGCGGCATCGAATCCCCCGTGCTCTTGGGCTCTGCCAAGACCAATATCGGCCACTCCGAATCCGCCGCGGGCGTCGTGGGCCTCATCAAGGTCATCGAGGCCATGCGGCACGATATTATCCCCGCGAATATCAATTACGCTGGCCCGAACCGCTATATCGATTTCGTGGCCGAGCGCCTCGAGGTCGTTGAAGACCCGCGCGAGTGGCCGGAATACTCCGGGAAAAAGGTGGCCGGCGTATCGGGCTTTGGCTTTGGCGGCACGAATGCCCACGTCGTCTTGACGGATTACCAGGGCACCCCGCGTACCAGCGAGCCGCAGCTATCCACCGACACGGTGGCGCTGCCGGTCTCCGGCCTCTTGCCCTCCCGCCGCGCGCGTGCGGCGGGACTGCTCGCGGATTTCTTAGAGGCAGAACAACCAGACTTGGCCGATGTAGCGCGCACGGTCGCGCGCCGCAACCACGCGCGCTCGCGCGCCGTCGTCATGGCCAGCTCCATTGAAGAGGCCATTAAGCGCCTGCGCCAGGTGGCCGAGGGCAAGGTGTCTGTAGGCATCGCCGCGGCGGATTCCCCGCAGGTACAGGGGCCGGTCTTCGTATACTCCGGTTTTGGTTCCCAACACCGCAAGATGGCAAAGGACATGATCGCCCTCTCGCCGCTGTTTAGCGCGCGGCTGAAAGAACTCGACGAGGTCGTTGATTTCGAATCTGGCTGGTCGATCCTGGACATCGTTGAGGACGATTCTCAAACCTATGACACGGAAACCGCGCAGGTTGCCATCACCGCCATCCAGATCGCGCTAACGGATCTATTGGCTTCCTTTGGCGTGCGCCCGGCGGGCGTTATGGGCATGTCCATGGGCGAAATCGCCGCGGCCTACGCCGCGGGCGGCATTTCCGCGCAGGATGCGATGACCATCGCCTGCCACCGCGCGCGCTTGATGGGTGAGGGAGAGGCATCGCTAAGCGAGGCCGACCAAGGCGCCATGGCAGTAGTTGAACTGTCCGCCGAACACATCGCCGCCCTCGATGCATCCATCGAACCAGCCGTCTATACCGGCCCCGGCATGACCACCGTGGGCGGGCCGCGCCAGGCGGTACTGGACCTGGTGGAAAAACTCGATGGGGAAGGAAAATTCGCCCGCGCGCTCAACGTGAAGGCGGCGGGGCATACCTCCGCCGTTGATCCGATCTTGGGCGAGCTCGAAGCTGCCATCGCCGGCATGGAGGCCCACCCGCTGCACACAACGCTCTTTTCCTCCGTGGATAAGGGCGAGGTCTACCGCCCCGGCACCACCGTCCACGATGAGGATTACTGGCTGCGCATGACCCGTTACCCGGTATATCTGCAGGACGCTACGGAACAGGCCTTTGCCGCAGGCCACACCCAGCTGGTGGAGATTTCGCCGAACCCGGTGGCGCTCATGGGGCTTATGTCTACCGCGTTTGCCGTGGGCAAGGCCGATGCGCAATTGCTGTATAGCCTAAAGCGCAAGGTGGATCCCACCGAGTCCTTGTTGGATCTATTGAGCAAGCTCTACGTAACCGGAACCCCGGTGAATTTTGCCGCCGTAGTGGGCTCGGGCGCGCAGGCAGAAGCGCCGTATACCCAGTTCAACCGCCAGCGCTTCTGGACCAACGCGCGGCCTTCGGCCGGGGTATCCGGCCTGCCCGGTACCCGCGTGAACCTGCCGGAGGGCAAGGTGGCCTTTTCCACCAACGCGGATCAGGCACCGTCCGCGCTGGCCATCGTGGAGGCCGCCGCAGAAGCGGTGCAGCCTGGGGCACACATCGTGGCCGCGGAGGAACACCGCGATCTCCCGCCATACGGGGAAATTACCACCGTGGTCACCACGTCCATCGGCGGCATGTCCATCGCCGTCTATAGCGTGCAGGACACCAGGACGGAGCTCTTGGCGGAAGGTTTTGCCTCCGGCCTGGACTTGGGCGCGGGTGCGATCCCTGGGGTTGCAGCGGTGCCAGAGGGCAGCGCCGCCCCGGAGCCGACTGCCGATGACGCGGATGTAGACGCGGTGCGCTGGGATCCGCGCCAAGAGACCGTCGAGGACCGCCTGGCGCTTATCGTGTCCGAATCCATGGGCTATGACGTCTCGGATCTGCCGCGCGAGCTGCCGCTGATTGACTTGGGCCTCGATTCCCTGATGGGCATGCGCATTAAAAACCGCGTGGAAAATGACTTCCAGATTCCACCGCTGCAGGTGCAGGCGCTTCGCGATGCCTCCTTAGCAGACGTCATCACCATGGTCGAGGAGGCCGTTGCCGGCGGCCGCATAGATAACAGTGACGCTAGCGCCGACGTTGCACCGACAGCTACAGAGCCCGCGTCCGCAGCAGACGACACCACCCAAGACTCGGAGCAGGGCGTGGGCGTCGCCCCGCGCGATGCCTCTGAGCGCATGGTCTTTGGCACATGGGCAAGCATTACCGGCAAGGCCCCGGCGGGCGTGACCTCGCCGCTTCCGGAAATCTCTGAGGAGGTGGCCGCGCAGATTGCCAAGCGCTTGCGCGAGCGCGCCCACATCGACGTCACCGCGCAGCAGGTCCTCGACGCTGAGGCGCTGGAAACCTTGGCTGATCTGGTCCGTGAGGGCCTTGAGACCGAGGTGGAGGGAAATATTCGCGTCCTGCGCGAGGCCGATGGGCCAGCCGTATTCATGTTCCACCCGGCCGGTGGAACCACGGTGGTTTACCAGCCGCTGACCCGTCGGCTGCCAGCGGATGTCGCCGTCTACGGCGTGGAAAGGATTGAAGGCTCCTTAGAAGAGCGAGCCGCCGCCTATATCGAGGACATCGTTCGCTATGCGCGCGGCCGCAAGGTCGTCCTGGGCGGCTGGTCCTTTGGCGGCGCCTTGGCCTATGAGGTGGCCTACCAGCTGGCAGAGCGCAGCAAGCGCGGGGAGGAGAGCGCCGAGGTCGCGTTCATCGCTTTGCTCGATACCACGCAGCCTTCCCACCCGGCACCGGATACGCCGGAAGAAACCCGCGCCCGGTGGGAGCGCTACGCCGCCTTTGCCAAGAAGACCTATGGCCTGGACTTCGAGCCTCCGTACGAGATGCTGGAAACCATGGGCGAGGATGCCCTGATGACCATGCTGGCGGAATTCTTGGCCACGACGGATGCCTCCGAACACGGCCTATCCGCCGGCGTCTTGGAGCACCAGCGGGCGTCCTTCGTGGATAACCAGATTCTGGCCAAGATCGATTTCCACCGCTGGGCCGATGTCAGCGTCCCCGTGCTGCTTTTCCGCTCCGAGCGGATGCATGACGGTGCGATCGAGCTGGAGCCGCGCTACGCTGAGGTTGATCCGGATGGCGGCTGGGGCGTTATCGTTAAGGATCTAGATATTGTGCAGCTGCCCGGCGATCACTTGGCAGTGCCGGACGAGCCAGCCATTGGCACCGTGGGCAAGCATATGAACGATTGGATCGAGGAGAAGATACGTGGCGGCCAAGCAAACAACCGCTGAGAAGCTCGCTGACCTGCGTAAGCGCCTAGAAGAGGCGCAAGATCCAGGCAGCGAGCGTTCCCGCACACGCCGCGACGAGGCAGGCCGTACCACCCCTCGCCAGCGCATCAACGAGCTCTTGGATGAAGGTTCCTTCGTCGAAACCGGCTCCTTGGGCAAGACCCCGGGTGACCCGGAGGCCATCTATTCCGATGGCGTGGTCACGGGCTATGGCCGCGTATCCGGCCGGCCCGTGTGCATCTATGCCCACGATAAGACGGTCTACGGCGGCTCCGTGGGTGTGACTTTTGGTAAGAAGGTCACTGAGATCATGGATATGGCCATCAAGATTGGCTGCCCGGTCATCGGTATCCAAGATTCCGGTGGTGCCCGCATTCAAGACGCCGTGACCTCGCTGGCGATGTACTCCGAAATCGCCCGCCGCCAGCTGCCGCTATCAGGCCGCAGCCCGCAGATTTCCATCATGATGGGTAAATCCGCCGGCGGCGCGGTCTACGCGCCGGTGACCACTGACTTTGTCATCGCCGTGGATGAGGAAGCGGAAATGTATGTCACCGGCCCCAATGTCATCCGTGAGGTTACCGGTGAAGACGTCACCTCCGCTGAGTTGGGCGGCGCCCGCCAGCAGGAGCTCAACGGCAACGTCTCCGCCGTGGTGGATTCTGAGGAAGACGCCTTTGACATGGTGCGCGATATTTTGGATCACCTGCCGCTGACCTGCTTTGATGAGTCGCCGACCTTTCCCGCGCCTTCTGATGCCGAAATCACCGAGGACGAGGATCTGAATTCCTTCATGCCGGATGACACCAACGCCGGCTACGACATGATGGAATTGCTCACCCAGCTTGGCGATGACGATGAGCTCATCGAAATCCAAGAAAACTTCGCGCCGAATATGATCACCGCCTTTGGCCGCATCGACGGCAAAACGGTGGGCTTTGTGGCCAATAACCCCATGCACTTGGCCGGCTGCATCGATGCCGATGCCGCCGATAAGGGCGCGCGCTTCATTCGCATCTGCGATGCCTACAATGTCCCGCTCGTCTTCGTCGTCGATACGCCGGGCTACCTACCGGGCGTGGAGCAGGAGAAGGTGGGTCTGATTCACCGCGGTGCGAAATTCGCCTTCGCCGTCGTGGAAGCGACCGTGCCGAAGGTCTCGCTCATCGTGCGCAAGGCCTACGGCGGCGCCTATGCCGTCATGGGGTCGAAGAACTTGAGCGGCGATATTAACTTGGCGTGGCCTACCGCGCAGATCGCCGTCATGGGTGCGGCCGCAGCAGTCGTGATGATTGCGGGCAAGCAGCTCGAGGCCGCCGAGACCCCAGAGCAGCGCGAGATGACCAAGAAGATGTTCATGGACTTCTACGATGAGACCATGACGGCACCCTACGTGGCAGCGGAACGCGGCTACTTGGATGCCATGATTCAACCGAATCAATCGCGCATTGCCCTGCGCCAGGCGCTGCGGCAATTGGCCACAAAGTCTGCGCATGACCTGCCCAAAAAGCACAATATTGCACCGATGTAACGCGGTGCTATGGCGTTACGATACCCAAATAAGAGTTTCGTGACAGTTGAAGGAGAAAACCTTGTTTGCTTTGTCCAGCGCATTCGACCTGATTGGTGAAATCATCGGCTACATTTACTGGGCCTACAACCAGATCGCAGCAGGCGTGCCATTCAAGCTGCCGTTCTAAGCTGAGAACGTTCGCACAGATTTAAGGCTCCGAGGCTAGACGGCAGGATGCGTGGTTGAGGTTGGCTCGTTAGTGGGTCTGGGCTAGTGGTACTAGCCCTTTTCACTCTTCTACGGTGATAACCGGTCTTTGACTGGGAAATACCGTACACAACTTCCTGCTGTGCTAGCCGGTTCGGATCACGATGAAAGGATGAGTAAAAATCATCCTCGATACTCTGTTTGTGGCGGGGATGGTCAAGTCCGTAGAAGTGGTGTATCTGTTCTTTCTGAATCGAGGACAGACATGTAGCGCTTTTGCTGGATCCAATCATCATGTTGTTCGGCTAGAATAGAGCCGACCGCGCGGATCACAGACCTGCGGCTAAGGAAGAGCCCTACAATGTCGGTACGCCGCCGGATTTCCGGATTCAGTCGTTTTGTCGGTGGTCAGGCCCATTTAACGATCAAGTGTGAAGGAGGCCTAATGAACAGGCATAAAATATCTCCTAATGCGATTGTCGTTGCACTATTTGGGCTGGCAATTTCAGGTTATGTCGGTATCGCAAACAAGTCGATCCTCGGGTTTCTCATCCTCATACTGCTCACCATAGTTGGAGCGGTACTGGTCAATCGCATCAAAAAATAGTCATCAGGAATAACCGGTGAGTAAAATCGCCTGCCGGGCGCTAAGCCTTGTCGTCAACCTGGCGTAACGCTTTGGCATCGTTTATTTCTGCGTTGTTTGGCGTGGATTCCGTGCTCTCCTGCCCTCGGAGATGAACTCTGTTTGGTGGCTACCTGATACCTGGCCCGGTCGGGCTGGCACAATTGTAATCTACGACCATGCTACGTACTGGGAACAGTTCACACGCGATGGTGTGGCCGTCTAAGAGAACAATGCGTTTACTTTCCGGGGTCAGGCCCAAATTCTGAAGTGCGGAATGGAAGATCTATGTGGATAGATATCGAACAAATCGATATTGGCCGATTAGCAATAAAGCTGTCGGTGGCACTAAACAAATGGATAGCTGAAGAAAACAGCTATAAAAACAAGACAGATATAGCTCCATTATTCATAGTGCAATGTCCTTCTCATTTCGAGATCGCCCTTATCCTCCGTGTTAAAGCCCTAAAACAGACGGCAATCGTAGGATATGAGGCAGGCTACCAACGCTATACATGGTCACCTTATTTATACGACGAAATCGCTGATTCGATTGTTTTCGATACATTAGCCGGCGACTATCCGATCCTTAAAGCAGATTTTTCCGAACCGGACAAAATTGTATGGTCAAGTCCGGTGGAGTGGTGTATCTGTCCTTTCTGAATCTGTGAATCGGGGGACAGTGTCAGGGTCGGTGTTGGGGTCCGGCTCGGGGTTGATGTTGGCTCATTAGGAGGCTGCCTCGATGGTGTCTTCGTCGTTGGTGTGGATGGTGTTGGTAGCTATCAGGCGTCGGGTGTGTTCCAAGCTTGCTAGTGACATATAGCGTTTCTGCTGAATCCAGTCGTCATGCTGTTCAGCTAGTATCGCGCCGACGAGGCGTATGATAGCTGCGCGGTTGGGAAAGATTCCTACAACGTCGGTACGCCGCCTGATTTCACGGTTCAAACGCTCCGTTGGATTATTGGACCATACCTTCGTCCATACAGCTTTGGGCGTGGTTGTAAACGCGAGAATCTCATCTAATGATTCTTCCAGGTAGTCAGCTGCGTCGGGGAAACGCTGCGTGCAGAAATCTACGACTTGGCGGGCTTGGTCCCAGGTAGCTTGCGCGTCGGTTTGCTGGAAGATGGAGTGAAACATTCCCGATAGTGTTGTCCACTGGCGTTTTGACACTTTTGACGACAAGTTCTTAGCAAAATGTGTCCGGCAGCGTTGCCAACCTGCAGTAGGCAGTACTTGACCAACAGCTGCTTGGATTCCTAGGTGCGCATCGCTGGTGACGAGATAGACTTCGCCAAGACCACGGGCTTTGAGGTCTTGGAAGAATCCGGTCCATGATTCCACGGATTCTGATGTTGCGACCTGCATGCCTAGTAGTTCACGGTAGCCGTCGTTGTTAACACCGGTAGCGATAAGCACACTGGTTTTAACGACCCGTCCGCCTTCGCGGACTTTCATGGTCAACGCGTCACAGGACAAGTAGTAATACGGTCCTGAATCCAGTGGGCGGGCTCTAAAGTCAGCGACCATCTCGTCAAGTTCTTTGGCCATGTCAGAAACTTGTGATTTCGACAGATTGTTAATACCCAGCGTGGCCACCAAATCATTCATGCGTCTAGTGGAGACCCCTTTGAGATAACACGTGGCTATCACGGTAGTCAGGGCTCTTTCGGTGCGTGTGCGCCTTTCTAAGAGCCAGTCGGGAAAGAATGCGCCGTGACGTAGCTTCGGGATAGCAACATCAATGCTGCCTACCCTGGTGTCTAAGGAGCGGTGACGGTAGCCATTGCGGGTATTAGTCCGTTGTGGAGATACCGTGGCGTAATCAGCGCCGCAGACCGTGTCAGCCTGAGCTGAAAGTATCTGGTTAATGAAGTCTGTCAGCATCTGGCGCATCAAGTCTGGGGAGGCTTGGGTGAGCAATTCTTCCAGATACGCAGTGGGATCGATATGATGGGGGTTAGCGGCCATCGCGGTTATATTCCTTTCGAGGATAGGTTGAAGTTGATTCGAAAGGTACCCGTGATGGTCGCCTTATTGTGCACCGGCACGAGGCTTACCACGGGTTACAGATACACCACACTAATGGACGCAACCAATTGTATGGGCTGGAGCAAAAGAAGTTACAGATGCAAAAGCGCAGTCCATCGGAGATTTCTTAAGCTACTATGAGGACTTAAATGAGCGTGCTAAGGAAAGAATCTGGATCAATAAGGATCTCCCTTTAGAGAACCTCTTGTAAAGTAGGAGCAAAATGAGTTCATATAAAGACATCACCACTTTCTCTACTCCCATGCTCGTCAAGTCTCTGAATACGTTGCAGATTTCTGCGGGAGAGGAAAACGGCGAGTGGGGCTCCCAATTTCCGCAAGGTGTTGCCATCTTCGTTCCCGAGGGTGAGTATTTCACTGTTCGCATTGAGTCTTTTGGAGCAATCCCGTCGGATAAGAAGCTGGTGGCAATGAACGCTATTAATGCGACGAATGACAACCTGGCTTTCGGCAAAGTGGTTCCTAACCTCATCGAGGGACGCCGGACGATTGTATTCCGCAATCACTTCAACTTCACCCAAGGCGTGTCCCAATTTCAGCTGGATGCGCTAATCGACGCTAGCCTGCAGGTTGGGTTCGATGCGCTGGGAACGATCGAAGAACTTTTTGAAGGGGCGGAGTAAGACCATGGGATTGTTTGGAAAGAAGCAGCCAGCATTGCGTGAAGCATCCGTCGAATCTATTGGGGAGGCACTTTCTACTCAGGGGCTTAGCTGCTCGCAGCTGTCGACTGGTGGATTGCTGACTCAGGTCAATGGGGTTCCTGTCTACATCGTTGATCAGGACACGAACATTGGTATTGGTGGGATGATCCAGGCTCGTCAGTCCGAAGCAGCGGATCTTAATTGGATCAGCGACTTTAATAATCGTGCGCTGTGGCCGGTTGTTTTCCGTGCAGACCAGCAGACTGCGAGTGTTATCCACGCTGAGCATCGAATCATCAAAGGCGTTGAGTACTCCGAAGCACAGCTGCGTGACGAAGCTTTACTTGGAGCCCAGATTGTTGCGGAAACCTTGCTGCGCTATAGCGAAGAGCATCCACAGTAGGTCGCTAGCCAATGAAACTCTCGGTGTGAGCAAACAAGTGCGATGAGTTTTTGAAAACAGGATGCGACGATTAATCCACTACGAGTAGTTATAGGTTTGGTGCTGCCGCGGAAGTCGCGCCCGCGACCTCCTTGCCCCGTGTGATTGCCACGTCCTAGTGCTCGTTTGCATGTGCACGCCCTAACGTTTTGAGCGCGTTCTGTTGCTCATACTGATACGCGAATGCGCCGGCGCATTGCCGGACAAAAGCGCCCTGCTATCTGCTCACAGGTGTTCACGCCCCTGATCGCGACCTATGGCCGCTAGTGCGCCTAGTTTCATGCTAGAGAAGAAAGACCGAGTTCAACTATTTCATGGTTACCCCACGAGATCGGAAAGGAAAGCTTTTTCACTTAACGGGCAACCCCATCGGAGCCTTTTCATGGCGTAAGGGAGCAGTATTTACTGGCTTCCCTCCTCGTGCTGTAGCGCAGCGTCAATAGCTTTTACTGATTCGATGATGTGCGGAATAGTGCCGGTCGGGTGAGTGTGGGCGTTATTTGGGATGAAAGTGACATCGGCGCCGCGCTCAGTCCATTCATTTACGAGCTGTTCAGCAGTAGAGTACGGAATCACGTCATCACCGCGGCCATGCGTAATGACGACTGGAATCGCGGGAGCAGCGTAGCCAATATGCTGCTCTGCCAGCATCGATTTGAAAGGCTCACTGTCAATGAAGTCTTGCACGGTTCTGCCATCGTTGCTGATTCGCTCAACGGTAGTGCCGGCGGTCTTAAGGAGCCCCATGGTACAAGTATTCGTCGCATCCTGTAGCTTTCTTGCGCCCCGGTCATTGAGATGCGAGTACAGATCCTCGCCATAGGAGTTGCTTAGCCCTAGAAGGGCATACGACTCGAAGAGGAAATACAAGGAGCCGTCGAGGGTAGAAGGCAACAGCGTAAGGTCTGTTGGCGCAGCACCGATAGTCGCAAGCTTGATGTTGAGCTCCGGAGCATAGTCGTCATATAGCTCGGCAGCAGCGGCAGCAGCTCCACCGCCTTGGGAGTAGCCATTGATAAATACTGGGTTGGTTTCGTTAATGTCCCAGCCTTCTAGTTGCTGCGCAGCTCGAATACTGTCGAGGACCGTATGGCCTTGGGATGCGCGATCCATGTACGTGTGCATGCCAGGGGTGCCAAGCCCTTCATAGTCGGTGAGTACTACGGCATAGCCCTTCTTCAGGTACTGATGGAAATAGAACTGCTCGTAGTCTCCAACCCCGTCTGCAATTTTACGGGAGGCGGCACAACGGTCCGCTAATCCTTGAGTACCCGGTGCAAATGCCACGACAGGGCGTGGGCCTTCTCCGCCCCACTCGGTTTTAGGCTCAATGACCATCCCGCTTACTTGGATCTTTTCTCCAGAACGGTTGGTGGAAGAATAGAGTATGCGGTCTGCCTTATAGGGGCCGACGTTGCTGATGCCAAGTGGATTTTTGGGGTTGCGCACAGATTCTGATCGGAAGAGCTGTCCAGGCTCCGAGGAGTCGAGTTCTACTGGATCGTGGTAGAAAGCGGTGTATTGATCTCCGATATGGTCACCTGGGCCCAAGAGCCCTGATGAAAGGGGAGGGAGTTTGGAGGCTTCTTCGGCCATTGATTTCGCCTCTTGTGAATCTTCAGCGGATCCTGCGCCTTTAAGTGCCTCGTCAATAAAAGAGGATTCTGGAAGTTCTGAATGCTCTTCAACTGGTGGAGCCGATTCGGCGGAATCGATAGCGCCGGCGACAGGGGAAGCGGCAGTCATGAGAACCCCTGAAGCCACAAGCGCTAGATAATTACGTGTTGCAGCTTTCACTACGGGAACCTTTCAACTTCTTGTGGGGATAATTGAGTGGTATCCGATTTTGAAGTTCTGTACTCGGATACGGGCAATTATTCACTAAAAGCTTTTCCCGTACTATTAGTTGTAACTGCTATTTCGAGCTGATTACCCCCATAAGGGGTAGGGTTGACGGCTTGAAGTCAAAAATTTGCTGAATTGATTTGACTGATGCGCGTTCTAGGGTAAGTCGCTTTTTACGATCTGCTACTTGCGGGCAAATAGCCGCCAGCCAAAGAAGAACAGGGCGGACATCACGGTCGCAACGATGAGGAAGCTCCAGTGGGGCAGGCGGCCATTGACCATGATCCACAGCGCCATGCCGCCGATGATGGCAGACAGCCAGACTACAACGCCCTCTTTCCACTTGCCCTGGACCTTTGTGGCGAGGATGATGGCCCAGCCGATGAGCGCGCCTACCGCCCAGGGCCAGAAGGCATCGACCCAGCCGGAAAAGCTCAGGCCACCGTGGGCGAGGCGGGCGGCGATGGCGAAAATCATCAAGGCGATGATGTCAATGAGCGGTGCGATACGCGTGGAAGTCATACGGTTTCCTTTTCTTTTTCTTTACGGGATAGCGCGGCGTAGGTAATGCCCTTGCGGGCATAGTGCCAGAAATAAATGACCCAGCCAATAGCGGTGATGAAGGCAAAAGAGATAAGGCGGTAGATGATCGCCGTGCTGGTGGCATCGACCGCGGTCATGCCCGTGGCCACGAGCGTGGCGATTATCGCTGCTTCCACTGTGCCGAGACCCGCCGGGGTGACTTGAGCGGAGCCGGCCAGCTTGGCAGTGAGATAAGCCAGCGCGACGCCGGCGATGGTGGTGGTGTTATCGGCCGAATCGGTCGTGGGCATCTGGCCGGTTACGGCCCATACGCAGCCCCAGAGCGCGACCATGTCGATTAACCGGTTGGCCAAGGAGTAGAACGATGCCCAGGCGAATTGCCGGCGGGTGAGGTGCACTTCCTTGAGGCTTTCCACGTGCTCGAGCAGGGCTTCGCGCTTCGAGCCTTTTACCAGCCGCTGCTTTTTTACCCAGCGCTCCAGCGTTTCGGGGTTGTTGCTTAGCCAGAAGAGCCCGCCGGAGAGCGCCAGCATTACCGCCAACGTGCCGATGAGGGACCACAGGGCCATATCGGCGTTAAGGAAGAGCACGCCGCCGAGCCCAATGAGTACCAGCCACAAGGTGGAAATGGCCGATGACAGCACGAAGAACCAGCCGCACAGGACCACCGAGGCACCCCAGGTGCGCTGCACGTGGAAGGTTAAGACGGCAGAAAAGGCTGGGCCTGCGGGCATGGTGGTGGACCAGGAATTGGATGCAAAGGTCAGGGCGGCGGTTTCCGTGGCCTCCACCTCCACGCCGCCGGCGCGGATGAGCAGGCGCATGACCTCACCCATCGCCACGACGGAGAGGACGGAGGCAACGACCACGAGGGTTATCGGCCCCGGTTCGGCGTGGGAGAGCCGTGAGAAGCCTTCGCTCAAAAAGTCCAGCTCATCGCGGAAGACGTAGATGAGGATGGCCAGCACTATGAGCGAGGCGATAACTTGCAGCCAATTTTTCAATTATTTATCTCCTTCAAGGCGCCGCTTTAACTCACTGAAGGGAATGGTCTTCCCACGGCGGGTGGTACCACCAGAAAGCCTAGTGGTCATGTGGTGCAGCCAGCTAGGTGCCCACCAGTTATCCTCGCGCAGCAGGTGCATGACGGCGGGGACGAGGAGCATGCGGACAATTGTGGCATCGATAAGCAGCGCAAAAATCATGCCGTACGCGATGTATTTCATCATCACGATATCGGAGAAGCCGAAGGCGCCCGCCACCACGATCATAATCAGGGCTGCCGCCGTGATGATGCCGCCGGTATGCGCGGTGCCTGCGGCGATGGCCTCGTCCGTGGAATCGCCGCGCCGCCGGGCCTCCACCATGCGGGAGACCAAAAAGACCTCGTAATCGGTGGACAGGCCATAGATGATGGCGATGATGAGCACCAGAATGGGGCTCATGAGCGGGCCGGGCGAGAAGTTCAGCGCGCCAGAGCCCACGCCGATGACGAACATGAGCGTCAGGATGCCCAGGGTGGCACCCAGGGTCAGAAGCGTCATGACAATGGCCTTAATTGGCAGCACGAAAGAGCCAAAGACTAATGCCATGAGGATGAAGGTGGCGAGGACGACGTACAGCGCCATCCACGGCAGCTTGTGGAAGAGTGCATCGAGCGATTCCACCTCCATGGCTGGAGTGCCGCCGACATAAAGGTTGACGCCCTCGGGCGCTTTAACATCCTCGAGTTCGTGGACGATCCGTGCGTAGTCTTCGCGGTCCTTAATGCCGGCCGAAAGGACCGTGGTCCCGTCCTTGGTGGCGGTGGATGGCCCCATGGGCTCGGTAAGGCCGTCGAGGCCGCGGACTTGCATGACGACATCGACAAGCTGCTCATTGGTGGCACCTTCCACCACGAGCTTGACCGGCTCGGTGCGGAAGGCTGGGAACTCGTCGTTGAAGGTATCCTGCGCCACGCGGGTGTCATGGTTGGGCGGCAGGTAGGTCTCGTTGATACCGCCGAAGGTGATGCTCATGATAGGCAGCGCCAGCGCAATGAGCAGGCCGCAGATGGCCAGGGTCAGGCCTTTGGCGCGGCGCATGGCCCAGCGCGGCAGCTTGTACCACCAGGTGTCCTGAATGGTGCGGGCCGTGCGGGAGGTGCGGCGCACCGACCACAGGTCGATCTTGGGCCCGAGCATGCCAAACAGGGCCGGCAAGACGGTGACGGACAGCAGGGCCGCCAGGCCGACGGCGGAAATCGAGCCATAGGCAACGGACTTCAAGAAGGCCTGGGGGAAGAGGAAGAGCCCGGAGAGCGCGACGGCGACCATCGCCGCGGAAAAGACGACGGTCTGCCCGGCGGTGGCGGTGGTGGTGGACACGGCATCCTTGGTGGAGCTTCCCTTGTCCAGTTCCTCGCGGAAGCGGGAGACCATAAATAGGCCGTAATCGATGGCCAGGCCCAGCCCCAGCAGCGTGACCACTGCCTGGGCAAAGACGTTGACCTGCAGGAAACCGGCCAGGATGGCCAAAATGCCCAGCGAACCCAGGATGGATAGGCCACCGACGATAAGCGGCATGAACGCCGCTACTACGGAACCAAAGACCACCAGAAGCAGCAGGCCAACGAGCGGGAGCGCGGCCTTTTCCGCGCGCGCAATATCTTCTGCCATGCCTTCATCGAGGGCGTCCGCCACGGCCGTAGCGCCGGCAACCTTGACCGGCGCGGAGGTATCCGTCAGCGCGCCCTCGATGGCGCGGAAATCCTTCAGGGTTTGTTCATCATCGCCCTTGAGCCCAATAGCGGCAAAGGCCAGCGAGTGATCATCGTTGACCAGGTTGGGTTTCTTACTATCGAAATAGCTGGTGACAGAGTCAATCTGATCTGGGTAGTCCTCTTTGAGCTGCGCCAAGTGCTCCTTGGCGGCATCGAAATTCTCATCGGGCGAGCTAAAGAGCAAAATCACGTCGCCGGAATTATCGCGGCCGAACGTTTCTTGTTCGATTTGCGCCGCGCTTGTCGATGCCGCATTCGGGTCCTCCCAGCCCTCCTGGCTCATGCGTTCCTCGAGCTGGGTTCCAAAGCCTACGAAGAGGGCAAGGATGGCACCGAGGATGACGATGGGAATGACCTTGCGGTGTGCGTAGGAAAATCGTCCCCATTTTTCAAACATGTGGGGTAAGCCTCCTAGCTATTATTCAGTAGCGCAGCCAGCGGGCGGAATGGCTGGAGCCATGCACCACCTTCAGGCAGGTTATCCAGGTTGACGCGCGGCAGCGGCTCGCGGAAGACGCCGTCAATATCTTCTAGGTCAACGAACTCGATCTCGGGGTGGCCCACGGCCCAGGAGGCGTGTTCGTGGAAACCCAGGACGGTAACGGGAAGGCCCTCATCAATGAGCTCTTCTAACAAGGGCTGAAAGTTCTGGCCATCGGCAGAGGCCACCACGACGCCGGCGAGATCATCGCGCAGTTTTTCAATGTGGTCGATCATATCCGGATCCACGTCATCATCTTCGTGGATCTTCGGCTTGGCAAAGACTCCAAAGCCCACATTGCGGATGGCCTCTACCCATGGGCGAATCACATCGGCACCGCCGGGGGAGACATTGGTAAAGACCGCGGCCTGCGGATCCGCATCGACGTCCACCGCGCGGTAAACCAGCCACCGGCCGATGGCATCAAAACGCGGGCGGTGTGCCGCGGTGGGGCGCCCGCCGAGCAGGGAGCCGAGCCCCATATCCATATTGGGTGCGTCCCACACCAGTAGATAGGTGCTCATTTACTTCTTCTCCCACAGGTATTCAGTAATGACGTGTTCTTTATCTAGGCCCTTGCCCTCAAACTTGGTGATGATCTGGCGGTCCACCAATTGCGGGCAATCCGGCCACGGCCAGCCCTTGTACTCCAGGCTGGGCTCGACGTGCACGAGCTCATCTATCCATTCGGCATAGCCGGCGTGGTCGGTAGCAACGTGCAGGACGCCGCCCTTCTTCAGCCGGGAGGCAAAGAGATTGAGCGTGCCGGATTGGATGATGCGGCGCTTGTGGTGGCGCGCCTTGGGCCAGGGGTCCGGGAAAAAGACGCGGATGCCGTCCAGGGATTCGGGGGCGATCATGCGCACCATGACCTCCACGCCATCGCCACGGATCATGCGGATATTATCGATGCCCTCGCGCTCCACCTGCCCCATGAGCTTGGCCAAGCCAGGCTTATAGAGCTCCACCGCGATGATATTGGTGTCCTGCTCCAGCGGCGCCATGGCCGCGGTGGAGGTGCCGGTGCCGGAGCCGATTTCCACGATGGTCTTGGCACCGGTGCGGCCGAACCACTCATCGACATCGATAAGCTCATCGCTTAAGACGCGGCCCAGCTCGGGCCAGCGCTGCTCAAAAAGCTGGTGCTGGTTATCTGTGAGCGTGCCGCGGCGGAAGGTGACATTGCCCAGGCGCGGGTAGTCCAGGTCATTATTAAAGACCGCATTGAAGTCCGTTTGCGGCGGGCGACCCGGCGGCATTTCTCCGGCAGGGGTGTTTTGAGAATTATCCGTGCTATTCATCGCGCCCTATTTTTCCCTGTCCAGGCATGGCAAGCAATATGCCGCGCCGGGTATTTTCCCCGCCGTATGGGGGAGGGGGATAACCGGAGGCTTTGACGGGGGTGGTGTCTTGTGGCGCGGAACGGGCGAACGGGCAACTTGTCTACCCCCGAAATGGTGTGGAGAATATCACGCCTAATATCACAATTGTTCGTGGTGCGCTTGGTAAACGTCCGCTCACGGCGGTGGATATAACCGGGGTGGGAAAAATGACACTTAATGTGAACAATATTTTGGCTCTGCCGGTTAATCTGGAGTCGGAAGGCAAAGTTGGGCCGTGATGTGCCCCGATTTTCACATCCTATCCAGAGGAGAATTTTTAATGACCGCCACCATTCAGGGCCTCGTTGGAGAGCTGCCTACAGACAATCAAAAACTGATCGACTGGATTAATGAAAGCGTTGAGCTTTTCCAGCCGGACGAGGTGGCTTTTGTGGATGGCTCGCAGGAAGAGGCTGACCGCCTCGCCGCGGAGCTAGTAGAAAAAGGCACCCTCATCAAGCTCAATGAGGAAAAGCGCCCGAATTCCTACTTGGCGCGGTCCAACCCTGCGGACGTTGCCCGCGTGGAATCCCGCACCTTCATCTGCACCTCGAAGGAAGAAGACGCGGGCCCAACCAATAACTGGGCGCCGCCAAAGGCCATGAAGGAAGAAATGACGGAGGCCTTCCGTGGATCCATGAAGGGCCGGACCATGTACGTCGTTCCTTTCTGCATGGGCCCGATCAGCGATCCAGAGCCCAAGCTCGGCGTGCAGCTGACCGATTCCGCTTATGTGGTCTTGTCCATGCGCATCATGACCCGCATGGGCGCAGAGGCGCTGGACAAGATTGGTACGGACGGCGATTTCGTCCACGCCCTCCACTCCGTCGGCGCCCCGCTACAGCCAGGCGAAGAGGACGTTGCTTGGCCGTGCAACGACAATAAGTACATCACCCAGTTCCCAGAGACCAAGGAGATTTGGTCCTACGGTTCCGGCTACGGCGGCAACGCTATCTTGGCTAAGAAGTGCTACGCGCTGCGCATCGCGTCCGTCATGGCCAAGGAAGAAGGCTGGATGGCTGAGCACATGCTCATCCTGAAGCTGACGAACCCAGAGGGCAAGAACTACCACGTCGCCGCCGCATTCCCATCCCAGTGCGGTAAGACCAACCTGGCCATGATCACCCCCACCATTCCGGGCTGGAAGGCTGAGGTCGTGGGCGATGACATCGCCTGGCTGCACCTGCGCGAGGACGGTCTTTACGCCGTGAACCCGGAAAACGGTTTCTTCGGCGTTGCCCCTGGCACCAACTACGATTCCAACCCGATCGCCATGGATACCATGAAGCCGGGCAATACCTTGTTCACCAACGTCGCGCTTACCGATGACGGCGATGTCTGGTGGGAGGACATGACCGAGGAGGCACCAGACCACCTCATCTCCTGGACCGGTGAGGACTGGACACCAGCATCGTCCACCAAGGCCGCCCACCCGAACTCCCGCTACTGCGTACCGATTTCCCAGTGCCCCACCGCCGCGCCGGAATACGACGACTGGAAGGGCGTCAAGATTGATGCCATCCTCTTCGGCGGCCGCCGCAAGACCACGGTTCCGCTGGTTACCCAGTCCTTCGACTGGGACCACGGCACCATGATCGGTGCACTGCTGTCCTCCGGCCAGACCGCAGCCGCAGAGGGCGAAGTTGGCGCGCTGCGCCACGACCCGATGGCCATGCTGCCGTTCATGGGCTACAACGCCGGTGACTACCTGCAGCACTGGATTGACATGGGTAAAAAGGGCGGCGACCGCATGCCAGAGGTCTTCCTGGTTAACTGGTTCCGCCGCGGCGACGATGGCCGCTTCCTGTGGCCGGGCTTCGGCGAGAACTCCCGCGTCCTCAAGTGGATCATCGACCGCATTGAAGGCAACGTAGAGGCCGAGGACACGGTGGTCGGACGCACTGCCCGCGCCGAGGACATCGACTTGGAAGGCCTTGACTTCGATGTCGACGACGTTCGCGCCGCACTCGCCGTTGACCCGAAGGAATGGGAAGGCGATATGCAAGACAACGCCGAGTACCTGAACTTCCTGGGCTCCCGCGTGCCCGAGGAAGTGTGGAACCAGTTCCGCGCCCTGAAGAAGCGCGTGGAGGACGCAGCTTCCTAACGCGTTCATCCGCGGTAATCCCCGCATAAAGCTAACCCCAGCAGCGTAAAGCTCTGGGGTTAGATCTTTGTTGGGGTTAAACCGATACCCCAGTTACAACGGAAAAGACCTCGCCACCAAAGGAGCTGCAATCCTTAACTTGATGAGCGGAGTCCTCAACTTTGTGACCGCTACCGTGAAGTTCGTTAGCGCGATTCTTCATGTGGGTGTTTAGACCCGAGGGTCACAATGAGCTGGCACTCGTTGGGGCCCTTATTAGTCTACTACGACTTTTAAAAATCGAAGACGTGTCCACTTTCCGGGGTGGACCTGGTTCAGGCAATGGAAAATGCTCTAAAACTCTCTCACCGTATATGTTGCAGTGGCAATGTCGATTTTCCTATTGGCCGCTATTGCTGTCGAATTTTTAGAACCAGTGAAATGGAAAACGTATCGGGATAACGAGTTGAGCCGCATCGTGCTGTGTACACCGAATTCTTGGAATGTAGGGCGGTGAAGCGCTAGATTAAATCGTATTTTAGGGCCCGTCTAGCTTTGAGGTGTTATGTCCATGAGGTTTTTGGACTTGGAGTCCAGCTACTTTTTGGACTAGGAGTCTAGGGACTTTGTGGACGCGGAGGGACCTGACCCCTTTTTGGTGGACACCTGATATCCAGCCCATTCGGGCTGGCAAGATTGGTAATCTACCACCATGTCCAGGTACTCCGAACAGTTCAAACGCGATGCTGTGGCCCTCTATGAGAACAATGAGGACCTCTCGCTGAACGCAGCATCAGCCCAGCTCGGTATCAACCGTGCATCGGCTACATTCATGGGTCAAGAAGTACGGCACCGGAAAGCGTGCGCGCATAAAAGCTGTGCATGAGAAAGCCCAAACGGCGAATGAATCGTGAGACGCATCCGCCAGTTGGAAAAAGAGGTCTCTAAGCTGCGCGAAGAACGCGATATCCTGCGCAAGGCTGCGAAATATTTTGCTTAAAGCAGACTCACGGGAGTTCTGCTTCCAGTGTGTCTATGACCACCGAACCGAGTACTCGGCTCACACGGATGTGCCAGGTGTTAAAGCTGAATCGTTCCTCGTTTTATAAATGGGTCCACACCCGTGAACAGCGCAGGTTAAAGATGTATTCCGACGGTCTTATTGGTGCAAGAATCACAACCATCTTCGCTGATGAGCACGGGCTTTACGGTGCTAAACGCATCGCTGCAAACCTCAAGGAAGACCCGGCGTATACCCCGGCCAATCACAAGAAAGTCGCACGCATCATGAAAGCCATGGGACTTCAAAGGCTTTACCAAGCGGCGCCGATGTGTCACTACCAGGCGCAAGCCTGGCCACAGAGTCATGCCAGATCTAGTAGGCCGGAGATTCACCGCTGACAGGCCAAACCACGTCTATGTAGGCGACATCACCTACCTGCCGTGTAAGGGTGGCAAGAACATGTACCTTGCCACGGTCATCGACGTCTACTCTCGCAAACTTGTCGGTCATGCACTCGCGGATCACTTGCGGGTATCGCTGGTTATCGAGGCTTTGTCTCATGCCAGAAAGGTCCGCGGAAGCCTTAAAGGGGCAACTTTCCATTCTGATCATGGCAGTGTGTACACCTCACAGGCGTTTGGGGACCACTGCGCCCAGCTTGGTGTGCGTCAATCCATGGGAGCAGTGGGAACGAGTGCGGATAGAAGCCCTAGCAGAATCCTTTAACGCCACCTTAAAGCGTGAAGTACTGCGTGATAGGAAACTCTTTGAAAGTCCAATCAGCTGCCGCCAGGAAATCTTCCGGTGGTGCATGCGCTACAACACGCGCAGGCGGCACTCCTGGTGCAACCTTCTAGCCCCCGATGACTTCGAAGCGCTTAATTCAGCTAAACTGCCCCAAGCAGCATAACTAACCCCCGACGTGTCCACTTTCTGGGGGCCAGGCCCGCGCAACGGATACGTCACCATCATCGTCGATATGACCGACCACCACGACAAGGATGCAAACGTCATCCGCCCCGCCCGGCTTCTTAACGTTGTCCCAGCAACAAGCGCTAACGCGTTGCGAACATGGCTGAATAATCAAAGCGAGCAGTTCCGCGATCACGTCAAAATCATCAGCATGGACGGCTTCCAAGGCTATGCCACCGCCGCTGGCGAGGTCATTGCAAAAGCCACCCAAGTCATAGACCCGTTCCACGTTGTACGCCTTGCCGATGACAAGCTCACCACGTGTCATACCAGGATCCAGTGAGAAACAAAAGGCCGGCGTAACCGGAGCAAAGACCCGCTCTACCGCAATCGGAAAACGCTGTTGACCACCGAGCACCTACTCACCGACAAACAGCGCAGAAGGCTTGAGGAGCTGTTTGACTTCGACGACTACGCGCGGCTACAAGAGACCTGGAACTACTACCAACAAGTCATTAGCTGCTACAACAATCCCAGCAAGCAAGCAGCCAAGAAAGCCATGAGCATGCTCATTGACACGCTTGTTGGCATGAAAGACGCCGGGATCGCTGAGATCGAGCAGCTGGGCCAGACCATGAACAAGCGCCGCAAGGACGTCCTCGCCTACTTCGACTACAAAGTATCCAACGGGCCGGTCGAAGCCATCAACGCCCGCCTAGAATTCCTACGCGGCATCGCCCTCGGCTTCTGCAACCTCAACCACTACATCTTGCGATGCCTCATCCACGCCGTCAACATCCAACACAAAATCAATGCACTCTAAAACCCGAAGAGCCGGTTAATCCTGCACAGCACACCACCGGTAGCCATAAACCCTAACCTCACAGCCCCAAAAAATTCATAGCCCTAACTCACCAGGTGTTGGTGTTCTTCCACGAAACGGTAGTAGTCCTTATCCGATAGGGCAGCAGCCGCGGCCTCATCAAGCACAACCGTGGCCTGTGGGTGCAGTTGCAACACAGACGCCGGGCAAAATGCACTTAACGGCCCTTCCACCATTGCCTTCACGGCCTCCACCTTGGCTTCGCCAGTCGCCAATAATAAGAGGTGGGATGCTTTCTGTATCGTTCCCAAACCTTGAGTAATCACATGGTGAGGCACGTCCTGGGCTGAATCAAAAAAACGCGCATTATCCTGCACAGTCCTCGGGTGCAAGGTTTTCACACGAGTCACGGAGGTCAACGCAGAGGTTGGTTCGTTAAACCCCAGATGGCCATTAGCTCCTATGCCTAAGAGCTGAATGTCAATAGGTGCGGCGTCTATAAGCTCTTGATACTGCCTAGCCGCCTGGCACGGGTGAGTATGCGTGCCGTCCGGCGAGTGAACGGCAGTATCCGCAATATCAATATGTTCAGTGAACTCGCGGCGGATAGTGGCGTAGTAAGACTCCCTATGTTCCTTCGGCAAACCCACGTATTCATCCAGCAAAAAAGCATCTAACTGCGCAAATGTAAGATCACCGCGTTGGAATTTCCGGATAAGTTCCTGATACATCAATAAAGGCGTGGAGCCGGTGGCTAAACCTATCCGCGCGCCAGGGGTAATGTGCTGCGCGAAAATCTGCGCGGCGGTGGTTGCGACATCCTCGGGGCTGTGACGAATAAGAATCTTCATGATGGTCCTTTCTTATCTTTATGTTTCGCGGGGTTACCGCTGTGTTTATGTTCGCGGTGTGTAGTTTCGCGGTCGTTGTTTTTCATGCGCGGATAACCTCCGCAATCGTGCCGTCCGGGTTGAGACCCACCAACCGCGCTGGCTGGCCAACCTCCGGCGCCGGGCAATGCAATAGTGACCCCGGCCCAACACTGTTGTGCTCAGCCACCCCGCCGTGCTCCGCCGTTGTCGCCCCAGCGTGGCTCTGACCTGCTGCCTCCAGCACAGCCCGAGCATTCGCGGAGGTAAACCGCACAGCATCATGCACTCCATGACGCGCCCGAAAGGCATGAAATTGATCAAGCAGCGTGGATGTTCCCCCGGCAATCGCACCGGCGCTACCATCCTGTGTTGCCAATCGCGCCACCCCACCGCGCACCTGAACATCAAGCGCGCCGAGGATATATTCCCCATCCTCCAAACCTGCGGCCTCCATCGCATCCGTAATGGCCATCGCATTATTCGGCGCGGCAGCCCACACCATATCGACCATGTGGTGATCCAGATGGGTGCCGTCCGCCACCAGCTCCACGAATACCTCACCCGCACTGGCCGCAGTCACCAGCGCGGCCGCGGCACCAGGCCGGCGGTGATGCAGAGGTGGCATGGCATTGAACAGGTGTGTGGCGGTGACTGTCGCCCCAACCTCGCGGGCGTGATCAAGAATGCTCCGGGTGAGATGCGCGGAGGCATCCGTATGGCCCAGCGACGCAATAACATGATGGCGCGCGCACATGCTCACCAGCTCACGGGCATGTGGGGTTTCCGGGGCGAAGGTCATTGACACAATATGTCCGGCGCCCGCGTCCAGCAGTTCGGCGAAGAGCTTTGGGTCACCGTCGATGATCGCTGCGGGGTTCTGGGCGCCACAGCGGCAGGCGTTAACGAATGGCCCTTCCAGGTGGATACCGTCAATGGTTCGTTCCTGGCATAGCGTGGTGAGGATATCAAGCTGGGCAAGCAGATCATCGCGTGTGGCGGATACCGTGCTGGCTAGAAGCGTGGTGGTTCCGGCGGCGCGGTGGTAGGCTGCGGCGGCTCGACATTGTTGCAGTTCACCGGTGGGAAATGCCCCGCCATTACCGCCGTGGTTGTGAAGATCAACGAACCCCGGCACCCACGTGATCCGATCGGAGGCGGCGAGCGTGGTGACGGTGCCTTCACGGGGAGCGCCTGCGGTGGTGATAGACGCGGGGGTGGCGGGTGCGGTGGTGATGGGCGCAGCCTCGGAGACAGGCTCGATGCTCTCAATGACGCCATGGGAATCCAGCCGGATTTGGGCGTGATCACATGTAACGGATTCGGTGATAAACCGGCCTGTGAGAATGCGTGGTCCTGAGAATGTCATAACTATCGATGGTAGGTCACATCACCACGTGGTCATGGTGATTACTTCGCCAGTGCTGGGGCGCGGCGGATATACTCCTGATCTTTGCCGTAGATTGTTAATGCCGTGATGTCATGGGTATGCCTGCTGGTGAATATCAGGGATACAACATAACCGGCGACAAGAGTCACCACGAATGCCACGGTAGAGACCAGGAACGGACCTTGGCCCATCTTTCCTGCGAAAAATGCGGCAACAGCGCCTAAAGCCAAACCAATCAGCACGCCGTGGGAATTGGCCGTCTTGGTGAAAATACCTAGGGCAAAGACGGCTGTCAGCGGCACACCGAACAGGCCGGTGATGGACAAGAAGAGGTCCCATAGGTCCGATTGATTGGTCGCCACAAGATATAGAGCCACGCCCACGCCGAAAATTCCGGCGATGATAATCACAATGCGGGAGAACATCACAGAGGCTTGTTTATCCGAGAACCTATTGTAAATATCCACCACAACACAGGCAGAAATAGAGTTCAGTGATGAAGAAATCGTGGACTGCGCTGCCGCGAGAATAGCGGCAATGATCAGCCCAGCGATACCAGCTGGCAGTTCGGAAAGAATGAAATACGGCACCACGGCGGAAGTGTTCACGCCCTCGGGTAGACCACCCTTGGCCTCGTAGAAGTTATACAGTGCGGTTCCCATGCCGTAGAACAGTGGAATGGTCACGAGCGCGAGGATTCCGTTAACAATCAGGGATTTTTTGGTCGCCTGGATCGTTGGTGTAGTTTGGTAGCGCTGCACAACATCCTGCGAGGACGTGTACTGATGCAGACTATTCAGGATACTGCCGATGAAAATGAATGGAATGGAGGTAAAGATTGCATCAGTAGCGAAGTTCTGTGAGGAGTAGAACTTACCCTCGCTGGCGGCGTGTGACAAAGCGTCGGAGAAACCCTCCGGAGTCATCGACATTGCCGCAAGAATCACCACGGCGGCACCCGCAAGCAGCAAAATACCTTGGATAACATCGGACCAAATCACGCCCTCCATGCCACCCAAGAAGGTGTATATCACGCACAAGAAACCAACACAGGCAGCAACGATGAGGGGGTTCATGTCCGCCACAGAGGTGATCGCCAGCGTTGGCAGATACACGACGATAGCAATACGCCCCATATGGTAGAGAACGAATAGGAGGGAACCGATGACGCGCAAGGCGACAGAAAAGCGCTCCTCTAGGTATTCGTAGGCGGTGGTGACGTCCAACTTTCGGAAAAACGGTACATAGAAACCGATCAGCAGCGGGACGATGGCGAAAATGGCCAGGTTACCTGCCGAATATCCCCAGTCTGTCAAGTACGCCTTTTCTGGGGTGGACATAAAAGTAACAGCAGACAATGTGGTGGCGTAGATGGAAAAGCCTGCCGCCCAACCGGGTATGCGGCCGCCCGCTTTGAAAAACTCATCCTGTCCATGAACTGCCCGCTTGGCAAAATAAGCCCCCACGAGGAGCATGCCGAGGAGATAGAGGATCAACACGATCCAGTTGACAGTGCCAAATGATTGCATTGCAGCCCCCCTTTCATAATATGTGCCGCACGTCACAACCTGCGCAGCCCTTTATAATCAGCGCCGCGCCGTACGGCACAGCACACATCACAGAGCCATATATCGCAGCCGCGTATGTAGCCACGCCGTACACCAAAAAACATTGCGAAGTTTAGAATACATCAGACGTCTGATGTACAGAATGCCCTTAGAGGAAATCTTTTAAATACCCCCTGTTAAGGGGGGTTTAACGACCAGGTTCCACGAGCAGGCACCGGCGCGCACACTGGCACGCCCAGGCCGACACGCACGCTGACACGCACGTCTGCAGCACCAGCGGACCCGCCTACGGCGGCCACGTGAAACCATCAGGGTCATTGACATAAAATCACATAAACTCAACCGACCTGACTCCACAAACCCAGCGCAACAAACACAGAAAGGACACGCCGTGCACAGTTCACCGTGGGGAATCGATGGGGCACGAACACCCCTTTCCTCCACCACCCAACAAGCCGTCGAAGGTATCAAACGCTTCATCCGGGACAATTCCCTATCCCCAGGAGATACCATGCCCACCGAAGCTGAACTGTGCGCCGAACTGGGGTTTTCCCGATCTTCCGTGCGCGAGGCCATGCGTATCCTCGCCACCCTAGACATCGTAGAAGTACGCCACGGCACAGGAACCTTCGTATCCAATGCCTCATTAACCTCACTGGTACAAGGCTTAATCTTCCGGGCGACCCTAGACGCAGACGAAAACCTCGAAACCCTGCGCTACGTCGTAGAAACACGCCAAGCCATGGACCTGGCAATCGGCCGAGAAATCGCCAGGAAGCTGGACACCCCCACGCATGAACAACTACATGCACTAGTCACCGCCATGGGGGAAAAACAAGCCAACGCCGAAAACTTCGCGGACGAAGACCGGCGCTTTCACCACATCCTGCTATCCAACATCGATAACCCCATCATCCGCGAACTCTATGACGCACTCTGGCAAGTCCACATGAACGTCATCCCCCTACGGCAAATACCAGCGCCCCGAGACCTCATAAAAACCGTACAGGCACACCAGGACATCATCAATGCACTACGCGATAACAACCTCGACGCCTATAAAGCAGCTGTTTATCTGCACTATGAACCGATCTTAGAATCGCTGTGACACTGGAGACGCTGAACCTTTAGGAGTTGAACTGTCGAGTAATCCACGCCGGATCGGTAATGGCTGTGCCGATGATGATGGCGTCCGCCCCCGATGCTCGACCTGCCTGCACATCCTCACGGGAGGCAAACCGCCCCTCCCCGATGATAAACGCTTCCTGCCCACACCGCGCACGACCGTCAGCTAAACACTCCACATCCGGACCCGCGGTCTTCGCCCGAGACTCCGTATAGCCAGCCAACGTTGTGGAAATAATATCCGCACCACACTGATGAGCCCGAAGCATGTCCTCCGGCGTGGAACAATCAGCCATCGCTAATACATTCAGACGGTGGCATTCCTCCACAAGATCGGCATACGTCGACGAATCCGGACGCGGGCGATCGGTGGCGTCTGCACAAATCACCGCAGCACCCGCCGCCGCCAACTGGCGTACAGACTCCACCGTCGGGGTGATATACACGCCCTCGCCGCCTTCCTTCGTCAGGCCAAAAACCGGCACGTCCACGGCCTGCGCAATAGCCTCAACATCCTGGATTCCCCCGTAGCCACCACAACGAATCGCGCGGCTGCCGCCTGCCACACACGCACGAGCGACACGGGTCAACGTATGAGTATCACGCATCGGGTGGCCGTCCGGAGCCTGCACCGATACAGTCACCGTGCCGCGGATAAGATCAAGAACCTGGGCGCGGCGCCGATCGAGGTCATTGCTATCAAACTGGAACATCGTGGATGAAACCTTTCACATGGTGTTATCGAAACTGGGTAGAGGGTGAGCGCGGGGCGTGGCGGGGGCAGTGGACGCAGCGGGCGTAGCGGGCGGTGGCAGGACTGCTAGGGCGCGGGCGATGTGCAGCGGGGGTACGCGGGACGTGACGCAACGGGTGAGCTAAAAGGCGTGGTCGCGTGCGTATGCCGCCGCACCAACCAGCGGAGCTGTGGACGCTGACCCAGTAACCCGCACCGCAACCCCTTTATTCGGCGCCAACACATGATCGGCGATAGCGCGCGTGAACGGCTCCACCACAGGTTCGCCAATCTGGCTGACCCCACCACCAAGAATCACAGCATCAAGATCCAATCCGGACACCAACCCCGCTACTGCCCGCCCGAGACCATAAGAATTGCTCCGGATAATCCACGAAGCCAGCTCATCGCCCTGATTCATCCGCTCCACGACTTCTTCCAAGGTAATCGCCAGCTCATCGCGGCGTCGCCAGGAAATCCGGTGCGCCTGTAAAACGCCAGGCTGCGCCGGCTCAACGGTTGGGGTCTCTGCGCCAGGCTGCGCCGACTCAGCGGACAGTGCCTGGTAGTAACTAGCCAATGCATTACCGCTCATAAGGTTTTCCGCACGATCCGCACAACCCCGGCAGTCCACGCTCAGCAGCTCGGAAAACTCCCCCGCTGAACCAGTACGGCTGGGCAAAAGTGCGCCATCATCGCTGACCGCGCCCCCCACGCCAGTACCCAAAGATAAATACAACACCCGCCCGTACTGAAATTCCCGAGCCTGCCCCACAGCCAACTCACCATACGCCCATACGCGCACATCATTATGAACCGCGCAGGCAACACCAATAACCTCACGTGCCAGGTCACGAATATTTGTCCCCGACCAGCCCGTGATCGTATCGCCGTTATGTACCACCTGTCCTTGAGGGGCGAGCACAACACCCGGCGCGCCGATCCCTATGCGGGTGGGGTGAATACCAGAAGTATCCACGGCCTGAGCAATAGCTTTCTGTATCTGTTCGCCCGTCGTGGCTCCCCGCGGCTGGGCGGGGATTCTGCCCACACATCGCGCTGTCATAGGCGAGTCATCATCTACGAAACCCCAGGCAATTTTTGTTGCCCCAACGTCTAAAGCAAGTGTCACAGTCATAATATTTGGCTACATAAGGGATAGTTGGCTATACAAGTGTGAGTTCGATACTCACAAGGGTGGGTCAGCATCGGCGTACATTCAGATTCAATGGCCAGTGCTTATGGTTCAATGATCTTCGCCGCGTCAACAATGGTGGCAATTGCCGCACGCTCGTCACTATTCAGCGCAACGTGTGGACGGGACATCAAACCAGAAGGAAATACCCCAAGGTGATGCAGCGCCGCCTTGAAACTACCCAAGCCCTGGGAACTTCCGCCCATACGGGAGGCATCACCCACATCAACGATGGTAAATAACTCCGTGATCCTAGCTTGGACACGCGCTGCTTCCGCGAACTCGCCCTTCACCAGTAAATCGTGCAGTGTGACATAAGACACTGGGTCCACATTCCCCAACCCCGGAACCACGCCATCAGCACCGGCAAGATACGCGAAATCCACAGTGGTTTCGGAGCCAGTCAGCACCACAAAGTTTTCCACGCCTGCTTTATCGCGGGCAAGAATTAACGCACGAGTGTACCCATCATTACCCCCGGAATCCTTCACACCTGCAAGAACACCCTCGCTGGCTAGCTCAACTAATGACCCAATCTCTAGAACAGTATGAACACTCACCGGCAGGTTATAGGCGTACAGCGGGGTATCGGGCGCTGCGGCGTGGAGCTGTCGGAAATGCTCCGCAATTTCCACCGCGTGCGTACGGACGTAAAACGGGGCGGTGGCGACCAGACCGTCCACGCCGAGGGAGACGGCGTCCTTAATATGCTCAATGACCCGTGGGGTGGTCATATCAATCACACCCGCAATGACGGGTACGCGCCCTTGGGCTTGCTCGATGACGGCGGCGATGACCTCGCGGCGTTGCTCGCGGGTGAGGAATGCGACCTCGCCGGAGGAGCCAAGGACGAATAGTCCGTGGACGCCGGCTTTGATCAGGCGTTCAGCGTGGCGTTTAAGGGTACTGATGTCGATGGAGTAGTCATCATTCAGTGGCGTGAGTACGGGTGGGACCACACCCTTCACAGGCTGGGTAGCCGCGGAGCGCTGGGTAGTGGCTGGACTTTGTGTAGTGGCGGACATGGTCTTTACCTTCCGGTTAGATGCGAAATATCTGTACGAAATCCTTAGTCATAAGACATCATACGTCTGATTCGGTGACCGCGCAGCTGCCTAGCTTGTAGCCGAAAAATTAACAGCTGAAGCTACGAATACTCGCTGAGATAATAAACAGTAAACATCATTAAAACTCACCCATAAATCCGCTCTACTATCAGCACATCTACACAAGATAACTCGCCAATATTGACAACAAAGCAAAGAGGTGTTGGGGTTGCCCGCAAATCGTGGACACGTAGTGGAGCTACCTAGCGGTTAGGCAGCGATTTTTTCTTCGTTTCTGGTTTGGGTGATGTGATTTTCGAAATCGACGGGGCTGACCATCCCGAGTGCGGAGTGCCGGCGCCGACGGTTGTAGACTACTTCAATCCAGTAAGCCACAGCCTGACGCGCAGTATCGCGGGTTGCCCAGCGTTTCCGGTCGTAGAACTCGGTCTTAAGCGTCGACCAGAACGACTCGGCCATCGCATTATCGAAACACACTCCGGTACGTCCCACAGACTGAGCAACCCCTAGGCTGCGGCACACCTCCCAGAGCTTCTCACTGGTAAATTGCGTCCCCCGGTCAGCGTGAAACACCAGCCCGTCAGGAACGTCACCACGCAGCGTATGTGCCATCCGTAGGGCCTTTTCGACCAGGGAAGTATCTTGCACGCTATCCATAGCCCAGCCCAGTAACCTGCGGGAATGACCATCGCGGACCACGCACAAATACAACCAGCCTTCACCAGTGCGCAGATAAGTAATATCTGACATCCACACTCGGTTAAGCTCACCGGTATCAAACATGCGCCGGACCAAGTCAGGAAGCGTGGACTTACGCTTAGATTGAATCGTTGTCACCGGCACAAAAGCACGCGGTGAAATCCCTTCAATGCCCATCAGACGCATCCGCTTAGCCACAGTCTTGCGATTCACACTGATCTGGTAGCGCTCACCTAGCTCTGCGGTGATCCGCGGAGCACCATAGACCTCATCGGAGTCTTTCCAAATCTGATGAATCTTGCGATCAACATCATCGTAAAATGATGCACGATTATCTTCGCCGGATAGTCGTTGCTGCTGTATATGGGTCCATTTGTAGTATCCAGACCGAGATACCTTCAACAAGCGTGCCATGCGCTTGATGCTGTAGTTCGCCTTCTCTGGCTGCATTAATTCGAACTTTTCTGCTCGCGTTGCCTTGCGGCGAAGAAGGCTGTCGCTTTTGACAAAAACTCATTATCCATCTTGGCTTCTGCCAGCTCACGACGCAGACGAGCATTCTCAGCACGAAGATCAGCCTCGCTTAATCCATCGGAAGATCCTCGGCGTTGACGCTCATTTTTTACCCATCGGCCTAAAAGACCAGGTGCGACACCAATTTCTTTCGCTACATGAGCAATTGGGCGCTGCGATTCGATTACCAGGTTCGCGGCTTCGCGTCGATACTCAGGTGTGTATTTCTGGCGTTGTTGACTCACAATGAACATCCTCTCTTACGGACACAAGATCCGCACTAATCGGGTGTCCACTAAACGAGGGTAACCTCAGCCCCTGATGTCTTTGAAGCCGAGACTTCAGCTACATTGACCAAAGCAGCATAGCTAACCCCCGACGTGTCCACTGTCCGGGGGTCAGGCCCAGTTTCGACATGCAGTCTATTGTGCATGTTCTGATTGGAATTCAAGGTACTTCTGGGCCAGGCCGACAGACTCGAGACATGTCGACACATATGATGTGGTGTGCAGCGCAATTGAGTAGCCCAACGCATTGATCCAAAAAGCTAGAAGGAAGGCCCCATGGTTGCCTCTAAGCGATACGCCGTCGTTGACTTCGAGACCACAGGCTTTGGTTCGACTGATCGAGTCATCGAGATAGGTGTGGTTCTGTTGGACCACAACCGGGAGGTGGAGTCAACGTGGGAGACCTTGGTGCAGCCGCAGCGGGATATTCCGAACTCATTCGTTCACCGCATCACACCGACTGACGTTGTGGATGCGCCCCTTTTCGGCGAAGTCGCAGGGGAATTCTTCGAACTTCTCAACGGGCGCACGGTGGTCGCACACAATGCGCCTTTCGAAGTGCGGTTCTTGCAGAGGGAGTTTTCTAATTTAGGGGTGGCGTGGCCTAACTACGGGGCGTGGGTGGTTGATACCAAGCGGTTGTTCCAGCAGACGTATCCAGGCGAGGGCACAACCCTTGAGCACGCCTTGGAAGTTGTTGGGATTACAAATGCCCGTCCGCACTCGGCACTGGCAGATGCATTGGCGACTGCAGAGCTGTTTGCCCAGCTGGTTAGCCAAGGGACTGATGTGGTGATAAGCAGCAGAGCAATTACCCTCCCGCCGCATGAGTTTCCTGCCCGCGGCGCGCTTCTACCTCGCACCGCATTGGCAGAAGATTTGACACACAAGCGTGGTGAATGGCTGGCCCGCCTGGCAGATACTGCAGCACCTGAAGGCTCCGGAGACGCGGAGAAGTACAAGAAACTGCTCGCGGCAGCGTTGGTAGATAAGGAACTTTCCAAGTCTGAAATTGCCGAGCTGCAGAACCAAGCACAGCAGGAGGGTCTCACCAGCAATGACGTGATGAGCATTCATGAAGATTTTATTCGGCAGCTCGCCGTAGAGGTTTGGCTTGATGGTGAGGTGACAGAGGAAGAACGTGCCACGCTGCTGTTGCTCAACGAGCAGCTGGGGCTGCCTGCCGATACCGCCGAGGCACTCCTTGCGGCACCACAGCGAGGGGAAAGTGAACTGGGCATCAGCCTGTCTGTTGGGGATAGAGTGACGTTTACGGGGCAGTTCGATCTTCCCCGAGAAGAATGGGAACGTCGCGCAATGGCAGTAGGGCTAAGCGTCGGCGGCGTGACGAAGAAGTCCGTGCTACTCGTTGCAGCGAACCCTGACTCCATGAGTGGAAAAGCGCGCAAGGCCAGGGAGTATGGCGTCCCAATTATTGGTGAGACGACCTTTGCTCGTCTGTTGGGCAATATGTCTGGGGGCGGGCAACTCGTGGAGCAGGACCTGTCGGCGCAGCCTGCTGAACTTGATCTGACAGAAACCTACGGGATCTTCCCGTGGAGCACTGGCGTTTCTGGCACAAGTGTGCATACTGGCACAAAGGCATTGGCGGTGGAGTGGTGCGCCAAGCACCCAAGACAGAAACTTCTGGAGCTCTCACCCCAGTTGACACCGTTTAGTGAGATCGAGGTGCAAAGCTCTTACAAGAGCGGGTACACACAGTGGTTTGCGCGGTTCCCGCAACCGCTGGAGGCAACCGTGGAGGACTTGCGTGACCTACCAGGAGTAGGCGAACACAAGCTTGTGGCCATGGTGGAAGCTGTGGTTCTCGCAGCCAGTGACAGCGGAAATGCCGCGGTGATCGATAGCATTGGCGCAGCGGAGAACCCTTATGGTGACATCCCCTTTGGTGAGAATCCTTTTAGCGACGATGACTCCGCTGGGCGCGCTGCTGAGTTTTTGGGTCGAACGTCCGAAGAAATCCGCGCGTTGGACCAAGCCGCGTTGTACATCGGGTGGGCACAGCTAAATGGCGCGGTTGTAGAAGTTGCGTCGTTACCAAGTGCCGTCGCAGCTGAGGTACCCATAATTACTGAACACCTGGAGCAGCAATCCCCAGTGCGGACTTTGTTCCAACGCGCCGTGGATGAGCTCGTTCGAGCCACCGGCGGTGATGAACGCAAACGCGGAATCGCTTGCAGCCGGTGGCTTGGTGAGGCGACGTTGGATTCCATCGGTGCCGCGTTTGGTCTCACGCGCGAGAGGATCCGTCAGTTGGAGCGACAATTGGCGGAAGATTTTGAGAAGGATAGTGCGCTCTTTAAAGAAGTTGTGGCGGCTGTGGGTAAGCGTGCCCGTCCAATCTTGCCTGTGGATGAGCTCCGAAGGGAGCTTCCTGATCTCGTACGAAAGCCAGCCGAGTTTGACGCAACGTTCGGTGAAATCTTCACGCGCATTGGCAAGCAATGGGAAGTTGTTAACGGCTGGTTGGTGTTCAATGGCTTCACTCAGGCCTTGTCAGAGAGGCTAACAACGCTGGCGGATGACCACGGTATTGTTCGGATTGATGAACTCGCCGTGGGCCTAGAAGTTACGCCGGACCGGCTGGAGCAGTACATCGTGACCAACGATGAACTTAAGGTCGCAGTCTTGGACAACTACGTGCTGACAAAGGTCGGCAGCTACCAAGACCGTGCCGTGAGCGTGCTTGCTATAAACGGTGAGCCGATGACTGCAGAAGCGATCATGGATACCCTCGGGGGTGGCAGCTCACGGTCTGCTTCTAATCAATTCTCCATCGACCCTCGTCTGACAAAAGTCTCTGCCGATCAATGGGCGCTGACGGAGTGGGGTCACGAGGAATTCAAGAGTATTGCTAGCTGGATCTCTACGCGCCTGGCCGCTAGTACCCGTACTCATATGGTTGTCGATGCCGCAGGTTCCTCGCAGGAAGTCCCTGCGATTGCTTTGAATGAGCTGCTAGCGCAGGCAGAGCGATTGCGAATTTCAGAACTTTCGATCCGCCAATATGCGGCCAATGGAGATTTTGAGACTCGCGACGGCATGGTTATTGCGCGAGTGGATGAGTCTGGAAACGTCATGGAGGGCGATATCGCAGATGCCCGCGATGCCTATCTCCGTGACGGCGACTGGCACCTCTTGCTGACAGTTAACAAGGACCACCTGCGTGGCAGCGGCTTCGCAGTGCCCACGCCCATTGCTGCTTACTACGGAGTAAAAGTGGGCGAGAGCTGTGCGCTGAGTAGCCGGTTAGGTGAGGAGTTTGTTCGTGTCAATCGTCTCAAGCAAGTCTCGTTGTCAACGATAAAGCGGTTCCTCGACGAGCTCGGTGTCCACGAGGGCCAGCGGGTGTGGCTCAAGCTGGGCAAAGAAAAGACCTTTGATGTCTCGATCGCACCTGCTGTCCAGCATCATGAGGCTGGGTTGGCTCGCCTCTATGACTTCGTGGGACTTGACGGCACGCTGATGCAGCCGGGTGAATCGACGGAAGATTCGCTAGCTCGAGTTAACGAGATGCTGGGGCTGAGCCCGCAGGCGCCGCGCCGGCGAACTGTGGCGGTCTTCCGTCACCGCCACCAGGACGAGATCGCTGACCTCATTCAGGAGCTCTAGGGGATTTCATGGAGCAAGGGGACTGAAATAACGCAACCCCGTGCATTGCTTAAAATCAAAAAAGGGCGAATTTTTCATTTTAGACAAGTTTTTCGGGTAGCTTAATTGAAAAAATCGCGATTTTTAACGTTTAGGCGGTGTGATGCCTGTGGAAAAATACGAACCACTGAAAAAGGTGTTTTATCGTGCCACGAGTGGTGGCAGGGAGCTTGTTGCTGAGCAGCTCCGTGTGCGGCGTTCAAGTCCTGCTGCTTTTACCTGGCCCTATGAGGTGGGCAAGCACGGGCTTTTCTATGTTCACACCCGTGGTCTCGCAGAAAGGGTGGAGCGCGTCTGGCGCCAAGAGGTTCAGATTGCTGCGTTGTGGCAGAAACTTCCAGTGACGGCTAGGGAACACTATTTTCATGAGCTGGTGGTCGATGAAATAAAGGCGACCAACGATATTGAGAACATTTCCTCCACCCGCAAAGAAGTCGCCGCCGCGGTTGAGGCTGAACGCAGCATGGGAAAGGCGTCGGAAGGCGCGCCAGTGCGACGATTCCGGGAAATGGTGCGGCAGTACCTGGCCCTCCCCGGCGATTTTTGGGGGCGAGATGACCTTCCACCATTGGGTTTTCCCTCAAACCTGTCTGAGATTCGCTCGCTGTACGACTCCCTCGTCGGCGAAGAAGTAGACAAAGCCGATGTGCCCGATGGCGAGCTCTTCCGAACTGGCGATGTTTCGCTAAACGATGGAGTGCGTGAGCTTCATGCGGGCGCACGGGGAGAGTCCGCCATTCGGGCGCGCCTCGAGGTGATGCTCGATTCCGTTCACGAGGCTCGGGGAGTTCAGCTCTTCGCGGCCTTTGTGGAGCACTTCATGTTTGAACACACCCATCCGTTTTACGACGGCAACGGACGCATGGGGAGATTCCTCCTGAGCATTCGGCTATCACGGCTGCTTTCTACCCCGACAGCGTTGTCGCTCTCGGCAGAAATCTTTAGGCAGAAGAGGCGCTACTACGATGCCTTCACCACGGCAGAAGACCCCATGAACTATGGTGAGCTGACTTTCTTTGTCGAGGATATGGCTGCGATGGTCAATGCCGCCCAGACCCGTTTGTTGTCCTCCCTCGAGGAAAGAAGCGACCGACTGAATAGTCTGGAACAGAGCCTGCGTGCGCTAGAGAGCGAAGGAGCTGCAAGCGAGCTGGCATTATCAATCGCATTCTTGCTTGGACAGGTCGCGCTTTTTGGTCCACGTGCTGGCCTGAGCTTGGACGAGGTAGCCAGCGTTGTGGGAGTGTCCAAGCCGACCGCGCGTAAAGGGATTACCGAGCTCGAGAGCATGGGTTACGTCGAGTTCTTGTCGCGGCGCCCGCTCGTTACGGCACTTACCGCGCCGGGATTGACATGGCTCGGGTTAGCAGAGTGACCCACCCAGCGATCGGTGTGCACTAGCGGAAATCATCGCGGATAAGGTTAATCACGCGCAAAGATTCGGCAGGGACTAGGTAAACGTTTGCATACCTGGTAATTACTTTAGCTAGGGCTGGTCATATCTTTCGTGGCCGGCAAAGAATAAAGGTAGGAGGACACGTATGTCCATGCTGAATGCGTTGCTTGCAGAAGGTGCGGTTGACCTGCACGGCCGTGCGAGTGACTGGCGTAAGGCTATTGAGCTGGCGGGCGGTTTGCTCGTTGGGGCGGGCAAGACGAGCCCGGCATACACCGAGGCGATGGTGCGCTCGGTGGAAGAAAATGGTCCATACATTGTGGTGGCGCCGGGCTTTGCCTTTGCCCACGCGCGGCCGTCGGAGGCAGTGCGCGAAACGGCGTTGTCGTGGGTGCGCTTGGATACTCCGGTGGAGTTTGGCTCCAAGGCCAATGACCCGGTGAATCTTGTCGTAGCACTTGCGGCGAAGGATTCATCCGAGCACCTGAAGGCAATGAAAGAGCTGGCCGGGCTGCTGGGGAAGAAGGACGTGCGTGCGCGTCTGGATTCCATAGAAAGCGAAGCCCAGCTGCGCCAGGTGCTTGTGGATGTTGCGAACGGTGGGGCAGGGGCGGCGTCGGCAAGCGCGGCTCATGCAGCTGATCACAGTGACGTGCGAGATGGTGCCGAGCACCAGACCGCGGCTGATTCGGTGGCTTCAAAAGGCAAAATCTACACCGTGTGCGGCAATGGCCTGGGCACGTCGTTGTTCCTGAAGAACACGCTGGAGCAGGTCCTCGATGAATGGGGCTGGGGCAAGTACCTCACCGTCGAGGCAACAGACACGATTTCGGCCAAGGGGCGTGCGAAGGAAGCTGACTTCCTGCTGACTTCCGGGGAAATCGCTGCAACGCTTGGCGACGTCGGGGTGCCCGTCCACGTCATCGAAGACTTTACGAACGTGTCCGAAATCGATTCTGCTCTGCGCGAGCTTTACGACGTCTAAGGAGCACTCATGGATGTCCTGCTGAACATTGCCAACTTCTTGGTCAATGAAATTCTCTCCGTGCCGGCGTTCCTAATCGGCATCATTACCGCGGTGGGTCTCGCTGCGATGGGCCGTGGCGTGGGCCAGGTCCTCGGCGGCGCCATCAAGGCCACGCTCGGTTTCCTCCTGGTGGGCGCGGGTGCCGGCTTGGTTACCGCCTCCCTTGAGACGCTCGGCGCCATGATCACCGGCGCCACCGGCGCGCAGGGCGTGGTGCCTACCAACGAGGCTATCGTTGGCATTGCCCAGGACCAGTTCGGCTCCCAAGTGGCCTGGATTATGATCCTGGGCTTCGTGGTCTCGCTAATTTTGGCGCGTTTTACCCCGATGAGCTATGTATTCCTGACCGGCCACCACGTGTTGTTCATGGCAACGCTGCTGACCATGGTGCTCGCACCGGCTGGCTATGCCTCCTGGATCGTCGTCCTCTTCGGTGCCGTGCTGCTGGGCATCTTGATGGTCTCCCTGCCTGCCATTGCTCACCCGTGGACGCGCCGCATTACGGGCGATGATTCCATCGCCATCGGCCACTTTGGCACCGCCGGATACCTTGCTGCCGGTGCCGTGGGCAAGGCAGTTGGCGGCAAGGGCGAGAAGATGTCCAAGTCCACGGAGGAGCTCAAGCTGCCCGAAGGCCTGCGCTTCCTGCGTGACTCCATGGTGGCTACCGCACTGTCCATGGCTCTCATGTACATCGTGCTCGCCGTCATGTTCATGGTGCGCGCTGGTACCGAGGAGGCCTTCACTGCATTCGAAGGCGGTGCCACCAACGTGGGTAACTACCTCATGCAGTCCTTTACCCAAGGCCTCCAATTCGGCGTGGCCGTGGCCGTGATCCTCTTCGGCGTGCGCACCATCCTGGGTGAGCTCGTCCCAGCATTCCAGGGCATCGCCGCCAAGGTCGTCCCCGGTGCCATCCCGGCTCTGGACGCGCCTATCGTCTTCCCGTACGCACAAAACGCCGTGCTGGTGGGCTTCATCTTCTCCTTCATCGGTGGCCTCATCGGCCTCGCTGTTCTGGCCGCATGGCTCGGACCAACATTCGGCGTGGCGCTGATTCTGCCAGGCCTCGTGCCGCACTTCTTCACCGGCGGTGCGGCCGGCGTCTACGGCAACGCCACCGGTGGCCGCCGCGGCGCCATCTTTGGCGCCTTTGTCAACGGCCTCATCATCACCTTCCTGCCGGCCTTCCTCCTCGGTGTCCTCGGCTCCTTCGGCGATGCCAACACCACCTTCGGCGACGCCGACTTCGGCTGGTTCGGCCTGCTCCTGGGCTGGTCCTCCAAGGCCGGCGGAGCGCTGGGCCTCGTGCTCATCGCTGTTCTTGGCGTGGCTGTCTTGGCACTGGGCTGGTTCTCCCAGCGCAAACTCGTTGCCACCAATTGGGATCCCACCCCGTGGCGCGAGCAGCCGGGTGCTGCCACCCCGAAGGCTGAGGCATCTGGCGTTAAGCCGCTTGCTGCTGGCCAGACCGCAGCTTCGAAAAAGTACCCCAAGGTGCTTCCTCCAAAGGGTGCTCCGGTTCCGCCTTCTCGGGTCTAACCTCCACAGCGCGCAAGGTTCTCCTTGCGCGCTTTTTGCGCGCCCGTGCACGGGATAAATTGGAGGCCTAACTAGCCGATGTCCACACTGCTTAAGGAAGATAATGTCTACCGTTCCTTTTATTCTCGATACCGATACCGCCTAGGATGATTGCGTAGCAATCTTGGCGGGCTTGTTAGACAAGTGTGCGGATTTCCGTGCCATCACAATGGTGGTGGGCAACGTGGGCTTTGAGCAGCAGATAAAGAATGCGCACATGATCTCGAATTCGGCGGGCAAGCTGGGCGAGGTCATGGAAACCCAGACCACCCCAAACCGGCCGCTCCAGAAAGCGGACTAGAACAAGTCCCAGATGGTGACTGCCAGAATCACCGAACCAAAGAAGAATACGAAGTAGTTCCACGGGTCATGGCGGTAGGCCTTGTACTCCTTGACCCGGTGGAACATGTAGACCGGAAGCAGGAAGATAAGCACCGCATCGAAGACGCCACCAACCAAGTAGATGAGGTTGAGAATTGGCGGGTTGAACACCGAAACCAGCGTGCCGGTGACAAAGATGAACGTGTAGACGATGGTGAGCAGGCCGCGGCGGTTCAAACGGTTCGCAGTACGCGGCGCGATGAGGCGCACCATATAAGAGGTGCCCTCCTCAGCGCCGAGCATGGTGCCGAAGTAAGAGGTAATAATCGCGAAGATAACGACCATCGGGGCCAGCCAGGCAAGCAGCGGTACGCCGGTGACGTTAGCGAAGTAGGAGAGCACTGGCAGGTTCTGCTCAGTTGCTTCCTTCATGCCGTCGGCACCGAGGGCGAGCACGCAGGACCACACGAAGAACATCGTGAAGATGACCAGCAGTGCTGCGGTGTAGAGCTCAATGCGGGTAACGCGCTTTTCCGTCTGCTCGCCGTAGGTGGGCTGCATATCCACGGAGAATTGGGAGAGGCCGGCCATGTGCGAGAAGGAGAAAGCAAGCACCGGCAGAATCAGCACGGAGCCCAGCAGGATATACGGCCAGCTGCCATCCTGGTATTCCACTTCCATGAAGGAACGCAGATCCCACTGCGGAATTAGGTAAATCGAGGTCGCAGCCAGCGAGATGATGAGCGGATAAACCAGCGCTTGGGCCAGCCATAGCATGGGTTTGCGGCCGATGGCGACGATGCCGGTTAGAATTCCCACGCATAGGACCGAAAGAACCCAACGGTTAATGGATGGGCCGTGCAGCTGATTAACGATGAAACTGTCGATGGCGTTGGTCAAAGAGATGGCATAGATGAACACCGTGGGGATATTCGCCAGCGAGTACATCAATGCCACGAAGAGGCCGGTGTGCCGCCCCAAGTACTTGCGTACTAGCTCGAGGACGTCGAGTCCGTGGTCTTCGACGGGAGCGCCCGAGACGATGCGCGCGTAGGTGCGGTGGGAGAAGTAAACCACCGGGAAGATGATCGCCGTGGCAAAGGCCAGTGGCCAGAAGCCAAAGGTGCCCGCCTGTAGCGGAAGGAAGAGGATACCTGCGCCTATTGCGGTGCCGAAGAGCGCGAGCACCCAGCCCAGCGCGGTACCTTCGGTCTTCTTGCCCTCGCGGCCTACTGGGGAGGCAGTAGATGCGGTCTCGTCCGCGGCGGGCGCGGCAGCGTCATATGTTGTCATCGGCTAGTGTTCCCCTTAGTAGTCCACTGCATCGCGCACGATGGGGCAGGTCATGCAGTGTCCGCCACCGCGACCACGGCCCAGTTCGGCGGAACCGATCTCGATGACTTCGACGCCGGCGTCGCGAAGCTTGGCATTGGTGTGTTTGTTGCGATCGTAAGCCACGACCACACCGGGCTCCAAGGCAACCACGTTGTTGGCGTCATCCCACTGCTCACGCGCGGCGGCATAAGAATTGCCGCCAGTTTCGACGATGTGGAGCTTATCCAGGCCGAGCGCTTCTTCGACCACCGTGGCGAAGTGCTTGTCCGGGCTTTCCAGTTCCAGCTTCGTGTGATCCTCCGAGGGGTGCAGAATCAGCGGACGGATGGTATCCACCACGCGCGGATACGCGGTGGCTTTGTCCGCGTCGAGGAAGGTGAATACGGTATCCAGGTGCATCGAGGCGCGCTCCGGAGCCATTGCCGCGATGATGACTTTCTCAGCCGCACCGGCCTTGAACAGGTTGCTAGCCAAGCGGCTAACGCCCTGCCAGGTGGTGCGCTCGCCCATGCCTACCAAGACTGCGCCATTGCCCACCGGCATGATGTCGCCGCCCTCGAGGGCGGCAAGGCCTGGGTCCTCGTCGGTGTCGCCGTACCAAAACTCAAAGGATGCGTTGACAAAGCGCGGATGGTAGCGGTAGATAGCGCGCGTGAGCATCGTCTCCTGGTGGCGGGCAGGAAGACGCATCGGGTTAAGGGAGACGCCGCCATAAATCCAGGCGGAGTTGTCGCGGGAGAACTGGCTATTGGGCAGGGGCCGCAGCGCGAACTCATCGGGCGCGTACACGTTGCGCATGGTGTCGATGACGCCGTGGCCGAGGCCTCTGGGGATTTCGTTGAAAGGCACGCCGCCGATGAGAAGTTGGGCCAGAGTCTTGTTGTCCAGCTCGCTAAACCACTCGCGCAATTCGCTGCCCACGCCCACGCCGACGTTCTTATCCAATAGCTTGTTGCCGAGGATGAACTCGCGGCCTTCCTTGGTCGCCAGCGTTTCTTCCAGCAGAATTCGCATGTGTAGCACCTCGACGCCGCGCTCTTCCATGCGGGCTACGAACTCATCGTGGTGGCGCTGTGCTTCCTCGACCCACAGGACGTCGTCGAAAAGCAGCTCCTTGCAGTTGTTCGGAGTGAGCCTCTCGTGTGCCAAGCCGGGACGGCAGACCATTACCTGGCGGAGCTTGCCCACCTCGGACCAAGCGCCGAGTTGCTGGCCGCCCTTGTCTCCGTTGCCGGAGGTGGTTTCAACAGAGTCCATCATGTAAATCTGTGCCTTCCTTTTTAGGTATTTGGCGCTGGAGACAACAGTAACTAAAGGCTTATGAGTTATGGGTCACATGTCGAAATGAATAGTAATGTGAATCATACATATCATTCATGCTGCTGGTAGTGAATAAGATTTGCATAATTTGCAAAAGATTCAGGAATTTCGCGTCGCACCCGTCTGGGGGTAGGACTCGTCACAGGAGGCGGGGAAAAGGGCGACGACGATAATCGTCGTGATGACGACTGCGCAGAAACCAACACCCACGGCCAAAACTTGATGAAGATGCTGATACCTACCAAGGCGCACAGCACGGCTAACAGGTAGGCGGTACCGCGCCCGCAGGGTATGTCGATTAGAAAGATCGGGGCTCAAGTTGGTTGTGCTAAGAAGACAAAGTCCTACGGAATCCCAATCGTTGTGGAAGCGGTTGCTCGCGAGGTCATTCGTTTCGCGGACTAGGTTGCTTCACTGAGCGTTGGCTCGTTGCGAGGGAAGCAAGTCGAACTCGTCGATGGTCTGCAGTGCCTCATTGGCGGTGTCGGCGTCGGTGATTTCCAATAACTAGCGTCTCTTCGAGGATGGCGCGCATGTTAAGAACCTCGACTCACAGCACGTCGTCGAAAAGCAGTTCCTTGCAATTGGCTGGGGTGAGGCGCTCGTGGGCCAAGCCGGGGCGGCAGACCATAACTTGATGTAGCTTGCCCACTTCGGACCATGCGCCCAGACGTGGAGTTGGCAAGACCACCAATGCTTGTTAGATGTGGCCTAAACGCCAACTATTTGCAGCCCCGGAGGCCCTTAGTCGCGGAAAGCTCCTAGTGCGAATAGAACGAAGACGACAGAGACGATGCCGATGGCCAGCGGCCACATCTGGATCGCGAGTGCGCCGATGAGCAGCATGGCAACAAGCGTGCCGAGGAACGCCAGATCGAAGCTGTCGAGGAGCGTAGCCTGCTGTGCAGCCTTTTCTGCCTCGCGGGCCTTGGCGGCCATGATTGCGGCTTGCTCGCGACGATGACGGATATCGGCCAGGGCCGCAGCGCGGGCGTGCTTCTTTTCGGCTTCGGTGGCGGTGTCAGGCAGGAGATAGGCAGTAGGCACGGGCTTGGTCCTTTCTGGCGGAGGAAGGAGCTTTGGGCTCCGGAGAGAAATCAATGTCTAGAAAGGAGTGTGGCCTAGCGGTGGGGTGAGGTGACGGAAAGCGGGGAGTGTTCCCTCGCGCCTGGGTGATACCAATTGGCTGGGGTCGAGAGGCGCAAAAACAACTTCAGCGCCCGGGCCTCACATGGGGCCGCAGGGCGCTGAAGTTGTCTCTATCTCTCTCATGCGCTCTCTCAAAGGCATGAGGCTATTATGCGGCTTCGTACTGGCATATCGATTAACGAAACCTTGAGTCTTCCTGGCAGTTACTCGTCCAGCTCCAATTCGGGGTCCTCGGCCTGTGCGGCCTCGAGGACCTCTTTTGCTGCGCCGAGGTTGATGACGGCAACGACGAGGCCCACCACGATGTCTGGCCAGGGGCTAAACCACCGGGCCTGACCCCCGGACAGTGGACACGTCGGGGGGTTAGCTATGCTGCTTTGGTCAGTGTAGCTGAGTAGCTGAAGTCTCGGCTTCAAAGACATCAGGGGCTACAAGATTGCACCATGAGTGCCGTCGGCGTGTGTTGTAGCGCATGCACCATCGAAAGACTTCCTGCCGGCAGGTGATCGGATTGTCAAAGACTTTCCGCTCTCGCAGTACTTCCCGCTTGAGCGTGGCGTTAAAGGATTCTGCTAGGGCGTTATCTGCGCTCGTTCCTACTGCTCCCATGGACTGGCGCACAGAAGCGTTCTGGGCGTGTTTTCCACCTAGGCTACTGAACTAGCGCTTCCTTTTTCCGCTGCGCAGGGACTGCTTAGCCCGATAGTCCCGCTAGGGCCGTGATTGCCACGACCGTGTTATTTGCAATGTGAATGCACAGGGGAGCGGTAAGTGTCTTGAACCAGAGGCGCGCTAGCACTAAGAAGGTGCCAAAGAATGCGATGTAGAGCATTACTGCGGGGATGCCGTGTGCGAGGGCGAAGACGGCGATGGTGATAAGCGCTGCCGCCCAGGTGGGCATGGAATTTTGCAGCCAATCCAATAGGACGCGGCGAAAGGCCACCTCTTCTACGAGGGGAATGACAAGCGCGGTGCTGAGTACCACCATGATGGTGGCGGCGGGGCTGATCTTTAGGCCGGCGGAAAGGTTATTGCCGGCTGGTTCGCTGCCCAGGAGTGCATTGACGGCGCCCGTGGCCGCACCAGAGCTCAGGATGGCGAGGGGAATCCACCACAGCAGGTGCCATAAGGAATGCTCGGATTTCACAAACCCGGCATCGCGCCACGACCAGCCCAAGCGGCGGGAAAATCCGTACCAGACCGTTCCCAAGCCGAAGAAGGCGCCGCCGATGGCGATGCCAAAGGCGACCCAGGAACCGCTCTTTGTAATGAGGCCACAGGCGATGCCAATGAGTGCCGCACCGGCAAATGTGGCGACGACGCTGGCTACGGCCCACCCCAGGTGAGCTGCGCGAACGGCGGGAGAGAGCTGTGAGCGCTGTAGTTGGTCCGGCATGCTGGGCAGCATAGCAGGTCAACCTCGGCGCGAGCTGTGGCGTGGCTTAGTCGGGCTGCAGTACCAGCGTCAGGTTGGACACGGCGAATTCGCGCAGACCAGGAACCTTGGTCAGCCACCACGCCCAGCTGGGGTGGTAGCGCGGAAAGGCGAGCTTTAGCGCGCCGGTGGACTCGGCCCAGGTAAGGCCGGTGGAGCAGGGGACATTAAATAGCGAGGTGCCAAAGACATTCTTGGGCGGGTGCCCGTGGCGGCGGGTATAGCGGTCGCGGGCGAAGGCGCCGCCTATGTAGTGCTCCCATAACCCGGTTTCGTGGCCGCCGAAGGGGCCCAGCCAGACGGTATAGCTCATGATGCACAGGCCGCCGGGGCGGGTAACGCGCAGCATTTCTTTGCCCATATCCCACGGGCGGGGGATGTGTTCGGCGACATTAGAGGAATAGACCACATCGAAGGAATCGTCCGCGAAGGGCAGGCGCGTGCCATCGCCGCGCACGGAATTGCTGAGGCGGATATTGGCCGCGGACATTTCCCCCGCATCGGGCTCAAGGCCAACGTAGGACGCACCGCGGTCCGCGAAGGCGGCGGCAAAATAGCCGGGGCCGCCGCCTACGTCGAGCACGAGGGAATCGGCAAGCGGCACGCCCAAATCGCGGCCCAAGTTCTCCACCAGCGTGGCCGTATCTTCTGCTAGGCCGCCGTAGAAAATATCGGGGCGGGTTTGCTCGAAGCGGAACGAGCGCAGCAGCGCCCAGGAGCGGGAGAGCGTGGCCATGTCGCGGGTGTGTTTCATAAACCACTAGGCTAATACCCCACGATGAAAATTCTTTTACTATGCTGGCGCGATTCCACCCACCCGCAGGGCGGTGGCTCCGAGCGTTACCTCGAACGCGTGGGGGAGTACCTAGCGGCGCAGGGCCACGAGGTGGTCTTTCGCACCTCTAAGCACATGAATGCAGCGCGCCGGGAGGTTCGGGATGGCGTGCGCTATAGCCGCGGTGGTGCCAAGTTTGGCGTGTACCCGCGCGCGTGGGTGGCCATTGTGGCCGGGAGAATGGGCCTGGGGGATCTGCGCGGCATTGACGTGGTTATCGATACCCAAAACGGCATTCCCTTCTTCGCGCGGCTGATTTCCGGCGCGCCGACGGTGCTTCTTACCCACCATTGCCACCGCGAGCAATGGCCCGTGGCCGGTCCGGTGCTCGGGCGGCTGGGCTGGTTTTTGGAATCGCGCGTGGCACCGCGGGTATATCGGGATTCGACCTACGTCACGGTCTCGCAGGCCTCGCGCGAGGATTTGGAGGCGCTCGGCATTGACGGCGCGCGGATCATCGCCAATGGCTTAGACCCCATTCCGGCGCACGTGCCTTCCCTCGAGCGCGAGGCGGATAAGCACCTGGTGACCCTCTCGCGGCTAGTCCCACACAAGCAGATTGAGCACGCCATGGATACGGTGGCGCGCACGCCGGGCGCGGTTTTGGATGTGATTGGCTCGGGCTGGTGGGAGTCGAACTTGCGCGATTATGCCGAAAAGCTCGGCGTGACCGATCGCGTGCGCTTTCGCGGCCAGGTTACGGAAGACTATAAGCACGCCTTGCTCGCGCGTGCCGATGCCCACCTCATGCCCTCCCGCAAAGAGGGATGGGGCCTTGCCGTTATGGAGGCCGCCCAACATGGGGTTCCCACAGTGGGTTATGCATTTGGCCTGCGCGATAGCGTAATCGATGGCGAGACCGGAATCCTTGTAGAAAAAGAGGGCGACTTCGTGGCGGCCACCCAAGAGCTATTGGAGAACGCGGAGTTGCGACGGCGCCTAGGGTCTAATGCCCGGGAGTTTGCCGCGCGCTTTTCGTGGGAGAAGACCGGCGTTGCGTTTGCGCAATTGCTCCAAGGCTTAGTAGCGGGTAAGCCGTCCACAGGGCGGTAAGCGCCCACGGTAGCGCGGGGCGCGGGGCGGTGGTCTCTGCGGCGATGGCGCCATCTATCACCACGACGCCCACGCCAAGTTCCGCAAGGCCTGCCATATCTTGGTCCTGCCAGGCGCGCAGCGCCGCGCGGTACTGCGGTGAGGCTTGATCGATGACGTCACCGTCCACGCTGAGCTCGCCGGATTCCACCATCGGCACGGCCTTGGAATAGGGATCGACCGCGACTCCCGGGGTGGCTTCTCCATGCGCGCGGCCATTTCCCGTGGGAACCTCCACCAAATTGGGCCGCTCCGGAAAGAACGCCAGGCGTCCGTCGATATCGCGCACCAACTGCTCATCCACCCCGGTATCGCGGGGAGAAAGCACGGCAAGGCGGGACGGGGCGGGAAGGACCTGAATCGTGGCGGCTACCAGCGCCAGTGCGGCTGGAATCTGCGGCAGTGCACCGATGGAGGCAACGTATAGCGGCAGCGCGAGCATCGTGAGTTTGTGGCTATCGCGCAAGAGTCCCGCCCCTGGAACGTTATCGATGGCCCATTCCAGCATGCCGGGCAGTAGCCAACATGCCAGCGCCCCACCTATGCCCAGCGCGGCTAGGACGGTCAAGCGCGCCGGGACGCGGTGCGCACCCGCCAGCGCGAGAACTGCGACGAAGAGGCCGAACACTGCCAGGCCAAGGGCGGCCTCGCCATTCCAGATTCCGCCGAGGCGCAGCAGCGCGCCCACCGTGCCCACGTGTTCTTCTGCGCGCGGGGAAAAGGCCGCGACGGCGGCTGCGGCATCGCCGGGCACGCTGGGGTGGAAAAGGCCTGGAACCAGCCACGGCAGCCACAAGAGGCAGCCTGCCAGGGCGACCCGCTTCCGGCAGGTAAAAAGGGCTGTGACCACCGCGAACAGCCCACCGGTAGGGGTAAGCGATGCGCCCCACATGGCGATCCACGCCAGCCAGCTGTGGCGGCGCCCCGCCCAGGCGATGACCGGGAGCAACCAAGCGGCAATGGCCAGGGACCACTGGCCTTGTAAGAGGCGTTCGATGACAAAGGGATTGGCCACCGCGATGGTCATCGCGGCCAGTGCCGCTACCGTGGTTCGAGACCACAGCGCGGCGGTGAACGCGGCGGCCCCGGCGGCGGCAAAGATGAGCACCCGGGCGGCCCAGGCGCCGCCGAGTAAGGCCAAAAACCCATCTTGTGGTGCGTTGCGGGCGGGCAGGCTTCCTGCGCCTAGCGCGGATGGGGTAAGCCCCGGATTGTTTAGGAGCACCATATCGCGCCAGAGGAATTCGCCGGGCAGCGCGAAGGGCCAGCACACCGCGGCCACGAGGATAATTCCCCATAGCCCGAGGAGGATGCGCCTAGGCGTGTGCGGCATCATGGGCGTCACGGTGGCGGCGCATGTACTGGTAGGCGGCGAAAATGAGCAGGGAAACGCCGATGGCCTTGCCCAGCCAGCCAACGGCCATAAGCCCCCGGATAGCGTAGATTACCGGGCGGACCTCAGCGAGGCGTTCCGCACGGGTATCCTCTGCCCACCGGAAATCCGCTGCCAGCACGGAGCGATCTTCGGTGTCATCTTCTGCGATGAGGGTTCCCGCCTGCTGGATATCGGTGGCGAAAAAGACCTTGACGTTTTCGCGGACATCCACGATGGTGCCGGTGGTGGGCTCGACCGAAATATCGCGGCCCACGGTATAAAAGGGCTCGACAATAACGGTGGCATCCGCATCCAAGTCCAAAAGCTCGCGCGAGTGGCGGTCATAAAAACGGCTGGCGGGACCCTTCAGCTGGAAATCGCTGGATTTCAGCTCGTCCGTTTTAGTGGTGCTATCTAGCCCCGCGCTGATATTGCTAAAGGTGTTTTTCAGCGGAAGCGGCTGTACGTCCTGGTGATAGGAATAGATGGGAATGCCATCCATTTTTGAATCACCAGTAAAGTCTATCGGCGTGGATTCTTGGGCCAGGACATCAAAAAATGCGTAGGAGCGTTGCTCCGTGCCGGAGGGGAAGAAATAGGTCAGGCCGTCTCGCTCGAAGTCCGCGCGGGTTAGATCGGCGTTGAATTGGGGCAAGGCGAGGGCCCATTTATTGACCGGATCCGCGACTGGGAACGTGGATTCGCGGTTGAGCACCGAGTCCTGATCAATGGTGGCGATTTCCTCTTGGGAGTCCCCAGCTTTTCCGGCAAGTAGGCTGGTCACGGAGTCGGTGGTGGCGATGGTGTCATCATCGTCGACCTCGCCGGTGGCAATGGTGCGCTCCAAGGTCAGCGGCTCGTGGTGCTGGTAGCACCACATCGGGGCGGATTTTTCGGCGCAGCGCGGGTCATCGCTGGATGCGGTATCGGAAGGGGCCTCGCCGGCCATGAGGGCGCGCACGTCCATCCACACCGCGTCGGTGGGCCCGCTCGAGGTGGAAAAATCCTTATCCAAGCCCAGCGGGCGGGTCCGGTTATTGTAGAGCGTTGGCGCGAGGGTACCAATGAGGAGGAAAATGATTGCGGCAATGACAACCCACGCCCGTGGCGAGCGTGGCCAAAGGTAGCGGCTCATTGCAGTACTATATCCAATCAGTTTCAGGTTTCCGGGGTAAAGGAGCAAGCGTGCGCGCGCAGGCATCTGTGAAAAGACTACCCCAGCACCTGCCGGAGCTAGACGGCCTACGCGCGGTTGCCGCATTAGGGATCATTGTCACCCACGTATCCTTCCAAACCGGCACCGGGTGGGGATTTGCCGGGCGTTTCGATTTCTTCGTCGCCGTCTTCTTCGCCCTCAGCGCCTTTTTATTGTGGCGCCGGCGCGGGCTGCACACGGTGCGCGGCTATGCCCACTCCCGCATCGCGCGCTTGGCACCGGCCTATTATGCCTGCGTGGTATCGGTTGTGCTGCTGCTTCCCGATGCCCACTCCATCACCCCCACCCAGATCCTCGCCAACCTGACCTCCACGCAGATCTATGTGGCCGATGGCCTTGCCCCGGGCCTTACCCACCTGTGGTCGCTGTGCGTGGAGTTTTTCTTTTACCTGGTACTACCGCTCCTCGTGTGGGCCATTGGCGGCCTGCCGCAGCGCTGGCGCATGGGCGTTATCGCCGGCGCTGCCGTGCTGAGCTGGGGGTGGGGATTTATCCCCTTTGTCGCGGACTACTCCGAGGACCAGGTTAACTCGCAAATCTGGCCGCCGGCCTATGCCTCCTGGTTCGCGGTGGGCATGCTGGCGGCGGAGGTGGAAGAAAGGGGCATCGGCAAGCGCACGGCGCGCATTCTGCAGGTGCGCTGGGCCTGGGTTGTGCTGGCGGGGCTCGTGCTGTGGGTGGCGAGCCGGGATTGGTTTGGCCCGGCCGGGCTGGTGCATCCGGAGCCGGCGGAATTTGCCCGCCGCATCATCGCCGGGGCGATATTCGCGGCGTGCGTGGTGGTGCCGGTGGCCTTGGTTCCACGTGGAACCTCGTGGCTTACCTCGCCGCTGATGCAGGCGCTGGGCGCGTGGTCCTATTCCATTTTCTTGTGGCACGTGGCGGTGCTCGCCGTGGCCTTCCCGCTGACCGGGGTGGCGCTATTTAGCGGGAAACCGCTGGATTTTTGGGTCATCCTTGCCGTCACGGTGATAGGCACCATTGTGGTTTCTGCGGCGAGCTATACGCTTATCGAGCGCCCGGGCCGCGACCTTCTGATGGGCCGGGTCCGGGGCCGGGGCCAGGGCCGTCGGCGGCGAAAAGGCAGGCCAGCCCCGCGGCACATAAGCACATAAGCAGCACGGAATCGCCCGCATAGGCCCCTGAGGTCCACGGGGCCCGGGCGAGGATGGTCCCGGCAGCCGCTACCACGCCGCTGGCCAAATAAGCCCGCGGAATGGTGGTCCAGCGCACGATGAGCCAGGCGGCCATGCCCGCAAGTACTGCCGGCCATCCCACCAGCGCCAGGCAGGCCAGCGAATACATCGCAGAGGCCATGCCGCCAGGATGCGGGTACCGGGTGGGCTGCGGGCCGCGGCGCGCGGCGAAAAGCAGGCAGAACCCCAGCGTGGTCAAGCCGAGCGCGCCCCCAAAGAGCAGGGCGGCGCGGTAGGCAGGCTGCGCCTTAAAAGTCATGCGGAATTCCCCATGAGTACCCGCGGGGACGATAAACGCCTGGGTGGCGGCATCGATCTCGTACGGGGCGAGCTCGGTATCGCCTATAAACCCGCGCAGGCCCTTATTAAAGGCGCGGCCGGTAATGAGCAGACGCTCATCCTCTGCAGCAGCGATAGAAAAATCGGTGAGGCGATAATCGCTCGGCGGGGTCCAGCCCTTCTCCGTCATGGACACCCACGCGCCGGTGGTGCGCACGCGGTGGACGCCGGGCTCGAGGCTCAGGGTGCTGCCGGGGGAGTACCGGTGGGAATCGATGAGCACCGGCTTGGTGGAATCCACGGTGACCTCCATGCGGCGCGGCACCGTGACATCGCGAATGAGCACACCGGTATCGTGCACCATCTGCTGGAAGAAGAATTGGTGCACATTCGGCGAGGTATCCGGTACGGTCACCACGCGCTCGATGGGGTGGCCTTCTACTTCCATCTCCGCAATGCCGGTGCGGTGGGATAGCTCCACGCGGATGGCCTGCGAATCCCCGCCGGGCACGCGCACCGTCTTGGAGCGGAAGGGTTGGAGATCCACTTCTACTGCAGCGCCACCCGAGCGCACCGTTACCGTGGTGGAGCTGGTGGCCATGAGCTTCAGGCTCGGTTGGCTAAAGTCACCGCGCAACTCGATCCAGCCCTCATCATCGCCGGGCGCGGGCCACCAGGCGGTGGAATTTTCCCCATCGACCGCCGCGGTGGCGGACTTTTCCGGCTGGGCGCCGCCAAAGGCGGTGGCATCGGCGGCAGAAGAAGAGACTTCGACATCGCCGCCGTGGGTCTCCACCGTGGTCAGCGGGCCGGCGGAGGGATAATCGCGCAGGCGGTTATAAACGTGGCTGGGATCGTCTGTGGATAGCGGCGCCGAGGCGGCGCCGTGGAGCGTGCCGTAGTTGCGATCCACCAGCGTGGGGGTATCGGTGACGATATCGGCATCACTGTTCACCAGCTCGCGGGCGGCGGGGCCATTGTGGGCGTCGAGGAAGGCCAGCGCCTCGCCGCCACCGGCCACGCGGACGGGATCGGCGGCGGTCAGGGCCATGGAATGCTGCTCGAGCAGGATCACATCGACCTCGCCAAAAGTATGCACTTCACCGCCAAATTTGCTGCTCAAGGTGTCATTATCGGCGGCAAAAAGATCGTGGCGCACCATCACCGCGCCGATGCCTAGGCGCTGCAAGGCGCGCACGCCGCTGGCCGGGTCCTCGTCTAGCGCTGCCATCACGCCGTCGAGGCCACGGATGGCCTCCGGCGGCACGAGGGGGATGGCATCGCGGACGGCCCAGGGGACATCAAGAAGCGGCTGCGCCGGCTCATCGCGGGTCCAGCCCCACTCCTGGCGGGCGAAGGAGGCTTCGGGATAGATCAGGGTGCGGGTATTTTCCGCATGCTCGTTGATGTAATCCGTGGCTTCATGCCAATAGCCCGGCACCTCGTCGTAGGCGCCTAGGGGCAGCAGCCGCTGCGACCACGCCGGGGAGAGCGCGCTGATGCACACGAGCAGCACCAGCGCGCCCACCATCTGCTTCTTGGTGGGGCGAAGCCCCGTGGGCAGCGGCAGGCGTTGACAGGCGCGGGCAAAGCCCAACAGCAAGGGGATGCGCACCAGCGGATCGAATTTGTGCAGGTTGCGCAGGGGCGCCAGCGCCCCATCGAGCGCATCGAGGTACCACGCCGCCTGGCAGCCCAAAATTGCCACACCGGTAATGAGCATGATGGACCACACGCGGGGCAGCCGGCACAGGCCATAAATGCCTATCGCGGCCACAGCCATGGTGATAAGGACAAAAAACGCTGAGGTCGCGAGCTCGTTGCCAGCGATGCGCTCGGCATCAGCAAAGGGTGACCAGCTCGTTGTCCCGCGCAGGATCTCCGGCAGGTTCAGCCACCGAGTGGTCACGCGGGAGGATTCGATAAATTCCGTAAACGGTGGGGCGTAGCGGCCCAAGATTAAAAGCGGGCCAATCCACCACGCGGATACGCACAGGCAGCCAAGCAGCCAGGCCGCGCCGGGCTTGAAGGCGCGGCGGTAGGCCACGATGACAAGCGCCGGGGTGCACGCCGCGAGCGTGGCGGTGGCGTTGACCGCGCCCATCAGCGCCACGGGAATCGTGGCGGCGGCAGCATCGCGCCAGGTGAGTTTTTCCCGCAGGAAGGGCAGGATGACCCACGGGGCTAACATGACGGGCCAGGTTTCAGAAGAAATGGCCGTCAACGTGGAGAGCGAGCGCGGGGACAGCGCATAGAGCATCGCCGCTACCCAGACCCACCGGCCGCGCAGGCCTATCCGGGTAGCTAGCTTGTAAAAGCCGATAAAGCCCACGCTTAAGACCAACAGCCACCACAGGCGTTGGGCTATCCAATCCGGCAGGGGCTCGGTTAAAACAAAAAAGGGGCCCTGCGGGAAGAGATAACCGTAGGCCTGGTTCTGCAGCTGGCCCAGGGTAAAGATATCGGTATAGGCATCGAGCGCGCCGCGCAGGAAGTGCCGCGGGTTGGCAGCCAGATCGTGTTTGGTATCGGCGGCGGTTAGCCCCCATGGCTGTACCGCGAGGATGAGCGCCAAGGCAATAATGCCCAGCGGATAGGGTCGGGCAAGGCGCGCGCAGTGGTGGCGCAGGGCGCGGGTGGCTCTGCGGTAGCGGTTTAAATAAGAACCGCTGTGCAGGCCGCGGGTGAGCTGGTCGGTCCGATCCCGGTCATGCACGCCGGTGCGCCCATCTAATTGCGGGAACCGTATTCAGGCCCGCCCAGCACCGCATCATCGGCGGAGACCGCATTGCCTTCCGGCACGGTATCGCTGCCGGAGAACTGGGCGATCCCGATGATGGTGATAATGCCCAGGGCGATGCCCACAACAGCGCTACCCACGGCGGGGCCGAGGGTGCGCTTGTTTAAAGAATCGGATTCCAGAGCCATGGCTAAAGATATTAGCAGTTACTTAGAAGTATTCCGGATCGTCCTCGTCCGCGTCTTCGTCGTTTTCTTGCGGGACGATAAAGACGGGCAGGCCCGCATTGCGCACGATCTGGTCCGCCGTGGAGTTGGTCCACCAGGCGCGGAAGCCGGTGAGCGCGCGGGTGCCGGTCACGATGACATCCACGTCGAGCTCGTGCGCGGCATCCACGATGGCCGAAGAGATGGTGGTGGCGGATTCCACGAGGTGCGCGCGGCCGGCCAGGCCGAGGTTCTCTGCCAATTGGGTGCCCTGACGGCAGATCTTCAGCGCCTCTTCGTAAGCCGGATCGTCTTCCACGCTATCGGGGGACACGGTGGACTGGTGCATGCCCGTGCGGCTGACGGCGCGCGCGGTTTGGCGGGCCACCGGCTCCCACGCGGTGAGGATTTCCACCGTGGAGGGGCGCAAAAGCTGGGCGGCGTACTCCAAGGCGCGGTCGGCGCGTTCGGTGCCATCATAGGCAATTAACATTGTTTTGCCGTTACTCATGTCACTAGTCTACCCACCGCTTGGGACAGTTCGCGAGGAATGCTGCACACTGGAAGGCATGACATATTCCCGCATCATTGTCAGTTTGGGCCTCGTGGCGGTGCTGAGCGCCTGCTCTAATTCCGCCTCGGATGAGGACAAGTCGCACGAATCTGCGGCTCCCGCGTCCTCGTCACCCGGTACCTCCGCGCCCGCCACCGAGGCCGCCCCAGCCCCGGCACCAGCACCTGCGCCCGAGGATATTCGCGCCACCGCCGCCTCGGTGCTCATGCCGCCGGCAACAAGCTATGAGGACGCCAAGGCCAAGCTGGAGGCCGGCGTGGGAGGCATTTTCATCCCCAGCTGGGCGGATCCCGGTTTGCTGGAAGAAGAGGGCCGCAATATTAATGCCCTGCGCGCGGAACTAGGCCGCGATTTTGAGGTCGCTATCGACTTTGAGGGCGGGCGCGTGCAGCGTTTTTCTGAAATCTTGGGCCAATACCCCTCCGCGCAGCAGATGGCGGCGGAAAACTCGCCGGAGCAGGTGGAACAGCTGGCGGGGGACGTCGGCAAGCGGCTCATGGACTACGGCATCAACGTGGACTTCGCGCCGGTGCTTGATGTCGATGGTGATGGCCTCGAGGTCGTGGGCGACCGCGCCTTTTCCACCGACCCCGCCCAGGCCGGCGATTATGGCGCAGCCTTCGCCCGCGGGCTGGATGCCGCCGGGGTCAAGGCCGTATTCAAGCACTTCCCGGGCCACGGCCGCGCCTCGGGCGATACCCACCTGGCGGAGGCCATTACCCCGCCGCTAGAAGAGCTTGAGAACCACGAGTTCATTCCCTTCCGGGATGCCATTCCCGCAGCACCGAATGCGGCGCTGATGATGGGCCATCTCGCGGTGCCGGGCCTGGGCGATGGCCAGACCCCCGCCTCCATCCTGCCGGAAGCCTACGGCCTTGCCCGCGAGGCCTTGCAGTATGACGGCACCATCTATACCGATGACATTGGCGGCATGGCGGCCATTTCAGATTCGCTGCCGCTTGCCGATGCCGTCATTACCTCCCTCGCTGCCGGTGCCGACATGCCCTTGTGGTCCACCGAGGCGGATATCAATGCGGTGATCGATGCCGTCGTGGGCGCCGTGGATGAGGGCAGATTGGCCCCGGATCGCCTTGGTGATGCCGCCCGCCACGTGCACGATGGGGACAGCGACTAGGAAAAACGCCCCTTTACCCGTTAACCTTTAAGGCGTGAAGAAGGCAGAAGGAAAAAACGGTGCAAAGGGCTGGCTTATCACGCTTGGCGTGATCGTTGGCTTCGTCCTCATTGCTGGCATCGCTTATGCCTGGGATGTCATAGCAAACCAGGACAAGATCCCGCGCAGCGTCTCCGTGGGCGGCGTGGATATTTCCGCCATGGAGCGCACCGCCGCCGTGGCCAAGCTCGAGGACGAGCTCACTGGTGTCGAAACCCAGCCCGTGACCGTGACCGCCGGCGAACTGCAGTCTGATTTTATCCCTGCCGAATCCGGCCTGGCCCTGGATAACCAGGCCGCCGTCGATGGCATTGAGGAGCCTTCGCTCAACCCGATTACCCGCCTGGCCAGCTTCTTTCGCTCTACCGAAGATATCCCGGTAGAAACCGAGGTAGACGATAATAAGCTGCAGCCCACCCTTGACCGCGTAAAAGACGAGCTTTCTACAGAGCCGGTCGACGGCATGCTGGAGCTTAATGATGGTCAGCTCAAGGTCACCGATCCCACGTTGGGGCAGACCGTAGAAGGCACCGAATTGCACGATGCGGTGGCAGCGAATTGGCTCGATAAGGCTGGCGTGCAGGTGGAGCCGGAAGAAATTGAGCCGGCCATTAATGACGAGGCCATTGAAAAGATGCGTACCGGTGACGCCGCCAAGGCCCTGGATAATCCGTTGACCTTGAAGGCCCAAAATAACGTAACCGCCACGCTAAATAAGCCGGAGATTTCCCAGTTCACCAGCATTGAGAAAAAGGATGGTCGGCTGCACCTAGTGGTTGATAGCAACCGCGCGCAGCAATTGCTGCAAGAGCGCACCGATGGCGCCGATGTGCCTGGCGTGAACGCCAAAGTGAAATTCGCTGGTGGTTCCAAGCAGGTCACGCCCTCCCAGGACGGCGAGATTATTGACTGGAAGCCAACCATGGAAGGCTTTGATAAGCGCGTGACTGGCGATGACCGCGAGTGGGACGCAACCTACAAGCCTGACCCGGCCGATTTCACCACCGAGGACGCCGAAAACGCGACGTTTAACGATACCGTGGGCGAGTTCTCCACCGGTGGCTTCTCTTCTGCCTCCGGCCGCAATATTCAGCTGGTGGCCCAAGAGGTCAACGGTGCCGTGGTGAACCCAGGTGAGACCTTCTCCCTCAATGGCTATACCGGCCCCCGCGGCACCGCGCAGGGCTATGTGGAATCCGGCATCATCATCAACGGCCACTCCGGTACCGCCGTGGGCGGTGGCATCTCCCAGTTCGCCACCACCCTGTATAACGCCGCCTACTTCGCCGGCATGCAAGATACCGCGCACACCCCGCACTCGTATTACATTTCCCGCTACCCAGCCGGCCGCGAGGCCACCGTGTACGAGGGTGCCATTGACCTGCAATTTACCAATACCTTCAATACTCCAGTGCAGATTGAGACCAGCTTTGGCGGCGGCAATATCACCGTCCGCTTGAAAGGCACCAAGACGGTAGAGGTGGAATCCATCAATAACGGCCGATGGGCCAAGACCGAGCCACAACCGAGGTCCGTGCCGGGCAGCGACTGTTCGCCATCATCCGGTGCACCGGGCTTTACGACGTCCGATACCCGCATCATCAAGGATCTCAGGGGCAAGGAGCTTTCCCGCGAGACCAAGACCACGGTTTACGACCCACAGCCCATCGTGCGGTGCGGCTAGTAGCCTCGGCACTTCGGAGGAGCGAACCTTGACCACGCTCAGCTTTGGCAGCGTGGTCATTGAATCCAATCTGCGTTGGTCAGAGCAAGCACAAGAAAAGTTTGCCCAGTGGCTAAGTGTCACAGACTAGCAAGGGGTATGCCCCTGGAAAGTGGACCCATCGGGGTTAGGCCTTTGTTTCCTCTGGCTTCTATTCTGCAATAGGTGTTGACGACCAAGAGCGGAGAGGACCGTCGTGGAGTCCTTGGAAAAACTGGTACTTTTCTAGCGGGATACGCGCAGGGGGATCGAAGTCGGGAGCTGCTGTTAACTCATTAGTGTGTGGGTCGACAACGCATGCTGGTGTTAGACGTGCCAAATAGCCGTCCGTCCCATAGAAAGCGTCATCATATGGTGATACACCTAGTGGTGCGAGGATGGCTTCTATCTGTTTCTCCCCAAACTGAGACCACATAATCTGCGCGTGTTCTTGTGTAAACGTTTCTTGCGGAAACTCAGTGACCTTTGGCAGGGAGTTAAAATCAAACCCGTAATCCTTAAAAGGTTCACTTTGATCCTCAAGGTACGACATGGAACGATGCAGCGTACCATCAGCTTTTAACTGTTTATGGCTGCTAAAAGATCTGTAGAAGCAGCAATCAAATCGGCCTAAAGGGTCATCGGGTAATTCGGAGGGAAGCGCGCACATCATAAACTCTATTTCTCCGTAGCTTGCGCGATGGAAAAAGGCTACATCGTCGGTATCTACCCACGGCGTGTGCTTGATTTCGATGTAGTAAGGAACTTGTGACTCAATTTCTTTCTTGCGCGCCAAAAGGTCGGCAAATTCACCAATCCGTGGCATCTTTGGCGCTTTGGTAAAGCAGCAGGGGCTAAACACTGCAGTCCATTCTGACTCGGTGGGGACGAATACAAACTGCGTAATGTGATTTTGCGGTTTAAGTAACTCTGCAAGCTGGTTCCTACTGGCCGATACCTTGTCCGCATGAACTACACATTCAACCTTTTGCTTCTTCCTGTGGAAATACTCCCTTGTATAAATGCTTTCTATTCCTGATGCCCACTGCTGAAATTCTTCAACAACGGTAGATAGTGGAAACCGAAGAAGCGCCACAGCATGGGATACCGGTGCGATGGAATTGGTGTAGAAATACTTCGTCATTGTCTTTAGTTCCCTTCGTGTTCGCGGTCCCAGGTGTGTTCACGACGTTCAAATAAAGCGCATGGTCCGTACTTTTTAGGCAAAGGGTATCCACTATTGATAAGTGTTGCACGCCCAGTGAGGAACTGTCTGTTGAAGGGATCGAGTCCAAAAAGCTGTGCGCACTCGAAGAGATCTTCGGTAGTAAACCGCTTGCGTAATGGACCTTTTTTGGTTTTGAGTCTTTCTAGTCCGGGGAAAGCGAAGTCTTCGCCGTCAGGCCAGTCGGTAAAAGCCTGGAACCGGGTTTCTCCTTCCCCGATTCCTACAATAAAAGTGTCGTATCCTCGGATTTCAGCGGCAGGGGCGCGTTTGCCGATAGCGGCATCCATATCGTAGGTGCCGATGATGAGGGACTTGCTGCCTGAGCGGTAATTCCACCCTGTGACGATTTTGCGTTCATCTGGCTCATCCACGATACGTAGCTGTGTCATACCGGGAACAAAAGGAATAGAACCGTTATACCTAACGGTTGCGAAAAAATCGTGATAGTTGTTCGAATCATCGCTGATAAACCACACCCAATCGGGATTCGTGGTTTCCAAAACTGCTGCCCAACGACGAGGAAACTTCGGATCGTGCACCCCAAGGCGTAGCGCATGGGGAAGATCATCGACGGTGGTATCAATGTTCACATACTGCTGTGACCAGTAACTATTAGCTGTGTCTAAAGGCGTGTGGAAAACATGTGACCGTGCGGCAGCCTCAACCGCATAATCAAAAGGCAGCTTCAAAAATAACTGATCATAAGAATACGGGGCTAGCAGATAATCAATATCTCGCCGCAGGTACACACTCATCTTTAAATCCCTTCCCTGAGCGAAGCGACATAGTTGCGGGCAACCCCAGCATCGTCAAGAGGCTCTATCCACAGTGGATAGGAAGCTGCATAGATTCCGTCGGTTTCTGCAATACCGTGTTTAGTGGCAGATTTGGCTGTTCTCATGCCGCCGTGAGTGCGCTGATTGCTTGGCGGACAAGCTCAGATCGGGTGAGATTCTTTTCCGTAGCTAGGCGATCTAGGGCGCTAAGTTCATCGGCAGTCAGGCGCACAGCGACAACCTGAGCAGGCTCTGCCCCGCGACCGGGGCGTCCACGTCCGCGCTTTTTCAACACTTCTGGGTCGTAGCCTTCTTCTGCTTCGGAAACCCAATTGTCGAGTTGGTCTTGAGTGATGTTCACAGGCATGAATATATCGTATAACGAAAATTATTCACTGTCGATACTTGCTGTATTAACGCTCGGAGGGACTCAAACGCCCACGGGGGCGGTGTAAGGGGCAATACCGTAAGTAATATACGATCCCCTTGCGGCTAACCAGTTAGGCAGAACCTCATTGGAAGAAAACTGCAAGTGAAGGTGTTTTAAATGCTTTGAGAATGACTCCCCTTACTTTCCTTGACCCGCTCCACTATTTGCCTGTTTGGAGTGGTTTATAGACGAACGAACAAATACGCGGGCCTGGCCCCTACGCGTCCACTTTCCGGGGTCAGGTCCGATGACGGTTCTGCAGCAATCACCACATCCAGAGCCATATAAGAAGCTAGTCAAATTTGTCCAGCGTCCGCAGCCAGACTTCCACGCATGACGAGAGAGTGCTTAATGGCCACCGCTGGAACGACCCTTAGAATCCAAGGTCTGCTCGCTCGATTGCGAATGGTGCCTACGAATAGATGGATACCGCTGACGGTGGCGAAGGACTAGAATTTTCGCTCTAAATCCAGCCTAATTCTTGGGCGCGCAAATATGCTTCGAATCGGTTCTGCGCACCAAGTTTAGCCATTGCCGAGGACAGATAGTTCCTAGTTGTTCCGGTAGCCAGGAATACCTCCTTGGCAATTTGTTCTATCGAGCCTCCGTTACCAGCGGCTTCGATAACCTCGGCTTCGCGTTCAGTCAACGGGCTGGAAGTTGCGGTGATGGTTGTAGCTGCCAGTTCTTGGTCGATAAAGCTTCTGCCTTCGTGTACCGTTCGAATCGCGGTGGCAAATTCTTCTGCAGTCGCGGTTTTCGGCAGAAATCCTTGTACACCGGATGTCAGCGCTCGCTTCAGTTGGCGTGGCCTCGAATGGCTCGTAACTATGACGATAGCCGTTTGGGGCGACAGGCGCGAAATTTCCTGTGCTAGCTCGACACCATCAATGCCTCCGAGCTGCAGATCCGTAACCAGCACATTGGGCAGTGGGGAGTCGAGGGTACTGGCCCTTTTCCACCAAGAGATCACCTCTTCACCGGAAGCGAAGGTCTCGGTCACCTTAAGATCGTCTTCCAGTTCTAACAAGGTGGCTAGCGAAGAAGCAATCAGCTGCTCATCATCAACAATTGCTAGGGAGATCATTTGTCGGTGTCCTTCCATGAAAGTGTCGCAGTGCATTGATTGTTTTGGTGGGTAAGGGAGATAGTGCCACCGATCTGCTTCGCCCGTTCCTGTAGTGCTTGTATACCGCCGAGCGGTCCGATAGTGCGTTCTACACCATCATTGGTGATGGATACCATGTGTTCAGAGAGCTTGACACTCACCATGCTCGCGCTCGAGTGTTTTATCACGTTGGTGCTTGCTTCGCGGATAAACCAAGCGGCGGTCTGGTGGCAGGCGTCAGGGATGTCTTGTGGGGATCCTGTCACGGTGACCTCGATGTCAGATCCTCCCAGTAGCTTACTGGCTTCTTCCAGCTCCGATTTTGGATGCAGGGTACGGTAGCCCGTTACAACTTGATGCAGATCCATACGCATGAGCCGTACGAGCTTTTCAAGCTCGCGAAGTTCACCAACTGTCCTGTCGCCATCTTTCCTGTGCAGCGAAATGGCGAGCTGTGTCTTCAGGGACATCGCCGCTAGGCGTTGTCCTAAACTGTCGTGCAGCTCTTGGGCGAAGCGCAGGCGCTCCTCCTGTACTTTCAATTGCGACTGCAACCCTCGCGTCCGGTAGAGCTCTTTGACGATCCCTACCGACCACACAGTCACCCTGCTCACCCAGACCAACACTAATGCAAAGGCAACGATATACATGGGATGATCCAGCTCTGGGTGCTTAACCACGGATGCGGTAATTACGCTTAACGCCACAACAATAAGGTAAGCGTGTTTTATGTGGATCGAGAGCACGAATGCGAAGCTACATAACAAGAATATCGACAGCCCGCTAGTGGTACCCGTCAGCTGGGGAGCGCGTTGTATGGCAAGGACGCCAATGGAGACAGCCCAGCACAATAAATTTATGGCGATAGCTGCCGGATAAAGAAACCCGAGCGGTCGAGACGCCGTTGAAAATGCCGACGTTCGTTCGATTACCAGTGCAGTGAGCCCCGCATTAAGTAATACGACCAGCAGGACAGGGCTAGGCTGAAATTCTCCGAGCGACACCAAGACCTGTCGGAAGCTCAAGACAGCAATTGCTAGCAGTGCTACATGCATTGAAAGCCGAACATAGGCGGAGAATTTTTCGGTCTCTGGCATCTCCATGAACCCCTGCAGCACAGTCATGCTGTCAGAATACATTGGGTTTAATTAGTAATCAGCGGTTAGTTTCCCATTGCATGTAGCGGAACGCTGCCCACATTAGCGCAACACTCCAGACCAACATGAGTGCAAGTGGTCCCAAGGCTGTGACCATACCGGCAGTTTGTTCGCCAAGTCTAGGGTCGGCAGCTGCAATATAAGGCTCCCCCGCCCACTCGATGAAGGTGAGATCTCCAAGCAGTGCAAAAGGAGTACGTGCTAAGGGTTCTTGGATCTGGTCAGGCAGCGTGGAACGAAGCGGAGACTGGGAGAGCATGGCTAAAACCATGACGGGAAGAGAAGTCATCTGTGCGACTTCGGCATTGGCTGTGACCGAACTGGTGAGTAGCGCTAAACCTGTTGAGATGACGATTCCTAGAATCATGGCCAGAAATAGCAAAATACCTGTACTCGGTAGGTTGAGGTTACCCTCGTTTAGTGGACACCCGATTAGTGCGGATCTTGTGTCCGTAAGAGAGGATGTTCATTGTGAGTCAACAACGCCAGAAATACACACCTGAGTATCGACGCGAAGCCGCGAACCTGGTAATCGAATCGCAGCGCCCAATTGCTCATGTAGCCAAAGAAATTGGTGTCGCACCTGGCCTTTTAGGCCGATGGGTAAAAAATGAGCGTCAACGCCGAGGATCTTCCGATGGATTAAGCGAGGCTGATCTTCGTGCTGAGAATGCTCGTCTGCGTCGTGAGCTGGCAGAAGCCAAGATGGATAACGAGTTTTTGTCAAAAGCGACAGCCTTCTTCGCCGCACAGCAACGCGATCAGAAAAGTTCGAATTAATGCAGCCAGAGAAGGCGAACTACAGCATCAAGCGCATGGCACGCTTGTTGAAGGTATCTCGGTCTGGATACTACAAATGGACCCATATACAGCAGCAACGACTATCCGGCGAAGATAATCGTGCATCATTTTACGATGATGTTGATCGCAAGATTCATCAGATTTGGAAAGACTCCGATGAGGTCTATGGTGCTCCGCGGATCACCGCAGAGCTAGGTGAGCGCTACCAGATCAGTGTGAATCGCAAGACTGTGGCCAAGCGGATGCGTCTGATGGGCATTGAAGGGATTTCACCGCGTGCTTTTGTGCCGGTGACAACGATTCAATCTAAGCGTAAGTCAAGTCTTCCTGACCTGGTCAAGCGCATGTTTGATACCGGTGAACTTAACCGGGTGTGGATGTCAGATATTACTTACCTGCGCACTGGCGAGGGCTGGTTGTACTTATGTGCGGTCCGCGATGGTCATTCCCGCAGGGTGCTGGGCTGGGCTATGGATAGCGTGCAAGATACTTCCCTGGTCGAAAAGGCCCTACGGATGGCACATACGCTGCGTGGTGACGTTCCTGACGGGCTGGTGTTTCACGCTGACCGGGGGACGCAATTTACCAGCGAGAAGCTCTGGGAGGTGTGCCGCAACCTGGGCATTGCTCAATCTGTAGGGCGTACCGGGGTGTGCTTCGATAACGCGATGGCCGAGTCGTTCTGGTCGACGCTGAAAACCGAGTTCTACGACCGGAAGCGCTGGGCCACCCGCGATGCTGCGCGTCAGGCCGTTGCCTACTGGATTGAAGTGGTCTACAACCGTCGGCGCCGGCATTCCGCTCTCGGGATGGTCAGCCCCGTCGATTTCGAAAACCACACCAGCCTAACCACCAGCAGAAAAGAAATAGCTGCCTAACCACTAGGTAGCTTGACTACGTGTCCACGATTTGCGGGCAACCCCAAGGTCACCTGTGTAGAAGATGAGTATGCCTGACATTAGCGCAGTAAGCAGGAGCGACATGATCGCTCCGGGGGTGGCCAACGCCGCAAGTATCTCGGCGCTGCGAGCTTCACCAGTGCATAATCGCTTCAGAACGCGTTCATCACGTCGCGTAGTTGTCATTGACAGAACGGAGTAGAACTGGACAAACATCAGCGCGATTAGGAAAAACACTTCCATTGAAATTGCGGTTCGTATTTGTGCGCTTGCAGGCTGTCCGTCCTCACCCATAAACTGCATCAATAGTCCCACCCCAATGGGGAATACTACAGCCATGAAAAGTAGCGTTTTGTTGCGCAGGTATTGTCGAATTTCGGCCACAGCCAAGGCTCGATAACGATTCCAGCTGGAACTCCGGTGGTTGGCATATTCCGAAGGTGACGCGTTGCCGACATTCACACGGTTGGAGGTAGCAGAGGTCATGATCGCGTTCCTTTGTAGCTAGGTTGAGGATTGTGCTCATCAGCAATACTCATGAACACCTTTTCTAAAGACGCAGGGCGAGCGGAGAATCGCTCCAACTCAAGGTGGTTTTCACGCGCCCACTCCAATATAGTGAGAGCGTCTCGGGGCAGCTGCTGTGTAGAGATCGTGTGGTATCCTCGCTCGGTGGTAACGGTAGTGCCCGGAATCCGGGGTGGGGTACGGGCAATGGATACCGTGATCTCGGCAGAAACCGAATTCACCAGTTCGGAGAGCGTACCCTCGCGGGCAACGGCTCCTTCATTCATGATGGCGATGCGATCACAAAGCAGTTCGGCCTCTTCCAAATAATGGGTGGTCAGAACCATCGTGACTCCCTGCTCCTTGAGTCGCAGGAGCAGATCCCACACATTTCTCCGGGACTCTGGATCGAGCCCCGTGGTAGGTTCGTCTAAAAACAGTAGCTCCGGATTTCCGAGCAGGGCGCAGCCGAGGTCGAGTCGACGTTGCTCGCCACCAGACAGGACCCCTACCCGAACATCAAGCCGGTGCAGTAGCTCGACGTCTGCAAGTATCTCTTCAGGATCTCTAGGATTCGAACACGTACCCTGCCACATTTTGATAGTCTCGCGTACTGTTAGCTGCGCGGGAAGCCCACCCGACTGGAGCATGATGCCCATTCTTGGACGAATGAGAGCTTTATCAACAAAGGGGTCTCTCCCAAAGACTTTGATTTCCCCAGAAGATGCAGGGGCCAGGCCTTCAAGAATCTCCAACGTGGATGTTTTTCCAGCACCATTGGTACCAAGAAGGCCAAAAACTTCGCCGCGGCTGACGCAGAAGTCAAGCCCCTTTACAGCCTGAAATTCCTTTTTCCTTTGCCGTAGCTACGGGTGAGGTTTCTGACTTGGAGGACTGTTTCACGTTTTGCTATTTCGTTCATGCCTCTATGCTGGCAAAATTTGAGTCGTTTGAATGCGGGGATTGATCACTACCTTCTATATGGAAGATCATTAGAGCAGCATGACATTTGTCATTATTAGCAATGTGGAATGGCCCGCCTTTCCATCGGTTACGAAGGATAAAGCTCATATAGCCTACGTACATTTGGCACTAGGATTCAGACGGCAGTATCGGCACAGTTGAAGCATAAGAACCATATAAACCCAAGGGAAGGCATTCTCATGAAACTTTTTCAAGACATGATTCGATTGACTCCAGCACCGACGATCCGTCGTGAGGTGGCTGTATTTTTCCTGACTGTGACAGTTCTAGCAATTTGCGCCTACTTAGCGATTGGCTCCGCCAACAGCACTCTGGTTCTTATACTGGTAAGCTTCCTCGCTGTGTATGCGACGGTCCGATTGGTTTACCGGCTACGTAACCCCATTGGACGGCGCTAGTCATCGGTGAGTGTGCTAGGAGTGGCGTCTGCGGTGGATTTATCGCAGACTGAAGCGTCCTGGGTTTAGTTCCTACCTCAGCTAAGGAAGGATTGAACTATGCCTAGAAAGTATTCCGTCGAGTTCAAGGAGAAGGCGATCCATCAGATCATCGAAATGGTCCGCCTGGAGTCCTGCGCACTGCAACGCGCCTACACGGAGGTCGGTGAGCTGCTTGGAGTATCTCACCCTACGTTGCGGGCTTGGTACCGTGACAGCGCTTCAGTACGTGATGACTCTGACGCTTCAGGCGGCGAAACAATGGAAGAAGAGCTTGGGGCGTCTGCGCCGAGAAAACCGCGAACTGAAACGAGCAAACGGGATTCTTAAGACTGCTTCGGCTTTTTTCGCAGCGGAACTCAACCGACCCTAAGACCAAATGATCTCCTACATCGACGCGTATAAAGATCAGTTTGGGGCCCGGGTCCATCTGCAGAGTCCTTAAACAAGCAGATCGTGGATTCATCACCTCACGCGGCTACCGCAAAGCCACCACACGCGTTCCCAGCGCAAGAACCTTAAGCGATAGCCTTCTCATCCCAGAAATACAGCGTGTGCATGCGCAGAATTTCTCGGTCTACGGCATCCGCAAAATGTGGCACACTATGAACCGTGAAGGCTATCATATCGGCCGCGACAAGACCGCACGTCTGATGAAACTCGCAGGTGTTTCCGGCCGCCGACGTGGACGAACCCCTGTGACAACGATTAGCCCGAAGGCACCGGATCATCGCCCAGACCTTGTACAGCGAGACTTCCGTGCGCAGGCGCCAGGCAGGTTGTGGGTTGCCGACATTACCTACGTTCGCACCCTGTCAGGATTCGCCTACACCGCATTTGTCGTGGATGTATTCAGCCGAAAAATTGTTGGTGTCGCTACACGATCGACAATGCGCACCGACGCGCTGCCGATGGAGGCTTTGGAGCATGCGTTAACGACTGCAGGGCGAATTCATGGAAACCAGTTAATTCACCATAGCGATCGGGGCAGCCAGTATGTGTCGTGGAAGTATTCCACTGCGCTAGCTGAGTCAGGAATCCGCCCGAGTGTGGGAACAGTCGGCGATTCTTACGACAATGCGCTAGCCGAAACAGTCAACGGTCTCTACAAGGCTGAACTGATTCATGCCCAAGGCCCGTGGACGTCGGTCGGAGAAGTCGAACTGGCCACCTTGCGGTGGGTGCATTGGTGGAACACCAAGCGGCTTCATGAAGCTTTGGACTACGCCACCCCACAGGAAGTAGAAACCGAGTACTATCTCACCCAGCCCATCAACACAGGGCTGTAAAAGAAGCGGAACTAAACCCAGGACGCTTCAAATCCTCATGGTCATCGCCGACAACCACGTCACCACATCACTAGCTGCGACCGGAGAAATAATCACCGAGCACTACATCGACACAGCCCGCGACTACCAAAAGCCCTACTGGAAAAAAGGCGACCCACCCCTAGAGCCAAAACACGAAAAACCGGCACCCCAGAACAAAAACAACTGAGATGCCGGTTTGTCAACGATGTCGCGACTGACCTGTCAAGCATGTCACGACTCATGACATTGGAGCCGACGACGGGAATCGAACCCGCGCCAGCAGCTTGGGAATTTGATAGCGCATCGCAGAATAGTACCAGTACAGGGTACTAATTAGTTTCAATATGTTTTATCCCGAGGTGAAACACTGTACTATGGTGTGCATTGCAGTACAGGCTGTCAGCTACCAATACAGCTACACAACCCGCCCCAGCTACAACCCCAGCTACACAACACACCATTATGCGATCTGTAAAAAACCTCCAACTCGGCTCTATATACAAGACAAAACGCGGCGACTGGCGCGCCGCCATCACCATCGGATACGACGGCAAAGGCCGACAAATACGCAGAACCACCTCAGGCAAAACTAAAGCAGAATGCCTACGCCGCCGGAACGAGCTGTACCTGCAACTCCAGCAGAAAACCACGACGCCCACCAAAGTCACCGTCGAAACGTTCATACACCAGTGGATAGACACGGCAGCACTCGAAAAATACTCACCCAACTCGCTACGAAACGTCAAAGGCCACTGTAGGAATTACATCATTCCAACGCTCGGCCAATACCAGATAAAGGACGTTGGAGCCGACGAGGTGAGAGAACTCGACCAGGCCGTCAGGAACGCCGGATGCTCCGACAGGACAGTGCAAATCGTGCACTCTACATTCTCAGCAGCTATGCGTGATGCCGTCCGGCGTGGCCTTATCGAGGTGAATCCCGTTTCCCGGGTGGATAGGCCTCGTGCGGCGTCGCATCCTCGTACTGCATTGACGGTTGACCAGGCACGGCATCTTATCCTGCATTCCTCCCGTGCGGGCGACCCGCTGGCATCATTATGGGCGGCGTACCTTTTCCTCGGGCCACGTAAGGGGGAGCTGCTGGGCCTCACCCGCGACAGGGTTTCCCTCGTGCAGGGTATGGCGCAGATTGATCTCTCGTGGGCATTATCTAGCGTGCCGTGGAGGCATGGCCGTGACTGTGGATGCCCCGATGGGGTACGGAGCGATAAGTGCCCTCTGCATGAGCATGCGGTACCGCCGGGGTATGAGTGGGAAGAGCTAAGCGGGTCGATGATTCTGGCGCGGCCTAAGACATTGACCTCGCGGCGGATTGTGCCGGTGCCAGCTCCGCTCGATGAAGTACTACGGCGCCATATCGACACGGCCCCGGGGAATGAGTGGAATCTTGTGTGGCTATCAGAGAAGGGGAGGCCGATACGTCCGGAGAGGGTGCTTAAGCGATGGAAAGCGGCGCTTCGTGACGCGGGGCTGCCGATTGTTGACCTACACACGGCGCGGCACACTGCCGCCTCCCTCCTCCGTGAATGCGGGGTGGGGCCGGAGGTTATCGCCGCTATCCTCGGGCATTCCAAGGTGGATACGACGTTTAACTACGTGCACGTTAATGCGGGTCAGACGCAGCGGGCACTGGCGGATTATTCAGCTTTCCTCGGTTTGCCGGGAGGCGATGCTTAGGCCTCGGATGAATGCGAGGGCCTCTCGCTGTAGGTGAGGCGGGAGGCGTTGCGCTTCGGCGACGATTTCGGCGTGGCAGTCCTCGGAGGTGGGGGTTGTGGTGATGTCGGCGGCATCGAAGATGCGGTTGATGGGGAGACCTACGCCCTGGGCTGCTTTGGCGAGGGCTTCGGGGGATGCGGAGATGGGGATGCGTTTGCCGTCGCGGATATTGACGCCGGTTTCGAGGCGGCGCCACCATGATTCGGAGAGGCCGGAGCGGCGGGCGGCTTCTGCTTTGGATAGGCCGCTGTGTTCGCGGGCTTGCTGGAGGAGTTGGCCGGGTAGCCATTGGTCGTGGGTTGTCATGCTTTTAGCGTATCAATCAGGCGCTTTGGTACCGGATTTTACATTAGCCAGTACCGTATAGTACTATTTAGTACAGGGCAGAGAGATACAGCCCACGCCCTGCAAGGCGAACCGCTAGTCAAAAAAGGAAACACCACATGGCTATCTACATCAAAGGCCACCCCGAAGGACTGCTCGACCTCAAAGAGGCACAGCAGTACCTCGGCGGGATAAGCCGTACCACCATCTACAGCTACATGAACCGCCCCGATCATGAAAACCGACTCATCAAAGCATCCCGCCCCGGACGCAAAGTCCTATTCACTCGCCACGACCTCGACACATTCATCAATGTGGAGCAAACACTGGCGGACGCAGCATAAAACTAGGAAAACCCCCACGGTGCTGCAACACCATAAATGTGGGGGATTCGCACCAGTCAGAAAGGAAACTGAAAACCTGATGCAACCCAATGATAACACCCCAGAGCACGCGAACGCGAAATACGACCTCGCACAGCGCGTCATCCTCCAAGCCGCCATCCTCGGCAAACTCTACGAGGTACACAAGGCAGAAAAGAAACAGCTGGAGAAAGAACTACAGCCCGGCGATAAACGCACCGTCACCAATGAGCAGGGCGTAAAACTCGGCACCGCCTCCATGAGCCAGCCGAACAAGAAAGCAGTCTGCAGCGACCGCGCCACCCTCCTCGCAATGGCCGACGAGGACGGGGCAGAAATCATCGACGCACTCCCGCCGGAGGGCGACCCCCGCCACCAAGAAATTATTGATCTCCTTTTTGAAATCCGCCCTGACCTCCTCGACTCGGGAGTCTCCAAAGCGGATGAAAAGCACCTCGCAGACAAGGTGCTAGAGAAGTGGCAAATCACCGGCGAGCTACCCGCAGGATGGGAAATTACCGACGCTTCCACGGCCCGGATGACTATCCGCAAAGGATCCGACAAGGTCGCCAAAGCATCGATTGAGCACATGATTACCGCCGCCTCCGACTCCCTCGCGGCCATCACTGACGTAAAGGAAGCCAACTAATGCGTGAATTTAAGACCCGTAAGCCCTCCGGCCGGGCATCGTTCCCCCTCGTACTCCTATCGGGACAGGAGGGTACCGGCAAGACCTGGGCGGCGGTGGAAGCCACCGCAATGGAGCAGGTAGACCGAGCTTTCTTCATTGAAGTAGGGGAGTCACAAGCCGACGCCTATGGTGCTGTGCCGGGCGCTGACTTCGAAATTATTGAGCACGACGGCACCATCCGGAATATACGTGAGGCCCTACAGTGGGCGGCGGCGCAGGAGCCAGTAGAAGGCAAATTCAATTTGCTCATCATCGACTCGATGACCCAAATCTGGCAGCTGCTGCAGGATAATGGGCAGCAGGAAGCGAACCGGCGCGCCCGCCGCAAGGGTAAGCAAATCCCAGAGGAAGGCGTCCGCCTATCAATGGACTTATGGAACCAGATTAAAGAAGTCTGGAACGGTATCCTCCAGCAGTGCCGCCACTTTCCCGGCCCCGTCCTCATGACCTCCCGCCTCGAACTCGTCACCGCGATGGACGATAAGGGCAATCCGACCCGTGATAAGCAGTGGAAGATCCAGGCGGAGAAGAACATGCCCTACAACTGCCAAGTGGTGCTACAGGCCCGCGCACCCCGCCAGTGGACGTTGACGAAGATCGCCACCACCGTACCGGAGCTGCAACTGCCGGTAGGCGGGGAGATGCAATTCAACGACTTCAGCGTGGAGAAGCTTCTCACCTCAATGGGGATTGGTGCCGACGCGGCCCCTACTACGTATGTGGAGACCCGCCCGGATGGTGAGTTCGATGAGGAGAAGCAGCGTGAGGAAGCGGAGCGTGCCGAGCGTGAAGCAGTAGAGGAGCGGCGAAAAAGTTACGTATCTACCCAGGCGCAGGGCCTAATGGATGCGGAGAAGAACCGTGACCTCGACAAGCTCAACGCGGCGCTCCGCTATTACCAACAGCAGGGTGACGGGCAGCTTGTGCAGATGGCGCAGGAGACCATCCAGCGCCTGCAGAAAGTCCAATCGCAGGAAGCGCAGGACACCGTAAAGAATGTTCTCGATGGGGAGGTAGTGGAGGACTCTAAGACCGAGGCGGCTTAAGCGCCTCCCCTCGCCCTGCCCGCCTCGCGGGTGGGGCTATTTTTAACCCCCGCATTACTGACGCCTGCAAGCGTCTACCTACAGGAAGGAAACCGAATGAAACGCACACCACTCAAGCGCACCCCGATGAAACGTCGACCCCGACGAGGCGGCTCAATGCCGCCCGAGGTGTACCGCCTAGTCATGGATAGGTCTCGGGGCCGCTGTGAGGCCGGGCTACCCGGCTGCACCGGCACGCCGGAGGAATGGCACCACCGGCAGCGCCGCCAGCGGAATAACGATCTTGTGAGCAACGGTGCCGCCCTCTGTCACGCCTGCCACGATTACATCACTCATACCTCACCGCAGGCGGGCCGCGACCTTGGCCTCATCGTGCATTCCCATCACCCTAACCCTGCGGAGGTACCGATGTGCATCCGAGGCAGTTGGGTACTCCTCGCAGAGGACGGCACGACCTCACGGACGGAGGTGCGTCCATAATGACTACATCTCAAGTTAGGTGGGCACTTGACCAGTCAGGATTATCCGATTCTCAAAAAATGCTTTTGGTCATCCTCTGCAATTCTGCAGACTCAAAAGATGATGAGCAGCGTGTGCCGATTCAGGATATTAGTAATTCTCGTGCCGATACAAGGGGGATAGAGGATGATCTGGTCGAGTTGAGTAAGAAAAAGTTCGCATTTTTCACCGGGTATGACCATAAATACTTATATTTCTGGTTGCCGTACTACGCGGCGAAATACCAGCGCCATGATGAGGAATCATCACAGGAACGGCAGAAAGCCCAGCGGAGCACTAGAGGCAGTATCTCTCCAACCAAACGATTAAGAATTTATCGGAGGGATAATTTTGAGTGCGTCGTATGCCACTCCCACCATGAGTTAACGCTCGACCATATTGTGCCATTCAGCAAAAACGGCACGGATACCGACAATAACCTTCAAACTATGTGCCGCAGCTGCAATAGGCATAAGGGTGCACGCGGCTGGAATAATGCGGAGGTGCATGCATGAGCCTCACTGCTATGCAATGGGCAATGTCGAAAGCGCCAATTAAGCGCAACGCATCTCAATGCCGTAACCGGCTCGTACTCATAGCCCTGGCCGACCGGTACAACGACGATACGGGCGTGTGCTGGCCGTCGATTAAAAGCATCTCGAAAGATATTGGGGTGTCTGTACCGACGGTACACAAGGCGATCCGCTCCCTTGAGGAGGCCGGTCTCATTACCCGGGGTAACCCGCGCTGGGTCGCCCACTTGAGGCCCGATAGGAGGCCGACTGTGTGGACGCTGAACCTCGATATGGTGAAGTCCGAGGAGGGTGGCCGTGAGGATGATAACGGCGTAGCTGAGGTGCTGGATCGGGGTGAAGACGTATTTACTCCGCAGGATGAACGGGGTAAAGACGTGTTAACTCAACGGGGTAAAGACGTCTTTAAAGCACGGGGTAAAGACGTGTTAACGGACGGGGTTAAGACGTCTTTATACAAACCCAAAGAGAACCCAAACCTTGAACCCAAAGATGAACCCAAAGATCCTTATGCCCGCCCTTCGGGCGAGCGGGCCGATGCCGAGGCGGAGCTGGTGACTGAGTTCGATGACTGGTACAAGGATTATCCACGCAAGACCGGCAAGGGAGCGGCCCGCAAGGCGTTCCTTAAGGCCCGAAAGGCGGGGGTTGAGGTAAATACCCTAAAGGACGGTTTAGAACGCTCTAAGCGCTCCTGGGCGGTGGAGAATCGGCCTAAGGACAAGCTCCCGTACCCGGCGACGTGGCTCAATGCGGAATCGTGGGACGATGAGGAAACCCGCCCGCAGGATATTCAACCGCAGCAGCCGCAGCAGGGCGGCGGTATGGACTTCGTAGACCTCCTCAATGAATCCCGCCGCCAGGAGACCGAGACGTCACGCGGGCTGGAGTACCCGGAGCACAACTGGGAATCGAGGGGTGAGCTGCCGTGGTGAACCCTAATCAGGCGCATGATGATGCGCAGGAACTCGCGGCCTACGTGCTGCAATACGGAAAGCGCCTCGCGCCGGATAGGTTCCCATCCCCATCGATGGAGGTTGTGAACGCCTGGGCCAGTGTGATGGCCGGGATGCGGTTCCCGCGTGAGGTGTGGCCGGAGGCGGTGAAACTCTGGGCCACTGAGCTGGTGGGGGAGCGTATGGTAACCCCGCGTGAAATTAAGCGGGCTGCGAAGATGGTCGTGGAGCGTTGGGAGCATGTGCCGGAGCGTAAAGCGATGCTGGACGAGCATCGTGAGGCGCGGCGTGTGGAGCGTGATAGGCAGCTAGCGGCCGGGACATTTGGGCGTGAGCGGGGTTATCGGCCGCGTGCTGTGGAGGCCCCGGTATCGCAGCCTAGTATTGAGGATATTAGGGGTATTGCGGAGCGTTTACGTGCTCATCGCACCGCATAATTTTACTATTAGTAAATAGTGGTGTATAGTAATAAATGCACCAAGAGAGAGGGGCTGCAACCCCCAGAAAGGAACACTCATCATGGGACTCACCCAAGCCACTACCTACATCGACGATGCCACCGCATACCGCATGGAAGTGCAGGGGCAAGACGCCAACGTCGAATACGAAAGCAATGGGACGGCACCCGCAGAAATCAACCCACACTGGGACACCTGCAACTCTGAATGGGAAGTCAGTGTGAAGATCAACCCCATGCACGAGTTCGCCCACCCACTCGCCCTAGGGGAGTACATCAACGAGCTGGATGACGTGGCGAAAGTCGCCGAAGATTTCCGCACCGTGCTAAACAAAAATCACCGACCACACCGCGTATAACCACATAATTCAATCCACCTGCAAGTGGACATCTTGGAAAGGAAACACCATGAAGCTCGAACACTTCGACGCTATCTTCTTCTACCTCATCGCCGGAATCTTCCTCATCGGCCTCCCCTCCCTCATTGGGGCGCAGGCATGGATCGCCCTCAACCCTCTCGTGGGGATTATCGCCGGGGGCGGCGTGCTCCTCCTCATCGTGGAGGGCGGCCGCTGGCTCCTCGACCAGGAAGGGGATACGCAGCAGGCCGAATTGGCCGAGGTTACTGACCTGAACCCGTACACCGCGGAGGAGGGGAAGAACGTTGCTTAATCAGCTGATCGACCTACTCGCTAGCTCCGCTTACACGCCGGATGGTGGTGTGGCTGACCCTAATCACCCCGTGTACGCCCTGCTGTGGGCGTTGAAACTCATCGCAGGGAGCTAGGTATGGAATACATCATTAAAGTGGTTGCTTCTGTCTTTCTTGTAGCAATTGGTCTCGCTAGTATGGTCGCAATCTACGTTGGCGGAGAAGAGGTGTTCCACTCCCACAACGATAAAAGGGGATGGGCACTTGTCGGCGGTGGGGTAACCGGCCTAATCCTGTTTGTCTCAATAGCCGTTTACGTCACCCCCAAGGGCGTGGACAATAGTGAGCATTGTGGCCCTGGTACTGAATACCGCGAATCGCGCCACTACAACCCCTCTACACGGAGCACGCACACTGACTGGTGGTGTGAGACCAAGTGAAGATCGGCTCCATGTTTGCGGGCTACAGCGGCCTAGAAATGGGTGTTATGCAGGTTCTCGACGCGGCCCCTGCTTGGTTTGCGGAGATTGACCCCGCCCCGGCCTGCATCCTCGCGCATCACTACCCGCAGGTTCCGAACCTTGGGGACGTGACCCGCGTGGACTGGGGGAGCGTGGAGCCAATCGATATTCTCACCGTAGGTTATCCTTGTCAGCCCTTTTCGCAGGCAGGTCACCGTAAAGGAACGAACGATGAAAGGCATCTTTGGCCCTATGTCTTCGACGCAATTAAGTATCTTCGACCACGCGCCGCATTCTTCGAAAATGTACGCGGCCACCTCACATTGGGACTCGCCGAAGTGTTGGAAGATCTTGCCAGCATCGGGTGGGATGCGCAGTGGACATGTGTACGAGCATCCGAGGTGGGAGCGTCACACCACCGGGAACGGCTTTTCATACTTGCCTACCCCAACGGCAAGCGACCACAAGCGAGCGGACTCGCCCGCCGACCAGCGCCGCAAATCACCTGGGATAACGACCTGCTCGACACATTGGCCGGGCTTAGTCGCGCCGCCGACATCGACCATGAGATGAAACTGCGATGGGGCGATACCGCCCCCGCAATCTTCACCTGGGCCATGGCGACCGGCCACGAACCGCCGCCCATAGTCATCGACCACCCCGACCGGCAACTGCACCCACGGTTCCCCGAATCACGCGCCGCCACCAATCCCGAGTTCATTGAGTGGCTCATGGGCCTGCCCGCGGGGTGGGTGACCGAGGTGCCGGGCCTCACCCGTAATCAGCAGATTAAAGCGCTTGGTAATGGGGTGGTGCCGCAGTGCGCGGCGGCGGCGGTTCGGGGGATGATATGTGATTTAACCTAATCTTCACACATAATTTTACAAACCGTAAATAGTGGGGTATAGTAATAAACGTACCAAGAAAAAAGGGGCTGCAACCCCTCACAGAAAGGAAACACCATGAACGCCGTATGCGAAGTAACCATCTTCCACGATCACAACCAGCCCGCCAGCACTCACATCGTCACCATCAGCCCAGACGATGACGACCTCCGATACGCGATTCACTGCGGCTACTACGAAGCCCAAAACCCGCAAAAATTCGAAGCGGCACTCGCTGACATGGGCGAAATCCTCGACATCGAAGTCCTTGACACCGACGAGCCGGTAGGGAACTGCGACGCAGCCTACGACATGTGGAAAGACGGAATCTAAACACCCAGCCCCGCCAATAACGCGGGGCAAACACCCACACCACCAAAGGGAAACAACAATGTTCGACCATTCCAAAGAAGAAATCCAAGTAGCGCATAGCGCACTTTTGCAGCTAGTTCGCTTAGCATCCATTACCGACCCCAGTATTAAAAAGAAACAAGCAGCCCTCGAATGTAGCCGGGCGATCCGCAAAATCCTCCCAGACGTACCCATTGACACATTGGACGATGTTCCGTGGAACGTGGATGAATTGCTTTTTGCAGAGGTAGAAAACATCAGAACGGGGGAGCTGGGCATGCTGCTCGCCTATGACGTAAGGCTCGACGGTGAGAGGTTTATATACGTCAATCATTTCGACGACAAAATCAGCCGCTACTCACCAGAAATGCTCACCCTCACAGGCGAAAAATACAACCTCAAAAAGGAGACCCCTAATGACTGACCCCACCCGCCAAGAAATCCTGGACGCGTACAGCGCACTAGAGGAGCTGAAGAATGTAGCTTTGAGCGCAGCCGACTTCTGCGGCGACACAGAGAAGTTCTTGATGTGGAAGAACGAGATTCTGAAAGCCCTCCCGCCCAAGCCACAACCCACAATGGCCGAAATCGAATGGGACGACGAGAAGCACTACCTCGCAGAAGCCACGAGCGACCAGTTTGGCCGCGTCATAATGCTCCGAAAAGGCAAAGAAGGCTACATCGAATTTATCGTTCCCGGCGAGCCAGAATGCGGAACGCTTGTAGCATACACCGAGTATCTCACCCCGACTGGTCGCCGCTACACACTAAAGGAAATTGACAATGACTAAAAATAGCTTCGCTAAAAAGCTAATGCAGGACATCCAAAACAGGACTGGCATGACTTCCGAAGAGTTAAACCATCATATGAAAATGGCCCTGAATAACCTCGTGAATAATCGCGAAGAAGTCATGACTAACTACCGGAAAATGCTCGAAAAATCTATGCCGCAAGGCCGAACAATGCACGATATTGATTGGGTTGAAAGTGAACATAAGTTCGCAGAAGCCGCAGGCCCAGCGCAGTCGAAAAACGTCATGCTAGATAAAGACCCAGAAAATGGTCTAATCACCGTCGCCCAATACTGCGGCAATGAGTGGCTTATAAAGCACCTACCACCGAAATGGCTCGCACCCACCGGCCGACGCTACGTACTCCAAGAGGAGAAATAATGACCCCGAAAGAAACCGCTATTTCAACCGTTGAAAAGTTCTTTGAGCTTCTGGGATGCCACGTGCAAGTTAACGATTTCTGGGAAAGCCACGGTGGCATAGATTGCATCGTGCACGACTATCAACTGCACGACTACCAAGGCCCCTACACGATAGTCGGCTCATCATTCGAAGGCTCGCAAGACACCATCAGTGTAAATGTCTACGACCTCGAGGATGATGCCAAGCGAGACCACGTATTGCGTGTCAGTAGAGTCACCCCGGAATTGGCGGTGAAATTCACCCGGGAAGCAATTAACGCTTACGAGCAAGAGCTAGCGGAATGAGAAAACCGCGTCATCACAATCGTGAGCGGACGCGGTGTACACCCACAAGCCTACAACACCAGGAGAATCATGCCCGAACCCATGCTGCTACCACATGACCAGCACATCATCGTGAGCGCAATGCGCCACTGCCGTGAAAGGCAATCCCTCCTCCTCCGACGCACCACCAGGTGGGTCATGGAGCACTGGGATGAACTTCACTTCACCGCCCAGATGCAGCTCGCCCAAGATGTCCACATGGACCTCCACCTACGCGAGGAAGCAACGCAGGAAGAAAAAGCCCAGCTCACCCGCGAACAACCAGAGTGGGAAGCATATCTGGACTTCATCGAAAGGAAAATGAATGACTGACCTCACCACCACCCAGCTCCAGCGTCTACTCGACCAATCCACACCAGGGCCATGGGAAGAGTCAAGTATGTATTCCGACGGTGAGCCCCGAGCGGATTCGTCCCGCGAAATAATAAGCGCTGCCGGGAAGTACATGGGAATCATGCACGAGCCAGACGTGCGCCTCGCCACTCTCGCCCCAGAACTCGCGGAAGAAGTCCTACGGATGCGAAGCGAGCTTGACGCCATGAGAAGGGCCTGGCTATCTGTCGTAAACGACCTTCAGCGAATGACTATCGAGAAAGACCTTGCCGCCCAAGTGCTCGTCCACATCGACTCAATCCTAGGAGAAACCAATGACTGATACTGTTCGCAAAGCCGCTGATATTCTCTATCAGCGCTCAGGGGTGGAGGGACATGCCGCTCAGACAGCTTGCCAAGAGCACGCGCAAGCACTTCATGACGCAGGCCTACTCGCACCAGACCTACCCACGTTGCGCCACGATTACGACAGTATCGAAGTGCCAGTGCGCTACTCCCTCATAAACATAGGGGATGACTCCGAGCGGTATGACGACGATAGTGCTCTCGTCGGGGTCTGGGCCGGGGATGTCAAATTCTTACTCGGCGGATATAACGAGGCGTCGGCCTACATGAGCACTGAGCAGGCCCGCCAGTTCGCCCTCGCCCTACTAGCAGCAGCCAACCACGCAGAGGAGGAAGCATGAGCCGGTGGAAAGTAGACCGTCGAGTTATCTCCTATCCAAGAAGGAGGGTTATATGGGCGGCCTGCTGTGACGGCAAAAAGCGAATATTTGCTACCTGGCGTGGGGCCATGGCCTACGCCGACCAGCGCGCCCGCACAATCGAGGTCACACTACCGCGATACCCACTGCCGCTAGAGATACCAGGGGAGGAGGGCGACACGACAATAGTCGTCGAACATCAATCGGAAGAGGATAGCGTCTCCATCAAAGACGATTTTCAGGACGATACAATATTGCTGCGCCGATTCGAGCTCCAGCCCTTAGCCCTAGCGCTACTGGCAGAAGCCCAATACGGAGAGCAAGCATGCCCCCGATGACACCCGGAGAAGCGCAGCGCTGGCTCGAAGAGGAGCTATACGAAGGCCGCGTGCCACAAGTGCACGTACGCCGCGCCCTACGAACCATCGCAGACATGGACACCGAAACCCTCACAACCCAACCCCACCCACGCGGAAGCTGGAATGGCGACGCGAAAGACCCGCACTATTTCGACACCCCACCCGGCACCCTCATGTACCGCCACGTCACAGAATGGAGTGAAGCATGAAAACACTCGCAGACATGACCGAAGAGGAACGGGCCGAATGCGTAGGCATGTGGTGCGGATACAATCGCCACCTCAAAGGCGGTAAACCGCAAGATTTTGTAATCATGATTGAAGACATTAACGAAGCGGGCCGCGTCTCATGCATCAACCCCGGAGCACCAGAACCTAAAGCATGGGCACCAGACCCATGGATGCTCACACCGCGATTTGACCTACCTCGCGCCTGGCACCCCGACGGACAACCACCACAAGGCGAATGGGAAGACGACTACACCGACTCCGACGGCATCACCCTCACCACAGGCGAAGACCTGAACGTAGGCCCACACCAAGAAATCCGCCGATGGATAGGGGACTGGGAGGAAGCATGAACCCAATCATTGTTGCCGGGGCGTGCGCCGCCACATTCAGCGCCACCGTCCTAGGCCTAATTCAAGTCTCCAGGCGGGCAAAATGGAGACAGAAACCCGACCTCACCCCCACCCTCACCTACGCCGCACTAGCAGCCATTCTGTGGATAGGAGCCACCACGCTATGACTAAAACCCTCGCAGACATGACACCACAAGAGCGCGCAGAATGCGTCGGAATGTGGTGCGACTACACCGACCCAATACTAAAAACCGGGACGGAACAATGGATTATTGCTGGTACAGCAACCCCCACCCGCCTTAGAAAAGAAGAGCCACGCGTACCCTGCGTCCTACTCGTCAAGCCAGGACGGCATCACCCATTTCTCTGCAACGCCAAACTAGACGAAGTAGCCCCGCTCTACGACCTGCCTCGCGCCTGGGCACCAAACGGCCAGCCGCTAGCAGGGAAATGGGAATACGCCGAATACCTCGGCGACCACTACGGCATGACCGACGTATTCTACTTCGACGGAGACCCCACCCACCGCCAGTGGAAAAGCGACTGGGAGGAGTTATGAGCGAACCGGAGGTAGAAGGAGGGGGGTGTGGAAAGATGGTCGATATGAGCATGAGCGAGCAGGAACTGCAGGATAGAAAAAAGAAATTTGAAGACGAGGCCGTCGCTACCCATGAGGAAATTCTCACTCTACACAGTCAGATAGAGGAAGCGAAGAAACGTCGAACGGCGGCGTTCCGGAGGGCGAAAGCCGCTGGGGTGCCAGCCAGTATCTTGGCGGAACGCACGGGAATCTCACGGCCGCTGGTGACCCGTATCCTCGCGGGAGACCGGTAACACCACCTTGGGGCTGCAACCCCACCATCATGGCGGCGATGACCGCCGCACCACATCAGAAAGGATACTCTTATGGCAAACACAACCATTCAAGGCAACCTGGGCAAGGCCCCAGAACTGAAGCAGACCCAGCAGGGTAAATCAATGACGCGGCTTAGCGTGGCGTGGAGTGAGCGCCAGCGCGACCGCAATGGAGAGTATTTTGACGGCCCGACCGTGTGGGTCTCCGCCACCGTATTCGGCCGTCAGGCGGAGCACGCCTGCGGCACATTCGGCAAAGGCGACCGAGTTATCGTCACCGGCGACCTCAAGCCGGAGGTATGGAACTCAGACCAGGGGGAGCAAACCGTATTCACCATGATGGCGCAGCACGTCGGCGTATCCATGATTGGGCAGGAGGCGCAGGTTAGCCGTGTATCCGCGCAGAATAATGGTGGAGGGTACGCCTCGAACGGCGCTTCCGGTGGTACGCAGGGTGATCCGTGGAACTCGCAGCCGCGTTCCGAGACCGGTGGTTTCGGTGGTGGGGGTTCCGAACCTCCGTTCTAAGCAGCGGTAAACCGGAATCGTGGGGGTGGAGCACCCGGCGCATGTCGCTAGGGTGTTCTATTCTTGTGGTCACTAATTTTCGACGAGCAGGAGACGTGAATGGAGCGCATTAGCACCCCGATGGGGACATTGACCGTGTCTAATTTCTCGGACGATACGCCGGGGGATGAGTATTCTGTAGTCACCCTTGATGCTGGTGGGTCGCAGTTTGATTTGAATCGTGAGGAAGCGGGCCAGTTGATTGAGGCGCTGCAGTCGAACCTCACACGGATGGGGTAGGAGGGGCACCCCCAACCTGTTCGATGGAGTCCGCACCGATACATGTGTGCGGACTTTATTGGTACATAGGATCGAGGCAACAAAAATAGGCAGGGACAACCCCAACCACCCCTTTTTAGGAGCCTCACGTGCCCACCCAGGCCGCCTGCCACAAGACTAAAAACACCGCATTCATCAACCCTAACGCCGCGAACCCCGCCGCTGTCCGCGCCGCCATCACAATGTGCGAGCAATGCCCGATACGACGGGAATGCGCACAAAATGCCCTCACCTCCGGCAGTGGCCTCAATGACTCCGGCACCGCCCCCGCCTCCGATGTAATCCAGGCCGGGGTGGTGTGCTACGGCGATTTTGAGACGATGATGCGACTCTCCCAGATAGCGGAGCGGGAGGAGGTACCGACGGCGGCGCGGGAGCAGCGCGCCCAGGCCCCAGATCGCTGTAGGAACTGTCACCAGCCGATGGTGAAGTGGCACCGCGCCATCACCCCCGACGGCTATGTGAAGCACTATGCGAGGGGCTTCTGTACCGAGTGCCGGTCGGCTTATACCGCATGGAAGCGGGAGAACAATGTGGGTAGCGCCCACCGGGGCTTGCGGAAGCACATCGACCGGAGGAGGCATAGTGCCCCGCCGAAGCGGAATACTGTCCTCGCGGTGCAAATGCCACTTTTTGAGGCGGGGATGTAGGTCATGCTTGAGTATCCGCCGATGGTGATGACTTATCCCGAGGATCTGACTTTCTGGAAGCGGGTTGAGCTGCCGTGGTCTAAGCCGCCGTTGTCGATGAATGATGCGTCGCCCGCGTCGCGGGGTGCGGTGTATGGGCGTGCTGCGGCGAAGCGGGAGATTCAGGAGACCCTGCACCTATTAGGCCGGGGGCTGCGTATGCCGGAGGGGAAGCGATATCTGCTGGTGCAGATGAATTACCGCGTGCCAGATAGGCGACGGCGGGATACGGATAATGTGACGGCCTCTAGTAAGCCCCTTATGGACGCTTTGGCGGGCGGATCGAAGCGGATTCCCGGGCTGGGGATCGTGGAGGATGATACCCCGTATTTTATGGGGAAGCCGGAGCCCATTTTGTGGCCTCCAGAGCGGGGTAAGCAGGGGAAATTGTGGGTTGATTTATGGGTGGCGGAGGGGCCTCCAAAACCTTATTTCACCTAACCAACACGCATGATTTTACAAAATGTAAACGGTGGGGTATAGTAATAAATGTAAGCAAGAGAGCACAAAGAAAGGCTAAAACAATGACCACCTACACCACCAAGAACGACGCCATCCAGTACGAAATCATCGAACCACTCGGCGAATGGGCCAAGGAGCACAACATCGACGCCATCGCAGACGAACTCATCACCTCCACCGATACCGGCTTCCGCATCGATGACACCAAAGACTTCTGGGACGTAGTCGCCAACAACTCCCTATAACCCCCACCCCTCGCCTGCAAGCGAAGCGCCAGTCAGAAAAGGAAACATCATGGAAATCATCAAACTCACCCACCCCCAAAAAATGCTACTCGCCTGGGCCGCCATCAATAATGAACGCGGCGACGATGGAGCCCTCCGCATCGAAGGCAAAAGCACTCTCGTGAAAAACAGCCTCGTAGCAAAAGGGATCGCCCGCCGCATCGACGGCAGCCGGGTAGACCAGTGGGGCCACCGGTACACCACCAGAGACTGGTACATCAAACCCGAGTACGAACCACTCTGCCACTCCCTCAGGGAGTACGAAGAAGCTCACGATACGCCCACCCTCGGGCCGAGCAGCCTCACCCCCGAAGAATGGAACCAAGTAGCCGGATAACCCCTCCGGCCCCCCGGGGAGGGGCGCGCATTCCCCACGATTGGCAACCAGCTAATTCTAAGACACCAAGCTGCAACACCAACCCATAATCACGCGCACCAACCGCAACCCACCACACGCCATAATCACCCGCAGGAGATACCACCATGAGCAAGTCAAAGCACAACCCGAAGAACATGTCCCAGCCACGCCACGCCGCTGACCTCATCCGCAAGCACCGCCGCAAGGCCGCAGAATAAGACCCCATTATGAGCAACACCCCGTTTGAGCCTGAAACCAGCACCGAGCCAGAGAACTGGTGGAACCGCGCCAAATGCCGGAATGATGACCCCAACCGGTACGACCTGGATCGCGACCGGAGTATCCGCCGGGATGAGAAAGGCCGCATAGCGGAGGAGCTATGCGAGGGGTGCCCGGTGCTCGCTGAATGCGCCGCTGATGTGTTGGAAAATAATAATATTGGCCTCGTCCGAGCGGGGCTATGGTTCCCGTGCCCACCCAAGGACTGCCCACCCGGTAAGGAGGCGCGGGAGCGGGAGCTGTACCGGCGGGCCGCACCAGCCCTGGCACAGGCCTAATGTAAACAATTTTTACGATAGGAAGGATATTTTTGATGCTGACGATTCCATTCATGCTGGAGGATGGGGCGCGGGAGCCGCGCCGCGCTCACCCCGATGATGCCGGGTTTGACCTCGCCATCATTGAGCGCACCCGGGTACCGATGGGTGGGCATACGGTGGCCGATACTGGGGTGCGGGTGAATATCCCCGCCGGGTACGTGGGGAAGCTATTTGTGCGTTCCTCCGTTGGGGTGAAGCGGCACGTGTGCCTATCGAATGGCACGGGGATTATTGATGCGGGCTACACGGGGACGATTAAGGCGAGCTTGCATAATGAGTCGCGGGATCCAGTGTGGTTTCATGCGGGGGAGTTTGTACTGCAGCTGGTGGTGGAGGAGTTGCCTCGGGTGGAGCTACAGCGGGTTGATGCGCTGGGGGAGTCGGAGCGTGCTGAAGACGGGTTTGGCTCATCGGGTAATGGCCTGCAATAACCCTATTATTTTACAAAATGTAAACCATGGGGTATAGTAGATCATGTAAGCAAGAGAGCAAGGGGGCTGCAACCCCCACAGAAAGGAAACACCATGAACTACAAGCAAGAAATCACCAACAAGAAGAATGAATACAACACCATCATCACCGAGCGCAACAATGCCACCAGCCGCGAAGAATATAACTACCACCAAGCACGCGCAGACCGCGCAGCCCGCCAAATCGCAGAGCTTCAAAACGAAGCCATGAACGCCGCAATCGCAGCCCTCTAAATCACCACAACACCAAAGGGAAACCATGAACTACAACATTCAACCAAGCTACAAAGTCACCGATAAGGGCCTCCTCCACGCCGACGATTCCCGTACCGTCACCAACGAGGATGGGGCCGTAATTGCCACCGCATCCCTAACCGAATGGAACAGCACCGCAACAATCACCATCTTCAAGAAAGATGACGATTTTGAAATCAAGCAAGCACTTTGCGAATCCCCCGACCAACTCGATGAAGTAATCCGCAAGGTAATCGACCCAATACGTGGCGAAGCCTAATCACCAAAGTTAGCCCGACTGGCAGGCGGGGGAGTTCAAGCCTCCCCACGGGCACCACGGCCACTGCAATGGCCCCAATACAGAAAGGAACCGCCATGGGGCACACCCTCATCACCCAATCCATAGCCAACCTCGCCGCCTCCGTCGGCCTCCGCACCGCCCCCACAAGCACCGGCCCAATCATTTACACCGGGCCGGACACCTACTTCAAGCTCGACTCCACCACCGGCGAAGCCTGGGGCGCTGATACCCACTACAACCAGTACTACTACGCACTCAACGAGCCAGCGGATATCGGCCAATGCGTCGCTACCCTCCTCCACATCGCCGCCGAAAACAATGAGGAGGAAGCAGCATGAGCACCAACCTGTCAACCCTCCTCGATAAGCACCGCACACTCCTCGAACTCCGCACCGACCCTGACCTCAAAACCCGCATCGTCTGCTACCACACACCCCGCCACCTCGAACGCCGCATAATCGAACGAGCCGAACTTTTCGAAACCTCCGCCAACACCGTATTTACCGACATCATCCTCCAAGGCCTCGTAACCCCACCCCCACCAGTCTTTACAGGGCAAACGCCCGCCAGTAGCAAGGTCTCCATCCAACGCACCTGGCGCCTCCCAGCCGCCGCTGCCACCGCCGTCACTGACCTCGCTAAGGAACGCGGAATCACCCAATCCCAACTCGTCACCGACATCATCACCCGACACCTACAGGGCACAAGGCGGGTACATGCATAACCCGGCAGAGGCCACCAGGGCGGAGCTGGAGAACCTCTACAAGAAACACCACGCCTACAACCGCCTCCGCACCGACCCGGCTATCCGTGAGGTCACCGCCACTACACTATGGCTCCACCCCACCCTCCTCGCAGACGTACAGTCCTTGGCGGAGAGGCGCGGCATCTACCCCAACGCCCTCATTATCGAGGCCCTCGCCTGGGGCGTGTATGCCGGAACCTCCACCAGCAATGAGGAGCTACGCCTCGCCTCCGGTAAGCGGGATGGCGGCATGGATAGGGGCCTCCGCTGCCCGGTGCCGCTACTCCGACACCTCAAGTGGCGCGCCGCGAGGGAGGGCCAGCCGTTGAGTGAAGTGGCCTCCATCATCCTCGCCAAATACCTCCACAAGGCCGGAGCGCTCACCACCATAACCACAGCCTGACCTCACCAGCACGAGATCCGCATGGAAAGATTAGACACATGAAACACCGAACCCGCCGCCCTCGTAAAGCCTCCCCTGAGCAACGCGAAGCAGCCCTACGCCTCCGCCTCGAAGAGCGTAACGCCGAGATGGAGGACAAGTACTACTCGGAGCAGCAAAAGTGGGTACAGCAACTAAATACAGCCACATCACGAGCCGATAAGGATGAAGCGGTAGACCGCCTTCATGAGCTGAATGAATGGTTTAACCGTATCCGTACTCGCCGCTCTCAGGCTGAACTTGAAGCTAACCTCCGGCGCGCAGCCCGTAATGAGGAAGCTGCAAAGAAGTGGCAGGCGATCCTCGCTCGTGAGCGGAAGCAGTACGAGCGGGAACTACGCGAAATAGCTCGTGAAGAACGTCGCGTGAACCGGGAAGCGTCCCAGGTTGCGACCTCAGCTATGCGAAACCCATACAAGACATGGGATCGCAGGGATGAGCGGCAGTATCAAACCCACGGGGTGAGAAACCCAAGGGCAAAGCGGGAGCCACTTAAAGAGAACTGACCGCCTGGCGGGGGTGGCTAGCTTTCTGAGCCATGACAGCCAAAAACACAGCCAACATTGGTGAGCACCAAACTGTCCCACTCCTTCAGCTCAACCACTACGCCAAAAATCCACGCCGGGGCGACGTACAAGCCATTAAAGGCAGCATCGTCGCTAACGGCATCTTCCGCCCCGTAATTGTCAACAAGGGCACCTACACGGATAAGCCAAACGAGATTCTTGCCGGTAACCACACTGTGAAAGCTATCCGTGAACTCGCGGAGGAACACCCCGACGATCCACGCTGGCAGGAGGTTGAGGTATGGATGGTTGATGTGGATGCGGAGCGCGCCGCCCGCATCGTCTTGGCTGATAACCGCACCGCTGACCTCGGCTCGTACGATAATGAGGAGTTATTGGGACTCCTGAATATGATGGATGGCGACCTCGACGGCACAGGATACGATGCCGACGATTTGGAGGAGCTTACGCAGCTTGATGGTAGTGGCGCAGATTTAGCGAGTGATGAGGAGGATTACTCGCTGGATGAAGTCGCGGAGGCTGCCGCGTTGACTCTGGCGGAACGATTTTTGGTTGTTCCCACGACGGTTATTGACACTCGTCGAGGGGAGTGGCGAGAGCGCAAGCAGTCATGGCTGAAATTAGGCGTAGCTGCGCAGGAGGGGCGGGCTGGGCAATTAATTTACGCTCCGCCGTCAGGTAATTTCATTAACTGGTACGAAATTAAAAACAAAGCATTGGCACTTAATAGTGAATTAACTAATAAGGAAATACTCGAAAAATATGAAGATCAATTAAAACCGTATAATGAAGGCAGGGGAACCAGCGTGTTCGACCCCGCCTTATGTGAAATCCTTTATCTTTGGTTTAGTAACCCTGGAGACCGCACCCTCGATCCGTGGGCAGGCGGCAGCGTAAGAGGAATCGTGGGAGCCGTGCTAAACCGTCATTATCAGGGGCACGAGCTACGCGCAGAGCAGTGCGTGGAGAACCGAAAGCAAGCAGACAGAATAAAAGAGCGTGGTCACCTCCCACACGGAGTAGACAAACCAGTTTGGATTGATGGAGACTCCGCCAAAACAATGCAAGATAACCAGGCTGAATCATTCGACTTCATAATCGGATGCCCTCCCTACTACGACCTAGAACAATATTCCGACGACGAAGCCGACATCTCCAATCTGTCCACAGAGGACTTCAACGCCGCTATGGCCGTCACCCTGCAGGAAGTAGACCGGTGCCTACGCCCTAACCGATTCGCAGCGTTCGTCGTAGGCTCCGCCCGTGATAAAAGGGGTGACCTCCGAGACATGAAGGCGTGCATGATGAACGCGATGCCAGACGGATGGCACCTCGCCAACGACGCCGTGCTAGTCAACAACGTCGGCACGGGAGCTATTCGGGCTAAGAAAATGTTCGAGGGAGGACGCTCCCTTGCCCGTGTCCACCAAGACATCCTCGTATTCGTCAAAGGCGACAGAAAAACGGCAGCCAAGCGCTTAGATGCCATAAAGGTGGCGGAGCTAGATAGTATGGATAACGAGAACTAGCGGCCAACTGACCGCTTGGGTTGCCGCTGCACACTAAGCCGTATGAGCGACACACAACCACCCCAAGGCACCCTCGAACACCTCCCGATTGAGCAGCTACACAACTACGCCCGTAACCCGCGCAAGGGCAACATTCCCGCAATCAAAAAGAGTCTCCACCAGCACGGCCTATTCAAACCCCTCCTCGTCAACACCGGCTCCCAAACCGGGGAAGAATGGGCCGTCCTCGCAGGCAACCACACCCTCGCCGCTATGCGGGAACTCAATAAGCAAGCCGCCAACGCAGCTCAAGACCAGCCTTACACGATGGTGCCGTGCTACATCATCGACGTGGACGAAACCCAAGCTGCTGAAATCGTCCTCGTGGACAACAAAACCAGTGATGAAGCAGGCTACAACAACGAGGCACTCGCTGACCTCCTCGACTGGCTCCCAGACCTAGACGCCACCGGGTATGAGCAAGCAGACCTAGATGCCCTCCTCGATGGTCTCAACACGGTGGAAGAGCTACCGGAAGAAGAAGCGCAGGATAACCCCTACGCGGACTTCATCACCGTCCGTCTACAACTCCCGCCACACCTAGCGCAGCAATGGTTGGCGCACAGCATGGCATTCGACTCCGCGGAGGAAGCCCTAGAACACCTACTAGACCACGGGGCACTCGAAGGGTGAAACGCACAACCACTTGGGAGGTAATACCATGACCACAACCACCCCGAATCACGCCCAGAGCGGCGACATCATCGACCCCATCAACTGGAATCGCATCGGCGACCAGGTAGACAAAGACGTGTGGGATAGGCTCGTCAACAATTTCTGGGTGCCGGAGAAGATCGCCGTCTCAAACGACAGCAACACGTGGAAGCTCATGCCGGAGGCGGAGCAGTGGGCCACCATGCAGGTATTCACCGGCCTCACCCTCCTCGACACGATGCAAGGCACCGTCGGCGCCCTAAGCCTCATGCCAGACGCCACCACCCCGCATGAGGAAGCCGTCTACACCAATATTGCTTTCATGGAGTCGATTCATGCTAAATCGTATTCCAATATCTTCATGACCCTGGCGGACACCCCAACTATCAACCAGGCGTTTAACTGGGGTCGCCAGAATGAGCACTTACAGTACAAGGCGCACCGCGTACTGGACTTCTACAAGCGCGGTAACGCGAACATGCGCAAGGCCGCATCCACATTGCTGGAATCCTTTTTGTTCTACAGCGGCTTCTACCTCCCAATACGCATGGCGGCGCACTCTAAGCTGACTAACACCGCCGACATCATCCGCCTGATTATCCGTGATGAGGCAGTGCATGGGTACTATATCGGCTACAAATACCAGCAGACCGTAAAGCGCCTACCGGAAGAACAGCAGGCAGAACTACAAGGCGAAGTAGTAGACCTCCTCCTCGACCTTATGGACAACGAGGAACACTACACCCGCGAAATCTACGACCCCCTCGGCTGGACAGAAGACGTCCTAGCATTCCTCCGCTACAACGCCAACAAGGCCCTCAACAACCTGGGCTACGAGGCCATCTACCCCGCAGAATTATGCGAGTTCAGCACAGCGGTGAAAACCTCCCTAGACCCCAGCGGCAACGAAACGCATGATTTCTTCTCCGGCTCCGGCTCCTCCTACGTCATCGGTAAGGCAGAGGAAACCACTGACGAGGACTGGGAGTTCTAACAATGACCGATGCAATCAACCCGCAGCATTACAAAGGCTTCACCGGGGGAGCGGAACCCATCGACATCGCCGAGCACGTGGGCTTCAATTTGGGGAACGTCATAAAGTACACCGCCCGCGCAGGCCGCAAAGACGACCGCCTGCAAGACCTCCACAAAGCCCTCTACTACCTCCAACGCGAAATCGCACGGGAAGAGACCAAGAAATGAGCACCTTCAAGCAAAACTGGGCCAGATCCAGCCGGGGCGACAAAACCGCCCTCACAGTAATCAGCCTCGTCCTCATCCTGAACATCGGCTTCACCATCGCCAATCCCAGTGTGAACGCAGCCCTAAACACCCTCCTCTACGCAAGCATCCTCATCCTCATCTACACCGGCGCGTTGCTCGGCCTCCGACTGGATGAATGCCGCACCTACCTCCACAACACAGAGACGGAACGCGAGCTGGGGAAAGACATCGCCGACGCGGTAGAGGAATACGGCAGCATCACCATAACCGGCCACCCATCCGCGTATTTCATTGAAGCGCCCGCCGATAAGTACCTAGACGAAGAGGAAGATTTTTACCATGACTAACATTGTCGAACCCCGGGTCACCCTCTTGGCCCACACGAAGATTAACGACGCGGCCATCAGCGAGTGGATGGACATCCAGGACTTCTCCACCGATGCGGAAACCCTACTCACGATGGCGGGGAGGAACTGTTACCGCAGCTTCCACCGCCCGAATGAAGCAACCCGCAATGACGCGGACTACCTACAGCGCACCCTAAGCGGCCAAGGCCACTGGAGTATCAGCGAGCACGCCACCGCAACCCTCTACTTCACCGGCGTATCCCGCGCATTCCTCACCGAACTCACCCGCCACCGGCACCTAAGCTTCAGCGTGGAATCACAACGCTTCATCAACGCAGGCGATGCCAACATCGTGCTACCTCCAGCCATACGCGACAGAGACGAAGAAACCCAAGACCGCTTCATCTGGAGCGCCAATCAAAGCATCGCGGCATACGAGGACACACAGATCGCCCTCCGCAACCTCCCAAAGAAGCAGCGTAACGAAGCGGCACGCGGCCTCCTCCCCAACTGCATCGAAACCCGCATGGTAGTCACCGGCAACCTCCGCGCCTGGCACGAAGTCATCCAGCGCCGCACACAACCCGATGCGGACGCAGAAATCCAAGAAGTCATGCGCCTTGCAGCCCGACAACTGCACACCGTATCGCCCGTTATCTTCCCCTAGGAGGCCTAATGCTCCGCCACCACGGATACAAACACCTCACCTGCACAGAATGCGGATACACCATCCACATCGAAGTCCTCACCGACGAGGATGAGAACGGCGGAACCGCCTACTTCCTCCGTGGCACAGCATGGATAGAGGAACAAAAAGCACACGACGTCGGCAGCCACGGCGCCCACCAAGACCGGAACGGCGCCGTAACCGGCGGCCCCCAATGGGAAAGCAGCAGCACCTGACCGCACTACCCCAACCGGCAGAATCACCACCATGACGCTGCAACAACACAACCCCGAAGAATTAGAGCTAATCCAAGCCCCTACATGAAAGAAGCCTACATACGAGGAGACTGGGCACACCACGCCGACAAAGCCATCAAGCACCTCGCAGCCACCGGCAAACCCTTCACTACCGACACCATCCGACAACACATCCCCGACGGCCTCACACCCAAGCACAACAACGCCTGGGGAGGCCTCCTAATCGCCTGGCGGAAACGAGGAGTGATACAACCCGTCGGATACCACCAAGCCGCACACAAACCCCGCCACGGCGGACTACAACGCATCTGGCAAGGCACCAAAAATACAAGCTAAACAGCTTCCCCCAATACCACTGCCCAACCCGCACAAAAAAGGAGACTCCCGCACATGCCACCACGCAGAGGAATGACAAAAGAACGCGCAGAACGCGCCGCCAAAGTCGTCACCCTCCACGACGGCGGAGCCACCTTCGAAGTCATCGGTAAACAACTCGGCATCAGCAAAACCCAAGCCCGCCTCGACTACGACAAGGCAATGGAGGAAGCAAAACCCGACGCGGCCCGAACCGTATTCGCCAAACTCGACCGCCGGTACAACCGCCTCCACGCCGCATACTGGAAGAAAGCCCTCGACGGGGACATTAAGGCCGCCCGCCTCATCATCGACGTGAACACCAAACTCGCCGCCCTATGGGGTGTGGAGGGCGCCATCAAACTCGACGTGGAAGTCACCGGAGGTGAAGAATTCTCCTCCATGATCACAAACATTAGGCAGACCATTGCAGCGGAAGCGGAGGTCGCAGACGGTGACGACGACTCCCTCGCGTAACTTCCGACTCTCCCGAAAGCAGATTGAAGCCATCGGGAAGTCCACCCACTCCCTCAACATTTGGTACGGCAGTGTCTCCTCCGGCAAGACCCTCGCCTGGCTCATGCTCATGCTGGGAGAGATTAAAGAAGCAGGTACCTCCGGCGCTATCGTCATCGCCGGGAAAACCCTCGACACGGTGTACCAGAACATCTTCCTCCCCCTAATGACGGAGCCGGTGTTTGCTACCGCAGCGCCGTACATCCACTACACGCGGCGTAACCCGACCGCGAAGATATTCGGGCGGGAAGTCCTCGTTATCGGCGTGAACGATAAGGGTGCGGAGGGCCGCATCCGTGGTGGCACGTTCCAGCTTCTCTTCTACGACGAGCTCACCTTATGCCCGCAGAACGTGTGGGAGATGATCTGGTCGCGTATGCGCGCCACCGGTAACCCGAAACCTCCACGCGTGTTCGCCACTACCAACCCGGCCACCCCGGCGCACTACCTCAAGCGCGACTTCATTGATAAGCCCGGGGAGACGGATACTTACGCACAGCTCTTCACGATGGAGGATAACCCGGGCCTGACGCAGGAATACCGGCAGCGTATGCGCGCCTCCTACAGTGGACTCTTCTACCGCCGCATGATTCAAGGCGAGTGGGTCTCCGCCGAGGGCGCCGTATTCGAGGCGTGGAATCCCGACACGATGGTCACCCCACGCCAACAAGGCACAGTCCTAGCCGTGGGAGTGGACTACGGCACGAACCACCCCACCGCGGGCTATGCCCTCACCATGACCGACGAGGGGCTACAGCTCTCGCATGAATGGTCACCCCAAACCAACGGGCTTGGCGGGCGTACACGCCTCACCGACATGGAACTGGCCGACAGCCTGGAAGAGTGGTTGAGCCACCTTCCGAATCAGCCGAGGGCCATTTACCTTGACCCCGCCGCCGCCTCATTTAAAGAGGAACTCCAGCGCCGTCGCCATACGGTCGCCGCCGCGAAAAATAAGGTTGTGGATGGTATCCGCACCGTGGACTCATTGCTCACTAACGGGGTGCTTACAGTGGCGGAGGATTGCCCCCGCCTGATTGAGGAGATACCGGCATACCGGTGGGATCCGCGAGCGACGGAGGGCGGTAAGGATGCGCCCGTTAAAGAGAATGATGACCATGTGGATGCCGCCCGCTATGCCGTGTTCTCTTCCCGACATTTCTGGCTCCGCCACGTGGAAAGCATGCGGGATGACCGCAACCCCGCGGGTGCGATGATGTGAATCGCGGGCCACCAATAGAACCTGCCGTTGGTCTTTTAACGTGGTTGTGTTGTGGCCGCAAGCTGCCTATACCCGCGCCCCGGGGGATTATCCCTGGCTACCGGCCGGAGTAAATGCGGTGTTCACACTATCCCCATAGTGGCCCCGTTAGTGTGGGGTGAGACTTGGGTGAGTAGGGGAGTGGGTTGTCGCCTGATTGAGATGCCCCGAAGAAGCCCACTACCTCACCCCGGCCTTGGGGTCATTATTCAGTGGTGTGAGTGCTGTACGCCCGGTCCGGTGAGGCCCCGTGGCGCACACAAAAGGGTATTCCGCTGGTTCCTGCATCTGGGGCGGAGGATGGCAGCTGCGGTAGGTGATATTGGTTGGCCCGCGCCTAACCCGGGGGGTTCCGACCGCAACCCTCATCGGCGGATAATGCCCAAAAGAAGCCCCAGCGCAAGCCCTGAATTCAACCTATTTTGGGAGGCAAAACCCGCATGAGTATGCCCGAACCGAAGAGCCCCTGGCCGCCAAAAGATTACGAACCCGCCCTAGATTCCATCCGCCGCGATGATGCCATCCTCAACGGCCAACTCGAGGTGATTAACCAGCGTCGTTCCCGCCAGTACGGGCCGCAGCCATACCAGCACCGTAGTCAATTCAATGGCGGAATCGTCGGTAAAACCTCCCGCGCTTTCCTCGGTAGACCCACCAGTGATAAAGGCAAGTCGCACCTCATCACGCACCACCTCCCGGTGGCGGAGGAGCTAACCACCGCCCTCGCTGACTACATGGCAGGCAAGCCGCCGCAGGCGGAACTCGCGGCGGAGGATGAAGGTAATACGAGGGCTAAGGAAGCGCTCGACCGGCTCGTGACCTCCGACGAGTTCGCCGCCCAATGGTGGAATGCGGTGTACAGTGCAGGCTCCCTCGGGTGGGTGTTCGGCCGTGTCGTGTGGAACCAGAACGTGCAGCCGCACCCGTGGATTGAATGGATTGATGCGGACAATGCGATATGCCAGTTCGAGAACGGCCGCCAATCCTCCATCCTCTTCTGGGATACCTTTACGGAGGGCAAGGACGATAAGGTGTTCCGTCTCTTTCAAGAGCACACCCCAGGCCAGATTGAGTACCAACTCTACGAGGGCACGGAGGATAACGTTGGGCGCCCCGTAGACTTCGAGGCGCATGAGGCCACCAAGCACCTCATGGATATTGGCCTCACGGACGGCACCATCCTCAAGACGGGGGCGGATGCCCCAACGGCGCACATGATGCCGAACTACCATCCGCAACGCCGGTGGAGGAACCACCCGCTTCTCCGCTACTACTCCGCATCGGACGTGTCACGCGGCGCACAAATCTTTGAGGATATTGACCACAACTGGTCGCAATTGCAGCATGAGGTGGAGGCCGCACGCGGGCGTCTCTTCGTGGATGAGAACCTCCTCGATACCGAGGGGCCGGGCCGGGGCGAGTTCTTTGACTTCATGCGCGACGTATTCAAGACCAGGCCCAATGTCACCGCGGAGGATAAGCCTACCTTTGAGCAAGTCCAGTTCGATATGCGTGTGGAGCAGTACCTCACCCTGATTGACTCGGATATCCGCAAGGCCGTATCCGCCCTGGGACTATCTCCATTTACGGTGGATATGGATCCGCAAGCATCGGGGGATATGACGGCGACGGAGACGAAAGCACGCACGAAGCGGACGCGGGCCACCGCCGCTACCAAGTCGCGGATGGAGCGGGCGCATCTCTCCGCTATGCTCACCGCATACCTCCAGCTGGATGCCGACCTCAACGGCTACACCCCGCCAACCCAGCCCGTGTTGGTGGCCTTACCTGACCAGGTTGAGGTGAATGATAATGAGCTGATTACCGCCGCCGCCTCCTCCTACTCGGCGGGCATTATGTCCCTCTCCACGGCGGTGCGGAAGCAGCACCCGGAGTGGACGCCCGACCAGGTGGAAGATGAAGTGGCAGCTATCCGGGCTGACGAACGAGCGCGGAACGCATTCGACCCCCTAACGTTGGAGCCGGGCGACGCACCATTTAGCACGGGTGATGCTGGTGACGATGCCTAATGATGGGGATGCTGGGGCGCGTCGCCTCGTCGGCATGTATGAGGATGTTGAGCTGGTGCTACTTCTCGCTTTGCGTGATGCGATTAGTAAAGCGTTGGAGGCGGATACCCCGCAGGCGCGGCAACGCCAGCTGAATATCCTTTTGGATACGGTCGCGAAGCAGCTGAACCGTGTCGGTGGTTTGGTGGAATCACAGGCCGGTCGGGTTGCCGCCGATGAGTATGATGCGGCGATACGTGCCGTGTATGAGGAAGTCGGGGCGGAATTGCAGGCGGGGGGCGTTCAGCCTGATGCGTGGCGCGGTATCTCGTCGGAGACGGCGGCGGCGCTCCGCTCACAGCACGTGATGGTGGCCCGGGAGATTAGGGACGTGTACCGGCAAGTCACGATGACCACCGTCAGGACCGCCACTGTGGAGGGCATGAATCATCCCCGCGCCCTACAGGTAGCACTCAACCGGTTTGCCGATAAAGGTATAACCGGGTTTGTGGATAAGGGAGGCCGCCGGTGGAGTATCGACGTGTATGCCGATATGGCGGTACGCACGATGCGGAACAATGCCCGGCAGGAGGGGCACCTGCGGGGGTATGAGGAGACGGGGGTGGAGTTGGTGCGGGCTTCGTGGCACCCGGCGTCGGCGCCGCAGTGTTTCCCGTTTCAGAATGAGCTGCTGGCGATTACCGGCCCGGCGGGGCCTCGTGTGATGGTAGACCCGGCCACGGGCCGTAACGTCACTGTGACGGTTAAAGCAACTCTCCGTGACGCTATCGCCGCCGGATATCACCACGTTAACTGTAAACATCGTGATGTGGCGTACACTCCGGGCGATAAGACCCCCGAAGCGCCAGAAACCACGCCGGAGGAGAATAAACGCCAGTACGAGGCTACGCAACGACAACGGCAGATTGAGCGCACCATCCGCCGGTGGCGGAAGCGTGAAGCTGTTGCCCTCACCCCTAGTGAAGCGGCCCTCGCTAAGCGGAAGGTAAAAGACTGGCAGGCGGTACAGCGTGAGCACGTCGGCGCGCACTCGTTCCTCTCCCGCTTCTACCACCGAGAGCAACTCCGTACGAACTGACCGCACACACGCCTGGGGCATACTCCTACTTGTGGAGCGGACAGGAGCCGTCCACGACGAACTCACAAGCACAGTTACGGGAGGACTCATCACAATGGCCGATGAACAGGCAACCAACACGACCACCGACCAGCAGAACACCCCGCAGGGTGAACAGCAGAATGCTGAGACCCAGGAGGCCCAGCAGAACGCCACCACCCACCACGAGGAAGAAACTGCCCAGGCCAATGAGACTGAGCAGGACAACTTCGACGTGGAAAAGGAGCTGAAAAAGCTGCGCAAAGAGTCGGCGGCGCGTCGTACCAGCCTCCGTGATGAGGAGAAGAAGAACGCGGAACTATCCAGCAAGTATTCTGAACTCAATTCCAAGTTTGAGGAAATGCGCGGCTTCCTGGCTAAGCTCTCCGGCGTTGAGGAGGAAGCAACGCCGGAGGAGGTCATCAACTCCTACAAGGAGAAGTTGGAAGCCCAAGAGCAGGAGAACCGGCAGCTCCGTGAAACCACCGCGCTGAATGCGGCGGTCTCCAAGGCTAAGGGTGACCCTGCCCTCATCGTCCCGTACCTGCGAGGTTCCAACGCGCTTGCGAACCTCGACCCGTCCGCCGAAAACTACACCTCCCAGGTGGAGGAACTCGTTCAGGAGACGGTAGACGCCAATCCGAAGCTACGCGCCCAGGCGGCGCCCGTATCCTCCGGTAACACGTCTAATCCGACCGATAACAGCGGCCCGAAAAAGTACACCGTTGACGACCTCGACGATATGAGCGCCGAGGAAATCTTCGAGTTGACGAAGCAGGGCAAGCTGGAACACCTCTACAAGAACTAGGAGACACTACATGTCCGTTGAGAATTTCATCCCTAAGCTCTGGGCACCAAGCCTGGAAGTCCCCTACCAGAAGTCTCTCATCTACGCGCAGCCGGAAATCGCGGACACTCGCTTCCAGGCGATGCTGCAGAACTCCGGCGATACCGTCCACATCAACACCATCGGCGCCGCCAACATCAAGACGCACGACCGTACCCAAGACCTTGAGTACGACGATGTTGAAACCACCGATGTGAAGTTGGTGATGGATACGGAGCGTTACTACGGCTTCCGCGTCAACGATGTTGATGCCATCCAGGCCGCAGGTGACTTCCGTTCCGCCGCCACCAACGAGCACGGCTCCGCAATGGCTAACGAGGTGGACACCGACATTGCGAAGAAGCTCAAGGACGGCGCGGGCAAGAAGCTGAACACCGTCCCCATCTTCGACGGCGCTGACTTCTACCGCCCGAACGATAAGCAGATCACCGCGTGGGATGCGCTCCGCCGCATGGCGTTGGAGCTGAACAAGGTGTCCGCACCGACCTCCCCACGCTGGGTTGTTGTCGGCCCGAACTTCGGCTCCGCGCTGCTGGCTGACCGTCGTGTAACCCAGGCTCACGCCGCCGGTACCGACATCGTGGCCCGCAACGGCCTTATTTCCACCCTGCCGCAGCTCGGATTGAATATTTACCAGTCCGTCAACGCACCGACCACCGGCGGTAAGGAAACCATCATTGCTGGTGTCCAGGGCGCCCTGGCGTACGCTTCCCAGCTCCGCACCTTGGAGGCTTTCCGCGACCCGGATCGCTTCGGCGATATTGTTCGCGGCCTCATGGTCTCCGGCGCTGCCGTGGTTCGCCCGAAGGGCGTCGTCACCCTCGATGCGGACGTGAAGGAAGGCACCCTTGGTGGTGGCGGTGGTACTGCCGTCGACGCCGAGATGTAAGGCTGTTTGAGCCTGCTATCGCCGCAGGGGTGAGGGGTGTGCTGGCTGGAGTCCAGTAGGGCCGGTGCACTGTCTTCCTCTGTGAGCTTGGCGGGGAGGGCGAAGATAATTATTCGCGTGCTGTTAGGTGACGTTGCTGTTTGGTGACGTGGCGCGCAGGGTGGTTATTTTCTCCTCCCCGCTTTCTTGTATCTAAACCCCATAATCATTCTTTTAGGGAGGCCCGCTTATGCGGCTACAGATGAATTACATTGACCGGACTGAACTCCTCAACGATGCCGACACTGACCTCTATGAGGAGTTGGAGGATGCCCGCCTCGACCGGCTCATTAACTATGCTTCCATCCTCATGCGGCGGGCAACACGCGGCGCTATCTATGAGGTGGACGAGGCCGGGATGCCCACCAACCAGTTCGTGGTGGATGCGTTCAAATATGCGACGAGCGCGCAGATTCAAGCGTGGGTGGATGCTGGCATCCTCGACGAATTAGAGACCGGGGGAGCTACGGCGGAGGCTATCGTATCCTCCTCGACTAATAACGGTTCCTCCATCACGCTGGACTATTCAGAGGCCACCAAGGCTAGGTCGCTACTCCTCAATGGTGGCCTGGCGTTGGGGGCGCAGTTGATTCTGGATGATGCGGGCCTCCTCTCCGGCAAACCATGGCTGGCGGTGTAACAGGGTATGAGCAAGCGCAGTAAAACCAGCGATACGCTCCGTGACCTCTGGTTCCGGCATGACGTTCAGTTACAGGGGGAGGAAATCCGCACCATGCGTGGCACTACATTCACGCCGGGGGAGACGGTGAAAGCATCCATCAATATGGAGTCGCACCGCGCCCTTAATCAGCACGGGGAAGAAGTGTTAGCCGCCGGTACCATCAACTGGGATGTGGACGGGCCGCTACCCGAGCCGGGTGATGTGCTCACCCTGCCGGATGATTTCGGGGCGAAACCCCAACGCAAGGTAGTGAGCGCACGCCGAGCCTACTCCGGCACAGGCCTGACCCCCGACCATGTGGAGGTGACGATCGTATGACCCTCCACTGGAAAGGCGACGCGGTGAAGAAACAGATTCAAGCCGGGGCGCAGCGCGGTGTCACCTCGGCGGCGCAGGTAGTGGAGGCCGCAGCCGTACCACTCACCCCGCTGGGCGAAACGGGTAACCTCCGCCAATCCGCCAGCACAATACCCGCACAAGCATCGGGTAGTGAGGTGGCAGGTGGTGTCCGATATGGGGGACTGCCGTACATCCGCCGCCAGCATGAGGAAACCGGCTGGAACCACCCGAGGGCCGGGCAAGCCAAATACTTGGAGACAGCGAAGAATGAGAACGCGGACAGGGTTGCGCAGGTAATCCGGAACCACATCAAGGGAGGAATCTAACCCCAATGGCCGAGTTTCATCAAGATAACACGCGGCGGGCCTCGTACCGGCAGACCGTGGTCTACGACATAGCCGAATACCTCGCCAACTGTGGGGTATGCGCCCGCCCCGGCGTAAACCAGCGTGAGGTGAATGGTATCCCGGCGGTGTTTGCGTACCGGCTGGAGGATAACCCAGACCGCGCCCTCACCATCTTCAACATCATCATCGATGAGAGCGTGTCCGACTCTAATCCAAGCCTCCGCTTTAGTCTCGCATTCCGTGGCGCACCCCGCGACCACAACACCCCGCTCGATGATGCCGCCGAGGCTTACAAGCACCTCCACGACCTCACAGACATTGAGCTGACCGCGCACACGCGGCTCCTATCCTGCAGGAGGATCATCAATGATCCACCACTACTGGACAGCAACGACCGCTGGCACGCCGTAGACACCTACTCGGCCACGCTGGCAGCACCCAATCCGACCGACTCTTAGGAGCGCACAGCAATGGCTAACACCAAGTTCGCGACTGCTCCCAACTCGTGCGAGCTGAACAAACAGCTCAACCGAGGCTGGGCACTACAAGTCAAGCCCGTAGGTGCCGACGCGGCAGAATACAAGTTTGTTCGCGGCGTCACCTCCCTCTCCCCAAACATCGAAACCCAGACCGTCGATGCATCCGACATTGACTCCAACGGCTGGACGTCCGAGGAAAAGACCTCCCGCTCCCTGACCGTCTCGGTTGAAGGCCAGTTCGCCCGCAAGGGTGACCTCGACCTCCTCACCGAGGATCAGCAGCTCCTCAAGGCCACCGGCGAGGAACTCGGCGCGGACGGCAAGGTTGACTTCCGTGTATGGCGCACCGACATTGATGAGGGCTGGGAAGGTACTGCTACTAACAGCTTTACCTCCGGCTCCGGCGGCGCTAACGACCTCCGCACGTTCACCTCTGATTTGAAGTCCTCGTGTGAGCCGACCCGTATTCACTCTGTGAAGAAGGGTGCGGAGCGTCAGGAATCCGAGCCGGTGGATGTGGAGGAACTCCTGAAGATTATTCACCCGCAGGGCGTGCCGAACGTCTCCACCGGTGAAGAGGAAGAGGAATCCGCAGGTTCCGTTGATGATTCTCGCGGTGAGGAAGAGGCCGGTTCCGAGGGGGATACCGACTCCGAATCCCTGGCCGCATAAACCAGGGGATAAGCCCCTTAGGGGGTTCGTAGTCACAGGGCAAAGGCCCGTATGAGGAACACCATCCTTGTGCGGGCCTTTACTCATACCCCTGACCGCACCCCGTCAGGCGGCACACTTAATCCCCGTACACAACAACCAACCAACTGGGAGGCAACCCGCATGACCGACTTCGGACAACTCGACGAGCAGCTCGACGAGTACGACATCTCATTCACCTTCAAGGGAGAGGACTACAAGGTCACTCCCTCCGCAGAACAAGTCTTAGAGTTCCACCGTGACTACTACAACGCCCGCAAGTCCGATGAGGACTCTGGTATGGGTGTGTGGAAGCGTGTTGCGCCGCTCCTCGGCTCCAAGTTTAATCCCAAGACCGCGAAGATTAGCGGCGGTATCCTCGAACAAGTCATGGAGGCCGGTGCCACCTATAGCCAATTGGAGCGCCTTGTATCTGCTGTGCACTTCAAGTACGTGCAGGGCGATGACCTAGCCAAGGCCTATTTTGAGACTGGCGAGCTGGGAAAAGCAGTGGATATTCTCAAGCAGAAGAACAACGCCTCCCAGCAAGACTAGATGACCCCGAGGGGTGCTGGCGTGACCAGTGGGATAGGCTCCGCCGCGACCCCGACGGGTGGGCATACGCCGAGGATAGTGACCTCTGGTACAACCCCTACGCGGGGGCATACTCGGAGAACGACCCCGGCGGTGGCCCGCCCGACCTTTATATCCTCGAAACGTTCGGGGAGTACGTCCGTGAATGGTGGGCGGAGCAAGTCCAGGCGAAGCCAGATGTGGATGAATCCGTCCTCACCTGGTCGTCGATCCTCTCACGGTGGGATGATATAGAGACGGACTTTCAGCACTTTTTTAGCATCGATTTTGGATCAGGTGTTCTATCCGACCGCAGGTGGCGCTGGTTCAGAATACGGCTAGTACGCCTCCTAAGCGAAGATACCGCGCTTGCTCGCGGGTTGGGGCTGCGGAAAACACCAACGCTAAAAAAGGAGCATTAGCATGGCTGCGCTTGACCTCGGAGATCTCGGATTCACAATCACCGTAGACACTGGCGACTTCGACCGCCAGATTAGTCAGGTTGAGCAGAAAGCCCGTCAGGCTGACCAATCATTCCAACGCCTATCCCGAAAGACTATCTCCCCGAAGTCCGATACGGGCGGGGTGGAGAAACTGGAGCGCTCCACCCGTAAGGCAGATAGTGCGCTAGATAAGACCTCGAAGAAGAAGGTCGCCCCACAGGCAGATACGTCGGGCGTGGATAAGATTCAATCCTCCACCGCCGCCGCTTCCTCCGAGCTGGATAAGGTAGCAAATAAGCGCGTGTCGCCTCGTGCGGACTCCGCGCCTCTGGAGCGGGCCGCCGGGGCGGCTAAGGAGGCCTCCTCCAGCCTTGACCAGACTGCCGCCTCCGTGTCCCGCGTGGGCGGTGAGTTCGATTCCGCCGGGGCATCCACGGATACGTTCTCCTCCAAGCTACGGAATAATGTCGGCAAGCTCGGTGGTTTCGCCGCCGGTATTGCTGGTGTGGCGGGTGCCGCACAGGTCATGCAGAACGGCTTCTCTAAGGTCACCTCCATTGAGGACACGACCAAGGCCCTTGGTGTGATGATGGGGTCGGCGGATGAGGCCTCCGCCTACATGGATAAGCTCGTCGAGTCGAACATGCGCTCCACCTACTCGTTCGACGCGTGGGCTAACGCAGGTAAGACCCTCGTCGCCTTTGGTATTGAAGCGGAGCAGGCAAACCAGACCGTCACCGCCTTGGGTGAGGCCGCCGCCGCCACCGGCAAGGGTGAGGAAGCCCTCCTCAACATGTCGGATGCGTTCGGTCAGGCCGCCGCCTCCGGCAAAATCTCGATGGAGACCCTAAACCGCCTCGCCGATGGTGGTGTGCAGGGCCTCGCTATCCTCGCAAACCACTTCGGTGTCACCACCGAGGAAATGCAGAAGATGGTCTCCTCCGGCGCGGTGCCAGCAGAGGAGGGAATTAAGGCCCTCACGGACGGCATCATTAACGGTTCGGAGGGCGCTGCGGGTTCCGTGCAGTCCCTCTCCGGCGTTATGGGCGAGATGGCGGAGACCACCTCAGGCACCCTGAAAAATATGGGTGCGGAGCTGAACAACACAGCCGCCGCCGTGTTCGAAAAGCTATCCCCTGCGATTAAGGCCGGTGCAGAGAAAGTCCGCGTGTCCGCCCAGGGCATGACCCGGTGGATTAAGGATATTGACGTGTCGCCCATCGTGTCGATGGGTGAGGCTGTGATGAATCTGCCGGATCCGATTAAGGATGCGACCAAGGCCATTGTGGCGCTCAAGGTTGCGCAGGCCGCGCTTAACACCACGATGGGGCAGAATGCCGCCGGGAAGATGACGGCGTTCAAAACCGCCGTTGTGGACACTGGCAAGGGCGTTCGAGACCTCAAGACCTACTACCGTGCCACGGGCCGGGAAATCTCCACGTTCACTGCCGCTACTCAGCTCGCAGCGACTAGCCAGAACTCCGCCTTGGCGGGCATGGGTGTCGCCTATAATAATGCGGCTAATAGCGGTAAGAAATTTGCTCGGTCTACCGGCGTGGTTAAGGCCGGTATGTCCGGCATTAAGAGCGCCGCCGGTGGTGTGGTAGACGCTTTAGGCGGCCCGTGGATGATTGCTATGGGCGCAGCCGCCTTTGCCGTCACTGAAATTGTCGGCGCGTCGAAACGCGCTAGTGATGCGCAGGCGAAGTTCACTGAGACTACTGGCGAAGCGGATGCGGCGCTCCTACGTCTCAACGCTAGCTTGGCTGGCACCAAGGGCGCTTTGAATGACCTACAGATGGAGGATCTGGGGAAGGTCGCCCAAGGCGCGGTGGCTGATATTGAGCGCGTCGGAGAATCCCTAGATGGGTTCTTCGCCAAGCTGGATAAGAACCAGTTAGGCCTTTCCCCTGACGAATTAGATGGCATGAACACCATGCAGATCAATCACGAACTGCAGGTGATGGGCGACTCCTTCGACATGATCAAGGGGAAGCTGGAGGATAATGGCCATGCGTGGGATGATTTGGGCCGCATCGTCGCTGAGGGTGGCAGCGAATACCAGCAGATGCTTAATGAGCTGGAGAATACCGGCGGGAGTTTCTGGAACAACAATGAAGAAGCAGGCCGGGTCGCTGCGGAACGACTACGGGAGGCCCGCGAAAAGGCCTTAGAGGCGGCGGAGGCCGCCCGTGAGCTTGACCCGGCTGCTGCGCAAGCCGCTGCTGGTATCAGCACCCTAGCGGACTCCTCCGCCTCCGCAGAGGATAAACTCTCCGCCCTGAAATCGACCATGCAGGCTATGGGCCTCATGGCGCAGACCGCCGACCAAGCCAACATGGAGGCAGCCCAGCACATTGAGGAGCTGGGGCAGAAGATGGAGGGCATCGCCAAGGCCGAGTATGGCCTGGGTGAGTCCTTATTCAATGGGGAGAAGCTGGATTACACGAACCAGAATGCTCGTGCTCTCTCCGACACGCTGGGCGATATGTCGAGCCAGCTGATGAATGTGGCCACTAGCGGCGGTGATATTAGTGGCATTTGGGAGCAGATGTCACCCCAGCTGGATAATCTGCGTGAGCAGATGGGGCTGACTGGTGCCGAGTTCGATGAGCAGTGGAGCCACGTCCTTGAATCTTATGGCCTGGCACCGGACGTTATCCGCACGCTAGTGGAGCTGGATGGTGCTAGTGAGGCGGTGCAGTCGCTGGGCAATATTTGGACGGCGCTGTACCCGCTGGAGGAGGGCACTAAGGTTCGGGTTGACCCGCCGGACGGTGATGTTCTCAAGGCGATGGACGAACTCGGCATTAAATACGAAGAGATTAAGAATGATGCCGGTGAAGTAATCCAGTACGATATCACCGCCCCTAATGACAAGGTTATGGGCGATTTGGAGTCCATCACCGCGAAGATGGCCGAGATTGATGATGAATCAGTCGAGATTAAGACCATCATGGATACCACCCCGTTACAGTTTGGGGCCGATGAAGCACGGTCGATTATTGACCAGCTGGATATCCAAGAGGCGTCGCCGACGGCTCAGCTCCTCATTGACCAGCTCCTCGCTAATGGCGAGATAGCTCGGGGTGATTTGGAGTACCTGAACCAGCAGTCCCCAACGCCGCAGGCTGACCTGAATAAGCTCCTGCTGGATGCTGGTGTTGCGCAGGCACATAGCCAGTTGGATGATGTGGATAATCACAGCACCAACTCAAAGATGAAGGGCGACAATAGTGACGTAGTAAATAAGGCAAATCTCGCACGCGCTGCGCTCAACGCCATTCCCGGTGTTAAGACGGTCAAGATCGTTGCTGAAAAGATTGGCGACTGGTTTGGCCACCAGCATGGCGGCCGTATCGGCGTGCCTGTGTTTGCTGAGGGTGGGGAGATACCAGCCCTCGCAGGTGGTGGTTTCCCGAACGCGGCCCGTAATGTTGGCCGTGATTCTGGCTACAAGCTCCCAACGAGCGGGCCGGGCACGGAGCAGGTAGACGGATTCCTCGGCGTGGACAATATGGGCCGGGCCGTGGCCCGCGTCAACGCTGGCGAATGGGTCATCAATAATAATTCCTCGACGCGGTACGACCGTACGCTGATGGGGATTAATGCGGGTAACCCTCGCATGATTCTTGCCGGGCTGGCGCATGATCTTCCGGCGCTCGCTGATGGTGGTAAAACCAAGTCTGCTGACGTCATTGACCAGCTCCAGCCCTACAATAATGGGCCGTACGTGATGGGCGGTTTCTCCCCATCGTCTATGGATTGCTCCGGCGCGGTATCTGCCGTTGTGAACACCTGGCTGGGCTTGAACCCATTCGATTCCCGCATGTCCACCGTTACGGAGGGGTCGTGGCTTGCCGCCAAGGGCTTCGAGAACGGGCGCGGTAATGGTAATGAGCTTGTGGTTGGTTGGTATGACTACGGCGGAGGCGCGAATGGCCACACGGCCCTCATGCTGCCTGACGGCACCTACATTGAATCCGGAGGTAACACCGGCCAAGGTTTCACCATTGGTGGGGCCGCAGGCCCACTCGACGGGCGCGGCTTCACTAACTTCATGTACCTGCCTAACTCGGGTGATGAGGAAGCAGGCCCCACTGGTGATGGTGGCGTCACGATTAACGGCAATGGCACCGACCTAGACATCGCTGATTTTGGTGGTGGTGCATCCGGCGGTGGTGGTGGGGCTAAGCGCGCCTCCCACGCCAGCATCTCCGCCCCAACGGCGGGGAGTATGTTTGATGCGCCCGGCCTGGCCTCGAACCGGCCTGGCGCAACCATCGGTGGCGGTGTACCGGCGGCGCAGAAGAATCAGGCGTACGCCCTCGCGGAGCAGGCAGGTATCCCTAAGTGGCAGGTGGATAATGTCCTGAATTTCGCGAACCCGTTTGTGGGGCAAAACTCGTTCCGTGACACGATGGGCGAGCCCGCCGCGAAGCAGATCCTCTCCGTCGCGAAGCAGCTAGAGGATGCTATCGGGCAGGGTGGTATTGAGGCGCAGGTTGCTGCCGCTCTGGACATGAAGACCCCAAACTGGGATGTGTGGTTGCGTGTCAATGATGAAACCATTGATGCGTTTAACGCGTTGGGTGAGGCGCAAGCCGACCGGAAAAACGCGTCGATGGACATCACCGAAGCGGAAGAGAAACTTGCCGACTTGCGTAAGCGCGCCACGGAGTCGGATGAGGAGTCTACGGAGAAACTTGCGGAGGCCTACAAGAACCTAGACAAGGCCAAAAACAAGGACATCTCCCGCTCCTATACGCAGGAGCGTAAGGCGGAAGATATTGAGAAAGCGGAGAAGAAGATCCGTGAACTCAAGGAAAAAAGTTCTGATAATGAGGTTAAGGCAGCGCAGCAGATTGCGGAGGCCGAGCAGGAGCTAACCGACGCCCGTGAGGCGGAGGAGAAGGCTATCCGCGAGCTGGAGCAGGCGCAGATTAAATACAATACTGCGCTGGTGATGGCACCGATTAAGGCCGTCGCTTCCCTCACCGACCACATTGCTGATGGGTTGGGTACCGTCGCGGACACCCTTGGTCTCATGGCCGAGAATATGGATCGGGCGAACGCGGTTGCAGATGCGCGGCAGCAGTCCGAGCTGGATAATATCAACGCGCAGAAGTCCGCGATGGATGCGGCTCAAGCGTTACGTGAGCTGGAACGTGAAGGTGCTAATGCTCGCCATGCGGAGGTGTTGGCGCAGCAGCAGGCCGAGTTTGACCTTGCCATGGCCCGGCATGACCACAATTCCCAGCACGCTGACCTAGAGGTCAACCTGGCCGATATCCGCACTAAGGGCATCCTCGACGTGTCCCAGCGTGCCTTGGATACTGACCGGCTGGCGATGCTATCCGCCTCGTCCGTAGCTGTGGCGGAGAAGCAGCTGGAGTTGACGCGTGCGGAGGCGGCGCAGAATGAGTTTAACCGGCGTATCCGTATGGAGGAGGCCACCTTTGAGCTGAATTATCAGCAGGAGATGGCCCGTATCCAGAATGAGCGGCTTAAGGTCGCGACGGAGGAGATGGCGAACGCCGCCGCCGAAGCCGCAAACATGCTGGGCAGTTCCGCATCCGCTCTGGCTCGTGAGCAGCAGGGTAAGCAGAAGCAGGCTAAAGGTGCGGCTGGGATTATTGGCGGCTTGGCGCAACTTGCTGGTGCTGGTGCTATGGCCGCCGCGACGGGCGGTGCCGCCCTACCGGCCGCGATGGGCTTAGGCGTTGCTGGCTTCAAGGCGCTGGTTGAGGGTAGTACCAGTGTGGCCGAGGGCCGTGCGCAGGAAAAGGCCTACAAGGAACAGGCCCGTGAGGAGTACAACAAGCTCTCCCCGGATGATAAACGACGCGTGGATGCCGCCCGCGGTGGTCTCGTGGCTGGTGCTCTGGCTGGCGGTGCCGTGGGCATGGCTGGCGGCACAATGGAGGACGTCGGCAACATGTTCGACGCCACCTCCGGTGCGTTCAATCTCCCGCTGTACAAGAAGCAGATGGAGCAGAAATACGGGGCCGAGGCCGCCGAGTTGTTGACTTCGAAGAAGAAAGCCGAGTTGGATAGGCAGCAGCGGAAGGCCGAGATTGAGCGGGCGCGGAAGCAGTTCGACCTCAAGCAGGAAACCAACCCGCAGGCCGATATGCTCGCGAAGATGCGCGATACTCTCCAGCGCCAGTTGGATGAGTTGCAGCAGGAGAATAAGCAGCTTGCCGGGGTGAATGACAAACTGGACCGTGGTAACAAGTCGGTGCTCATGTCCATCGGTGGTTCCGGTTGGGGTGCGGATTCCTCGGAGGGCATGATGCTTTCGCAGCGTGAGCGCGGCTTCGGTGAGATTAGCCGCGAGGATGTGGGGGCGTGGTCTTCACTCAATGTTGAGAACGGGTGGAATGCTAACGCCCTGATGCGCCCGATTGTGGATAGCGTGGCCGATACGGCGGCGGATGCAGCAGCAGCTGGCCGAGACATTATTGAGGGCCTGCCGGAGACGGTCGTGGATGGTCTGTACGCTAAGCAGCTCGGCGGGTCGGATGTAGTACCGGGTGCACTGAATGCTGCGCAGCGTTCCAGCATGGCAAGCGAGGAAGCCCGCCGACAGGCCGCCTATCGTGATGCGGCCAACCGCGTATTCGAGAGCATGGGCAGTGGTGACACCACCAATATCGACACGCAGTTCACGGGTGCGGTGACGGTTAACGCCCAGCTGGAGGACAAGGTTATGGCCGGGCTGTCGAGCATGGTTAAACAACGTTAAATAAGGAGTTTGTTTATGAGTCGCGTATGGGATAAGAAGTTTCGCCTCACCTTGTGGGGTGTGGATGGTGAGCCGGTGGCCCTATCCCGCCCGGGGCGGAGGCGTGAGGGCATCTTCCTAGAGGATGTACCGGATGGTCTGTCTGGGTTCGGTAAGAACCATATTTGGGATGATGCCGCAGGTGTGTGGCGGGGTATGCGGACGGATACGAACAGCCTCAAGCTGGATGTGTTGGTTAAGTCCCGTGATGTACGCGGTGAGCTTGACCGCTTCCTCACGAAGCTGGGGGATGGGTCGAAGCCCCTCGGATTATCGGTTACCTCGGCGGAGCATGGCTACCGGTGGCTGCGGGTGCGCCCGGCGGATGTATCGACGGTGAAGTGGTTTCAGTCCCCAGGCGGTGCGCGGTTCGCTAAGGTCGCGGTGCAGCTGGAGCTAGTAGGGAATACCAGCCGCCGGTTCACCGACCGGGTAGAACTCGACTCCAATAGCGAGTTCGGCAAGGTCTCATTCCGCATCGACGGCGACCAGGACGTGTGGCCGAAATTCACCATCACCGGCCAGCATGAGGGTGTGAAGCTCCGCCTGACCGCTGCCGATGAATGGCAAGAATTACCTCATACCGCCGAGGGCTGGGCCATTGACTCGCACCCCCAACGCCGTCACGTCACCGACCGGGCTGGCAGGCCAGACTTTAGTATGGTCGTGCCATTCTGGCCGATGCCGGTAGAGAACCGGAATCACGTGGGGGAGGTGGAGGTGCAGGCGACCCGCCCCGGTGATGATTTCAAGCTGACCATCGAGTGGATACCGGAGTTTAGTCGAGCATGGTAGTGAAGCACACCCCTCGTCATGAGCAGATTGATGCCCGCGTGTGGGATCCGTTTATGTCGAGGTGGTGGCCGCTTGCCCCGTGGCGGGAGCTGAGCCTGCAGGCGCGGGCGGACTGGACTGTGGATACGGGGCGGGTGACGCTCGGGGCAGATCACCCGCAGCTTGGTTTACTCCGCCGCTGTCGGCACATTCCCGTGCCGGTCACATTCACCATCAATGGTGTGCATTGGGATGGGTATGTGGAGTCGGTGGAGACTGGGCAGAATGAGGATGGTACGCAGTACGCGCAGGTGAACCTCTGGTCGGAGCACAAACACTTCCACCGCATGCTGGCGCGCTCGACGGTAACGTCGGCGGCGGACTCCTCGGCGGATACGGTGAGCACGCATATTGGTGACCTCACGCATCGGCTGGTGTCGAACGGGGCGGTTCGTACCGGCCTCCCAACCTACGTGCTGGTGGAGTCGGAGGGCGACCCGGTTGAGGTGGAGGTACGCACCGAGGATTACGTAGCCGACGTGCTGGATAATCCACTATCGGGGTCGGACTCGTTTGTGGAGGTGCGGAAGCTCCTACCAGGGCAGAAAGTGCCAGGCCGCGGGGTGGCGAAATTCTACACGGGCGTGATGGAGCGCCGGTGGGCGCAGCAGCAATTGACGCGGGGGATGTGGCCTAACGCTACGGCGGGGCCGCGTATCGTCGGCGCGGAGCTAGAGATGGAATCCCCGTCGATGCCGGATAATTCCTGGCATGGCGAGGGACAACTACAGGATGGCACCGTATTGGGGGAGCCGAAATCGGGTATTTGCTGGCTGCCATTTGAAACGTTGGTGGAGCGCCCTATCGGGTATTACGACAAGCTCGATCCGGCGGAGGTGTTCGTCACAAGTCGTGAGGAGGTACGTGGCGGGCCGGGTGCTCGTGCGCACCGTCCGCACTTTGTAACCCACTGGGGGCGGGGAACATTTGAGGATGGCCGTGTGGGCAAGCTGGAGGCGTGTGCAGGTGCTGGTTTGCTACGCACCCCGGAGGGGGAGAAGCTCCAAACCACCGCAGCCGCATACGCTTACATCGATGGGGGTGAGGCCTACGCATGGAAAGAGGGCGTGGAGTGGGTACTAGCCACCCCAACGGCTTTCGAGGCCGATAATACCCACTACCGGGCCGAGGGAGATGCACAGCGGCAGGTGCCTGGCACGCTCGTATGGCAGCACCAAGGCCGAGACCGGCGGGGTGTCGTATTCTCATCCGCCCCCGGCGGCGGGCTAAGGAAGTGGTCGACGACGGAGACGGGGCCGGATGGTGCGATGCTCATCGGTGGTGGGCAGCTGGATGCGCAGACCATCGCCGCCCTAGAGTCCGGCGTGCTGCAGCCTAAGGGCACCGTGGGGAGGATGGATGCGGACTCCGCCTCCGCCTACCTACCCACCTCCTCCGGCTTCCCCAGTGAGGTGGAAAAACTGGATATTGATGTGCAGCCTCACGCCACGATTGACGGAACCGAAGTTTCATTCAGTAAGGCGGGCGGGCGTGTAAACATCGCTCAGGCAGGCCCGTTCTTCCTCCGCGAAAAGTACATGAATTTATCCTCGACCGGTGGTACGAATCCGACGGCGGAGATAGCCCGCGAGTGGGCACGATCCCAAGGGGCCACCGCGATGAGTCTCGCCCCCGGCCATCATCAAACCGTCGTATTTGGTGATGATGTGACCCTGCCGGATGGGCGAGTAGTGCCGGGCTGGAAGCCGGGCGACCGGGTGAGCTTCGTGGATAAAGATACTCGCGTGTCCGAGGTCATTATGGGCTACACTCTTAAATCCTCTTCTACATCGGTGCTTGAGGTAGAACCCATTCTCGGTCGTGAAGAGAACGGCGTCATGGCCTCGCTGGAACGGAAGATGCAGGCGCAGGAGAAAGCAGGCCGTAAGGCACTCCTCGCCCCCTCCCGCAAGGTGCCTAAGGGTGCGGTGAAAGCGATCGTTGATGATTCCGCGAAGCCGCTGCAGGAGTCGATGGGTGACCTATCGGCGGAGATTGCTAAGACCGTAAAGCAGGCGGACTTCTCGGAGTATGATGCGCAGCTCCAAGCCCGCCTATGGGGGCGGCAGGGTGAGTTCAACTCCATCACGAATGAGTTCCGATTGAAGCAGGAGCAGATTAATGAGGCGAACGTCAAGATTCAGGAAGTCCTCGCGGAAAACATCGCCTTAAACCGGAAGCTTGCGGAGGCGAACCAGCGCACCTCGCAGGCCAATAGGCGGGCCGATGAGGCCCTGCAGTATGCGCAGGAGTCCATGTCTCGGGATATGACTCGTATGCTGTATGCGGCGAAAGAGCAGGCGGTGTGGGATTCTCATATCCGTATCGACATGCCCCGGTTCAGTCGCACGCTCAAGATTGAGGGCAAGGGAACTTGGTCTGGATCGGTTATCGCATCCGTGCAATACGATAATGGCGCGCTTTACCGTGAGGAGCTGACGATGCTTAACGGCCGAGTTCTGGAGGTCAAATTGCCGCTAGGCTCGGTGAATAACGCGATGGTGATGTACCAGATTCACACCGGCGGAGGATACGGCGGCGGCTCCTCCAATAACTAACCGCAAACGCGCTTGGCTCATAATTTCTTCCATATCGCAGCGTCTATAAGGGAGGCGATGATGGAGGAAATTAGCGGCAGCGTTAAAGGCCGATTCGTTGATGATGATGATATTGTCCGCACTGGTCGGGCGATGATTGAGGTTGACGGGTGGGACTTTTTGCATGTCCCTATCCCGGTTGGCTTATCGGGGAAGTTGAAGTCGTTTGAGTCGGCGATGGATTCGCGTTTGGTGAAGTCGCGTGAGGATGCGGAGGCGGCGGCTTCGTCGGCTAGTGATGCGTCTGGTTTTGCTGAGGAGGCTCGGGGGTCGGCTTCTGCGGCGGAGGCTTCGGCTGGTCGTGCGTCGGGGAGTGAGTCGGCGGCAGCGGAATCGGAGTCTGCCGCTCAGGGCCACGCTTCCACGGCCGAGGGGCACGCCAATGCGGCGCAGGAGCAGGTGTCGTTGGCGCGGGGTCAGGCTGAGGCTGCCGCGTCGTCGGCTGAGGAGGCTAAGGGCCATGCCACTACTGCTGAGGGGCATGCGTCTCGGGCGCAGCAGTCGGCGGAGGAATCCTCTAGGTCTGCTGACCGTGCCGAGGGGGCACGGAGTGAGGCCCGCACGGCGTGGGATGGGGCTAAGGAGGCCCGTGATGCCGCGCAGGGGCACGCGTCCACGGCTGAGGGGCACGCCACTAAGGCTGCATCGTCTGCTGGTGACGCGGAGGGTGCCGCCGGGCGAGCCGATGAATCCGCACAGCAGATACGTGAAATCGCAGAATCTACCTCATGGGATGGTGACCAGGTCACGGTCAACGGCAAGCAATCCCCACACCTGACCGGCCCGCAAGGCCAGCGTGGCCCGCAGGGCCCACCCGGCACCGTGGAAGGTATCGACTTCTCCCAGTACGCCAAGGTGGAGCAGCTATCTGATGTGGTGCGCCGGGGTCAGGACGGCGTGGAGATGGGGAAGCATTTCTCGCTGGTGCATGATGGGTCGGGCAATTTTTCCACATCCTTGTTCTTGAAGAACGGCCAGCATGAGTACGAGTTTTTCACGAATGCGGCCGGGAAATTCGGTGCGTGGGATAAGACGAATTTCACGGGTCTTTTCCAGGCTGACCGGAATACTTTCGAGCACCAAACCGCCGTGCACATGCGGGATAATCAACTGCGCGGCCTGCCAACCCCATCGGGTGATAGTCACGCGGCCACCAAGCACTACGTGGACAGCGCGGTGGATGGTAAGCAGAACAAGGCTGCGGTACTTGACCGCCTAGCGGAGTACGTGGGCGATTCTGACTTTTTCGGCTCTAAAGGTGTTACCTCGACGATAGGTGACCCTGGAGCGTTCCCCCATAGCAAGCATGTCGTTGTCACGGACGATGATGGCTGGGTAAAGGCCTACGGTGAGCCACAAAAAACGGAGCACGTAGTCAATAAGAAATACGTAGATAAGCAGGTCGGTAGCGTGCGTGACCGTGTAGGAGCACTGGAATCCGGCGGCGCGGGCGGTGCGTTCTGGACGGGCACTAAAGCGGAGTATGACCGCATTAGCCGTAAAGACGCTAATACTCTCTACATCGTGAGGGGGTAGACCCATGCCGATGATTAATCAGGCCGACATCACGGACGTACGCATGGGCCTCATTGAGGCAGGTGCACTCCTCGCAGGCGACAACCTCATTTGGAATCGGGTGGAGGAATGGCGAAAAACCACACCCGGAACCCTCGCCGTGGACGTGCCGGAGTGGGCGAGTTTTATGAGCATTTTCATTTCCGGTGGTGGCGCTAGCGGCGGCTACCGTAATTCCGAGCTCAGGGAGCAAAAGGGCGGTGGTGGAGGCGGTGGGCAAATTCGCCTACTGACCATCGACCTGACAGAAAACCCCGGTAGGCGCGCAAGCGTCAACGTCGGTGCAGGAGGCCGCCCCGTCACAAGTGTCAGTAACTACGGCAATAGTGGTGGCGCTACACGATTCAATGGGTGGAATGCTCAATCAACGTGGACTGCAAACGGTGGTGCCCCACGTACTGGCGAGGGTGAGTTTGATGGCACGGAAGATGGCTGGAATTGGCTACCGGAGCGTGAAGCCCTCTATCTGAATCGTGCTCCTGGGTCACGGTACAGGCCGCAAACGGCAGGTCGTGCTCACATTATGAACCCATCGTCCGGTGAGATGGGTGGGGGCGGTGGCAAACTCATAAATAACCTTGGGGGACGTTCTTCTGGCGCAGGCGGTGACGGTTTTGCCATCATTCACTTTTTCGGCATTGACCCCGTAGGGGGGTAGCGTGACCCCGCAACCCGAACCGGAGCCGGAGCCGCCAACACAAGGCGGGCAAGACAGGGGCAATTGGTCAGAGGGCACCGAGTACGTCGCCGGGGATACCGTCACCGCGTATTCGCAGAAGCATTCGACCTTTAAGAGGTATAAGGCCCGCGTGGCACACACCGGTAAATCAGAGAATTTCCCAGGTAGAGATACCGGCCCAGGCGCATGGGAGACCTACTGGGAACGTATTTAAGGAGTATTAATGGAGACTATTAAGCAGCAGATTCAGGCCCTAAATGGCGCTGATTTTGCGGAGCTACGACGCTGGATTTTCGACGATGAGGTACAGCGCCGCCAGGCCCTACCAGCCGTGCAGGAGGCCGAGGTGGAATTGGTGAAAGACCTTGCCGCGCAGGGTGAGATTACTCGCCCGGAGGTGGCGACTGAGGAAGCCGCGATTAACGGCGACGGTATCGTGCCCGCGTGGCATAACCCACAGGGGAGGAAGTCCCGCGCCTACATGCGGGGTGATGCGGTACTGGACGAGGGCCGTATCTACATCAACCGCGCTGACGGGCTGAATTACGCCCGCCCGTCCGCCCCTGATTCGGGTTGGGAAGTCTACAACCCTCCCAAGGAGGACACGGTGCCGGAGCCAGGGGACACGGTGCCGGAGGTGCCAGAGGAGGCACCGGGCGTGCCAGCGTGGAAAGAACCCGCCAACAAGGACGAGCTCTACCCCGCGGGCGCGGAAGTCACCCACCAGGGCAAGCAATGGCGCTCCACCACAGACGGCAACCGCGCCGAACCCGGCACCGACGACAGCTGGGAAGAAACCAGCGAATAACCCCACAGCCCCCCGCTGACCGCCCAGGTCACGGGGGCACACTTATACCCGAAAGGAGGGCGCTCATGGTTACTATGCCAGTTGATAAAGGCTTCGTGGTCACCAGTCCGCTAGGCCCACGGTGGGGAGCCACACATTGGGGTGTAGATTACGGTGTCGCTGGAGGCTCCGGCGGCAAACCAATCTACGCAATCAAGGACGGCACGGTCGTCCAGGCCGGTGCCGCTAGCGGTTTCGGCCAGTGGATTCGCCTCGATCACCCCGCAAGCGTCGGGGGCAATGAGTCCGTATACGGCCATATAATCCCCGAGGTGCGTGTTGGGCAGCAGGTGCGTGAGGGGCAGCGCATCGGCAGGATTAATCCCGACTCGAACACTAACGGCGGTGTCGCGCCTCATCTCCATCTTGAGGTGTATCGGCACACGTGGGTTAGCCCCGCGCAGCGCGTGGTAGGGCAGACGATTCTTGACCCGCAGCAGGTGCTACGTGGGGCACGATGGCCCGGTGAAGCAGCGCCCGCCCCACGCCCCACAGGCCACCGGGGCACCCTCTTCGGGGTTGATGTTAGTGAGCATCAAGACGGAATGAGTCTCCGTCGCGCCGCCGACGAGGGCATCAGCTTCGCCATCATCCGCACCACCGACGGCACCTACAAAGACCGCACGTACCGCTCCCACCTTGATGATGCGGAATCCGCAGGCCTCATCACCGCCGCCTACCACTACCTCCGCAACCCCAGCGAGGGTACGACCGTGGCGCAGCAAGTGCGGGCCTCCGTGCAGGTCATGGGGGATAAGAAGCGTCCCGTGTGGATTGATGTGGAGACCCCAGCCGGGCTTCACCGTGACCACATTTCGGAATGTAAACGCGAGTTTGAACGTCACGGCGTGCGGGTCATCGGCACGTATTCTTACGTCCCCTACTGGGAGGGCCGCGTAGCACCTAGCGAGCCGGATTCTCACCAATACGGCGCATTCTGGGTAGCCGCGTATGGGCAGAATCGGCGCGGCACACCAGCGGAGATTTACCCCGGCGACAATCACCGCCAGTGGGATTATCCGCTCGGTAATCAGAAGCCCGCTATTTGGCAGTACGGTTCGAACGCGCAGGTCGCGGGCTACACCGTAGATATCAACGCTTTCAGAGGCACCAGGGCAGAATTATCTGCCTTATTCACAGGCCACAAGACGGAGGAATTAACCATGGCTGAAATTGACCGCATCCTCGAGCACATCGACCGCCGCTCGCAGGAAATCAAAGATTACGTGGATATCCGCATCACTAATCCGATCGGGTCGGATGTGAAGGATATCCGCCAGCAGCTCACCGGCGGGCGAAACTACGGTGAATACCCAGGCTGGGAGCAGCTGGGGCAGGACGAGCAGGGCCGCAACCTGACACTGGTGGATGGTGTGGCTGCCGCCCGGCATGACATCGCTAATCTCAAGAAAGGACAGTCCTAATGGGGAAGCATTATAAGCAGAATCTGGTGGCTGGTGTGTCGGAGCAGGTGGCCGACGCGGTAGCGAAAGAACTTCGTGAGCAGCCGTGGTGGCTGCGCTACAAGGGCACCATCATGCTGATCTTGCAGGCCGTAGCGTGGGTGGCCGGTGTGCTACCCGTCTACTATGCGGACGCCCCAGAGTGGACAATCGCCCTCATCGGCGGCATCGGGTTCTTCATCACCACGCTGGTAAACCGACTCACGATTGATGGTGTCACCCCAAGCATGGGGCCGCGCCTAGCGGGGCAGGCAGACCGCGCCCACCTCGAAGCCCAACCCGCGGGACTGCCGGTCTATAGTGGCCCCACCACCGCGGGGGAGTGATGCGTATGGATTCCTGCAAGATGCGTGCGTGGCTCACGAGTGATGCCGCTGGCCTCGCGATAATTGGTATCTCCGTCATCGTGCGCGGTTCTTCCTACCTGCCGATGATTGTGGATCAACGCCGCAAGCCAGCTCATTTTTTGGAGACGCTTGCGGAACCGTCCACGTGGTCGTGGGTATGGCTCGCTGTGGGTATTTTTTGTCTCGCTGCCATCCCATTGCGGCACGCCCGCCCCCTGGCCGTCGGCCTGGGCATCGGAATTCATTTCATGTGGGCAGTGTCTTTCATTATCTCTGGCGGTCGCGGGTGGGTCACCGCTATCGGCTACGCCACCATCACGCTTTTGGCATTGTGGGCGTTTGGTAGGGGCCGCGCCCCCGACAAGCTGGAGGTACCCGAGTACAAGGGGGCATCATGAATATTAGCGGTGAGGCCGCAACGCTCATCGGCGTCATAGGTGCCGCCATCCTCACCTACCTCGGCACGAAAGTCACAGCCGCTGCTACACGGGACGCTAAACGCATAGAGGCCGATAAGCCCGAGTGGAAAGCGTTTACCGACTCCATCATGCGGCGCATTGACGCGCAGCAGGAGGAGTTGAAGTCCCAGTCTGACCAGATTGACGCTCTTCGTGACCGGGTGGAGTCCCTACAGGAGATTGTGGAGACTACCCGCCGGAAGTATTGGGCTGCTGTTAATGGGCTGCGCCGTATCACTCAAAAGCATGATGTGGAGCTAGATTCCGCGCAGCTCCCGCCCGATGTGCACGATGATGTTATTAACGGATAAACCCCACCCCGCCCCGGGTGGGGTCTTTTCGTCGTTTTAGGGGTCTTTCGGCCGCACCCGATTACCAGCACCCGGTGACTCCCACCCCGGCGGGCGCCGCTTCGCCAATCGATGATGCGCCGTAACGGGCTTCATCCCGACAGAATGGGCGAGGGAACTGATTGATACCGCCGGGTCATCCAGTATGCGGTATGCCACCTGGCACCACTCGCCGATGGTGGCGGTGGACTGTAGGGCAGTAACCTCATCCTCGGTGAGGGGGCGGCCCCGGCGGCGCTGTAGCGATGCCTTTTGGCCCGCCGTGGCCCCGGCCGACTTATTCCGGGTCGCCTCCCGTGATGCCTCGATCGCTTTAGCCGGGTCGCGATATTTATCCAGATCGGCTAAATGCTGGTCGCGGTGCTCATCCCAAGAGCGGCGCATATTATCCCGCACAGAGCGGGCCGCCAAAGGCCGTTTAGCGTGCAAGCCATGCGCCCGCCTATAGTCCGCCACCCGCATTTTGTGCCCCATCGCGATATGGGTGGATAGGTGCCGATATCGCTTGCCGCATTCATGGCAGAGTAGGCCGCCATCATCCTCATCTATGAGGCCGTAGCGGCCATACCCGTCCGGGTCTCCTACCTGCATTAGCGGCTCATTTTTGAAATGGCCTGCCGACTGACCCCAGCGGCGCGGGCTACCTGGGATTGCGTAGCGCCAGCAGCTAGCGCGGCGCGGATAGCGCGGTCTCGCTCCTGCCGTAGGCCCTCGGCTATATCGACCGCGTACTGGTACTCGCTCGCGGCGTCTTCCAGCGCGAAGAGCTCTTTTTGCCCTAGGTCACCAGCGGCGCGGGCGCTTTTCACCGCCCCGATGAGGAAATCGGCATCCTGCTCACAAATCGCATCCTCATCGATTTCGCGGCCGTCTATATCCTCTACCTGGCTGATGTATTCGCGCAGGATATCGACCGCCGCATCCGCGTCCATGTCGAGCATGTAGTGCAGAGTATCCCCGAGGCGGTGAATGTCGGTGCCATCCTCCTCGCGGAGGGAGACAGTGGGCACATCCCAGACCATGCAGGCCATACCCTCTAGAATCTCAGAGGTCAGGGCGCGGGGCACTACCGGCTCCTCATCGTCATCTAGCTCCGATTCATCGCGGGGGTAGACCGCCTCGAATTGGTCTAGGTAGTAGCCGTACTGGGGGTCGCGCCGATTCTCCTCATGAAAATCAATGAGCTTTTCGCGCAATTCCTCCAGCGTGTCGCCGGTGAGCGTGAAATCTTTATTCGGAGTGGTGAGACTGTACATAAAAATATCCTTTCTAGGGGGTTGTTCGGAATTTCCGAAATGTAGGGGGTGGTAGCGCCGGGGCGGGCGCTTTGTGCCTAGCGGGGGAGTCGAACCCCCGCGGGTGACCATCTAGGCTGCTTTGAATTTTTGTGAATTTTATAGGGCGTGCTGGGCGACAATGTCCCAGAAATCCACATCGTCGCGCAGGGTGTAGCGGTAGTCGATGCCCTCGCCGGTGGTGGTGAGCACTGCGTCTGCAATGGCGTCGATATCGTGCTGGTCTGCGTACTCTCCGAGTGGGGCGATGATTTCCTGGTCGATTGCTTCATTGCGGGTGGTGTAGGCGGTCATTGCTGTTTCCTTTTCTGGTGTTGCTCTCTTGCTTACATCTCTAAGTGTATAGCAACCGGGCTACGTTGTAAAGTCGGTTTACTTGTGGTGTATATCACACTGTTACACATTGTAAAACACGCTCAAGCCCATATATGGTGAACCCCATGAAAAAGACAACCCTCGCACTCTCCCTCACCGCCCTCACCCTCACGGTCACTGCCTGCATGACCGAGGCAGATCAAATCAACGGCATGACCATCGACGAAGCTATCGACGACTGCCAGAACCGCATCACTAAAAAACTCACCTCCCCCGCCTCCGCGGACTTCGCAGACAAAAATGAGCTAGATATCCAGAAAAAGGAAAACGACGGCGAATACTGGCAAATCCGTGGCTACGTGGACTCGGATAACAAGTTCGGTGCATCGCTCCGGTCGAGCTGGTATTGCACCGTGAGGCCACGGGTCGATGATGCCCCGCTGGTTCACATCAACGTGAAGCAGGGGCGCTAGATTCTTTTTAGCTACACATTCAGCTACACAAGCTTGAGTACAGGGTCAGTACAGGCCCGCCTTTAAAATGTATTTGTGCAGCTAGTGGCGATTTTTTGAGTGGAGCCGACGACGGGAATCGAACCCGCGCCAGCAGCTTGGGAAGCTGCAGTTCTACCATTAAACTACGTCGGCACTGCGCTAAATGCGCTTTCCCTACTATACACCTAGGGCAGGCGATTGAGTAGAATCGGGGCCGTGCTTCTTTCAGATCGTGATATTCGTTCCGCCATTGATTCCGGAGAGCTGGGCATCGAGCCCTTTGATAGTGAGCTTATCCAGCCTTCTTCCGTTGACGTGCGCTTGGATAAGTACTTCCGCGTATTCAATAACTCCCGCTATACGCACATTGACCCCAAAGAGGAGATGCCGGAGCTTACCACCTTGGTGGAGGTAGAAGAGGAGCAATCTTTTATTCTCCACCCCGGCGAGTTTGTCCTTGGTGCCACGCTGGAGAAATTCACCCTCCCGGCTGACCTGGCTGGACGGCTGGAGGGCAAGTCCTCGCTGGGACGGCTGGGCCTTTTAACCCACTCCACCGCGGGCTTTATCGATCCCGGTTTTTCCGGGCACATCACCCTGGAGCTTTCTAATACCGCGAACCTGCCCATTGCGTTGTGGCCGGGGATGAAAGTGGGCCAGCTGGCCATCTTTAAGATGACCTCGCCGGCAGAAAGCCCCTATGGCACGGGTGCTTTGGGATCGAAATACCAGGGCCAGCGCGGGCCAACGCCATCAAAGTCTTACTTGAACTTCCGCAGGGATTAATCTGGTATTTACATAAAATCTCTAGGATGAGGTTTTATGCGGATGACTGTTATTGGCACCGGTTACCTGGGTGCCACCCACGCCGCCTGCATGGCGGAATTGGGGCATGAAGTTTTAGGCGTCGATGTAGACGAGGATAAGATTTCCGTCTTGCAATCGGGCAAGGTTCCGTTTTTTGAGCCGGGGTTGCCGGAGGTGCTCGAGCGCAATATTGATGCTGGGCTCTTAGGGTTTAGCACGGATTATAACGCGGCCGCGCAGTTCGCCAACGTGCACTTTCTGGGCGTGGGAACCCCGCAGCGCCGCGGTTCCTATGCGGCAGACATGACCTATGTCAAGGCTGTCATCACGGACTTGGTACCCAAGCTGCGCGGGGAACACGTTATCTTCGGCAAATCCACTGTTCCGGTAGGTACGGCGGCGGAACTACAAGAACTTGCGGATGGTTTGGCGCCCGAGGGAACCCGCGTGGAAATCGCGTGGAACCCGGAATTTTTGCGCGAAGGTTATGCGGTGCACGACACCATTACCCCGGACCGCATTGTCATTGGCACCCGCGAATCAGAATCCCGCGCGGAAGAGCTTGCCCGCGAGATTTACGCGCAGCCGCTAGCGCAGGACACACCCTTCATCGCGACCGATCTGCAGACCGCAGAGTTAGTAAAAGTCTCCGCCAACGCCTTTTTGGCCACCAAGATTTCCTTCATCAATGCGGTCTCTGAGATTTGTGAGATCGCGGGGGCGGACGTGGTAGCGCTGGCGGATGCCATTGGCATAGACAAGCGCATTGGACGCAAGTTCCTCGGCGCGGGCCTGGGCTTTGGCGGTGGTTGCCTGCCTAAGGATATTCGCGCCTTTATGGCGCGCGCCGGTGAGCTCGGCGCCGATCAAGCGCTGACCTTCCTGCGCGAGGTGGACGCGATTAATATGCGCCGGCGCGACCGCATGGTGGATCTGTCTAAAGAAGCCTTCAATGGATCGCTCTTGGGCCACCGCGTTACCGTGCTGGGCTGTGCCTTTAAGCCGAACTCGGACGATGTGCGGGATTCCCCGGCGCTTTCGGTCGCTGGGTCCTTGTCCTTGGCGGGTGCCGCGGTAACCGTCTATGACCCCGAGGGCATGGACAACGCCAAGAAGGTTTTTCCCACCTTGGACTATGCCGCCGATACGGAATCCGCCTTGCGGGAGGCGGAGTTGGTCATCCTGGCCACCGAATGGCAGCAATTTAAGGAGCTGGACCCGAACGAGGCTGGCGAGCTCGTGGATAATAGGCACATTATCGATGGCCGCAATGTGCTCGACGTTGCGGCTTGGTCCAACGCCGGTTGGAAGATTCAGGCGCTGGGCCGCACGTTCTAACGGCGGCGTGACGGGACGGTAAACGCGGCAATCAGCGTGGTAATCGGTACCGCGAGGGTCAGCGCCATGGCGCCGACGCCGGAGCGCAGGAGCTCGGTGGCGACGAGATCGCTGCTGAGAATTTGCCCCGCGGGGCGTTCGGCGGCGGTGATGAGCAGGAGTAGGGGCAATGCGGCGCCGGTATAGGTCAAAATGAGGGTATAGACCATCGAGGCGATGTGGTCGCGGCCGACCCTCATGGCGGATAGGAAAAGCTCGAGCGGTGAGGCCGCGGAATCGGATTCGTGCAGCTCGGTGATGGTGGAGGCTTGGGCGATGGCGACATCGGCAAGGCTGCCCAATGCGCCGACGACGAAACCGCACAGCAGTACGCCCAGGATGGACACATTGGGCATATACAGCAGCAGCTTGAGGTTGTCTTCGGAGCTATAGCCTTGTAGTTGCGAACTATCGATGGCTGCCCACGCAAGGAACGCGGCGATGGCAAGCGCAGTCAGGGAACCGCCCACCGCGGAGGCGGATTTCCAATTCACGCCGTGGACCAGCGGCACGGCAAGGAGAATGATGGCGGTACAGGCGGCGAGCGCCACCCACAGGGGATTGGTGCCCGCGATGAGCGCTGGGATGAGGAAGCTGAAGACGATGCCAAGGCTCAGCCCCAAGCCGATGATCGCGCGCACCCCATGCCAGGCCGCGAAAGCGATGATGACAATAGCGATGACCACTCCCCACAGCAGGAGGCTATTGCTGCGCTGATAATCGGCAAAGGCATACGATACGGATCCGGTGGGATCGGTGGCCTTGGACAGCACGATATTATCGCCCGGTTTTAGCTCCGGGTCGCCCGCGTTGCCGTAGGTGACCAATTGGGTCATCTTTCCCTCGTCCTCGCCGGAGGTGATCTTCACCAGCGCCCGGTCACAGTCCACCTCTTCCTTTTCCGGAATCAGCGGCGGGGTATCGAAGGCCAGGCCGGTCTGCTCCGATTGGCACGCGGAATGGTCGGTCTTTTCCACTGTTGCCTCAACCTGCGGGTGGTTCAGCGCGTAGGTGGACTCGAACTCCTCCGAAGTGTGCTCTGAGGCAGCACTAGAGGGCCACAGCAGGACGAGGCCAATCAGCATGGCGACAAGGGCCGTACCGATGGCAGTGACCAGGCCAACGCGCCACGGGTGGCCGGATACCTCCTGCGCCAGCTGACGTGGATTTAGGCGTTCCAACGCCGACTGGCCTGGCGCGTGCCCGCTGGACCCAGATCGACGCTGCGCTTGCCGATGCCGCGAAGCCGAGTCCGATGCGGAATTAGAAACCGAGGAATGCCGTCCCATACGGTGTATTGTGAACGATTATTACTGCAATTACCAATCGCCTGCTGGGGTGCTATTGGCGGTAGCTTACCAAGAAATTGCCCAAGCGCTCGATGGCGTTTTCCAGCTGGGAAGCCCAGGGCAGCGTGACCACGCGGAAGTGATCCGGGTGCGGCCAGTTGAAGCCGGTGCCTTGGACCATGAGGATCTTTTCGGCCTTGAGGATGTCCAACATGAGCTTGGAATCATCGTGAATCTCATAGACATTGGGATCCAGGCGCGGGAAGAGGTACAGCGCGCCCTTGGGCTTTACCGCGGACACACCGGGGATCTCATTGATCTTGTCGTAGGCGATATCGCGCTGGCGCAGCAGTCGTCCCCCCGCTCCGGTGAGCTCGTAGATGGATTGGCGCCCGCCCAGCGCCACCTGGATGGCATGTTGGGCAGGAACATTCGGGCACAGGCGGGTACCGGCCAGCAATTCGAGGCCCTCGATAAGCCCGTGCGCATGGTGCTTCGGGCCCGTAATGACCATCCAGCCCGCGCGGTAACCACAGACGCGGTAGGCCTTGGATAGGCCATTAAAGGTAAAGGTCAAGAGATCGGGGGCCAGCGAGGCGATGGAGATATGCTTCGCATCGTCATAAAGGATGCGGTCATAAATCTCATCGGCCAAAATCAGCAGGTTGTGCTCCCTGGCGATGTCCACGATCTGCTGCAGGACCTCGCGCGAATACACCGCGCCGGTTGGGTTATTCGGGTTGATAACCACGATGGCCTTGGTCTTTTCGGTGACCTTGGACCTAATGTCCTCGATGGATGGGTTCCAGTCGTCTTCCTCATCGCACAGGTAGTGCACTGGGGTGCCGCCGGCCAGCGAGGTTGCCGCCGTCCACAGCGGGTAATCGGGTGCCGGGATGAGGATCTCATCGCCGTTATTGAGCAGCGCCTGGGTGGTCATGGTGATTAGTTCTGATACGCCATTGCCCAAGAAGACATCGTTGATATCAAAATGAGGGAAGTCTTCGAGCTCATAGCGCGTGACGATGGACCGCCGGGCCGAGGTAATGCCTTTAGAGGTGGAGTAGCCCTGGGAGGTGGGCAGCGCGCCGATCATATCGCGCATGATGACATCGGGTGCATCGAAGCCAAAGACGGCGGGGTTGCCGGTATTGAGCTTGAGGATGGTGTGGCCGTCCAGTTCCATTCTCTCCGCTTCCGCTGAGACCTCACCGCGAATATCGTAAGCGATGCCCTTTAATTTTTCGGACTGGTCAAAGATGCGGGGTTTGGGAGAAGTCATGGCCATATTGTGCCATCTTTCACAGCGCTAAGAAATATTGCAGCGCACCTCAGCGCTATTTATTATTCCACTTGCTGATTTGTTTCTTCGCCATTTCCATAGCCTGACCGGTAATTTCTCCGGCCTGCTGGCGGCGTTGGGCCCACATTTTCTTCTCTAATTCTTTTTGATGCGCTCGCTCGTGTGCCGTCAGCGCACGGATTTCGCGCTGCTGTTGGCGCTCAATTTGCCGCACCGACGGGGCGTGCCAGGATTCCGGGCCCACCTTGGCCACATACAACAGGATCCACACGATGGGGATGAGCGCTGCGGCCACGGCACCGCCCGCTAGCAACCAAGGGCTATTCATGGTGGCGCTGAGCAAGACAAGAGTAGGCGATGCCACCAGTAGGGCCACCGAGCTGGTCAGCGCCGTAGCGATGCGCGGCTTCTTTGCGGCATTATAGGCGCGGTCCACATCGCCTTGGGAGTAGATCTTTACCTCTTGCGAGCCGGTCGCAGGGATATCGCTAAAGATCGGTGCCAGGTCCTTTTGGGTCACGGCCTGCATGACGCTATCGGAGCGCTCCTCAAACTCGTCCATGGATAAGCGGCCTTCGCCCACTGCGCGGGCTAGATCGGTCAGGGCATCGTTGCGCTCTGAATCGGATAGACGCAGTGTCCGGTCATAGGGGGAGGGTCCGTAGCTATTAGTCACAGCCACCATAATAGACAAGCTGATTCAAAAAGAATATGCCCTGCCGCGGTGGCAGGGCATGGCCTTTAGCGTGGAGTACACAGATTAGAGCTCTTGCGACTCTTCTTCCTTATCGTCCTCGTCAGAATCGGATTTCTTCTGTGGATCGGATTCATCAACCGTCTTGGAGTTCTTCCTTCCCACCAGGTTGGCCAGGAACGGGAAGATGGCGACGGTTAATGCGCCACCGGCGACGAAGATCGAGGCGGTTTCTTGCTTCATCAATTCCGAATTAACCGCCAGCGACGTCACCGCGACGATGATCGGCAGGCCGGTCGCCGTGTACAAACTGACCTGGAGGCGCTCGCGCACCGTTTCGATTTCGGAGCCGGTGTGGCCCACATTCTCGCGCAGGAATACCGGCAGGCCGCGGGTAACGAGAATAAGCGCCGGGATGCCCAGCACCTTCCCCGGATTATTGGCGATGGTATCCCAGTTAATCGTCATGCCAGAGACCACGAAGAATACCGGGATGAGCATGGAGTGGAAGACCACATCGAGGCGGTGCTCCAGCCGGCGATGGAATTCATCCGGAATGATGCGGTTCAAGATGATGCCGGCGGCGAAGGCGCCCAGCACGATGTCGAGCTCAAAGACCGCCGTGACGGCCATGAGGGTGGCAAGGATCAGGATGATAAGGCGCAAAATGGTCTGGTTGGTAGACCCCGCACCGGAGATAAACGCCGCTTTAACCCACGGAATCGTCGTGGCAATGGCCGCCGGCATGATGGCAACAGCCACGGCGATGCCGATGAACGCGAGCATAATCAGCAGCGTGGTCCACGTGGAGCGCGTGCTGAGCAAAAGCGCCATCGCGGTAATGGGGGCGACCTCACCAATAGCGCCGTGAATCATGACCGATTTGCCCACTTTGGTCTCGAGCACGCGGTCCTGTTTCAACATTGGTTGCAGCGTTCCCAGTGCTGTGGACGTCAGCGCGAGTGCTACCACGATGGCGCCAGGGACATTATCGACCAAGAAGTATGCACCAACGCCACAGGCCACTAGGCAGATAAGCCAGGTGGATAGCGCAGTTCCCGCCTCTTTGGTCTTGAGCGTAGAAATCTCGATCTCAAAACCTGCGAGCAAGAAGAGCGCACCAACACCCAGCTCTTTCAGCATGCTGATGCCGGCATCCTCATGGGCGACATCCAAAAGCGATGGGCCGATGACCATGCCAAAGATGATCAAAAGGGCAACGGCCGGCAGCCGGTTGCCCAACATGAACGACACTATCGGCGCCAGTAGCGCCGCAAGCATGATCCAGGCAAAGGAAACGAGGCTAGTGGTGTTTTCCGTCGCACCTGCTGCGAGAACAACAGTATCCGCAGCCCATCCCACATCTAAATGCATGGATCACAGCGTACGCACTCACCCCTGCACATGCCTACTCGGTATTCGCGTCTTTCGGTGGTGTGGGTGGCTCCGGCGGTTTAGGTGGCTTGGGGGCCTTGGGAGGCTCTGCGCTTGCCGATGGCGCCGGTGGTGCCGGTGGTGTCGGTGGCGCAGGTGGTGTGGCCGCTGCCGGTGGAGCCGGTGGACCCGACGGGGCTGGCGGGGCAGGGGATGCGGGTGGCGCAGCTGCCTCGGGTTTCTTGTCAGCGCGCGGTGGCTTTGGCGCTGCCGGAGCCTGTGGTGCCTTGGCATCTTGCGGAGCCTTCGGCGGCTGTGGAGCTGCAGGTGGTTTCGGCGCAGCTGGTTCTTGCGGTTCAGCCGGTGGCTGCGGGGCACGAGGCGGCTGGGGTGCCGCGGGTGCCTTCGCACTTGGAGCAGCCGGCGGAGTTGGGGCACTCGGAGCCGTTGGAGCACTTGGCGCTGCTGGAGCGCTCGGAGCTGCAGGGGCGCTGGGTGCTGCTGGAGCGCTCGGAGCTGCAGGAGCAGTAGGGTCCTTAGGAACCGCAGGCGGCGTGGGAGCGCTCGGTGGGGTTGGCACGCTGGGGGCAGAGGGGGCGCTCGGTGCGGCAGGTGGAGTAGGCGCCGCCGGGGCATTAGTGGGCTGCGGCGCGCTCGGTGCGGTTGGTGCACTGGGTGCGTTGGGAGCCGAAGGGGCCTTGGGAGCAGCCGGGGTAGAAGGATCCTTTGGCGCCGATGGTGCCGATGGCGTCGCAGCACCGGGGGCTGGAGGTGCCGCCGGAGCAGAGGGGGCTGCTGGAGCGGCGGGCGCAGCAGGTGGCGTCGCGGCAGTGGGGGTGTTGGTAGAGGAGGGGGCATCGGCAGGCGCGGGCGCCTTGGGGGCATCGGGGGTAGTGGTTGAAGCCGCGCGGTGGCGCACTGGGGTGCCCAAAAAGGCCTTGGGGCGGGGCTTGGGAAGAGTGCCCTTGTCATCCAGGGAAATGGAATTGCGCAGCATGGTGGCCACGTCGTTGACCTGGGTGGTGGGGGTGGATTCGGTGGCCAAAGACTTCACGCCGCCGGTCATCATGACATTGCAGAACGGGCAGCCAGTGGCGATTTCCTCGGCGCCGGTCTCGAGCGCCTGCTCCGTGCGGAACTCATTGATGCGAGAGCCCAGCTTTTCTTCCATGAACATGCGGGCGCCGCCGGCACCGCAGCAGAAGGCCTCATCGCGGGACTTGTCCATTTCGCGCAACTCCACGCCGGTGGCCTGGAGAAGCTCACGCGGGGGATCGAAGACCTTATTGTGCCGGCCCAGGAAGCATGGATCGTGATAGGTGATGGGCTTCCGGTTTTCCGGGGTGCGCGGAACCGGCTGTAGGAGCTTTTCGCGCACCAGGCGGTTGAGCAGCTGCGTGTGGTGGAAGACATCGAAATGCCCGTCAAAGTCCGGGTACTCATTGCGGATGGTATTAAAGCAGTGCGGGCAGGTCGTGATGATTTTCCGCTGGCCTTTGGGTACGCCCTCGAAAGCGTTGTTGAGGGTTTCGACGTTTTGTTGCGCCATCATCTGGAACAAGAACTCGTTGCCGGCGCGGCGGGCGGGGTCGCCGGTGCAGGTCTCGCCGGTAGAAAGCACGCCGAACTTCACGCCAGCGGTGTGCAGCAGATCCACGACGGCGCGGGTGGTGCGGCGGCCATTGTCGTCATAAGCGCCGGCGCAGCCTACCCAGAGGAGGTATTCCATATCGGAGAAATCGGTGGCGTCCTCGCCAATGATGGGTACCTCGATGCCATCGGCACGCGCCTCATCAATCCAGGCGCGTCGCTCGGAATTATTGCGGCCCCAAGGGTTGCCCTTGGTCTCCATGTTTTTAAATAGGCCGGTGAGCTCCGATGGGAAATCGGATTCCGCCAAGACCTTGAAGCGGCGCAGGTCTGCAATATGGTCGATGTGCTCGATATCGGTGGGGCACTGATCCACGCAGGCCCCGCAATTGGTGCAGGACCACAGGACGTCATCGTCGATGACACCAGCCATCGAGAGCACATCGAGGCCCTCGTGTGGGTTGTAATTATCCAGCGCGCCTTGGCGCAGGTCCATCATGACCTTTTTGGGGCTGAGCGGCTTATCGGTATTCCAGGCGGGGCACAGCTCCTGGCAGCGGCCGCACTCGGTGCATGCGGTCGAATCCAGCAGCATCTTCCAGCTGCCAGGGGTGATGTCTTCTTCCAGGTCCGGGGTGGGCAGGGATTTGAGCGCCTTTTCCCCAGAGGTATTGCGCTGGAAAAAGATATTGAAAAACGCCATGAAGCGGTGCCACATGACACCCCACTGGAAGTTGCGGGCGATAAAGAAGATGAAGAGGAGCCCGGATAGCAGCTTGACCAGGGCGAAGAAGCTGACCAGTGCCGGGGATTCGGGTAGCGCCTTAGCCAGGTGAATAGTCAAGAAATCCGCGACTGCGGAACCGTGACCAAAGGCCGCGATCTTGGAGGCCTTGACCAGGAGCATGCTGAGGCCCTCGATGAAGACGATGGCCTCCACCCAGCGGGCCGCTGCCGTTTGAGAGTTGAAAAAGCGGCTGCCGCGCTCGGTATCGCCTAGTTTCAGGCGCACGCTTATCAGGAAGCAGATGCCTAGCACCGTGCCGATGCCGAGCACTTCTTCCACGAAGTGATAGACCGTCCAGGTGCTTAAGCCCGGCCATCCTTGATCCGGGGCGAAGGTTTGGATATAGGCCTCAAACCAGACCAGGATGCCGAATAAGAAGCCCACCATGACTAACCAGTGGGCAGCGTTGACCAGTGGTTTGCCCTTGAAGTGGGTGTGGCCGAAGACCTCAACCAGCACGCGCCAAAGGCGTTTTACGGGGCTATTGGTGCGCTCTAGTTGGGTGGGCCCGCCCGAGCGGATGAACTTAATGAGCGCCCCGGCGCGGGCGAAAAAGTATAGCCACACCGGAATCGATGCGGCTATAGCAATCCAACCGAACACGGTGGTCATTCGTGCTCCTTCACTACTGATACTCCACGTTGTTATCTACCTTAAGGCCTAAAGCCGCGAATCTGGGAGTCAGTATTCAATACCAATGAGTGAAGGGGAATGGTTTTAGTAGTGGAAGCCGCCTTCGGCTTCAGCCTTTTCAAATGCGCGCGTAGCAATAGGAACCATGCGTGCTTTGCGTGGGAGGACAGAGAAGATACCACGTACAGTACGGGAGAAAATCTTCAGCTTGCGCTCGTCCTTTTTAGTCCACTCCCAGCCAAGTTTATTGCGCAACTTGTCTGGAATCATACCGATAGCAACCCACAGCAGCAGTCGGGATGCGTAGGGTGCGATGGGTTTCCACAGCCAGTTGGGCACCTTAGGGTCTGGGGGGTCAAGGGTAAGGCCGTTGATAATGCGGGAGCGCTCGATGGTCTCGCTGATATCGAGGGTATCGATCATGAGGTCCAAGTACTCTTCAAATTCTGCGTACGTCTTTGGTGCATCATCCGGCTCTGCAACTCCGTAGAACGTATACCAAGTACGGGTTTCTTGGAAGAGCTGTTCGCGTTCCTCTGGGCTTAAGGGAACCATGAAGTTGCCGGCCAACTGGTAAGGCATGGCTGCGAAGGTGGCATGGGCCCAGTAGTAAACATCCGGATTCAGCGGGTGGTAGCGGCTTCCATCTGGATGGGTTCCCTTGATGTCCTTATGGAAATCACGAATCATTATGCCGACTTCGGGGCCTTCATAAATCGTGCGAATGATCGGGAAAGCGGACCGAACAAGGCGTGCAACCTCGTTATCGAAGACGTTGGAGTGCTGCACCAAGGAACGGCTGACGTCGCGCTGGGTAATCTGTAATAGACCAGCGGACAGGGCAACGAATGCCGAGCGCCAGTCACCAAAGCGCTGCCACAGGATGGAATCTGGACCCAACTCAGGCAGGTTTTCCGTATTGGTATCGGACGCTTGGGTCATCTGATCGTTTACAGTGCTTTCAGGATTGCTCAGAGTGGTCATCATGCCTCCTTAAGGGCAGTAGCGGACTTTTGTTGAGTCTGGCGTTCTGATGAGGCGGATTCAGAGGCGTAGTTGGATGCTCTCTTGAAATCATGGGCCGGTGCATCGAACCCCGCGAGCACTTCGCGGATTCCGCGTACAGTTCCGGGTTGGACCAACCACTTATCATGCTTGACCGTTAGTTCTCCGGGTCCACGAATTTCGAGTTGGCGAACGTAACGGCGGCAGTGATCCGCACGGGCCTCGATAACAGCCAATGGGCGGCGTTTGAGGTAGGAATCACGCGGGGTAGGGCCGTCGACGAAGAGGGCATTAGGAAGTCCAAAGACCTCGACACCGTGGTGGAGGTACATATCGTCGACATTTGCCTTCGAACGTCCCGGAACGGAAATCCACGGAGACGCCTCACCGGTGGCGCGGATCAGGACATCGAATGCTTGGGTTTCCTGGCCGGAATCACTGAGGTAGGAAATTTCCCATTGTCCTTCTGCGCGGTCGAATTCAGCTCCGGTAACTTCGGTGGAATCACGGAACTCGGCGCCACTGGCCTCGACAGCCTTTTCAAGGTGGCGAATGACAGAAGCCGGTGAGCCGTCAGTCCTAGTGAGGCGGAGGTACGGCGTACGGAAGTGGTATTTCCGGGATACCTCAGTGGCTAGAGCAGAATTGAAATGACCACCGATATGTGGTTCTTGTTCAAAAAGAACGGTGTCGAATCCTGAGAATGCGCATTCAGAAGCCGCGGCGCATCCAGCTACTCCGGCGCCAACCACTGCGACAGTCGGCCGACGGTATGGCTTGAACATGCTGTTCCTTTCGAGTTTCGCAGGGCGCTTACTGGCCGCTGTATGGTGTGAATTTTATGTAGTCAGTAGGTCACATTTCGTGAATAAGTTGTGATAGTACACACAAAGCTATGGAATGTGAAGTGTGTTACTGGGAATTGAGTGGTTCCTAGGTGCTATGGCGAGCGCTTAAGGTAGGAAGTGCAGGGCTTTTCCTAAACGCAATGCGGAGCTCAGCAGGGTGTCGTAGTACTTATTGGGTAGCCAGCTTGGCCCGCGCATCGGCATGATCCTTTGGGAAGAGATATTTTTTGCTTCCGTGTACTTAGTCAGGCCCTCGTGGCCGTGGCGGCGACCAACGCCAGATTCCTTGACGCCACCCAGTGGGGTAGAAATCGAGGCCCACGTTGAAGCGTAGCCATCATTGATAGTCACACTTCCTGCATCGATTTTCTCAGCGATGGCCTGAGCGGTCTCTGGCTGGCCAAATACGGAGGAGTTTAGACCATAGGGCAATTTATTTGCCTGTTCGATTGCCTCTTCGACATCGCGCACGCGTTGCATATATACCACTGGACCAAAGACCTCTTGCTCTGCAAGCTCGGTGCCATCGCCCAAATCAGTGAGTACCGTGGGTTCAAAGTGATAGGGGCCGATATCCGGGCGGGGCTTGCCTCCGGTAATAACGGTTGCACCCTTGTTTACTGCGTCATCGACAAAGTGCTGCACTACATCCAATTGATCTTGGCCGATGAGCGAACCCATCGTGTAGTCCCAGTTCAAACCAGAGCCAAGTTTGATGGATTCGGTTGCTCGGCGGAATGCGGTAATGAATTGATCGAAGATGGCTTCGGGAACGTAGATGCGTTCGATCGAAACGCACAGCTGGCCCGAATTTGAGAAACAGGCGGTAGCGATGGTGTCAATATGCTTATCGATGTCTGCATCCGGCGCGATGATCATCGGGTTCTTTCCGCCCAGCTCTGCGGAGTATCCAACAAGGCGCTCGCCTACGGTGGTACCCAAAATCTTGCCGGTCTTGGTAGAGCCGGTAAACATCAGGTAATCGCAGCGTTCAGCGATGGCGGAACCGACGACTCGGCCGGAACCGGTGACGATCTGTAGCAGATCCTTCGGCAGTCCTGCTTCCTTTAAGAGATAGAGGGAAATCAGGTTAGAAAACGGCGTGGAGCCGTCGGGCTTGGCCACGATGCCGTTGCCTGCAAGCAGTGCCGCAACGGCATCGGAAATGCCCAGCGCTAATGGATAGTTCCACGGGCTGATTTGCCCTACAACACCCTTAGGAACCCGCTGTAGGCGAGTCTTAGTAATGAATGGAAATGCACCTGGCTGTTTCTGTGTAGCAAGTAGCTTTGGCGCATTATTTGAATAATAACGCGCGTTGTTCAGTACATCGAGTACCTCATCAAAGGCGGCCGTGCGGTCCTTACCGGTCTCCAGCTGGATGAAATCCGCCAGCAGCTCGCGGTTCTTGGCCACGAGGTGATGGAAGCGCTTAATTACCTTTACGCGTTGCTTAACGTCAGTGTCAGCCCAGAGCATTTGGGCTTGGCGTGAACGACGGAAAGCTTCATCTACGTCTTCTTCGGAACCTACTCCAACCCACCCCAATTCTTCTTCGAAGAGAGGGGAATGGACCGCTTGGTGTTCGCCTTTATCCAGCGAACCGGTGGAGTAGTTGGTGGTGAGATGTTGCAGTTCGGTCAGTAAATGCTGTGGCAAAGGCCGTTCTTGTAGTCGGCGGGGTAAAGACATGTAATGCACGCTCCAGGGAGATTAATGAAAAGGTTCGTGAGCTTAAAGCCCACGAACAATGAAGAAGCCGGTGTGTTTTAGAATGGACAGCCGGCTGCACGGCGTGCGGCTACTGCATCATCGGAATCCGGCTTGTCGGTAGATTCTGCGGTGGCCGCAGAGTCCTTAGCCTGGGCGGCGTTGTAGCCTTGAATCTTCTTCGGCTCCTTGTACTTGCCCTCGATCATGCCGTTTTTGATCATCAGGGAGCGACCCGGCTCCATGTAGCGCTTGTCCTCTGGCAGGTGATCCATGATGAAGCGGACGGACTTGGCAATGCGGTCGAAGCGCTTTTGATCGCGCTTGGACCACTTGAGATCCAAGATATCGCGGTACTTCTGGGGCAAGGTGGCCACCGTCAACCAGATGGCGCTGCGCATAATCGGCTTCCAGATAACTTTCCACACGGCCTCTGGAACACCTTCCGGAGCCTTGACTGGTTCTACGCGTGCAGTACGTAGTGCGAAGTCAACGGTCTCATTGCGTTCGAGGACGGTATCTGCCATCTCGTCCATGTATTTGATTAAGTCATCGTAGTTATCGATGACCGGACGCTCAGACATGCCGTACTTATCCCACCACGTCACGCCTTCGCGGACGATTTGGTCGCGCTCTTCCTTGGTGAACGGGGTGCCGAAAAGGTCTTGTGCGTAGATGACACGGTAGACAAAGGTCGCATGTGCCCAGTAGTAGGTCTCTGGATTTAGAGAGTGGTAGCGCTCGCCATTTTTCAGCGTGCCCTTAATGGTGACGTGATAATCGCGGATGCGCTCGCCGATGTCCCCGTCGTCATAGATGGACTGAATAATCTGCGGCGTGGAGCGCTGCAGGCGGGCGAATGGCTCGTCGAAGAACTTCGAGTGATCCAGGAGGGATTGCCCGATGGCCGGGTGCATATTCTGCAAAATGCCGGTATATCCGCGCAGCAGCTGCAGGCGGTTATCCGATCCCCACTTCCACAGCAGGGAATCTGGACCTAAGGGGGCGCGCCGGAGTTCGCGCTTCGACTCCTTTTCCTTACTCGGGGCAGCGGAGTTGTTCTGGTCGTTGTCCTCCGGAGCTTGGTATGCACTGGCATTAAGCGAGTTGGACATTTTAGCCCTCCCTGGTTTCGATTGATATTGAATGCTGTGTAGCGTAACACACGCCACATTTGGACTGTTGCCTAAACCACAAATTTGGGGGTGTAGTGAGGTGGGTTAAATATGGCCAGTGTACTGGCTTGAACCGCTTAGAGTTCCAAGATTTTGTACGGCAAACCTAGGGTCGAGGATTGCGATCTTGGCAATAACCCCTTAGTCTTTGTGTTCTGTATCTCATTTAGTGCTGTCGTTTGGAAGAACTCACAAGGATTTATGTTTCCTTCGGAGATGCTTTCGCATTGGATGAGACGGAAACTGGGGACCTATTTAAATGGGTCACCGGTGACAGGGAAGAAACGATGTCTTTAGGCGTGTTTCTTCGCTTTGTAATCTTTCAAAGAAAGGTGCCTTCATGGGCAGAATAAGCATTCCAAAGTTTGCGGCCGCTCTGGCTGCAGGTCTCGCGGCATTCGGCGTTACAGGTTTTGCGGTAGCCCAGGGTGGTTTGACTGCCAATATTGCCCTATCGGGAACCTTTTTTAAGGTAAATATGAGCCACCTTGAAGGTGAAGGCCTGTCGATCTTTGTTGATAGAGATCAAATGGGAGAGGAAACCATTCCGGCCGCACGCTTGAAGTTCGAACATGCCGTGGCTTCTAACCTATGCTTATCCGCCAATCTTCCGGATGTTCCTGGTGTGGGCGAGACCACCTTTGCTCTCCGTGCGAACGGAGATGACAGCGTGGAGGTCAGAAACCTATTGGTCGGTGCGACCGACATTAAGGGAGAGCTGGATCTGACCAACGCCAACGTGGGAGTCGATGCAAGTCAGGTTAATGACAAAGCAGATCCAGGCTCATGGGGCCTGTATGCGCAGAAGGTGACCTTGAGCGCAGATGATATTCGAACGACCTCGGTCGGAGCGGAAAAGCTCGCTGCTTCCGGAGTGACCGTGACAGTGAAGAGGGGAAGCAATAACAATGCCTGCTAAGTCCTCTGATGATGAGACTTTGCGCATGCCTGCGGTGACTGACCCCGATAATGGTGCCGAAACCGCTGAATCTATGGAAGGAACTGCTGGGATTGCAAGTGCGGCGGGCAACGCGGCAAAAGAGCCTTCGCAGTCGGTGGCGGACGCAGTCAAAAGTGCCAATGAGGCTCATGCTTCTATGGCGAACGACGAAGCTATTGCCCAAGTAGCAACCAAGCAGAGCCGGTGGAAGCGGTTTAAGCACTGGCGCAAGCGCCGCCCCTTTGCCGGTGGACTGCTACTTATCCTGTCTGGAATCGCCATCGCCGCGCCCGCCTATATTACTGTGCGTATTTCTGATCTTTTGGTGATGGTTTCTACGGTTTCTGGTGTTTCGACGTTGCTCATTGGCGCGGCACTTATCATGTTTGGTTTAGGCTCCTGGTTTAGGCAAGAGACCTCGACTTACTTGGGTGTTTTGAGCATACTTGTAGCCATTATTGCGCTGCCCACCTCAAACCTTGGCGGCTTTCTCATCGGTAGCCTGTTGGGCATTATCGGCGGTGCACTCGCCTTTGCTTGGCAGCCGCAGGATCGGCAGAAGGTGTCGAATAAGGAAAAGTCCGAGGCGAAAGAGGTGGCGGTTTCCGCATGAGGCTATTCAGACTAGTCTCGCTATCGCAAGGCCCTTCCCCTCGCGCGTTAAAAGCAAGTGCGCTCGCGGTGCTCTGCGTTTTTATGGCAGTGTGCGTGGTCAACCATCCTGAGAAAACCCGCGCGCAGGAAGATTTGGCCTTGGCACAGTCTGAACTTAGTACTGTCACCGCTGATAATGTCACGCTGACCGGAAACGTGACAGCCTCGCTTGTTACGGTGCAAACGGCACAGGGCGAGCAGCGAGCGCTCAAGCTGGTGGGTGATAAACTTGCTGCGCGAAATCTCGCCCTTACCCTTCCTAGTGTTGTGGGACAGGGAAAACTGACTACCGGGGATGTGGAAACCACCGTTACTGATGGGCCGGTAACCGTGCTGGCGACCGGGCTGCAGACAACCCCCGCGGTGGTAGACCATCCCACCATTCCGGTGAACGTGGATTTGGACAACGAGGATATCAATGCCGTACTTGATCAGTTGGGCGTTCCTGCTCCGCACGCAGTCCCCGATGCTCCTATTCCCAATCCCCTGATGGAGCGCATTTCGCTACAAGACGTCACCATGGAGCTGGTTAACCTGCAAGGCGCGAATCTGCACGCCCCGCAAGTCCAACTCACAGTGAGGTAATCATGCAGCGGCGCTCCCTTAAGAATCGTTGAACTGCGATTGGTGCAGGCGCCAATAAGCGCCTTGGGCGCGCAGCAGCTCTTCGTGGGAGCCTTGCTCGACGATGCCCCCGTTTTCCATCACCAAGATCAAATCAGCGTCCCGGATGGTGGACAAGCGGTGGGCGATGACGAAGGAAGTGCGCTCGGCGCGCAGGGCATTCATAGCCTCTTGGACGAGCACCTCGGTGCGGGTATCCACGGACGAGGTCGCCTCATCCAAGATGAGTAGTGCGGGCTGGGCCAAAAAGGCGCGTGCGATGGTAATCAGCTGGCGCTCGCCGGCGGAGATGGCGCCGCCATCTTGGTCGATGACGGTGTCATAGCCCTCCGGTAGGGAGTGCACGAAGCGATCCACGTAGGTGGCCTTGGCCGCGGCGATGACCTCATCGTCCGTGGCATCAAGCCGGCCGTAGCGGATATTGTCCATGATGGTGCCTTCAAAGAGGACGGCATCTTGTAGCACCATGCCCACTTGGGAGCGCAGGGCGGTGCGAGGCATGTGGGCGGTATCGTGGCCATCGATAAGAATGCGGCCTGAATCGATGTCATAAAAGCGCATGAGCAGATTGACCATGGTGGTCTTTCCGGCGCCGGTGGGGCCGACGATCGCCGCGGTTTGCCCCGGCTCTACGCGCAGGTTGAGCCCGGTAATAAGCTCCTTCTCCGGCGAATAGGAAAAGGCAACGTCCTGGAACTCCACGCGGCCGCGGGCACGGCCGGCCAGCTCATCGCTGGTTACCTCCAGCGATTGTTCTTCCGCATCGAGGAATTCGAAGACGCGCTCGGCAGAGGCCACACCGGATTGCACCTGTTGCATCATGCCGCCCAATTGGCCCAGTGGCTGGTTAAATTCGCGGGAGTACTGGATAAAGGCGGTGGCCTGGCCCAGGGTCATCTGCCCGTTGGCCACGCGCAGGCCGCCAAGCACGGCGATGGCCACATAAGACAGGTAGGACACGAACTGCATGATGGGCATCATGATGCCGGAGAGGAATTGCGCCAGCGCGGAGGAGCGGAAGAGCTCGTCATTGCGCTCATCAAATTGGCGCGTCATATCCTCCGTGCGTCCAAAGACGATGCCCAGATCGTGGCCGGAGAAGGACTCTTCCACTTGGCCATTGAGCTGGCCCGTAGCGCGCCACTGGGTTTTGAATTGGCGCTGCGAGCGTCCGCCGATGACTCCGATGATGAGTGCGGTCAGCGGCAGCGCCAAGAGCGCCACTAGGGCGAGCTGCCAAGAGATGCTTAACATCATCACGGTGATGCCGAGGATCATCAGGATGTTATAGAACAGCTGGGACAGCGCCTGTTGGAGGGCTTGTTGCACATTGTCGATGTCATTGGTGGTGCGCGAGAGGATATCGCCGCGCTGGCGGGAATCGAAGTAATTTAACGGCAGGGCATGCACCTTGGCTTCCACGCGCTGGCGCAGCTCGTAGACCGTGTCGACAGTCAAGCGGTTTAAGATGAGCCCTTGCCAGAGCTCGAAGGCGGCAGAGACGATGTACATCGCGATCACCGCGATGATAAGCGTGCCCAAGCGGGTAAAGTCGATGCCCTCGCCGGGAGTGAAGTCCATGCCAGAGGCCATATCGGCCACCTGATCTTGGCCTTGGGCGCGCATGCCGTCGATGGCCTGTTGCGCCGAAATGCCAGATGGCAGCTCGCGGGAGACAACACCGGAGAAGATGACGTCCATGGCATCGCCCAAGATCTTAGGGGCAAAGACCGCAAGGAAGACGCAGACTATGTTCATCGCCGCCACTACCGCCAGCATGCGCTTATAGGGCATGAGTAGGAGCAGCAAGCGCTTGGCAGAAGGCCAGAAATTCTTGGCCTGACGCGGTGCGGAACCGGACCATTCATCGGCGGCGAGCTTTGCCTCAAGCTCCTGGAGCTCGGCGTCCTCAGCGGAGGAGTCTCGTGTGGTGTCCTTGGCCATTAGTGCTCTCCTCCAGTTACTCCAGCGGTTTCTTGGGATGCAACGATTTCTTGGTACACGCCCGAGGATTTCAGTAGCTCGGCGTGGGTGCCGCAGGCGACAATCCGTCCTTTATCGATGACCAAAATCTGATCGGCATCCTGGATGGAGGCCACGCGCTGGGCCACGATGATGGTAGTAACGTCCTCGCCGCGCTGGGCAAAGGACTGGTGCATGGCGGCGCGCACATTGGCATCTGTGACCACATCCAGCGCGGAAAAGGAATCATCGAAGAGATAGATGCGCGGCTGGGCTACGAGCATGCGGGCAATGGAGAGGCGCTGGCGCTGCCCGCCCGATACATTGGTACCGCCCTGTGCGATGGGCATGTCTAAGTCATCGACGAAGTCCGCCTGCGCCACGCGCAGCGCCTCCCATAGCTCATCGTCGGTGGCCTCGGGGCGGCCCAACCGCAGGTTGGAGGCCACCGTGCCGCTAAACAGGTAGGCCTTTTGTGGCACCAGCGAGACGCGGCTGACGATGTCGGGGCGGGAGAGGGAGGTTGTGGGGGTGGCATCGATAAGCACCTCGCCCTCGCTCGGAACGTACAGGCGCGGGATGAGGGAAAGCAGCGTGGTTTTGCCCGCGCCGGTAGAACCGATGATCGCGGTGGTGGTGCCGGGAGTGGCGGTAAAGGAAATATCCTCTAGCACCGGGGCATCCGCGCCGGCATAGGAGAAGCTGACATTGCGAAACTCCACGGTGCCGGAATTGGTCGCCGGGGTGACGGTATCCTTCGGCGGGGTAATGGACGGCTCGTGGCTTAAGACCCCGGTGATGCGGCGGGCGCACACGAGGGCGCGCGGGAGCATCATCGCCATAAACGTGCCCATCATGACGGCGGCGAGGATTTGCAACAGGTATTGCAGGAAGGCGGTGAGCCCGCCGACATCGACAAGCCCGGCATCCACGCGCTGGCCGCCAAACCACAGCACGGCGCCCGTGGCCACGTTCAAGATGACGGTGATAAGCGGGAACATGAGCACAAAAAGCTGGCCGATTTTCAGCGAAAGCTGGGTAATGTCCTTATTGGCCTTGGTAAAGCGTTCAGTTTCATAGGCCTCGCGCACAAAGGCTCGCACGACGCGGATGCCGGTGATCTGCTCGCGCAGGGTGCCGTTGATGGTATCCAGCTTGTCCTGCATGGCACGAAAAAGCGGCATAAGCCGCGCGCTGAGGACGGAGATGGTGCCCAGCAATACCGCGACAGAAACCCACACCAACCAGGACAGTCCGGCGTCCTCCCGGATGGCCATGATGATGCCGCCGATGGACATAATGGGTGCTGTGACCATGAAGTTCAGCATCATCATGTAGACCATCTGCACCTGCTGCACGTCATTCGTGCCGCGGGTAATAAGGGTGGGCGTGCCGAACTCGCTCATATCTTCTGCAGAAAACGTGGTGACCTTGCGGAAGACCTCGCTGCGCAGATCCCGGCCCACGCCCATGGCGGTGCGGCTGCCGCACCACACCGCGCCGATGGCGGTAATGACCTGGACAAAGGCCACAATCAGCATGATCGCGCCGGTGTGCCAGATATAGTCGATATCGCCCTTGGACACGCCCTCATCGATGATTTTGGCGTTCAAGGACGGCAGATACAGGGTAGCCGCGGTGGACAGCGCCTGCAGGATAAGTACCGCTAGGACATAGGGCGTATAGGGCGCCGAGCGGGTAAAAAGGATTCGGACTAGATCCATAAACCTGCGCTTCTTTCGAGGGAGAATAGGGATTAACCAGCAAGCATATCTGGTGGGCGCAGATGGGGCGAACGGTTTTTATATTTAGGCACCTGACCTCGTAGCCGAACCTAGACCAAAACGTGCGCCAATTGCGCCCTGGCGATGACCCTGGTCCAGTCCTCGAAATCCGTAATCGGCGTGCACAGCCCCTCCCACGTGGTAACGGGAACGCCGCGAGCCTTTAATTCCATGACGATGAGCTCGCGGTCACCGTGGGCGGCCAGCTGGTGGACCTCGTTGTGGGTGATATCGCCGTCTACTCCCACGCGCACGTTTCCCAATAGGCGCAGCCGCGGGGTAGTGCCCGGTGCACACTCGTGCGGCACGGCCTCATCAAGCACGCCAACAAGCCCCGCAAAGCGGCGAAGTAGACCGAACGGTGCAGTTTTCTCTGAGATGAGGTCTACGCACATGCCGGCGCTCAGGAGTCTTTCCACGGCGGATAAGGCGGCAGGACCTTCCCCAATGATGGCGACACGCTGCATGAAAGTTCCTCCTCGGGCGAGTTCGGCCGGCCCGCAATAGACTACATTGTCTATAAATCTAGTCAGCTTGGTTCAGAAATAAAACATTTTATTCTTCCCTTCGGCCAAGCTCAGCGCCCTTTCCAGAAAAACGTGCTGCGTGAGCTACCGCGGTTGCCTAGTGTGTGAGCTCATGAACCCAACGACGAACCTGCTGGATGGTGGACACTCCTTCCGCGATCCCCATATCTCGCCCGAAGGCACGCGCGATACCGCACCGCTTTCCACCGAGGTGGCCGCGCGCAATGAACAGCTAGTGGACACGTGGGCGGATAAGCTCTACGACGAATCCGCAGAAAGCATCACCGAGTGGGCCGCCGAGCACGCCCCCGGCCGGCTAGCGGTGACGATGTCCATGGAAAACACCGTGCTGGCAGAGCTCTCCCACCGCGCCGGGCTCGATGCGGATCTCCTCTTCATCGATACCGGCTGGCACTTCCCGGAGACCCTCCAGGTGGCCGAAGAGGTGGACAAGCACTACCCGGATCTCCCCCTAGTCCGCGTGCTGCCGCTGCTGAGCCCCGAAGAACAAGACGAGGTGTACGGCCCGCGCCTGTACGCGCGCGATACTGCCGCCTATAACCGCATGCGCAAGGTGGAGCCGCTGAACATGGCCATGGATCCTTATGCAGGGTGGGTCACCGGCCTGCGCCGGGCCGATTCCGAGCACCGCGCCAATGCCCCAGCGCTCAGCCTGGACCGCACCGGGCGGTTAAAGATTTCGCCGATCATTACCTGGGACTTGGACGATACCGATCAGTACATCGCAGAAAACGACCTCATCATCCACCCGCTGACCCTGCAGGGATACCGGTCCATCGGCGATGCGCCGTTGACCTTCCCAGTCGGCGAGGGCGAGGACGCCCGCTCCGGGCGAGTATTTGCAGATGGCAAGACAGAATGCGGGTTACACGAATAATGAGCACACTTTCCCCACACCTACAAGACCTAGAAAATGAATCCATCCACATCCTGCGCGAGGTAGCCGGGCAATTCGATAAGGTAGGCATCCTCTTTTCCGGTGGCAAGGACTCCGTTGTCGTCTTCGAGCTGGCCCGCCGCGCCTTCGCCCCGGCCACGGTGCCTTTTGAATTGCTCCACGTGGATACCGGTCATAACTTCCCCGAAGTCATCAAATTCCGCGATGACCTAGTCGCGGAATCCGGTGCCCGCCTCCACGTCGCCCACGTCCAAGACTGGATCGATAGCGGCGAGCTGCAGGAACGGCCCGATGGAACGCGCAACCCGCTGCAGTCGGTGCCGCTGGTAGAGAGCATCGCCAAGCGCGAGTACGACGCCGTCCTCGGCGGTGCCCGCCGCGATGAGGAACGCGCCCGCGCCAAGGAACGCATTTTTTCCATCCGCGATTCCTTCGGCGGCTGGGACCCTCGCCGCCAGCGCCCCGAGCTGTGGGACCTGTACAACGGCGGTAAGATGGCCGGCGAAAACGTGCGCGTTTTTCCCATCTCCAACTGGACCGAATCCGATATTTGGGAATACATCGGCGCGCGCGAGCTTGAGCTGCCGCCCATTTATTATTCCCACCAGCGCGAGGTCTTCAACCGCGGCGGCATGTGGCTTTCGCCAGGTGAATGGGGCGGACCGCAAGACGATGAGCAGCTAGAGACCCGCACCGTGCGCTACCGCACCGTCGGCGATATGTCCTGCACCGGTGCCGTCGACTCCACCGCCTCCAGCCCCGATGAGGTGCTCGCGGAAATCTCCATTTCCACCCTGTCTGAGCGCGGCGCCACCCGCGCCGATGACAAACTTTCTGAATCCGCCATGGAAGACCGCAAGAAGGAAGGCTACTTCTGATGACGACTACCCTCGCGCCGAATGTCGGCGCCCTCAAACAGCGCGATACCCTGCGCCTGTGCACCGCCGGCTCCGTCGATGACGGCAAATCTACCTTCGTGGGGCGCTTGCTATATGACACTAAGTCCGTACTCGCGGACCAGGTCGAGTCCATGGAGCGTTCCTCTTCCGATCGCGGCTTCGACGGCATGGACCTTTCCCTGCTTGTCGATGGCCTGCGCGCCGAGCGCGAGCAAGGCATTACCATCGACGTGGCTTACCGCTACTTCGCTACCGATAAGCGTACCTTCATCCTCGCCGATACCCCCGGCCACGTGCAGTACACCCGCAATACGGTTACCGGCATGTCCACCTCGCAGGTGGTGGTGCTGCTCATCGATGCCCGCCACGGCGTCGTCGAACAAACCCGCCGCCACCTCAACGTGGCCGCGCTCCTGGGCGTGCGCCACGTCGTCCTCGCGGTCAACAAGATCGACCTCGTGGACTATGACGAGCACGTCTTCCGCGCTATCGAGGCCGAATTCCATAAGATTGCCTAGCGCCTGAACATTACCGATACCACCGTCGTGCCCATTTCCGCGCTCAAGGGCGATAACGTGGTCGAGCGCTCTACCACCATGGACTGGTACACCGGCCCCACCGTCCTCGAGGTGCTCGAGACTATCCCCGTCGCCACTGGCCGCGCCGATGAGCTGGACTTTCGCTTTCCCATTCAGTACGTCATCCGCGAGCACGCCACCGACTACCGCGGCTACGCCGGCCGCGTGAAGGCAGGGTCCATCTCCGTGGGTGATGAAGTACACCTGCCCGAGGGCCGCACCAGCACCGTTACCCAGATCGATACCGCCGATGGCCCGGCCTCCTCGGCCGCCGCCGGCGATTCGGTGACGCTGCTGCTTGCCGATGACATCGATCTCACCCGCGGCGATCTCCTCGCCGGCTCCCAGCGTCCCCAGGCCACCCGGGAATTCGACGCCACAGTCGTCGGCCTGACCGAAAAGGATCTCAAGCCCGGTCAGATGGTGAAGCTGCGCTACGGTTCCTCCTTGGTCAAAGCCCGCATCGCCACCATTGCTCGCACTTTGGATCTCGATGGCGTGGCCGACGTGGAAGACCCCGAGACCGTGGCCATGAACGATATCGCCCACCTGACCATCCAGACCCAGGCCGAACTGCCCGTGGAGGACTACGCCGCCCGTGGCGCGGTGGGCAATTTCCTGCTCATTGACCAATCTTCCGGCAATACCTTGGCCGCCGGCTTTGTGGGCCACCGCCTGCGCTAACCCCGAGCCCGCGCTCGGCGCGAGGGCCTCCCGGAGCTCTGCTCGGCGCCGCACACGTCCCGCGGTGGCGCGCCTTGATCGCCTGCGCCACTGTCCAAAACAACCGCGTTTCTCCTAAAAACACCCCAGCTTTTAGCGAAACGCGGTTGTTTTATACATCTGCGGCCAACCCACCATGGGCTAGCGGCTTAACACGTCAGCAGATCCTCCACGATTTCCTTTGGTACACCGGCCTTGGAGAGCTTATCCTCGCTAAAGCATCGGTAGTTGGAAGGGTAGCTTCTGCCATCCTTTTCAATTGCCGCCCAGGTATCCCCGGACCACTGGTACAAGGTGTGGAAGGAAGTTCCTTCATCACCGGCGAAGAGCCAGTTGGCATCGCAGTAGATTTGCACGGGCCTATAAAAACCACCCATGTGGGCCTCAGCATAGGACCCGCACTTTTCACCCGTACTCGGTTCCTTGCCTCCTGCTTTTGCCTGCGAGTCCTTCTGCCCCTGAGAGTTCGCATCCCCGTTCTGCGCAGTAGCGTCCTTCTTCTTTTCGGCCAGCTTGGCCTGAGCATCAGAATTAGCTCCAGCACCTGAGTCTTTGCCAGTACCTTTGACCGCGTCTTCTTTCCCGGACGAGTCCGCCGTCTTGTCGGCAGCGTGAGAGGACGGCTTGGCAGAGTGGACATCCCCAAACGCAGGTTCGTGCGCCTGATCTTTTGGTTCTGCCGCTCCGGTATAAGCCCACGTACTGGCCGCTACCAAAGTGATGACCGCGAGGATCGCGATCACGACGGTAACGATGCGCTTGCCGCGGCCTTTAGGGGAGCCGGTCGGTTCCGAAGATTCTGAAGGCTGAGTTTTGCTCAAGAGAGGGGCCCTTAGGTGGTGTAGGGAGGAATAAAGAGAATGGCAGTGAAGCCCTTTGCGCACTTACTATAGCGTGATCGCGTACACGACGGCTCGAAGTTACTCCTCAAATCGCGTTATGTGGGCCTGACCCGCGATGTCTCCATTTTCCGGGGCAGGCCCGATCGTGTGCACTGAAGAAACAACAGGTCCTATTGACCATTCGGATCGCGGCTCGCAGTACGTCAGCGTTGTCTACAACCAGCCACTTGCCCAACACAGGATCACTGCTTCTACTGGACAGTTGGCGACTCCTATGACAATGCTCTAGCTGAAAACGTTAACGGCTCTTACAAGAATGAGCTCATCCATACTCGTAGGTGGAATGACGTTGTCGAGGTAGAAATCGCGACATTCGAGTGGGTGTCATGGTGGAACGAGGTAAGGCTCCACCAAAGCCTGGGATATCGAACCCCAGCCGAGATGGAAACCGAATTTTGGAAGAAGAACCCGCAACAGGCAATAATAGAAATCAAGGCAAATGCCTAGGAACAAAACTAAGGGGCGCTTTAAAGTAGCTTAAAGGCGTCTTCTGTTACCCGAAATTTAGTTGTCCGAATAGTTGTCCAACGGTCCGTCTCTTAAAAAATCCTTAAGAAAACTAGGAATTTCCTTCCGTCTTATTTTTTCTTCATTAAACTGCACCAAGTTTATGAATTTGTCGTGGTATTCTTGGATTTCTTCACTGGAAATCTGGCACTCTTTAACTTTGTTGTTAGCTATAGTCCTAAAGCTAAAAGCGCTTAAAGTGTCCTTGGGGATTGCTAGCATCGCAAGTTCATTAAGCTCAATTTCTTCATAAATGCTGATACCAGGTTTTAGAGATTTTTGCTCTAGTATCCCGTTATTTTCGCCTACATTAGTTGAAAGTGGTTCCATTTTTAACCGGGTTACCTGTCCTAGGTAATGGATATAAATCGGCCCATAAAAGGCTTCTAACCTCCCATGATTTGAAATAGTCACTCGCACTTTTATGCCTAGAGGTGGCTGACGAATTTGAGCTTCCATTCCTATTATAGCGCCCCCACTACGCCAAGACCGATACGTTATCACTCCCACGACCACCGAAACTATGAGGGCCAATAGGCTAATTACTATTCCTGCGTAATCCTGAATATAATGTGACTGTTCCACAATTTTTACGCGGACGGTGGAGAGCATGCTAGTAACGGTTTCTGTCATCGTGGTCGCGTACTGGGCGAGAATCTGGAGCATACGCTAAACATAGCAGGACCGGCCACAAGACTGGGGTTGCCCGCAAATCGTGGACACGTAGTAGAGCTACCTAGTGGTTAGGCAGCTATTTTCTCTTCGTTTCTGGTTTGGGTGATATGGTTCTCGAAATCGACGGGGCTGACCATCCCGAGTGCGGAGTGCCGGCGCCGACGGTTGTAGACGGCTTCAATCCAGTAGGCAACGGCCTGACGCGCAGCATCGCGGGTTGGCCAGCGCTTCCGGTCGTAGAACTCGGTCTTAAGCGTCGACCAGAACGACTCGGCCATCGCGTTATCGAAACACACCCCAGTGCGCCCTACCGACTGAGCAACCCCTAGGTTGCGGCACACGTCCCAGAGCTGCTCGCTGGTAAATTGTGTTCCCCGGTCGGCGTGAAACACCAGCCCGTCAGGAACGTCACCGCGCAGTGTATGCGCCATCCGCAGGGCCCGTTCGGCCAAACTTGTGTCTTGGACGCTATCCATTGCCCATCCCAGCACCCTGCGGGAATGGCCGTCGCGGATCACGCACAAATACAACCAGCCTTCACCAGTGCGCTGGTAGGTAATGTCTGACATCCATACTCGATTGAGCTCGCCGGTATCAAACATGCGCTTTACCAGGTCAGGAAGACTCGACTTACGTTTAGATTGAATCGTTGTCGCTGGGACGAAGGCACGCGGTGACATCCCTTCAATTCCCATCAGGCGCATCCGCTTAGCCACAGTCTTGCGGTTAAGAACAATCTGGTAGCGCTCGGCGAGTTCTGCGGTGATTCGCGGGGCACCGTAGACCTCGTTGGAGTCTTTCCAGATCTGGTGAATCTTGCGGTCAACATCATTGTAAAATGCTGCACGATTATCTTCGCCGGATAGTCGTTGCTGCTGTGTATGGGTCCATTTGTAGTATCCAGACCGAGATACCTTCAACAAGCGTGCCATGCGCTTGATGCTGTAGTTAGCCTTCTCTGGCTGCATCAATTCGAACTTTTCTGTTCGCGTTGCCTTGCGGCGAAGAAGGCTGTCGCTTTTGACAAAAACTCGTTATCCATCTTGGCTTCTGCCAGCTCACGACGCAGACGAGCGTTCTCAGCACGAAGATCAGCCTCGCTTAATCCATCGGAGGATCCTCGGCGTTGACGCTCATTTTTCACCCATCGGCCTAAAAGGCCAGGTGCGAAACCAATTTCTTTCGCTACATGAGCAATCGGGCGTTCTGACTCGATTACTAGGTTTGCGGCTTCACGCCGGTACTCCGGCGTGTATTTCTGGGACCTGACCCCCGGACAGTGGACACGTCGGGGGTCGGGCCCGACCATGTCGTCAAGTTCTTCTGACATGCGTGAGACTTGCGATTTCGACATGCTGGAAATCCCAAGTGTCGCCACCAGATCATTCATCCTGTGGGTGGAAACCCCTTTGAGGTAGCACGTGGCGATCACAGTCGATAAGGCCCGTTCTGTACGCGTACGGCGCTCTAACAGCCAGTCTGGGAAGAACGCACCGTGGCGCAGTTTCGCCACCGCCACATCAATCGTGCCGACACGGGTGTCAAGGTCGCGGTGGCGATACCCGTTGCGGTGGTTGACGCGTTCGGTGGAGGCAACGCCGTATTCGGCGCCGCAGACGGTGTCGGCCTGGGCGGAGAGGATTTGGTTGATAAACCCTTGCAGCATCTGGCGCATCAAATCCGGAGATGCTTGGGCGAGCAGATCATCCAGATAGGTTGTCGGGTCGATAGAATGCGGTGCAGCGGTCATCGTCATAGGCCTTTCGGTGAGATGTGGTAGTTGAGTCGAAAGGTTACCGACGGTGACCGCCCACTACTTTCCGGGGCCCACCATCAGCAAGCGTTACACCACACTAGTGGACGTAACCGGGTTTGGACCCATTTATAAAACGAGGAGCGATTGAGCTTTAAAACGTGGCACATCCGCTTAACCGAGTATTCGGTTCGGTGGTCATAGACAAACTGGAAGCGGATCACCAGTGAGTCTCTTCGGCAAAATACTTCGCGGCCTTGCGCAGGATATCGCGTTCTTCGCGTAGTTTAGAGACTTCCTTTTCTAGCTGGCGGATCCGTTCGGAATTATTCGCCGTTTGGGCTTTCTCATGCACAGCTTTAATGCGCGCACGCTTTCCGGTGCCGTACTTCTTGACCCAAGAATGCAGCGAGGCACGGTTGATACCGAGCTCTGCTGATGCTGCGTTCAGCGAGAGGTCCTCATTGTTCCTTATAGAGGGCCACAGCATCGCGTTTGAACTGTTCGGAGTACCTGGACATGGTGGTAGATTACCTTTCTTCCCAGCCCGACTGGGCTGGATATCAGGTGTCCACCAAAAAGGGGTCAGGTCCCTAGCGTTGTTGACTCACAATGAACATCCTCTCTTACGGACACAAGATCCGTACTAATCGGGTGTCCACCAAACGAGGGTAACCTCAGCCTCCAAGAGGGCGTTTCAGGTCGTTCTGTGCAGGGCAGTCCTTCGTATTATGCCGCCTGGTCAGGGAGCCGTGGCAACAGGTGAACTCGAGTCATAAAACGCTGCAGCCGACTCCGTCACTCGAGTCGGCTGCAGGTATCGTCGCACACATGGAAAACTTATCTGGACGAACCCTCTTTGTGGCAGCCGTTGATGCCGAGGCTGCACACCTTCCGGACAGCGAAGCGCTGCTTATTACCGGTATCGGCACGGTCCCAGCGGCGATTTCCCTGACCGAGGTCTTGGCTGAGGCCCGCGCACACGATGCTCTGCCCGAGCGCGTGGTCAATATTGGTACGGCAGGCGCGCTTGTCGATGGCATGGATGGCGTCTTTGAGATCAATAAAGTAACCAAGCACGATTTCAAGCTGGACGTGCTGACCGATATCAGCCGTTACCTCCTGCCAGAATTCATCGAGCTGGAAACATCTGGCGAGCTTCCGGCACGCGGGCTTGCCACCGGTGACATGTTTGTCTCTACTACCGCGCTGCGCAATGAGCTGGTGAAAAAGTCCCAGCTATGCGATATGGAGGGCTATTCTATTGCCGCTACCTGCCAGCGCTTTGGCGTGCCCTGCACCCTACTGAAGCAGGTGTCCGATTCCGCGAATGAGGAATCGATGGGCACCTGGGCCGGTGTCTTGGATCGCAGCGCCCGCCAGCTCGCCGCAGCCGCAGCTGACTTAGGCTTCTTGCAGTAAAAAGCTTTTCAGTTATCCATCCACCGTGAGACGAACGAACTGGATATAGATCAGGAGAGGCCCGCTCAACGTCATTTTGCAAGACGATGAGCGGGCCTCTTGGTTAAGGAACAGCTCTACGGAGTAGTCCCGTGATTAGTTCAAGGCACGCCGTCCAATAAATACAGCTGCTGCCGCTACGACGCTGGCCAAGAGGGCGAGCCCTCCTAAGCCGCGACCGCCGGTATTGGGCAGGTCGCCTTTACGGATATCAGCTACCTGCATGACGGAGTGGTTCGCATCCTTCTCATCTTTTTGGATGGAAATTTCCGGATACTGTTCAGCTCCTCCTTCGATTTGAATCTCTGGTTTTCCAGATTCTCCAACGGCGATGTTGAAGTAAATCGGGCTACTAAGTAGCTGGTAGCCAGAGGGTGCTTGTGTTTCTACCAGCTCATAGCGGTTGCCCGGCTGGAGATCGAAAATCCGCGTTGCACCATCGCGCAGGACCCCTACTTGTTCGCGATTGTCTCCATCCATTTTATTGAGGGTGAATTCGGAGCCCGCTAGAGGTTGTGGCTGGTCTTCGAAACTGACTTTTTGCACGGAAAGATCAATTTTTACGGGAACGGTATCATTTTCAATCGTGCAATTGACGATGCCCCGGAATGGAACATCCACGCCGAATCCTGGTTTTTGAGCATCGTCAATATTGCGTACTTCGGAGTCCTTAGTCTTCCACGAGTTGCCCTCACGCACGCGTGTCGTGCATACGGCATTCTTGCCGTTCTGCTTGTGGAGCCTATATCCAGACTGCTGGTGCTCAACTACGGTGACGGATTGACCCTTCCTGTTTTCTTGATTCAAGGACCGTCCATAGCGTCCGTTCTCGTCGGTTTTATCAGTGACTTGTGCTTTACGCTCAGTTCCATCCTCGCCGTCGATGATAGCTTCTTGACCACCGTTAACAGAGGTATCAAAGGTCCAATCCTGTCCAGGTGACACTGAGCCGTCTTTGCCATGGACAAGCTTAGTCACGTTAATGGAACCAAAGCAGTCACTGAGGACTAGGTCATTGAGTCTATTCACCAAATTATTGAAGTTATCTACGGTAGTGACAGCATCCTCGCTGGAGATATCTGCACCGATGGACTTAGTATTACGAACGCCCGCACGCCAAACTTCTGGCTGGTTCGTAATATCGTATTCCGTGACGGTACTCGCATCAGTGGTATCCCACATCAAGACCTTGCCATTCTCGACAATATCCCGCACGAAATCCGCTTGTCCGTAGTAGCTCGGGTATCCATAGCCGTCCTGGTGAGGCCAGGGTTTTGATATACCATCTGTCACATTGGGTACGTTTGGCGTCTTCTGATTTTTAACTGCCCCCAAACCGAAGTAATCATCTTTCAGAATGTGCTCGTTAAATGGTTCTACGCCTACCATAACGGTTTCGATGCGTGTGCCGGATTCTTTGATCCGGTTAGCCGCGCGAACTGCGGCGGATAGATCACTTTGATTGATCAGGGTACCGATATCAAAGCCGTAAGGATAGTCTCGCCCGCTTGTGGTTGGAAGCCCATCGGAGATGAAGTAGACTACGTCGAACTCTCCCGAGGGGACCTGGTTAAGGCCGGCCTCATAATTGGTGCCACCACGACCATCGCGGTAAAAAGGTTCTGCGATGGCATTAACAGCGCTGCGCAGCTTTCGCACATCACCATTGTCGTTGAGGCTCAACGTATCTGTTGACATTCCGGGGACGGACTTTGCGCTCGAAGCAAAGTTATAGATCGCCATCTGGCTTCCTGTTCCCTGTAACGCGTTAATAACACTCAAGCCGGCATCGCGGCTAGCAGCAACACCGGCACCATTATTTCGTGCGATGGAATCGGAGGTATCGAAAACTAGGGCAATCTTTCCCCCACAGCGCTTCGGCAAGGCGGGGTTTGGGGAAGATGCTGGCAGCCAGTCTAACTCGTGACGTGGTGTTTCTGGTGCGTTGATATCGATATCTGTTGCGTCACGGTTGAACCACTCGGGAGCCTTGTGCCACAGCGTCATCTGGCAATTGGATTGTGTCACATTTAGTGGGATCTGGGCTTCGACATCGAAGGAGTCGATGTTTGAAGGAGCTCGTTGCATCTTTTGATTGAGCTCAAAAAAGATTCGGTTTCCACTTACCGTCAGCGTGTAATCAACGTCTTTTTTCAGCTCTGTCCAACCGGCCGCCCCGGAGCCGAAGCGGAGTTGCAGCCGTGGATCTGCGGTATTGATGGCATTAGTGAGGTCCCCGACTCCATTAAGAGCCACCTCGACGACGCTTACATCTTTGCCGCCATGCTTCCGCGTGTTTTCTGAATTGTCCCACCAAGTCTTTGCATACAGAAGGCCATCGTTTGAGGTGCAAGCATCCCACGTTCTCTTGTTTGGAAGCTTACGGTAGTTTTTCGCCTCTGTAGGATTTCCAACTGCTGGGGGCTCTGGTGGTGCTAACTCGGTGCCTTCCATGGTCGCCGTCATACTAGACAACCTAGGGACATTTCTCTGTCCTGCCCGCCATTGGACAACAATTGGAGTCCCAGGCTGTACGTCTATGGCAGTCGGAAGATCTACAGTAAGCGTATTCGTGGGCCTCCCGCTAGGCGATATCCAAGACACAGGATACGGGGCACCATTGATAGTGAGAACCTTGTCTGTATCAGCTGGGTTCGTACCGAACCTCTCTGTGGTGTTAAGAGTGAGCTTTTTCATCGACATCGCTTGGGTGGCCGACATGTGAACCGAAAAAACGTTGCTGTATACAGTGCGAACGTTATTGATTGTCACCGGAGCTCGCACTGCAGATTGAGCATGAGCAGTCGGTGTGACGGAGTGTTCCGATTGGGTTGGGGTGACCGCTGGAACAGCCCCAGCTGTCAACATGAGGGTAAAGGCAGCTACTGCGCTTGTCCGCATTTTGCGGGAGAAGCTGTGCATTGTTGTCGTCCCTTTCATCATTGGTCACCTTTATTATTTCGACGGATAAGCAGCATTCCGGCCGCGATGAGGCCAGCAGCCAGAACAAGGATTCCGAGTACGGAAGCGCCTGTTCGTGCTAATTGGCTGGGCTTTGGTTTCTCAGGACCTTCTGGTGGGGTATCAGTAGGCGTAGTTTCTGTTGTTTCGGAGCCATCCGATCCCGGTACCGGAGGCGTGGTGCCCTCAGGTGGTGGGGTCGGATTAGGTTCCGATGGAGTCGGAGTGGGGGTCGGTCGTGGATCGGGGATATCCGTTGGTGGAGGGACATCGCCACCGCCGTCGTCGGTTTTGGCTACAACCTTGAGATCGTGTAGCCAATTTCCCTCCTTGTCGGTGGCAGGAAGCACAACGATCATGGGCTGGATGTCCTTATGCTTCTCCCCGCTGCGTTGGGGAGGGGTTATCTCGATTAGGTACGCACCCGCAGGGAGGTTGTCGAAGCGAACCTTGCCAGAACTATCGCTGGTTTCTTTCCTCTTGACCTCAGTAAATCCCAGATCGCGTGCCTTTTGCGGAGTGAGGTTGAGTGCATCCGTATATCCCTGGTGCGTACGAATATCAAGGCCCGCTACCTGCGCCAATTCGAAGGTATAACCGCTTAATGCCCCTGGCGGTAGCTCGCCCTCTTTAACCTCATCAAATGGATTACCGGTGGGCAGAGAAATGGTAAGGGAATTGAGCTCTTGACCAATGGAACTGGGGTCAACCTGGGTGGATGCTGGGGCATACCCTGAAATGACTTTGGCATCAGCCGGTGTTGCAGGGGCAGTCATTGTCACGAGACATCCTGCGCACAGGGCTGCTGTTGCCCGAGCTAGTCTACGTTGCTTAAACATTATGCTTCCTCTAGTGATACTGACTGACCGAATTTTGGCTTTTGCTTTTTGTTCAATTTGTACAGCCAGAAAGCGGCCGCAATGGCGATAAGCAATGCGCCAGCCATAAAAGCCCACATCCACCACGTCCAGTGGAGGCCACGAGGGGTAAAGGCTTGTTCTGCTTCCTCATCGAAAGGAACGCGCTCAGCAGTAACCAACAAGCGATGGGAATTGACACCATACGGCGTGCAGGTAATGAGGGTAACTTGGTCCTTTCCGGCTTCTGGCCGGAGAGAATCCGTCTCGTGCGGAAGCACCACCCGAATGTCATTGACCTGGTACTTCATTTTTTCACCGGAGACACCAACATAGATTGGGTCTCCTTCTTTGACTTTGTTGAGATTGTCAAAGAGCGTGGCGTTTACCAGTCCGGTGTGGGCAGTTAGGACTGAGTGCGTTCCTTCTCCGCCAACAGGGAGGTCAGAGCCGTATAGGTGCCCAACACCCTTTTGCAGGACGTCCTCACTGGTGCCGTGATAAACGGGAAGATCGACGTCAGCCGAAGGTACAACGAGGCGAGCCATTACGTCATGGGCATCTAATTCGGATAAGTACGCTTGGTAGTCGGCGTTGTCCTCAGAAATACGCGTGAGCCAAGGATCGAGGATCGGACCAGCCGAATGCGTCTTGTTATATTCTTGGGCTGCGGCGAATTGCTGGGCAAGCAACTCCTTATCCGTATTATCGATGTCGCTGCTATAAGAATCAGCGGCACGGAGCTGTTCCCAGTTATTGAGTTGTGTCACCACCACTGGATAAAGTAAGAGGCCGATGGCAAGCAGCGCTAGGACAATGACGGGAACTGCCTTTTGCGGCAGAGCCTTCGATGTATCTCTGTGCTTCGCTTTAACCGCGGGACCAGAAGTGCGCAGTACCATATAAAAATTTCCTCACTCGCCAGACTCGGCATGTCCTTTGTGGTGGTGTAAAACCTCGTGGAATCTGTCCCCGCGCCGAAGCGAGGGGACAGCTCACGTATGTGGGAGTTAGGTGCCCGTATGCAGTTGAATTAACTCCCGGGTGCTCAACCGATGATTCGGTTTAGCTTTCTTTGTTCGCGCGGCGAGCGAACCAGAGTGCACCGCCTGCTACCAGTACAGCCAGTGCGCCTAGGATGCCAATACCCATGCCACCGGTAAGCGGGAGCTGAGGCATCTCGGAACGCTTGTTTTTAATCTGTGCTTCGTATTGGACTGGCGAAGCGGTATTCAGCTTGTCTTCGCTGGAGGCCAGCTGGAAGGAGTGGACCTCGGAGGTGGCAACAAATCCCCGTGGGGCTTTGGTCTCTACGAGGCAGTAGGATTTGTTGATTTGGTTTGAATTATCTTCGACGTTGGTGACGTGGACGCCATCGATCAGTACGGTGCCGTCGTCAGCAGTCTCCCACTTAGAAGTGCCGTTGATCGAAATCTTTTTCTGGTCACTTAGCTGATTAGCTTGCGTTTCAGTTCCGTCACAGCGGTAGAGCTCGAATTCAGCGCCCTTCAGAGGAGTCTGAGAGCCCTCTTCAGTCTTAACTACCTTGACCTGGCCCCAGTAGGACTTGACCTCATTGGATTCGGTCTTAGTTTCCTCCTCTTGGTTGGGGTAGTGCACGAACTGCTGAGCCTTGTTGACCGCGATGCCATCGGTGCCTGCCAGTTCCTTCACCTTGGCGGTAATGGTGAGATCGACGGTGGTTCCAGCATCCAATCTTGAAAGCTTTGTCAATCCGGCCTTAGTGAAACTAACTTCGACCTTGCCGTAGTTTTCGCTGTTCGCGTCCTTATTGACTGTCAGGGAGTAGTCAGTACCTTCAGCGATCGGGTCGTCATTCGATAGTTTCACGCTTGCATCAACGAGCTCGAGGTTATCGGTATCGATCGTATCCTCAAGACGGAAGCCTTGGAGCTCTTCGTTATTCGGGATCACTGGAACGTTGCCGTGGACGACGTAGTTGATGTTGTCACTGACGTTCTTGTCTTCGTCTTTGACTTCCTTGGTAACGCCTGCGGTGGTGTTCTTCGGCTGAACCACCACATTGTAGTTCCATCCATTGCCTTCACCGTTGGTATAGGGCAGGGAGACGATGAATGGGGTGGAGGGGGCTACCTCGGAGGATTGGTAAGTTTTGCCGGTTTTGACATCCGTGACCTCACCATTGATGGTTTCTTCGAATCGCCAGATGCCTTGTTCGAGGGGGGAATTCTGCGAATCGAACTTCAGTTGACCATTTTGATCAGTTTCTCCGGTGACCGTGGTTCCCGTCTTTTTAGCGCCAAGCTCCGTATAGTTGTCTGCAGTCAGATTGCCCAATTGCTTCGGGTCTACTCCGCTGGTGTCAAGGAGCATACCAGTGAAGGTTGCGCCCGCCAGTGGGTTACCGGTTGCACTTGGATCTGTTGTGCCGGAACCAGGGGCGCCAATGCTGGTGGGGTTCAGGCGCTTATCAATAGTCAGGGTCACCGGCGCATTTTCGTCGATGACAGCGGCGGGGGCAGCAGCTGGAGCGCCATCTTGAGCCACGGCGGTTACTCCGCCCAGGGACAGCGTGAGTCCGAAGATTGCCGCAGCGCTTGCGGACCGGATAAATGCAGTTTTCTTCATGCGTGAAAAGCCTTTCTGTGCTTAACACCTAACCTGTAGAGGGGCTTGTATGAGGTGTTGGCGAGGGAATTGTGGGAACCATGAGAAGGTTTCCCCTGTAAATAAAATAAAAAATTAGATGTTCTCGTACAAATTAATTGGAGTGTGATTATCGTTACCTTAAAATGAGCTGCCTACTAGATTTATCTAACGTCAGGGGTCTTCTGGAAATGTGCTGGTTATAGCCTTATGGGCGCAGGTCGGAGATTTGAGGATGGGCGATCTGGCTGCAATTTATCTGCCGGAGAGTGGAGCTAAAAAATTTATTAGTCGTCCGAAAGATAATAAATATGCACCCCAATGTTTGCGAGTGTAACGTATGCAAGTTTGGTCATAAGAAAAGCCGGTGAGAAGAAAACTACTTCTTCACCGGCTTATTGAACCTAGCGGAATGTTGTGTTTTCCAGAAGCTACTGCAACGGGCTCATGGCCGCGAAAAGCTGCTTTACCTTATCGCGAGGAGATTCCTCGCGGGGGCTGCTGCTGTCGTTTCCTTCGTCGGTGCGCTCGGTCTCGAGGGTTGTATTGTCCGCGTTCTCATCCTTATCGTCCTTGGAGGTGTACTTGGAACCGGTGACGACTTCGATGTCATCGGGGGAGACTTCTCCGGCGCGCAGGGCGGCTATCTCTGCGTGGTAGCGCAGGACAACGGCAATCGTTGCGGCGACCGGCACGGCGAGGAAAGCACCGACGATGCCGGCCAGGGTGGAGCCCACGGTGATGGAAAGCAAGACGATGGCCGCGTGCAGGCCCATGGCCCTGGACTGCAGGATGGGCTGGAGGACGTTGCTTTCTACCTGCTGGACAATGATGATAAGCGCCAGCGCGAGCAGCGCATTGGTGAGGCCATTGGATACCAGGGCGATGATGACGGCCAGGGCGCCGGCGGTGACCGCACCGATGATGGGGATAAAGCCCGCGAAGAAGGTAATGACCGCGATGACCAGTGCCAGTGGGACTTGGAGGGCCCAGAGGCCGAGGCCGATAAAGACGGCATCGACAAGCGCAACAATAGCCTGGGCCTGAATGAAGCCAGACAGCGTCTTCCACACGCGCGAGGTGAGCTCCGTGATGTGCCATGCGGCGGAATTGCCGGTGTATTTGCGCAGCCAGGGCAAGAACCTATCGCCATCTTTAATGATGAAGAAGGTGATAAAGAGCATGATGACGGTGGCTACCGCAATGGAGCTGGCCATGGAGACACCAGAAAGCACGCCGGTGGCAATCGTGGAGGCCTGGCCCTTGGCAAAGGTCACGATGTCTTGGAAGACCGATTGCAGCTGGTCCACCTCAATATCCAGCGGGGAATCGTTGACCATCTTGGTCAGCTGCATAATGCCTGCTTCGGCCTCATTAATAAGAACCTTGGACTGCGCGGTGACCATGGGCGCCATGGCGGCAAAGATGCCGCCGAAAATAACCACCAAGCCCAAAAGCGTCGTGACCGCTGCCAGAGTGCGGGGAAAGCCTACGGACCGCAGCCAGGCGGTGACCGGATACAGCACCGTGGATACCAGGATGGCCAGGATAACCGGCAGTAGGCCCACCCAAATAAAGCGCAGCAGGAAGCCCGCCAGGCCAAGTCCTGCCGCGATGAGGATAAAGCACACCGAAATCTTGGCCATGCTGCGGAAGTCTTTCGCCAGCACGGCGGATTTATTATCGCGATCGGCGGGATCGGCGGTGGCTACCTCAGCGCCCAGCTGGGATTCATCGGGGGAGACCAGCGGCGCGGCGTAGGGGTTTTTCGCATCGGCCTTGCGGTTGACGGCGTTGTCCTCAAGCGCCGAGGGGTACTGCGCGCGCTGCGCCGCGTCCTGGCCCGAGTGCTGCCCCGCGCCGTGAGGGGAATGGTTTTCTGGCGTAGTCATTCATCTACTATGCCACAGGAAACCACCTAGAGATAGCGCCGGAAAAGCGGAGAAAAAGGTAGCGCCCACCCAACTCCCAGCAGGAAGGGGAGAAGGCGGGGCGCTTAGTCGGTATACCGTGAGGACGGCAACTGGCGTATTAGTCGCGCAGGTTGCCCACGTTGCGGATGATGCCGAAGCGGTGCATGGTCACGGAGACTGCCTGCTCGAGGAGGTAAGGCATGAGCTCACGGCGGCCATCGGCAAGCACGGGCTGATCCAGCACCACGGAGTTGGAGCGCACCGCTGCCTCGTAGACGGAATCCGGCACGGTGCCCAGGGCACGCACGCGGGAGGACTCGTCATTGGCCACGGCGGCGGCGAAGGAACCATCAGAAATGGACTTCACGTCGAAGCCGAGCTCCTGCAGCTGGGCGGCAACCTCTGGGGCGGCGGAGATTTCCGTCTCGGTGCCGGTAATGCCGGAGGCCAGCACCTGGCGGGCGACATCGCGCAGCTTGTAGTCCTCGCCCACGCGGATGCGCAGCTTGGTCAACAGCGGGCGGTAGCGGAAGCGGTTGGCCTCAGAAACCAGCGCGGTGCGGTCGTGGGTGCGGCCGAATTCCTCGAGCCACGCAATCCGGTCCAGCTCGGCGGAGCGCCAGAGCCATTCCAGATCGTCCTTGCTGAGCTCATCAGAAAGCTCATCGCGCAGGCGCTCCAGAATCTTCACGCTGGCCGGGGCAATGTCCACGTCGCGCGGCTTGAGCTCGCCATCGGTCCAGGTACCCATCTGGGCCACGTAGTTCGGGCCGCCGGCCTTCGCACCCGGTCCCATGACGGACTTCTTCCAGCCACCGAAGGACTGGCGCTGAACAATCGCGCCGGTAATGCCGCGGTTGACGTAGGCGTTGCCCACCTCAACGTTGTCGATCCAGTACTCGATTTCATTGTCATCCAGGGAGTGGATGCCGCCGGTCAGGCCATAGCCGGTGCTGTTTTGCCAAGCAATGGCCTCTTCCAAGGTATCGGCGTACATGATGCCGAGGATGGGGCCGAAGCACTCATTCTTGTGGTACCAAGAGCCCGGCTGGACATTATCGCGAATGCCTGGGGACCACAGGGTGCCCTCTTCGTTGAGCTTCTCCGGCTTCAGCAGCCACTTCTCGCCCGGCTCCAGCTGGGTCAGGCCGCGCAGCAGCTTCTCGCTCGGCTTTTCAGCCAGTCCGTTCATCGTGGTGGTGATGTCATAGCCCGGGCCAGGCTTCAGGGTCTTGACGGAATCCAGCAGCTGCTCGCGCAAGCGCTTGGACTTGCCCGCAGCACCAACGAAAATCACCAGCGAAGCGGCCGAACACTTCTGGCCGGAGTGGCCGAAGGCGGAGTTGTACAGGTCCTGGATGGCCAGGTCCGGGTCGGCGGCTGGGGTGATGACCAGCGCGTTCTTACCGGAGGTCTCTGCCATCAGGTTCATCTTGGGCTTCCAGGAGCGGAAGAGCGCGCCGGTATCGGAGGCACCGGTCAAGATGATGTTATCCACGTCATCGTGGGAGAGCAGGGCCTTGCCGGCGTCGCCTTCATCAGTCAGCACCAGCTGCACCAGATCCGGGTCCAAACCTTCTGCTTCGAGTGCGGTGCGGAAGGCCTCAACCACCATCTTGCCGCAGTGGACCACCTGGGGAGCAGGCTTGACGATGACCGCCGAGCCCGCCGCCAAGGAAGCCGCAATGCCGCCAGTAGGAATGGCGATGGGGAAGTTCCACGGCGGGGTCACCACGGTGACGGTGTGCGGGTGGAACTCGGAGTGTGCCTCTTCCAAGAAGCGGGCGGACTGGCCGTAGTAGGTGCAGAAGTCAATGGCTTCCGAGACCTCCGGGTCAGTCTGGGTGACCGTCTTATTCGCCTCATAGGCTGCCACGGAGATGAAGTCTCCGCGCTTGGCGGCCAGCTGATCCGCGACGGCGTCCAGAGCCGCGGCGCGCTCTGCGGCGGGGCGCTTGCCCCATTCGGTGCCCAGTTCCTTGGCGCGAGCGACGTAGCTTTCCACGGCGGAGGGGTCGGTGACCTCTTGGACGCCGTGCTCACCAGGGTCATTTGCAAGCGCGCGCTTGGCCCAGGTGCGGTTCGGGGTAATTGCCGGGTCCGTATCGGGCTCGTTCCTGAAGCGGCCGGAATCCGGTGCCTGGCGCCCGGAATCCTCGAGGCGGTTCTGGGTGCGGCGCGATCCAGCGAAGGTATCCCAGCGCTTGGCCACGGCCTTGCGGAAGGTCTCTTCCTGGCTTGCCAATGGCTCCTCGCCCGGGGCGAAGAGGGCGTAGAGGAAGTTCTGCGGCGCGGAGTTCTCCTCCAAGCGGCGCACGAGGTAGGAGACGGCGACGTCGAAGTCGTCCGCGTGGACCACCGGGGTGTAGAGGATCTGGCGGCCTTCGTAGACCTTGCGCACGGCTGCCTGCTGCGCCGGGGACATGCCCTGCAGCATCTCAGAATCCAGCATGTGCAGCACGCCGCGCTTTACGCCCAGCTCGTAGGCCATGGCGGCGGTGTACAGGTTGTGGCTGGCCACGCCGATGCGGATGCAGTCTGCGAATTCCTCCTGCAGGATGTAATCCAGCAGGCGGTAGTAGTTAGCGTCAACGTCCAGCTTGTTGGTGTAGGTAGCCAGCGGCCAGTCGTGGACTTCGCTTTCAGCAGTCTCCATGGACAGGTTGGCGCCCTTTACAATGCGCACCTTGACCTTGGCGCCGCCCTCTGCCACGCGCTGCTTGGCAAATTCCGCGATGTCCTGGAGGGCATCGAAGGTATCGGGTAGGTAGGCCTGCAGCACGATGCCGGATTCCAGGTTCTTGAACTCCGGCTCGCTCAAAAGGCTCTTGAACAGGCGCAGCGTCAGGTGGAGGTCGTGGTATTCCTCCATGTCCATATTGATAAAGACCTGCGGGTTGCGGCGTGCGGCTTCCTGGTAGAGCGGGCGCAGGCGGTCCTTCAAGCGCTCTACGGAACTGCCGATGTCCCAGTTATTCAGCTGCGCCACCATCGAGGACGCCTTGACGGATACGTAGGTCACGCGCGGGTTCTTGATGAGCTCCAGCGTGCGGCGTGCGCGGGACTTTGCTTCTTCTTCACCGAGCACGGCCTCGCCCAGGAGGTTGAGGTTCAACTGCTCGCCGGAGGCTGCGGCCTTTTCCAGGGTGTCATTGAGCGCATCCGATTCCGCGTCCAGCACCAGGTGGCCAACCATCTTGCGCATGTACATGCGTGCTACCGGCATGACCAGGTTAGGCAGGATGGGGCCGAAGAAGCCGCCGGCGCCAACGAGTGCGCCATTGATGCTGCCCAGGAAGGAAGGATCGTACTGGGAGGAAATGTCCTTCAGCGCCTTGGCCGCGACCTTGTCATCCTCCGGGCGCATGACGCGGTCCACGAAGTCCATGGTGAACCGCACACCATTGTCATCACGCAGCAGCTCCGCGAGCTGCTCGGTGGCCTTGTCCTTTTCATCTGCGGTGGAATCAAGCCAGCCCTGCGCGCGCTTAATGGCGGAGGGCAGTACGGCCTCAACATCATCAGATAGTGGCGTGCGGGTGTATGCGGGAGAAGTCATGTGAAATTCAACCTCTTTTTCGAAACGTGTACTTCCAGGTTGGTGGCCAACCCACACCGCGGTGTGGCCTTTATGCTGTGACTTTTAGCGCCGGTGGCAGAAAGTGGCTGGTAAGTCTATGGAAATGAGAAAGCATGCGGGGCGTTTTAACGCCGCACACGTGGCAATGAGTGGAACACGCGGAATGCGCGCGCCGCTGCTCGGTGGTTTACACCAAGCGAATCAACAAGCCATAGTGCTATCGGTATTGGTGACCGGGGGCCTGTCGCTATGGCGGCGGACGCGTGCCAAGTTGGTGTTCAACACTCACCTGCTTTCTACGAAGTGACGATATTAAAAAAGGGTGAGCACTCTATGTAGTAAAAGTGCAATGCCCTTTATGTTCCAGAACGGGGTATAAGTACCGGGAACGGCATAAATCCGCTGGTACGCAAGGATTTTTACCCCTTTGCTGTTAACCTGATTATAGGGGTGGAAGGAACGTGACGCTAGTCTCGTTTGCAAAATCACACTCGGGGGTAAAAACGGAAAGACTAACGTGCTGCGTACAGAGGTTTAGGGGGTAGCTGCAGTCTGGCATTGAAGGCGTGGTTTCCCCGAGATTAACCGTGTTAAAGACGGTCTAGCGAGGTCAGGTCCGTGCGGGGATGTGGGGTAAATGGGCATGGGCTGCATTTCACCCAGATCGCCGCTCATGCGAAGTCGATATGTGTCCAACCTTGTACATGAGGTACACGCTTTTCACAGCTCATGTTAATGTTCACGGCTGAATCTTAAGCATTCTCTAGCCCCTATCCATCTACTTGCCAGAGGTTTCCATGAGGACTTCCAGAAAAGCTTCCACGAAAGTAATGGCGTTGCTTACTGCTTCGCTCCTGACGGTAGGGGGGGCTGCGGTCGTAACCCCTACATCCGCTAATGCCTTCATTCCTGACAAGTCATTAACGACATCCCACGGTGATAAGCGGTGGCATGGAGTCAAAACGGCGAACATTACTTTGGACACGGATAAAACCAAGGTAAAACCAGGCGATACCGTCAATGCCCACGTTGAAGTTGAAGGTGAGGCGCCATATCCAGAGTCGGGCTCGTGGACATATGGCAAGTCTGATGTCACCGCAGTCATCTTCGTCCTACAGGTAGATCCGAAATTGACGGTACCGTCGGTGGATAAGTTGAATTTTAAGTGGGGCGATGGAAAGCAACGAACGCCGTTCAGAACAGTCCCGTACCCAGATCAGAATGCAGTGCTTCTGGAGTTTTCGGCCCGTGATCTCTCGCTTGGACCGAAGCCTTCCTTTAGCCTGGATTTCCCTGCCACAGTCAATAAGAGCGTCAAAGACGGGGAAGAGCTCGGAGTCACAGTCCAGACCGAAATGACTATCCGTCCGACACTGGACTGGACATATGGTGACTGGGAAATGCGCGATATCGGACAAGCCTGCTTCCGAGATGCTGAGGGTACGCTTACCTTTGAAAACCCAGGTCATTACGGAACCTGGATGGCCGATCTGTGGCTGGGAACCGATGTTGACCACTTCAAATTGAATGGTAAACCAGAATTTAAGGTGACGGGTCCAGATGGAAAGGATCTGACCAATACGGTCTTCCCAAGTGACGCCTATCCACAGCGCACCGTGAACCCAATTGCTAAGCCGACGATTTATACGGGTTCTGACGCTACAGATTTCAATGGTTATCGTTGGTTGAGCCGCTACCAGTGGAAGATCAATGAAGAGAATTTGGCTGGTGACGTGTGGATCCCCGAAGGCTCTACCATCCGTGTAAAGCAACGGGTGGAGTCTACTGAGTGCTCATTCAATCCCAGCCAGGACAACTTTGGTGTCAAGGTTGAAAGCCGTAATGCCCCTTTGGCTAAGCTAGATACTGCTCAGGCCGCGCTGACCGTCGATGAAAACCCAGAGGCGCCTACTCCAAGCGAAACTGAACCAAAGCCAGATACGGAAAAGGAGTCGGAGCCGTCTTCTACCTCTTCTACCCCGTCTACGGAGGCGACGACTACTTCGGATTCTCCTGAACCGTCGGAGCCAACGGAGCCAACGGAACCGTCAGAGCCTTCGGAGACTACGCCCAATGAAGATGGCGAGACCACGGTAACGACCACGGAACCAGAGACCGAGGATCCTGAGCCTGAACCGGAGGGGTCTGAGCCGAAGCCTGATCCGGAAGAGGATCCTGAGCCTTCTTCTCCTTCGTCTACTACCTCTACGGAGACGACGACCAAGACGACTACGCCTACCTGCAAGCCATCGGAGTCTGAGTCTCCTAAGCCTTCGGAGCCATCCGAACCGTCAGAGCCAACGCCTAGCGAGAGTGGCAAGACCACGGTTCCTTCCACGGAGCCTGAGTCTGAGGATCCGGACTGCGAGCCTTCGGGAAGCCCTGAGACTACGCCTTCGTCTACCACGACGCCGACGCTGCCGCAGCCACTGCTCCCTGTGCCATTGCTGCCGTTGGGAAAGAACAAGGATAAGGAACCGAGCACGACGCCGGAAAAGCCGAAGTCGAGCGAGCCTAAGGGAACTGAGCCGCAGGAGCCCAGCAAGCAGCAGGAGACCACCCAGCCGCAGAATGGGTCGCAGTCTCATGCCGCCACCAGCACGACGGCGCCAGCCCCTGCCAAAGGTGACCACTCGCAGCGAACCACTGGCCTTGCCAATACCGGTGCATCTGTCATCGGCCTGGTGATTGCCGGAATAATGGCTATTGCAGGCGGTCTCTTCCTGGTGCGTAGGAACCGCAACGCTTAAGAAAGCTAGTGGCAGTTACCTGGCACTGCCGGCTTCTGAGAAGCTGACTTAGAAGCGGTCAAAGCAGCGCCCTTGCAACGCATACGAAACGTTGCGGGGGCGCATTGTGCTGTGCAGGTGCCCTCTCAAGGAAAGCCCCTATTTCCCGTAGCCGGCTTTCAGCGCTTTGACGGCGAGTTCGAGGCGGGACTTAGCATGGAATTCGCTGAGCAGGCTGGAGACGTATTTCTTGACGGTGCCGGCGGCATAGTGGGTGCTGGTGGCTATTTCCTCATTGGATTTGCCCTCGCAGACTAGGTCGAGGATGCGCTCTTGTGCCGGGGAGATGGTGGGTGCTTCCGGGCTGTGGTCCGGGGCGGCGGCATCGCTATCGGTCTGCAGCTCCGGCATCTGCTGGAAGAGGCGCGTCAAAGATTGCGGGGCGACGACCGTGCCACCGCGCACCGCCTCCCGCACCGTATCTTGGATATAGGCGGGCTTGGAGCTTTTGAGGATATAGGCTGCGGCCTTGTGGGACATGACCTCTTTGAGGGTGTCATCGTCATCCATCGCCGTCATCGCGATGAAGACTGGGGGATCCTCCAGCTTGTTGATCTCGCGCAATAATACTGTGCCATCCATTTCTGGCATGTGAATATCGGCGATAACCGCATCGATATCGTTGGCCTTTAGCTGCTCCAGGGCGTCCTTGCCGTTTTCCGCGGTGGCGCGGACCTCCATGTCCTCGGCGGTAGCAAAGTAGTGGCCTAGGGCCTGGAGGACGAGGGGGTCGTCATCGACAAGCAGCAGCGCTGTCTTTACTCGAAGCACCATGGAGCCGGGCAGCCGAAGACGAGTTCTACGGAGGATTCGTACTTGGTGTTGTGGGGGAGATCGCCAGGGGTGAGGTCCGCACCGAAAAGGGAGGTGGACATCATTAAGGGCGTGAGGATGCTAGCGAGCGCGGTCTGCATAACCAATCTCCTTGTCATAAAATCTACGTCAAAATAAGCAAGGCATAGCTTAATAGAACGGGGCGCGGGCCTGCCATGCGGCGTGGCATAATTAACGCGCCTTATGCGCCGAAGGTGGCAGGGATAGGGTGAGCTCCCAGCGCTTGTCGATGCCCCTCGTATCCAGCCTGGCATCGATAGTTGCTGCGATGCGCTGCATGGATGAAAGCCCGATGCCTGACGATGTCTCCGCCGAGGTGGCCGTGGGCTTGGCTATGGGATTGCTCAGCCTAAGCTGCGTCCAGCCCCTATGAGGCCGCGCTGAAATGGCAATCTCGGCACCGGGCGGCGAGTACTTCACAGCGTTCAGGCACGCCTCGGTGGTAATAGCGGCGATGGATTCGAGCACCGTGGGAGGAAATTCGGGGCAGAAATCGTGCCCGCTGATATTGACGACCGGGCGCCGGTTGAGCTTGGAGAGCCGCTCTTCCTCGCGGCTAAGCAGCTGGGCAAAGCTGGTGGGCGGGGCCATCGTCCCCAGGCTGGTGGTCTCGGTGGTGCCCTCGATATTGGTGCGCAGTACTTTGGTGAGCGCGCGGACCTCGGACATGGAGGCACGCATGGCATCGCTAAGCTCAGCCAGCCGACGGCTAAGCTCCGGTGTTTGGGCATATTCCAAGCTCAAGGCCTCTAATTGCATGGTATTGACCGTCAGGCTGGAGACCACGGAATTGTGGAGGGTCTCCGCCAAGTCGGTCTGGCGCCGCTTGACGTCGTTATTCCATTCCACCATCGCCTTCTTGTAGCGCTTGGCGGAATGCGCCAGCGTGCCGCCGATAAGGGCGCTGACAGTCAAAAGCATGCCCCAGACCAGCGCGGGCGCCGGGAGGAAAACCAGCCGGTGCGTGCCAGGATCGATAAGGCCGACACCCCAAAATGCCAAGAGCAGGAAGAAGGTCTGCCACCTAGTGCCGTGAAATGCGAAGACGGCGAGGAAGACCGGGGCGAGGAAGACACAGCTGGCGTAGGGGATGCCCACCGTGAGGATGGCAGCGACCCAGATGCCCAGGAACGCCACCGTCATGGTCTTGGGGTAGCGGTACACAGAGGCGGTGATCACCGTGAGGATAAGCCCGATGATGGCCGCGGAAAGCTGGTGCTCGGTTGGGGTGAGAAACGCTGCGAGCAGGGTAAGTGCTACGCACAGCGCGGCGATCAAAGCTGCGGTGCGCTGGAGGGTCATCGCCGATCGGAGGCGGTGATACAGCGGCGGGCGAGGGGCGTGGGTCACGGCGAGAAGGATGCTTTCTAGACGCGGCGGGCTAAATAGACGTGCGCGTCTAGTGTAAATACAAACGCATATCTAATAGGTAGGGCGTGAAAACAGCTCAACCTCCCGCACCTTCTGGCTGCTTATTTGTGCAGCTTAATTGCGCAGCGCATGCCGCGCGGCAACGAGGGTGGGGGAGGTTTAGCTGGTCTTCATGAAGGAGTGTGAAACGCTACCGAGCGTTTTAAGTGCTCGGAGTTTTAAGCGTTTGCGGCGGTGGCGGTGGTGGCAGCCTCTTCAGCCGCAGCGGTGGTCTCAGTGGTGGACTCTACGCTGCCCTGGGAGGACAAGCCCTCAACTACAGAGGACAGGCCCTCGGAGTTGGAGTCGGACTGAGAAATCAGCCCAACAATGCCCTTGGTGATCTTAACGATAGTATCGAAGTCAACGGCGGAGCTGAGGTGTACAAGGGTATCGAGCATTGACATTTCCTTTCATGTCGGTGGGGGAAGTGAATCTACACAACAATCATTCTCTGGAGAGCAACCGAGCGGCTGCCGTGGTGTCCAGTATCTGCGAGCGGGTGAAGGCTGACAATCCTCTTTGTGCCCCATTCTTTGGTAACTTTTGGCCACCTTTGGGTCACTTTTTGGGGCGCTTTTGGGGTGCCGTGTGGGTGACTTTGGGATCTGCGGGACTCTCTGGGAAAGAGTTTTTCTGTGCTGTGTTATCGGGGAAGCTGGGACGTCGTGCCATCATTGCGGCCTGCCTAGCTGGGGAAACATGAAAAGTTTCAAGAAAGTTGAGTCCGTGGGAATAACTTTGCAGGGTGGCCCGTTGTTAAGATTGAGTGACACAGGCTCAAGGTTTTGTGTAGGAGCGCTAAAGTTCTGTTAGAGTAGCGCAAGGACGCAACGAAGAGTTGAGTCACTGACAATCAACTTTATTAACTGTACTCGATAAAAAGGAGAATGAATCATGGGACGCGCAGTAGGTATTGACCTTGGTACGACGAACTCCGTCGTTTCCGTACTGGAAGGTGGCGAGTCCACCGTTATCGCTAACTCCGAAGGTTCTCGCACCACGCCTTCCGTTGTAGCGTTTGCTAAGAACGGCGAAATCCTGGTTGGCCAGTCCGCCAAGAACCAGGCCGTGACCAACGTGGACCGCACCATCCGCTCCGTCAAGCGCCACATTGGTACTGACTGGAAGGTCAACATTGATGACAAGGACTACACCTCCCAGGAGATTTCCGCTCGCACGCTGATGAAGCTGAAGCGCGATGCAGAGTCCTACTTGGGTGAGGATGTTACGGACGCCGTTATTACCGTCCCTGCATACTTCGAGGACGCACAGCGCCAGGCCACCAAGGAAGCTGGCCAGATCGCCGGCCTGAATGTCCTGCGCATTGTCAACGAGCCCACCGCTGCTGCGCTTGCATACGGCCTGGAAAAGGGCGAGCAAGAGCAGACCATCCTGGTCTTTGACTTGGGCGGCGGCACCTTCGACGTGTCCTTGCTGGAAATCGGCGATGGCGTCGTTGAGGTTATGGCTACTGCAGGTGACAACACCTTGGGCGGCGATGACTGGGACCAGCGCATCGTTGACTGGTTGGTTGACCGCTTCAAGAGCTCCCAGGGCGTTGACCTGACCAAGGACAAGCGCGCCGTGCAGCGTCTGCGCGAGGCTGCAGAGAAGGCCAAGATTGAGCTGTCCTCCTCCCAGCAGGCCAACATCAACCTGCCTTACATCACCGTTGACTCTGATAAGAACCCGCTGTTCTTGGACGAGACCCTGACCCGCACCGAGTTCCAGAAGATCACCCAGGATCTGCTGGACCGCACCAAGGCTCCATTCAACCAGGTCATCAAGGATGCTGACCTTTCCGTCGGCGATATCGACCACGTCGTGCTGGTCGGCGGTTCCACCCGTATGCCGGCCGTCTCTGACTTGGTCAAGGAGCTGACCAGCAAGGACCCGAACAAGGGCGTTAACCCGGACGAGGTCGTTGCAGTGGGTGCTGCCCTCCAGGCAGGCGTGCTGCGCGGCGAGGTTAAGGACGTGCTGCTTCTCGATGTCACCCCGCTCTCCCTCGGCATTGAAACCAAGGGCGGCGTGATGACCAAGCTCATCGAGCGCAACACCACCATCCCGACCAAGAAGTCCGAGACCTTCACCACCGCAGAAGACAACCAGCCTTCCGTGCAGATTCAGGTCTTCCAGGGCGAGCGCGAGATGGCTACCGCCAACAAGCTGCTGGGTTCCTTCGAGCTCGGCGGCATTGCACCGGCGCCTCGCGGTGTGCCCCAGATTGAGGTCACCTTCGATATCGACGCCAACGGAATCGTCCACGTGACCGCCAAGGACAAGGGCACCGGCAAGGAAAACACCATCAAGATCCAGGAAGGCTCCGGCCTTTCCCAGGAAGAGATCGACCGCATGGTCAAGGACGCCGAGCAGCACGCTGAGGAAGACAAGAAGCGTCGCGAGGAGCAGGAGCTGCGCAATAACGCAGAGTCCACCTCCTACCAGACCCGCAAGTTCTTGGAGGATAACGAGGACAAGGTCTCTGAGGACACCAAGACCAAGGTCACCGAGGCTGCTGACGCCGTCGATGAGGCGCTGAAGGGCGATGACCTCGACGCCATCAAGTCCGCAGTAGAGAAGCTGTCCACCGAATCCCAGGAGATGGGCAAGCAGATCTACGAGGCACAGGCTGCAGAGGGCGGCGCTGAGGGTGCTGGCGATGCCGGCGCCGCACAGGGCGACCCGAACGTGGTCGACGCTGAAGTTGTGGACGAAGACGAGAACTCCGACGACAACAAGGATGGCGACAAGTAATGACTCAGGACAGCGGAATGCCGCAAAACCCAGGCGACCCGGAAAACACGGATCCGGAGGCTACCTCGGCTGACCGCGCTGAGGCTGCCGCCGAAAAGGCCGAGGAAGCACAGGCTGCCAACGACGCGCAGGCTGATGCCTCCGAAGAAGCCAAGTTGGATCCCACCCTTGATGCTGACCTCGAAGACGCGCTGGCTGATGTCAACGCCGATGAGGTCGAAGCCGAGGCGGAGGGCGATGAACCCACCTCCACCGGCGCTGCCACCAACGATGTGGAGGCGCAGTTGGCAGAACGCACGGAAGACCTCCAGCGTCTGAATGCGGAATACACCAACTACCGCCGCCGCACCGAGCGTGACCGCCAATCCGTTATCGAAACCGCGAAGGCAAAGGTCATTAGCGACTTGCTGCCGGTCCTCGATGACCTCGATTTGGCCAAGCAGCACGGTGACCTAGAGGGCCCGCTCAAGGCGGTTGCGGATAAGCTCCGCAAGGGCCTAGAGCAGCACAACCTCACCGCCTTTGGTGAAGAAGGCGAACCCTTCGACCCAGAGATGCACGAGGCCGTGCAGGATTTATCCTCCGGCGATGAGCAGGTGCTCGGCACCGTGCTGCGCCAGGGCTACCGCGTAGGCGAGAGGCTGGTGCGCAACGCGCTGGTCATCATCGCGGACCCCGGTGAGGACTCCGGCAGTTCGGAAGGCACCGAACAAGCCGATTAATCCGGGAAAAGGGCGCCTTGGGAACTGACTGATTCAACTTCCCCCGGCGCCCTTTTTACTAACTACAACCGATTCTTCTTGAAAGGAGGAGATGCCCAGTGAGCGCTAAACCCGAATGGGCAGACAAAGATTATTATGCGGATCTGGGGGTCTCCTCGTCCGCAGACCAAAGCGAGATCAAGCGCGCGTACCGCAAGCTTGCCCGCGAAAACCACCCGGATACCCACCCCGATGACCCCGCGGCAGCGGACCGGTTCAAGCGGGTTGCGGAAGCATACGATGTGCTTTCCGATGCCTCCGAGCGTAAGGAATACGACCAGTTCAAGGCCATGCTGCGCAATGGCGGTGGCTTTGGACGGAACGGAGGCGCCGGCTTTCCCGGCGGGTTTCGATCCACGAACATGGGTGGACAAGGTGCGCAAGACTTCGACCTCTCGGACCTCTTCGGAGGAGCCACTGGAGGATCGTCTCAAGGCGGCGGTTTTGGGGATATCTTCGGTAGCGTTTTCAACCGCAGCGGTAGTGCTGGCCACTCAGCTAAACCGTCGCGGGGGGCCGACGTCGAAACGGAAATAACCCTAGATTTCCGCGAGGCCGCCAAGGGGACCACCATCCCGCTGGCCTTAAGTGGTAATGCGCCGTGCACCACGTGCCACGGCTCGGGTTCTTCCTCCGGCAAGACCTCAACGTGCGGGACCTGCAATGGCTCCGGGTACACCTCGGAAAACCGCGGTGCCTTCGGCTTTTCCGCCCCGTGCAAGGATTGCGATGGCACGGGCCGCCGCATCCCAGATCCATGTTCGGACTGCAACGGCACCGGAACGGTGCACCGCACCCGGAATATCACGGTCCGCATTCCCGCCGGCGTCATCGACGGCCAAAAGGTCCGCATCGCCGGCCAGGGCGAGGCTGGCCCGAATGGCACCCCGGCCGGTGACCTCTTCGTTGCGGTCACCGTGAAGCCAGACAAGGTCTTCACCCGTGACGGCGACGATATCCACATCACCGTCCCCGTCTCGTTTGCCGAGCTCGCCCTTGGTGACACCATCACGGTCCCCACCTTGGATAGCCCGGTCCGCGTGAAGATCCCGGCTGGTACCCCGGATGGCCGCACCTTGCGTGTGCGTGGGCGCGGCATTGCCAAGCGCGCCGGCAAGGCTGGCGACCTGTTGGTGAGCGTGCAGGTCACCGTTCCTTCCAAGCTCGATGCCGCGGCCTCCAGCGCCTTGCGCACCTATGCACAAGCCGAAAAGGACTCTGGCTTTAATCCCCGCGCAGGCTGGGCCGGCGCGGAGAGCAATTAAGGCAGGAGGTGCATTGCACAATGAGTACTGGAAAGGCAGAAGGCTCCGCCACCGCGGTTTACGTCATTTCCGTGGCCGCCGAGCTTTCCGGGATGCACGCCCAAACCCTGCGCACCTATGACCGCATGGGTTTGGTCTCCCCGGCCCGCACCCGGGGCGGCGGTCGCCGTTATTCGGATCGCGATATTGAATTGCTCCGCAAGATTCAGGCGCTGTCGCAAGACGATGGCGTCAATCTCGCCGGCATCAAATCCATCATCGAGCTAACTGAAGAGCGCGACCAGCTCGAGGCCGAACGCGATGCGCTTGCCGATGAAGTCCGTGCCCTCCGCGACCAGCTCGCCGCCGGGCAGCGCTCGGGATCGCAGCACCCCCAAGCGCAGGGGCAGCACACCCGCGGCGCACAAGGTCCGCAAGGCTCGCAGGCTCCGGTGCACTCCCAGCGCAGCGGTGAGCTCGTCCACGTCCCGCGGTCTACCTCCGTGGTGATGTGGAGCCCGCGCACCGCGCGCGATCGCAAACGCAATCGCCGAAACAACGGCGGCTAAACCGGCTAAACCGCCTAATTCGTCCTGCGGACGAGAAACCTCAACTTAAAACCCTCCATACCTTTGCCAGGACATAGCGCCCGCACAGGTATGGAGGGTTTATCTCTGTCCAAAAGTCCTTCACCTCCGCGGTTCCTCCCTCGGTGCTCTCTCTCGGCGCATTCGCGGGAGCCCTCTCGGTGCCCATCGGCGCCTACCCGTTCCCGCGTCCTCTCGCAGTCGCTACGCCTTCACCCCGGAAATGTCGCGCCCGCACAACCGGACTTTGGCCTGTGAAGAAATGTTAATTTCTCACCCCTATTTTGTGCGAGATGCGAAAAAGTGCATTACTATGGCCGGAAAGCAGGTGAGATACGCCACGGTAGAGCGCCTGCAGTGGTCCGAGCCATAACCGGCAAGGACCACACCTGGCAAGAGCCACAGTCGAGATTTCTGCACGAGAGGACACCACCATCATGACTTTGTACGCAGCACCCGGAACCGAAGGGGCCATCGTCAACTACCGCGACCGCTATGACAATTACATTGGCGGTAAGTGGGTACCGCCAGTCGATGGCGAGTACATGGACAACATCAGCCCCGTGACCGGTGAAGTATTTTGTCAGGTGGCCCGCGGCAAGGAAGCCGATGTTAATGCGGCTATCGATGCCGCGGAAAAGGCCTTCGCCACCTTTGGCAAGACCACGCCAGCAGAGCGCGCGCTCTTGCTGCACCGTATCGCGGACCGGATTGAAGAGAACCTGGAAAAGATCGCCGTCGCGGAAACCTGGGAAAACGGCAAGGCCGTCCGCGAGACCTTGGCCGCCGATATCCCACTGGCCGTTGACCACTTCCGCTACTTCGCGGGCGCCATCCGCGCGCAGGAGGGCCGCCTGTCCCAAATCAGCGAAGACACCGTGGCCTACCACTACCACGAGCCGCTCGGCGTGGTCGGCCAAATCATCCCGTGGAACTTCCCGCTGCTCATGGCCTCTTGGAAGATCGCCCCGGCCCTGGCCGCCGGTAACTGCATCGTTCTCAAACCCGCGGAGCAAACGCCAGCATCCATCCTCTTGCTCATGGATATCATCGGCGACCTCCTCCCAGACGGCGTGCTCAATATCGTCAACGGTGTGGGCGAGGAAGCTGGTGCGGCATTGTCGGGTTCGGACCGCATCGCCAAGATCGCGTTCACCGGATCCACCCCAGTGGGCAAGCTCATCAATAAGGCCGCCGCGGACAAGGTCATTCCGGTCACCCTGGAACTCGGCGGTAAATCGCCGTCCATCTTCTTCAAAGACATCATGGATGAAGATGACTCCTACCTAGAAAAGTGCGTCGAGGGATTCGTCATGTTCGCCCTCAACCAGGGCGAGGTCTGCACCTGCCCATCGCGCGCGCTGGTCCATGAGGATATTGCTGATAAGTTCTTGGAGCTCGCCATCGAGCGCGTCAAGAAGATCAAGATTGGCCACCCGTTGGATACCGAAACCATGATGGGCGCCCAGGCCTCTCAGGAGCAGATGGACAAGATCACCGAATACCTCAAGATCGGCCCAGAAGAAGGCGCGGAAACGCTCACCGGCGGCCACGTGAACAAGGTCGAAGGCCTCGAAAACGGCTATTACATCGAGCCCACGGTCTTTAAGGGCAGCAACGAGATGCGCATCTTCCAGGAGGAGATCTTCGGGCCAGTGCTCTCTGTGGCGACCTTCAAGGATTACGACGAGGCCATCGAGATCGCGAATACCACCAACTTCGGCCTTGGCGCCGGCGTATGGTCGCGCCAACAAAACATCTGCTACCGCGCCGGGCGCGATATTCAGGCCGGCCGCGTGTGGATCAACCACTACCACGACTACCCGGCACACAGCGCCTTCGGCGGCTACAAGGAATCCGGCCTGGGCCGCGAGAACCACTTGATGATGCTCGGCCACTACCAGGAAACCAAGAACATGCTGGTCTCGTACTCGGACGCCCCCGCAGGACTCTTCTAAACCCGCCCCACGCTCCCACGCCCCCGCGCTGCCCAGCCCAACGCTAATCCGGCCTGGGTTCCGGGGCGGCCACCGTGCCCAAACCGCGCAGGAACTGCGGGTCCTCCCAATAAGACCCGTGGTCCCCAGGCAGGCCATCCGCGCCGGGGAGGGGAGTGGCGCCAAAGGACTGGGTGGTGGGATCCGGGCCGTGGATCCCGCTCAGTGGCCCCGTCGCGATAGCGATGGGGTCATTGTCATTGGTCGCCGCCCACACAGTGCCGTGCAGCTCGCCGGCGTGCTGAGCACTCGTGCCGGGGCTTCCCACGAGCACGATATCGGAGGCGATTTCCTCCTCGCGCGCCGCGTATCCGGTCACGACGGAGCCATAGGAATAGCCCACCACCGTTCGCTTTGCGCCTGGATACCGCTTGCCGATGCCCCGCTGAAACCGCACCAGCTCCTGCCCCGCCGCCCGCGCGGGATCGGCGTGCACGGCGCGCGGCAAACTCGACGGCGCCTGGTAACCCAACCACACGGCGGCAGGACCACCGCTCGCCTTAGCAATATTGCGGCCACGGTCCACGGCGCGCTGCCAGGTGGTGGGGTCGGAGGAATGCACGCCTTCAACAAACGTGGTCACGGACGCAGGCTCCGTGCGAAAGCCCTCAGGATCCACCAGTGCCACCAGCCGTCCGGGGCTTGTCTCCACAATGCGCATATCGGGATTATCCGCGGCCAGCTGCGCCACGCGGTCGCTGGCCTGGGCGAGGTTAATCTCGTGGATGGTATCGAGGGGAAGATCGGCAAAATCCTCCAGCCGCTTAGGCGGTTCCGCCCCGGCGGGCGTGCAGAGGGCGTCGATTTCTTGGGAACAGAGCCAATCGAGGGCATCGCCAAGCGCGCGCACCTCCCGCAGTTGCACGGCACCGGCTAGCGCGGCGGGCCCAGAAAGCTCGTCGATCTTGCCCAAAAAGGAAATGATCCGCGCCTCCACCTCCTCGCGCCAGGCCTGCAGGTCCGCATGCCGGTCGAGTACCTCGATGACCCGCTCCATCTGCCCAAGCGGGCTACTCAGCCACTCGGTTGCCTCCGCCAAACCGGATCGCGCCGCCACGCCCGCGGGCCCACCCAGCGATAGCGAGCGCCAATCGTGGTGTGAATCCACATAGTGAGTGTGCAGGCCAGCGCTGTCCGCGGCGAGCTGCGCGGCGCTGTGGCGCAGGGCAGTCGATAGATTCATCGCACCCTCCCCAAGCTCGCGGCGAGCGAGGAATCGAGCGCGCCGCTGCGGTCCAGAAAGTCGTGGAGGCTGCGCAGGTGTTGGGAAACGGTGGCATCGCTAAGCTGCTGCGTCTCAGACCATTGCGCCACCGCGCGCTGGAGGGAAGCGGACGTCCGAGAGGCCACGCTTAAGTGCGCCCCCGGCAACGCCGCCGCCGGCCGCGCCCTCAACGTGCGTACATGTGCGGGAAGGTGTTCAGGAATATCTACATAACTCATGGCCTTAAGCGTGGCCGCTGCGGGCTGTGGCCGCGAGGGCAAAATCGCCAACCTGTGGATAACTAGGTGACGCTGCACTAAGTTGGGATTTATGAAAGTAGCAGCAGTGCAATTGACCTCTACCGGCAGCATCGAGGACAACCAAGAACTCGCCCTGGATAAAATCCGCGAGGCCGCGGCGGCGGGCGCGCGCCTTATCGTGCTGCCCGAGGCCACCTCGCAGAACTTCCGCTCGGGCCGCCTGGACGAGCAGGCGCAGAACCTCGAAGGCTCGTTCGCCACCGCGATTCAGGAAGCGGCGGAGGAATTGGAGGTCACCGTCGTAGTCGGCATGTTCTGCCCAGCCGATACCATCGAGCGCGAGGATAAGACCATCAACCGCGTATCCAATACCGCGCTCGTCGCAGGCCCCGGCGTGCTGGGCGGCTACGAGAAAATCCACACCTACGATGCCTTTGACTACCGCGAATCCGATACGGTGCAGCCTGGGGAGTCCTTGGTGACCTTTGACGTCGATGACCTTACCGTCGGCGTCGTGGTTTGCTACGATATCCGCTTCCCGGAGCAGTTCAAGGATCTCGCGCGCGAGGGAGCGCAGCTCATCGTCGTGCCCACCAGCTGGGCGGATGGCCCCGGCAAGCTGGAGCAGTGGCGCCTGCTCACGGCGGCGCGGGCGCTGGATTCCACCAGCTATATCCTCGCCGCGGGCCAATCCCGCCCGGGCGGCAACGCGGAGGCCGGTTCCCCCTCGGGACCGACCGGCATCGGGCACTCCACCATCGTCGATCCCAACGGCGTGCGCGTGGCAGAAGCCGGCTACGAAGACGAGATCCTCTACGCCGATATCGACCCGCACGAAGTAGCGAAGACGCGCCGCTCCCTGCCGGTGCTAGAACTCAACGACTAAGACTGCGCCGCATAATCCTCCGGCAGCCACTCCCGGTCGCGGCCCCAGCTGTGGCTTAAGATCCACTGCTTGCCGATGCCCCTTTTCTCCAATCCCTTCCTTCCTTCCGCTACCTCCTCGGCGCTGCCGAAGAGGGCAAAGTAGGTGGGCGTGCCTGTGGATAACTCGGCCTCGTTGACTACTACATCGGTCGGGTCGGGGGAGAGGGTGTGGGTGGCGGCATCGGCAAGCGGCTGTGCCCCCAGCAACCACGGGTCGTTTTCTTGCCGGATGATGCGGCGCAGGCTGAGATCGGGGTAGAGGGCCGTAAGGTTCTGCTGGAAGTGCGTGTCATAGTGCGCGCCGGGGCTATCCGCAACGGCAAAAATCTGCAGGTCCAGGTTCTTCGCGAGTCCCTCCTCGCCCGCATCCGCGGCCTGGCGGGCCGCCAGCGCCAAGCACCGCGCCGCCGCCCAGCCCGTGCCATAGGCTACGATGACCAACCTGCCGCCGCGCAACGCGCGCAGGTCCTGCCAGATGGACCCGGTGGGCCGGCCCAAAGTCCACCAATCGCCCGGCTTGGTATGCGCAAGCGACCGCGAAGCCGCGCCCACCGCGGCGACGTGGAAGACCAGCTGGCCGGTGGCATCGCTTGGCTGAGCTGGGGTGAGCATGCGCCACTGGCCGGGAAGGTACTGGGTGGTGACGGGGAAATACTGCCCCGGCTCGAAGTCGGCGGTCATTCCCGCCTCGACGCGAATGACCGCGGTTTCGCGCGTCGGCCGCTCCACCGCAACCACCTGCCCCGAATACGCCGGCGCCTCCCCAGCCAGGTCCGCCTCGCGCGCCGCGGTGGCCATCTCCGCGCAGACCTCGTGGATGACGGCGCAGGCGAAGTCGTATTGGTACCGCGTCAGCGCCAATACCCGCAGGCCTTTGATGAGCGCCTCCTTGAAGCGTGCATACACCTCTGCCGGGAAGCCGTGCCTGCGGTGATCGCGGCCGAGCTGCGCGATTTTCTCCCGGACGGCCTCAGGCAACGCAGCTCCAACCCCGGACCCCGCCTTCGTGCCGGCGCTGCTGGGCTCCGCGTGTTCAATCACCCACGCCAATGCGTGCACCATGGACCGGTGGGTGTCCTGCATAGAAAGGGAAAAGACCTGCCGCGCCTCCGGCACCATGAGGAAAAACTGCTCATGCACCGCATCGCGGTAGTCGTCTGCGTACTTTCGGAAGTGCTCGCCCAATTCCCACATGTTTTCCCATTCTAGTGTGCTTGCTTGCCTCTATTTCGCACTTTCACCCCGCGCCTGCCTTTTGGTGGGGAGCGGCGCCCGCTCCATCGGCGCCTGCTCTATCGTCCCCGCGCTACAGTCCCAGCACCTTCATAACCTCGCGCGCAGCCAAGCGCCCAGCCCGTGTCGCTCCCACCGTCGAGGCAGTCGATCCATATCCGGCGAGGAAAACCCGCGGGTTCGCGGCAGGCGAGACCTCGTTGCGCATGACAATCCCGCCCTTGCGCGAGCGCAATCGCAACGGCGCCAGGTGGTCGAGTACCGGACGAAAACCGGTATTCCAAAAGATGACGTCCACCGCCAGGTGCGTGCCCGCCGGGTACGGCTGCCATGCCGCCCCGCTTTCCGATGCCCCCACAAACCCACCGCTCACAGCACCGTCGCCGTCCGCCACCGTCTCACAGTGCGCCGTAGATTCATCGCTCGCCGCAGTCCTGCCACCCGTGGCCGCCCCGTCGCTCGCCGCAGTCCTGCTGCTCGTCGCAGCCTCGCCAAACCGCACGCCGGTCGCATCAATGGCATTGAACATGCCGCGCGAGACCAAAACGCCGCGCTCGACTGCATCCAGGTATTCCTGCCAGGGCGGAATCCCGGTGGTCGAGACCACCGAGGCCGGTGGATTGCCGCTAAAGACCCGCTCGCGGACCTTCTTTTCCACATCCAAACCCCACTGCTTATCGAACTCCGTGTCCGTAAAATCCGGTGCCCGCCGCGTGGCCCAAGTGGTTTGCGCGATGCCCTCAAGCTCCAATAAGAACTGCACCGCGGATAGCCCACCGCCGACGACCAATACGTGCTGGCCTGCAAAATCCTCCGCCGCCGAATAGTCCTTGGTGTGCAGTTGGCGCCCGCCGAAACTGCCGATGCCCGGAATATAAGGAATATACGGCCTATCCCACGTGCCAGTGGCGTTAACGATGGCGTCCGCGGAAAACTGCTCGCCGGACTCCAACGTCACGAGAAACGCGCCGCGCGGCTCGGGCTCGTCGTGCGAGGCGTGCGCACCGCGTGGCTCGTCTGGGTTCTCTGTTGCGCGCTCATCGCGCGGGCCGAGCGCGCCGTGGAGATTGCGCGCGCTGTGCGTGCCGGGCAGGGGGCGGACGCTGCGGACGCGCGCTGGGCGGTAGGGCCGCAGCTGAAACTTGTCCTCGTAAGCGCCGTAGTAGGAGGCGACTACTTGGGAGGCGGGGGAGGAGGCATCGGCAAGCGGGGCGGGCATGCCCGGCAGATCCGCGATGTTGTGGGCCTTGCCCAGCGTCAGGGAATCCCACCGGTGACGCCAGGCGCCGCCGGGGGCGGGGTTGGCATCGATAAGCAAAAAGTCTTGGGCGGGGATAAGCCCGCGGGAGGTGAGCTGGTGGGCCGTCGCCAAGCCTGCCTGGCCCGCGCCGATGATGATGCTGAGGTAGTGCTCCACCGTGCCATTGTAGCGGGGGTGAAAATCCGCCGTATGTTGTGGCTCACTACATGATAGGTAATGTACTTTTTATCTGCGAGCTCTCTACAAGTGAGCGGCCTGTCATAACTGCACAGCTAGAAAGGATTCCCATGGAAGATTTTTCCGCTTATACCCTCATGCTGGACGTGGGTTGGATTTCCTTACTCATGGTCATCGGCAATATTTTGCGCCACCAAGTGAAGTTTATCTTCCAGGACTTATTGCTGCCTGCCCCCATCACCGCCGGCCTGATTGGCCTGCTCGTCGGCCCCAACGTGCTGGGCTGGATCAACTTCTCCGATAACCTCGGCGATTACACCTCCATCCTCATTGCCGTGGTCTTTGCCTCGATGGCGTATTCCATGGAAGTCGGCGGCAACATGGGCAAGGGCGCGCGCAATATGTGGGGCTTTTCCACCATGATGTTCACCGGCCAGTGGGGCCTGTTCATCGTGCTCGGCCTGCTCTTCTTCGCCCCGGTCTTTGATACCCCCAACTGGTTCGGCATGATGCTGCCGGTTGGCTTTACCGGTGGCTTCGGCACGGCCGCCGCTGTGGGTGGCGCGCTGGAGGGCGTCGGTGCCGAGGCGGCGTCGTCGTTGGGCTTTACTTCTGCGACCGTCGGCACGCTGGCCGCGATTATCGGCGGCGTTATTGCTGGTAACTGGGGTATCCGTAAGGGCAAGGTGTCCTACGTGCCCAAGGAGCTGCCGGAAGAGATTCGCCGCGGCTACATCAAGAACCTGGCTGATCGCCCCTCCCTTGGTCGCGCCACCACCAACCCTTCTTCCATCGAGCCGCTAGCGCTGCACTTCGGCTTCATCATCCTCACGGTCATGACGGCGTACGGCGTCAATAAGGGCATTTCCAGCATTTGGGAAAATGTTTCCATTCCGCTCTTTGCGATGTCCATGGTTATCGGCCTCATCTTCCGCGCCATCATGAACTTCGTCGGTGCCGAGGATTATCTGGATAAGGATTCCGTATCCTCCATCTCCGGTGCTGCTACCGACTACCTCATTGCCTTCGGTGTGGCCGCCATCGTTCCTGCTGCTATCGCTTCCTACTGGCAGGCGCTGCTGGTGCTGTTTATTTTGGGCACCATCTTCTGTAGCTTCTTCCTGATGTGGTTCCCCGCCGAGTTCTTTGGCGAGCGTTGGATCGAGCGCGGCATCTTCGGCTGGGGCTGGGCGACGGCCACCGTGGCTACCGGCATCGCCGTGCTCAAGATCGTCGACCCGAAGCTGAAATCCGGCACGCTATCTGAATACGGCATGGCCTATATCGGCTTCGGCCCGTTCGAGATTTCGTGGACCATTATCGCGCCGATGGCTGTGATGTACGGATTTACCGGCGCGTTCGGTGCCGTCTCGCTGGCCATTTCCATCGGTGTGTACCTGACATTCAAATTCATGGGTTTGCTTCCGCCGCGCGGCACGATTTTCAAAGAGGGCATCGGCCACGTGGGCCAGAAACAAGAAACTTAGCCTTCGCCAAGCCGCTCTGAAAATGCCGCTCTGAATAAGCCGGGCTCCCACACTTTTTTGTGGTGGTCCGGCTTTGTCGTGCCATGGCCCCAGCACCGCTAAAACTCCACCGCGCTCTTACTCCCTGCACCGTTAGAACTCCGATAGGGATTCCATGGCGTTGCGGGAAAGCTGTGGGGCATAAAACAGGAAGTTGAGCCGGGTGGACTCAAAAAATTTGGGTTGAGTGGAATAGGCTCAACTTTATGTGCGTTATACCAAGTGAATCCTTAAAATGGACGAATAAATCTTAGAAGGAGAAACGTACACATGAGTTCTTTTAACCCCACCACTAAAACACAAGAGGCGCTGCAGGAAGCCCTGCAGACTGCGTCTGCGAATGGCAACCCGGATATCCGCCCGGCGCACCTGCTGGCGGCTATCCTTGGGCAGGAAGGCGGCATCGCCGCGCCGGTACTCAAGGCCACCGGCGTTGACCCGGATACAGTGCTGAAGGAAGCGCGCGAGCTGGTTAACTCTTATCCCAGCGCCGAGGGCTCCAATATGTCCAACCCGCAATTCAACCGGGATGGCTTAAACGTACTGACCAAGTCGCAGGAATTGGCGGGCGAGCTTGGCGATGAGTTCGTGTCCACCGAAGTCCTCCTCGCCGCTATCGCCGGTTCGAAGACCGACGCCGCCGAGTTGCTGACCGGCCGCGGCGCAACCTACGACGCCATCAAGGGCGCCTTCCCCTCCGTGCGCGGGGCCGCCAAGGTGACCTCGGAGAACCCGGAGGACCAATTCCAGGCCCTGGAAAAGTATGCCACCGACCTCACCGCGCGGGCGCGCGAGGGCAAGATCGACCCGGTCATCGGGCGCGATCAGGAAATCCGGCGCGTCGTCCAGGTGCTCTCGCGCCGGACGAAGAATAATCCGGTGTTGATTGGTGAACCGGGCGTCGGCAAGACTGCGATCGTCGAGGGCCTGGCCCGGCGCATCGTGGCTGGCGACGTCCCCGAGTCCCTGAAGGGCAAGACGCTCATCAGCCTGGACCTCGGCTCCATGGTCGCCGGCGCCAAGTTCCGCGGCGAGTTCGAAGAGCGCCTCAAGGCGGTTCTGGATGAGATTAAGCAATCTGAGGGCGAAATCATCACCTTCATCGATGAGCTGCACACCATCGTCGGCGCCGGCGCTACCGGCGAAGGTTCCATGGATGCCGGCAACATGATTAAGCCCATGCTGGCCCGCGGTGAGCTGCGCCTCGTCGGTGCAACCACGCTGGATGAGTACCGCAAGTACATCGAAAAGGACGCCGCCCTCGAGCGCCGTTTCCAACAGGTCTATGCCGCAGAGCCGTCCGTGGAAGACACCATCGGTATCCTGCGCGGGCTCAAGGAGCGCTACGAGGTGCACCACGGCGTGCGCATCATGGACTCCGCCTTGGTGTCTGCAGCGGAGCTATCGAATCGCTACATCACCAACCGCTTCCTGCCGGACAAGGCCATCGACCTAGTCGATGAGGCCGGCTCCCGCCTGCGCATGGAAATCGACTCCTCGCCGCAGGAAATCGATGAGCTCGAGCGCATCGTTCGCCGCATGGAGATCGAGGAGCTCGCGCTGAAGAAGGAATCCGACGCCGCTTCCAAGGACCGCTTGGCCGCCCTGCAGGGCGAGCTCGCGGACCAGCGCGAAAAACTCGGCGAGCTCAAGGCGCGCTGGGCCAACGAGAAGAAGGCCATCGATGACGTGCAGGATATTAAGGAGGAACTCGATGATCTCCGCCGCCAAGCAGAAATTGCCGAGCGCGACGGCGACCTCGCCCTAGCCTCCGAGATCAACTACGGCAAGATCCCGCCGCTGGAAAAAGACCTGGCAGCAGCCGAGGAAAAGGCCGCCGCCCAGCGCAACACCATGCTGGATGAGGAGGTCAGTCCGGATACCATCGCGGAGGTCGTCTCCGCGTGGACCGGTATTCCCGCCGGCAAGATGCTGCAGGGCGAGACCGAGAAGCTGCTGAACATGGAATCGGTGTTGAGTGAGAGGGTCGTCGGCCAGCGCGAGGCCGTAACTGCTGTGTCCGATGCCGTGCGTCGCTCCCGTGCGGGCGTGGCTGACCCCAACCGCCCGACCGGCTCCTTCCTCTTCCTCGGCCCTACCGGCGTGGGTAAGACGGAGCTGGCTAAGGCGCTGGCGGACTTCCTCTTCGACGATGAATCCGCCATGGTGCGCATCGATATGTCCGAGTACGGCGAGAAGCACTCCGTCTCCCGGCTCGTCGGTGCCCCTCCGGGATACGTCGGCCACGAAGCCGGCGGCCAGCTCACCGAGGCCGTGCGGCGTCGACCTTATACGCTCGTGCTTTTCGACGAAGTGGAAAAGGCCCACCCCGACGTCTTCGACGTCCTCCTCCAGGTCCTGGATGAGGGGCGGCTTACCGATGGCCAGGGGCGCACCGTCGACTTCCGCAATACCGTCATCATCTTAACGTCCAACCTGGGCGCCGGCGGTACGAAGGACGAGACGATGGAGGCCGTGAAGAGGGCGTTTAAGCCGGAATTCATCAACCGCCTCGATGATGTGGTGATGTTCGAGCCGTTGTCGGAGGAGCTGCTGCGCGGCATCGTGGACATCCAGCTGCGCGGTCTCACCGAGCGCCTGGCGGCTCGTCGCCTGACGCTGCAGGTATCTGATTCCGCGAAGTCCTGGTTGGCCGACCGCGGCTATGACCCCGCCTACGGTGCCCGCCCGCTGCGCCGGACCATCCAGCAGGCTATCGGTGACAAGCTGGCGAAGAAGCTTTTGGCTGGCGATATTGCCGATGGCGATACCGTCCACGTCGACGTCGCCGATGGCGGTGCGGAGCTGGATATCTCCGCTCGCTAAATTACCGGGCGAAAAATAATGCTCATGCCTTTAGACTGGAAGGCATGAGCATTTTAGTTTCCCCGCAGGAACTCAAAGAATCCATCTACCACGGCGATCGTTTCACCCTCCTCGGCACCCACTGGCAGCCCAAGACGGGCCAGAGCTTCATCGACTTTGCATCCCAGCACATCCCCACCGCGCTTTTCGGCGATACCGGCGCGGCCTTCGTCGGCCTTCCCGGCTCGCGCAATGGCCGCAACCCGCTTCCCGACGAAGACAAGCTGCAAGCCTGGATCCGTTCTTGGGGCCTGCAGGAAGACCGCCCCGTGGTGGTCTATGACGAGGGCCGCGGGCTGTTCGCCGGCCGCGCGTGGTGGACGCTGCGCTGGGCAGGCCTGACGGATGTGCGCATCCTCGACGGCGGCTTGGAAAACTGGCTCGCGCACGGTTACCAGACTCTCACGGGCCCGGGCAATATTGCGGTTGGCTCGACGTTCGAGGTCACTCCCGGCCAGCTACCTACCGCCACGATCGATGACGTCCGCAAGCATGATGGCGTGCTTATCGATACGCGCTCCAGCAACCGCTTTGCCGGTCGCCGCGAAAACCTAGATTTGAAGGCAGGCCACATCCCCGGTGCGGTCAATATTCCCGAGCGCCTCTTCCACAACGATGGGGTGCGCACGTTGAAGTCCCCGGATGAAATCCGTGAGGTGCTGGCCGCGGCTGGGCTGACCCAGGAAAACACCAAGGATGCAATCATCTATTCCGGCTCGGGCAACCACTCCGCGCTTGCACTCGCAGCGATGGAGGACGCCGGATTCACCGGCCTGCGCCATTACATCGGCGGTTGGTCGCAGTGGTCTGCAGACCCGACCAACCCGGTGGAACGCGGGGATAGGACTTCGGTTAACGATTAATCCCAATTAATCGCTCCGACTCCGACTGGTACCGGCACCGTGGGGTGCCGGTACCTATTATTATCGGGAGATGATGGCTTCTTTACTCCTGATTTTCGCGCTCGTACTCGGCATCGCCGGTGGCTTTTTGCTGTACTACGACCGCACGCAGCGCGCCACCGATGCCCAGCGAGATACCGCATCCCAGCAGGACACCGATTTCCACCACGACACGGATACCCAGCGGCAGGACACCGCTGCAGGCGATTCCGATAATTCGGCGGCGGAACAATCTCAAGGCGAGAAGCCCCAACACAACGGGAAAGACCAGGACGCCCAAGGAGACCAGGACACCTGGGTAGAATTGGGCACTCGGGAAGACCAGGGCGCGCCCTTCCGCGCAGCTACCGACACTGATCGCACGGACCACACTGACCACACGGACGACACTGACCATGCTGACGGCAGTGACGAGGATGCCGAAGGCGCCCCAGAAACCGTAGGCACCCCGGACGCCAAAGTGGTCGCAGAGCCTGAAGGTGAAGCCGCTGCTGAATCCTCCTCCAGTTTCGCGGCAAAGTACTCGCCGTCCCCCGATATTGAATCCGATTCTTCCTCCGCTACCTCTTCAGGGCGTCACCATCGCACTGCAGACGATGCGCACCGCAGCGCCAGCGACACCCGCCGTGCCAGCGAGTCCGAAGCTCTTTCGGAAAATGATGTCGTAAAGGGCAACACAACCGACGCCACAACCGCAGGCCCTGCATCCGGCGCAGACGGTGCCGGCAGGGCCAGCAGCAACGGCAGTATCGACAGCAACGACAGCAACGACACTGACGGCACTAACGAGAGCGTCGACAGTGCTCACACCGCAGGCAACACTGAAAAGGCCGCGGAAACTGGCGCAGGCTCTGGCATTCACCCTGCTGCGGACTCAGCTGAAGATACGGAATCGGATGCGGATGCCTCCTCCGACGAGGCGGGCCAGAAGGGAACTGAAGAGCAACCGGAAGCTCACGCGAAGCCTAAACCTGTGGGAAGGCCGCGGCCGCTTATCCCTGGCACCATTCGCCGGGAGCGCAAGAACTGGGCGGAAACCCGGGGCTTTGAGTACATGAAGTCGGACCAGTACCTTGTCGATGAATGGACGAGAGGAGTCGCCTCCTCTGGCGCCGCGCCGAAAGACATCGTCGCCGGCAACGTGTACGGCCACGAAATGCTGCTGATGGATATCGACGGCGTCAATGTGATGGCGATGAGGACGGGGGCGGCATCGGATGTGGTCATTGATTTCCAGCGCTTCGACAGCCAAGAGCCCGAGATGTCGGAGGACCTGCTTTTGGCCATGAACATCGAGGGGTTTGAGGTATATTCCTCCGATCGCGGCGTGACGGAGCGGATGGTGGACGAGCGCGTGCGCATCGCGCTGCAGCGCATGCCGGAAGTGGTGTCGGCGCTGTGGCTGGAAACCGAGTGGGTTTTGGCGCAAACCACCAAGCATTCGCGCACCGCGGATTGGGAAGCAATGCTCCCGCCCTTGGCATTGCTTGCCGATGCCGCCCGCGTCCTCCCACCCCGCTCCTCCTCCGTGCACACCATTCACCTCGAGGACCTAGACCCAGCCAGGGAAATTCCCGCCGCGCCTGTGGTTGAAGCAGTGGGAGGCACAACGTCGGTGGGACAGCCGGAGTTTTCCCGGCCGGTGATCCAAAGGCCGGAGGAACCATTGGATATGCCGTCGCGCACGTACTCCGAGACCCGCGGCCCGGTTGAGCACACGGCGATTGGGGCGGACGAGGTCGATGCCATTGCCGATGGCAATGAGCGCCCCACCCCCGATTCAGGCGCCGCCCGCCTGCCGCGCCGGCAATTCGGGGAGGCTTCCATCTTCGGTGACACTTTTGGCAGCGCTTTTGGCGGCTCTTTCAGCGGCGGCCTCGGCGATGCCTCCCCAGGCCCGGGCAAAGACGCGGCGAAAGATATGACCAAAGACGCGGCCAAGAACGCGGCCAAAGACGCGGCCGAAGGTTCAGCCGAAGGCTCGTCCACGGGCCCATCCAGAGATTCTTCTCGAGGTCGTTCCAGAAACACCAGTGGCCCAGCCGCTGCACGCGATAAAGACCGCCAGGACGAGTCGGGGCCGCGGCAGGGGGAGTAGCCTAGAATGTTGCGTTGGCCCACATAGCCAGGACTTTCCTCATATGCCGAAGAAAACTCTAAAGAAGGAGCAATGCGATGACTGAAGTGCACCTGCAAGAAGACAAGAAGAAGCGTCTCGCGGAACTGGTCAAGGAGCTTGCCGTTGTGCACGGCAAGGTGACTTTGTCCTCGGGCAAAGAGGCCGATTACTACGTTGATTTGCGCCGTGCGACCTTGCACCACGAAGCCTCCCGCCTCATCGGATCCTTGCTCCGCGAGCTCACCGCCGATTGGGATTTCGCGGCCGTGGGAGGCCTCACCCTTGGCGCGGATCCGGTAGCGACCTCCGTCATGCATGCCGATGGCCGCGATATCGACGCCTTCGTCGTGCGCAAAGAAGCCAAAAAGCACGGCATGCAGCGCCGCATCGAGGGCACGGATGTGACCGGAAAGAAGGTGCTGGTCGTCGAGGACACCACCACGACCGGCAACTCGCCACTCACGGCAGTCGCCGCATTGCGCGAGGCCGGAGCAGAGGTGGTCGGCGTGGCTACCGTCGTTGACCGCGCTACCGGCGCCGAGGATGTCATCTCGGCCGAGGGCCTTGAGTACCGTTCCCTGCTTGGCTTGGGTGACCTTGGACTCGCGTAACGAGATGGACCAGGACGCGCAGACTGGGCAGGGCGAGAGTGCTGCGCAGCAAGAGCAGCAAGAGCAGCAAGAGCGGCCCGAGGAGGCGAAGGGGCCGACCGAATGGAATGAGGGCCGGCACGGCGTGGGGCCCTGGGAAGGGCCCTGGCCGGAAGGCCCGGAGGCGGACAAATACGATCCGGAGCTGCTGCGCGAGGGCGACCGGCGCAATGTCGTCGACGCGTATCGGTATTGGCGGAGGGAGGCGATTAAGGGGGACATCGATAAGCGGCGGCATAGCCTGCATATCGCCATCGAGAACTTTGAAAATGACGCCAATATCGGCACCGTCGTGCGCACCGCTAACGCCTTTGCCGTCGATACCGTCCACATTGTGGGGCGGCGCCGGTGGAACCGCCGCGGCGCCATGGTGACAGATAGGTATCAGCATCTGCGGCATCATGAGAGCGTCGATAAGCTTATTGCCTGGGCGTCTGAGGAAGACCTCACGGTCGTGGCCATCGATAACACCCCCGGTTGCGTGCCCCTCGAAACCGCCGAACTGCCGGAACGCAGCTTGCTGCTATTCGGGCAAGAAGGGCCCGGCGTCAGCGCCGCCGCGCAAGACGCCGCCCTGATGACCTGCTCCATCGCGCAATTTGGCTCCACGCGGTCCATCAACGCTGGCGTGGCCGCGGGCATCGCCATGCATGCCTGGATCCGGCAGCACGCCGATCTGAACAATTCCTGGTAAGAGATCGTTACACTAACTGTAATAAACCTTGCTACTGGAGTGATAAAGAAAACGTGGAAGAAAAGTGGGCCCACCGCGCCGAACTCGCGGAAACCGCCATCGATGAGCGCCATGCGCATTCCGTATGGGGCCTGCCGCGAACCAACCTCGCCATCGTCAGCTGGCCGCCCACCACGAAAGAAAAGCTCCTCGTGCACTGGCACTACTGGTGGCAAGCGCACTACCTCGACTGCCTCGTCGATGCCGCGGAGCGGAAGAACACCAAGGTCCTCCGCCAGCGCATCCTTGACACCACGCGCGGGATTCGCGTCCGGAACCTGACGCAGCTGACCAAGAATAAGTACTTCGATGACAAGGCCTGGCTCGCGCTTGCTTTCGGGCGTGTGGGCGAGGTGAAGAAGATGAAACCGCCCAAGGCATTGGCATCTTTGCAGCGCAATATCACCGAGGGGCTCGATGATTCGCTGGGGATATTGCCGTGGCGCGATGGCGAGAACTTCATGAACGTGCCGGCTAACGGGCCCGGAGCCATCATGCTCGCGCGGATGGGAGATATCACCGCGGCCCGCCGCATCGTTGACTGGGTCTACGACAATTTGGTCAACGAAGACGGCTTCATCATGGACGGCGTGCGCATGCGCATGGATGGCCCCGAGATCGTCAAACAAGTCCACCCGTACTGCCAGGGCGTGATGCTCGGGGCATGCCTGGAGATTGTGTTGGCGATGCGGGAGGAGTCGAGCATCGGCAAGCTGGAGCAGATCGACAGCGTTTACGAGGCCGAACTGGCCTCCGAGATGATGAGCTACATCATCAAGATTCGTGGCCTGGTGCAGGCTATTGCCTCCGGGATGGCGACTCCCTCCGGCGTCGTGGATTGGGAGACCGGTGATGGTGACGGCGGCCTGTTTAAGGGTATCCTGATGCGCTATCTTGCCGATGTCGCCGTGCGCCTGCCCGGGGATTCGCCCGCCAACCGGGCTACCAAGAAGCTGGCGACCCGGATGGTCGTGGCGTCTGCCGAATCCGTGTGGGAGCACCGGCTCGAGGTTGATGGCCTGCCAATTTTTGGCTCTGACTGGACTGCCGATGCCCGGCTTCCCCACAACTACGGCTTCGGGCACACGACCGTGAGTGAAAAGATGGGCATTATTCGCGTGGATGAGCGCGACCTATCCGTGCAGCTGTCTGGCTGGATGCTGTTGGAGGCGTGCGCCCGGGTGGCTCGTGACCTGCACGAAAAGTCGGGCCGCGCTTAACCTCGCCGTTGATCATTTCGCTGCGGGGTTTGTTGTGCGGGGCGCGGCATTGTGAGAGTTAAACTGTAAACACAGGAAATGTCACAGAAATTTTACGGCGGGATTCCGGAAATGTGGGCATAATTGGCTGTTGGAACGTGTTTGACCGCAATCCCAGTTAAGGATGGAATTTCATGCCAATTGCAACCCCCGAGGCGTATAACCAGATGCTGGACACCGCGAAGCAGAACGGCTTCGCGTTCCCGGCCATCAACTGCACCTCATCTGAAACGATCAACGCAGCACTGAAGGGCTTTGCCGAGGCAGAGTCTGACGGCATCATCCAATTCTCCACCGGTGGCGCAGAGTTCGGCTCTGGCCTCGCGGTCAAGAACAAGGTTAACGGTGCTCTGGCGCTAGCCGCTTTCGCACACGAGGCTGCGAAGCACTACGGCGTTAATATCGCCTTGCACACCGACCACTGCCAGAAGGAAGTTCTGGACGATTACGTTCGTCCGCTGCTGGCCATCTCCCAGGAGCGCGTTGACCGCGGCGAGAATCCCCTTTTCCAGTCCCACATGTGGGACGGCTCTGCTATTCCGATCGATGAAAACCTGGTCATCGCCCAGGAGCTTCTGGAGAAGGCGAAGAAGGCACACATCATTCTCGAGGCAGAGATTGGTGTTGTCGGCGGTGAAGAAGACGGTGTCGAGGCTAAGGCCGGCGATAACCTGTACACGACTCCGGAAGACTTTGAAAAGACCATCGATGCCCTGGGCACCGGCGAGAAGGGCCGCTACTTGTTGGCCGCTACCTTCGGTAACGTGCACGGCGTCTACAAGCCGGGCAACGTGAAGCTGCGCCCCGAGGTCCTGCTGGAGGGCCAGAAGGTTGCGCAGAAGAAGCTCGGCCTGAGCGAGGGCGAGCACGCCTTTGACTTCGTCTTCCACGGCGGCTCCGGCTCCGAGAAGGAGAAGATTGAAGAGGCGCTGCGCTACGGCGTCATCAAGATGAACGTGGACACCGATACCCAGTACGCGTTTACCAACCCAGTGGCCCGCCACATGATGGAAAACTACGACGGCGTGTTCAAGATTGACGGCGAGGTGGGCAACAAGAAGGTCTACGACCCACGCTCCTACCTGAAGAAGGCAGAGCAGGGTATGTCCGAGCGCGTCATCGAAGCATGCCAAGACCTCCACTCCGTGGGCAAGACCACGACCAAGTAGGATGAGCCTAAACTAGGCACGACGAAGTAGCCGCTTCTCCCCTCTGTGGGAGGCGGCTTTTCCCTATTTCTGGGCCTATCCCTGGACCTATCTCTTAGTCTGACTGTGGGGCGCGAGCATGTGGCGGGGCCTTTGCCGGAGATGAGCCAGTCAAGCTATGCCAGCCAGGGCAGTCAGGTAAGCCAGATCAGTCAGATAAGCCAGATTGGGAAGAGTAGGCAGAAAGGGAGGCTGGCCAGGCCACGTGGAGACGACGGACTCAGCGATCTCGGTGGACTAGGCGGACCAGCCGGACTGGGTGGGGTGAGGGCTAGGGGGAACTCCTTGTTGGGCGTGGTGAATGGGCAGGCGAGGGGATAAATCGCGGGTTACCGCTCCACGGCGGGATCCAGGCGATGCGGCCCTCGATGCGGACCATGCGGCCGCGGGCGGTGGGTCGGGAATCATCATCTTGATTTACCGCATTGTGATGGGCACAGAGCGTTACGAGGTTTTCTTGGTTCGTGGGACCGCCGGCGGCCCAGGCGGTGAGGTGGTGGACTTGGGCGTCATCGGCAGGCGTGGAGCAGCCGGGCCACGCGCAGATGGGATGCTCCGCGCGGGCTAGCATGCGCTGCTTCCAGCTGGCCATGCGCTCGGTGCGATACAGATTTACCGCTCCGTGCTCGGGGTGGACCAAGCTGACGTAACCGCGCTGGGCGAGGGTGCGGGCCACTAGCTGGGCGCCGGACATACGCGCGCCGTTGGAAAGCTGAAGCATGATGTCATCACCCTGGCTAGCAGTGATGCGATCTAGTTGGTCAAGGGTGATGATCACGTTGGTGTGCACCGCGGGGAGTGCGCCGGGATTGCCCTCGAGGATTACCTGCTTGGCTGCGGCGAGCGGGTTTTCCTTATCCACGGAGGCGAGAACGCCTTTGATATCTGCGATATCGGTGGGATCTGCGGTGATGGAGATGGTGTGGGGACCATCGGGGCGTCGGGTATAGCGCACGCCGTGGGAGGGACGCTTGGCGGGGTTGAGCTGTTTGAGGCGCTTCTTTGCGATCGCCGGAATCAGGTGGGCTTCTGCGCGGCAGAGCTCCAGGCGGAGGTCCCAACTGCGGTTGGTGTCTTTAACGCGGTGGGCGAAAGACTCGATGCTTTCAAGCACTGCGAGGTCGTGGCCGCGGGAACGGGCGGCCTCGCAGGCAAGGCGCTGCTTGCGGCTATTGGAAGTGCGGCCGAAATAGGTGTGTTGCAGGCGGGCGAGTTGCGCGGCGAGGAGCTGGCTGGCGCCGGCCTTGATGAGCTCTTGTTCGGAGCATCCCTGAAACTCGGCGACGAGGTCCACACCGCGACGGCAAAGTTGCAAAAATTCTGTGTTCACGACTCCTGACCGTAAAAGCGGCACGGGTACACAGCAATGGATGTGCAAGGCGAAACGGCAAATCTGTGGAATTCTCGCGCTGCGGGGGTCGCTGGGGCGCGCAATTAGCGCGTTATCCACAACCTGGCGCGGGCCGGGATGCGGACGCACGGGGGCGGTGGTAGAGGGAGGTCTTCTATGCTGGAGGTCATGTCGGAAGCGAAACAAAGAGTCTCAACGAGGCAAATGCTGCGGGTGGTGGACCGCTCAGTAGTATCGCGCCTGCAACGCATCCGTTCGCGCTTCGTTTATATAATCCAGGCCACCGTGGGTGCCGCATTGGCGTATTGGGTGGCAAGCTCCGTCGTTGGGCATCCGCAGCCGTTCTTCGCGCCCATCTCGGCCGTCATCATCCTGGGGCTTTCGGGCGGGGACAGGATGAAAAGGGCGGTGGAGATGTCGCTGGGCGGCATTGTCGGCGTGGCCTTGGGTGATCTGCTCTTCCAAGTGGTGGGGCAGGGCCCGTTCCAGATCCTGTTCATCGTGGGAGCGGGCCTGGTGGTGGGGTCCTTTATTACGAAATCGCCGCTGGTATCCAACCAGATTGTCTTTGGATCCATCCTTATTGCCACGATTTTTCCGCCCACCGAGGGGCCGGGTGGCCTGCACCGGGCCATCGACGCGATGATTGGTTCCGGCATTGGGCTTATCACGATCGCGCTTATCCCTAATTCGCCGTTGAAGGAGGCTCGGCGCGAGGTGTCGAAGGTGCTGAGGATTGCCTCGAGCATTCTTAACGACGTCACGCATGGCATCCGCGATACCAATCCCGAGATCATTCGCGACGCCCGCGATGCGGTGCGCGGCACGCAAAATGACGTGAATACGCTGTTGAGCGCGGCGCAATCGGGCAGGGAGGCATCGGAAGTATCGCCGCTTTTGTGGACCTCGCGCAGGAATATTCGGTCCCTGGAGCGCATCCTCTTGCCGGTAGATAACGCGGTGCGCGGGGTGCGGGTGCTTTCGCGCCGCGCGCTAGTGCTTACCGAAGACGGCGATACCGTGTCCGATAAGCAGCTAGAGCTCCTAGAAGAACTATCAGAAATTATCCTCGCGGTGGGAGAACTCTACGGCCGCCAAAAGCGGGATCACGACGAGGCGATAGAGATACCCGAACTCGTACAGCGGCTGCGATACGTGGGCGGCCAAGCGGGCATGGATCTTATCGAAGAGGACGCGACGCTTTCCGCATATACGATCCTCGCGCAGACGAGATCCATCGTTGTGGACATGCTCATGGTCTGCGGGCTTTCGCGCGAGTCCGCCGTCGCGCACTTGGTTCCTACCTCTACGCACCCGGCGTTCCCGCCAGAGGTGTGGGAGCGTAAAGATAAGCAAAAGGGGCAGAATTAGCAGGACCTCGCCCGCATATCCGCCGAGCGGGGCGCTTGCCGAGTTGCGCGAGCTGAGTCAACCGAGGGCCGAGTCAGCGGAGACGGGGTGAGCTGGCTGAACCGGCGTGAGCTGCGAAGGAGGCTAGGGGCGCACGACTTGGAGGTCGCGCAGGTGGCGGTAGAAGGTGACGCGGGTGAGGGGGCGTTTGTGGGGGATGGCATCGACAAGCACGCGCAGCTGGGGGCCGCCCGCCTGGACGGCGCGGCCGGTGTGGACGGAGTCTGGGTCGAGGCGGCCGGGCTTGCGCAGCAGGGAGCGCAGGCGACCTTCGGGCTCGACTGGAGAGGTTGCGCGGGCCGCCAGGATGCCCGGGGCGTCGGTCATGGGGACCAGCCGCGCGCCGAAAGTGCGGCGGCCGGAGGCAGCGAGGGTGTCATCATCGATGATGATTTCACCGGTAAGCGGGCCATTGGACCAATCTGAGATGGTTGCTGAGCCGGCGACGGCCTGGCCGGAATCGTTGCGGATGAGCGGCACCGGGCGAACTGGGGCGGTGCGGGCGAGCTCGAGGGCCTCCTGCGGCGCGGCGGGCAGGCCCCAATTGGCGGCGGCGGCCGACTCGCCCGTGGGGATGAACGCTACCTCGGCCCACAGGTTATCGGCGCGCATGAGCCGGGTGATGACGGCGTTGAGCGCCGAATCCGAGCCCGCGACGACGACGCGCAGGCGGTCCTCTAAGTAAGGCTCCTGCGGGGCGGCGGCAGGGGCGCCGAGGTGGCGGACATCGGGCTGCGCGGCGATCTCGTCAAGCGAAGGCGTGGGGTCGTGGGGGAGGAGGTTGGTGGCGGCGGCATCGATAAGCGCGAGCTCCTTGCGGGAAGGAACGGCCGAAAGATCATAGGCCTCTGCGGGCAAATCAACGCCGGGGGTGCCGCAGCGGAGGAACAAAAAACGCATGCACAACATGCTACGTGGGCTATTGCGGCCAGAAAAGTGTAAGGTAAATGCGTATTTTGGCTTCAATAATGAGGAAGTGACTTAAAAGATGGCAGCGATCGTCATTGTCGGCGCCCAATGGGGCGACGAAGGCAAGGGCAAGGCTACCGATATCCTCGGCGGGAAAGTTGACTACGTAGTCAAGCCGAACGGCGGCAATAACGCCGGGCACACCGTCGTGGTCGGCGGTGAAAAATACGAGCTGAAGCTCCTGCCCGCCGGGATTCTTTCTGAAAACGCCACCCCCGTGCTGGGCAATGGCGTGGTGATTAACCTCGAGGCGCTCTTTGATGAGATTGATGGCCTGGAAGCGCGCGGGGCGAATGCCTCCCGGCTGAAGATTTCCGCGAACGCGCACCTCGTGGCGCCGTACCACCAGACCCTCGACCGCGTGCAGGAGCGCTTCCTGGGCAAGCGCGCCATCGGTACCACCGGCCGCGGCATTGGGCCGACCTACGCCGATAAGGTCGCGCGCATTGGCATCCGCGTGCAGGATGTTTTCGACGAGTCCATCCTGCGCCAGAAGGTCGAGTCCGCGCTAGAGATTAAGAACCAGATGCTGGTGAAGATGTACAACCGCAAGGCCATCGAGACAGAGCAGATTGTGGAGTACTTCCTGAGCTACCGTGAGCGCCTGCGCCCCATGGTTATTGACGCGGAGCTCGAGCTCAACCAAGCGCTTGCCGATGGCCAGAACGTACTCATGGAGGGCGGCCAGGCCACCATGTTGGACGTCGACCACGGTACTTATCCGTTTGTGACTTCCTCGAACCCGACTGCGGGTGGGGCTTCGGTTGGCTCTGGCATTGGGCCGACGCGGATTAAGACCTCGTTGGGTATTATCAAGGCCTATACCACCCGCGTGGGTGCCGGCCCGTTCCCCACGGAGCTTTTTGATAAGTGGGGCGAGTACCTGCAGACCACCGGCGGCGAGGTCGGCGTGAACACCGGCCGCACGCGCCGCTGTGGTTGGTACGATTCCGTGATTGCTCGCTACGCCACGCGCGTAAACGGGTTTACGGATTACTTCTTGACCAAGCTCGATGTGCTGACCGGCATTGGGGAAATCCCTATTTGCGTGGCTTATGACGTCGACGGCAAGCGTTATGACGAGATGCCGGTTACCCAGTCCGAATTCCATCATGCCGAGCCCATCTTTGAGACCATGCCCGCGTGGGATGAAGACATCTCCGAGTGCACCACCTTTGAGGAGTTGCCGCAGAAGGCACAGGATTACGTGCTGCGTCTTGAGGAACTGTCCGGCTGCCGCATCTCTTATATTGGCGTCGGCCCAGGCCGCGACCAGACCATCGTGCGCCACGATGTCATGGAGGACCAGTAACGCTAATCCTCATAATCCTGTGCTTACACAAGCACCGGGTGAGGAAGCTTTACATAAGTAGCAGCTCATAGCGCGCGGGTTCGTGGGCTCTAGCTGTGAGCGGATAAAAGCAAAAGGGGAGCGAGGTGCCGTGGTCAGGCGCCTCGCTCCCCTTTGTTGGATCCTCGGATACTACCGGAAGCCGTATGCTTAGCTTTAATAAGCGGCAGTCAGGTTGTCGTAGCCGTTGCTCTTCAGGGCGTTCAGCACGCGATCCATCGCTGCCTGGTCGGTGCCCGGGTTATAGGTTTCCGGGAAAGTCAGGTGCGCGCTGTGGCTATCTTTGAAGTCGATGTTCACAAACTCGTGTCCAACTTCCTGCGTGGCAAGTGCAAGTTCGCGTTGCACTGCCAGCTTTCCACTCTCCAGGATCTGCGCGGACTGCTCGGTTTCGGCCGTCTGGGTTACCTCGGGTTCAGCAAGCTGATCCTGGGCATCGACGGGGCCGAGGCTACCTGCTAGCGGCAGAAGAGCAGCAACGGCGGTTGCAATAAATGACGAAATTGACATGTTTGGTCCTTTCTAAAAGTCTATTCTCTTGAACCGAAGGAAATAGTAGCACTTAAACAGTGTGTTAACGGTGCGACTTTAAACTTGTTATTCGTTCCATTAATTTTCATAGCTATTTGGGATACGTAAAATTAATGCAAAGCTTATTCAGAGAGGGGTATCTTGGCGTTTTCTGTAGATAGATGTGGCATTGGCTATTTAAAGATAGATCTATGGATTGCAAGGATTGCTTTTGTCTCAGGTCCAGTTAAAGGGTGGGGACGCAAGCGGAAAGGTTCCTTCTGACCCTGTTCGTGGACACTAACGAGCGGAAGTGGTGGCACGGAGTACTTGAGGACTTTCTAGTTAGGTGGAGAAAGTTTTTAAAATGCCTGCACGCATTTTTTAGCCAGTGCAATTTTTGAGGTTTGCAATCCGTTCCAAAATGTGATCTATGCAACATTTGTAAAGATGGTTTAGATGTGTTTGCTCTGGTGCACAGGCGACTGGGAGAAGTGTGGGCATAATTGCGAACCAATCGAAGTGAAGACATATCGAATGTATGGTCGCATGTGGGGAGGTGTGCTCAATTAGCGATTGAATGCGCTGTTTGAGTGTAGGTTGCTGCGAAAGTGCTGGTCAATATGGTTCGCGGTTTTTAAACTGTACCGACAAGGGTGAGTGGAAAAGTGAATCAGTTCGTAAAGAGCAGCACAAATAGGAGGGTTAAATATTTACTAAGTCTGTATAAATATGCCAGTTCGCAGCAAGTTAGGTGAATATCATTTATCGAACATAGGTGTTTATGTATGTAGATAAGTCCTTTTCTATATTTCTAGAATTTTTATTAGCTAGTGCAAGAAATATATTGATATATCATAATTGTGATGGCGAGTTTATTCTGTGGAATGGGGTCGACTGGTACTCTTCCAAGCGCACAATTGAGGGCAATCAATATGTTTTAAAGACAGCGAATGCTCACTGTGTATTTAACTTTCACATTTAAGTTCTATGTAGCTACTTCTAGGACTGTGGAGGAAGACATTGTAGGAATGGATCCTTTTAAGGGGATGAAATGAGTGGAACGAGAGGTCTATCTCGAAAAAGACGGCATATCTTAACCACGGTGTTTGTTGTAGTTGCGGTAATTGCAGCGATGATCAACGTTCCATGGATGAAAGCAAATGCTAGAGAGGCGGCTCCTAGTTTTGAGCCAAATCTAACGTTGGGTAACAACGAGACGAAAAATGGAAAATCAGGAACGGACCCCAATTATGGGTTCCTGGTTTGGGCTGGAGAACCTGCGCAAGGGAAAACGAAACCAAACTCTGAAAATAACGTTGGATGGGCGTGGTGCCTCGAACCAGAAGCGCTAAACCCTTACAACACAGAGCGGTTGTACGATCATGCAAATGCAGAGCAACTTAGTGTTTCGCCAGAATATCGCGACGCAGCGATCAATGTTGCTGGCAAGCTACAAAACGCTGCCATGCAGAACAACTCCAAGGAAGCTGTAAACTATTACGTTTATCTTGCGACTCTGCTGGGTGACAAGGATTTGAAGCAATCACTTGGTTTGTCGCAAAAGGTATTTGCTTCCACTATTACTGGCTCAAGGGCGCACTCTCTTGGGGTTAACGACACCAGTCAAGTGGTCTCCAAATTTACAGGGAGCCATGAAGAGTTCAGGGAACTTACTGGGTACAAGATTGTAAAAGACGATGGTCCAGTCATCCTGAAGAAAGATTCATCGGTGCAGATTTCTGAACAGCCCGAAGATGCTTACATCACAGTGGTTCGTGCTGCAGGTGGTTCAGGGAACAAAGCGCAAACTATCATGCCAGTAGATCAACCAGGTCTGCCTGGTAATAGAGAAAAGCCTACGGACGAGGAAACCCCTGTTCCTGACGAACCTGCTACACCGACTCCAGTTCCGCCGAGCTCTGAACCGTCTGAGAAGACTCCGGAGCTCTCGACGAATGCTGATTTCGCTGAGGGGTCCCATGAGGTTGTTGCTAACTCCACTGTGGTCGATACCGTTACTTACGAGGGCTTGGTTCCAGGTAAGCAGTACACCCTGTCTGCTGAGCTGATTTC
>NZ_KI515750.1:845517-1018149 GCF_000478095.1 Corynebacterium sp. KPL1824 | reverse complement strand
CAGACGGTAACTTCGAAGGGTTCTAAGAAGACTCCGCAGATTTCGACGAATGCTGATTTCGCTGAAGGTTCCCACGAGGTCATTGCGGGAGCAGAGATTATTGACACGGTCAGCTATGAGGGCTTGGTGCCGGGTAAGGAATACACCCTGTCTGCTGAGCTGATTTCTAAGAAAGATGGCACCACGGTGCTGGGTAAGGGCGAGAAGACCTTTACCCCGGCGGCGGCTAATGGTACCGAGGACGTCACCATCACTGTTAATGATGACGTGACCGAGCCGGTTGAGGCTGCGGTTGCGTTTGAGGAGTTGACCTCGACGGAGGTTAACGACAAGGGTGAGGACACTCCTGATGTTGAGAAGCCGAATAAGGTTGCTGAGCACAAGGACATCGATGATAAGGACCAGACGGTGACCTCTGAGGAGTGCGACAACCCTGGAGATAAGCCGAACAAGGGCAAGATTCCGTGGTGGGCGATCCTGATTCCGGGCATCGGCTTGGGCAAGATCATCCATGACCACCGCCATGAAGGCGACCACGACCAGCCCAAGGATCACCACAAGGACCACTCGAAGGGCAGCAACGCGTCCGAGCAGCAGTCCAAGGGTAACGGTGATAACCACACTCCGGGCAAAACTGGCGAGCACCAGCCAGGCGATGCCGGCCAGAGCGCACAGGACCACGTGCCGGGCAAGACTGGTACTCCGCTGCCAGCCGATGCCGGGCGTACCGAGATTAAGTCCGTGCCATCCGGCGCTACCGAGCTCGACCCAGGTGTGCAGGGCTACATCAAGTAGCGTGCGCGCGTCGAGCCGCTAACAGGCCAAAGCGCCTGGGCACATCACGTCCCCTTCAGGGTGTCACTGCACACGCTGGAGGGGACAAACCATCTGATGAACCACTGAGAAGACCGAATAAGGAGACTGGGCAATGTCTGAGGAGACGGGCCGCAAGGAATCCATGAGCCGGGGCAAAATCGTCGGCTTTATCGTGCTAGTGGTGGCCGTAATTCTGGTGCTGATCCAGCTGGCCCTGTACCTCACCGGCGGTGAGGAGGGGAGTGAGGTGAGTGAGGGGGCATCGGAAAGCGTGGCCAGGGATGAAGGCGACGCCTTCGTTGATGAAAGCGGTGAGCAAGAGCACGAATTCGAGCCGGCGCCGGGCGAGTTCCGGGGCTTTGAGGGCATGTCTGTGGGCATCGACGGCGATTTCGCCGCCGTGGACCCGGTGCAGGTGACGGACCAGGGCGTGCTGCTGCCGCCGCACGATGTCTCCCGCCTGGGTTGGTACTCCGCCTCGGCGGTGCCTGGCGATGCCGGCAACATCGGCTCCAGTGTCATCACCGGCCACGTGAACTACCAGGGCCAAGGCACAGGCTATGCGGAGAAATTCACCCGGCTGCAGGAAAACCAGGAATTTACCGTGGTCATCGATGGTGAGGAGCGCACCTTTCGCGTGACGGAAAAGCCGTACCGCCTGCCTAAGGGCGCGGATTTCCCGGACGTGGTCAATGACGCGGACGGGGCGAACCGCCTGGTGCTTATCACCTGCGGCGGCCAGTTCGTCGGTGGTGCGTTGGGCTATGAGGACAACATTATTACCGTGGCAGAGCCTGTCGATGCCCCGGTCCCACCGGAACAGGCGCAGGCATAGCTTGTAGCCCTGTGGCTTAGAAGCGCCCGGCTCGAGGAAGATTTTCCCGGGCCGGGCGCTTGCGTTTGTGCACTTCACGCATGTGCGTCCAGGCTGCGGCGGGCATCTATGAAATAATTTGGGGAAGTATCTGCTGCTAGGAGCGGAATCAAAGGAGCAAAGTCATGGATATTCCAGGCAAAATCGCCGGTCATATCGGCACGCCGCTGACGGGCAATGCCACGAAGGTATTGCTGCTCGGCGCGGGCGAGTTGGGAAAGCAGCTGGCTATTTCCTTCCAGTCCCTGGGCCTTGAGGTGCACGCGGTGGATAAGTACCAGGGGGCGCCGGCGCACCAGGTCGCGCACTATAGCTATGTCGCGGATATTACTGACGCCGCGCAGGTATCGGAATTGGTGCAGCAGATTCAGCCGCACTACGTGGTGCCGGAGGTGGAAATCGTCGCGGTGGAGGCCCTGGAGCAGGTCGAGCAGTCCAGCGACGCCGTCGTCGTGCCTACGGCCCGCGCCTGCGCCCTCACGCAGGACCGCGAGCGGGTGCGCGCGGTGGCAGAGGATATTGGGCTGCCGACCTCGGCATACCGTTTTGCCACCTCGGTTGAGGAGCTGGAAGAAGCGGCAACGGAGCTGGGGTTTCCGTGCATCGTGAAGCCAGACGTTTCCACCTCGGGCAAGGGGCACATGTTAGCGCGGGATGTGGAAGACGTGCGCGAGGCGTGGGAGACGGTGCGCCGCGTGTCCTCGGATTCGCAGCGCGTGGTGGCGGAGCGCTTCGTGGATTTCGACCTGGAGGTAACGCTCTTGGCCATCCGGTCCATCGATCCGGCTACGGGCAAGCTGGCCACGTGGTTTAGCGAGCCCATTGGTCACCGCCACGAGAGGGGCGATTTGATTGAGGAGTGGCAGCCCACCGGCATGAGCGAAATTGCCCTGGAGAACGCGCGGTCGGTTGCGGCGCGCATTTCCAATGAGCTGGGCGGGCGCGGCGTGTATGGCGTAGAGCTATTCGTCGCTGGCGATGATGTTTACTTTTCTTCGGTTTCCCCGCGGCCTTCGGATACGGCGATGCTTACCACCTATACGCAGCGTTTTTCCCAGTTCGATCTGCACGCCCGCGCCATTTTGGGCTACCCCATCGACGCGACGTTGATAACCCCGGGCGCCAGCGTGTTCTTACACGCGCCAGAGCCGCTTGCCGATGTCGCCTTTACCGGCATCGCCTCCGCCCTCCACTATGCCGAGACGGACGTCAAGCTCTTTGGCAAGCCCGATGCCTATAAGGGCCGGCGCATGGGGCTTGTGACCACGACGGCGGAAACGGTGGAAGAGGCACGCGACCGCGCCGCGTTGGCGGCGCACAAGGTGAGCGTGACCTCCACGCCTGGCCTGCTCGCGCAGGGCGGTGCGCGCGGCATCGACCCGCAGTCAGAAAACGTGCCCGATATCGAGGTCGTTGAATACGAGGGCGGGGTCGAGCTCGACCCCAAGCTGACCTCAGGCGTAGACGATACCGACTAGCCCCGCGCCGGCCGGCCCCCGCTCGGCGCGGCGCTGGTTAGCGCTGCGGGCCGGCGTGCTTGACCATCTCGTCCCACTCGACGATCTTGATGCGCTCGCGGCCGTGGGGCTCGCCGGCGGCCTGCTCGGCGGAGTTGAGGCGGTGCCAGCCGGCCCAAGTGGTCACGGCGATATCGCGGGATTCTAGAAGATCCAGGATGTCTTGCGGATCGCGCTTGGTCGCCGGCTCTAAGTCGCCGGACTTGTAGTCCGCCAGCAGCATGGTGGTGGTGTCCTTGGCATCGGATTTGGTATTGCCAATAAGCCCCACCGGGCCGCGCTTGATCCAGCCGGTGGTGTAGAGGCCGGGCAGCTTTTCGCCGTCGACATTGGCAAGCACGTGGCCGCCGTCATTGGGCATGGTTGCGGTGGTTTCGTTGAAGGGGATGCCGTCAACGGACTGCGGGTGGTAGCCCACCGCGCGGTAAACCGCCTGCACGGGCCACTCGGTGAACTTGCCGGTACCGCTCACGGAGCCATCGCCATTGAGCTGGGTGCGTTCGGTTTTGATGGCGGTGACGTGGCCGGCATCGCCAAGCACCTCTACTGGGGACTCGAAGAAGTGGATGTAGAGCTTGTGCGGGGCATCGCCAGGTTCGCGCATGGCGTAGGACTCCAGGGTCTGGCAGACCAGGTCGGTGGACTTGGCGGCGCGGCGGGCCTCCTCGGAAGCCTCGTCGTACTCGATGTCCTCCGGGTTGACGATGACCTCGATGGTGGGGGACTCATCGAGCTCCTTGAGCTCCTTCGGCGTGTACTTGGCCTGCGCCGGGCCGCGGCGGCCAAAGACGTGGACCTCCTTGGCGCGGTTTTCCTTCAGGGAAGAGTAGACGTTGTCTGGGATCTCCGTCACCAGCAGCTCGTCGGCAGTCTTGGCTAGAATGCGGGACACGTCGAGCGAGACATTGCCCACGCCCACGACGGCGACGGACTCCGCGGACAGGTCCCAGTCGCGCTCGAAGTTGGGGTTGCCGTCATAAAAGCCCACGAATTCGCCGGCACCGTAGTTGCCCTCGAGATCCTCGCCGGGGATTCCCATTTCCTTATCGGCGGTGGCGCCGGTGGCGAAGATGATGGCGTCGTAGTAATCGCGCATCTCCGTGACGGTGATGTCCTTGCCCACTTCGATATTGCCCAGGAAGCGGATTTCTTCCTTCTCCATGATGTTGTGCAGCGACTGCACGATGCCCTTAATGCGCGGGTGATCCGGGGCAACGCCGTAGCGAATCAAACCAAAGGGCGCGGGCATCTTTTCAAAGAGATCGATCTGCACGTCCACATCGGATTTTACGAGGAGGTCAGAGGCGTAAATGCCGGCCGGTCCGGAGCCGACGACGGCGACACGCACTGGGCTAGTCATCTGTTTAGGGTGTCCTTTCTTTAGGTTTTCTCACATTCTACGCGGTGGCAATGTATTAATTGTCACGGTGCTCACAACCCCTAGTTTAGGAGGGCGCCAGGGCGCGGAAAAGCGGCTGATTCACGTACAGTGGAGACGTCACCACGTGCTAGTAACTGTGATGTACGGCATAATGTTACGGCGCGTGTTCCCAGAGTTCCCCGTGACGGTAAAGGAAAGGTAATCCGCATGTCTGCATCCCAGTCCACAGTGTTAAGCTCCATCGGCCGCGGCTTCGATGGCCTCGATATTCCCGCCTTGGCGAATAGCCTTGGCGCTGAATTGCTCCGCTTAGAAGATTTTGATCCCACCGTGGCGGATGTTTTGGCCAACGCGCCCACCGCCACTGCCGATGCCCTCCTGGTCCAAGGCACCGGCGAGATCTCCTTCGATGCGGAGGTCGCCGCCGCGCTGGGCCTGCCGCTGGTTATCATCTCCGGCGCCCCTGAGCGCGCGGCGGAGCTGGCGCAGCGCAAGGCCGAGTCCCTTGGAGCCACCGTGGCCGGCGTTTTCACCGATCTGGAGGCCGTGCCCGGTGCGTTGCAGGCCGCTGAGGAGACCGCGCCCGTCATGTCCGCGGACCTCTTCCAGAAGCAGCTCATCGACCAGGCCCGTTCCACCGGCTCCCACATCGTCCTGCCCGAGGGCGATGATGATCGCATCCTTGAAGCCGCCGATGCCCTGCTGCGCGATGAGGTCGCCCGGCTGACCATCTTGGGCAAGGAATCCGATATCCAGGCCCGCGCCAAGGAGCTGGGGCTGGATATTTCGGGCGCCGATATCATCGACCACCTGGAATCGCCGCTAGCAGAGGAATTCGCCGCGGACTTCGCGGAGCTGCGCAAGAAGAAGGGCGTGACCCTGGAGCAGGCCCGCGAGACCATGCAGGACATCTCCTACTTTGGCACCATGATGGTGCACAAGGGGCTTGCCGATGGCATGGTATCCGGCGCCGCCCACACCACCGCCCACACCATTAAGCCGTCCTTCCAGATCATCAAGACCAAGCCGAATGCCTCGGTGGTCTCTTCCATCTTCCTGATGGTCATGCGCGGGCGCCTGTGGGCCTTCGGCGACTGCGCCGTGAACCCAAACCCCACCGCGGAACAGCTGGGCGAAATCGCCGTGGTCTCCGCGCAGACCGCGTCCCAGTTCGGCATCGACCCGCGCGTAGCCATGCTGTCCTACTCCACCGGCGCTTCCGGCACCGGCCCGGACGTCGAGCGCGCCATCGCGGCCGTCGAGGCCGCCAAGAAGCTGGATTCCTCGGTGAAGGTGGACGGCCCGCTGCAGTTCGACGCCGCCTGCGATCCGGGTGTTGCCGCAAAGAAGATGCCGGATTCCGATGTCGCCGGTAAGGCCAATGTCTTCGTCTTCCCCGATCTGGATGCCGGCAATATCGGCTATAAGACCGCGCAGCGCACCGGCGGCGCCTTGGCCGTGGGCCCCATCCTGCAGGGACTGAACAAGCCGGTCAATGATCTATCCCGCGGCGCTACCGTTCCGGACATCATCAATACCGTTGCCATTACCGCTATCCAGGCTGGAGAGAAATAAATGTCATACGTACTGGTCCTCAACTCGGGCTCCTCATCCATCAAGTTTCAGCTAGTGGACCCAACCGCTAGTGCCACGGATGATCCACTCGTATCTGGCCTGGTGGAACAGGTTGGCGAGCCGAGCGGCGCCATTACCATCAAGGTCGGCGGGGAAAAGGTCACTGAGGAACTGGAAGTTCCCGATCACTCCTTTGGCCTAAAGCGCGCCTTTGACCTGATGGATGATCATCAGGTGGGAACGAAGGACGTCGATATCATCGCCGTGGGACACCGCGTCGTGCACGGCGGCCGCCTCTTCTCGGAACCGCAGCTCATCGAGGATCAAATTGAATCGATGATCGAGGATCTCATCCCGCTGGCCCCGCTGCACAACCCGGCCAACCTGGACGGCATCCGCGTTGCGCGCAAGATCCTGCCGGATATTCCGCACGTGGCGGTCTTCGATACCGCCTTCTTCAATACCCTGCCGCCGGCCGCAGCGCTGTATGCCATCAATAGCGAGGTTGCCTCCAAGTACGATATCCGCCGCTACGGCTTCCACGGCACCTCACACGAGTTCGTCTCCCAGCAAGTGCCGAAGATCTTGGACCGCGATCCGGAGCACACGCACCAGATCACGCTGCACCTGGGCAATGGCGCCTCTGCGGCGGCCATCCGCAATGGCCGTGCCATCGATACCTCGATGGGCCTTACCCCGCTGGCTGGTCTCGCCATGGGTACGCGTACCGGTGATATCGACCCAGGCATCATCTTCCACCTGGTGCGCCAGGCGGGCATGAGCATCGACGACATCGATAAGCTGCTCAACAAGCAATCCGGTGTCAAGGGCATCGCGGGCGTCAATGACTTCCGTACGTTGCGCGAGCACATTGATAAGGGCGATGAAGACGCATGGCTGGCGTATAACATCTACATCCACCAGCTGCGCCGCTTCATCGGCTCCTACATGATTGCCCTGGGCCGCGTGGACGCGATTACCTTCACCGCCGGCGTGGGCGAAAATGACACCGAGGTGCGCCAGGACGCGCTGTACAACTTGGATATGTACGGCATCGACTTTGATAAGGAGCGCAACCTCGTCCGCTCCGATGAGCCGCGGGTCATCTCCACCGATGATTCGCCCGTCAAGGTCTTGGTGGTTCCCACCAACGAGGAGCTGGCCATCGCGCAGAAGTCTGCGGAGGTCGCCGCCCAGGCGCGCGAGGCCGGCCTTTTTAAGTAGGCCCTAGAAGGTGGTGATGGGCCGGACCTGGTTGGCCAAGTCCACCAGCGCGTAGCGGTGGCGGCTAAACGGGGCCTGGCGGGCAAGGGCCCGCAGGGTCTCGGCCAGGCCGGTGCGCAGGCCGCGCTGGGTAAAGGCGTACTCGAAGAGATCGTTGGGCGAGGACGCCCGCGCGAGATCGGCGTTGCGCAAAAAGTTCAGTCCCGCGGAGATGACGGCGATCTTGATTTGGAGAAAGCGCGGCTCGTTGGTGGGGACTTCTTCGAGGCGTCGGGCAGCGCGGCGAATGCGCGATTCCGATAGATTGTGCACGATAAGCTGCAGCACGGTGGTCAGCAGCGCCATACGGAAGTGACGCGAGGCATTGGGGACCTTATCCAAGGTTGCTACGGACAGCTCCACCTGCCCTTCCGCGCGCAATTGGCGGGCAAGCCCAAAAGCGGAGGATACGGTCGTGGGGTTGGTGGCCCAGACGATGCCGTACAGGCGCATGGAATTAAACCGCAGCGCGCCCGGGTCTTGGGTGACATGCGACCAGATTTCTGGCTGGCCCTCAAAGGCGGAAGAGGGGAGATCGGCCAGGGTGGAGTAGAGGTTGGAGCAGGCGCGGGCTACGGTGGCATCGATAAGCGATGTTTCACTGTAATCAATTTGCTGCAAGATGAGCTCATTGATGGCCGCGATGGCGAGCTTGGGGGCGGCCTCGCCGGGCAATAAATCGAGGACTGTGGCGAAGTATTCCTGCGCATCGATGTAATCATCGTGCAAGAGCTCGGTGATGCCGGCGTACCACTGGTAGCGCCAGTCTTGGCCGAGGCGGTCCTCGATGGAGCCTAACCACTGGCGGGCCTCGTCGGTATAGCCCAAATCAATCATGGAACGCACCACGCCGAGGGGAATCTCGGCGGAATGCTCGTATTCCGGAGTCCGCATGGCTTGGCGCAGGGTCTCGAGGGCTTCCTGCGGCTCGGCGTAGGACGTACCTTGTAGCAGGCTGGCGCCGACATCGTCGCGGTCTACCAGGGGCGTCGGCAAGGCGGAGACGACCTCGGGTGCGGTGATTTGGATGGTGCGGTCGATGCCATCGATAAGCTGATCCGTGCGAAAGACCAGGTGCTTGGTGCCAAAGGTGGTACGTTGCGGCGAGAAGAGCGAGTGCTGGGAGGGGTACTGGCGGCCGTCGCGGATGGCCAGTACCTCGCGCAGCACGCCGTAGAGCTGGGTGCGCAGCTCCTTGATGGAGCTAAACCGGCGCTGCGGATCGCGGTGGGTCGCGCGCAGCAGCAGGCGGTAGAGGGAGAGGAAACGGCGCAGCTCCGGCTCCTTGGACGGGTTGGGGATGCCTGGGAGGAAGACGCCGTCCTCGCTGGGCAGCTTGAGGCATAGCGCGGCCAGGGTGCGGCCGATGGTGTAGATATCGCTGGCGATGGACGGCCCCTTGGACGCGACCTCCGGGGCCTGGAAGCCCTGGGTACCGTAGATAAACCCGAACGCCCCGATGCCGGAGACCGCGCCCAAGTCAATGAGCTTGACCTGGTCCTCGGTGACGATGATGTTATCCGGCTTCAGGTCGTTATAGACCACGCCGCGCGAGTGCAGGTACTCCAGCGCCGGCAGGATTTCCAGGATATAGCCAATGGCAATGTCAACGGGCAGCAGCTCGTTGGGTTGCTTATTGCGCCTGCTTCTTAGCGATGGCCCGCCCACGTACTCCATGACTATGAATCCACCCGGCACGCGGTCATCGTCGATAAAATTAAAAATCTTGACGATGCCCGGGTGGGTAATGTCTGCCAGAAACTCGCGCTCCGCCTCGGCCGCGGCCGTCTCATCGGCGGACTTTTGGGCCTGCATGCCCTTGAGCACCACCACGCGCCCGGAGACGTAGTGGTCATTGGCCAGGTAAATCCAGCCCATACCGCCGTGGGCGATGACGCCGAGGATTTCGTATTGCTCCGCGACCATATCGCCCGGTTCCAGCTGCGGCGGCGGAACCTTTTTGCCCTTGATCTTCTCTTTGGGGTCGATGAGGGCGGCGGTGGGATCGGCCGGGGTGATAAACGGCAGGCGCACCATGCCATCAGCAACCGGCCGCTCGGTGCGCTGCGTGCCGCGGCGCTCGCGGAAGGTATCGATCGCCTGCCGGCGCGAGCGTTCCGAGGACTTTTCCTGGGCCGTTTTCTCATCGCGCTCGCTCTCGCGCTGAGCACGGATATTCTCTAAGTCCGCGAGCAGGCTGGAGAGGTGATCCGGGTCGATGGAACCGTCGTCGTCTTCATCGTCATCGGCGAAAGGATCAAAGGCCACCGCCGAAGTCCCCGGATCCCCGCGGTGCTCGATGGGTTCGCTCGCGAATGGGTCATACGCCACGGCCGCCGTGCCCACTCCGCCGGTATCGCCGGCGTTGCCGCTCTCGTCGGCGGTGTTTCCGTTTCGCGCACCCTGGGCCGCGGTATCCTGACCAGCCGTGCTTTGGCCTGCCGTCCTTTGTCCAGCTGTGCTTTGTCCAGCTGTGCTTTGGCCCGAAGTGCCCTGGGCAGCAGTGCTTGGGCCAGTCGTGCTGCCGTCCGTTGTTTGCCTGCTCGTTGCCTCCGTATCCGGGAAGGCAGCGGCGGGGGCTGTGCCAGGGACCTGCGCCGCGGCGGTATCGACATCAGCTTCGCTAGTGCCATTGTCGCTAGCATCAGCGTTGTGAGTGGTGGCCGCGGTATCGGCCCCGACGTCGCGGTTGGCAGGTCTGCGGTTGGCAGCGTTGGTGCTCGCGGTGGGGGAGTCCGCGCCGGCGTTGGCAGCGGCGGTATCCGAGCCAGCGGCGGCGTTGGCGGCGTTGGCGGCGTTGGTGTCAGCGTCATCGGCTGTGCTGGCTGTGTTGGGGGAATCGGCGGCGTCGCGATCGCGGTCCCGGTCGGGGTCAGCGTCGCGGTAGGAGGCCTTGGTGGGCTGCCGGAATTGGCGCTGGGTATCGAGGTTTTCGGGCTCGAGGTATTCGAGCTCGTCTTCGCTGAAATTCGGGTTATGGTTCATGACTTATCTTCCTCGATGTATGTCCCCGACGGCAGGGTGGGCTCGTCTAGGTAAGCGCCTAGCCACCTATCAAAGATGTCGGACCATGTCCCGTCGCGGCGGATGCGCTCTAAGGTGGAATTGACCTGGCGCAGCAGCGGGCGGGTGTCATGATCCTTGTTGGGAAGGCGCGCGGCAACGCCGTAGTTCTCGGTCTTTAAGGGCTCGCCCACGATGGAGGTATAGGAATCCTGCGCGGCCATGCCGGAAAGCAGGGCATCATCAACCACCACGCCATCGGCTTGGTTGAGCTGCAGCGCCATGAGGCAATCGCCCCAGGAGCGGGTGATGAGGATATCGGACTGGGGGGCGCGCTCGCGGATGGTATCCAGCGCGGTGGACCCGCGCACCCCGCAGAGCCTTTTGCCCTCCGCGTCATCGATGGAGTTCATCCCGGAGCTGGTGAGTACCAACATGCGCGTCTGCGTAGTCATATAGGGGATGGAAAAGGCCACTTCCTTCTCGCGCTCGGGGCTAATGGTCATGGTGCGCACGATGATATCGACGGTGCCATTTTCCAGCGCGGCGGTGCGGTCGGAGGATTCAACGAAGCGGAAGTCCACCTTATTGGGATCGCCGAAGATATCGCGGGCAATCTCGTGTGCGATATCGACCTCGAAGCCGCGGACATCGCCGGAGGCGGCATCGCGGTAGCTCAGCAGGTTATTGGAGCGGTCTACGCCCACGATAAGGCGCCCGCGCTTGACGATGTCCGGCACCCGCTCCTTCGCCGTTTTATCATCCGGCCGGTAGGTGCCTTTGAGCTTGGTATCGTCTTCCTGCTTGGGCGCGTTGGTGCCGGCCTCTTCTATGGAGGAGCCTTCCGGCAGCGGCGGGCCGGGGCTGGCATCGAGTGCTTGCTGTTCGGGCGATTCCAGCGGCGGGACGGAGCGAATATCGCAGCCGGCCAGCGCGAGGATGCTGCAGGTGGCGACGATGGCAGTCAGGGGTCCTGTAAGCCGTGCTCGGTAGCGCATTAGAGGTACTCCTGCAGTCGGGGACGAATGCCCAGCCACACCGCGAAGATGGCGCACAGGGTGAGCAGGAAGACAGCGGAGGAGACCGCGGTCATGGCGGTCAGTCCGCGCTCTAAGTAGGTGCGCATGGCGATGCGCGCCTGGCCGATGAGCTCTGAAAGCTCGCTATCGAGCTCATTAAAGGACTGCGCGGCGGTGGTCTCGCCATCCTCGGGATCGGTGATGGTGGCTTGGTAGACGGCTTCGTCATAGTCGCCCTCGCTCAGCGCTTCCATGAGCTTTTCGTGCGAGTCTTGCCACTGTTCGGTGGCGGCGCGGGCGCTGTGGATGAGCTCGGGATCGTTGACCTCGACGTCATCGTCGTGCAGCGCGCTTTCATAATCCCCCAACGCCTTTTCGATGGACTCGACGGATCCAGAAAAGCGCTCGAGCGTATCTTCCTCAGAGGAGCGCAGCACCAGCGCGAGGGTTTCTGAGGTGCGCGCCTGCTGGGCCTCAATGCGCGAGGCTGTCAGCGAATCCCACGGGCGCGAGGCCGTTTCAAAGCCCTGATGGCCGGTGGACCAGGTGGCCAAATTAGACAGAGCGACCCAGGAAATGGCCAAGAAGAGCAGCACCGTTGCGGTTAAAAAGCCGCGGTTGAACCGGCGGCGGGTCTGGCGCCACAGCCACCACTGCGCCACGATGAGGAAGAAGACCGCGGCTAAAAGGCCAGAGAGCGGCACCCACTGCGGCGAGGTGAGCTTTTGCTGCTGCTGGTTGACCTTCGCAGTGGTCAGCTGGAATAGCTCAGAGGCTGCCGGCAGGATGTGCTCGCGCATGAGCGAGGAGGCATTGGACATATAGGAATTAGCCACGGCATTGCCGGCGCGGTGGTTCGAGCGCGCCTTTTCAATCATCGCGGTATAAATGGGCAGCTCGCGCTGGATGAAGGTAACGAGATCGCGCACGCGGGCATCGTCAGGCGTGGTGCCCAGGACGGATTCGGTCGCGGCGATGGAGGCGGCGTCGATGGCATCGTTATAGCGCTCGCGGTTGCCCTCTGATTCCACGCCGGCCTGCACGAACCCGGTGGTGGCGATGGTATCGGCCACCGACAGGGAACTATAGAGGTGGTGGGCCGCATTGGACATCGGCTCGGTGGTATTGAGCAGCTCGTCGAGGTCGGAGTGGCGGGCGGCGGAAGATTGGGACATCGATAAGCCGGCGGCTCCCAATGCCACTGTGAGGATCAGGGTGACGGTAAAAAGCTTGCCCGGGGTGGTGGAGGCGAAGTAATAAAACCGCCGCAGCAGGCGCGCCGGGCCCGCAAACCATTCCATGGCGCGATGGGTGAGCCCGCTTAGGGCCGGGCGAGAGGGTGCGGTAACCTCATCCAGCCAGTGATCGCTGGGGTGAGCGTCCTCACCGCGCTCTGACTCTACCCGCACTGCCTGCTCAGTCATTCACTTAGAATAACGCCCCTAGTGTGCTGGGCGCCACCATTTACCCGCGTGTGTGGCTAGGATAGGAAATATGCATAACCCTCACAGTGGAGACGGCTGGGCGGCGGGCCCCAGTGGCATTCGCGTATGGGGAAAATTCGGTGCCGCCGGCCTCTTCCTCGTCGCTGGGCGCGAGGTGCTGCTGCAACACCGCGCCGCGTGGACCAATCACGGCAATACCTGGGGGATTCCCGGCGGGGCGCGGGACTTACAAGAAAGCCCCACCCAGGCCGCGCTGCGGGAAACGCACGAGGAATGCGCCATCGCGCCTGCCGATGTCGAGGTGCTCGAGACCCAAGTAACGGCCGGGCCCTATCCACCGGCGGGGGATTTGCCGGGGGAGTGGACCTATACCACCGTGCTGGCGCGCACCCGCAGCGGCCTGCGCCTGCCCACCACCGCCAACGAGGAATCCCACGAGCTGCGCTGGGTGGGCCTAGATGAGGTGGAAAAATTACCGCTTATCGCGCCATTTCGCCACGCCTTTCCCGCCCTGCGGCGGCGGGTGGAAAAATTGAACCGGTAAGGTATCCAAAAATATGGCATTCTAGTGCTCATGATTGAAGTACAAGGACTGACTAAGGATTACGGGTCTGTCCGCGCCGTTGAGGATCTCACCTTTCAGGTAAAGCCCGGTGTGGTCACCGGCTTCCTGGGGCCCAATGGTGCCGGCAAATCCACCACCATGCGGATGATCGTGGGTCTAGACGAGCCCACGGCCGGTGAGGTTCGCGTCAACGGCAAGCACTACCGCGATCTCGCGCACCCGCTGCGCGAGGTGGGCGCGCTTTTGGACGCGAAGGCGGTGCATCCCAACCGCACGGCCGCGAATCATCTGAAGTGGATGGCGGCGGCTAACGGCATTCCCACCTCCCGCGTGGATGAGGTGCTGGGGCTGGTGGGGCTTTCCGATGTCGCCGGTAAGAAAGCCGGCGGCTTTTCCCTCGGCATGGGCCAGCGCTTGGGCCTTGCGGGCGCGCTATTGGGCGATCCGGGAATCCTCATCCTGGATGAGCCGGTCAACGGCCTGGATCCAGAGGGTATCCGCTGGGTGCGCCAGCTCGTGCGCGCGCTGGCCGCAGAAGGCCGCACCATTTTGATTTCCTCCCACCTCTTGTCCGAGATGGCCCAGACGGCTGACCACCTCGTGGTCATTGGCAAGGGGAAGATGGTTGCGGATAAGCCCACCCACGAGTTCGTCCGCGGCCACTCGCAGTCCTTGGTGTACGTGCGCTCTAACCACCTTCCGGAATTCGGGGAGGCCCTCAAGAAGGAGGGCGTTTCCTTTACCGAATCCAAGGACGAGGAGGGCCGCCCGCGGCTCGAGGTCATCAACCAGACCACCGAGTTCGTGGGCGAGCTTGCCTATTCCACTGGGGTGCCGCTGCACGAGCTCACCCTGAAAAGCGCGTCGCTGGAGGATGCGTTCATGGATCTCACCGGCGATGCCGTGCAGTATCACGCCGGCACGCCTGGTGCCTCGGGGACGCAGGCAGGTCAGTCGGGACAGGTCGGCCAATCCGGCCAGCCAGGCCAATCCGGTGGGTTCGCCCGCCCCAACGAGCAGGAGGTTTAATCCGCCATGTTGAATATCTTGAAATCCGAGTGGATTAAGCTGCGTACCACCCGCTCCTTCTGGTGGACCACCGCACTATTCCTCCTGTTTTCGTGGGGCTGGGCCGGCACCAGCGCCGCGTTGATGGAGCCGCTCGAGCCGGAGGCCATTGACATGGGCTTCCAACTTATTGAGCCCGAGTTTACCGTCGTATTCCTGGTGACCTTGGGCCTGCCTGTGCTGATGATTCAGGCCATCATGCTGGTGACCACGGAATATCGCTTCGGCACCCAAGCGATTACCTTCATGGCCTCCCCGCGGCGCGGGAGCGTGGCCGTGGCCAAGCTGGTCTTATACGCGGTCATCGCGGCCGTACTGACCTTCATCGGTGTGGTGGGCGCGTACCTGCTTACGGATCTGCTTGCTGATAGCTCCATTTCCGCCACCTTCGACCCCTGGAACGATGAAGTCGGCCGCGAGCAGCTGTGGAAGTACCCGCTGGCCGCAGCCCTCGTGGTGGCCTTTGCCCAAGGCGTTGGCATGCTCATTCGCCAGACCGCGGGTTCTGTGGCGCTATGCCTCATTCTGTACCTGGGCGTGGACCAGATGGTCAGCATGATTCCCGTCGTCGGCGATAAGATCGGCAGCTACATGCCCTTTACCGCCTTCCAGAATTGGCTGTTCAATACCCCAGTGGATAACGCGCTGTGGACGGAGGCCGCAGGCAGCGGCGTCGTATTCTTCATCTGGGCCGTGGTGCTGTGGGCCCTCGGCGTGCTGGTGCTGCACAAGCGCGATGCTTAATCGCTGCTCCCCAGGGTTAGTCCCTGGGGAGGGAGCAACGGATGCCTTGGGCGAGGCGGTCTTAGCCTTGCGAAGGATTCGGGGGTTGGGAGGGGCATCGGCAAGCAAAGCTTATTGCAGGGCCGAAGTTAGCCGCATGACGTTATCGACGTAGCGGCGGACAAAGCCGCGCTGGTTCCACTCCTCAAGGGTGAGCTCGTGGCAGACCGCGCGGTAATTGGCGGCGAGCTGGTTGAACTGGGCGAGGAGATCGCCCTTGGCCACGAGCATGGTGGTCTCATAATTGAGGCCGAAGGACCGCGGGTCCATATTGGACGAACCGAACATGCACAGCGGATTGAACTCTTGGTCATCCGGATCCGTGATGATGAACTTGGAGTGCAAAACATAAGGGTAGGGGAATTGGTAGATATGCACCCCGGCCTCAAGCAGCGCCTGGTAATACGAGGACTGGGCGTGGTTGACCATGAATTGGTCCGCGGTATCGGAGACATAAAGCTCCACATCCACCCCGCGGTAGCAGGCGGTGGTCACGGCCTCTAAGAGGGATTCATCCGGCACGAAATACGGCGAGCACAGCACTAGGCGCTGCTTGGCGTGGTGTACCAGGGAATTAAACATGCGCAGGTTGGGCTCGGTGGTATAGCCGGGGCCGGAGGGAATCATCTGCAGGTAGTTGGCGTCGACTGTTTGGGCATCGTCATAGGGCAGCTCATCTAGCGGGAGGTTCTCGCCGGATTCGGTGTACCAATCCACCGCGAAGACCGCGGTCATGGCGGTGACGATGGGGCCAGATAGCTCCACCATGTAATCGATCCAAAAGCGGTCAGTGGTTTTATATTGGCGCTTGATCAGGTTGATGGAACCGATAAAGCCGACCTCGCCATCGATGATGACGAGCTTGCGGTGGTTGCGCAGATCCGGGCGGCGGAAGCGGCCCTTGTGCAGCTGGATGGGCAGCATGAGGCGCCAGTCCACGCCGATGTCTGTCAGTTTGTCCCCCAGCGAGGAATAACCCTTGTACTTAAAACTGCCAATCTGATCCAGTAGCAGGCGGACCTTGACGCCGCGGGCGGTGGCGCGGGCGAGGGCCTGGAAAAACACATCCGTGACCTCGTCCCAGGACTGGATATAGACCTCGATGGAGACGTACTTTTCGGCGCGGTCCACGGCCGCGGCGATGGAGCGAATGCATTCATCGTAATCCGCATGCAGGCCTAGGTTGTGGCCAATGAGCGCTGGAAAGCCGGTTAACTCGCGGTTGAGCTTGATGACGGATTCCACCTCGGCCGACAGGATGCCCTTCGGGTGATCCGGGGTGCGGGCGGAAATATCCTCGAGGCGCTCATTGGCCTCTTGCTGGATGCGGTGGCGGCGCCGGTTGATATACGGCGAGCCCATGAGCAAAAACAGCGGCAGGCCGATGACGGGCAGCACCAAAATAGCCAGCAGCCATGCCGTGGAATTGGAGGGTCGGCGGCCTTCTGGCACGAAGCCGACGGCGATGATCTTGATGGAATAATCGACGATGAGGAAGGCCAGCTGCCAGAAGCTGAGATCGAGCGACCAGGTCATTTAACGCACGGAATCGAAATCGGGCAGATCGAAATCTGCATAAAGCGGGCAGTGATCGGAGGTCTTTTCGCCGGCGCGTTCTTCCATGTCTACGCGGGCGCCGGTGACATGCTTGGCCAGCGGCGGTGACGCCAGCTGGAAATCGATGCGCATACCTTCATTCTTTTGAAAGCGCATCCCCTTGTAATCAAAGTAGGTATAGCGCTGGTCCTCGGTAAACCGGCGCGTGACCTCTTCGAGGCCGGCCTCCTCAAGCATCTGGAAGGCGGCGCGCTCGGGTTCGGTAACGTGCGTCTTGCCGCGGAATGCCTCGATATCCCAGACGTCTTCATCGCGCGGGGCGATATTGAAATCGCCGGTTAATAGCAGCTTGGATTGGGCGCGGCCGGCGGCGTAGCGGGCGAGCTGGTAGAGAAAATCCAGCTTGTAGTCATAGTGACGGTCCGTGATCTCGCGGCCGTTGGGGATATACAGCGACCAGATTTCTACCCCGCGGATGCGCGCACCAAGCGCCCGGGCCTCGCGGTCCTGGGGCTTTTCTGGGTCCTTGGCAAAGCCGGGCTGGTGGGGGAATCCGGTAAAGACTTCTTCCGGTTCCTCCTTGGAAATGATGGCCACGCCATTCCACTGGTTCAGGCCATGGCAGGTGACGTGGTAGCCGGCGTCCTCGAAGGCCTCGCGGGGGAATTTATCGTCCTTGACCTTCGTCTCTTGTAAGCACAGCACGTCGATGTCGTGCGTGTGGAGAAGGTCCAGCGCCCGCTGGGCGCGGGTGCGAACGGAGTTGATATTCCACGTGGTGATGCGCATGGATAATACAGTACCGCGCGGGCAATGGCCCGGACTAGTCCAGGCCGCGGGCGGCGGGCTAGTCGCGCAGCCGGGCGTAGATCTGGCGGTGTTGCTCGATGAACCCCAGCTTTTCGTACAGGCGAATGCCGGCGGTATTAGAAGCCAGGACATCGAGGTAGGCGTGCTTCGCGCCCTGCTCGCGCCCCCAGCGCAGCATATGCTCGCCCAAAAGCGCTCCTAAGCCCTGGCGGCGGTGCGCGGGCGATACCTCCACGGCGGAGTATCCCAGCCAGGCGGTGCCGTCGCCGGATTCGGTGATGGTGCCGCGGGTGATGGCGACGGTCTCGCCGCCAATAACGAGCCGCCCAAAGCCCATCGAGCCCTCGATGCGGGCGCGCAGGTATTCCAGGGCCTGGGCGGGTAGCGCCTGGCCGCGGAAGTGGTACATCTGCAGCCACGCTTCATCGGGTTGGTCATCGATGCGAAACTCCGCGCCGCTGGGGTGGGAGCCCGGGATCTCGGCGGATAGCGCCTCGAGATCGCGCAGGACCATGACGAGGATTTCGGGTTCGGTGTGCCAGGTGGCATCGGCAAGCAGGCGCTCTGCAGGCTTGCCAATGCGCTCCGGGATGAGCAGGCGGACCGGGAGATCGTGGCGGCGGTAGAACTCCGTGATTTCCGCGAGCGGCACCGGGTTGAAGCCCGCGGAGGGCCCGAGCGGGACGGCGGAATTGGACCGGCCCGTCACGCCATCGCCGGCGCGCATGAGCCAGGCGCCGTCCGAGGTCCACGTGTGTTCCTTGCCGGGAAAGGCCTGGGCGGTGGCGTATTCGACGGCGCGGATATCGGAATTGCGCACCATGCGCGGTGAAAGGCGCTTGATAATCTTCAGCTGCTCGGGGGCGATTTCCACGGCCTCGAGATCGGAAGGGTAGCCGCCGACCTGCTGCGGGCGGATGACCAGCGGCTCGAGGCTGAGGACGTGGCCAATGACATCGCTATGTACCCCGCCGAAATCGCGCCGGGCCACGACGCGATCGCCTACCTGCACGTTATCGGAGCGAAAGATGCCGGACATGATTAATCGTCGTGCCCGAAGGGGTCTTCGTCCTCGCCCGGCATCCAGGAATAGCCCGGCTCGGTCCAGCCATTGCGCTTAATGGCCTTCTTAGCCTGGCGCTTGTAGCGGCCGATGAGGGTATCGGTATACAAGTAGCCATCGAGGTGGCCGGTTTCGTGCTGCAGGCAGCGGGCGAAAAAGCCGTAGCCCTCCACGGTGATGTCGTTGCCGTGCTCGTCCTTGCCGGTCACGCGCGCCCAGTCGGCGCGGCCGGTGGGAAAGCCCTCGCCCGGCACGGAGAGGCAGCCTTCGTCATCGGAGCCGTCATCGGCAGGCATGGTCTCTGGAATCTCGGAGGTCTCCAGCACCGGGTTGATAACGCAGCCCTTGCGCATGCCGGCCTTATCCGCAGGCAGCTCGGTGCCATCCGGGCCTTCGGTATCGGGGCAGTGGTACACGAAGAGCCGTTTGCCGATGCCCACCTGGTTCGCCGCCAAGCCCACGCCATGGGCAACTTCCATGGTCTCGTACATGTCCGCGATGAGCTGTTGCATCTCGGGGCTGGAAATCTCGGATTCTTCCACCGGTGTGGTGGGCTGATGAAGCACGGGCTCGCCGTGGATAACGATGGGACGAATAGTCATGTTCTACAGTTTAAGCATGAACCCCTTGTCTGACCTAGACGCCGCCATTTTGGACTTTGAGGAAACCGCCCCGCGCAGCATTGGCCGCAAGGAAGAGGCCATCCGCGCGCAGCTGGATATCTCGCCGGTGCGCTATCACCAACGGCTGAACCTGCTTCTCGATGCCCCCGCTGCCGCCGAATCCCATCCCCTCCTGGTGGCCCGGTTGAAGCGCCTGCGGGAGGAGCGCGAAAATACGCGGCGCGCCGCGCGGGGAAATACCCCACCGCGTTAGAACCTGCTACTAGTGTTACTGAAGTGACTAAAGAGAATCCGGATAATCTATACGACCAGCAATTCGACGACGCCGCCGGCGAGGCCGCCGCGGCCGATTACGGCGATGCATATTATGACGACGCCTACGACGGCGATTATGACGCCGCTTATGACGATGAGGTAGACGGCGAGGACGCTGCTGCAGGTGCCGGAGCAGGGGCCGGGGCCGGGGCCGCCGCGGCCAGAACCGGCGGTGGTGGGGGAGGAGCCCACGCCAAGAAGGGCGGTTTACCACTGCGCGGGCTCGCCATGGTGCTTATCGCCGTGGCCGTGATGCTTGGCCTGTGGGGCCTTTATGCCATGACCTCGGAGGACGATGATTCGACCGTCGCTTCCGATTCCGAGCAGTCGAAGTCAGACGGCTCCGCCAATGGCGGCCAAGAGGGCAACGGCGCCGACGGCCCTGCCGCGGATGGCGCGCGCGGTGATGGTTCCCGTGCTGATGGCGCCAATAACCAGCCGCCTCGCGAGGGTGAGAACGCGCACCCGAACGGCGGCGCCGAGGGCGAGGCTAACCGCGACGCCAACCGCGATGCTGGCGCGCGCGACCAGCACGGTGAAGGCCGCGGCGGGGATGAAGCCCGGGCCGGCGGCAACGATGCGCCCTCCGCTGCGCGCGACCGCAATGACATTAAGGTCAGCGTTCTTAATAATTCCGGCGAATCCGATAAGGCCAAGAACGAAGCCGATGTGTTGAAGGACGGCGGCTTCAAGGTGGGCTATGTGGGCAACCTGCCAGGCGACGTTTTGACCGTGCCCAAGACCACCGTCTTCTACCCTGAGGGCGATGCCTCCGCGGAGTCGCTGGCTAAGGAGGTAGCCGCGCGCTACCAGGCAGAAGTAAAGCCCATGAATAAGGACCTGCCCAAGGAAGCCACCGAGGACGGCGCCGTCGTGGTCGCTCTCGCCGTCCCCCAGGCCTAAATAAAATTCATGGAATATTACCGCCTACCCGTTAAGCTGGACAGGTGAAGATTCCGGCAGAAGTATTCGCCCGTTCCCCCGAGCCCACGCTCGGGGTGGAATGGGAAGTCGCGCTCGTGGACCGCGACTCGCGCGATCTCGTCCCGCGCGGGGCTGAGCTGATCGATCTCGCCACTGCCGCCCACCCCGATATTCACGTGGAAAAGGAATTCCTGCAGAATACGGTGGAACTAGTCACGGGCATTTGTACCACGGTGCCGGAAGCCATGGCGGAGCTAGAAACTTCGCTGGCCGCCGTGGAGGAAGCCGCGGATAAGCTCGGCATCGATGTGTGGGCCTCAGGCGGGCACCCGTTTACGGATTTCCGGGAAAACCCGCTGTCAGATAAACCCAGCTATCAAGAGATCATCGCCCGTACCCAGTACTGGGGCAAGCAGATGCTGCTATGGGGCACCCACGTCCACGTGGGCATCAGCCACGAGGATCGCGTCTGGCCCATCATCAATGCGCTGATGACAAAGTACCCCCACCTCTTGGCTATCTCTGCCTGCTCGCCGGGGTGGGAAGGCTTGGATACGGGCTACGCCTCCAATCGCACGATGCTCTATCAACAGCTGCCCACCGCCGGCATGCCCTACCAGTTTTTCACGTGGGGCGAGTGGCAGTCCTATATGCGGGATCAGGCTATCTCCGGGGTCATTAACCACACCGGCTCGATGCACTTCGATATCCGCCCGGCCTCGAAGTGGGGCACCGTGGAGGTGCGCGTATCCGATGCGACCTCGAACCTGCGGGAGCTCTCCGCCGTCGTTGCGCTCACGCACTGCCTGGTCGTGCACTATGACCGCATGATTGATGCTGGCGAGGAGCTGCCCGTCTTGCAGCCATGGCACGTGGCGGAAAACAAATGGCGCGGGGCGCGCTACGGCATGGATGCCCTCGTTATTACCTCGCGCGACACCGACGAGGCTTGGGTCAAAGATGAACTGGCCCAGATGGTAGAAGAGCTCACTCCCTTAGCCCGTGAGCTAGGCTGCGCGGAAGAGCTGGCCCTAGTGCACGAAATTATCGACGGCGGCGCCGGATACGAACGCCAACGCCGCCTCTTCCAAGAAACCGGCAGCTGGCGCGATGTCGTCGAAGAAACCTGCCGGGAGCTGCACACCTTCCGGCCGGTGCGCTAATCAGCTAACTACTAATCAGCGAACCGATGGCCAGCGCTAAGCGTGCGCGCTCAGTGACCGCACGCCTAGTGCCACACAGCAGGTAGCTATCCGCGACGTGTGCGCTGCCTAGCCGTTGTCTCGAGCGTGGCGGCCGCCGTAGGACGGGGGAGCCGGGATGTCGGTATAGCCCTCGGTGGAGGGAAACTCGCGGGTCTCGGGGTTAAAGACTGGGAACTCTGCGGTTTCATCGGCGGTGGCAGACCCCTGTGCGGCAGTGCCGGACGCACCTGTGCCGGATGCGGCTGTGCCGGTTGCGGAAACGCCAGACGCGGGAGCTCCGGCTGCTCGGGTGCGCTGCGCCTGGGAGTGCTGGGGCTGAGCGTGCTGCGGCTGGCCTTGCTGCACCGGGGCATGGTGCTGCGATTGAGCAGCGTGCTGACCAGCGTGTTGGCCGCCATGGGGGTCGCCGTGGAGGTCGTCCTCGCTGGGCTGGGTGCCGGGGATAAATCCCCACAGGGCATAAAAGGCGATGTAGAGGATGCCGGAGCCGGTGAAAAAGAGCATCGCCCAGGGCTGGAAATCCCAGTGGTTGAGCGAGCGGTTCGCGCCTTCGAGCCAGAACGCCGCGGAGACGTATGGCAAGAGCACCACGCACATGGCCGCGAAGGAGACCAGCGCTGCAACTTGCGCGCCGATGACACCGCGCAGGCGCTTGCCCAGTGCCTGGTTGACGGAGATGAGGACCACGATGGCCAGCGGGAAGACCCAGACCCAGTGGTGGTACCAGGAAAAGGGCGAGACCAAGCACGCGCTAATGCCGGCCAAGGCCATGGCGGCGGAGTTATTCTTGTGCTTCATTGCGGTGCGCAGTGCCAGGCAGGTCAGGACGAAGACGACCGCGACGGCGGCGAGCCACATCCAGCCGCCGTCGATGCCCCACGCGCGCACCATGAGCGAGCGGATGGACTGCGCGCCCGGGTTGGTGTGTTCACCCACGCGGGAGGAATTGAAGATCGCATCGGTCCAGAACACCTCGGCGTCCGGGATGGTGACGAAACCAATCGCTACGGTCACCGCGAAGGTAAGGACGCTGATGACCGCCTGCCACCAGCGCTTTTGGAATAGGAGCACCAGGCCCATGAAGGCTGGGGTGAGCTTCAGGCCGGCGGCGAGACCAATGCCGATGCCGGGCAGGGCCCACTTTTTTGGGATGACATCGAGGGCGACCAGGAACATCAAAAAGACGTTGATCTGGCCGTAGAACAAGGTGCCGTACATCGGCTCCACGGCCGGGGCGCACAGCACCAGCAGGATGGCAACGACCCAGGTCAACGGCGATAGTTTGAGGCCGCGCTCGTGGAAGACCATGAGGATGACGGCCAATAAGGCAAGGATGGTGCCGCCTTGCCAGAGGATGATAAGGGGGTCATCGGCAAGCGAGGAAATCCACTTGAATAGCGTGCCGGCAAAGGGAGGGTAGGTAAAAGGTAGGTTGCCAATGTAGGCGTTGTCGTAGAGGTTGGCGCCCTCGGCCACCTCGCCGCCGGCGAGCCAGTAAATCTTCAAATCCAGCGGCACGCGCCAGATGAAGGCATTGGGACCGTCGTATTTGCTATAGCGGGAGATGCTGAAGATGAAGAAGGCAACCAAAAGGGTAGCCAGAGTAGGCAGTCCGTATAGCTTTTTCACGGTTAAAGGTGCCTCCTATTTGCGGCGCAGCGAACGGCCGGCGGGGCGGTCATTGCGCGACATCGATTCCTCGGAACCGTACAGGCCTTCACGGCGTGCGATACGTGAGGTGCGCTGCGCGGTCACCGGGCTGGTAAACATCGCAAACAGTACCAGCAAAATAAGCATACCCAAATCACCACGCTCGGCCATACTGAATGATTCTGCCCCGGTGATGCGGATGAACGCACCCATGATGGTGAGGATGAGCCCGGTGGTCTGCGGCTTGCTCACGGCATGCACGCGGGACATCGTGTCCTTAAAGCGCGCCAGGCCAATGGCGGCGGCGAGGATGAGCAGGCTGCCGCTGATGACGAGGATGAGCGAGAGGATATCGGCGATTAAAGACCAACTCATTGGTTATCCCTCTTCCTAAACCTGGTGACGGACACGGTGGAGATGAAGCCGAGCAGCGCGATGACCAGCATGGCTGAGACCACGGAGGTATCGAGCGACCAGCACATATAGGTCGCCAGCGCGCATTGGAACATGGCGGTAAACCCATCCATTCCCACCAGCCGGTCGAGGGAGTTGGGCCCGGTGATAATGCGCCAGACAGTGATTAATACGGAGACCCACAGCAGGAATGCGGGAACCAGCAGGATGGCGTGATAGATCTGCGGATCCATTATGGGTGGCTCCTTTCAAAGATCTCGATCATGGAAGATTCTAGGCGGGATACGGCATCGATTTCGCGCTGGATCTGCGCCTCATCCCGGGCATCCAGGATGTGGATGGTGATCATGCGATTGGCGATGTCAATATCCGTCACCGTTCCACCCGGCTGCAGGTTATATAGCGTCACGGCAAGGGAGAGGATGAACTCATTTTCCAGGCGCATCGGCAGCTCCAGGATGGCGGTCTTGGGCAGCGGCTGCGGCCTTGAGGCCAACCAACCCACCTTGAGGGAGGCATAGAACAGTTCCCAGAACCAGCGCAGAATGTAGCGGAAGAATTTGCCCCACGCGACCTCGACGCCAGCAATGGGCATCGCCGGCAGCGGCAGGGCGAAGACAATGACCAGTGCGACGAGGAGGCCGCCGACCACATTGCCCACCGTGATTTCACCCATGAGCATGCACCACATGACCGTGATCCAGACGGTAAACCACGGCCGGAAACGGTAGCGCACACCGGCAAAGCGGCTCTTAGTCATCGCGGGCCTCCTTCTTTACTGGCGTAGGGCTTTCCGATGCCCCCGATTTCCCCGGCGCATCCTTGCTTGACGTCTCCGAGCTCCGCGTGCCCGAGCTCGACGATTCTGCGCTCGGGGTCTCCGCACTCGACGTCTCCGGCGCGGCGGATTTCGGATCGTGAGCCGGGCCGGGGTCCGGCAACAGGTGGCTGCGCTCCTTGTAGGAGTCCGCGCCGCCTTCGTAGCGCTCCTTCTGGTCAAGGTGCCGGGTGGGGGTATCGGCGTTTTCGCCCAATACGGCGTACTGATAAATGGAGGTATCCTGCGCGGATTCGGCCGCGCGGGAGGTAATCCCGGAAATCGGGCCGGCCAGGAAGGTGATCGAGGTCGAGGCGATGACCAGTAGTGCGGTGGCGCCCAGCATGCCGAATGGCACCCGGCCGACGTCCTGGCGGGAGGAGAACTCGACCTCATCGGTGATATCGGAAAGCGGGGCGGGGCGGGCCAGGGCGACGTTGCCCTCGGGAGCATCGGCGCGGTCGCGCTGGAAGCCCTTGGCCCAGACCAGCATCATGACATACAGGGTGAGCAGCGAGGTCACCAGCGCGCCGCCGATGAGAACCCACGCCAGCCAGGAGCCTTCATTGGCGCCCGCCTGAATGAGGATGATCTTGCCCAAGAAACCAGAGAACGGCGGCACGCCGCCCAGGTTGATGGCCGGGATGAAATACAGCACGGCGATGAGAGGGGCGGAATACATCAGCGAGCCCAGGCGCCGCAGCGAAGACGTACCGGCTTGGCGCTCGATGAGGCCGACGACCAAGAAGAGCGCGGTCTGCACCAGAATGTGGTGGATGGCGTAGAAAATGGCGCCAGATAGCCCCTGGGCGGTGCCCAAGGAGACGCCGAAAATCATATAACCGATGTGGCTGACCAGCGTAAAGGACAGTAGGCGCTTAATATCGGTCTGCGCGATGGCGCCCAAGATGCCCACCAGCATGGTGGCCAGCGCCACCCACATCAGCACGGTATCGAGCCCACCATTGGTAAAGATGGACGTGCGCGCGCGGATAATCGCGTACACGCCGACCTTGGTCAGCAGGCCGGCGAAGACGGCCGTGACCAGCGAGGGCGCGGTGGGGTAGGAGTCCGGCAGCCAGGCGGCCAGCGGCACCACCGCGGCCTTAATGCCAAAGGCCACGAGCAAGGTGGCGAAGATGGCTGTGCGGGTGCCCTCCGGGATGTCCTGCATGCGCTGGCCAATCTGCGCCATGTTCATGGTGCCGACGGAGGCATAGACATATGCCAGCGCCAGCAGGAAGATCATGGATGAGGCCATCGAGACCATCACATAACCCACGCCGGCGCGCACGCGGCCTGCCGATGCCCCCAAGGTCAACAGCACGTACGAGGCCACGAGGAAGACCTCGAAGCCGACGTACAGGTTAAACAAGTCGCCGGCCAAAAAGGAGATATTTACGCCCATGGTCAGCAACATGTAGGTGGGCAAGAAGACCGCGACCGGTTCGTCCTTGGTGCCATCGCGCACACCCTGGGAAATGGCGTACCAAATGACGGAGAACAGCACCACAGACGAGGTAAAGAGGATCATCGTGGAGAGCCGGTCCGCCACCAACGTGATGCCCACGGGTGCGTCCCAGCCGCCTATTTGCAGCGTCTGTATGCCATGGAAATCCACTATTATGATCAGGCTCGCGTTTACCGCAGCCGTAATCAGCAGGGAGAAAAAGGCGATCTGGCGCTGCACATTAGGCATGCGGGCAAAAAGCAGCGAGAGCGCCGCGGCCACCGCCGGGATGATAACCGGCAGCGGGATGAGGGCGCCGACGTACGGGTACATCGCCTCGGCCGCCTGGTGGAATGGCTCAGTCATCTTCGGCTCCCTTCACTGGCTCCTCGAAGGACTCGGGGCCGAAATTATCGCCTTCCTTGGTAGCGCGCCCGGTGGCGGGGTCATTGGAGGCATCATGGTCCGCGCTCGCCGCGGCGTTGCCAGGCTTGGAAGCCTTGGCGGCAATCGCGGTATCTTCGGCGTCATCTTCAATGACGTCGGCGGTGCGGTAGCGGTACTGGCGGTAGGCCAAGGTGAGGATGAAGGCCGTTAGCGCCATGGAGATGACGATGGCGGTCAGGATCATCGCTTGGGTAAGAGGGTCTGCAATATCGCTGCCGTAGGGCTGGGCCTCGCGGCCATCGATAGGCGGCGAGCCCGCCGGGCCACCGGCCTGCAGCATGAAGAGGTTGGCGCCATTGCCCAGCAAGAGCAGCCCGAGCAGCATCTTGGTCATGGCGCGGTCGAGCAAGAGGTAGATGCCCGCAGAAACCATTACTCCGGCGGCGAGCAGGAGGAAGAGGTTGGCTTGCATTTATTTCTCCTTTCCTGCGTTGTCCCCGGAGTCTGGGCCGGAGGGGCTCGTTGCGGCCGGTACCTTTTCTTGTTTCTTTTCTTGTTTTTGTGACCGTTGGGCCTTCTGCTTGGTGCTGCGCTCCCGGTTCTTCCGCGCAAGGGAGCGGGCGCGGTCGCGGGCGCGCTGCTTACGCATCTCTTCTTCCTCATCCAGCTTGGCACCGAGCGAGCTGAGCACGTAGAGCGTGAGCCCCACGACGATGAGGTAGACGCCAAGGTCAAAGACCAGCGCCGAAGGCAGCGAGACCGCGCCGATAAGCGGGATCTCGGGCGAGGTATATCCGCTGGTAAGCGGCGGATGGCCAAAGAACATCGGCACCACCACCGCCAAGGCGGAGAAGGAGAGACCTGCGCCCATGGTGCGCCCGGCATCGATAGGCAGGGCCTCATCGAGCTCCGCGCGGCCACCGGCCAAGTAGCGCAGGATGAGCGCGAGCGCGGCCACGAGGCCACCGGCGAAGCCGCCGCCTGGCGCATTGTGCCCGGCGAAGAAGAAGTAGAACGACAGCGCCATCATGGAAGGGAAGAGCACGCGGGTGGAGACATCGATCATCAGCGAGCGGTTGAGCGCCTGCTCCGATTCCGCGCCCGCGGCCAGCCAGCGCCGGCCCGTGACCTGCAGGGTTGGCCGGCGGCTGTCCCTAGAGAAGGATTGGGTGCGATAAATCAGGGAGGCCACACCGAGCGCGGCGATGATGATCACCGTGATCTCACCAAAGGTATCCCAGGCGCGCAGGTCCACCAGCAAGACGTTGACGGCATTGGCGCCGTGGCCAATCTCCTTTGCCAGCTCCGGCATGTACTGCGAGATGGGCTCGGCCGAGCGCGCGTTGATGGCGAACATCGCCACGATGGTGACGGTCAAGCCGGTGCCGACGGAGAGCCAGGCGCGCAGGCGGCCCATCTTCGGGTCCTGCTTCCACTCGGTAGACGCCGGGATGCGGCGCAGCACCAGCATGAATAGCACCATGATGATGGTTTCCGTGAGCAGCTGGGTCAGCGCCAAGTCCGGGGCACCATGGATGGCAAAGACGAAAGACAAGGAATAGCCGGTAATGCCGACGATGATGACGGCGGACAAGCGGTTATCAGTCACCGTGGCGGCAATGGCGGCCACCATCATGATGATGGCGGCAACAATCTGCCAGGGATTTTCCGCAACCACCATGCGAATATCCGTGAGATCACCGGTAATCAGCATGGTCAGCGGCAGCACCATCAGGGTGGCGAAGATGACGGTCAGGTTGAGCTGCAGCGAACCGCGCTGGGTCACGGCCGTGGTGCGCAGGGAGAGCTTGCGCAGGGTGGAGATGACCTTGTCGTAGACGGCGTCGGCATCGCCAAGCGCGGGGTACGCAAACTGCCATTGCTCCAGCACCTGGCGGCGCCAGTGCACGATGATTCCGGCCACGATGATGATGGCGGAGACGCCCAAGGTCACCGACCACCCGTGCCAGAGGGCCAGGCCGTGGTGCTCGCCTGCGCCAAAGGTGGAATCGAGGTGCTGATCGATGGCCGCCGAGAGCGCCTGCGGCGCGATGCCAAGCGCGATGGTCAGCGCGGTGAGCACTGCCGGGGCGAGCCACAGGCCCACGTTGACCTTGTGCATCGTGGCCACAGCCGCAGAAACGCCGTCCTTATCGTCAGGGAGATTCTTGGAGGCAAAGGCACCCCACAAAAAGCGCAGGGCATAGGCCATGGTGAGGATGGAACCTGCCACATAGGCCACCAGGATCATATTGCGCGGCATGCCAATGAGTAGTTCTTCGTGCATGGTGGATTCCAGCACGGCCTCCTTGGACACAAAGCCAAAGAGCGGGGGAACACCAGCCATGGACAGGGCGGAGATTAGGGCGATGCCGTAGAGGAAGGGCTGCCTGCGGCCGAGGCCGGATAGTTTCGTAATATCGCGCGTGCCCGAGCAGTGATCGATGGCGCCGACCACCATGAACAGTGCGGCCTTAAAGAGCGAGTGGGCAAAGGTCAGCGCCAGGCCCGCCTGCATGGCCTCCCGGGAGCCAACCGCCACGATGGAGGTAATAAAGCCCAGCTGGGAGACCGTGCCATAGGCCAAAATGAGCTTGAGGTCCTTTTGTTTCAGCGCCATCCAGCCGCCGAGCAGCATGGTAAAGACGCCTAAGGAAATGACCACGAGGTGCCAGGTGGCCACCTCGTACATATCCGGTGCCAGGCGCGCGACCAGGTAGATTCCGGCCTTGACCATGGCGGCGGAGTGCAGGTACGCCGAGACCGGCGTCGGTGCTGCCATGGCACCAGGTAGCCAGAAGTGCGCCGGCACGATGGCGGACTTGGTCAGCGCACCGACCAGGATGAGCACGATGGCGACGGTGACGTACGGCGTTTGGGGGAAGTGATCGTAGGCGTGGATTTCACTAAACGTCCACGCCCCAGTCTGCCGTCCGAGCAGGCAGATGCCCATCAGCATGGATAACCCGCCCAAGACGGTGACCATCAGGGCTTGCTGCGCGGCGCGGCGCGAGGAGGCGCGCTCGGCGTAGTAGCTGACCAATAGGTACGAAAGGAGGGAGGTGATCTCCCAGAAGACGTACATGAGCAGCAGGCTATCGGAGGCCACAAGGCCAAACATGGCGGTGGCAAAGCCCACCATTTGGCCGGCGAACATGGCAAGGCGGCGGCGCGTGGAATCGAAATAACCCCAGCAATACAGCAGGACCAGAGCGCCCATCCCTAAGATGATGAGGCTAAAGAGCCCGCCCAAGGCATCCATGCGCAGATCCACGGCGAGGTGCGCGGCCGGCATCCACTCGATGGTGTAATTCAGCGTGCCGCCGTCACGGAAAGTGCCCCGGGCAAAGTGCGCGAGGGTCCACACGAAACCGACACCGGGAACTATTGCCAATAAACCAAAGGCTGGGCGGCCCACATTCATAATGAGCAGCGGTGCAACCACGGTGGCAACGATGAGGGCACCCAGAAGTATTAGCACGTTGGAATCTGCGCTCCTTAGGTTGTGTCAAGTTCTCAGACCCTCGGTGCCGTGGTGCGTGGGGCATATGCGCCGGGAGCATATACACGCCAAGACAGTTCGCACTCGGCCGAGTGCGAACTGTCCCACTTGTGCAAGTAGCGTGGCCGGAAACGGGGTCAACTCGTCAAAAGTTTACCGGTTTTTCCACAACTTCGAAAGATTACTTTTCGTGCACAGTATTATATGCCGCCGTTGCGCGCTTTTTTAAGCGTAGCGCTGCAAGAAAAGAGCCTCTGCGGCGGCGACGTGCTCGATCTCGGTGGGATCGACGGACTCATTGGCGGAGTGGATGGTGCACTTGGGCTCTTCCACGCCGTAGAGGGCGATTTCCGCGTTGGGGTGTGCCTCCTGCAGCTCGGTGGTTAGCGGGATGGAACCGCCCATGCCCTGTGCCGCGGTGTCCTTGCCGTAGGCCTCGGAGAGGCACTGTCCCAATAGTGCGACGGCGGGCTTTTCCGGGTCGGTGGAGAAACCGGCATTGGCCTCCACAACCTCTGCCTTGACGTGCGCGCCCCACGGCGCGTGGTTCTTCACGTGCTCGCAGACGGCCTCACCAATGGCGCGGGCATCGGTGCCTGCCGGAACGCGCAGGTTCAGCTTGGCGGCCGCGGTAGCGGGGACGGCGTTGACGGCCTCAGCCACCGGAGTAGAGGTAAAGCCGGTCACGGAAATGGCCGGGCGGGACCACACCATGTCAGCCACCGGGGTAGCACCCTCCGGATCCTTGGAGCCCATGATCTCGGTGCCCTCGAGCAGCTGCGCATCGCCGCGGAACGCCTCCGCTGGGTATTCTTGGCCCTGCCAGTGGGCGCTGGTATCCACGCCATCGATGGTGGTGCGGCCGTACTCATCCGTGAGCGAATCCAGCGTGCGCATCAGCGCCTTCACCGCATCCGGGGCCGCGCCGCCGAATTGGCCGGAGTGCACGGGCGCGGCCAGGGTATTGACCTCGACCTCGATCTGCGCGCCGCCGCGCAGGGAGGTGGTCAAGGTGGGCTGGCCCACCGCGGCATTGCCGGCATCCGCGATCAGGATGGCATCGGCAGCGAAAAGTTCCGGGCGGTCCTTGATGAGCTGGGACAGGCCCTCGCCGCCGCGCTCTTCAGAGCCCTCGATGAGGTACTTGAGGTTCACCTTGGTGCCGCCATTGGCCTCCAGTGCCCGCAGGGCTGCTAGGTGCATGGCCACATTGCCCTTGCAATCTGCCGCGCCGCGGCCGTACCAGCGGGTGGTTCCCTCGGCATCGGCGCGCTCGGTCAGGGTGAAGGGAGCGGATTCCCACGCCGCGCGGTCACCGGCGGGGACCACGTCGTAGTGCGAGTAGAGCAGTACGGTCTTGGCGCCTTCTTCGCCCTTGCGCTCGCCCAAAATGGCGGTGGAGCCATCGGCGGTCTCGATGGTTTCTACCGTTGCCCCGGCTTCTTCCAGCGCGGCCTTCACCCACTGGCTGGCGCCCTGAGCCTGGTCTTCCAAGCCCGGCTCATTGTGCACGGAATTGAATCCCACGAGCTCGCTGAGCTGGCGGAAGATGGTGTCGCGGTCACTGCGTACGCTGTCAATGATATTTGTCATGCAACCCACGGTACCCTGCTGTGCGCGGGCCATAAAGTAAGCCATAAATTAAATGGAATAGGTACACGGGGCGGCGGTGGCCTAGAATTTTTCCCATCTTCCCGCCAGGTGCCTTCTGGTGGCCGACGCGAAGATGGTTGAGATTAAAAACAGTGAAGCAATACTAGAAAGGACCTGGCATGGCGTCTACGCAAGCTCCCGCCGCCGGTTCGCAGGCCAGCCTGCCCGAGTTGACCCTGCGCGGGGTCATCATCGGTGGCCTGATTACCCTCATTTTTACCGCCGCCAACGTCTACCTGGGCCTGAAGGTGGGCCTGACGTTTGCCACCTCCATTCCCGCCGCCGTGATTTCCATGGCGGTGTTGCGCCGGTTTGCCGGGCACAACATCAAAGAAAACAACATTGTGCAGACCATTGCCTCGGCCGCAGGCACGTTGTCCGCCATCATCTTCGTCCTGCCCGGCCTGGTCATGGTGGGCTATTGGCAGGGCTTCGGATTTTTCAAAACCGCAGGCGTCTGCATCATCGGCGGCGTGCTGGGCGTGATGTATTCCATCCCGCTGCGCCGCGCGCTGGTGACCAGCTCCGATCTTCCTTATCCGGAAGGCGTTGCCGCCGCGGAGGTCCTCCGGGTTGGTGATGAAAGCGGCGACGGCGCCAGTCACGGGGAGAATGCCAAGGGCTTGCGCGTTATCGTCGTCGGCGGCTTGGTCTCCGCCGCGATGGCGTTATTGACCTCGATGAAGGCCGCGGCCGCCGAGGTGTCTACCTATTTCAAGCTCGGCTCCGGCGCCACCACGCTGGGCGCGAGCCTGTCCACCGCGCTCATTGGCGTCGGCCACTTGGTAGGCCTGCCGGTGGGCATTGCGATGCTAGTCGGCGTGGTCATTTCCTACTTCGTCCTGCTGCCCATCCGCACCGCGGGCGATGTGGGGCCTGCTGCCGCGCTTGCCGATGTCGTCGATACCACCTTCGCCGATGACATCCGCTTTATCGGCGTGGGCACCATGGCCATTGCCGCCATCTGGACGCTCATCAAGATCGCCGGGCCGATTACCGTGGGCATCCGCCAGTCCTTGGCCTCATCGCGGACCCGCAAATCCGGCGGCGCGGTCGATGTGACCGAGCGCGATATTCCCTTCCCCTATGTGGTCACCACCATCGTGGTTCTGATGGTTCCCATCGCGCTCTTGCTCTGGGACTTCGTGCAGGGTACCGATATCCATGACCACATGGTGGTGCTCATTACCGTCTCCGTACTCTTTACCCTGCTGGTCGGCCTGATCATCGCCTCCGTCTGTGGCTACATGGCCGGTTTGATTGGTGCGTCTAATTCGCCCATTTCTTCCATCGGTGTCATCGCTGTGCTTACCGCCTCGCTGGTTATCGCGGCCGTAACCCGCGGCACCAGCGCGGAACCGCTCTCCCTGGTGGCCTATACGCTCTTTACCGCGGCCATCGTCTTTGGCATCGCCACCATTTCCAATGACAACCTGCAGGATCTGAAAACCGGTCAACTGGTGGGCGCTACCCCCTGGAAGCAGCAGGTGGCGCTGATCATTGGCGTGGTCTTCGGCTCCCTGGTCATCCCGCCGATTTTGCAGCTCATGCTCACCGGCTTTGGCTTCCAAGGCATGGAAGGTGCCGGCGAGGATGCCCTTGCCGCCCCGCAGGCCGCCCTGATGTCCTCGGTGGCCTCCGGCATATTTGAAAACTCGCTGAATTGGAGCCTTATCTTTACCGGCATGGGCATTGGTGCCGTTCTCATCATCGTGGACGAGTGCCTGCACAAGTTCACTTCCAAGGGCTCGCTGTCTCCGCTTGCCGTCGGCATGGGCATGTACTTGCCCGCAGCACTGACCATCGTCATTCCCATCGGCGCCATCCTGGGTACCTTTTATAATAAGTGGGCCGCACGCCAATCCCGCCCGGAGTTTGCCAAGCGCATGGGCACGCTGTTGGCCACCGGCCTCATCGTGGGCGAGTCCCTCTTCGGTGTGGTCAATGCCGCCATCATCGCCGGCTCCGGCGGGGATAGCCCGCTGGAGGTCTTTTCCGGCGGTACCTCCGCGACGGTGCTCGGCATCGTGCTATTTATCGCCGCACTCAGCTTCATCTACCGCTGGACCGCGCGCAAGGTGCAAGCCCCTGAGCAGACCGAGAACCAGGACAAGGCCGCGGCGGACGCGCAGTAGGCCGCTTCCTTATATATACGCATATGTACGTCTACATTTGGCGCCTCTGCGGGAGGTGCCAGATCGCTAGAGGCAAGCGCGTTGCACCTTGCAGTCGGGGTGGGAGAGTGCCAGAATAGTCGTTAGCACTCGCACAGAATGAGTGCTAGATAAATCTCCATCGTTGTGGTTGAGGTTGGTCCACACTCACCAGCCATGCCGTCGCGGGCGTCCGCAGCGAGAAAGACGTGAGTGTCGTCCTCAATAAATCCAAGGAGCACAAACACTATGGCAAAGATTATCGCTTTTGATGAAGAGGCCCGCCGCGGCCTTGAGCGCGGCCTGAATACTCTGGCTGACGCAGTCAAGGTCACCCTCGGCCCTAAGGGCCGCAACGTCGTCCTGGAAAAGTCCTGGGGCGCACCGACCATTACTAATGACGGCGTTTCCATCGCTCGCGAAATCGAACTCGAGGATGCTTACGAGAAGATCGGCGCCGAGCTGGTCAAGGAAGTTGCCAAGAAAACCGATGACGTCGCCGGCGACGGCACCACCACCGCAACCGTTTTGGCACAGGCACTCGTCCGCGAGGGCTTGCGCAACGTAGCCGCTGGTTCCAACCCCATGGGCATCAAGCGCGGCATCGAGACCGCAACCAAGAAGGTTGTGGACTCCCTGCTGTCTTCCGCTAAGGAAGTAGAAACCCAGGAGCAGATCGCTACCACTGCTGGCATTTCCGCTGCGGACCCAGCAATTGGTGAGAAGATCGCCGAGGCTATGTACACCGTGGGCAACGGTTCCGTAAACAAGGACTCCGTTATCACCGTGGAAGAGTCCAATACCTTCGGCGTGGACCTCGAGGTTACTGAGGGTATGCGCTTTGATAAGGGCTACATCTCCGGCTACTTCGCCACCGATATGGAGCGCCAGGAGGCAGTCCTGGAGGATCCATACATCCTGCTGGTCTCCTCCAAGATCTCCAATATCAAGGACCTCGTTCCGCTGCTGGAGAAGGTCATGCAGTCCGGCAAGCCACTGCTGATCATTGCTGAGGATGTTGAGGGCGAAGCCCTGTCCACCCTCGTGGTCAACAAGATCCGCGGCACCTTCAAGTCCGTTGCCGTGAAGGCTCCGGGCTTCGGCGACCGCCGCAAGGCCACCCTGCAGGACATGGCCATCCTGACCGGCGGCCAGGTCATCTCCGAAGAGGTCGGCCTTTCCCTTGAGACCGCCGAGCTCGAGTACTTGGGCCAGGCACGCAAGGTCGTTGTGACCAAGGATGAGACCACCATCGTCCAGGGTGCTGGCACCCAGGAGCAGATCGATGGCCGCATCAAGCAGATCCGCGCCGAGATCGAGAACTCCGATTCCGATTACGACCGCGAGAAGCTGCAGGAGCGCTTGGCTAAGCTTTCCGGCGGCGTGGCCGTGCTCAAGGTCGGTGCTGCCACCGAGGTTGAGCTCAAGGAGCGCAAGCACCGCATCGAAGATGCCGTGCGTAACGCCAAGGCAGCCGTGGAGGAAGGCATCGTTGCCGGCGGTGGCGTTGCCCTGCTGCAGGCCGCTTCCGTTCTTGACTCCATTGAGGCCGAAGGCGACGAGGCAACCGGTGTAAAGATCGTCCGCGAGGCACTGTCTGCACCGCTGAAGCAGATCGCTCACAACGCTGGCCTCGAGCCTGGCGTCGTGGCCGACAAAGTCTCCGGCCTGCCCGCCGGCGAGGGCCTCAATGCCGCCACCGGTGAGTACGTCAACCTCATGGAATCCGGCATCAACGACCCGGTTAAGGTCACCCGCTCCGCACTGCAGAACGCTGCATCCATTGCTGCACTGTTCCTGACCACCGAGGCCGTTGTGGCTGATAAGCCAGAGCCTGCCGGCTCCAACAACGCTATGCCTGACGCTGACGCTATGGGCGGCATGGGCTTCTAGGCTAAGAGCCTAGAAAGCCTGCCGTATAGCCCTTATATAGGCCTCTCAGGCGATATAAGAGATTTACGCGTCAACGCCTCAGTGGGGCACGTTAAGTGTCAATGCGCCCCTCCAATGTGCATATACCGCACAATGGAGGGGCGCTTCGGCGTGTCTAAGGCATTCTGTGCTTTCGATGTGTTACCGCAACGATGAAATTTCGTTGAATCGCGGCATAAACGACGAAAATGCTAGTCATTGGCGTCTTTCTTGAGTCATGACAGTTTCTTCATGGGGCGCCGAAAACTAGGTGACTGAGGCTAAATAAGTGTCCCCTTACCTAATAACATTAGCCACATGCGTCACAGTACCCCCCGATGTGGGTACTCGAGCGGGCGGTAGGCGCAAGAAAATTTTGGCTGGGTCTACAGACGTTGGAGAGTTATTTATATCGGTATTTGCACCCTCGAGTGTTACAGTGTTCACCCGAAATTAACTAAATCGCTGTGCGAGAATACTAAAATCGCAGCTCACAGCCTTGCTTGGACGTCATAAATCCCATCGCGTACCTATATAAAAAACAAGACCATTTCAGTGCAAGTTGAAAAAGGCGAAAATTTTCCGCGAAGTGGACTTGCTTTCAATCGAAGTTGTGCCAAAATATCTCTTGTGACGCCCACTGAGGGTGTCTGCAAACTGCAAACCCCTCCGGGGCAGAAAGCTTCGGACGTACTTTAGGAGTTCAAATATGGACATCTCCACCATCCAGACTCACCTGGACAACTTTGTTACCACTTGGACCCAGTGGCACAACATTGTCGAGGCTGTTCACTCCCTCGTCACCACTGGTAAGGAGAGCTTCGGTGCGGTAAGCTCCAACTTCCCGCTCTTCGCTGGTTCCAGCCACCAGAACGTATACGAATTCTAATTTAATTCTTTTTAAGGAGACACAATGCAAGAGCAACTTTCTTCCTTTGCTTCTAACCTCTACACCTTCGGTGAGGCTATCTACAAGGCGTTCGAACCGTTCTTGAACATCGCTGACGCTGCTTCCAAGCTGCTCGGCATGTTCGCATAAGAACATCGCTTCAGTAGTGAGCTTATAAAGCTCCTGAAGTAGAATGACCTGTCCCGTTTGGGGCAGGTCATCTTTCGTTTTCTTGTTCTATATCCCTGTATGCAGGGGTAACCGTCGTAATCAGCGCGCTAGATGTAGGCAATGGGGTTACACTAAATGCATGGCTGATATTAAAGACGACGAACTCCCTGAGATTGACCTTGCAAAGACGGACGGCTTTGTCGTCGATGGAGCGGATGAAGACGATCCGTCGCTGATTATGCCGGATGGTTCTCCCGTGGAAACGTGGCGTGAGAATTATCCTTATGACGAGCGCATGACGCGCGATGAGTATGACACCATTAAGCGCTCGCTGCAGATTGAGCTTTTGAAGTGGCAGAACTGGACCAAGGAAACCGGCCAGCGCCACATTATCCTGTTTGAAGGCCGCGATGCTGCTGGCAAGGGCGGCACCATCAAGCGCTTTAATGAGCACCTGAATCCGCGTGGTGCGCGCACCGTGGCTTTAGAAAAGCCGTCACCGCGCGAATCCACGTCATGGTACTTTCAGCGCTATATCGAGCATTTCCCTGCCGCGGGAGAGATCGTCTTCTTCGACCGCTCCTGGTATAACCGTTCCGGTGTGGAACGGGTCATGGGCTTTTGCACTGAGTCCCAGCATGCGGAGTTCCTGCGTGAGGTGCCGATGTTAGAAAACATGCTCTTAGGATCGGGTATCTCGTTAACCAAGCTGTGGTTCTCGGTTACTAGGAAGGAACAGCGTACGCGCTTTGCTATCCGGCAGATTGACCCGGTGCGCCAATGGAAGCTCTCGCCAATGGACCTGGCTTCCCTGGATAAGTGGGATGATTACACGCGCGCGAAGGAAGAACAGTTCCGCTATACGGATACGGAAGAATCGCCGTGGATTACTATCAAGTCCAATGACAAGAAGCGTGCACGCGTCAATGCGATGCGCTATGTGCTCTCGAAATTCGAGTACACCAACAAAGACCATGAATTAGTGGGGGAGCCGGACGCGAACATTGTTAAGCGTGGGCGCGACCAGATTGGTGATTAGTAGCTTTAAGCCTTAGCGCCTTTTGTAGCGGGAAGATCGTGATAAGCGGTCTTCCCGCTTTGCCGTGTCTGCGGCTTCAATGGTGGCTTAATCTCAACTGTGGCTGGACCGTGATTTGGGGGCTATTGCTTAAAGAATCAGCAGCCATAAATAAAAACTTCTTGAGTTACGTTCCCGGGAAAACTACTATTAGGGTGACCTAAGAGTCATCTTGCCCGTATGCGTGGCATAACCCACATCTAAGGAGTATGTACATGATAAGGAAGAAACTGTGTGTCTTGGCTACCGCGACCGCTGTATCCATGGCACCGATTGCAGTATCGGGAACGCTCACTGCCACCGCATTTGCCGGTGGCGGCGAAGCAGCCGCGGAGGCAGCGGCCGATAAGACCGACGTGCTTGGCCGTTCGACGATGTCTGACAAGCAGATTGCCGATGAAGACGGCTACTTTGATAGCCACGACGGTGAAGGCGTGAAGATCTACTACCGCAAGCAGCTGGTTGAAAACCCGCGCGGCAATGTCGTATTGGCGCACGGCGTCTCTGAACACTCTGGTCGCTATGACTACGTGGCCAAGCGCCTGCTGGACGCCGGATACAACGTCTACCGCCTGGACCACCGCGGACACGGCAAATCTGCGTCTGGCAGCACGCCGCTGGGTCACATTGATAACTTCCAGTACATCCTCAATGATTTCGACCGCGTCGTCGATATGGCCAAAGGCGAGCACCCCGATGTAAAGACCTTCCTGTTGGGTCACTCCATGGGCTCGCTGACTGTTCAGGCATACGGCATCCGTGAGCCTGGCAAGGTCGATGGCATCATCACCAATGGTGGCGGTGCGCCGTTGAACCTGTCCGGCAAGAAGGCAACCGGACAGACCATCACGCCAGAAGAGATTTCTGAGGTGCAAAAGCAGCTCGACCCCACCCTGTTCGAGCGCTTGCCGCTGGCGGATATCACCAGCTTTAACGCCAACTACGCGCAGAACCTGATCCCGCACCGGACCCACATTGGTGCGCAGTCGCCGGAGCTTTCCAAGAAGGTTATGCTGTCGAACCCCTTCACGGAGGGCATTTCTACCAGCCAGGCCGTCAAGGACGAGTACGCTACCAGCCCGCTCATCGCGCAAAAGACCAGCGCCGGTACCGCGCTGCAGCTGGGTGCTATTGCAACCTATGATGCCGTCAATGCGGACTTGTTCACCGCGCCGACGCTTATCATGCACGGCACCAAGGACGGCATTGTTCCGCCGTACTTCTCCCAAGACTGGTACAACTCCATTTCCTCTGAAGATGTGGAATACATCAACTGGGAGGGCCAGAAGCACGAGGTATTTAACGAGCCCGCCGCTGATCAGGCCCTCGATACCGTTGTGGATTGGCTGGACCGCCACGTGTAGAAGATAGCGTGTCTCGGGTTTAATAGGCCCGGCACACAATGACCTGCTTTCCCTGTCGTTGGGTTGGTACTTAGGCTTTAGCGGCCTAGGGAAGGTGGGTAATTTATGATTTGTTTGAATTATTTAGACTTGCGTAGAAGGTGTCCAACTCGGTGAGAATTGCTGTTGTGGGCAGGTTTTCCGTGAGGTAAGAGGCTAAATCACGGTCCAACATCGCTGCTACATCTTGGCAGGCCTCGTGGCATTCTCTAGGCCGTAATCGAGTATCTGTGCCCGTGACAGGGATGCCGCGAAGGACTACAGACTCGTGATGCGCAACCCTATTTCTAATTTTCTTTATCTCGAGGATTTTGGAATGAACCCACTTACGGGTCAGACCGTGAGTGGAAAATTCAGGATCTTTCTTCCGAGCTACTGAATTCGCACCTGGAAAGACAGAAATTAAGGCTTGGCGGGACCAAATTCTGTCATGATCAGCATTGTTGAAAGGGGCTGGTAAGCCCGTGGAGCCTCCTGTATCGAGGATATTTGTCCAAGTTCTAAACATGGAAGCAGCAATGACCCGTCCTCCCAGCCTTTTGCTTCGTTCGGTATTCTTGGTGAAGTCTGTTGGCAGGCTATTCCATGCTTCTGTGATATTGTCTCGAACCCGTTTATCGAACCCCATCTCGAGCTTGCAATACCAATCATCTCCGTATTCGGAGCTGAGATATCCAGAAACTGAGTTACGTAATGCTACTTCGATGAAGGCTATCTCATGAAAAAGGGAAGCACTAAGGTGGCGATCGAGTTCGTAGAGCTCAAAAGCCTTATCTGTGGATCCACCAGTTTTTGTAAGGTAGGGCTCCAACCTGTTTTCTGATAACCACTCTTTTTTAATCCGTTTACTACTCATGGCTACCAACTTAAAGGCTCTTTAAAAATATTTTTGATTGAGGCGGCACGTCCGATTATACTCGGTATAGTATTCCCCTCCTCGTGGTGGTCAACCGTTCAGCGGCTTGGCTGAGGAGGGGTCTTTTGCTTACATAACTCCGGATCCAGGCGTGGGCTATCCCCACGGCTCAATGGGGTTGCCCTGCCAGGTGGCGTTGTCGGGGACGCGGTCACCGCGCATGACCAGCGAGCCGGGGCCGACGGTGCTGGAGGCACCGATGAGAGAGGCAGGCAGCGCCACCGAGTGGGAGGCGAGCGTGGAGCCGGCCTCGATGGTGACTGTATCTAGGCTCATCACGCGGTCCTGGAAGAGGTGGGTCTGCACCACGGTGCCAGGGCCCACGGAGGCACCGGCGCCGACGTGGCAGAGATCGGTTTCTGGGAACCAATAGGAATCGATCCAGGCGCCCTTGCCAATGTCCACTCCCAGGCCCCGCAGACCCAGGTTGATCTCTCCTGTGCCGTAGGTGTGCTGGAAGAACCACGGGGCGGCGACGACCTCTACGAAGGTGTCTTGCAACTCGTTGAGCCAGACGAAGGCGCTCCACAGCGGGTGGTCGGCCGCGCTATGTGTGCCCACGCAGATCCACTTCACGGCGATGGTCACGGCCATGGCGATAGCGCCCATCGCCATGAGCACGAGGCCGGAAAGTGCCCAGGTGGCGGGGAAGCCGACATCGGCAAGCAGGTAATACAGCGTCCCCAGGGTGGCGGCGAGCAGCATGGCCGAGAACATCGGCGCGAGCAGGCGCATGGTCTCCACGATGCCGCGGGCGGCCTTGAGCTTGAAACCCGGGTTATAGGTCAGGGCCTCGGCGGACTCGGCGGGGGCATCGACCTGGGCGGCAACGCGGCGCATGCGCTCTGGCGGGGAACCCCACCAGTTGGCGCCGGACTTGGTCTTCTTCGGGGTGGAGGACAGCACCGCGACCAGGGAGTTCTTGGAGAGCTTGCGCCCGGGTGCCGTAATGCCGGAGTTGCCCACGAAGGAGCGCTTGCCCACCTTGGCCTCGCCGGAGTGAATCCAACCGCCGCCGAGTTCGTAGCCGCCGATCATGGTGTCATCGGCAAGGAAGGCTCCGTCTTTGACGTCCGTGAGCGCGGGGATCATCACGGCGGTGGAAATCTCCACGTCCTTGCCAATGCGCGCGCCCAAAGCGCGCAGCCACCGCGGGGTCAGCTGCGAGGCATAGAGCGGGAAGAGCTGCGTGCGGGCCTCATCCATGAGGCGCTCGATGGCCCAGAGGCGCCAACCGGCAGCAGAGCGCACCGGGTTCACGCCGGGCGAGATGCCGATGGACAATATGCGCACGCCCAGCCAGGTCTGCAGCATGTAGGTGGCAAAGGCCACGAGCGCCGCGAGGGGAGCGAAGAGGACTGCGCCGATATAGCGATTGCCGGACGTGGCGTGAACCAGCACCAAATCCACGATTGCGGCAATGACAAGCGCGATAAGCGGCTGGGCTGCCAAGAAGAGGGAGGTAGCACCATAAATGGCCACCCACCAGGGGTGGCGCTTGGGCGGCTTAGATGGGAAGCGGTGCTTGGAGCGGCCCACCTTCTTGGCGGGTGAACCGGACCAGCGTTGGCCGTCCTTGATCTTCTTGCGGCCGGTGACGGTGGAACCCGCCTCCACGTGGGCGTACTTGCCCACCACGGTGCCCGGCAGCAGCGTGGAACGCGCGCCCACGCGGGCGCCTTCCTTGATATCGATGGCACCAACGTGGAGCACGTCGCCGTCGAGCCAGTAGCCGGTGAGATCGACCTCCGGTTCCACTGCGGCGTGCTTGCCCAAGGTGAGCAGGCCCGTCACTGGTGGCAGCGAGTGCAGGTCCACGCCGCGCTTCATCTTCACGCCCAAGGCGCGGGCGTAGTTATTGACCCAGGTGGCACCGGCAATCGAGCGCGAACCGGAGGCATCGGCCCACCGCTCCGCGGCCCAGATCCGCAGGTGGGTCGAACCACCGCGCGGGTAATCGCCGGGCGTGATGCCTGCGGTAATCAGGCGTGCGCCAAAGCCGCCGATGGGGATGCGACCCAGCGGCGTGGCAAAGATGACAACCAGCGCGGTGACCAGCCACCACGGGAAGGACTGCGCCCAGTCCACGCCCAAGGCAGAGGCCACGGTCGAGCCCAGCATGAGCCAGGCTAGCCAGGTGGTCGCCGCCAGCGTCATGGCGGGGATCTGCAACAGCGTTTGGGCCACGCGGGTCTTCGCGCCCACGGGCGTGACCTCACGCAGCGGTTTTTGTTGCTCCGCTTCGGGGCGCGGTTCGGCGCCGGCGATGAGCTCTGCCAGCGAACCCAGGCGCGGGTGGTCATAGAGATCGCGCACGGCCACGGTGGGGTAGCGATCGCGGATGTGGCCCACCAGCGTCGCCGCGGCCAGGGAGGTACCGCCAAGGTCGAAGAAATCGGCGTTCTCATCCTCCACGGAGACACCGAGGGTCTCGACCCAGAGCTCGGCGAGCCACTTCTCGGTCTCTGTCAGCGTGGTCGATTCCACGCCGACGCCGGGTAGCGGCCACGGCAGGGCCTTCTTATCCACCTTGCCGGAGGTGCGCACCGGCAGCTCATCCATCACGCAGATGCGCGGGACCAGCGCCGCGGGCATGGTCTCCGCCAGCCGCTCGTGGGCCACGCCGTGGTTAAAACCGCGCGCCTCATCTTCCAGCGAGACATACCCCACCAGCACGGATTCGCCGCCGGGGGTCTTTTGCACGGCCACAGCGGAGTTATAGACGTTATCCAACGCGGCGACGTTCGCGTCCACCTCACCCAGCTCAATGCGGCGCCCGCCAATCTTTACCTGGTCATCCACGCGGCCCACAAAATACAGGCCGTCTTCTTCCAAGCGCACGTGGTCGCCGGTGCGGTAGGCGCGCTGCCAGCCCATGGATTCCAGCGGCGCGTATTTCTCCGCATCCTTCTGCGGGTCTAGGTAGCTGGCCAGGCCCACGCCACCGATGACCAATTCGCCGGTCTCACCCAAGCCAACGGGCTCGCCCTGCTTATCGATGACCACCAAATCCCACCCATTCAGCGGCAGCCCGATCGATACCGCGCGCCCCGGGATCATCCGTTGCGCGCAGGCGACGACGGTGGCCTCCGTGGGGCCGTAGGTATTCCACATCTCGCGCTCCTCGGTGGCCAGGCGGTCCACCAATTCCTGGGAGCAGGCCTCGCCACCGACGATGAGCAGGCGGATATTATCCAGCGCCTCCGCAGGCCACAGGCCCGCCAGGGTAGGGACCGTGGAGACGACGGTGATATCGCGGCGAATCAGCCACGGGCCGAGGTCCATGCCGGACCGCACCAAGGAACGCGGGGCTGGGACCAGGCAGCCGCCGTGGCCCCAGGCCAGCCACATCTCCTCGCAGGATGCATCGAAGGCAACGGAAAGCCCAGCCAGCACGCGGTCTTCTGGACCTAGCGGGCCGTGGGGATGATCGATGAGGAAGAGGCTGGCCTCCGCATCCACGAAGGCGGCCGCAGAGCGGTGGCTTACGGCCACGCCCTTTGGCTTGCCCGTGGATCCGGAGGTAAAGATGATCCACGCGGTATCTTCTGGCCGCGGGGCCTCGACGCCCTCTGCCGCGTGGCGCGGGTGTTCGCGCAGGAAGCGGAAGCCGTCATCGCTAAACAGGCCATCGATATCGGCCTCGCCGAAGACCATCTCCGCGCGCTCATCCGGATCGTCTGCGTCCACCGGCACGTAGGCCGCACCCGCGGCCAGGGTGGACAGGATGGCAAGGTAGAGATCCCGCTTGCCAGACGTCATCCGGATGCCGATGCGATCGCCCCGGCGCACGCCATTGACGTGCAGCTCCGTGGCCCACAGTTGGACCTCGTGGACGAGTTCGGCGTAGGTGATGATTTCGCCATCGTCAAGCGCGGCGGCTTCCGGGTGAATCTCAGCCGTGGTGGTGATGATGTCCCACAGCGTGCGCGGGCGCGGGGCCAGATCGCGCAGGAGGTACTGCTGCGGGACGCTAGGTCTACTACACTCTTCGGGCTCGTCCATCCTTATGCCTCGTCCTCATCCGCGGCGATGATGGCCTTGGCCAGCTTGCGCAGGTGCTTGAGCTGCTTATTGGTGGATACGTCGAGCGCATCATCCTCGGCGTTGGCGACGAGCTCCGCCAGGTCCTTGTGGGTCTTGGTGCCCTTCTTGGTGCACGCCACGATTTGGCGGCGGCGGTCCTTGGGATCGCGCTCGCGCTTGGCCCAGCCGCGGTCCTCGAGGGCATCGATAAGCCGCACCATATCGGAGGCGTCGATGGCCAAGGTCTCAGACAGGAAGGACTGGGAGGCGGCATCCGCCTCGACGAGGCAGGTAAGCACCCAGAATTCGCGGATGGTGGTCTGCTTAGTCTGCAGGGCCGCCTCGACGCCATCGCGGGTGCGGCGGCGCAGGCGCTCTAGCTGGAAGGACGGGGATTCGAGCAGGGAGGTGGGTATGCCGGAATTATTAGTGGAAGACATACCATCATCATAATCTTAAAAGATGGGTAAAGGCCAATTAATTGCGGATAACCGGCAGGCCATCCGCCTCCCACTGGCTGGTGCCGCCCTCGACATTAATAACGTCCCAGCCCAGGGCGTGTTCCAGGTACTGGCAGACCTGCGCGCTGCGCCCGCCCGAGTGGCAGATGACATAAATATCGCGGTCCGGGTTGATTTCCTGGATGCGACCCGTTATCTCACTCATGGGAATATGGGTGGCACCCTGCGCGTGCACGGTGGCCCATTCGTCGTTTTCGCGCACATCGATAAGCTGCGCGCCTGCGGGAACTTCGGTTGGCTGTACGTTTTGCATACCCCGCAGTCTACGTGCCGCGCGCTAGCCGCCGTAGGTGGCCGCGGACAGGTACTGCAAGATCGCCTTCACGCGGCGGTTATCCTCACTGGGGTCCAGGCGTAGCTTGGTAAAGATATTGGACACGTGCTTGGCCACCGCGGCATTCGAGAGCACCAGCTCGGTGGCGATGTCCTTATTGGACTTCCCGCGCGACATCAGCTCTAAGACCTCGCGCTCGCGCGGGCTGAGCTCGCCCAGTCCGCTGCGCCCAGAGCGCATCAGTGCCTGCGCCACCGTCGGATCGATGACCGTGCCGCCCTGGGCCACTACCTCCAGGCTGGCCAGGAAATCGCGCACCTCAGAGACGCGATCCTTGAGCAGGTACCCGGTGCCCGCATCCGGGGAATCAAACAGTGCCACCGCATACGCCGGCGCCACGTACTGCGATAACACCATCACCGGCAGGCCCGGATAGGCGCGGCGCAGCGCCACCGCCGCCTTCAGCCCATCATCGCCCATCTCCGGCGGCATGCGCACATCCGTTATCACCACATCCGGCAACTGGGCACTCAGCTTGCCGATGACCCCCTCCAGCTCCACCGCCGTTCCCGCCCTGCCCACGACCTCGTGGCCGCGGCGCTCCAAGAGCCCGGCGAGCCCCTCGCGCAGGATCGCGGAATCATCCGCAATCACAATCCTTAATCCACTCATGCTGATACTCCCGTCTGCCCGCGCTCCAAAAGGAGCGGAATCGTGCACCTTACCCGCGTTGGGCCTCCCTCCGGCGAGGACAGCGACATCTCCCCGCCAAAGGCCGCCAGCCGCTCGGCCATGCCGGCCAGCCCGCGCCCCGGCTCAATCCGCGCCCCGCCCGGGCCCTCATCCACCACCGAGATACGAAGGGCCGCATCCGAGGTGATAAGCACCGAAACCGGCGCGCCCGGCGCATGCTTTGCGGCATTGGTCAGCGCCTCGGTGCCGAAGAAATAACCGCAGGCCAGCACGCTGGCGGAAAGCCGCGGCAACGGGTGTGGGGCGTAGACGCTGACGTGGGGGCCGTGGGCGGAGGCGGCATCGGCAAGCGCGGCCACCAAACCGTGATCCTGGAGGACCTGTGGGTGAATGCCGTGCACCGTCGCGCGCAGCGAACGCAGGCCGCGGTCCACGTCCTGCTTCGCGGCGGTGAGCAGCTCGGCCTCGGCGCCGGTGGCATCCAGCAGGGCCTCGCCCAGCTTCATGCTTGCCGCCACCAAATATTGCTGCGCTCCATCGTGCAGATCGCGCTCGATGCGGGCGCGCTCTATCTCGTAGGCATCCGCAATCGCGCGGCGCGAGGCCGTCAGCTCCGCGATGACCCGCGCCTGCCGCTCCTCATTGCTGGTGGCCTGCTTCTTGCTGAAAATCACGCCCCCAAGCCTAATCGCGCGCGCCCCAGGCAGGGGTAAAGCTAGCACTACCCGGAAAGTATCCTTAGCGCTGTAGGAATAGCACGCCCGGCACGGTGAAATGAACAGCATGACACAGACACTTTCCCTCCACGACATCACGAAGGATTTCGGCGGCGGCCCCGTGCTGGCCGGCATCACCCTGGACATCACCCCGGGCGAGCTCGTCGCCATCATGGGGCCCTCCGGCTCCGGCAAATCCACGCTGCTGCACTGCATGTCCGGCGTGCTCACGCCCACTGATGGCAGCGTCCACTTCGGTGACGAAGACATCTCCACGCTTTCCGATGCCGCCCGCTCCCGCACCCGCCTCCGCCACTTCGGCTTCGTCTTCCAAGACGGCCAGCTTTTGCCGGAACTGACCAACCTGGACAATGTGGCGCTGCCCGCGATGCTCAACGGGCTGGGCCGGCGCGCGGCCCGTTCGAAGGCGCTGTCACTGCTCGACCAGCTGGGGCTCGGCGATCTCGCAGAGCGCCGCCCCGCCCAAGTCTCCGGCGGCCAGGCCCAGCGCGTGACCATCGCCCGCGCCCTCGTGGCCAACCCCGGCGTCGTCTTTGCCGATGAACCCACCGGCGCCCTCGACCAAGCCACTGGCCACGAGGTCATGCAGATGCTGACCACCACCGTGCGCCAATCCGGCGCCAGCCTGGTCATGGTCACCCATGACCCCAAGGTGGCGGACTGGATGCAGCGCCGCGTGGAAATCCGCGACGGCATCATTCACGATGACCGCCGCCTGGGGGTGCAGCCATGAATACCGCGACCCTAGTCCTCAGTCTCCAACGCGAATCCGTCCGCGCCCGCTCCGGTGCGGGCATCGTCAGCGTGCTCTCCATCGTGAGCCTGACGCTGGGTTCTGCCATCGCCTTCCTCGTTGCCGGCGGCACCTGGATGTTCTGGCAGCGCGTTCATCACCCAGAAGACGCCGTGCCCGCCCTGCGCGCCGCCGCCGGCGAAAACCCGGAAAACTACTTCATGCCCTGGTTCGTCCTCGCGCTCATGGCCTGCGCCTTCATCGTTCCCGCACTCTTCAACCTGACCGCGCAGGCCGCGGTCCTCGGCGCCTCCGGCCGGGAACAGCGCCTGTCCACCCTCCGCCTTTTGGGCCTAAGCTCCCACCAGGTCGAGCGCATGGCCGCCGTGGAGACCGGCATCCAAGCCCTCATCGGCATCGTGCTGGGCTGGCTCATCAGCGTGCTCATCGCCCCCGTCTTCACGCACGTGAAATTCCAGGACCGCCCCGTCGCCTTCGAGGAAATCATCCTGCCCTGGTGGGGATACCTCGCGGTGGCCGCAGTCCTTTTCCTCCTCGCCCTCGCCGCGGCCCTTGCTGGCATGTGGCGCGTGCGCGTCAGCCCCCTCGGCGTGGCTAAACGCCAGATGCCCGCCGCTTTCCGATGGTGGCGCCTCATCGCCTTCCTCCTCATCGTCATCGTCGGCGGTGTCCTGCTCAAAGGCCAATCCGGTACCCCCGAAATCTCCATGGTCGTCCCGCTCTTCGCGGTGATCATGAGCATCAACCTGGTCGCGCCCTACCTCCTGCAATTAGGCGCCCGCCTTTTGGCATTGCTCCCCGGCACCGCGCACCTCGTAGCCTGCCAGCGCGTGGGCGCCAACGCCCGCCGCGCCTGGCGGCAAAGCGCGGCCATCGGCTTCTTCGGCTTCCTCGCCGGCTTCCTGATGGGCTCGCCCAATGGCACCGATGCGCTTGCCACCGCTCTGAAAGAAGAACAAGAAACGGGCATCGTGTTCCGAGACGTCTCCACCGGCGTCGTCCTGACCTTGCTCTTCGGCTTCGCGCTGACCAGCATGTCCATCTTCCTCGGCCAAGTATCGTCCGCCTTCGAGGACAAAGAACTCACCCGCTCCCTCGACCTGATGGGCGTGCCGCGCCGCTTCCAATTCCGCACGAACACCCTCGCCGTGATGGGACCCATCGTCGCGCTCAGTATCTTCGGTTTCCTCTTCGGTGCCGGCATCGCCGGCACAATGTTCTTGAGCATCGTCTGGGACGAAGGCGTCGACCTCGCCGAACGGCTCCTCATTTCCTTCAGCTTCCTCGCCGTGGGCTGGGCGGTGACCTTCCTCGCCATCGCGCTCGTCGAGCCCCTGCGCGGTCACGTTCTCCGCAGTGGCCGCCGCAAGGAATAGCCGGTTTCCTCGGGCGCGCCGGGCTGTGGTTCTGGGGTTTTGGCCTTGGCCCTGGCCCAGACTCTGGCCCGGTTGGGCCTATGCCCGGCCTTGCGCTGGTCAGCTGTTGAGCCAGCCTTGCTTCAGCGCCGCGCGCTTTCATGCCGCCACAAGCGGTGCCACTGCCAGGGAGGACGCGCAAAGGGTCGCTTATTCTTTGCCGTGGCCATTACCTGCTGCACCACGAAATCTGGGTAGTGGTCAATCGTCGTCGCGGTGAAGTGGAGGGGCTTCCAGCCGCGATGGACGGCATCGTTAAGCTTGTGCCTGTCCAACTCAAACTGGCGGCGATTTTCGCCCCGGTGGTAGGCGTAGCCATCGACCTCGATGGCGATTTTGTGCTCCTTAATCATCAGATCCCAGTGGTAGGGGCCTATTTTTATATTGTTCTGGACCGCGAAATGCGGCGCGAGGGCGCGCGTTAACTGGCGCTCCGGCACGCTATCCGTGCCGATGATCGCCCTGTCCAACGCACGCTTTACCGGCCGCGGAAACCGCTGGTAGTCCAGCTTATTCAGCTCCAGCCGGCTGACCCCATCCTTGCCGGAGTAAAAGTCCTCGAGGAAGGCGACCGCATCATCCTCCGGCATCGCCTCGACCGCCTGCAGTGGATTGCACACGGTGACGCCGTCCCAGGTCAACGCGCCCTTCGGCCGGGCGCGGCGCGAAGTGAAGTACTTACTCGACGGCAGCGATGAGCTGCGCAGGAATTCCAGCGGAAAGCGCAGCGGCTTCTCCACGTGCTTGAGCGCGGCCGAGTAGCCATCGAGCGCGCAATCCGGCCACTCCTCGCTCATGATGCGCGCGAGCTGGTTTGGCGTCGGCTCCTCTGACAGGCAGAAGCCGTTCGCGATCCGGACGGCGCCGTGGCGTACCGCTTGCTGAGCGGCACTTTTCCCCCGAAAAATTTCCATTCGTATCCCTCGATCCCCCGAAACGAAGGTTGTGTGGCGCGGTTGGGCGCTTGTTTGATGCGGTTTGATGCGTTCTTGATGCGATCTTGATGCGTTTTAACAAATAGCGGCCTCAAACCCCATGGTTTCCGCGGCCTATTTGTCAAAACGCATCAGCTGGGCCTCAAAACAGACTTCACGGCCCTAAAACGCCGAGCTCGGCCCCGCAAAAGCGCGGACCGAGCCCTAAAGCCCCCGAAGCCCCCGAGCCCCCGCGACCTACTTCAGGCGAGCCTTGGCCTCTTCCAGAATCTTCTCGGCCTCAGCCTTGTCGCCCCAGCCGGAACCGGAAACTTCCTTGTTGGGCTCGAGGTCCTTGTAGTGCACGAAGAAGTGCTCGATTTCGTCCTTGATGTGCTGTTCCACATCGTTGATGTCCTGGTAGCGCTCCCAGCGCGGGTCATCGATGACGGCGAGCAGCTTGTCGTCGCCGCCGGCCTCGTCGGTCATCTTGAACACGCCGACGATGCGGGCTTCAACGATGACGCCGGGGAAAACGGGCTCGGGGAGGATGACTAGGGCGTCGAGGGGATCGCCGTCTTCGCCAAGCGTGTGGTCGATGAAGCCGTAGTCGGCGGGGTAGGCCATTGGGGTGAACAGGTAGCGGTCCAGGTAGACCTTGCCGGACTCGTGGTCCACCTCGTACTTATTGCGGGAGCCCTTTGGGATTTCAATGGTTACTTCAACGCTCACAGCGATGTCCTCCATATGGGATTGGGTGTTAATTACCGTCAATAGTCTAGCGCGTCGCCCATCCGCGCTAGGGTTGGTGGCGATGAAAGCTAAGAAGGTTTGGTGGTCAGTAACCGCGCTGGTGGTCACGGCGACGGTCGGGGGCACGGCTGCGCTGGGGGTTACCATCCAGCGCGAGTACGGCGATCTTTCGCATGGCGAGGCCGAAACGGTCCAGGCCCCGGAAAATCCCCTGCAGCCGGCTAAGGCGCAGGACGTGGATTTTGCGGCGCTCAGCGCAAAGCTCGATGAGCTGGGCAAGAACGAGGATTTGGCCACCTTTGGCGGGCAGGTCATCGATAGTGAGACCGGCACGGTGGTGTGGGAGCGCGATGCAGATAAGGCGCTGACCCCGGCTTCCTCGACGAAGGTGCTGACCACCGCCGCGGCAACGCTGGCCCTGGATGAGTCCAAGCGGATTACCACCAAGGTCTACCGCGGCAAGGACCCGAACAACGTGGTGATCAAGGCGGCTGGCGATGTCTGGATGACCAACGAGCAGCTCGATGAGCTGGCGAATCAGATTAAAAAGACCGGCACCCAGGTGGCGGGCGTGTACATCGATACCTCCGCGTGGGCGGGCGAGCCCCAGGCGCCGGGCTGGGATCCGGAGAACGTGGATGAGGGCTTCGTCGCGCCCATGGAGCCGGCCATGCTCTACGGCGGGCGGATCGGCGCTACGGAGGGCGATGTCCCGCGCAGCCACACCCCGGCCCTCGACGTCGCGGGCGAGCTGGCTAAGCGCCTGGGCACGGATAAATTCGCCCCCGGCACGGTGACGGAAGGCGCGGAGGAGCTGGCCAGCGTCGAGTCGGCGCCCCTCAGCGAGCGCGCGCTGGAGATGGTGCGGCATTCCGATAACGTCATGGCGGAGGCCATTGCCCGCGAGCTTGCCGATGCCCGCGGCAAACAGCCCAGCTTCCAGGCCGACACCCAAGCCACGCTGGACGTGCTCCGTGAGCACGGGTTCGATGTCAGCGGCGTGGATATCAAGGACAACTCGGGCCTTTCGGTAGATAATCGGTTGAGCGCGAGCGTGCTGGCGGAGATTGTCAACGGCGCGGTCGAAGAACCGCAGCTGCGCCCCTTGACGGCGTATTTGCCGGTCGCAGGTGGCGACGGCACGCTGCACGAGCGCTACGGGGAGTCTGCGGCGCGCGGGTTTGTCCGGGCAAAGACCGGCACGTTGACCGGCGTATCCGCACTGGCGGGCACCGCGCAAGGCCAATCCGGGCGAGTGTATTCCTTTGCGTTCTTGGTCAATGATGGCGAGATTATGGCGGCGCGCGCGGCCCAAGATGACCTCGCCGCGGCGCTGCACGAGTTTTAAATGAGCCCACAGCCTGGAGTTATGCCGTTTTGGCCGCGGGTTTCGCCGCATTTTTTGGCCTGCCGGCGCGCGGTCCGCGCGGCACGGATGGATCGCACCGTGGCGGTGGGGCTATCCGGCGGCGCGGATTCTCTAGCGCTCTGCGCGGCGATGATCGCGGAGGGCCACGACGTGATCGCGCTATGCGTCGACCACGGATTGCAGGATGGTTCGCGTGAGCAGGCTGAAAGGGCCGCTCGGCAAGCAGAAAACTTGGGTGCGCGGGCACGGGTGCTCGAAGTGCAAGTGCCGGAGGAAGCGGGGAATTCGCTGGAAGCGGCGGCTCGGCAAGCGCGCTACCAAGCGATGTCCGCAGCCGCGCACGAAGACGGAGCTGCGCGCGGGAAAACCGCGCGCAGGGGAGAAAGGGCGCTGGAGATTGCCGTGGCGCATACGGCCGATGACCAGGCGGAAACGCTCCTCCTTGGCGCCCTGCGCGGCCGGGTGGCCGGCATGCAGGAGCGAGCAGTGGTCGAAGGCGCGCGGGTGGTGCGGCCATTTCTGCAGGTACGCCGTGCCGATACGGAGGGCGCGTGCGCGGAGCTGGGGTTAGAGGTGTGGCAGGACCCGCAGAATGCGGATACGGATTTTCGGCGGGTAGCGCTGCGCCGGGAAATCATCCCGGAACTGTCGCGGGTCATCGGCGGTGATGCGGTACCGGCGCTGGCGCAGGCGGCGATGGATACCGCGCGCGATGAAGAATACCTCGCCACGGCGGCCACCGCGGACTGCGCGGAATTGGCCGCGCTGCCGGAGCCGCGACGCCGGCGCGCTATTGCGGCCTGGCTTGTCGAGCGGGGAGTGAAGGTGACGAGGGAAGGGCTTGGGGGCATCGGCAAGCTGTGTACCAACTGGCACGGACAAGGGCCGGTGGCTGTGAGTTCGGCGCGGCAGGCGGGGCAGAGGTTGGAAGTAGCACGTATAGGTGGCAAACTGGCACTATTGTCTGGTCATTAAAGGAGCGCACACGTGCACGACAAGAAAGACTTCGCCGTCCCCGCAAACCGCTACGGAGACGATGTAGAAGCAATCCTCATCACAGAAGAGGAAATCAAAGACCGCGTCCAGCAGCTGGCGGATGCGGTATCTGAGAAATATGCCGACGCCGAGCAGGACCTGCTTTTGGTCTGCGTATTAAAGGGTGCGGCCTTTTTCCTGACGGATTTCGCGCGCAAGCTATCCATTCCCTCGGAGCTGGAGTTTATGGCCGTCTCCTCGTATGGCGCCTCCACGTCTTCTTCTGGGGTGGTGCGCATCTTGAAGGACTTGGACCGCGATATCGCCGGGCGCGATGTGGTCATCGTGGAAGACATCATCGACTCGGGCCTGACCCTGTCCTGGCTCATCCGGAACCTGCAGGGGCGCAATCCGAAGTCGCTCAACGTGGTGACCTTGTTGCGCAAGCCGGAAGTGGTAAAGGCGCAGATCGATCTGCTCGATGTGGGCTTTGATATCCCCAATGAATTCGTCATTGGTTATGGCCTTGACTACGCGGAACGCTACCGCGACCTGCCCTTTGTGGGCACCCTTCACCCTGATGTCTATACCACCAACTAAAATCGCGCAGTAATGAAAAACAATAAACTCCTTCGCTACGGCGGCATTGCGGCGCTGATCCTCGTAGCGCTGTACGCCTTTACGTTCTTTAGCAACGAGACCCGCGGATACGTGGACGCGGATACCTCCGTGGCCTTAAAACAGCTGCAGGATAAAAACGTTGACGAGGTAGAAATTGATGACCGCGAGCAGCGCCTGCGCATCAAGCTCAAGGATGAAATCACGGTAGAAGAGCGCGAGGGCGTTGAAGAGATCGTGTCTCAGTACCCCGCGCGCGCCTCCGAGCAGGTCTTTGACGCGGTCAAGGATTCGGGTGCGGAGAAGTACGAGACCAACGTCACCCAGGAATCTTTCTTGGGCTCCATGCTCAGCTTCCTGCTGCCGATGATCATCCTCTTCGGCCTGCTGTTCTGGCTCATGTCCCGCATGCAGCAGGGTGCCGGCGGCATGTTCGGCATCGGCGGCTCCAAGGCCAAGGAGCTGACCAAGGATATGCCGACCAATACCTTCGAGGATGTTGCCGGCGCCGATGAGGCCGTGGATGAGCTGCAGGAAATCAAGGACTTCCTGGAGGATCCGACGCGCTACCACGACCTGGGCGCGAAGATTCCGCGTGGCGTGCTGCTTTATGGCCCTCCGGGTACCGGTAAGACCTTGTTGGCCCGCGCCGTTGCGGGCGAGGCCGGCGTGCCGTTTTATTCCATCTCCGGTTCGGACTTCGTGGAGATGTTCGTCGGTGTCGGTGCCTCCCGCGTGCGCGACCTGTTCAAGCAGGCCAAGGAGCACAGCCCGTGCATCATCTTCGTGGACGAGATCGACGCCGTGGGCCGCCAGCGCGGATCCGGTACCGGCGGCGGACACGATGAGCGCGAGCAGACCCTGAACCAGTTGCTGGTTGAGATGGACGGCTTTGGCGACCGCGAGGGCGTGATCCTCATCGCGGCCACCAACCGCCCCGATATCTTGGACCCGGCATTGCTGCGCCCGGGCCGTTTCGACCGCCAGATTCCGGTCACCAACCCGGATCTGGCCGGCCGCGAGCAGATCCTGCGCGTGCACGCCAAGGACAAGCCTTTGGCAGAAGAGGTCGATGTGGCGCAGCTGGCCAAGCGCACCGCCGGCATGTCCGGTGCGGACCTTGCCAATGTGCTTAACGAGGCCGCCCTGCTCACTGCCCGCATCGGCGGCAACGTCATTACTTACGACGCGCTGGAAGAGGCCACCGACCGCGTGGTGGGCGGGCCACGGCGCCAGGGCAAGATCATCTCCGAGCACGAGAAGAAGGTCACCGCTTACCACGAGGGCGGCCACACCCTGTCCGCGTGGGCGCTGAAGGATATCGAGCGCGTGTACAAGGTCACCATCCTGGCCCGCGGCCGCACCGGTGGCCACGCCATGACCTCGCAGGAAGACGATAAGGGCATGTACACCCGCGATGAGCTCTTTGCTCGCTTGGTCTTTGCCATGGGCGGCCGCGCCGCCGAGGAATTGGTCTTCGGCGCTCCCACCACGGGCGCGTCCTCCGATATTGAGAACGCCACCAAGATCGCCCGCGCGATGCTGACGGAATACGGCTTTTCGCCCGACCTGGGCACCGTCAAGTACGGCCAGGAGCAGGGCGATCCATTCAGCCAGATGGGCGGGGGCGGCGGCTCCATCGATTACTCGGATGACGTTGCCGCCAAGATCGACGAGCAGATGCGCTACCTCCTCGAGCGCGCGCACGAGCAGGCCTACGACATCTTGCGCACCAACCGCGAGTTCCTGGACAAGCTGGCCGAGGCTCTCCTTGAGAAGGAGACCCTGCGCCGGCCGGACCTGGAGAGCATCTTCGACGGCATCGTCCCGCGCGATGCCTACGATGTCTTCCCCGGCGAAGACGATCGCTTCCCGCGCCAGATTGGTTACGCGCCGGTCAAGACCCCGGTCGAGCTGGCCAAGGAGCGCGGCGAGGAACTTCCCAAACGCATGACGCTTCTCGATGCCTCCCGGGCCGCCCGCGAGCGCCGCCTCGCCGGCGAAGAGCTCAAGGGCGAGGTTGGCTTTAACTTTGGCCAGCACGCCGGCGATTACGTGAACCCCGAAACCGTGCGCGAGCTGCACGGCGGCGGCAGCGATTCCGAGTACCGCAGCGGCCACGGCACCGGTAGCGATGGCCGCGGCGCGGACCGCGAGAATCGGAGCGACCACGCCGACCGGAACGACCGCGAGAACCACGGCGACCACGACCGCGCGGACCACAGCAACCACGGCAACAACGACCGCGGGGACCGCGACGGTGGGGAAGGGCGAGCGGATTCGGCATCGGAAAGCAGGGGCAAGCACCACAAGCCAGAGGGAGAAACCAGCCAATGGTTTACCCCAGGGTGGAATGAGTCTTCCCGCCGCGATAATCCCTACGCGCGCGATGCGGAAAAGCCGCGCGATGATAAAGAGTAAGAAGTACGTGCATGTCTGAAAATCACACTGATAACCAGCAGGTGCCCGCCCGAGCACCGTATGACCAGGAGCGCGCGGAGGCGGCCGTTCGCGAGTTGCTCCTTGCCGTGGGCGAGGACCCCGACCGTGAAGGCCTGCGCGAAACCCCGGCACGCGTGGCCCGCGCTTACCGGGAGGTATTCGCCGGCCTGCACGAGGACCCGACGGAGGTGCTGCACAAGACCTTCGCGGAGGACCACCAGGAACTGGTCTTGGTGCGCGATATTCCTATCTATTCCACCTGCGAGCACCACCTCGTGCCGTTTTATGGGGTGGCGCATATTGGCTATATCCCCGGCAAGGATGGACACGTCACTGGGCTAAGCAAGCTTGCGCGCCTGGCGGATATGTATGCCAAGCGCCCGCAGGTTCAAGAGCGCCTGACCCAGCAGATTGCCGATGCCCTCGTGAATGTCCTCGAGGCCCAATCCGTCATCGTGGTCATCGAGTGCGAGCACTTGTGCATGGCCATGCGCGGCATCCGCAAGCCGGGCGCGACCACAACGACCTCAGCGGTGCGCGGCGGGTTCAAAAATAACGCGGCCTCGCGCGCGGAAGTGCTCAGCTTCATCCGTACGTAGCGCGTACGCAGTCGAGTTTGTCGAGCGAGAAGGAGAACGCAGTGCACCCGGCTTCCTCAGTTGGAGAATTGACCATCGCGAAGCGCACGCTCGTCATGGGCATCGTGAATGTTACGAAGGATTCCTTTTCCGATGGCGGGCGGTGGCTCGACTTTGACGCCGCCACCACTCATGCCCGCGAGCTGGTGGAACAGGGCGCGGACATGATCGATGTGGGCGGCGAATCCACCCGCCCGGGCGCGGTGCGTGTGGAGGCGCAGGAAGAGGCCGACCGCGTGGTCCCGGTCATCCAGGCGCTGCACGAGCAGGGCATTCGTACCTCGGTGGATACGATGCGCGCCTCGGTCGCCACCGCGGCGGCCGCGGCCGGGGTGGACATGATTAATGATGTCTCCGGCGGCCTCGCCGATCCTGAAATGTATGGCGCCATGGCCGATGCCGGCGTGCCGGTCTGCCTCATGCACTGGCGCACGCTGCAGGAAGGCGCGTTTGGATCCGCGGCGGGCACGGCGGATCACGGCGGCGATGTGGTCCGCGACGTGCACGAGACCCTCACCCGCCTGAGCAATAATGCCCTGGATGCGGGCGTGAAAAAGGACAATATTGTGCTGGACCCGGGCCTCGGCTTTGCCAAGAGCCCGCAGGATAACTGGGCGCTGCTTAAGGCCCTGCCCGAGTTCCTGGACGGCGAGTTCCCCATCTTGGTGGGCGCCTCGCGCAAGCGCTTCCTCGCCGCCATCCGGGAAGACCGCGGGGTAGAGACAAGCCCGCTGCTTGCCGATCCCGCCACCGCCGCAGTGACCGCCATCTCCGCCCAGATGGGTGCGTGGGGCGTGCGCGTGCACGAGGTGGGCGTATCCCGCGATGCCGTCGACGTGGCCGCTGCGTGGAATGCCGGCAAGTCCTATGTAGGCGGCGCCAATGCCACCGGCAGCTACCGCAATGCCGCCGCCGGCACGGGCACAGTGACCTCCACCGCGATGGGTACGGAAAGGAATTAACCATGGCAGATCGCATCGAATTAACCGGCCTGGAATGCTTTGGCTACCACGGTGTCTTTGAAGAGGAAAAGCGCACCGGCCAGCCCTTCATCGTCGATATCACCTGCTGGTCCGAGTTTGCCGAGGCCGCAGCTCACGATGATCTGACCAAGACCATCAATTACGCCGAGCTTGCCGATGTCGCCGCCAATATCGTCGAAGGCCCCTCCCGCGACCTCATCGAGACCGTCGCCAGCGAGGTGGCCGATACCATCATGGCTTCCTTCGCAGACCTGCACGCGGTGGAAGTGACCGTGCACAAACCCAAGGCGCCCATCCCGCGCACTTTTGCCGATGTCGCCGTCGTCGCCCGCCGCTCCCGCAAGCACGCGCGCACCGGCACGAACCCCGGGAGTAGGTAATGCGCGCGGTACTATCCATCGGCTCCAATATGGATGACCGCGTGGAGCTTTTGCGCACGGTATTTACGGAGTTCCGCGAGGACATCGTGGCAGCCTCGCCCGTGTATGCCACCCCGCCGTGGGGAGTAACGGACCAGGATGAATTCTTGAATGCGGTGCTCATCGTGGACGTCGAGGAGAGCCCGCTGGAGCTCTTGCGCCGCGGCCAGAAGCTGGAAGAAGCGGCAGAGCGCGTGCGCGTGCGCCACTGGGGTCCGCGCACCCTGGACGTGGACATCGTCGATATTGAGGGCTATAGCTCCGCCGATGCGGAACTTACCGTCCCACACCCCTATGCCCACGAGCGCGCATTCGTGCTTATCCCCTGGTTAGCCGCCGATGGCGCTGCTAAGTTGAAGGGAAAGGATGTCTCCGCGCTGGTTGCCGCGTTGGACCCGCAGGAAACCGCCGATATCCACCGCTTGGGTCTGATGGAGGAGCTATGAAACGAACCTCGCTCGGTGCGCTTATCGGCGTTGGGGTATTCATGGCCGCCGCGGCCGCCATCCTCACTACGCGCTTTTATGGCTCGATGATGGCCATCCCGGTTACGGTCTCTGCCACGCTATGGCTCATGGTGGTGGTGTGCCTGGGGCTTACCTGGAAGGTGGATAAGGCCACCGATGAGGATCACGGCATCGGGTTGGATAATTCGCAGCTTAATCCCATGACCATCGCGCAGTTTATGCTGGTGGGCAAGGCATCGGCGTGGACGGGTGCGATCGTCGGCGGGCTCTATGCCGGAGTGGCCGTGTACGTGATCCCGAATGCGGGCACCCTTGTCGCCGCTTCCGATGATCTGGTGGGAGTGCTCGCTTCTGCTATCGGCGGCGTCGCCATGTCCGCGGCTGGCCTGCGATTGGAGCGACACTGCGAGACCCCGCCGCCACCAGACGGGCTTCAAGCGGTACATTAGGGAGCATGACTCAGCCGCGCTCTTCTTCCAAAAACTCGTCGTCCTCGCCGGATTTGGGACAAATTGGGATTATCGCCCTCGTCATCTTGGCCGTTATCGCCAGCATCGTCATGCTCATTTCCGGCTCGGCAGCGGCGCTCAAGATTGCGCTGATTGCCGCCCTGTGGGCCGCGGTGGTGGGCTTTTTCTTGGTGATGCGCTACCGCCGCCAGGCCGAGGAATCCGTGACCAAGCTGGAGCTGCAGGAGCGCGCCCACCGCGCGGAGCTCAAGCAGGCCCGCGCGGCCGAAGGCAAGGAGCTGCCGGATCAGCAGATCCTCGATGAGATCCGCACCGAGCTCGCTTCTATTCGCAAGCAAATCGAGGATTTGTCCGGCCACGAGTTCACCTACGAGCCCGCCGCCTTGCACGCGGAGGCGCGACGCATTATGGAGCTGGAGGCACAGACCGCCGCGGCGTCCCACCACCGGGAAGAAGAGATCGACTTTGAGCAGGCTTCTACCGGCGCGCCTTCTGCCGATGCCATCGCCGGCCGCCTGGGCAATCAGCCAACTGGTGCGCACGCGGACTCCAACCCGCTCAATGACATCATCAGTGAAAACACCCGCGCGCAGCGCAGCGCCGCTCAGCCCGCCCACGCAGAGCCGCTTGCCGATGCCCCCACGCCTGCCACGTCCAGCGAGGCCGCGGGTGCGAAGGAACCGAAGGACGTTTCCTTCGATACCGGCAGCTTCCAGGCCGTGCGCTGGGATTCGGGCGGAGACTCCGACATCAAGCGCCACGGCTCCCAGCACGCGGGTACCGATAGCGCAGCGGCACACTCTGGTTCCCGCGGCAGCCACCGCAAGCCGGAAGATGACACCGCAGCTGAGCCCGCTTCCGATGCGGTGACCCAGAATATCCCGCAGCAGGCAACCGGCAAGGACGCGCGCGAGGAATACAAGGGCTCGGGCCACCACGTGGCGGCCGAGCAGAAGCAAACGGCATCGCGCCGCCAGCAGCAGACCCGTGGCCGCCGCCGCAGCGACGAGCAGCGCGATGGTTCCGTGTCCGTTTCGGAGCTGTTGGCACAGATGAAGAAGGATAAATAAATGCGTCCACCGCGCATGCGCGTTGCCCTTTTCGGACGCAGCCTCGCCGGGATCTCCCTGGCCAATGCCATGGAGCGTGCCGGCCACACCGTGGAGATGCTCAATGATCCGGCCGAACTTGGCTCCTTCCAGGCGCTGATTCTGGCCGTGGGTGAGGCACGGCTGGATGCTGCCGTCGAGCTTGTCCAGGACCACGTGCACAAGGGGCTTATCGCTTTCCACACCTGCTTGTCCCGGGGCGTGCAAGGCCTCGATCCGCTGGAGACCCATGGTTGCATCGTGGCGGCCATAGCACCCATGGCAGGTGGGCGCTGGGCAGTATCCACGCTGGATGAGCTGGGCGAAAACATCGCTGACTTCGTAGTGGCCGAATTTCGGGGGCAGGCAGTGCCGCTTTCCGATGCCGAACGTCCCGCCTTTGCCGCCCGTTCCTACTACATAGAAATGCTCAGCCGCTTGCACCTAGCCGCAGCAGTTGAGGCCAATTTCTTTGCCGAGTTTGATGAGATCCCACCGTCTGAATTCGACATTGATACAGAGGACATCATTGCGGCCTATCGCGGCGCCACGGATCCCGGAATGCGCCGCCATTACTTAGAAACCGCTCGGCGCTTAGGCGAAGTAGAAGATCGCACAGAATTAGAAATGTGGGCCCTGCAGGAGGAATCGCGATGAGCTTGAAGATGGGACAAGCCACCGTTGTCAGCGAGGTCGACCGCATCCGCATGGTGGGAAGCGCCCTGCGCAAGACCGGTCGCCCCGTAGCCTTTGTGCCACTAACCACCGGCGTGCATGCGGGGCACATCGCGCTGGTGCGCGCGGCCCGCCGCATCCGCGGCGCGGTGACCGTCGTGGCCCTCCAAGAACCCCGCGCCGAAGATGTGGATCTCTTGCGCGCCGAGGGCGTGGACGTCATCTGGGATTACATTCCCGAAAAACTCTGGCCTCATGGCCGCCGGATTACCATCGTGGCTCGCAGCGTCGCGGACGCACACGACGCCGCGAACTCCGCCGCTGCCGAGCAGACGCCGGGCACCCAATCTGGCTCAGCAGCCTTAGAGCCAGACCTATCCGGCGAGCTCACCCTATACCTCACGCTGATGATGGCGCTGTCGCCTACCGATGTCCTCATCGGGGAGAAAGACTACGAGCTGCTCTTAGGCATTCACCATGCAGTGCAGGACCTGCACCTCGGGGTTCGCGTGCAGGGCGTTCCCGCCGTGCGCATGCCCGATGGCGTGGTGATGAGCCTGCGCAATACCCGCGTGCCCGAGGATAAGCGAGAGGACGTAGCCGCCCTGTCCGCCGCGCTTACCGCCGGGGCACATGCGGCAGAGGCGGGCGCGGACAAGGTCCGCGAGGTTGCCGCAGGTGTCCTAGAAGCCGCCGGAGTAGAACCGGAATACCTAGAAGTACGAGGCCGCGATCTGGGCAAGCCACCCGCCGAGGGTGATGCCCGCCTGCTGGTTGCTGCCACCATTGGCGGAGTCAGGTTAATTGACAACGTCGGCCTGCCGCTGGGGATTGGATTCACTAATATTGAAGAGCACGAGGCTAAGGCCGAGATCGAGCGCGAAAAGCAGCGCGAACAAAACCAATCCCCGGAGGACTAATGACCGAAATTCACATCCGCGACCTTGACCCGCGCGATGAACCCAAGGCGATTGAGTTTGCCATCGAAGGCATGCACCTGCACTGGTTTGTGAAGAACCCGCGCTTTGAGCGTGCCTACGGCCGTTATTTTTGGGATCTAGAGCGCGCCCAGGCCACCGATATCTTGGCCGCCTACGCCGATGACGGGCGCTTCCTCGGCGTGATTTTGGCATCGATTAAAGGCGAACCAGCGCTGCCGTATCCGTGGTGGCGCAAGGCCTATGTCAAGGCCGTAGATCTCTTCAATAGCCTGCGCCCTGGCGGCCACCGCGAGGACTACGATGCCGCGAACGAGGATATGTTGGTCAGCTACCTGGCCGAAAACACCGTGGATGGTGAAATCGGTTTCCTCGTCGCTGACCCGAACTCGGGTGTGAAGGGCGTGGGCACCGCGCTCCTTGAGGCCTTTGAGGAGCGCCACCCCGGCAAGGATATTTATCTCTACACCGACGATGGCTGCACCTATCAGTTCTACGATTCCCGCGGTTTTGAGCGGGTGGGGGAGAAGGAAATCTCCATCGATGAGGACCGCGACCTTACCTGCATGCTGTACGTCCGCCACGTGGCGTGAGGCTACCGCGTCACGCCACGCAAAAGAACGGAGCGTCACGCCACGCAAATGAGCACGGCTTCACGCAACGCAGCTACATCGGCGAACGCTACAGACTTCGCGGCACGATTTTTCGCGGCGCGTTAGTTCGCCAGCGCGCCCATCGGATCCCACGCCGGCAGGGTGGTGATTTCGGCGGACTTGAGCGCCTCTTGGTATTGCTCAGGCAGGCGGGACGGGTGGACGGCGATTTCGAAGACGTACTCGTCAAACCAGTCATCGGCCATGGTCCAAAAGCCCTTATCGCCCTTCTCGGTGCCCCAGGAATTCTCCACGCGCCAGCGGGTGACGTCGCCGCCCTCGGCGATATCCGCGCCGGTAAAGACCATCGCGTGCGTCATCAGGGACTCGTGGAGGCGGAGGCGGTCCGGCTTCTCGATGCCCATTTCCACCCCATACAGCCCCTCATAATCGTGCAGGCGCTTGGCCCAGACGCCGCTATCGGCATCGGATTGCTGGCCGGTATCGCAGCCGAACCAGACGGGCTGGCCATCCTCGATGGCAGAGCGAGTGGCATCGCGCAATACCTCGACCGGGGCGTTGAGGTAGGTGACCTTTTCGCCGGCGACGTTGCCCAGGTAGTCCACGGTGTAGAGCTCGCCGTAGTTATTGCGCGGGTCATTGACCACGCAGACGTACTCGCCCAGATCCTTCGGGAGGTATTCGCGGGCGAAGTCCTGCGGGGTAAAAGTGCCCTCGCGGTGGAAGTTATCGTCCTTATCGCGGTACTGCCACTGGAAATCTGTGGGCGGGAGGCCGAGGTTGGCGGTGAGGATGCGGTAGACATCGGCAAGCGCGTGCTCCTGTGCGCCTGACTTGCCCGCGCGGATCTGGTGGGCGGCGCGGCGCAGGACGGTCTCCAGGTTGCGGTTGAGCATGGCGCTGGCCTCGGAGGACGCGGTCTCCGGCATGGCGTACTTGGGCACCACACCGTACTTTTCCACCAGGGAGACGAACATGGACCACTGGCCGCCATCGCCAATGGGGTCATCCATGAGCTTGGTCAGCGTGCGATCCGTCATATCGCGGTCCTTGAGCTCATCTACCGCGGTGAGGAACCAATTGGCCTTTTCCAGCTTGTCGTAGAAGTACAGGTAGGTCTGCGAAAGCTCGAAATCCTTGATGTTGGTGCGGTCCATGATGTCACCGCGCAGGGAATTCAGGCCCGCAAATATCCAGCAGCGGCCAGAAGCCTTCTGATTGGCCGCGCCCCACTTATCGAGCTTGTGGCTGGTCGCCGTGGTGAGTTCACGCACGAGGTCGCGGTCGACGCTCAGCTTATCGATGCCCTCCTGCGCCACCGCATTCCGTGCCGCCTTGATGGCCGGCTCGCTGGTGAGGGTGGCATTGGTGGTGTGAACTTCCTGTGGATTGATCTCATTCATTTTTCGATGCTCCTTAGTTCATCCGGTCCCAGAAGGGAAGCTCGATGGGCTCGGTCTCTAGCGCTTGTTGTTGCTGGGGAGTGAGGAATTCCTTGCGCACGACGATGTGGAAGACGTTTTCGCCGAACCATTCGTCCGACATCGTGGCAAAGCCCTTGCCGGGTACCTCGTCGGCGTCGTCCTTGCGCGGCGGCTTGGTGCCCCAGGAGTTCTCCACGCGCCATGCCCGGGGTGCACCATCGATGCCGGTCAGCGCCATCGCGTGGGTGGGCGCAGATTCGCCGGAGGTAAAGCGCTCCTCCTTGCTCATGGTGGAATCGATGCCGTAGAGGCCATCGGTATCGACGAGGCCCTCGTCCCACACGGCGTTCTGGAAGGAGAACTGGCGGTCGACATCGCAGCTAAACCACACAGGTTCGCCGGCCTCGATGCTGGCGCGCGCGGCGGAGCGCAGCTCGTCCACATCGACGTTGAGGTAGTCGGCAGCCTGTCTACCAGCGACGTTGTTCACGCCGGCGCTGGTGTAGAGGCGGTGCTTGTCGTTGGTGGTACGGGGATCATCGGCAAGCACGACGTACTCGTCCAACTTTGGCAGGTACTTATCCGCAAACTCGCGCGGGGTGGAGTGCACGCGGAAGAATTGATCGTCCTTGGTGCGGTAGCTCCACGTGAATTCCTCGGGCGGGGTGCCCAGGTGAATGGCGAGCACGCGTTGGATATCGGTGCGGGCTTGCTTGATAATGCCCCCGCGATCCCCCTCGCCTTCCACCGCACGGTGCGCGGCGCGGCGGATGATGGTGGCGATATCGCGGTTCATCTGGTCGGTGTGGCCGGACGAGTGCACCTCAGGCATGACCTCGGCCGGTACGGCACCGTACTTGTCCACGAGGTTGGTGAAAAATGACCACCAGCCGCCGTCGTCGCCTGTGAGCTCGAGGGAAGTAGCCACGTCGCGGTCATCCCAGTCGGTGCCGTCTTCGGTGAGATCCAGCAGTTGGTTGAGCGCGAAGTTGGCGCGCTCTAGTTTGTCGAAGTACTGCAGGTAGGTAAAGGAAAACTCAAAGTCATCGATATTGAGCTCCTTGGCCGCGCGGTGGCGGAACACGTTGAGCGCGGCAAACATCCAGCAGCGCCCGGAGCGCATCTGGTCGGTAACCCCGAGGCTATCGAGTTTTACCTCGGTGGTGGGGTAGAGGGCGGTAATGCGGTCACGGTCGAGGGCCGCCTTGGCCACCCCTACGCTGGTAATGGCATTGCGCGCGACGCGCAGCTGGGAGTCCGCTGCGGCCTCCTCGCGCAATTGGGACAGGAAGTCATTGGTGAGCAAAGTCATATTCTCTGTTTTAGCAGATTGCGATCTCACTCGGGGCCGCTGGGTACTGGATGGCCGTTAGAGATCGCTACAAACCGCTATAGATGCTCCGCCAGCCGCGCCACGGCTTCGGGGCTTCCCACCTCTTCTGGGAGCCAGGGGATCTCGTGAACCGGGGTATCGGGAAGCTTATCGTGCAAGAGCGCTAGGGCCTCGTCCTCGGCGGCGCGGCGGGAGGCCAAGAACTCGCCTTGGTCCGCAGGCGTGCGGCGGTTGACCAACATGGAGCCTACCCGCACGCCATTGCCGGTGAGATCCGCGTGGAACTCGGAAGACTCCAAGACGGGCAGGCGCTCGGCGGTGAGCACGATATGAAATACGGTGCGTTGAGAGGTCAGCGCAGCGCGCAGGTGCTCGAAGCGCTCGCGGCGCTGGAAGAGCGTGGCTCGGATTTCCTGATTGCGCCGGTCCACCGGATCGTTATCGGCACCGGACTCCGCGGACATCCCGCGCACCAGCGAGCCGAATTTATCGGATTTCTCGCGCCGGGCAAGCAGCCCATCGGTATAGGCCGCCATGATTTCCGGCAGGGCCATCAGCCGGGAGGTGTGACCGGACGGGGCGGTATCGAAGATGAGGTAGTCATACTCGTCCGCGTTAGCGACCAAGGTGGCCATGCGCTCCAAGAGCGCCGCCTCCTGCGTGCCGGGGGATTGCCGGGCCAAATCTAGGTGCTTTGTTACCTCGCGGTGCAAGTGCTCCGGCATGAACCGGCGCATCGAGGCGCCCACGGTCGCGAGGTGTTCCTCGGTGGCGCGGGCCGGATCGAGCTCGATGGCGGAGAGGGAGGGGGTGAGGTGAGAGGGGGCATCGGAAAGCGTGGCATCAAAGATATGCCCCAGGTTGTGCGCCGGATCCGTGGAGACCAACAACACGTTGTGGTCCTGGGAAAGCGACAGGGCTGTGGCGGTGGCGAGGGTGGTCTTGCCCACGCCGCCCTTGCCGCCAAAGAACATGATGGGCGCGGTTTCTAGCAGCATTGAATATTCTCCAGGGGTGATTTATCCATGCCCATGCGTGTGTGCCAGGCGTGGAAATCTTCGTAGACCAGCGGCAATAGCTCCAGCGTGTAGTAGCTGGCGGGGTTGGGGATGCCGAGCGCCTCCGAGGCCACCAGCATCATAAATAGGTCATCTTCTTGCTGCTGGGCCTTGGCAAAGACGGCGCGGTACGGGGCCTGGTAGAACTCATTGAGTCCCGCGCCGAAGGCCTTAAGCTTGTCGAGCATGCTGGGGAAGGGGAGCGTCGGTATCGTCGTCGGTCCACTCCAGCGGTGGTTCCTTGCGCGCGTTGGAGATGGCGCCGATCGACTCCACGATGACCCAGATGGAGGCGATGACGATGACGACGTCCATGCCGAAGAGCAGCCAGTTCTGATCCGCAAACAGGGATTTCAGCTGTAGCAGCGCTGCCCACAGCGACATGATGGTGACGAAGATGAGCGGGATGATAACCGGCAGGGTAGGCCGGCGCAGGTGGGTGAGGATGACCACGACGATGGCCAAGGATAGGCTGGCCATGAGCTGGTTGGTGGTACCAAAGAGCGGCCAGATGGTCATACCGCCGGAGCCGTCCGCACCCGCCGAGAAGGTCAGGCCGAAGGCCAGGCCCACCGCGATGATGGTGGAAACCAGCGCCGTGATGCGGATGCCCATGATCTCGCCAATCTCCTGGACCACGATGCGCTGCAGGCGCACGCCGGAGTCCATGGTGGTGGCGGCGAAGAGCACGGCCATCGTCGCCAGGATGGTGGCAGACAGCGAGGTGGGAATGCCCAGGCCCTCGTTCATCAGCGCGCCGCCGCCCTGCACGAAGGCGTTGACGCCGCCGGCGTTCCACTCGGCGTAGATTTCCTCCCAATTCGCCAGGGTCTTAAAGCCGGCGGTAGTGGCGATGATGGTGCCGAGCGCCAGCAGGCCCTCGCCCACCGCGCCGAAGTAACCCACGAAGCGAACGTCGGTTTCCTTATCAATCTGCTTCGACGAGGTACCCGAGGCCACGATGCCGTGGAAACCAGAGATGGCGCCGCAGGCGATGGTGACAAAAAGCAGCGGGAAAATGCCTGGGGTCCCGTCAGGAACGTTCTCGCGCACGGCAGGGGCGGCGAGCTCCGGACGGGTGATGAGGAAGGAGCCGTACAAAATGATAAGACCGACGAAAAGCTGCAGGCCATTGATGTAATCGCGCGGCTGGAGCAGCACCCACACCGGCAGCAGCGAAGCGATGAAGGCGTAGATAAATAGCAAGATGATCCACACGCCGTTGGCGGGAATGCCCAGGACCGTCTCCGGCAGCACGACCGGGAAGCGGTCACCCAGGACCATCAGCGAATACAGCGCCATCACGCCCACGAGGGACACTAGCGGCAGGTTCCAGTTCAGGCGGTAGATGGCCTGGCCGATAAGTAGGGCAACGGCAATGGCACCCCACGTGGGGATGACCGCCGAGGGCGTGGAGATGAGCAGGTTTGAAATGACCACGGCGAAGGCGGCATTGACCATGAGCAGCAGCAAGAAGATCACAATGAGGAAGAGGTTGCGCCCGCGCTTGCCGATGTAGCGCCCCGACAACGTACCAATCGACTGACCCTTGTGCCTTTGCGAGGCCCATAGCGCACCGAGGTCGTGCATGCCGGCGATGAAAACGGTGCCGAATGTGACCCACAGGAATGCCGGGAGCCAGCCCCAAATGACGGCTACTGCCGGGCCGATAATCGGTGCCGCACCCGCCACTGAGGTGAAGTGGTGGCCCCACAGCACGTATTTATTGGTGGGAACATAATCCACGCCGTCTTTGAGGCGGTGCGCCGGGGTGGTGTAGTTCTCAGATAACCGGAAGATGCTCTTGCCCAGGAACTTGGAATAGAGCAGGTAGCCGACCAGCATCATCGCCACGCCGATGATGACAAGGATGAGAGAGTTCATGGCTGTGTCTCCTTGCGTGTCGAAGGTGGGGTGTTCTGTATCACAGGCCTGAACAGTATGTCACGGTTCACACAAATTCTTGCAGTGCGGGTGAATTAAGGGGGTGGTATCCCACTATGTGGACGCGGTGGAGGGGCTTATGCGTTCCTTTGCGCGCTCGGCGTGGCTTGGCGGACATATCTGGGCCAAATCGCGGGTAGCGGGCGGGATTAAAGGACCCTGCTGGCGCGGCATGGAGCCAGTCGTGCCGAAGTACCGTGGTTAACGGCGAAGGCTCAATCGACTGGACTTATGGAGGAGTCGTTATCTCGCTTCCTCCAGTTGGGAGCCCTTTGGTGGCGGCACTTGTAAATCTTGACGAAATATCTCAAAAATTTCCGAACAGCGGCTTTTTGGCGAGGTAGCGAATGATTCGATTTTCGGTCTGGCTAGTCTACTGGAGCTCGAATTCTACAACGTCAACTTCGTCTGTATCCGCTAATCCGGGGTAGTGAGTATCTAGAGCTTCGTGAAGCTCGGATAGAGAATTGAACCCGTCATTTTTAGCTTGCTTTTCCGACAGCAGCCCGCGCTGGGTAGATACAACGGCTGTGACCTGTGCGGGTAAGCTGACGACTTCCCCGGTTTCCTTCTCAAAGACTATTTGGGCTTTTCCTTCATTGAAGGGATCATCTACTCGGATTGTTTGACGCTTTTCTCCGCTCCGAATGGAATCCTCGTAGCCTTCCCACATGTAGATGCGCTGCTCTTTTTCCAAGTCTTGCAAGTTAAACGCGAATGGAAGAAGTTCTTCCACAGTGGGCGCAACGAGGCCGTTGCTTCCGCGCACAATACACTGGATAGATGGATCGACATCAAAAAGTACCTGGCGGCATTTACCACAGGGTGAAATTACTTGTCCGGTAGGTCCATATATGGCGACTACTGCTTGGATGGGATCCCCTGGATAACTAGCGGCATGGTTTGCTAAAGCAGAGACTTCGCCACAGGGGCCACCAAGGAAATGGTGTGCGTTTAAACCGAGAACGTGTTTTCCTGATTTGGTCAGGAGAGCTGCGGCTACGGTGTGGTCTCCTCCGTCTTGGAAGCGCTGCGCATGGGCGGCTGCTTTGGCCGTTAATTCCCGAAGTTCGTTAATAATCACGCTCTAATAGTAGTAACTACTAGCAGCTTCGATCTGAAGTGTCCCAGATTTTCCCATCTACTCAAACGGAACAAAACCTGGGACACTTCAATGTCGGATATTACCTACCTGCGCACCGGTGAAGGATGGTTGTACTTGTGCGCGGTCCGCGACGGCCATTCCCGCAGGTTACTGGGCTGGGCTATGGATAGCGTGCAAGACACAAGTTTGGCCGAACGGGCCCTGCGGATGGCGCATACATTGCGCGGTGATGTTCCTGACGGGCTGGTGTTTCACGCCGACCGTGGGACACAATTCACCAGTGAGAAGCTCTGGGAGGCGTGCCGCAATCTGGGCGTTGCTCAATCCGTGGGGCGTACCGGGGTGTGTTTCGATAATGCGATGGCCGAGTCGTTCTGGTCGACGCTGAAAACTTAAGTTCTACGACCGTAAGCGCTGGCCAACCCGTGATGCCGCACGCAAGGCCGTTGCCTACTGGATTGAAGTAGTCTACAACCGTCGACGCCGGCACTCCGCACTCGGGATGGTCAGCCCTATCGATTTCGAGAACCATATCACCCAAACCAGAAACGAAGAAGAAATAGCTGCCTAACCACTAGGTATCTTGACTACGTGCCCACGATTTGCGGGCAACCCCACTCGCATCTGACACTAGACAGTAAACTCTTATTAATATAAAGTAAGGCTATGCTAAAATCGTTTACAAAAGGGCGTGTAGTTCTCGCGCTCGTATCCGCCTTAGCTCTAGGGGCAGGCCTTGTGGCGTGTTCTTCTGATTCTTCTTCTACGGAAGAGAACGGAGATAAGAAGATCGAGCGAGTTGTGGCGCTCGATTGGCGCTACGAGGAAATCCTCAAGGCTCTCGATGTGACCCCAGTGGGAATCGTGGAAATCGGTAAGTCGGAGGCGCCGACCACCTTGAAGGGGCAGTTGGAGCAGGCCACTTCAGTGGGCCAAGCCAAGCAACCGAACCTAGAGGTTATCCAATCCTTGGAGCCAGATCTGATCCTGGCTAGCCCTACCCGTCAGGCCAATATCATGCCGCAGCTAGAAGAGATTGCGGATACCGAATCCTACTCAGATGAGACTTACTCGGACGTGCTGGACTCGATGGATGAGATCGCGGCCAAGCTCGGTAAAGAGGAAAAAGCCAAAGAGGTCCGTCAGCGCATCGAGGACAAGATCGCTCAGACGAAGGACACGGTAAAGCCAGGCAGCCGTGCTGTTGTGGCCGGTTGGTCCAGCGAGCTGCTCTATACCTGGGTCAATCCTTCCTTCCCCCAGTCCCTGCTGAGTGAGGTGGGCTATGACTACGCCTTTGAAGGTGAGAAGTCATCCATCGAATCCAAGACCGATGTAGCGGAGCTGACTGGAGATAAGCTCCCCGGTATGAAGGCTGACCGGGTCTTTATGTACAAGGACGTCGATGCGTTTAAGAAGACGCCCTACGTCAAAGGAAGCGGTGACATCGTAGAAGTAGACCAAGATATCTGGTCACGCGCCCGCGGGCCGCTTTCTGCTGAGCACATGCTCGATGACATTATTACAGCTGAAAAGTAGTGGCACTACGAACTAAAACCGGTTCCTGCTTGGTCCTTGCCACCGCTGTCGCCGCGTTCGTGTGGTGGTGGCGGCTTCGCCATGTTCGGGTGCCAGTTGATGCCCCGTGGCTGGAAGAAGAGTTACATAGCGTGGCTTTTGACCGCCTCCTTGCTACCACGGTGGTGGGTATCGCTTTAGGTGTGGGTGGGCTATTGCTGCGAACGGCTACCGCGAACCCGCTTGCCGATCCGTCCATTACTGGCGTGAACTCCGGCGCGGCACTCGGTGCAGTCGCGACCGCAATGTTTGTAGGAAGCGAAACCTCGAGCGTCGACCAGCTGCCCGGCGCACTGTTGGGCGCAGGGATTGCTGTGGGGGTGACTGTGGGCGTCGGTAAGAGCGGTGCGATCCAGCGCATGGTACTTGTTGGCGTTGCCGTTTCCACGCTGTGTAGCGCTTTGACCTCCATTTTCCTAGTAATCGATGAGGCTCAACTGGCTACGGTGATGTCATGGCTTTCTGGGCGGCTTGCAGGGGTGCGTCTGGGCGAAATTGTCCCCGCGCTGGTTTCCGTGCTGGTCGTGGTGCCCTTGACCTTAGTCAGTGCGAAAAGATTGGACTTACTCGTAGCTGGCGATGCCGTGGCCGGTGCTGTAGGAGCGAAGCCGGAGCGAATTCGGTTGGCTGCCATTGTGGCGGCGGTAGTGCTCATTGCTCCGGCGGTGGCCGCAACCGGGCCGATTGGTTTCTTGGGGTTAATGGCCGCAGCAGTTGCGTGGCGCGTGTGTGGTCCGCATCACCGCATGGGGTTGTGCGTGGCTGGAATTGTTGGAGCGGCGGTGCTCCTAGTTGCCGATTCGATTGGCCAAGCAATCTGGGCGCCGGCCGAGACCCCAGTGGGCATCGTGACTTCTTTGGCTGGCATGCCACTGGTGCTGTGGTCCGTCCATACGCTGGGGAGGAGCAAGCATGCGGCATAAGAGATTTATTGTGGTGCTAGTAGGACTCACCCTGGCGTTGGTGTGTAGCGCAGTTATCGGCATGGGCGTCGGTGCAGTGATGAAGCCGCCGGCTGAGGTTGTCACCGCTTTCTTTACCGGAGAGCCGCTCATCTGGAAGTACCGCGCCCCGCGGATCTTGGTGGGTATATGCGCAGGCGTTGCCATGGCCGTTTCCGGCTGCCTATTGCAATCCGCGCTGCGCAACCCCTTGGCCGCACCAGATACGGTGGGTATTACCTCCGGCGGTGGACTCGCGGCCGTTGCGGTACTCATGGGAGCAGGCGCCCTGCCGGCCCACCTGTTGACTTTTATTGTCTTTATCGGTGCGTTGGCGGGAACCGCGCTGGTTCTCCTCCTCGCTGGACGTGGGGCGAGTGACCCGGTACGCTTGCCGCTTACCGGGGTAGCGGTATCTTTTGGGCTGGGTGCAATCACCGAACTGCTGCTGGTGCGCGCCGCCCCAGAAGCGGGCGCGGCCATGACATGGCTGAAAGGTTCGCTTTACGCCCGCTCGCTTGGCGATGCCACTATTGTCGCCCCTTTTATCCTTTTCGCCCTAACCGTTGCGATGGTGGTGGCAAAACACCTGGATATGCTGGCGCTGGATGATTCCACCATGGCCGGTATCGGTGTTAGGACTAGGACGTGGCGCCTCGTAGCCATCGCCTTGGCGGTCATCCTCGGCGCCGCAGGGGTCGCCGCGGCCGGGGTCTTGGGGTTCGCCGGGCTTATCGTCCCGCATGCTGCCCGTTTGGTGGTCGGTACGAATCTGCGCCGGCAAATACCCGTGGCGGCGCTCGGCGGCGCGGTCCTTGTCACCGCATGCGATTCGGTAGGCCGGTGGGCCTTTGCGCCCACGGAAATTCCCGTCGGTGCGCTCATCGCGTTGATTGGCGCACCTTACTTCATTTTCTTATTGACTCGGCTGACCCGAGTGCGAAACGGAGGCTAGACATGACACTGACGTGTAGCGCATTAACCGTGGGCTACGGTGGTCCAGATGTGGTCAAGAATGTAAATCTCCACTTAGCCAGCGGTCAAGTAACTGCCCTTATCGGGCCAAATGGCTGCGGTAAGTCGACGCTTCTCAAGACCTTGGGCCGCCAACTTACACCCAGCTCAGGTGCAGCCTACCTCTTAGGAAAAGATATCAGCGAGTATTCCTCGCGCGCTTTTGCCCGGGAAGTTTCTTTCCTGCCACAACACCCCGTGGCCCCGGAAGGTGTAGTAGTGCGCGATGTCATCGGCTACGGCCGCTATCCCTATACGGGGGCGCTAGCAACGATGCGGGCCGGAGATCATGAAGCGGTTGAGCGTGCAGCCAGACGTGCTGGGGTGAGCGAGCTGCTTGATACCCCCGCCGCAGACCTTTCGGGCGGCCAGCGCCAGCGCGTTTTCCTCGCTATGACGTTGGCGCAAGAAACACCAATTACCTTGCTTGATGAGCCAACTACTTACCTCGACCCCGCGCACCAATTGTCCATCTTGGACCTCATCCGAGAGCTTAACCGTGCCGAGACTACGGTGGTCATGGTGGTCCACGATATGGTTCATGCCGCGCGTTACGCCGATCGAATCGTAGCTATGCGTGAGGGGCGCATTGTGGCCGAAGGGCCCACCGAGGAAGTTATGACCGCTGAACTCGTACGCGAAACCTTCCATGTTGAGTGCCTAGAGATGACTGATCCATCTACCGGTCGACGCTTCCCCATACCCATTTCCGTTCACGCTCCTGAACTTTTCGGACCCCAGAAGGAAGAAGATAAATCTCTTTAAAAGAACACGTAGTAATGGAAAACGATCTAGGCCATAAGGTCGACTCGAACCGCACACTTATCTTTTGACAACTCCTTAGGGACCATAGTTAGCAAGAATGTTCCAGCCCGATCTCTCGGCACACCAACGGTCACTGGCCTGTAGTTAGAATCCACGGTTTTCGGGTAGGTGCCGTTGCGGTAACTGTCTGTTCCAGCAGCAGCTTTGCCTTCCCTATCGCCGGGCTCATAGCCAAGGTGGGCATCCATCTCAGCATTTAAACCTCTAGTGATCGAGACTTGCAACATGCCCCGAACCAGGTCGTTGGCATCCGTTGTAGACGTGCCTAGGTCATCAATCAGTTTCGCGATTTCAGGGTTAGCAAGAAGCTTCTTTTCAATCGCATCAATCTTGGCCTTATCAACTTAGATCTCGTCGTGCCACACTAGTCATTCTGGCTTATCTCCTTATGCAGGTTGGGAACCTACACACAAACCATTAGACACTCTCTCAATAGCGGCCACCGAATCCGCATAGGAGACTTTGACATGCGCAAAGCCACCTCCCCAATAGAACCGGACGAATAAAGGAAACAGCCGAGCCGACTCCGTCGGCCCGCCGCAGTACCAACTACCCAGAACACAGCAGTACCGAGTCCCCAGTACACCGGTACCAAAACCTCGCATCTGACAGCGCTATCACCGCACGGTAATCCGTCGTAACCGGAGTCCTTCCGGTACGTGCCGCACCCGAGCGGTGTATCTCCCGGAATGAAGTGTCCCGAGCATTGTGAACTGCTACCGGTTTCACACTCAAGCGCTACCGGATGGTCACGACACTGCTACCAAATAGCCGGTCACAACAGATTCCATCACGGTGAAGTGCATGCCACATTGTCCGCACGCCTAAGACACCGTCATTATCCCGATGAATAGCACTAATGCGTTCAATTAGCACAACCGTCACGAAGGCGACGAGCACTTAAGCCCTCGGGCTTTGGACTGGCGATAACCACGCGAGGTGATAAACCCGCCAGCCCGGTTATTTTTCAACGTCTTGCAGATGAACTCGACAGAGAAACAATTCCGGTATTTATCGATGAACCGGATCATAATCGAGGCTTGGGGCCTGGTCGTGAGGCGAAAAAGCTGACGCGGCCTTCAGCAACTCGTTGGTATCTCGAAGCTGGTGATTTTCGCGGCGTAGCCTGGCATTTTCGGCAGCCACGTCTTCAGGAACAGGTTCTGGGGTTCTTCCTGCACGGCGAGCAGGCTTAAGTCCATTGACGAGCTGTGTGCCATGAAACCCCCAACTTTGGAGCTACTGCCTGGCATGCGGGGCGCATTGACATGTTTTCCGCCACGATGCGGTCCTCTACAAGACGAACCACACGGTCCTTTAAATCCTGATCAAAATTTTTCTTAGCATGTTCCAGATTTTCCCATCTACTCAAACGGAACAAAACCTGGGACACTTCATCATGGTGTGTACTTGCTGTCTGTGCGCTCTTTCGTTGCTTTGGCAGACATGGCTGGGCCAAATCGCGGGTAGCGGGCGGGATCGACTACCCTTGGCTAACGTGAGCGAGCAGAAGAATACTGAAGTAAACGATGTCCCTGAGCAGCTGCGCATCCGCCGCGAAAAGCGCGACCGCCTGCTCGAATCCGGCGTGGAGGCCTACCCGGTATCCGTCGAGCGCACCATCGCGCTAAAGGATCTGCGCCATGATTTCCGCGTAGTGGCCGAGGGCGAAGAGCCGGGCAATGAAGAGGGCGTGACCTACCTGGCCGCTGGTGAGGAAACCGAGGTCACCCACGCCATCGCTGGCCGCCTTATCTTCATGCGCAATACCGGTAAGCTGTGCTTTGCCACCTTGCAGGACGGCGATGGCACCCAGATGCAGGCTATGCTTTCGCAGGCCAAGGTGGGCAAGGAGCGCCTCGATGCCTGGAAGTCCGACGTGGACTTGGGCGACTTCATCTCCGTTAGCGGCCACGTGGTTGCTTCCCGCCGCGGCGAGCTGTCCATCATGGCTGAGGAATGGACCATGGCGGCCAAGTCCCTGCGCCCGCTGCCGGTGTCCTTCGCGGATATGGCTGAAGATACCCGCGTGCGCCAGCGCTATAACGACCTCATTATCCGCGAAGAGGCCCGCAAGAACGCCATGGTGCGCGTGAAGGTCATGCGCGCGCTGCGCAATTACCTGGAAAGCCAGGACTTTGTAGAGATCGAAACCCCGATGCTGCAGACCCTGCACGGTGGTGCGGCCGCTCGCCCGTTTATCACCCACTCCAATGCTCTCGATATTGACCTCTACCTGCGCATTGCCCCGGAGCTGTACTTGAAGCGCGCCGTCGTTGGTGGCATCGACCGCGTCTTTGAAATCAACCGCAACTTCCGCAATGAGGGCGTGGACCGCTCCCACTCGCCGGAGTTCGCCATGCTGGAGACCTACGCCGCCTGGGGCGATTACAACGATTGCGCCCGCATGACTCGCGAGTCCATCCAGTCCGTTGCCCGCGAGGTCTTTGGTTCCACCACCGTCACGCTTGCCGACGGCACCGATTTCGACTTCGGCGGCGAGCAATGGCCCGAAATCGAGATGTATCCTTCCCTGAACGAGGCCTTGCAGCGCAAGTTCCCCGGCCAGCCGGAGGTCACCATCGATACCGACGTGGAGACCCTGAAGGGCATTGCCAAGGTCATCGGCCTCGACGTGCCGCAGGGCGAGGGCTGGGGCCACGGCAAGCTGGTGGAGGAAATCTGGGAGGTCCTGTGCGAGGACCAACTGGAAGGCCCCATCTTTGTGAAGAACTTCCCAGTCGAGACCTCCCCGCTGACCCGCCAGCACCGCTCCGAGCCCGGCGTGACCGAAAAGTGGGACCTCTACGTGCGCGGCTTCGAGCTGGCCACCGGCTACTCGGAGCTTGTCGATCCCGTCGTCCAGCGCGAGCGCTTCGAGGATCAGGCCCGCCTTGCCGCCGGCGGCGACGAGGAAGCCATGGTTTTGGACGAGGACTTCCTCGCCGCGATGGAGCAGGGCATGCCACCTACGGCCGGCACCGGCATGGGTATGGACCGCCTGCTCATGGCCCTGACCGGCCTGGGCATCCGCGAGACCGTGCTTTTCCCGCTGGTAAAGCCAGAACAGAAGTAGCCATACCCGGCGCCCACTCGGTGCCCGCCCACGCGGGCACACGTTAGCGCCCCGACACCGGCTGCAGCCTCCCTTTGGCTGCAGCCTTTTTGTGTGCCTACTTCTCCCTACTTCCGCCTACATCTACGTACTTCTATCGACTTCACAAAAGTGCAACCTCCTCGGTGATATCTGAGCGAAAAATGCTACATTTCAGGGCCAAGTTTGCTCAGTTAGCACCGAGGACCTATTGCATAGGAGGGTGCACAAAGGAGGTTGTGCATCGAAGGTTGCACACCGGAGTCTGCACAAAGGAGGTTGCGCTGCGAGAAGTGAGCGGTAAGTGGAGAACGAGCCGGCGAGCGGCCTCAGGCATCATCATCTGTGGGAAGCGGGCCAGCGGAGCGGTCATCACGCAGGCGCTTGATGATGTTTTCTGCAGAAATCAGGCACATCGGCACGCCGACGCCTGGCACGGTGGTCGCACCAGCGTAGTAGAGGCCAGCCACCTTGCGCGAGGCATTGCGCCCCCGCAGGAAGGCGGATTGGAAAAGGGTGTGCGCCGGCCCGATAGAGCCGGCGGACCAGGCATGGTAGCGCTCGGCAAAGTCGGCCGGTCCGAGACTGCGCGTGATGGTGATTCGCTCGCGCAGGTCAGGAATGTTGGCGGTGTGGGCGAGCTGGTTGAGGGCGGCATCGGCAATCGCGGCAACACGCGGGGAAGCCTCGGCGTGGTAGGTATCGCCGTGGCCGTGCGTCTGGGATGCCGGGACGGGGATGAGCAGGAAGAGGTTCTCGTGGCCCGCGGGGGCTACATCCGGATCGGTGGCCGAGGTCTTTGAGATGTAGATGGACTGCGAAGCGCCCAGTGGGCGGGTGGGCTCCGGACCGGAATAAACCGCGCGGAAATCGGGATCCCAGTCCTCGCTAAAAAGCAGCGTGTGGTGCGCCAGCTGCGGCAGCGCGCCCTTTACACCGGCCAATACGAGCACCGTGCCGAGTCCCGGGTTGCGCCGAGCCCAATAGCGTTCCGGGTAGGTGCGCAGCTTCGGCGGGAGCAGCTGGGTTTCGGTATGGTGCAAGTCCGCGGCAGAGACCACGATATCGGCGGCGATGGTGCCCTTATTGGTGCGCACGCCCGTAACCCGGGGAGAAGTTGCGCCGGCAAAAGGCCAACGCTTAGCGCGGCGGGAAGCCCCTGCGGTGGTAGTAATGGCGGTGACCTCCTCGCCCAAGCGGAAGGTAGCGCCGAACTTCTGCGCCTGCCGATGAATGGCTTCGACGACGGCCGCGAAACCGCCCTGGGGATAGCGCACGCCCTCCACCAAGTCGGTATGACTCATTAGCGAATACAGCGCGGGGGCCGCGGCGGGCTCGGAGGATAAAAAGACCGCGGGGTAGCTTAAAATCTGGCGCAGGCGGGTATCGGAAAAGCGATCATTTACGTGATCCTGCAGGCTCGTGCTCAGCAGCGCGGCAATCCACCGCAGGCGGCTGCGGATATCCCGGTGCACCAGGTTGAGCGGGGCGGAAAAGGTGGTGTACAAGAAATGGTCTAGCGCCATGCGGTAGACCTCATCGGCCTCGTCCAAATAGGTGCGTATGCGTGGGCCCGCGCCGGGCTCGAGGGACTCGAAAAGCGCGGCAACTTCCTGCACGCCAGAGTGCATGTCCACGGGGGTAGTACCGGTAAAGACGCGGTAATCGGGCGAGAGGCCCACCAAGTCGAGCTCCGCCTCCGTTGAGGTGCCGCAGAGGGAAAAGAAGTGGTCGAAGGCATCCGGCATGAGGTACCAGGACGGTCCGGTATCCCAGCGGAACCCGGCCTCCGTATAGCTGCCCGCGCGCCCGCCTACTTCTTCTAGGGAATCTACGACGGTGACCTCGTAGCCCTCTTTGCCCAGTAGGGCAGCGGTAGCCAGGCCGGCGATGCCGGCCCCGATGACAACGGCGCGCATCATATTCTCCTTAGTCTGCGGTATTTGGCGGGGGTCCTTCATCTACGCGTGAGCCCATCTCCGCGCGGTGCACTACCGCACCGCGCGCACCGCACGCGCGGCGCGGGCGGCCAGCCAGGCCTTGGTGCGATTCGGCACGGATATGCGGGTGGTGTTTAACTCCGCGGCGGGGGTAGCAGCGAGCCGGTTGGTGAGCTCGGCAAAGATATCGGCGGCCGCGCGCACGCCAACGCGGGCGGAAAGCGGCAAGAGGTTAATGGCTTCTTCGGCGGCGGCGAGCTCGCGGCGGATTTCGGCGATGAGGGCGGATTTGGCGGCCTCGGAAAGCACGCCACCAGCAGCCTGCGGGAAATAGGCCCGGCCGAGGACCGAGGAGTCCTCGCCCAGGTCCCGCAGGAAGTTAATCTTTTGAAACGCGGAGCCCAAGTGGCGCGCACCGCGGTCCATCGCGGCGCGGTCGGCGGCAGAGACGGTCTCTTCCGCTAGGAAGACTTGCACGCACAATAGGCCGATGACCTCGGCGGAGCCGTAGATATACTTGGCGAGCTCGGAAGCGGAATACTCCCGCTGGTTAAGGTCTGCGCGCATGGAATCGAAAAAGGCCACGAGGTGCTCGCGCTGGAATCCGCAGCGCCTGGCGGTAATGGCATAGGAGTGCACGACGGGATCGGTGTGCAGCCGTTTCTCGGGCGCTGCCAGGATAGCGGCCTCGTAGGCGTCGAGCGCGGCGGCGGCATCGATGCTGGCTTGGTCAGCGGTGCCATCGACAAGCTCGTCGGCGATGCGCACCACGGCATAAAGGTGGCGGATGTCTTCGCGCACCCGCCCGCGCAACAGGCGCGTGGCCAGGGAAAAACTGGTGGAATACTGCCCCATAACCTGCGCGGCCGCGCGCGAGGCCGCCTGGTCATAGCGAGTCAACATACTTGCAAAAGTAGCACGCGCCTGAATCACCCTAGCGGTTGGTGGCCCGCGGCTGGCCCTCGGCAAAGCCGGCGGCTGATTGCACGCCCACGGTGGCGCGCTCGTGGAAGCTAGCCAGCGAATCGGCCCCGGCATAAGTACAGGATGAGCGCACGCCGGAGATGATGCGGTCCACCAAGTACTCCACGCCGCCGTGCTCCGGATCGAGGTAGATGCGGGAGGTGGAAATGCCTTCCTCAAACATCTCCCGGCGGGCGCGCTCGAAGGCTTCGGTGGCGGAATTGCGCCCGCGCACCGCCCGGCGCGAGGCCATGCCGAACGATTCCTTGTAGAACGAGCCATCGGCGTCTTTGTGCAGGTCACCGGGTGATTCAAAGGTGCCGGCGAACCAGGAGCCAATCATCACATTGGACGCGCCCGCAGCCAGCGCCAGGGCCACGTCCCGGGGATCGCGCACGCCGCCATCGGCCCACACGTGCGCGCCGACTTCGCGGGCCGCGGCGGCGCACTCCAGCACGGCGGAAAATTGCGGCCGTCCCACGCCGGTTTGCATGCGGGTGGTGCACATCGCGCCGGGGCCCACTCCGACCTTAATAATATCCGCGCCCGCCGCGGCCAGCTCGCGCACGCCGGCGGCCGTGACCACGTTGCCAGCAACAATCGGCAGGCCCAGATCCAGGGCCTTGACCTTGCGCAGCGCCGCCAGCATGCTGTCTTGATGCCCGTGGGCGGTATCGATGACGAGGACGTCAGCGCCGGCATCGGCAAGCGCCCGCGCCCTGCTCTCAACGTCGCCATTAATGCCCACCGCGGCACCGATGTGCAGGCGCCCCTGCTTGTCGATGCCCGGCTGATACATCGTCGCCCGCAGCGCACCCTTGCGCGTCAAAATGCCCGCCAGCGTGCCATCCGGATTGACCACTGGGGCGAGCTTGCGCGAGGTTGTGCGCAGGCGGGTAAAGGCCTCCTGCGGGTCGATGCCCACCGGCAGGGTCACCAAATCCGTGGTCATGAGCTCGCCCACGGCGGTGAAATTATCCTGCCCGCGCAGATCCTTTGGCGTAATGATGCCCACGGGCAGCGCACCGTCGACCACGATGGCCGCGCCGTGGGCGCGCTTGTGCAACAGGTTGCTGGCATAGCCCACCGTGTGGTGCGGCTTGATGGTGATAGGGGTGTCATAGACCAGGTCGGCGGCCTTCACCGAGGCGATCGTTTCCGCCGCGGCCTCCAGGCTGAGGTCTTGGGGCAGGATGGCCATGCCGCCGCGCCGGGCGATGGTCTCTGCCATGCGACGGCCAGCCACCGCGGTCATATTCGCCACGATGAGCGGGATGGTATTGCCCGTGCCATCGGCTGCGGTGAGGTCGACCGCCTGCCGCGAGCCAACATCCGAGTGATTCGGCACCATAAATACATCCGAGTAGGTCAGCTCGTAGGGTGGGCGGGAATCATTGAGGAAATGCACTGTGGGATTGCCTAACGTGAATCGAGGGTGCAGGAAAAGACATCTAAATCATACGCCCCAAGTTTTGCAGGTTAAGCCAACTCAGTATCCTGATTTGGTGTCTCAGAATCCCGCCCCGAAAATCTCCGCAGAGGTCATAGCCAACCTCACCATCTTGGTGCTCTCCGCGATGGTGATGATTTTGAACGAAACCGCGCTTTCGGTGGCGCTGCCCACCATCATGGCGGATTTCTCCATCCCGGCGACTTCCGCGCAGTGGCTGCTGACCGGCTTCTTGCTCACCATGGGTGTGGTCATTCCCACCACCGGGTTCCTGATGGATAAATTCACCACCCGGCAGATTTTTGGCGCCTCTACCGGCGTTTTCCTCACGGGCACGGTGTTGGCGGCCCTCGCCCCGGCCTTTGGGCTGCTCCTTGTCGGCCGCGTGCTGCAGGCCGCCGGTACCGCGCTGATGATTCCCACCCTTATGACCGTGGCCATGACGCTGGTTCCACCGCAACGCCGCGGCACCGTCATGGGCATTATCACCGTGGTCATCTCCGTGGCGCCGGCCTTGGGCCCCACCGTCGGCGGGTTCATCTTGAGCATGGCGACTTGGCACGTCATCTTCTGGACCATGGTCCCGCTCATCGCCGCCATCAGCATCGCCGGCTACTTCCGCCTGGTCAACGTGGGCGAGCGCAGGGATACTCCGCTCGATATCCCGTCGGTATTCCTATCCGCCCTCGCCTTCGGCGGGCTTATATATGGCCTATCGTCCATCGAAAAGATGGCGGAGGGCGGCTCGCTTGCCGATGCCCTCCTGCTCCTCCTCGGCATCCTCGCCCTCATCACCTTTACCGTGCGCCAACTCCGGCTGGCCAAGGTAAATCGCGCGCTTTTGGATCTGCGCCCGTTCAAGGTCCGCAATTTCACCCTCGCGGTCATCGCCATACTGCTCATGTTCGCCCTGCTGCTGGGTACGGTGAATATCTTGCCCATTTATCTGCAGACCTCGCTGGCGGTATCCTCGCTGGTCACCGGCCTCGTGGTGATGCCCGGCGGCCTCCTGCAGGGCGGTATTTCCCCGATTGTGGGGCGGATTTATGACGCCCTTGGACCCCGGCCCCTGTTGATTCCCGGCGCCATCATGTTTTCTACCGGCATTTGGCTGATGACCCTACTGACAGAAAACAGCGAGGTGTGGATGGTCATTTGCATGCATGTGCTGTTCGCCGTGGGCATCGCGCTCATGATGACCCCGCTGATGACGGTCTCGCTGTCCTCGCTTCCCGATGACCTCTACTCCCACGGCTCCGCCATTCTAAATACGCTGCAGCAGCTGGCCGGCGCGGCCGGTACCGCCTTCCTCGTGGCCTTTTTGACCAGCGGCACCAAGTCCGGCCAGGCCGAGGGCATGAGTGAGGCCGCCGCCACCGCCCAAGGCGCACACTGGGCCTTCCTTTTCGCCGGCGTGCTCTCGCTTTTCGTGCTCGTGCTAGCGCCGCTGCTCAAGCGCGTGCCCGCCGCCGACTAGCGCCGCGCGGACTAGCGCCGCGCGGAGTAACCCCTGCCGGGAGAGCGCGGACCGGTCAGCCTCGCCAGCTCTCCTCCGGCGCCTACTGCGCGCACAGCGGCAGCTTTAGCCGCGCGGATTCGGCATCGTCGCCCCACACCATGAAGATGGACTGGGTGCCTTCCACAGCCATAACGTAGGTCTGCGGATCTGTTGAGGCCTCGTAGCTTTGGATGGTGCACTTATCATTAGATAGCTCTACCGGATCGGCATCCGGGAGGACCGCATCGCGTTCTTCCACGCTGGGGTAGTAGGCGGCAGTGTAGCTGAAACCATCCCCCGAGCAGGTGATCTTCGCTTCTTGCCCGTCCTCTGGGGTGCGGGAGGAACACTCCGCGCCGAGCGCGCCGTCTTGGCCGCTGCGCGAGCCAATCAGGCTCGGATAAGCATCCGCTAGGTTCTTTTCCTTGGCATCCCAGCTGGGGTAGGACAGGAAGAACCACAACGCTCCCGCGGCGGCCACCGCGATGACGGCCAGAACGGAAATGAGCGCGATGAGCCCGCCCTTGCCCTTCTTCTTTGGCGGGGCCGCATTCATCGGTGGCATCGGCTGCTGTTGGTATTGCTGTTGATACTGCGGCTGATACTGCGGTCCCGCCTGGTTCTGCGGCGGGAACTGCTGCTGCGGTTGCGGCGGGAAGTGTTGCTGCGGCTGGGACTCGGTTTCTTCGGCCTGTACCGGCGGGAATTGTGAGGTATCGAGATCGCGCTCGGGGCGCAGCGCCGCCACGACCTCTTTGGCGCTCGAATAATCCTCCTCCGGCGTGAAGGAAGGGCACGTGGCGGCGACGAGTTTTTGGAAGGCGCGGACGGCATCGGCGCCGGTCACGCTCTTCGCAGCTTTCTCGGCGGTTTCCTCCGCCGATTTCTCCCCATCGTTCTCGGCGGATTCCTCCGCCGTGCTTGCACCACCTGGACCCGCGGCGGCGAGGACGGCGACCTTATTATCCTCATCCACAAACACGCGATCGGCCTTGAGCCCGTGGACGGCGAAATCCGCGCGGTTGCGGCTAATCAGGAAATCCACAGCGCCTGCCACGGGGGTGAGGATTTCTTGGGCGTGGGGTTTGGCGGGGGCATCGGCAAGCGCGGGTAAAGCGGTACCCGAGCAGGCCTTGCGGACTAAGAATTCCTGGCCATCCGCCGTCGTGCCGGAGCCCACCAGGGCGGCGAGCGCGGGGTGGTGCAGGCCGTGCAGGGCGGTAGAGGCCTTGACGATGCCCTTTGCCTTCGCCGCGAAGATCTCCACCGTAAATTCCTCCTGCGTGGAGCCATCCTCCACGGCAAAAAGGGTGGAATTAGGGCCCTCATCCAGCACTGCCTTTTCGTGCAGGTTGTGCTGGGAGGCAAAGAATTCGGGAAGGTGCGGCACGGCTGTTTTATTCCTTTGTATCTACGAGGCGACAGGGAGAATGAAGAAGATTCTAGGGCAAAAAGGCCCTGTTCGCTACCGGCGTACACCCATGTGAGCTGCGAGTATGGGCGGTTTGGGGCGTTTATAGGCCAATGGGGGCCAAAAAGAGGAAATCCTTTGGGGCGTGCGGCGTTACAGTGGGTACCACATTAGAAGCGAAAGTTTAGGGGAGTCATGTTCGAGAGGTTTACAGACCGTGCTCGTCGCGTCATCGTTTTGGCGCAAGAAGAAGCACGCATGCTTAACCACAACTACATCGGAACCGAGCACATCCTGCTCGGCCTTATCCACGAGGGAGAAGGTGTAGCCGCCAAGGCTCTAGAGTCCATGGGTATTTCCTTGGAGGACGTGCGCCGTGAGGTAGAAGAGATCATCGGCCAGGGCAGCCAGCCGCACACCGGCCACATTCCTTTTACCCCGCGCGCCAAGAAGGTCCTCGAGCTGTCCTTGCGCGAGGGCCTGCAGATGGGGCACAAGTATATCGGCACGGAGTTCCTCCTGCTCGGACTTATCCGTGAGGGTGACGGCGTTGCCGCACAGGTGCTGACGAAGCTCGGCGCGGACCTGCCGCGCGTGCGTCAGCAGGTTATCCAGCTGCTGTCCGGCTACGAGGGCGGCCAGCAAGAAGGCGGCGGCGACTCGAACCAGGCCCCAGGCCCCATCGGCGCGGGCGCAGGTTCCGGTGCCGGCGCTGGTGGGCGCGGTGGCTCCGGCGGCTCGGGCGAGCGCTCCAACTCGCTCGTGCTGGACCAGTTCGGCCGCAACCTCACCCAGGCAGCCAAGGACGGCAAGCTAGACCCCGTCGTTGGCCGCGAGTCTGAGGTTGAGCGCATCATGCAGGTGCTCTCGCGCCGCACGAAGAACAACCCGGTGCTCATCGGTGAGCCCGGCGTTGGTAAGACCGCCGTGGTAGAAGGCCTGGCGCTGGACATCGTCAACGGCAAGGTCCCAGAAACGCTCAAGGACAAGCAGCTGTACTCGCTTGACCTGGGTTCCTTGGTTGCCGGTTCCCGCTACCGCGGTGACTTTGAGGAACGCCTGAAGAAGGTTCTTAAAGAAATTAACCAGCGCGGCGACATCATCTTGTTCATCGACGAGATTCACACCCTCGTCGGTGCCGGTGCTGCCGAGGGTGCCATCGACGCTGCTTCGCTGCTCAAACCCAAGCTGGCTCGCGGCGAGCTGCAGACCATCGGTGCTACCACCCTGGATGAGTACCGCAAGCACATCGAAAAGGATGCCGCGCTGGAGCGTCGTTTCCAGCCGGTGCAGGTCGATGAACCTTCGCTGGATGATACCTTCCTCATCCTGAAGGGCCTGCGCGATAAGTACGAGGCGCACCACCGCGTGTCCTACACCGATGAGGCGCTGCACGCTGCCGCGCAGCTGGCGGACCGCTACATCAATGACCGCTTCTTGCCGGATAAGGCCGTCGACCTCCTCGATGAGGCCGGTGCCCGCATGCGCATCAAGCGCATGACCGCCCCGAAGGGCCTGCGCGAGGTCGATGACCGCATCGCGGAAGTCCGCCGGGAAAAGGAAGCGGCTATCGATGCCCAAGACTTTGAAAAGGCCGCCGGCCTGCGCGATGACGAGCGTAAGCTGGGCGAGGAGCGTTCCGAGAAGGAAAAGCAGTGGCGCTCCGGCGACCTGGAGGAAATCGCCGAGGTGGGCGAGGACCAAATTGCTGAGGTCCTGGCGCACTGGACCGGCATCCCCGTGCTGAAGCTGACGGAGAAGGAATCTTCCCGCCTGCTCAACATGGAAGAAGAGCTGCACAAGCGCATCATTGGCCAGGACGAGGCGGTCAAGTCCGTCTCCCGCGCCATCCGCCGCACCCGTGCAGGCCTCAAGGATCCACGCCGTCCTTCCGGTTCCTTCATCTTCGCCGGCCCGTCCGGTGTGGGTAAGACCGAGCTGTCGAAGTCGCTGGCTAACTTCCTCTTCGGTTCGGATGATGACCTCATCCAGATCGATATGGGTGAGTTCCACGACCGCTTTACCGCCTCCCGCCTCTTCGGTGCTCCTCCGGGATACGTTGGCTACGAAGAGGGCGGCCAGCTGACCGAAAAGGTTCGCCGCAAGCCGTTCTCCGTGGTGCTTTTCGATGAGATCGAAAAGGCCCACAAGGAGATCTACAACACCTTGCTGCAGGTGCTGGAAGACGGCCGGCTTACCGATGGCCAGGGTCGCGTCGTCGACTTCAAGAACACCGTCCTCATCTTCACCTCGAACCTGGGTACCCAGGACATCTCGAAGCCGGTGGGCTTGGGCTTTACCGGCGCCAGCGAGAACGATTCGGACGCCCAGTACGAGCGCATGAAGGCGAAGGTCAACGACGAGCTGAAGAAGCACTTCCGCCCCGAGTTCCTGAACCGTATCGATGACGTCGTGGTCTTCCACCAGCTCACCCGCGAGCAGATCGTGCAGATGGTTAACCTGCTCATTGGCCGCGTGGGCACCCAGCTGGAGGAGCGCGATATGGGCATCGAGCTCACCGACAAGGCCCAGAACCTCCTGGCCCAGCGCGGCTTCGACCCGGTTCTTGGTGCCCGCCCGTTGCGCCGCACCATTCAGCGCGATATCGAGGACCAGCTCTCGGAGAAGATCCTCTTCGGCGAGATTGGCGCCGGCGAGATCATCTCGGTCGACGTCGAAGGCTGGGACGGCGAGTCCAAGGACGACTCCGGCGCTACGTTCACCTTCACCCCGCGCCCGAAGCCGTTGCCGGATGACATCGATGAGCCCTCGCTTGCCGATGCCTCCGTGCGCGACAATAACCCCTCCGAAGACGCCGCCGACGGTTCCGATTCGGATTCCGATTCCGACGGTGACAACGGCGACGGCAACGGCAACGGCGGCCCCGAGGGCGACGATCCGAAGGATGGTGGCCCGAAGGACGGCGGTTCCGGTTCCGGCAATGATGGCATTGACACCAACGGCGAGCCAGATGTCATTTCCCCGGACGTGCCTTCGGAAAAGCCGGGCCTCGGCAACTCCGACGATGATGGCAAGAACCCGCCACCAGCAGGTGCTGGCCAGCCGATGTAACTAATCGGCTCGCCCCGACCCGGCTCGGGCTTGGCTCGTCCCGCCGCGCCCCAGCCCGGCCCGCGCGTGCCGGCTCCGCGCCTACCGGCCGCGCGCGGCGCCACATAACCACCCACGGTTCCACCGCGAACCCTGGGTGGTTTTCGTATGCGCCCACCCATGGTCAATTTGCTAACCAGCCGGGGCGGGCGAATGCCTCTGTCCGGCGGTATGGCGGTACAGCGGCCCGATGGTTCTGTGGCGCAGCGTCGTGCACGGGGGTATTGCTAGAATGACCCGTTATGGGACTTCAATATCGTTCGCGCAAAAAGACCGGCAAGAATAGCTGGATAAACATTTCCGGATCCGGTGCCTCCATGTCCACGAAGATTGGGCCGGTGACCTTTAATTCCCGCGGTGGCATGTGGGTCAACCTCCCCGGCGGGCTCAACTTCCGCGGCCGCTGGCGGTAGCGAGTCGCTGCGCTTAAACGCTGACCGGCCCGGCGGGCGGTTAAACCGGCAGGTGGTTAGTCCGGCAAGTGGAAGAGGCCGGCGGGGTTTTGCTCGGCGAGGCCATCGTCAAGCAGCGAAGCCAACGCGCGGGAACGCTGCGCGGCATCGGGCCAGACCACGTCGATTGCGGACTGCGGCACCGGGTGATCGGCGGCGCGCAGCACGTCTAGGATCTTGCCGCGTACCTGTCTATCGGTCCCGGCAAATTTTTGCACGCGCTTTTTGGCGCGGGATTGTTCCGCGGCGGAAGGCTCGGGGCACCCGGCGAGCTGCCAGGCGCAGGTCGCGCGCAAGGGACAACGCTTGCAATCGGGATTTTTCGCAGTACACACCAGCGCGCCGAGTTCCATGAGCGCGGCAGAAAACCGGGGCCCGTTGCGCTCGGGCAACAGCGCGGCCACAGCGGCGAGCTCGCGTTTGGAGGGCGGCGGGGCGAGGAAATTGCCGTCCTCGGCGCGGGCATAGACACGGCGCACGTTGGTATCGACCACCGGCACGTTCTGGCCAAAGTGAAAGCACGCCACGGCGCGGGCGGTGTAGTCGCCAATTCCAGGCAGCGCCAGCAGCTCATCCACATCTGACGGAACCTCGTCCATTACCCCCGCGCACTCCCAGAGCCGCAGCGCGCGCCGCGGGTAGCCGAGCTTGCCCCACGCGCGCAACACCTCGGCGCGGGAGGCTTTGGCGAAGTCCGCGGGGGTGGGCCAGCGCCGCATCCACTCCTCCCATACGGGGGCGACGCGCGCGACGGGGGTTTGCTGGCTCATGACCTCGGAAATCAGCACTCCCCAGGCGGAGGTGCCGGGGCGTCGCCAGGGCAAATCGCGTTCATTGGCGTCAAACCAGGAAAGAAGTGCGTGCGTATCCATCTCGCAGGACAGTCTAGGGCATTAAAATATACTTCATGCCATTAAGTAACGTTGCCCACGAGCCGCAGGCCGTCTGGGAGGCCCTCCAGGCCGGAAACCAGCGCGTCATCGACGGCACCATCATGGATCTCAACAAGATTTATGAGCGCGAAGGGCTCACCAAGGGCCAGGATCCCCGCGTGGTGGTCCTGGCTTGCTCGGATTCCCGCGCGCCCATCGAGCACATCTTCAATATCGGTTTCGGCGATGCCTTTGTCATCCGCACCGCCGGCCACATTCTGGATGCCTCCGTGTTGGCTTCCTTGGATTATGCGCTCGACCACCTGCACCCCAACCTGTTGGTGGTCCTGGGCCACCAGTCCTGCGGTGCGGTGGCGGCCGCGGTGGATTTTGTCCGCGGCGGCGAGCTGCCCATCGGCCTGCAGCGACCCATCATCGAGAAGGTCGCGACGTCCGCGTGGACTGCGGGGCCTGATGCCACGCTTGCCGATGTCGAGCGCCAACACACCCTCCAAACCGTCACCCAGGTCGTGGCCAGCATCCCTAATGTGCGCAAGCAGCTTGACGATGGCTCCTTCGGCATCGTCGGCGCCCGCTACCTCCTCGAGGACTCGCGCGTGGAGCCATTGTACTCTTACGGCGTTGAGTTGACACGCGGAGCGCGCTTAGCGGATCCTGGCGCGTCTACCACTTAAAATTGAGTGCGTGAACCAGAATAAGCCCCTTCCAGAAGAGATCTATAAGCGCCGCCGGGTTGCCGCGCTTATCATCGTGATCGTCCTGGCCGTGGTGCTAATCTGGGCGGCGGTGGCCGCCTTCGGCGGCGAAAGCGACGATTCCGTTGCCGCGTCCTCAGAGTCTTCGGCGGCAACTACCTCCGCAGAAACTACCAGCGAATCCTCCACCACGTCCGCGGATTCGACGAGCGAATCCGAGTCCGAGTCCGAATCCGATTCTGCCTCGGAGCCGGAAGCTAAGGATGGGGCATCGGAAAGCAAGGAGCCCGAGGAATCCGTGCACGCCGCGAAGGACACCTGCTCGCTTGAGGATTTGGAGGTGCGCACCTCCATGCTCAACTACTCCGTGCCGGACGGCGAACTGCCGAAGTTCTTCATGACCGTCACCAACCCCACCGCCGCGGATTGCAAGATCGACTTGGACGAGAACTCGCTGCGCTTCGAGGTCTACAAGATGGCCGATAACCAGCGCGTATGGTCCGATACCGATTGCTACGCCTCCGTGCAGACCGGCGAGCAGACCTTCCCCGCGGGCAAGAACCTGAAATTCGAGGCCGAATGGTCCCGCCAGGCCTCCGAACCGGGCAAGTGCACCGACCGCCCGACCGCCGAGCCAGGCGCCTACTTCGCCCACACGGTCATCGGCGATAATTCCTCCCCGCCGCAGGACTTCACCCTCCGCTAAGCGCGCGGCCTCCTTGCAGTCGGCCGCGCGGGAGCAGGCTGCGCGGGAGCCCGCGCCGCCGGAAGACCCTGCCTTCGGCAACAGCTCGGCAAGAACCGGCCACCAGTTACGGTTGAACTACGGCTGGACTGCGGCGAGGGCCTCGCCGAGCGTCGCGACTTGGCGCACCTGCATGCCGTCCACGGGGTTGATTTCCCCGCGCGGGACGATCGCCCGCTTATAGCCCAGCCGCGCTGCCTCCTGCAGGCGCCGCTCAACATTGGGCACCGGCCGCAGCTCACCGGCCAAGCCCACCTCGCCGATGACCACGGTCTTTGCCGGCAGCGGCTGCTCGTGCAGCGAGGACCACGTGGCCAGCGCCACCGCGAGGTCGGTGGCGGTTTCGGTAATCCGCATCCCGCCCACCGTGGCCACATACGCATCCTTATCGTTCGTGCGCTGGCCGGCGCGCGCCTGCAACACGGCCAGCACCATGGGCACGCGGTTGGCATCGAGCCCCGTGACCACGCGCCGCGGGTTCTTCGCTACGGGGTCAACGGTCAACGCCTGGACCTCGGCAAGGATGGGCCGCACGCCGTCCATGGCGACGGTCACCGCGGAGCCATCCGGCGTCGTACCCCGGTGGGAAAGGAAGAGCCCCGACGGGTCCGCGACCTCCCGAATACCCCCGGTGGTTTGCTCGAAACAGCCCACCTCGTCGGTCGCGCCGAAGCGATTTTTCATCCCGCGCAGCATGCGCAGGCTGGACTGGCGGTCGCCCTCGAAGTTTAGGACGACATCGACAAGATGCTCCAAAACCCGCGGTCCCGCCACGTTTCCGTCCTTGGTCACGTGCCCCACCAGCAGCACGGGGATGCCGGTGGATTTCGCAAGCGAGGTCAGCGCCGCGGTCACGGCGCGCGATTGCGCGACGCCGCCGGGCACGCCTTCTACCCCCACTGCATGCATGGTCTGCACGGAGTCCACGATGATGAGCCCGGGCTTGATGGCATCGACGTGCCCAAAGACGGCATCCAGGTTGGACTCCGCCGCGAGGTACAGCGATTCTTGCAGCGCCCCGGTGCGTTCGGCGCGGGCGCGGACCTGGCCGGCGGATTCCTCGGCGGTGGCGTAGAGGACGGTGCGGTCGAGCTGGGCCCATCGGGAGGCGACCTCGAGAAGCAACGTGGATTTGCCTACACCGGGTTCACCGGCCATAAGAACCACGGACCCTGGCACGATACCGGAGCCCAGCACGCGGTCGAGCTCGCCGATGCCCGTGCGCACCGTCTTCGTCGCCTGCGCGCCCACCTGCGTAATGGGCTGTACCGGGCTCGTGGGTGCCACGCTTGCCTGCCCGCCGCTTGCCGATGCCCCCGCCACCACCGGTGCCTTTTCCTCCATCGTCCCCCACGAACCGCAATCGGGACAGCGCCCGAGCCACTTGGGGGAGACATAACCGCATTCAGAGCAGGTGTGGACGGGGCGAGATTTTTTGGCCATGGTGTAGAGCCTAGAACGTGGCGGGAAAAACAACGAACGCGCCCGTGCTCCACGGGGAGAGCAGGGCGCGCGTGCGGTGGGGGCTTTTAGTGGTGCGAGTCACCGGTATTCGCGTCGGTGGTGTAGCCCTCTGGGGATTCCACATCGCGGTCGTACTTACCGGACTCCATCTGGGAGGCAGCGACGGTGGCGTCGATCTCGATGGTGCCGTTGGAGAACTCGAAGGTCACCGGGCGGTGGCCGGCGTAGCCAAAGTCATCGTTATCCAGGTGGGTGGCCACGTACTGCACGGTCTCGGAATCGTGGTCTGGGGTTGCGTCCAGGTTCTTCTGGGAGTCCGCCACGATGGAGTGATCGCGCTTGAGCGGCTGGGGCTGCTTCATCTCGACGGTCTGGCCGTCCACCTTCACGGACTTCAAGGTGATGACATCGGTTTCATAGCCCTGGTTGACAGCGTTGAACTTCAACGCGGCGCCACCGTCTGGCTCGGCCAGGATGGTGACATCGCGGACGGCAATCTTATCGTCATCGGTGCTGGCAGAAGCACCATCAACCGCAGCTACCTTCTCTGCCGTCTGGGCGACGTGGCCTGCCGAGCACGAAGCCAGCGCCAAAGCGGAGACGGCGGTAACGGAAATAATGGCACCGCGACGGGCGGCGGACTTCAGGGACTGCACGTTGAGCATCCTCCATCAATTGCGATCTCAGGGCTTATCAAATCTTTAGCCTAGTCCCTTTTGATATAAAGTACACAGTTTCTCGCTAAGCTAGCGGGTAGTCCGTGGGGGTAATCGGGGGCATCCGGTGGTAGGCATGGCGCGCGTGATAAAATGGCGGCCTTAGTTATCGGCATATTCACGGGATTATAAGGAGTGGCAATGGAATATAAGGTCGGCGAGGTCGTCGTCTACCCGCACCACGGCGCGGCGGTCATCGAGGATATCGAAACCCGCGAAATGGGCGGCGAAGAGCTGGAATACCTCGTGCTGCACATTAACCAATCCGATCTCGTCGTCCGCGTGCCCAAGAAGAATGCGGATAACGTCGGCGTGCGCGATGTCGTGGGCAAGGAGGGCCTGGAAAAGGTCTTCTCCGTGCTGCGCGATGAGGACGTGGAAGAAGCCGGCAACTGGTCCCGCCGCTACAAGGCCAACCAGGAGCGCCTGGCCTCCGGCGATATCAACAAGGTCGCAGAAGTGGTGCGCGATCTCTGGCGCCGCGACCAGGACCGCGGCCTGTCAGCCGGTGAGAAGCGCATGCTGGGCAAGGCCCGCACCATCTTGGTGGGCGAGCTGGCGCTGGCGCAGCCTGTCGATGATAAAAAAGCCGATACCATGATGGAAGAAATCGACGCCACCATCGAGCGCCACCGCGCCGCAGGTCTAGTCGATGACCAGTCCATTACCACCGATATCGACAACGACATCGATCTCGATGACCTCTCCTTCGACGACGAAGACTAAACCCCGCGTTATCGCCTTAATCGCCGCGGCCGGGCAAGGCACCCGCCTCGGCGCGGAGGTGCCCAAGGCCTACGTCGAACTTCGCGGCCGCACCCTCCTGGAGCGATCCATACGCACCATGGCCAACTCCGGACTCGTGGACGAGGTCATCGCGGTGGTGAGCCCGGCCATGGAGGGGGAAGCTGGGGGCATCGTCAAGCGCGTGGGCGCAGATATCCCGGTGCGCCTCGTGCATGGCCGTGGCGAGCGCGCCGATTCAATTTGGGCCGGGCTGCAGGCAATTCCGGACGAGGATGCTGTGGTGCTCATCCATGATGCCGCCCGTGCGCTTACGCCCACCGCGATGGTCGAGCGCGTGGCGCGGCGCGTTCTTGCCGGTGCGCCCGCCGTTATTCCGGTGCTTCCCGTGACCGATACCATCAAGGAAGTTACCGGTAACGCCGTGGTTGGCACCCCCGATCGCGCCCGCCTGCGCGCCGTGCAGACACCGCAGGGTTTCCGCCTCGCCGCGCTGCGCCAGGCCAACCTGGATTATTGGCGTGACCAGCCGGATTTCACCGCCACGGACGATGCCAGCCTCATGGAATGGCACGGCCAGCGCGTGGAGACCGTGCCGGGCGATATCCTCGCCTTCAAAATCACCACCCCCACGGACCTGACCCTGGCCCACGCCCTTGCAGAGGAGCAGCATGACTGAGCCCATCATCCCCCGCGTCGGCATCGCGACCGACGCCCACCAGATTGAAGCCGGCAAGCCCTGCTGGATTGCCGGGCTGCTTTTCGATGACGCCTCCGGCTGCGAAGGCCACTCCGACGGCGACGTCGTAGCCCACGCGCTTGTCGATGCCCTCCTTTCCGCCTCCCACCTCGGCGATCTCGGCTCCTTCGTGGGGGTGGGCCGGCCCGAATACGATGGGGTCTCCGGTGCCCAGCTTCTGCGCGAGTGCCGCGAGCTGCTGGAAGCGGAAGGTTTTATCATCGGCAACGCCGCTGTCCAGCTCATTGGCCAGACGCCGAAGATGGGCCCGCGCCGCGAGGAGGCTGAGGCCGTGCTTTCGGAAATCCTCGGTGCCGATGTGTCCATTTCCGCCACCACGACCGACCATTTGGGCTTTACCGGCCGCAAAGAGGGCCGCGCGGCGGTGGCAACGGCCGTTGTCTGGCGGCGCCAACACTAACCCCGCGCACGGGTGATTTAGACTGGGTGGCGTGAGTACTTTGCGCATTTTTGACACAGCCACCCGCAGCCAACGCGACTTCGAGCCGATCCGCCCCGGCCACGCCTCCATCTACTTGTGTGGCGCCACCCCGCAGGCGCAGCCGCACATCGGTCACCTGCGCTCCGGCGTGGCTTTCGATATCCTGCGCCGCTGGCTGCTCGCGCAAGGCTATGACGTCGCGCTCGTGCGCAATGTCACCGATATCGATGACAAGATTCTCACCAAGGCCGCCGAGAATAATCGCCCCTGGTGGGAGTGGGTGTCCACCTACGAGCGCGAGTTCACCAAGGCCTATAACCTGCTCGGCGTGCTCCCGCCGTCCGTGGAACCGCGCGCGACGGGGTTTGTCACCCAGATGGTCGAGTACATGCAGCGGCTTATCGATGCCGGCTTTGCCTACCCCGTTCCCGCCCAAGACGCCGAGGCCACCCCCGCCGATGCGGCCGGATCCGTGTACTTTGACGTCGAGGCCTGGACCAAGGCGGAGGGATCCGACTACGGCGCGCTGTCTGGCAACCGCGTCGAGGAGATGGAACAGGGCGAGTCAGACAATGCGGGCAAGCGCAGCCCGCTCGACTTCGCCCTGTGGAAGGCCGCCAAGCCAGGCGAGCCGAGCTGGCCCACCCCGTGGGGTCGCGGCCGCCCGGGCTGGCACCTGGAGTGCTCCGCCATGTCTACCTACTACCTGGGCTCTAATTTCGATATCCACTGCGGCGGCTTGGACCTGCAATTCCCGCACCACGAAAACGAGATCGCGCAATCGCACGCGGCCGGCGATAAGTTTGCCAATTACTGGATGCACAACCACTGGGTGACCATGGCTGGCGAGAAGATGTCGAAATCGCTCGGCAACGTGCTTTCCATCTCCAACATGCTGGAGCTCGTGCGCCCGGTAGAGCTGCGCTACTACCTGGGCTCTGCGCATTACCGCTCCGTACTGGAATACTCCGAATCCGCCCTGACGGAGGCGGCGGCGGGCTACCGGCGTATTGAGGGCTTCGTCAAGCGCTTTGCAAGCGTCGAGCGCGGCGACTGGACGCCGGACTTCGAGGACGCCATGAACGACGATATCGCCGTGCCCAAGGCGCTGGCCGCCATCCACACCACCGTGCGCGCGGGCAATAAGGACCTGGCCGCCGGGGACGAGGACGCCGCCCGCGCGAAGGCCGCCCAGGTGCGCGGGATGGCGCACGTACTTGGATTTGACCCGCTGGAGTGGGAAGATGGAGGCGAAGCTAGCGGGGCAGACGCGGCGCTTGATGCGCTGGTCCAGGCAGAACTGGAACGGCGCACGCAGGCCCGCGCGGAAAAAGACTTCGCTACTGCCGATGCCGTGCGTGACCGCCTTACCGCCGCCGGCATCACCATTACCGATACCCCAGACGGCCCCACGTGGTCGTTGACCCAGCGCTAGAAAGCTTTACGCCGTTATTTCCGCTGGTTATTGAACGGTTTCCTCGAAAGGACTGAAACGATGGCACGAACCCATGGCCGCGGTGGCGCGGGCATCCGCAAGACGAATAAGAAGGGCGCTACCAAAGGCTCCGGCGGCCAACGACGCAAGGGCCTAGAAGGCAAGGGACCCACCCCGAAGGCCGAGGACCGCGTCTACCACGCCAAGCACAAGGCGAAGCTGGAGCGCGAGCGCCGCAACTCTGGGCGTCACCAGAAAGAAACCGCAGAGATGGTGGTGGGCCGCAACCCGGTCATCGAGTGTTTGCACGCCAAGGTGCCGGCCACCACGCTTTATATCGCAGCGGGAACACGCAACGATAAGCGGCTTTCTGAGGCGGTGTCGATGTGCAATACCCGCAATATCCCCATCATCGAGGTTCAGCGCCACGAGATGGACCGCATGACGGGAAATGGCATGCACCAGGGCATCGGCTTGCAGATCCCGCCGTACAAGTACGCCGCGGTGGAGGATTTGATTGCCAACGCCGCCGAGAACCCGCGCCCCGGCATGTTCGTCATCCTGGATAACATCACCGATCCGCGCAACCTGGGTGCCGTGATCCGTTCCGTGGCCGCTTTCGGCGGCGATGGCGTGATCATCCCAGAGCGCCGTTCTGCTTCTGTCACCGCGGTGGCGTGGCGCACCTCGGCTGGCACCGCGGCCCGCTTGCCGGTCGCCCGCGCAACGAATATCACCCGCACCGTGAAGGAATTCCAGAAAAACGGCTACCAGGTCGTCGGCCTCGATGCCGGCGGCGATCACACGCTGGATACCTATGAAGGCGGCACGGATCCCGTCGTCATCGTCATCGGTTCCGAGGGCAAGGGCATTTCGCGCTTGGTCAGCGAGACCTGCGATGTCCTCATGTCCATTCCCATGACCGGGTGGGTTGAGTCCCTCAACGCCTCCGTCGCCGCGGGTTCGGTCCTATCCGAGTTCGCGCGCCAACGCCGCGTCGCCGAAAAATAACCCATTCCCGCCGCGCCAGCTCGCCGCGACGGATAAGCGCCACCCGCGTTCGGTGCTGGCAAAGTCGAGCGCGCAGAATCGCCTCCCCAGCCGCCGGTGCGGTTGTCGGCGCAGCTAGCGTCAAAGGCGCGCTAGGTCCTTTGCGGGGCACAACGTTCTCAGTGCGAATCGTTGTGGCCTGCAACAATTAACCATTATTTGCCCAGGGTGGCAGCCATCGGATGGTTCCGTTGACCCGGGCTAAGTGCCCGCGCAGGGGCGGGGCGTTGGGATCATCGTCGTTCACGCCATTGTGGTACGGACAAGCGATGGTTAAGTTTCGAGAGTTGGTCTCTCCACCGTTTTTCCAGGCATTGAGGTGGTGAACCTGGCATTCATCGGCGGGATAACGGCACTCCGGCCATGGGCAGACCGGGTTTTCGGCCGCTGCCATCAGTCGTTGCTTTGCAGAAGCAAAGCGCGAGGTGCGGTAGAGGTTGACCGGACCTTCCACTGGATGAATGAGCGTGACGTATCCGTGCTCGGTAAACGCCCGTCGCACCAGTTCGGCGCCGGTCATCGTGGCGCCATTGGTCAGCTGGACCACGATATCGCCGTCAGAGTCAGAACCATGGGTAGAGTCAGCGCCAGCGGCGGCGTTAGAGGCGGAACCGGCGCTGGGGTTCGAGTTTGTGCCGGCTGATGAGCCGGCGCGGGCGTTGGAGCTCGAGCCGGGCTGAGGGCTAGTGCTAGAGCCAGGCTTGTGGTCAGTGGCAGACTTGGAGCCAGCGGCGGGCTTGGGGCCGGAGCCGAAATCGACGATGCGATCGAGCTCGTCGAGGCGAAGCACGACATTGGTTGTCACGCTGGGGCGGGCGGCGGCCTCGCCGTGGAAGATATTCTGCACGGAAGCAAGCGGGGAGTCTTTATCAATCGCGGCGTGCATATCGGCGATATCGGCGGACGGGCCGGTAATGGACATGGTCCACGGGCCGTCGGCGCGGCGATAAATCTTCACGCCGGGCTGGCGCTTGACGGGGCCTTTGAGCTCTTTGACGCGGGCGCGGCCCCGCTTATCAATATCCGAGACCTTCCCCTTCATCCCACACAATTCGCGCCGCAGCGCCCAGGCATCGCGCTTCTTCTTCAGCTTGGCAGCGTGACGCTCGATGGTTAGCAGGGCCGTCAGGCTGTGCCCGTTGGCGCGGCTGGCGGCGATGGATTCGCGCTGTTGGCGGCGGAAGGCGGTGGTGCCGAAGTAGGTATTGGCAAGCGTGAGCAGGCGGGTGGCGGTGGTATCGGGGCAGCCGGCCGCAAGCAGCGCGCGCAGCGAGAGGCCGTGGCAGTCGGCGATGATATCCATGCCGGGTGCCAGGCCCTTGAGAAATGTCTGCAGCGCGTTCATGACCCAGAGACTAAAGGGCCCCGCAAGCCCGCGCTAGCCGATGCCCCACCTCCCTGTGGACAACTACGCCTCCACGTCACCTAAGCCGAAGAAATCGCGGACTTTATCCACAGCATTGAAGGAATCCGTATTTGGCCCTATGCTCGCTGGCGTTTCTTTGCTAGAGGGAATCACGTGCCCGAGGCCCTCCATGGTCCACAGCTCCACGGGAAAGTCGCCGTCGTAGTAGGTGGAGGTTATCCCGGGAATGGGCTGGCTTTCGCTGGGCGGGCGGCAGCCATTGGCAAGGGCGAAGTGCTCCGCGGTGGCGGGAGCAGAAATCACGCACCCGCGAGTTTGCTGCCCATCGATGGCGGCAAGCCCGCCATAATAGGGCGCAATCGGATCTTCGGTGCCGTGGATAAACAGCAGCGGGGTAGGCCGGTAGCCATCGGGGTGGGTGGGCGCGTGATTGGAACCCTCGCCCAAAGTGGAGGCGAAGACGCAGGCGCCGGTGAGGGTGAAGGGGGCATCGTAAAGCAGGCGCAGCACCATCTGCCCGCCATTGGAATAGCCGGCGGCGAAGGTGCGCGCGATGGCGTACTCGCGCTGCATGGTCTCGATGAGGAAGGTGCTAAAAGCAACATCGTCCACCCCGAGCTCCCGGGCGCGGACCGGCAGGTTGGCGCGGGTGTCGTTGAAGTGGTGGCCGATGCCGTCGGGGTAGACGACGAGGGTATTGGTGGCATCGGCAAGCGCGTCCACCGTGCCGTTGGTAAAGCGGCGAATGACGTTGGCGGACTGGTGGGAGCCGTGGAAAAACAGCAGCAGGTCCGGCTGGGCCCGAGGTGCTCGGGCTCGATGACGATGAAGCGGCGGGTGTGGCCAGCCACATCCGCGGTGCGGCGATGAATATGCATGCCCGCCGAGTTTAGTCGGCGTGGTGGGCCTCTGCGGCGGTGCGGTTATCGGCGTGGAAATGCTTGGCCGCCACCTCATCGCGGATGGCGCGCTTGCCCTGCCGCCAGCCGATGAACCGGCACACCAGGTAGATCACAAAAGAAATGGTGGTCACGAAGACGGAGACCGGCAGGCCAGGCGCCAGGGAGAGGATGAAACCGCCCACGGCGGAGACTTCGGCGAAGATGGTGGACCACAGCACCGCGCGCAGGGGCGAGGAAGTGATCTGTACTGCCGCCGCGCCGGGGGTGATAAGCAGCGCCATGACGAGCAGCGAGCCGACGATTTGCACCGACTGCGCTGCGGCGAGGCCGACGAGGACGGCGAAGGCGACGGAGATGGCGCGGGTGGGGACACCGGCGGCGCGCGCCATATCGGGATCGGCGGAGGCGAAAAGCATGGGCCGCCAGAGGAAGCCGACGGCGGCGACGATGATGACCGTGGTGGCGGCCAGCAGCCACACTGAGGCGGAGGATACGCCGACGATTTGGCCGGTCAGAAGGGTCATAGCCGTATTGGAATTGCCGGGGTAGAGGTGCAAAAACAGCACCGAAAGGCCCAGGCCAAAGCTCATGACCACGCCGATGGCGCTGTCTTGCTGGCCTTTAAAGCCCAGCATAGCCAGGATGATGGCGGCGACGATGGCGCCGGCGACAGCACCGAAGCCCAGGTTGAGGCCGAAAAGCAGCGCCGCGGAGGCACCCATGAGCGCCAGCTCAGAGGTGGCGTGGACGGAAAAGGACATCTGGCGCAGCACGATGAGCGAGGTCATCACGCCAGACAGGATGCCCAGCAGCGCGGAGGCGATGAGCGAGGACTGCACGAAGTCCACGCTGAGCAGGTATTGGGTATCTTCCCAGAAATTAGACAACGATGAGCCTCCCGTCGACGTTTAAGACATTGACCTTGGAACCGTACAGTTCCGAAAGGACCTCGGAGCGCATGACTTCATCGACCGCGCCGAAGGTGTGGCCATTGGGCGCGATGTAGAGGACCTTATCCGTCACCCCGAGCACGGGGTTGATGCCGTGGGTGACAAAGACGATGGACGTCCCGCGCTCGCGGCGCAGCGAGTCCAGCTTGTCAACCGTGGCGTTTTGCCGGGTGGGGTCGAGGGAGAGGAGGGGCTCATCGGCAAGAATGAGGTCCGGGTCATTGGCCAGGGCTTGGGCCTGGCGGATGAGCTGCTGCTGGCCGCCGGATAGCTGGCCGACGCGCCGGTCCCGCAGCCCCGTGGCACCCACCTCTTCCAAAAGCTCGTCCACCCGTCCACGGGGTGGGTGCCGGTGCCGGAATACCCCGTGCGCCACGGAGAGCGAAACCAAGTCGCGGGCGCGCAGTGGAAGGTCAGCGGGGAACATGCGCTGCTGGGGGATGAACCCGACCCGGCACTTAACGTCGACGCGGCCGCTGGTCAGCGTGCGGGTGCCGAGGATGGTGCCCAGCAGGGTGGACTTGCCCACGCCATTGGGGCCTAAAACGGCGATAAACTCGCCGCTGTCCACGGCGAGATTAAGCTGCGACCACAGCGGGTCTACTGCGGCCTCATGGAATTCAACGAGCACTAGTGCTTCCCCAGCTTGCTGGTGACTTCGTCGTAGTATTCCCAGAACTTCTTGCCGTCTGGCGGGGTTTCGCCGATTTCTACGATATCGACGTCGTTGTCCTCTGCGGCGGACTTGATGCGGCTAGCGGTATCGGTTTCGGTCTGGGGGTTGAAGATGAGGAGATCGACCTCGCCATCGTCAATGGCCTTGATGAAGGCGGCGACATCGGCAGTAGCGGGCTCGCCCTCGGAGATGGTGGCCTTGCGGAAGCCCTCGGGGGTGACGTCCTTGGTGTCGGTGTACTTCATGAGGTAATCGGCGATGGGCTCGGTCTGGGCGTAATTGAGGCCATCGGGAAGCTCCTTGAGCTTATCGCGCAGCTGGTCCACGTGGGAGTCGATCTTCTCGGTGGTGGCGCCGGCATCGGAGTACTTCTCGTTGATCTGGTCCGCGATGGATCCGGCGACCTCCTCCAGGGCGGCGGGGTCGTACCAGATGTGCTCGTTGCCCTCGATATTGGTGACCTTGTCTGGGTCATCCTTGGCGGTGGCCTTCGCAGCATCGATGGTCATGACATCGGGATCCTCGTCCAGCTTGCCGTGGTCCGTCAGCGGCAGGGCGGAGATGATGTTGTCCTGATCGGAAACGGCCTGGTAAATCCAGGCGTCGTAGCCGCCGCCGTTGACCACGAGCATGTCGGCGTCATTGGCCTTGGCTATATCGGTCGCGGTGGGCTCGAAGTGGTGGGGGTCGGTGTCGTTGCCTTCCACGATGGGGTCGACCTCGATGTCGATGCCGGAGGCGGTATCGGCCACGGCCTGGGCAACATCGGCCCAGATGGAGGTGGAGGCGACGATGGAAAGCTTCTTTTCGCCGGAGTCGCCGGAGCCGGCATCGGATCCGGATCCAGAATCAGAATCTGATGAGCACGCGGCGGTAAAAAGGAGGCCACTTGCTGCGAGTAGGGCTGTTGTTGCGCGTAGTGACGTGTGCATACCCTCCAGTGTGCGTTTGCTGGCAATCGTTGTCAATTGAACATGCATTGAAAATCGGGTGGTGGGGCGCAGGGTAAGGTAACAGGCATGGTTAAACGCAGCCCCACCCGGAAGACACTGGCCTCCCTCGCCGCGGAGTTGGGCGTTTCGCGCACAACCGTATCCAATGCCTATAGCCGCCCTGACCAGCTCTCGCCGGCAACGAGGGAGCGCATTTTGGCGGCGGCCAAGGCTCGCGGGTACCCGGGGCCCGATCCTACGGCCCGCAGCCTGCGCACCCGCCGCGCCGGGTCGGTGGGCGTGCTGCTGACCGAGCACCTGTCCTATGCCTTCGAAGACATGGCGTCGGTGGATTTCTTGGCGGGCATGGCGGAGGCATCGGCAGGCGCGCAGATCACGCTGACGCTGATTCCCGCCGGCCCGGAAGGCGAGGCGGAGGCGACCAGCCTGGTGGGTTCGGCCGCGGTCGATGGCTTCGTGGTCTATTCGGTCGCCGCGGGCGATGCCTACCTCGCGGCCGCGCGGGGCCGGGGCCTGCCGCTGGTGGTCTGCGATCAGCCCACCGATGCGGGGCTGCCGTTCGTGGGCATTGATGATCGCGCGGCGATTGCCCCAGCGGCGCGTGCGCTTATCGATGCCGGGCACCGCCACATTGGCATCCTCGCCATCCGCCTGCGCCTGCAGCGCCACGACGGCCCGATTTCCTGGCAGGAAGTCCAAGATGCGGAGATGCACGTGCAGCGCTCGCGGGTGATGGGCGCGCTCGACGTCTTCGCCGAGGCTGGTATCGCGCCCGAGTCCGTGCCCGTGATTACGCAGCACATTAACGATGCCCATACAACCCGCGCCGCCGCCGAGCTCCTGCTCGACGCCCATCCGGAGCTGACGGCCGTGCTGTGCACGACCGACTCCATGGCGCTCGGCGTGCTGGCCTATGCCCGCGAGCGCGGGCTGAGCGTGCCAGAAGATTTATCAGTGACCGGCTTTGACGGCATCGATGCGGCGCAGCGCCTCGACCTGGCCACCGTCATCCAGCCCAATAAGGCCAAGGGGGCTGCGGCCGGGCACATGCTGGAAAAGCTCATCGCCGGCGCAACAGATACGGCGGGCGCGGCCCGCGCGAAAGCAGGAGCCCAAGGTGCTGACGAGGCGCAGGCGGTGCCGCGGCGGGTGTTGCAGACGCGGTTCGCGCCGGGCAAGTCGGTTACTGCACCGCGGCCGCGCGGGCGGTAGCGAGCTCGGTGAGAAAGTGGGCGACGGCGTCGACATCGGCAAGCTGCACGGCTGCGATGGAATCGCCCTCGCCCACCTTGACGCCCACGTCCGGCGGCTGGTGGAGGGCGCGGAAGCCGTCCTCATCGGTGACATCATCGCCCAAGAAAACCATGGCGGTGGCGCCGGTGCGCTCGCGGAGGGTTTCAAGCCACGTGCCCTTGGTGGCGGTGGTGGCAGAGAACTCGATGACGGATTTGCCGGCAGTGCGCGGGAAACCGGCGGTATCGAGCGCCAAGCCCGCCGCATAGGCGGCCGCGGCCTGCTCCGGGTTCTCCAGCTCGAGCGAGCGCAGGTGCAGCACGCGCTGGAAGGGCTTGACCTCAAGCTCCGCGCCGGGGAAGCGGTCTATGATGCCGCGGATTTCTTCCTCCTTGCGCGCAAGGTGCTCATGCATGGCGGGGGTGAGCTCGGTCTGCTGCCAGGAGGACTCGGCGCCATGGGAGCCGCCGAAGAGGACGGGCTCGCGCAGGGGGCACACGCGCTGCAGGCCCTCGAGGTGGCGCCCGGATAGCACCGCGGCGGTGGTGCGCGGCAGGTGGGCCAATTGGTCGAGGGCGCGGGCGGCATCGGCGTTGATTTCCACGTCATAAATGGCGGTGGCAAACGGAGAAAGCGTGCCGTCAAAATCAGAGACCACGGCGAGCTCTTCTGCCGCGGCCAAGGCCTTAATGGTGGTAGAAAGCGTCATGGCATCACATGCTACCCGCGGGAGACCAGCTTGATGGAGGGCGAATCTACCTCATCGGTATCCAGCTCCAGGATGAGCTGGTTATTGCTGTTGACGGTGTAGATGAAATCATTATCCGAGCTAATGAGCTTGCGCAGCAGGTTATCGGCCCACACGGAACCGCCCTCGCAGTCCTTATCGGTGTCGTCGTATTTGACCTCATCGAAGTGCAGCTTTTTGCCATCGCGGATATTTTCACGCTCATCATCGGCGGTGTAGCTCAGCCGGGCCGCAAGGCGGGTGCAGCCAGTGGTGCCCACCATGGTGGATTCGCCAAAGCTAAATTCCGGCGCGTGGGGAATCGACTCCGGGATGGTAGAGGCCGCGTCGGGCGCGATATTGATGGAGACGACCTGCCACTGCTTGTCCACAATCCGGTCATCGCCCGCAGGCTGCGGGGCATCGTCCTCGGATCCGCAGGCGGTAAGCAGCGTAACGGCGCCCAGCGCGGTCGCTGCAGCGGCGCGTGCGCGGGGGTGGGAAGGAAGCATTAGGAGTCCTTTCCGTGCGGATCGGGAGCGTGCGAGGTGGTGCCGGTGCGGGTAATTCGCAGGCAGCCCAAAAAGGACTGCGACCACAGCCGCACATCGTGGCTCATGACCTGTTCGTGCATGGTGAGCATGCGCTGGGTCATGGTGAAGGGGGCATCGGAAAGCGCCCGCACGGCGTTGAGCAGGGCGCGTTTGACGGATTCGATGTCGAAGGGATTGCACAGGTAGGCCTCATCGAGCTCCGCGGCCGCGCCGGCGAATTCCGAGAGCACCAGGGCGCCGGAACCGTCATCGTGGCAGGCCACGAACTCCTTGGCCACGAGGTTCATGCCGTCCTTAAAAGGCGTGACCAGCATGATATCGGCCATGCGGTAGTAGCAGCGCAGCACGTCCTTGGGCACGCCGCGGTGCTGGTAGTGCACCACGGGGTGGCCCATGCGGGAAAAGCGGCCGTTGATGCGGCCGACGGCCTCCTCCACCTGGGAGCGGGTGGCCTTGTAGTGGTCGAGGCGCTCGCGCGAGGGCGTGGCCAGCTGCACCAAGGTGACCTCTTCCGGATCCAAGGCACCGGTTTCCAAGAGCTCCTCGAAGGCGGCCAGTCGCTGCAGGATCCCCTTGGTGTAATCGAGGCGATCCACGCCCAAAATGATGCGCTTGGGGCTGCCCAAATCCTTGCGCAATTGGGCCACGCGGCGTTTATCCTCGTCGCTAAATTGGCCGAAATCCTGCGCAGCGATGGAAATGGGGAACGCGCCCACGCCTACGGTGCGGCCGCCGGGGAGGCGAATATGGGCGGTGACGTCGCGGGTGGTGGCCTCCCCGCGCACCTCGAGGCCCTGGCGGCGGGCCAATTCCAAGAAATTGCGGGCATTAGCCTCCAAGTGGAAGCCAATGAGATCGGCACCCAAGATGCCGCGCACCGTTTCCTCGCGCCAGGGCAGCTGCCGGAAGAGATCGGGGGAGGGGAAGGGGATGTGCAGGAAGAACCCGATGGTGAGATCGGGGCGCATTTGGCGCAGGATGCCCGGCAATAATTGCAGCTGATAGTCCTGCACCCAGACCGTCGCGCCCTCTGCGGCCACGTGGGCTACCTCGTCCGCGAAGCGGAGGTTGACCTCGCGGTAGGCATCCCACCAGTCGCGCTCATAGGTCGGGGTGACGATGAGATCGTGGTAGAGCGGCCACAGCGTGGCATTGGAAAAGCCCTCGTAGAAGGCCTCAAAGTCGGCCTCGGTCAGCCTGACCGGGTGCAATAGCACTCCGGCCTCGGTGCGGAAGGGCTCGGGCGCGGCATCGGCAACGCCGGGCCACCCCACCCAGCAGCCCTGGTGCGCTTCCAGCACCGGCGAGAGCGCGGTGACCAGGCCGCCGGGCGAGGGCGTCCACGCCTGGCTGCCATCGGCCGCGGTAGTTAAATCTACCGGCAGGCGGTTTGCCACTACTACGAAGTCATTGCCGCGCTCACTCATAGCCCAAGACTAACTTAAGACTTCTTGGTCGACTTCTTCGTTGCTTTCTTCGTCGACTTCTTGGTGGACTTTTTGGCAGCCTTAGTGGTCTTCTTAGTCGACTTTTTGGTGGACTTCTTCGAAGCCTTGGAGGTCGACTTCTTGGTGGCCTTCTTCGTAGACTTCTTCGGCGCGGCATCGGCTTGTTCTGCCAATACCTTCTTGTGCACCAGGCCCTTGGGCTCGACACCCAGCATGGACATCAAGGTCACGCCGTCCAAGAAGTCTTGGGAGTAGGTGGCCACCACGCGGCGGGCGGCGCGGGCGGTTTCCTCTGCCAGGGCAATATCTTGTTCTGCCTGTGGGTGCGTGTCTTGGACCTTGGGTGGCACGGCGAGTCCTCCTGAATGTTGGGAAAGCTATCAGGCTAAATATTGTACGCTACCGGCGGCGTTTAGGGCTCCTTGGGTTCCTCCCCGCCGGGCTTGGTGTGATCGGATTCCTCCGGCGCGGGCGATTTCTGGCCGGGCACCGTGTAGGTGGTGCGCTCGGTATCCTGCGGCTGGGCCGGCCACTGGGAGCCCGCTGGCCACAACTCCTCCGCTGGCGTGGTCCCCGGCGCGTGCTGTTGCGCGCGCGCCTGCTGCGGTGGCTTTGGCCCCAGCGTGGGCGGCAATTCGGGGCGGTTGACGCGCGGGGCGAAGGGGGACATCGGCACGCGCGGGATGCGCGGGGCCTTGCGCGCCAGGTTCGTTGCCTTGTGGAAGGAGAACCGGCCGATGCGCTTGAAGGCGGAGTACGGGCGGAAGTACTTCGGGCGGCGCAGGCGGCGGGCGACGCGCTCGCCAAAGACGACGCCGGCTGCCAGCGCGCCGGAGATGGCCAGCGCGGTGGCCAGGTTGGTAAAGCCGGTAATCATCTGCTCGTTGATGGCGGCATACATGCCGCGGTAGAGCATGAGGCCCGGCAGCATGGGCGTATAGCCCACGATCATCGTGATGAGTGGCGGGATGCCCCACCGGCGGGACATCAAGCCGCCGGCCAGGCCCACCACGATGGCGGATATGCCGGAGGCAATCACCGGGCCGACGCCGAAGGGCACGACCACGAAGTAGTAGAAGACCATACCGGCGGCCGCCGTGAGGCCTGAGAGGGTAATTTCTATCCAATTAGCCCCGCAGGCCAGCGCGAATGCGGCCGAACCCGTGCCGCCGAGCAGCACCAAGAGGGGAATCTTGTGATAAACCGGCGGCGCGAGGGTACCCATCGGCGGCAAATCAAAGCCCATGGCAGAGGCCAGCTGGATGCCCACACCCACGCCGGCGATGATCGCGCCCGTTGACAACAGCGCAGAGAAAAAACGCGCGGAAGCGGTGACGGGAGAGCGGGTAATGCCATCGACAAGCGATTGCACCAACGTCAGCCCCGCCACCAGCACGATGATTCCGGAGGCAATAATCTGTGCCGGCGACATATTAATGCCGAAGGCGGCGGCAACGTTATACAAAATCGCGGCCGGGAAGACGGCCAAGAAGCCACCGACGACGTTTTGATAAAAGGGCGGCAGGCGGTAATTGGCCAACCAATCATTAAGCCCCATAATCAGCGCGGAAACCACGAAGGCAATGAGGCCAACGAGGAGATCGCCGCCAAGCATCATGGAAATCAGGCCACCCATGCCGCCCCAGCCGAGCATCACCGTGGACGGCTTATACGGCGCCGGCATTCGGTCGATGTCATCCAGGCGCTTTTCCGCCATCGCGGGCGGCACCCTACCGGAGTGGATATCGCGGATGAGCCGGTCTACTTCCGAAAGCTTGGAAAAGTTCACGCCCACATCCGGCACCACGCGAAAGACGTGGAGGTTCTGGCGCTTATCGCCCGTGCCGATCGCGGTGTGGATGGTGATGGTATTCATCAAGATATCCACGTGGCAGTAGTGCAAACCGTACGACGACGCCGCCAGGTGCACCTGCGCGCGTGCATCCGAGTTCGCGGATCCTGCGCTAATGAGCAGCTCGCCGATGCGCGCGGCAATCTCCATCACGCCCGTGACCTGGGCGGCATCGGTCAGATCGACCGGGGCGAGTGGCGATGGTGGGGGTGCGGCTTTGGCCGCGTCAATGATGGCGACTTGGCCTGCGGATACGCGCAGGCGCTCCCGCATAGCGGACAGTAGTGACACGAAAATAACCCTCGAAAAAGCGGTGGGACACTAGTAATAATTTCAGCCTGAACTTTAACCCTTGTGGGGCGCAAATGCATACAAGGGGGACCGGCTTTCCACTTGGGCGAGGTCCTCGGGTACCATGCAACGAGCGGAAGAAATTCCGCGGTGCTGGAGTGGCGCAATTGGTAGCGCAACGCACTTGTAATGCGTAGGTTGCGAGTTCAAGTCTCGTCTCCAGCTCAAAAATTACCCCCTAGCTGCACAAACAGTTAGGGGGTAAAAGTTTACAAGTTAGCTAGGTGGCTATTTATCGGCTACTTTGCGCAGACAGCGCCCCAGACTTCGGGTTATCGCGGAAGCACCAGGCGGTCAGTGCTGCGAAGACTAGGGCCAGGCAGGCAAGCCCGCCGACGGTGAGGAAATACGCGGAGTCATACGCCGCGGCGGCGGTGTCGTGCGTGGCGGGCGATAGGAGGGCGTCGGTGCCTTGCGGGGCGAGGGCATCGGGAAGCTTGTGCGTCATCAGCAGCGGCACGAGGGAGCCGGTAATGGCGATGGAAAGCAGCGTGCCGAACTCGTAGGAGACAGCTTCCACGCCAGAGGCCATGCCCGCGCGGTGGGAGGGGGCGGCATTGATGATGGCGGTGGAAGAAACGGACATTGAGGAACCCGCGCCCAGGCCGGTGAGGATGAGGCCGGTAATAAATACCGCGAGGTTATCGGCGCGGTCGGCCCAGATGATGCCCAGCATGCCGATGCCCATGCTGAGGAAACCGCCGCTGATGATGGGCAAAAAGCCCACGCGGTGCAAGACGCTGCCGCCCACAATGGCGGTGGGGATGGCCGCAACCGCCATGGCGGAGATGAAAAGGCCGGCGTCGAGGGGCGAGAGGGCATCGACAAGCTGCAGCTTTTGGGTGGTAAGTAATTCAAGCCCCGTAAGGCCAAACATGGCGCCACCGGCGGTAAGCACGCCACCGGTAAAGGTGGGCGAGTAGAAGATGTCAAAGGTTAAAAGTGGATCACTAAGCCGGGCTTGCCGGTGGGCAAAGGCCGCGGCGCCGAGCAAGAAAGCGGCAATGGAACAGACTAGCAGCGCGACATTGATCTGGGTGGCCGCCGCCGTTTTGATGGCCAGGACCAGGCTGGACAGGGTGATTAGCGCATAGAACGAGGAGGGGAAATCCCAGTGCTTGTGCGGGTTCGGTAGGTTGGGCGGGCCAAGGAGGAAGGTAAGAATAATGGCGATGGCCACGATGGGTACGTTGATCAAAAAGACCGAGCCCCACCAGAAATGCTCTAAGAGGAATCCGCCCACGGTGGGCCCTGCGGCAGCGCCCACGACGGCGACGGAACTCCAGATACCGATGGCTTTATTGCGCTCTACCTCATTGGGAAAGGTCAGGCGGATAAGCGCCAGGGTGGAAGGCAGCATGATGGCAGCGCCCAGACCCAATAAGGCGCGGCCGGAAATGAGCAGCCAGGCATTGGGCGAATAAGCCGCCACGAGGGAGGCGGTGCCGAAGGTGGCCAGGCCAATAAGGAACATCAGGCGGTGGCCAATGCGATCGCCCAATGTGCCGGTACCGAGGAGCAAGCCCGATAGAACCAGCGTATAGGCATTGATGATCCACAATTGCTGCATGTCAGTGGCGTGCAGCTGCTGTGTGAGCTGCGGCAGTGCCGTATAAAGGATGGAATTATCCAGGCCCACCATGAGCAGTCCCAGGGACACCACGGCAAAGAAGGACCACCGCTGCGCTGGGGTGGAGGACGCCGCGGCTGCGCGGTGCGGGGGCTTAGTGGCGGTATCAGGTGACTCGATGCTCATCGCTAGCAACCGTAGCGAATACGCCTGTGATATTTCAGGTTAGTATTGCCTTCCTCACAAGTAGGCGGGTGGTGTGAGTATGTAGGAATTGCTGGACTTTCCTGCACGTTTAGTAGCACAGTGGTACTAGAACAGTTAAAGAGTTAAGGATGATGTTTAATGGCACGTAATTACGCAGAACAACTTGTTGAGACGCTAGAAAAGCAGGGCGTCGAGCACATTTATGGCCTCGTGGGAGACTCCCTCAACCCGATCGTGGACGCGGTGCGCCGCTCCTCCATCGAGTGGATCCACGTGCGCAACGAGGAAGCAGCGGCCTTTGCCGCCGAGGCGGACTCGCTGACCACCGGCAAGCTCGCCGTGTGTGCGGCCTCCTGTGGCCCGGGCAATACCCATCTCATCCAGGGCCTTTATGATGCCAACCGCAATGGCGCCAAGGTGCTGGCCCTAGCATCGCACATTCCTTCCCGCCAGATTGGCTCCCACTTCTTCCAGGAGACCCACCCAGAGCAGATCTTCCAGGAGTGCTCCGGCTACTGCGAAATGGTCATGTCCGGTGACCAGGGCGGAGTAGTACTCCACCACGCCATCCAGTCCACCATGGCGGGCAATGGCGTCTCCGTGCTGGTTATCCCCGGCGACGTTTCTACCGAAGAGGTTGATGATGACACCTTCGTAGAATCCAAGATCTCCACCGGCCGCCCGGTGGTTTACCCGGACCCGGCAGAGGCCGCAGCCCTGACCCAGGCCATCAATGAGGCCGATTCCGTCGCCTTCTTCGTGGGCGCCGGTGTGAAAGATGCCCGCGAGCAGGTGCTGAAGCTGGCAGAAAAGGTCAAGGCCCCCATTGGCCACGCGCTCGGCGGCAAGATGTACATCCAGTACGATAACCCGTTTGACGTGGGCATGTCCGGCCTGCTTGGCTACGGTGCCGCGCACGAGGCCACCCACGAGGCGGACCTGTTGATCCTCTTGGGCACGGACTTCCCGTATAACGACTTCCTGCCTAAGGGCAATGTGGCACAGGTGGATATCAACGGCTCCCACATTGGCCGCCGCACCAAGATCTCCTACCCCGTGACCGGTGACGTTGCCGCCACCATCGACAACATCCTGCCGCACGTGGAGGAGAAGAAGGACCGCTCCTTCTTGGACAAGATGCTGAAGAAGCACTACGACAAGCTGGAGCACGTCGTGGAGGCTTATACCTCCAACGTGGAAAAGCACACTCCAATCCACCCTGAGTACATCGCGGACCTCATTGACCAAGAAGCCGACGATGACGCCATCTTCACCGTCGATACCGGCATGTGCAATGTCTGGGGCGCGCGCTACATCACCCCGAATGGCAAGCGCGAGCAGATCGGCTCCTTCCGCCACGGCACGATGGCAAACGCCCTGCCGCAGGCCATCGGCGCGCAGCAGGCTAATCCTGGCCGCCAGGTCATTACTTTCTCTGGCGATGGCGGATTGTCCATGCTCATGGGCGAGCTGCTGACGGTTAAGCTGCACCAGCTGCCGGTCAAGATGTTCGTGTTCAATAACTCCTCGCTGGGCATGGTCAAGCTGGAGATGCTGGTTGGCGGCATTCCGGAGCACGAGACCGACCACGAGTCCGTGGACTTTTCCAAGATCGCAGAAGCCGCAGGCATCAAGACCTTCCGCATCGAGGATCCGAAGCAGGCTCCAAAGCAGATCAAGAAGGCCTTGGCTTATAACGGCCCTGCGCTTATTGATGTCGTCACTGACCCCAACGCCCTGTCCCTGCCACCGACGCTGACCTTCGATCAGCTCCTGGGCTTCTCCAAGGCCGCTACCCGCACGGTCTTCGGCGGCGGCGTGGGCTCCATGCTGTCCATGGCCAAGTCCAACCTGCGCAATATCCCGCGCCCGCAGGACTTCTAAGCCGTAACTGCCAAATAGCGCGCTAGCCACGCTTTCTTTTCCTACCGCGGATTTCGGTCCGGGTGGAGGGGGAAGCGTGGCTTTTTGCTTTCACAGGTTTCAGCCAGAAACTTATCAGTAGGTTAGAAACTGGGTTTGCCATGATGGCTTAGTGAAGCTTGCACGCACGCAGGTGTGCAGATAACAGGAAGTAATAGGAGCTACAGGACGCATGGAAGACAATAAACTTGCCAAAGTCCTCGTCGTTGATGACGAGCCGAATATCGTGGAACTACTGACGGTATCGTTGAAGTTCCAAAATTTTGAGGTCTACAGCGCTAACTCGGGCAATGAGGCGCTGCGCGTGGCGCGCGAGGTCAACCCGGATGCCTATATTTTGGACGTCATGATGCCGGGCATGGACGGTTTTGAGCTCTTGGGCAAGCTGCGCCAGGAGGGCCTGGATGGCCCAGTGCTGTACCTGACCGCCAAGGACGGCGTGGATCAGCGCATCCACGGCCTGACCATTGGCGCGGACGATTACGTCACCAAACCCTTTAGCCTTGAAGAGGTCATTACCCGCCTGCGCGTGATCATGCGCCGCGGCGGTGCCGCCGAGGAGTCCTCCAACGACGCCACCATGAGCTATGCCGATCTGACCTTGAATGACGATACCCACGAGGTCACCAAGGGCGGCGAGCTCATCGAGCTTTCTCCCACGGAATTCAACCTCCTGCGCTACCTCATGCAAAACAAGGAAGTGGTGCTCTCTAAGTCCAAGATCCTGGACAATGTTTGGCACTACGACTTCGGCGGCGATGGCAACGTCGTGGAATCCTATATTTCTTACCTGCGCCGCAAGATCGATACCGGCGATACGCAGCTTATCCACACCGTGCGCGGCGTTGGCTATGTGCTGCGCACCCCGCGATCCTAAACTGACGTTTTATAATGGCAGATTCACAGGAGAACCCCGCTGCGGACAGGCCCGCGCAGGCGCAGTCCCAGCCCCAGCGGGCACAGCAGCCGCAACAGCCGCCCAAGAAGTGGCATGAGCAGCTGGACCAGCTGCCGCAGCAGGGGCAGGGAAAAAAGAAGCGCTCCAAGCGCGACTACATCAGGCAGATTCCGCAGGCGATGCCGCTTCGCACCTGGCTTGTGGTTCTCCTCGTGGTTATCTCCGGCCTCGGGTTAACGGGCTCGTCCTTTGCCGTGAACTCGATCATGCGCAACGTGCTCTATAACAACGTCGATAGCGAACTGCGCTCGGCGTCGTCCTCCTGGGCCCGCGATGTGGGCAATGACTTCTTCCTAGGTGATCACACCAAGCGCCCGCCCACGGAATACGTCGTGCTCAATTACCTTCCGGATGGCACGATTCGCTATTCGGGGCCCACGTCTACGACCCCGGACGTAGAGGGCGTTCCCTTGGGTGGCTACCCCACGACGGTGGGCTCGATTGAAAATAACACCAAGTGGCGCGCGCTGGCCTTTGCGGATTCCAATGGCGTTATCACCGTCATTGCCAAGGACATGACCCATGAAAAGGAAATCCTGCACGGCCTAGCCATGGTGCAGGTATCCATTGCAGCGATCGCCTTGGCGGCCATGGCCGGCGTGGGCTTCTGGTTCATCCGCAGGGCGTTGCGGCCGCTGCGGGTGGTGGAATCGACGGCATCGGAAATCGCGGCAGGCGACCTGGACAAGCGCGTGCCCGAATGGCCGTTGCATACAGAGGTCGGCCAATTGGCCGCCGCGCTCAATATCATGCTGGGCCACCTGCAACGCTCCGTCGTGACGGCGCAAGAAAAAGAGGAACAGATGCGCCGCTTTGTCGGCGATGCCTCCCACGAGCTGCGCACCCCGCTGACCAGCCTGCGCGGTTACACGGAGCTTTACCGCTCTGGGGCGACAAACGATGTCGATCTGGTCTTTTCCAAGATCGATAAGGAATCCAAGCGCATGTCGCTGCTGGTAGAGGACCTGCTGGCGCTGACCCGCGCGGAAGGCACGCGCCTAGACCTGCGGCCGGTGGACCTTTTGGAGCTTTCCCTTTCGGTGGGCTCGTCCGCGCGCGCTGCCTTCCCAGAGCGCGAGGTCAAGGTGGTTAATAATGCGCAGTCCATCCCAGTGGTCAATGGCGATGCGGATCGCCTCCACCAGGTGCTGCTGAACCTGATTTCCAATGGCCTGCGCCACGGCGGCGAGGATGCCACGGTAACCCTTCAACTGCGCCGCGACAACAAGGACATCCTGGTAGACGTCATCGATGACGGCAAGGGAATGTCGTCCGAGGACGCCGCCCACATCTTCGAGCGCTTCTACCGCGCGGATTCCTCGCGCACGCGCGATACCGGCGGATCCGGTTTGGGCCTTGCCATCGTGCATTCCCTAGTGGAACAGCACGGCGGCAGCATCAGTGTGGACTCCAAGCTGGGCCAGGGCACCACCTTTACGGTGCGCCTGCCCGCGCTGGAGGAACCGGAGGATTAGTCCTCGCGGTAGCCGTCCTCGTTGGTGCCCAGGTGCTGGCGGATGCGCGCGGCCGCCTCATCCATGGCGGCATCGTCGGTGTCCTCGGCGGCATAGGCCTTGGAAAAGTCGTACTCTTCCATCTTCTCGGTGGGGAAGAGGTGGATGTGGGTGTGCGGCACATCGAAGCCGGCGATGACGTAGCCGGTGCGCGGGGTATCGTACGCGTTCTTGATGGCCTCACCGATTTCTAGGGCCACCTCGTTCAGGTGCGTCCAGGTCTGTGGATCCAGGTCGGTCCACTTATCTACTTCCTCTACGGGCACGACCAGGGTGTGGCCGTAGCGCAGCGGCTCGATGGATAAGAAAGCCACGCAGGTCTTATCGCGGTAGACAAAGCGGGCGGGTAGGTCACCAGTGATGATTTTGCTAAATACAGAAGCCATAGCTGCCAGGCTACCCCAGCTATGATGGTGGGCATGCGCATTCTCGTAATTGGTTCGGGCGGCCGTGAACACGCCCTCGTGAAAGGACTGCACGCTGATCCACAAGCTGCGGAGATCCACGTCGCGCCGGGCAGCGCGGCCATGGCACCGCTGGCTACCCTGCACCCGGAATACTCCCAGGTAGATAACCCAGAACGCATGGTGGAACTCGCCCGGGAGATCAATGCCGAGCTCGTGGTCATCGGCCCCGAGGTGCCGCTGGTCGCCGGCGTGGCGGATGCACTGCGCGCAGAAGGCATCGCCGTCTTCGGGCCGAATAAGGACGCGGCCCAGATTGAAGGCTCCAAGGCCTTTGCCAAGGAAGTCATGGAGGCCGCTGGGGTCAAGACGGCCCGCGCGCAGCAGCTGCGCCCAGGAGCTAGCGAGGCCGATATTGAGGCCGCGCTGGATAATTTTGGCCCGCAGTTCGTGGTTAAGGATGATGGTCTAGCAGGCGGCAAGGGCGTGGTGGTCACGAGCGAGCGCGCCGATGCCCGCGCCCACGTGGATGCGGTCTTAGGCGCCGGCAACCCCGTGCTGCTGGAATCTTTCCTGGACGGGCCTGAGGTATCGCTATTTTGCCTTGTCGATGGCGAGACCGTCGTGCCGCTGTTGCCCACCCAGGACCACAAGCGCGCTTACGACAATGACGAGGGCCCCAATACCGGCGGCATGGGCGCGTACACACCGCTGCCGTGGCTTGGCAGGGACGACGTGCAGCGCATCGTCGACGAGGTATGCACCCCGGTTGCCAAGGAAATGGTGCGCCGCGGCACCCCGTATTCCGGCCTGCTCTATGCCGGGCTGGCCTGGGGCGAAGAGGGCCCAGCGGTGGTGGAATTTAACTGCCGCTTTGGTGACCCAGAGACCCAAGCGGTGCTCTCGCTCCTACAGTCCCCGCTGGCACAAGCGCTCAACGCCACTGCCACCGGCACGCTGGCAGAACTCGAGCCCCTTCAGTGGGAAGATGGCTATGCCATCACCGTGGTCATGGCGGCCGAGGGATACCCCGCCTCGCCCCGCAAGGGCGATGCCATTACGGGCGAGGGCCTCGAGGATCCAGAGCGCGTGCTGCACGCCGGCACGGAATACTCCAATGGGGCATTCCGCAGCAATGGTGGCCGCGTGCTCAACGTGCTGGGCAAGGGCGACACGCTAGACGCCGCGCGCGAGAATGCCTACGCCACCGTCCAGGGCATTGAGTTTGCGGGCGGGTTTGTTCGGGGGGACATCGGCAAGCGCGCGGCAGCCGGTGAAATTTCTATCTAGCAAGTAGCCACGGGGGAGGGCAGGCATGGAATAATGAGCCACGTGGCTGAGAAGAAGAATATCCCCAACGTCCTGTCCTCCCGTTATGCTTCTGCGGAGCTTGCCAATATCTGGAGCGCGGAGCATAAAATCATCCTCGAGCGCAAGCTGTGGATCGCCGTGATGCACGCCCAGAAGAACCTGGGTGTGGACATCCCCGCCAAGGCCATTAGCGCGTACGAGGCCGTTATCGAGGACGTAAACCTCGAATCCATTGCTGAGCGCGAGCGCGTCACCCGCCACGATGTGAAGGCCCGCATCGAAGAATTCAATGCGCTGGCCGGCTACGAGCACATCCACAAGGGAATGACCAGCCGCGATCTCACCGAGAACGTGGAGCAGCTGCAAATCCACACCTCGCTGGAAATCATCCGCGATAAGGCCATCGCCGTGGTCTCGCGCATCGGCCGCCACGCGGCTGAGTACCAATCCCTGGTCATGGCTGGTCGCTCGCACAACGTGGCCGCGCAGGCCACCACGCTGGGCAAGCGCTTTGCCACTGCCGGCGATGAAATGCTGCTGGCCATCGAGCGCGTGGAAGACCTGCTGTCGCACTACCCGCTGCGCGGCATCAAGGGCCCCATGGGCACCTCGCAGGACATGCTCGATCTCATGGGCGGTTCCGAGGATAAGCTCGCCTCCCTAGAGACCAATATTGCGGATTACCTGGGCTTCCGCCGCATCTTCAACTCCGTGGGTCAGGTGTACCCGCGCTCGCTGGATTTCGATGCCATCTCTTGCCTCGTCTCCCTGGGCACCGCCCCGGCATCGCTGGCCACCACCATCCGCCTGATGGCCGGCAACGAGACCGTCACCGAGGGCTTCAAGGAAGGCCAGGTCGGCTCGTCCGCCATGCCGCACAAGATGAACGCCCGCTCCTGCGAGCGCGTGACCGGCCTGCAGGTCATCCTGCGCGGCTACCTCACCATGGCCGCGGATCTCGCCGGCAGCCAGTGGAACGAGGGCGATGTCTCTTGCTCGGTGGTGCGACGCGTGGCGCTTCCCGATGCCTTCTTTGCCATCGACGGCCAATTCGAAACCTTCCTCACCGTGCTCGATGAATTCGGCGCCTTCCCCGCCATGATCGACCGCGAGCTGGAGCGCTACCTGCCCTTCCTCGCCACCACCCGCATCCTCATGGCCGCGGTGCGCGCCGGGGTGGGACGCGAGACCGCCCACGAGGTCATCAAGGAAAACGCCGTGGCCGTGGCCCTGAACATGCGCGAAAACGGCGGCAACCAGGACCTGGTCCAGCGCCTCGCCGCAGACGACCGCCTGCCCATGGACGAGGCCGAGCTCGAAAGGGTCCTCGAGGATAAGCACGCCTTCATCGGCGCCGCCGAATCCCAGGTCTCCCAGGTCCTGCACCGCATCAAGGCCCTTGTGGGCGAGCACCCCAAGGCCGCTGCCTATACGCCGGGCGAAATCCTCTAGCGCCGTGCGCGGGCTTATGTGCCCGCGCACGCCCGCGCGTTATGATGAGGACCATGCGTCCTGAGCTTTCTTCTTATACCCATCTTGCCTCCGGCAAGGTCCGTGATATTTACGATGTGGATGACAACACCTTGTTGATGGTGGTCTCTGACCGCATTTCCGCCTATGACTTTGCCTTGGAGCCGGCCATCCCGGACAAGGGCCGTGTCCTCACGGCCACCTCGAAGTTCTTCTTCGATGCCATCGATTTTCCCAATCACATCGCCGGTCCGCTCGATGATGAGCGCATTCCGGAGGAGTGCTTGGGCCGCGCCATGGTAGTAAAGAAGCTGGATATGCTGCCCTTCGAATGCGTGGCGCGCGGTTTCCTTACCGGTTCCGGTTTGCGGGAATACCAGGCAGACGGCACCGTCTGTGGCATCGAGCTGCCCGCCGGCTTGGTGGAGGCCTCCCGCCTGCCCGAGCCCATTTTCACCCCTGCTACCAAGGCAGAGCAGGGCGAGCACGATGAGAACGTGTCCTTCGAATACGTGGCAGACAAGCTCGGCCGCGAGCGCGCCGAGGAGCTGCGCGCGGCCACCTTAAGCATTTACGCTAAGGCTGCCCAGCTGGCGGAGGAAAAAGGCATTATCTTGGCCGATACCAAATTCGAATTCGGCCTCGATGCGGACGGCACGCTCGTGCTTGCTGATGAAGTCCTCACCCCCGATTCCTCCCGCTACTGGCCCGCAGATTCCTACGTGGAAGGCGAGGTGCAACCTTCCTTTGATAAGCAGTACGTGCGCGATTGGCTGACTTCTGCCGCCTCCGGCTGGGATAAGTCCTCTGATGCCACCCCGCCCGCGCTTCCCGATGACGTCGTCTCCGCCACCCGCCTGCGCTATATCGAGGCTTACGAAAAGCTATCGGGCGAGCGCTTCGCGGACTTCCTCGCGCCGCGTTCCTAGTCGGTAGGGCTGGTCTAGGCCAGATCTGGCAATCGCGGTAGCTGGTTGCCCTCCGCTGGGGCAAAACATGTGACGCGTACAGTGGGAGGGCATGAGTGATGAAAAGACGACCGCACCGGTAGCCCCAGTCCACCCCGTAAAGCGCGAATTTCACGGCCGCGAATTCGTGGATAATTACGAGTGGCTGCGCGATAAGCAATCGCAGGAAACCCTGGATTACCTCAACGCCGAAAATGATTACACCGCGGCGCATACCGGGCACTTGGATGCGATGACGGAAAATATCTTCGAAGAGATTAAATCCCGCATTAAACAAACCGATATGTCCGTGCCCGCCCGCCGCGGTAAGTACTGGTACTACGGCCGCTCCGAAGAGGGCAAGAACTACGGCTATTCCTGCCGCATCCCGGTAGAAGAGGGCAGCGATCCCTGGACCGCACCGGTGATTCCAGAAGAAGGCAGCCCAGAGGGCGAAGAAATTATCTTGGACACCAACACCCTGGCAGAGGGCAAGGACTTCTTCGCCCTTGGTGCAGCCTCCATCTCAGATTCCGGCCGCTACCTGGCCTATTCCGTGGATTTTGCCGGCGATGAGCGCTTTGAGCTGTCCATTAAGGACCTCGAAACGGGAGAGCTGCTGGAGGATCACCTCACCGGCATTTTCTACGGCGCTACCTGGGCAGGCGATGGTTATATCTTCTACTCCACGGTGGATGATGCCTGGCGCCCAGATGCGGTGTGGCGCCATAAGGTAGGCACCGAGCAGTCCGCGGATGTGCGCGTCTTCCACGAGGAAGATGAGCACTTTAATGTGGGCATCGGCAGTGCCCGCTCCGATAAATACCTCTTCATTGGGGTGGGCTCGAAGATTACCTCGGAAGCCTGGGTACTGGATACGGAAAACCCAGAAGGCGAATTCCGCCCGCTGTGGCAGCGCGAGACCGGCGTGGACTACGACGTAGACCATGCCGTAGTGGGCGGCGAAGACTACTGGATTGTCACCCACAACGCCGCCGGGCCGAACTTTGCGGTGGGCTATGCCAAGGTCGATGCGGAACTTCCCGCCCTGCGCGAGCTGCCGGAGCTGCTGGCACACGATGACACCACCCGCATCGAGGGCGTGGATACCTACCGCGACCACATGGTGGTGGGCTATCGCCGCGGCGGCATCGGCAGGGCCGCCATTATGCGCGTGGGCGATGACTTCGGGGAATTCGAAGAACTCAACTTCAACGAGGAGCTTTTTACCGTCGCCGTGGCCGGTAACCCGGAATGGGACGCGCCGGTAGTCCGCGTGAACTACGTGTCTTATATCCAGCCCGCGCAGCTTTTCGATTACCGCGTGGATACCGGCGAGTACACGCTGCTGAAGGAACAAGAAGTCCCAGGCGGCTATGATCCGGATGATTATGTGGCCTACCGCATTTGGTCGACCGCCAGCGATGGCACCAAGATCCCAGTCTCCGTGGTGCACCGTTCCGACCTGGACCGCACCAAGCCCAATCCGACGCTGCTGTATGGTTACGGCTCCTACGAGGCCAGCATGGACCCGTACTTCTCCGCGTCCCGGCTTTCGCTGATGGACCGCGGCATGATTTATGCGGTCGCCCACGTGCGCGGCGGCGGCGAGATGGGCCGTCAGTGGTACGACGACGGCAAGATGCTGCAGAAGAAAAACACCTTCACCGATTTCATCGCAGTGGCCGATGATCTCATCGAGCGCCGCGTGACCACCCCGGACCAATTGGTGGCAGAAGGCGGATCCGCCGGCGGCATGCTCATGGGCGCCGTGGCGAATATGGCCCCCGACCGCTTTACCGCCATTCAGGCCGTCGTCCCCTTCGTGGATCCGCTGACCTCGATGCTCATGCCGGAGCTTCCCCTCACCGTTCCCGAATGGGAAGAGTGGGGCGACCCGTACCACGATCCGGAATACTACGACTACATGAAGTCCTACTCGCCCTACGAGAATGTTGAGGCCAAGGACTACCCGGATATCTTGGCTATCACCTCGCTGAACGATACCCGCGTGCTGTACGTGGAACCGGCAAAGTGGATTGCCCAGCTGCGCGCTACCGCCACCGGCGGCGAATTTCTGCTCAAGACGGAGATGGCCGCCGGGCACGGTGGCGTATCCGGCCGCTACGATAAGTGGCGCCAAAACGCCTTCGAATACGCCTGGACCATCAATAAGGCCACCGGCCTTACGGAGTAACCACGCCGTACAGTCGCGCGCTGGCCGGCACCCTGGCCAGCGTTCTGGCCAGCGCGCGGATCTGGCGGTACTGTGCGATAATTTGAGCTATGACTAGCCACCTTCTGGTTTCTATCTCCAGTATTTTTGAGGACACTCGGAAGCAGGCTACAAGCTTCCTGTCGGTTCTGGACCGGGAGGAAATTCCCGTCTCCCTGCTCATCGCCCCGCATATTGATGGCAATTGGCACCTGGCCAAGGACAAGGACACCCAACAGTGGCTCAAGGACCAGGCGGCTGCTGGCCGTCCGCTTATCCTCAATGGCTTTGATCAAGCAGTGCAAGGCCGCCGCGCGGAGTTTGCCAACCTCAATTCACATGAGGCGAAGCTGCGCCTAGCCGGTGCGACCCGGCAGATGGCGCAGATTGGTTTCGAACCCACCATCTTCGCGCCCCCGCGCTGGCGCATGTCTCCCGGAACGTTGCAGGTCCTGCCCAAATTCCCCTTTGAAGTGGCAGCTTCCACGCGGGGCATCCTGGAAGTACCGACCGGGAAATTCCACCAAGCCCGCAACCTTTCTTTTGGTGAGGGTTTTGGTTCCGCCAAGTGGTGGCGCAAAAACATCATCCGCGCGGCAGAGCGCTCCGCCCAGCGCGGCAATACCGTGCGCCTTTCCATCTCTGCCCGCAACCTGGATGACCGCAAGGTCATTAAGGACTTTGTAAAGGCTGCTCGCCGCGCCCTCGACGCGGGCGCTACTCCCGCTGATTACAGCATTTACCTTCCGCGTTAGTCCGGCGGAGGTTTTATAGTAGGTAGCATGAAACGAACAGATGAACTAACAACGCAACAGGCGGCAGACTTCTTGAATGTCTCTCGGCCGCGTGTCATCGAGCTCATGGATGAGGGAACCTTGAAGGGGCATACAGAAGGTGCCTACCGCCATCTGTATGCCTCCAGCGTGCAGGGCTTTAAACGCCAGAGAGACCTTGAGCAGCGTGCTGCTGCAGACGAGCTCGCGGTGCTCTCTGACGAGATGGGCTTGTACGAGTAGGCGCTCCTACTTGCTTAGGCCGTTAATGAAGTCCTTAGCCTGCTGCGGGAGCATGCCCCAGATTCCAGCGGGGATGATCTTCTGCAGGTTTCCGGTAGCCGCCATGAAGCCGGGGATGGCGAGAAGGCCGGCCAGGATGGCAAAGCCGATAATGGCGCCGGTGCCCCAGGAGCTAGAGCCGAACCCGAAGCCTGGGCCATCGGTGTTGTCGTCCTGGTTGGCATCGTTGCCCTGATCGCCGTCGTCGGTGGATTCATCCTCACCGAGCGTGAAGCCGACCTTGACGGGGTCGTGGTCAGAGGCGCGGAAGGGGGAGTCGTCGTAGAAATCCACGGCGTTGTAGTTGCGGCGGGAGTACTCAAAGGCGACGGGTTCGTCGGCGTTGATGTTCCACACTTGGGCATCGGCAAGCGCGCCCGAAGCAACCTCATTGGCTAGGACGTGGTCCAAGGTGCCGAGCAGGCCGCCGAACTGGTAGGAGGTATCGGCGCCGTATTTTTCCGCAGGCACGGTGAAGCCGTCGTTGCGGAAGACGTCGAGCGCGGTTTCGTGGGTGTAGGTATTGAAATCACCCAGGGCGAATAGCGGCTTATCCTTCCAATCGTCCTGCTTGTGCAGTGCATCGAGCACGGCCTGGGCCTGGGCGTTGCGGACGTTGGGGTTATTGCCCTGGCCGTCGCCGGAATCCTCATTGCCCTTGGCCACCGAGCCCTTGGACTTGAAGTGGTTGGCCACGGCGACGAAGGACTCGTCATCGCTATTGATCGGCTGGAATTCCTGGGCCAGCGGCTCGCGGGCGGTGCCGGAAAAGCGCGGATCCTGGAAGATGCGGGATTCGCCTACGGGCTTGACCACGTCCTTGTGATAGATAAACGCGGTGCGGATGACATCGGGGCGCTCAGGAACCTGATCCTTGGAAGGGGAGGGAACGAAGGCCCACTTTTCTGAGCCCGCGGCCTCGTTGAGTTTTTCGGTCAGGCGCTTCAGCGCCTTATCGCGCTGGTTAAAGTCCCCGGTGACGGCGTAGCCATCTTCGATTTCGGAAAGGCCAATGACATCGGCATCCAGGCCATTGATGGCGGCGACGATCTTGCGCTCTTGGTCCTCTAAGGCGGATTCGGTATAGGCGCCGCGGGTCTTGCCGCGGTTGACGGTGACCTTATTGCCCGCGCGGTCGGTATAGGCGCTGCCGCCGAATTCCTCGCCCAAAGAGGTGAAGTAATTCAGCACGTTGAAGGCGCCGATGGTGTATTCGCCCTTGACGTCATCAACGGCGTGCAGCTCCGCATCGCGGGATTCTTCCCAGGAGATGGGGAGATCGGCGCTGGCGGTCTCACCGGTGACCGGCTCGGTGGGCTGGAAGCGCCACTGCTCGTGGGAGTAGCCCACGATGACCGGATGCTGGAATTCGACCGTATCGGTGGTGCGCAGGGACTTGATGGTCTTTCCACCGTCTTGGGAGATATACGGCAGCGGGGTGTCCTTATCCGTCTTCAGGTAATCGCGGGTGCGGCCATCATCCAGGGTGACGAGCTTTTCTGCGTTATCCTTGGCCAGTTTTTGCAGCTCGGAATTGGGGTCGGTGGAAGGGGAGTGGACATCGGAAGGCTGGCGGAAGGCCTCATCGCCCGGGGCGAGGCCGACCTCGCCGTATTGGTTGAGCGAGTAGTTATTGGTCACGGTGTGCGTGCCGGGCTGGATGAGCATGTGCTCAAAGGGCTCGCGGGCGGAATCGCCTTGGGGCAGCTCGTCCACGGCGAGCGGGGTGACCTCCTCCAGCGCGGTATCGAGCTGCTTGAGGGAAGAAGCGCTGACCTGGGTAGCGCCGTAATACTCGGAGACCTGGCCGGTGACCTCGACGGAGTCGCCGATGCTGGGGTATTTATCGGCGCCCTTTTTACCCATGTGGATAAATAGCGCCTGGGAGGCATCGGTGGCTTCTTTGCCGGTGCCGCCGGTCTGGATGGTAAAGCCGTTTAAGCCGCCCTCGCTCCACACGCCGGTGACAACGCCCTGGGTAGCAACGTTTTGGCCCTCGAGCGGCGAGGTATCGCCGGTGCCTTGGATTTCTGCAATCGGGGTCACGCCTTCGGGGGCGGGAAGATTCTCGGAGCCACCCGATCCGCCTGGCTGTGGGGCCGGGGACTCGTTGCCGGAATTGGTGGGAGACGGCGTGCCGACGGTGAAGTCCGCGGAGTTGTCATCGGTATCGGCACCCGCCGCGTTGCGGGAGGCGGAGGTGTCATTAGACAGCGCGCCGGTGGCAGCGCCTTCAAACTTGGAGGCGGCGCCGTAACCTACGAGGTCAATGGTGTTTCCGGTGGCATCGGCAAGCTGCACCGAGCCCTTCGTGCCGGACATATTGACCTTGCCTTGCGCATCCGGGGTGGGAAGAGCCTGGGCCTGGCCATTGCCGGCGGCAGCCTGTACCAGGTAATAACCGTGGGGAGCAATGGTGCCGGACAGGGTTATCTTGCCGCCGCTATTGCCGTTGGAGGCAAAGTACTCCACGGACCAGCCGGTGAGATCGATCGCGGCATCGGTGGGGTTATAAAGCTCGATGAAATCATTGGAAAAGCTCGCGCCCTTGTTTCCGCCACCGCCGTAGACCTCAGAGATGACCGCGGTGGAATTATCCGGGGCGGCCATGGCGGTAGGCACCGCGACGGATAGGGAGAGGGTGGAAAACCGGCAGCGAGGGCTACCCTGCCAAGGCGGCGAAGAGCCATAGAAGTCACCTTAATCATAGAGAAAGTTGTCATGGACGCCTTTTATATTTACTCGCTGAACAATTGGTGCACCCGTGGCCGCAAGGGGTGGGTTGTGCGCGAGCAGGCGGTGAAACCTGGGTGCCGCGCAAAATTCGTTTTCCTGTTGGTCGTAATTTACGCGGTGTTTGCTTTGCTGGGGTGAAAACCCTGCAGTGGGGGTATATCTAGGGATTGGGCGGGGGTATGACTACACTGAATCGGGCAGACCTAAGCCCCATACAGTAAGGCAAAAATTTCATGGCTCGTGTAGTTGTCAATGTCATGCCCAAGGCGGAAATTTTGGATCCGCAGGGCCAAGCTGTCGTCCGCGCATTGGGTCGCATCGGAGTATCCGGTGTCAGCGATGTGCGCCAAGGAAAGCGCTTCGAACTCGAGGTAGATGACTCCGTTACCGCGGAGGAATTGGATAAGGTGGCAGAAACGCTGCTGGCTAATACCGTCATCGAGGACTACGAGGTTACGCAGCTGGAGGTCAAGTAAGTGACCGCAAAAATCGGAGTAATTACCTTCCCCGGCACCCTGGATGATGTGGATGCCGCCCGCGCGGCCCGCACCGCCGGCGCCGAGGTCATTAACCTCTGGCACGCGGATGCTGATCTGCGCGGCGTGGACGCGGTAGTCGTGCCGGGCGGGTTTTCCTATGGTGACTACCTGCGCTCGGGCGCTATTTCGGCGCTCGCCCCCGTCATGCGCAGCGTCATCGACCGCGCCAAGGCGGGAATGCCGGTGCTCGGCATTTGCAATGGTTTCCAAATCTTGACTGAAGCAGGCCTCTTACCGGGAGCATTGACCCGGAATAAGGGCCTGCATTTTCATTGCACCGATACTTACCTGGAGGTGGAGCACTCCACCACGGCCTGGACCAGCGAGTTTGAAAAGGGCCAAAAGATTTTGGTGCCCGCCAAGCACGGTGAGGGCCGCTTCCAGGCAGGCGATGACGATATCGCCCGCATCGAGGGCGAAGGCCGCGTGGTCTTCCGCTATACCGATAATTACAACGGCTCCATCAATGGCATTGCCGGTGTAAGCGATGAGTCCGGCCGGATTGTTGGCCTCATGCCGCACCCAGAGCACGCCATTGACCCGCTGACCGGCCCATCCACCGACGGATTGGGACTATTCGTATCCGCCATCAAGGCCGTCGCGGAAGCGCCGGCGGTTTAAGGAGGCCACCTACATGACCGTTTCTAATGACACCGTAGAAAAGGCGCAGTCCACCCCGGATGAAAAGCAGCCGTACGTTGAGCTTGGCCTAAAGGATGACGAATACCAGCGCATCCACGATATTCTGGGCCGGCGCCCCACCGACGCGGAGCTGACCATGTACTCCGTGATGTGGTCCGAGCACTGCTCCTATAAGTCCTCCAAGACGCACCTGCGCTACTTTGGTGAGACCATGACGGAGGAGATGGGGGAGAAGATCCTCGCCGGCATCGGTGAAAACGCCGGCGTGGTGGACATCGGCGATGGCAATGCGGTGACCTTCCGCGTGGAATCGCACAACCACCCCTCCTACGTGGAGCCCTACCAGGGCGCGGCCACCGGCGTGGGCGGCATCGTCCGCGACATCATGGCCATGGGCGCACGTCCCATCGCCGTGATGGATCAGCTGCGCTTTGGGCCTGCCGATGCCCCCGATACCAAGCGCGTGTTACCCGGCGTCGTCTCCGGCGTGGGCGGCTACGGCAACTCCTTGGGCCTGCCCAATATTGGTGGCGAAACCGTCTTTGATGAAACTTATGCCGGAAACCCGCTGGTCAACGCCCTGTGCGTGGGTACGCTCAAGGTCGATGACTTGAAGCTCGCCTTCGCCTCCGGCACCGGCAATAAGGTCATGCTCTTCGGTTCCCGCACCGGCCTGGACGGCATCGGCGGCGTATCCGTGCTGGCCTCCGATACCTTTGAAGACGGCGCCGAGCGCAAGCTTCCTGCCGTGCAGGTGGGCGACCCCTTCGCGGAAAAGGTGCTCATCGAATGCTGCCTGGACCTCTACCACGCCGGCGTCGTGGTGGGCATCCAGGACTTGGGCGGCGCCGGCCTGGCGTGCGCCACCTCTGAGCTGGCCGCGTCCGGCGATGGCGGCATGGAGGTCAACCTCGATGCGGTACCGCTGCGCGCGGAAAACATGACCGCCGCGGAAATCCTTGCCTCCGAGTCCCAGGAGCGCATGTGCGCCGTCGTGGCACCGGAAAACGTGGAGAAGTTCCGCGAAATCTGCGAGCACTGGGAGGTCACCTGCGCCGAAATCGGTGAGGTTACTGAAGGTGACCACTTGGTCATCCGCCACCAGGGTGAGGTCGTCGTCGATGCGCCGGCTGGCACCATCGCGGATGAAGCACCCGTCTACGAGCGCCCCTACGCCCGCCCCGAGTGGCAGGATGAGCTGCAGAAATACCAGGGCACGGACAAGCGCGGCCTGGTGGAATCCCTGCAAAAGCTCATTTCCTCGCCTTCGTTGTGCTCGCGCGATTTCATCATGAATCAGTATGACCGCTACGTGCGTGGCAATACCGTCCAGTCCCACCACGCGGACGCGGGTGTGCTGCGCATTGATGAGGAGACCGGCCGCGGCGTCGCCGTTTCCGCCGATGCTTCCGGCCGCTACACCAAGCTGGATCCGAACATGGGCGCGCGCCTGGCCTTGGCGGAGGCCTACCGCAACGTCGCGGTTACCGGCGCGAAGCCCGTTGCGATTACCAACTGCTTGAACTACGGTTCGCCGGAAAACCCGGACGTGATGTGGCAGTTCCGCGAATCCGTGCATGGGCTTGCCGATGCCGCCGTGGAACTCTCCATCCCCGTCTCCGGCGGCAACGTCTCTTTCTACAACCAGACCGGCTCCGAGCCGATTCTGCCCACCCCGGTCGTGGGCGTGCTCGGCGTGATCGACGATGTGCACAAGGCCATTGGCAATAACCTGGGCACCGTCAATGAGAAGGAGGTCCTCATCGCCTTGGGCGAGACCAAGGATGAGTTCGGCGGTTCCATCTGGCAGCTGGTGAGCGCCGAGGGCGCCGATAAGGACAACCTCAACGGCCTGCCGCCGCAGGTGGATATGGCCAATGAGAAGCGCCTCGCGGACTTCTTCCACGGCAACGATCTGCTCACCGCCGCGCACGATGTCTCTGAGGGAGGCCTTGCCGTCGCCGCCTTTGAGATGGCCAAGCGCGCCGGTGCGCTTGCCGATGCCGCCGGCCTCGGCCTCGACCTCGATCTCACCGCCGTGCACGAGGACGCCTTTACCGCGGCCTTCTCCGAGTCCGCTTCCCGCGTGCTCGTGGCCACCACCGCCGACCGCACCGATGAGGTGCTGGCTCGCGCCGCCGAGTTCGGAATCCCCGCCACCATCGTGGGTGAGACCACCAACACCGGTGCCTTGACCCTCGGCGGTGAGTCTGTCGCCATCTCCCAGCTGGTTGAGGCATGGTCTGCCACCTTGCCTGACCTCTTCGGCCACGCCGTGGGCGCCAACTCCGTCGTGGAGTAAACCAGCCCCTGGCATTGCCCAGCACAAGCCCGGCTTCGGCCGGGCTTGAGTAGCGTTTAGGCAATCTCCGATTTTCCCGGCCGCCGCCCATTAGATAACGCCATTTCTCTCTGATTCGAATCGTGATTTTACAGTAGGAGTCCCATGAGTGCGCATTCCCGCCACCAAGCCTCCGCACCCGCATCAACAGTGGTGCGGTGGTGCCACCATGGTATTGGGCTGGTATTTGGCCTAGTGGTCGCCATAATTTCCGTCGGAAAAATGAATTACGATGACTGGGATGCGTTATGGGTGGCGGGATTGCTCGTACGCGATGGAAACCGGGATCACCTCTATAGCATCAATGAACATGATTTCGCGATGCCCCGTGGTGACGTCTGGCTAGATACCATCGCCCACTCCGATGTCACTGGGTTTCCGCACCCTTATGTTCACGCTCCATTTCTTGCCGATGTCATGAGCTTGGTCGTGCAAGTCATGAGTTTTGATGTCTCCGTGATAGTGCTCGCGATTGTTTCCGGGTGGGCGTTGGTGGTGCTGATAGCCTCCGCCTGGTTCTTGTGGTTTGAAGAAGAAATACCGACCATGATCCTGCTTTTCGGCATACTCTTGGGCTGGGTATCGACGGCTTTTCAGTCATCGTTGATCCTTGGCCAGACGAGCCCGTTGATCTTTGCGGGGGTTGCATACGGCCTTGCTGCGTCCCGCGTGCACCCAGTGCGCGCGGGAATTGCACTGGGACTTGTATCTGCGGTGAAGCTAACCCCCATTGTCCTTGTGCTCATCTGCGTGGCATTTCCGCGGGCGCGGAAAACGGGAGTGGTAGCACTCGGGACAGGCGCCATCGCTGTACTGTACTCAATCGTCGTTTCTGGCTGGAACGTATTTACCTCTTGGTGGGATACCCTTCAGGACATCATGGGATCAGTAATGGTCGCCCCCGTCAACGGATCGATCGCCTCCCAGCTCAGCACCAACCGCGTTGAAGATGACAACCTCCTTGTCACCATTGTCGATGATCCTTCACTGGCTGCCAGCATTATTCCGCTACTTGTCACCCTGGCATTGATTGCACTGGTTATTGTTACCGCTGTGCGGTCACAGGATCCGTGGCGCATTACTGCCGTCGGCATCTTTACGGTGCTTACAGCTACCAGCAGTATCTTGTGGGATCATTACGTCTTGTGCGCCGTATTGCCACTGCTAGGCGTTCTGGCCCGCGGGCAGAATCGCATTATTTATGCCGTCCCAGTCTTGGGACTCTTCCTATTCCCGCCGCTGGCCAAGTCAGATTCTGATTTGTGGTTGCCGTGGTCCTCTTTCATCGCCTTGGCAGGTTTTGTCATCGCACTGTGTATCGCGGAGCTAAGCCGGAAGGACGCCCTGCCCCTGCGGGACCGCCGTCTTTCTTTCAAGAAAGCGAGTTAGTAGGCGGCTTTAGTCACAACGCCTTTCCAGAACTGAAGACTTCAAGATCGTTGCCCGGCCCTATCCGGCCAATGATGGTGGCACCCACCCAGTGATGATGTATGTCCACGGCGGCCAGGCGGTGCTGCATTCGCTTGCCGATGCCGCCGGCCTCGGCCGGGCCTTTGCTTGGGTTACGCTACTATTTAAGACCTACGGATAGTGAAGGAGGATCGTCATGGCACCTGTACGAGTGACGATTCAACCTGCTGTGCTGGCTTGGGCGGTATCCCGCACAGGGCTCTCACAATCCGCGCTACTCAAGCAATTCCCCAAAATCCAAGAATGGGAAGCTGGTGAAGAGCGTCCCACTCTAAAACAAGCGAAAGGCCTAGCGAAGAAAGCTCACATCCCTTTCGGCAGGCTGCTTCTCGATGTCCCTACAGGCGATGAGGTTGAGGTCGCGGACTTTAGAACCGTGCGCAATGAGCAGCTCGATACAGTCAGCCCAGAGCTGCAGGAAGTCATGTTCGCTTCCCAGACTCGCCTCGATTGGTACGTCGAATACGCACGGGACATAGGAATTGATCCGCCGGAGCTTTTCCATACCGCGAAGATTTCTGAGTCTGCTGCGGTTGCCGCTAGTAGCGTTCGGGACGTACTCCGCCTCACTCAAGAAACACCTCTTCCCGGGCGTGACAAAGTTCGTGAATTGGTTTCATTGATGGAAGATGCCGGGATACTTGTCGCCCGAAACTCCATTGCCGAAAACTCGACCCGTAGGGCACTTAATGTAGAGGAATTTCGTGGATTTACTCTTGAGGAGGATGGCTACTGCCTGGTTTTCATCAATACCCGCGATACCAAGACAGCCCAGCTTTTCAGTCTTGCGCTCGAATTGGCGCACGTTGTGCTTGGCAAACCCGGAATTTCTGATCACTCGGAGCGCCTAGAAACTGAGCAATGGTGTAATCAATTTGCTGCGGCTTTCTTGTGCCCGGGGCATTCTTTGCGGGAGAACTCCTGCCCAACCAGTGAAAATTCTGTCACTTCCTGCGTGGGGGAGAGGTTCTTCGAAACAGTGTTGAGCGCTGCAAGATCTGGTGTGTTGCCTGAGAAGCAGGCCGCTAGGTTCCTCGGCGTATCTTCGTATGCTTCCTATAAAGAACTTGTGCCGCTACCTGTCCAGTAAAAGTGGAGGTGTAGAAAGAATGCTTCCGATATTGCGGTATAAAGATTCGTCTCAAAAGGTTGCGTCGAAGTTTTCTTATCTTCATTTGTATCGTCCTGAATGATACAAATGAAGATCATTAGATGATACAAGTGGAGGGTTGCGTCCGCTAGTGTGGTGTATCTGTAACCCGTGGTAAGCCTCGTGCCGGTGCATAATAAGGCGACCATCACGGGTACCTTTCGAATCAACTTCTACTTATCTTCGAAAGGAATGTAACTGCGATGGCTGCTAATCCCCATCATATCGATCCCACTGCGTATCTGGAAGAATTGCTGACCCAAGCCTCCCCAGACTTGATGCGCCAGATGCTTACAGACTTCATTAAGCAGATACTTTCAGCCCAGGCTGACACGGTCTGCGGCGCTGATTACGCCACGGCACCGCGTTTGAACTATTCGGAGTAGTTGGAAATGGTGGTAGATTACCTTTCTTTTCAAGCCAACCGGGCTGGATGTCAGGCGTCCACCAAACGGGGATCGGGCCCAAGGTCCTTAGTATGGAGAGTTAAGACAGGAAGTCGTCAGAGTATTGCCGAATAACCGAATCGAAATCTTGGTCGCGCTCGAATCCTAATTTTTCCATTCGCTTTACGTCGAAGTTTCCGGGCCAGCTAGTAACAATGGAAGCTACACGTTCATTGGGCACATCAGAAGTTAAGGCTCTTGCTTCAGAACCCCCTACTCGTTCTAAGGATGCGAGCATTTCGCCTACAGTGACGCTGATTCCAGGAAGGTTCATGATCCGCCAGGAACCGAGGCGTGAGCTTTCAATGACTATTGCCCGTGCAATATTACGGATCGCAACTTGCGGTGAAGAGAGCCACATTAGCGTGTCATGTGGAACGGGAACTTCGGATGGAATCCCGTTGAGTGGTTCTCGGATAATGCCGCTGGCAAATGAGCTTGCCGCGGAGTTTGGCTTTCCAGGCCGTACGGAGATTGTCGGTAGGCGACAGATGCGTGCATCAATAAACCCTTTACGGCTGTATTCGTTGACCAGGATCTCGCAAATGGCCTTGGTCGCACCGTAAGTTGAGGCGGGCTGTGTGGCCCAGTATTCCGGCATTGTTTGAGGAAGCTCTCCGCCGAAAACAGCGAGCGAACTCGTGAAGATGAAGCGAGGTACAGGAGTTTTTTCCAATTCACGAACGGACCGTGCCGCTTCAAGGAGTGTACGAGTTCCGTCAATATTGACGTGCGTAGCAGAATCGAAGTCTAACTCCGATCCTCCCGAAAGAACAGAGGCCAAGTGGACGATAGTGTCAGTATTTTCGGTAACTGCTTGGCTGACGGCGTCTTTATCCGTGATTTCTCCTGTTATTGATCGCACCCGCGGGTCCGTGACGCTAGTGGGGATAAGATCGAAAGAAATTACCGAATCCAGTTTTATTTTTCCAGCGTCAGCTTCGGAGAGGAGATGTTGAATTAGCAGGGTGCCGAGGAACCCGGCTCCCCCGGTAATGACGATGTTCATAGTGGCTCCTTCGAGGACTGAAAAGTGGCAGGTTTGAGAAAAGGATAAATGCTGGGCATGCTCCAGTCGAGGCTTAAAGCGTATTTAATTATCGGGGTCGTACTAGCTGGGAAGTCGAAGTTTGCTGGTAAGGGCGTTGGAGACACACCGGGTTTCAGTGCCTGAAAGCAACGGTCAGCATTAAAGCAAAGGTTTCTTTTGGATGGGTTTCCTTTTAGTTACTTTTCCGTAAGAAGTGATGTAAGAGCTATCAGATCCAACATGTTATTGACTTCACAGCGGGCACCCCTTAGGGTAACAAACATCTGATTGAAGAAACATATCGGGTGTTTTATCCGTTTTATAATGCCCCCTCGGAAGCCATGAGGATCTTTAATGTCTCCAACTTTTCTTGTGACACTTGGTGTTGTCGCTGTAGTCCTCATCCTTGTCCTCATTATTAAAGCCAAGGTGCATCCATTTCTGGCTTTGCTTTTTGTGTCCATCGCGCTTGCGTTAACAGCGCGCGTGCCAATTTCGGAAGTCGTTCCTCTATTAAAAGATGGTATGGGCGGCACCCTTGGCGGAGTTGCACTCATAGTGACGCTTGGTGCTATGTTGGGTCGAATTGTTGAGGTGTCTGGCGGTGCAGATGTACTCGCTCGAGCCCTCGAGAAAAACTTTGGTGAGAAGCGTGCGCCTTGGGCATTGGGTGTTGCCTCCTTCATCTTTGGTATTCCTGTGTTCGTGGATGTGGCGACGATTGTGTTGGTTCCAATTGCCATCGCTGTCGCTCGGCGAATGATTGGCAAAGTCAACATGCTTGCTTTTGCACTTCCGGTCGTTTCTGCTCTGCTTGCTGTCCATGTGGTTCTGCCCCCTCATCCCGGCATTGTTGGTGCTTCGGAATTGATGCAAGCAGATGTGGGATTAGTGCTTCTTATCGGATTTATTCCCGTAATCGTGATGTGGTTTGTGGGACAGGTTTTGTCCGGATATGTGGCAGGAAAAGTGTTTTCACCAGTTCCTGTACTTGGTACTCAAGCGGCTGGTACAGCTGTGAGCGAGGAAAATGACACGGAACGTGAGCAAGCTCCGTCTGTCGGACTTGTCTTGGCTGCGATTATCCTTCCTCTTGCGCTGATTATGGGAGGCACAGTTTCTAAATTGGTGCTACCTGAAGGAAACTCCATTCGAGATTTTCTTGGATTCATTGGAGATTCCCCTATCGCCCTGTTCATCGGTGTAATTTTCGCTATCGCAACGCTAGGGATTGCTCGTGGATGGGGTAAAGAAAAGATCGAGGACGTCGTAGCATCTGCTCTTCCAGCCACTGCGGCCGTGATTCTTATTACTGGTGCTGGTGGAATGTTTGCCAAAGTTCTTACTGAGACCGGGGTGGCTGATGCCGTCGCAGATCTACTGGTTTCCACAGGCTTGCCAGTTCTGGTGCTGGCGTGGATGCTCGCTGCATTTCTCCGTGCCGCTCAAGGATCTGCGACTGTGGCAGCCCTCACCACCGCACCACTCGTGGCACCTATGACAGCATCGTTAGACCTCAACAGTCTGCAAATTGCTCTACTGACGGTAACCGTTGGTATCGGATCTATGGCATTCAGTCATGTCAACGACTCGCTTTTTTGGGTTTGGAGCCGTTACTTCCAAGTGGACACTGCGTCTGCATTGAAGTCTTATACAGTGACAACGACGATTATGTCGGTTACAGGTTTTGCCGTGGCAGGCGTCTTGTGGGGAGTTTTGGGGGCATTTGCATAAATAATGAAAATATTTTCAGAAATTGAAAGCTTGGAGGCTAATATGCGCCGAATTTTGGTCCTTGACGATGACCCTACCGGTTCCCAATGTGTGTCAGGAGTTGACGTCGCATTCGATACGGATCCATCGATTGCTGCGGATGTACTCAAAGAGCCCGGATCTACATGTTTCGTTTTAACTAATACTCGTGCTCTCGATGAGGACGCTGCAGTGAAGATGAACCATGAAATTGTGGCTGGTGTACTGAACGAATTAAGCCACCGGGATGGATTGCACGTGGTGTCTCGTTCCGACTCGACGTTGCGGGGGCATGTAATTGAGGAACCTAATGCAATCGCCGACGTGCTTTTGGAACATGGCTTAGAAGTGGATGCATTCCTTTTCTGTCCAGCGATGATTGAGGCAGGACGCTTCACAAAAGATGACGTGCATTTCGCAAAGGTTGATGGTGTTGAAAAGCGGGTAGAAGATACGGATTTTGCGAAGGATGCGACATTCGGATATTCCCATTCCAACCTTGCAGAATTCCTAGAGGAGCGTTCAGGGAGAGAAATTCAAGCCAAGGATTGTCTCTCGATTGGGCTTACTGATATCCGCGAAGGTGGCGTGCAGCGAGTGAAATCCCTGCTCCAGCAGGCTAAAAATCGCCGATGGGTGATTGTAAACGCTACGGAATATTCTGACATGGACGTGGTAGCGAAAGCTGTGGGGGAGCTTGAATCCCAAGGTCGAGTTTTCGTGTCTCGCTGTGGTCCTTCCTTTGTTCGTTCTCTTGCAGGGCAGCACCGTGCTCGAGTCCTCACGGAAGATGCACTACAAATCGATTCATCAAGATCATCACACGGACTGGTCGTAGTAGGTTCCCATGTGGGCCTAACAAGTCAGCAGCTTGCAGAGCTGCAAAGCCGCGGCGGCCATCTAGAATTTGAGCTTCAGGTTCCGAAACTTTTAGATTCTGCGACGCGTGAGAGCCATATCAACGAGATTTCTTCGAACATAATCAATCAATTAGCTAGTTCTGATTGTGTTGTGTACACCAGTCGCGAACTGATTAGTACAGATTCGAAAGCTGAATCACTCGAAATTGCGCGCCAAGTATCTGACGCAGTCGTCGCGGTCGTAAGGGCAGTCTGCAAAGCTCATCCAGCTTGGATTGTGGCCAAGGGAGGTATCACTTCCCATGAAGTCGCAGCATCAGGGTTGGGGATTCGCAGGGCGAAGGTGGAAGGCCAGTTTTATGAGGGGCAGATTAGTTTATTCACCGCTACTGATGCTCCAGATGACGTTCGTGGTGTTCCTTACGTGGTTTTTCCAGGGAATGTAGGAGGAACAGGCGCCTTGGCGGAGGTGGTTCAAAGACTACGCAACGCTTCGGAAAATGTTTGATTGGTAGATTTGGCACTGGGACAACGCGGCATACTGGAGCCCTTTTTAGCCAGTTAAAGACTCTGGTAACAAGAGTGATTCCCATATCGCATACAGGGTGATGCTGCCGCATATTTTGGCCATTTTAATTCTAAGTTCTGATCCAAAGGAGTAACTTTAATGACTACGACACCTAAAATTGCCTGGATTGGCCTAGGTGCTATGGGGGCACCAATGGCTCTTGCCACCGCTGAGGCAGGCATGAGTGTGACCGCATACGATGTATCTCCGGATTCGCTGAAAGCAGTTGAGTCTCACCTCTCTGTAGCTTCCAATGCTCGCGAGGCTGTCACTGGAGCTGATGTTGTAGCGATTATGGTCGCTACGGGCGCTCAGCTGGACTCCGTGCTTTTCGGGGACGATGGGGTTGCCTCGGAACTGAAGCAGGATACTGTTGTTTTGGTTATGGCAACCGTCGGGCCTCAAGCAATTGAAAGTGCTGCAGCAAGGCTTGAGGACGTGAATGTTCGAGTCGTTGATGCGCCAGTATCTGGTGGTGTCGCTCGAGCTAAGACTGGAGACTTGCTCATCATGGTTGGCGGCGAATCTTCTGATGTCTCCGTAGTACAGCCACTTCTCAACGCCATGGCAGCCAAATCTCCCGTCGTCGGTCCAAAACCGGGAGATGGACAGCGCTTCAAAATTGTAAATCAGTTGCTATGCGGCGTGCATATTGCTGCCGCCGCTGAAGCACTTGCACTGGCAGATTCTATGGGTCTTGACCTAACACAGGTCCACGACGTACTTGGGACCGGTGCTGCTGCGAGCTTTATGTTTAGCGACCGAGGACAGCGAATGATCGATGAAAACTTCGATGACGTTCGTAGCGCTCTAGATATTTTTGTTAAAGACATGGGCCTCGTGAGTGAAGCAGCGCGGGAAGTGCATCAACAGGTACCGCTCTCGTCGACGGCCGAGCAGCTTTATGTTCGGGGGCACCGTGAAGGCCTAGGACGCAAAGATGATTCAATAACTTTCAAGCTACTTCGAGGCGACAGTGATTAGCTTTAACAGCTAGATTAATATCCTTGTTCCTTGCAGCTTGTCTCAAATTACTGAACGATATAGAACATTGTCGGTGCAAGGTAAGGCTAGTGAATGATACAAGTTATTTGCGCGCCCTTGGGTGAGCGGCCAATCGGTCGTGCCAAGTTGTTTGTGTGTGGAGTGGGGTATAAGTATTAGCCCTACCCCGCGATGTGCCCACCAAGTCCAAGTGGGATCACGGCGTAAAACGTGGTTACCCTCTTTAGGCTGAAGAGATCACCAACCTTTTTCGATGATTTCCTCTTGGATGTACCTGAATATCTCGTCTGCGAGAGCATCGCTATGGTACTTCGAAAACATCGTCGTGCCCTTTCGCATTTGGCCGAGCGCCAATTCACGAGCAGCAAGGAGGATGGAATCTTCCATCAAAAGCTCATCGATTGCGAAGTCTCCGGGATACAGGATTGTCTTAACAGGGCCTGCTGAACGATAACTACTTCTGAACGTGTAGCCGCGCATATACGCCGGCGGCTCGTAGGTATCAGCAATATTTAATGTCGTGCAGGGCCTCCAAGTTCCGCCTTTGGAATTGCGACTAATTCTTAGGAAGAGCATTTCCACGTTGTTAATGCTCAAAGTGGCCACGCGGCGATCGATAGCGGACCTGTTCGTAGAGGGCATCGCCGTGACGGTCCAGATCTTCTTCTCCGTCAGATGTGGATAGGGGATGACATATGCCACGTAAGCGGACAGCGACCTTAAAATGTCTTCCCATCCAGGCTGCTTTCTAAGCTCCTCGAACTTTTTATTTGAAAGGTTTCGCTTTTTAGCGGTAACGGCTCGGTCGCCGATTTCGACCTCTCCTTCATCGGTAGCTTCTACGTCGAGCCATTTAGCTTGGACCTGCTGATCTATGAGCGCATCGAGTGGGGAATCGCCCAAAGGCTGTGCGAGGAGCGTCTTATTGCGCAGTAGGATTCCTGCTTTTCGGCGGCGTTGAATCTCGCCATATTCTGCCATGTTGAGCTCCCTTGCAGGAACCGGACAGAAATTGATGGCAACGATGTCAGGGTAGGTTCGCCGGTGGTCGGCTAAGCGCGAGGGAAAATTTACCGATTGGCCTACGTACTGCTCGCCATCGGAAAACTCAAGCACATAAATGCCACACGGATTTTTCAGTGTCAAGACTGCCGAGGGCGCCACATCGGAGGTGTAGTCCCATCTTTTGAATCGGAGATTACTCATTGCATTCCCACTTTATTCGTCTGGTTCAAGTTAATCAGGCTGTGGTCGTGACTTCCTCGTAAAAGCGTGGAAACACTTGCGCGTGACTCCGGTTCTCTTACTGAAAGCAGAATCTCCACCATGCATTTCCGGAAACGAGGACTAACGTTGCCGGTATGAAGATCATTGCTCGGCTGCTCTCCGTCCCGCTTGCGCTTGTCGCTTTCCTCGCGCTGTGGCTTGCGGTGGCACCATTTACGCCGCATATTCCGTATTGGGGTGCCGGCGCGCTCATCGGCCCGCAGTATATCGGGCCGGTGATTCTCTTTTCCCTTATTCTCCTAGTCCTTGCGGCGATTGGAAGGCTCGGCTCCCGCAGCTTTTACGTGCCAGGCGCGTTCGCGGCGGTTGCGCTCATTGCAGGCATTTCGCTTTTTGGGACGCAGATTCATGCTGCGAAGGAGCAGGGGACCGACGTAGATATTCGCGCCGCGTTGAGTTGGGCTGGTGTGGAAAGCACCGACGAGGGCCCTGATCATACGGTGGCCTACGATTCCTTCCATGGCGAGGACCTAGACATGGATATTTATACGCCCAATGATGGCGGCACCCACCCGGTGATGATGTATGTCCACGGCGGCGGCTGGGATCAGATGAACAAGCACTCTCAGGCGTTCAACATGCGTCAGATGGCGCAGCGCGGCTACCTCGTATTATCCATCGATTACACGCTATCCAGCTGGGACCAGCCCACGTGGAAGGTGGCAGCGGGGCATGTGGGGTGCGCGATGAATTGGGTCAATGCCCATGCAGCGGATTATGACGGCGACCCAGGGCGTTTCTTTACATACGGCGAATCTGCCGGTGGCCAGTTGGTGCTGAATGCGACTGCCGATGCCGCCGCGCACCCCAACCACCTACCTTCCGCCGATTGTCCCGGCACGCCGGCCGTTCCCCGCGCCGTGTATGCGGACTCACCGGCCCTCGATGTCCGCCACATCTATGATTCTGACGATCCTTATGCCGCGCAGGGTTCCCGCGATACCGTGCAGAAATACCTGGGTGGAACGCCCGAGGAATATCCCGACCGTGCAGATTTCGTCACCTCAGCTACGCATCTCACCACGGATATGCCACCCATCAAGATTGTCCGAAGCGACAACGATCGTCTCGTTCCGCCGGAAAGCTACGACGATTTTCGCCGCATAGCCCAAGAAAAGAATATCGACCTGAGCGAATACGTGCGCCCACACGCCGACCACGCATCCGCCCTTAGCGCTCATGGAGTCTGGAACCAGCACCTGCTCCAGGCGATGCCCCAATTCTTCGCCGAGCACGATCCACAAGGTTCTTAACCTGCCGAAACCCCTGGATCTATGCGTGGCTCATTTGGCTGACCTTGAAATGCTCCGAAGCAGTTTTGATGGCTCCGAAGGCTGCCCAAGTGACATGGAGGAGGAGCAGAACCAGCAGGGCGGCGCTCACGGTATCCATCCAGCCCAGGCCCCATGCCAGCGCCGCGGGCTGCGTGGATAGGGTATGGGTGCCCAGGCAGCAGGTGCCCACGGGGAAGGTGCTGGCCCACCAGCTGGGGTTATAGGACATTGGGGTATTTCCCAGGGCGGCGCCCCAATGCTTGGCGATGGCATAGACCGACAGCGGCACGCCCAAGCTCAGCATCGCTACGCCGTAGACCATGGCGCGGAAATGCCACTGGTCACTGGCGAGAAGCTGTGCCGCGGCGGTGGACTGGCCGACCAAGCCCATTGGGATCCAAGCGGTGGCAGCGAAGTTTATGGGAACCTTGGGAAAGGTACGCCGGTAAATAAAGGTAAATATCGGCATTCCCGTCACCAAAGCCACTACGAAGCAGAAAACGCCAACGCCGTGGACAAGCGAGCTCCACTCACCGACCTGCGTTGCCAGCTGCGCCGAAGAGGTTGCGGAAACCATCGGTGCCACCAGCGGCAGACCCAATGCAAAGGCTGGATCAGTGGGGTGGTTGAAGAAAAGATACTTTAAATACTTGATGCAGTTCATGAGGCTGAGGACGGTACCCACGGCCCAACACACAGTGTGAATCAACCAGGTATCAAGGATGAGGGAGTAGGCGCTACCCAATGCGAGGATGCCCATGGAGACCATGCCCCATGCGGGCATATCGTCGGAATGAAACCCAGGATTCCGGTACTTAATGAATCCCGCCGAGAGCGCCAAGAAGACAAGAGTTGCCACGCCGAGCATGATTTCAGCTGGAAGGTGCCCCAACACCGGACTCAGGTGGGCATCAATAAGGGATGAGGAGATCGATAGTCCCATGAGCGCTCCCGCCCAGGCAGGTCCTAGCGGCGGAATTTTCATGTCATTCCGAACTTTTAACATTTCAGGTTATGTGCTTCCTCATGCGTGCGGGGAGTGTGTAATCCGAACAGGATTCCAATGAATAAATATACTCTCACATGAGATGATGATAGAGATCGGGCCTCTCCCATGCGGTAATGGAAACCGTACGGAAAGTCGATGTGTTGGATTCTGGCGAAGAAGCTTAGTTACTACTTTTCCTTGAAGCTCTTTATTCCTCTCAGTACACTTACGGTAACGTAACTTGGCTCTGGTGGGAGAAAGAAATATCGCTGTGGCTCGGATACATGCTGAAGGAACTCAAGAGACGGGGGAGCATCCCTTGAAAGAAGGCTTGGTGCAGCGCACCTATTGGATGGCCGATCGCGGCGAGCGGCCGCTGACCCGTGGCTGGGGACATGCGTTGGCGGCGTTGCTCTCTGTCATTGCTTCTACCGTGCTCATTACGTATGCGTGGATGACGCTGCACTGGTGGCAGGGCCTAGGCGTTACCGTTTATGGCCTAGGCTTGGTGGGGCTTTTTGGCGTCTCGGCGCTCTATCACCGCTACCCGTGGGCTAGCCCCCGGGCGGTGCGGTGGTGGCGGCGGGCAGACCATGCCACGATTGCGGTATTCATTGCCGCCACATACACCCCGCTGTGTTTGATTGCGTTATCCCCGGCGCAGGCAGCATGGATGCTGGCCATTGCGTGGGCGGGCGCGATCTTGGGCGTTATTTTGAACCTAGTGTGGATTGAGCACCCGCGGTGGCTCGACGTCGTGGTGTACCTGGCGCTGGGCTGGTTGGTGCTGCCGCTGTTGCCTACGCTGTGGAGCGATGCCGGCGCAGCAGTGGTTTGGCTGTTGCTGGCCGGCGGGGTGGTTTACTCCGTAGGTGCGCTGGTCTATGGCTTTAAGTGGCCTGGGCGCAATGCGCGCTACTACGGCTACCACGAGCACTTCCACACCGCGACCATTGCGGCGGCAGTGGTCCACCTCGTGGCGGTATGGCAAGTGGTCGTTGGCGCTGCCTAATCCGCAATTGTCCTGTTATTGAACTGGGCGGCATGAGCCAGGATGATCAATCCTTGCTGCAAACCCGTCTGGTTAACGATCAGCGAGAATCCGGAAAGTCTCCCACCAGTCCTGTTCGATTGCCTTGGCCTGTGGTGTGGCTAAAACTTCATCCACATCCCCGTCGAGGTCAACATTAGGCAAAAGAACTTCTGCTGGTTGTAGCGGAGGTCGCGGGGTGGGAGTGCCAGAGATCATCGCCTGGGAGAACTCTTGGAGGACCTCGTTCCAGGCGAGGCCGTGGCTCAAATCAGAAAGCTTGGTTGATTTAACTCCGCCGTAAAATGCGATGATGCTATCTACGACTTCGCGTTCGTATGTGCTGAGATTGTCGGACTGACCACCGGGAACATAGGGGACTGGCCAGGGCTCTTTGGTCCCTGCTACCTGCCAGGTTTGAGCGCGCAGCTCGCTGGAAACAGGGCCGTGCCGCCACGCTTGAAACTCCGCCTGGAATAATGGGCGACCCGTCCACGCCAGATGCCAGCCTTGGGAGAAGTAGCACAGCTTGTACAGCTTGAGCTTGTCCACGTTGGGAATGCGCTCAGTGATGTACTGTCCAACGTCGAAAATGTCTGCCATGCTCTCCTCCTTTCAGCGTCGCGCTAAAGTATACGGCCTTATCCTGCAGGAGAAAAGAGCTTCTGTGCATCCGTTCCCGTGGCAACCGCGGCTGCGAGCAGTATGCGGGCCTGGGGTGCACGGAGGTTGCCGGAGGGGATAACTCCGGCATCGGCAAGCGTGGCACCGCCACCGGCGCCGCCGTAGATACCCTCGACGGGTCCGTGATCCACGCGGGTAGTGAGCACGACGGGAACGGACTTGGCGGCTTCCATGGCGGCATTAGCCAGATCGGGGCCGATATTCCCTGAACCCATGCCCTCAATGACGATGGCCTGCGCGCCCTTGGCCAAGGATTGTTCAATGAGATCCGCTGGGGCGCCGGGGTAGGCGGCGATGATGTCCACGCGGACATCGCCAAGCGGAGCGTACTTCAGCGGCTCGGGGCGTTCTGGGAATTTCTCCTGGCTATTGGTAGCAAAGCCATCGGCCTTTTCCGTATCAGATTTGAACGCGCCGCGGGCGGGGATAACTTTACCGTCAAAGGCGATGAATGTGCCATGGCCGGCATAGTCCGGGTTGGTGACGGTCTCTACCGCGGTAGCGAGGTTTTCTGGCCCATCCGGGTTGGAATCATCGAAGGGGCGCATCGCGCCGGTGAGTACAACCGGCTTGTCGCTGTCGTGGAAGGTGTCGAGCGCAATGGCGGTTTCTTCCATGGAGTCCGTGCCGTGGGTGACGATGACACCATCGACGTCCTCGCGCTGCAGCTGCTCGTGGACGGCGGTGACGATCTTATCGGTATCAGCCAGGGTCATCGCGGAGGAATCCAGGTTCGCAATGTCCTTGACCTCGAGGTCCAGCTTGTCTTTATCGAATTCGTCATACAGTGGCTCTACCAGGTCAGAGCCGGTGACGGTGGGAACCACCGCGCCCTTGTCATCATGGGTGCTGGCGATGGTGCCGCCGGTGGAAAGAACCACGACGTGGCCTTCAATGGCGGAGCGCTCCTTGGCCGCTGCGCCAGCCGCCTTGGAGGAGGTGGCGCTGCTGGAGCTCGAACTCGTAGCAGAGCTGCTGGCGCTACTGGAGCTGGTAGCGGAACTAGAACTCGATGCCGTGGAAGATGCTTCTGAGGTCTTTTCCGCGGAGGTAGAAGAAGAGGTGGTCGTCGGTGTAGCCGAAGCCTCATCTTTATCCTCCTGATTGGCCGGGTTCTGGCAGGAGGCCAGCAGCAGCGCCGAGGCAACTAATGCGGCGGAGTATTGCACCCTGCGGCGCAGGCGTGGGTTAGACATGTCAACTCGTTTCTCTAGCGTGGTTTCTGTTACCTATTTAATACCACGCTAGGGCAGAAGCGCCGCATACCAGAAAATGTGCTGAAAATTTAATCCACGTGTTGGTAGTGCGGCGCCACGATGAGCGGCTTGGGGGAGTATTCGCCGCGCAGCTCGCGCAAGATATTGGCGTGCTCGGCCAGGCGGATATCTTCTTCCGTCTGTGGGGTAAAGGTGCGCGCGGTCAGCGGCTGCCCGTCTCGGTCCAGGCCAATATAGGCCACGGTGGCGTGAATGGCGGTGTTGAGGTTACCGCGGCCGCCGCGGGGATCGCCGGAGCGGACGTGGATGGACATCTGCATGGAGCGGCGGTCCGTGCGCATCATGCGGGCATCGACCTCAATGAGATCGCCGATGGAAATGGGCTTATAAAAGCGGATGCCACCGGCATAGACGGCGACGGTGCGCTCGCCGGACCACTCCATGGTGCAGGCGGTGCCGGCCTCATCGATCCACTGCATCGCGGTGCCGCCGTGCACCTTGCCGCCCCAGTTGACGTCGGTGGGCTTGGCTAGGAAGCGGTTGACCATGCGTGGGGCATCGGAAGGCCCATCGTAGGTTTGCTTGTCCATCTCCAGCTCGATGGCCTTGCGCAGCTCGATGCGGGATTTCGCGGCCTCGGCCACGCGCAGGTGCTCATCGGTATCCGGCACGAAGGTGGGAACCGGGGTGGTCTTATCGCTTTCGGGGTCCTTGGCCACGAAGATGACCAGGCAATCGCAGGCGCGGGTGAAAATGCCCTCGCGGGGATCAGCAGACAGCACCTCGTTGATGATGTGCATGGAGGACCGGCCGGTCATCGCGATGCGCGAGCGCACCTCCACGATGTGCCCGGAGGGAATGGGCCGGGTGAAGTGGATATGGCCCACATAGGCGGTCACGCAGTACTGCCCGGACCACTGCACGGCGCAGGCGTAGGCGGCCTTATCGATCCATTCCAGCACGCGCCCGCCATTGATGCCGGGGTCGCCGGCCATGGTGACATCGGTTGGCGATGCCATAAAGCGCAGCGTCAGGGTAGGGGACTTCTGGGTTTCCGCAGCAGCGTCAGTAGGTGACATAAACAATAAGATAACAGTAGCTATGCTGTGGCTATGCCTAAACCCGTAGATCCCGCCGCCACGCGCGCGGCCATCATCGCCATCAAGGATTGGATTCAGGACCCGGACGGGCAACAAAAGCCAGGCAGGGCCTTGCTTGCCGATGCCGTCCGTCGCACCGCCCGCACTCTCGAGGCCGACGCGCCGGGGCACTCGGTGGAGCTGCGCGTACCCCCATTTGTTGCGGTGCAGTGCATTGAAGGCCCCCGCCACACGCGCGGCACCCCACCCAATGTGGTGGAAATGGATGCGGAGAACTGGCTGCGTTTGGCCACCGGTGTCACGGACTGGGACGAGGTCAAAAACACAGGTCGCGTCGATGCTTCCGGGTCGCGTTCAGGGGAGATTGCACAGTGGCTTCCCATCATTCCGTTAGTTTTCGACGGCCCAACGCGCTAATATAAACGCCGTGGTAGAAGTACATACTCCTAGTATCACTGACCTTGACGATCATAACGAGGAGGAACCCCGCGAAGAGTGTGGCGTCTTTGGCGTCTGGGCTCCCGGGGAGGAAGTCTCCAAACTTACCTACTTTGGCCTTTTTGCTCTCCAGCACCGCGGCCAAGAAGCCGCCGGCATTGCGGTGGGCGATGATGACCGCATCGTCGTCTTTAAAGACATGGGCCTGGTGGCCAATATTTTCGATGAATCGACCCTTTCTGCCTTGACCGGCAACGTGGCGGTGGGCCACACGCGCTATTCCACGGCCGGCGGCAAGGAATGGTCCAATGTGCAGCCAATGTTTTCCACCTCTTCGACGGGCGTGGACATTGCCTTGGGCCACAACGGCAACCTGGTCAATTACCTCGAGCTGCGCGCAGAGGCCGTCGAGCGCGGCCTGATTAAGCCGCACGAGGAATCGGTTTCTGACTCGATGTGCTTGTCCATGCTGCTTGCCGATGGCGTCGATGAGACCACCTCCGTCTTCGACTCCGCCCGTGAGCTCCTGCCGCGGGTCAAGGGCGCATTCTGCTTGACCTTTACCGATGGCCACACCATGTACGCCGCGCGCGACCCGCAGGGCGTGCGCCCGCTGGTGCTGGGCCGGCTGGCCAAGGGCTGGGTCGTTGCTTCCGAAACCTGCGCGCTGGATATCTGCGGCGCGCAATTTATTCGCGAGATCGAGCCGGGCGAGCTCGTCGCCATCGATGAGGCCGGCATCCGCTCTGAAAACTTCGCGCCCGCCAAGCGCAGCGGCTGCGTTTTCGAGTACGTGTACTTGGCCCGCCCGGATAGCGATATCAAGGGCCGTTCCGTCAACGCCTCCCGCGTGGAGATCGGCCGCCGCCTAGCTCGCGAATACCCGGTTGAGGATGCAGACCTGGTCATCCCCGTGCCGGAATCCGGCAACCCAGCCGCGGTGGGCTACGCCCGCGAATCCGGCCTCACCTTCGCCCACGGTTTGGTGAAAAATGCGTATGTGGGACGCACTTTTATTCAGCCCACGCAGACGCTGCGTCAGCTGGGCATCCGGTTAAAGCTCAACCCGCTGCGCGAGGTCATCGATGGTAAAAAGCTCGTTGTAGTGGATGATTCCATCGTGCGCGGCAATACCCAGCACGCGCTCATCCGCATGTTGCGCGAGGCTGGCGCCGCCGAGGTCCACGTGCGCATCGCCTCCCCGCCGGTAAAGTGGCCGTGTTTTTATGGCATCGACTTTGCCTCGCCCGGCGAGCTCATTGCCAACGCCAGCCCGTCCGATGATCCGGACGAGATTTGCTCCACCATCTGTGAGACCATCGGCGCTGACTCTTTGGGGTTTGTCTCCATCGATGAAATGGTCGCCGCCACCGAGCAGCCCCGCTCTGAGCTGTGCACCGCCTGCTTCTCCGGCGAATACCCCCTTGGCCTTCCCGCCGGAAACCCCAATGCCGATGCCGTGCGCACCCTGCTCGGAACCCAATAAAAACTTCTAAGGAACTTTCAAAAACATGAGTGACAACACCTACGCCGCAGCCGGCGTCAATATCGAAGAGGGCGACCGCGCGGTCAGCCTGTTTGCCCCACACGCCAAGCGCGCCACCCGCCCGGAGGTCATGGGCGGCCTCGGCGGCTTTGCGGGGCTATTCAAACTGGGCGATTACAAGGAGCCCATCCTCGCGGCTGGCTCCGATGGTGTGGGCACCAAGCTCGCCGTGGCACAGGCCATGGATAAGCACGACACCATCGGCATCGATCTGGTGGCCATGTGCGTCGATGATCTAGTCGTCTGCGGCGCCGAGCCGCTATTCCTGCAGGATTACATCGCCGTGGGCAAGGTCGTGCCGGAAAAGGTGGCCGAGGTAGTCAAGGGCATCGCCGAGGGCTGCGTGCAGGCAGGTGCTGCGCTGCTCGGCGGCGAGACGGCCGAACACCCAGGCATGATGGGGGAGAATGAATACGATGTCTCCGCCACCGCCGTCGGCGTGGTCGAGGCCGATGGCGTGTTGGGCCCAGACAACGTGCGCGAGGGCGATGTGCTCATCGCCATGGGCTCGTCCGGGCTGCACTCCAACGGCTACTCGCTCGCGCGCCACGTCCTGCTGGAGCAGGCAGGCATGCCGCTAGATGGTTATGTGGAAGAGCTCGGCCGCCCGCTAGGCGAGGAGCTCTTGGAACCCACCCGCATCTACGCCAAGGAATGCTTGGCGCTGGCGCAGGAATGCTCCGTATCCACCTTCTGCCACGTCACGGGCGGCGGGCTGGCCGGCAACCTGGAGCGCGTCATTCCAGAGGGCCTGAGCGCTGAGGTTAACCGCTCCACGTGGAATCCAGGCCAGATCTTCAAGCTCATCTCCTCCATGGGCAAGGTCGAACTGGCGGAGATGGAAAAGACCTTCAACATGGGCGTGGGCATGATTGCCGTGGTTAACCCAGAGGACCGCGACCGCGCCTTGGCCATGCTCACCGCCCGCCACATCGACGCGTGGGAGCTAGGCAGCGTCCGCGAGGCGGACGGCGAAGAACCGCGCGTTATCATGCACGGCGAGCACTCAAACTTCTAGGTACAAGAGGAAGGCCTTAGGTCAATAACCTAAGGCCTTTTTTCGGATTTAGCCGGCGAGCGGAAGATTAGCGCTCGTCGTCGTTGTCCTCATCCCATTCGTCGACATACTCGGCGTAGGGATCATCCTCTTCGTAGTCGTGGGAGTCACCCTCCTGCTGAGCAGCGAGTTCCCGCTGAAGGGACTCGATATCCATCTCGGGTGAGTTGTACTTGAGCTGGCGTGCAACTTTGGTCTGCTTTGCCTTAGCGCGTCCGCGTCCCATGTGCATGACCCCCTTGGGCTAGTAGGGCGCTCCAGGGATTCTTGGGCGCCCCATCGGCTTGTCAATTGTGTATCTTCCTGTAAGACACAATAGCGCGTGTGACGAAAAAATTCCGCACCGGCCCCCCGATGAGTGGAAAATCTACCGCCCGCGCAGCCGGTTTACCGCCTCGCGCCCGGCCTTTGGGCCCTCATCTTCGGGGATGGAGGACTGATCGATCGACGCCGCGGTATCGCCGATATCCAATGTGCCTGCATCTAGCGCAGAACGCTTGACTAGACCTAAGGCGATGGGGCCGAAATCGCAGTCATCCACGATGGTGCCGATGCGACCTACCTTACGTCCATTAAATGAAATGTCATCGCCCACATTCGGCCTCTCCGGCGCGGATCCGTCGAGGTGGAGGAGCACCAAAAGGCGGGGAGAGCGGCCCAGGTTTTCCACGCGCGCCACGGTTTCCTGGCCGCGGTAGCAGCCCTTATTTAGGTGCACGTGGGCGGGGTCAGCATCGCTGCGGCTAATCCACTGCGGAACCTCGTGCGGGATGGATTTCTTATCCAAGTCGGCGGCAAGCTCCGGCTCGCGGGCGCGCACGCGCTCGGCGGTAAAGGCCATGAGCCCCGCCAGCCGCGCGCCCTCTGCCTCTAGGGCGGCCATGGATTCCACCAACTTTTCGCGCGGAATGGCCAGGTCAACGCGCTTGATTCCCGGCCATTGCACCTCGCGGGAAAAAACCACGGTGGGTGGGGTAGGAATATCGGCCTCACCCAGCAATGTCACGATGGCGATATCGGCTTCCTCGACCGTGACCTCGGACCAGAAGACCATCTTGGTCAAAAAGTCCTGGGCGGATTCGAACTGCGCGGCGGGCAGATCGAGGTAGAAGTCCTCGCCCGCGCGGGTGATATCCATGTGGTGCAAAATGTGACCCTGGATATCTAGGTCGAGGGCGCCGGCGGAGAAGCCGGAGGGGGCATCGTCAAGTTTCTGCGTGAGCAGGTTATTAAGAAAACCCGGCGCATCCGCACCGCTGACGCGCAGCACGCGGCGCTGCGAGCGGTCGATGGCGATGGTCCCGGTCTCGGCCGCACGCTGTTCCCCGAGGGGATTGCCATAGTGCCAGGCCACACCTTGGGCATCGAGTACAGTCGCGTCCTGGTGCTCGGCGGCACCGGCGCGTTGAAGAAGTGGCGAAGAATAACTCACATCTACCGATGGTAGGGCATAATCGAGTCTATGAAACCCTCCCCGCGAAAAGAGCCGGTCATCTACGTCGTGGAACCCTTTGGTGGGTCGGTGCGCAAGCATTCGCCCTCCCTGCCGCTGGTTTATGCTGATGATGCCGCCGTGACCCGCGGCGATGGCATCTTTGAATCGCTTCTGGTCCGCGGCGGCAAGGCGGCTAACCTCGCCCGCCACGCCCAGCGCTTTCGCGATTCGGCGCGGGCGCTCGATTTGCCGGAACCGCCGATGCACAAGTGGGAGGAGGCGACCCGGCTGGCGATCGCGGATTATTGCGGTACCGATGCCGATCATCCCGATGCCAAATGCACCTGGACGTATACCCGCGGCCGGGCTTCGACCGGCGTGCCCACCGCGTGGGTGACGGTGCAGCCGCTTGGCGATGTCCCTCTTCACCAACGCACCACCGGCGTCACCGTCCTGACGAGCCCGCGCCTGTGGCACGTGGCCGAAGAGCTACCGGCCAAGACGCTGAACTACGCCGCGACGATGGCGATGCTGCGCATGGCCAAGGACAAGGGGTACGACGATCTCATCCTGACGGATCCAGATACCGGCGAAATCTTAGAGGGCGCTACCTCTACCGTGGTGGCGGTGCGGGGAAAGAAGCTGCGCACCGCCGTCGGCCGCGGTATTTTGCCCGGCACCACGCAGGCAGCGCTCTTTGACTATGCCCAGGACCGTGGCTACCGATGCAAGGCCAAGCCGTTGACCGTGGAGTACTTAGAAAAGTCCGACTCGGTGTGGCTGGTCTCTTCCGTGCGCGTGGCGGTGCGGGTGACCAAGCTGAATGAAAAAACGTTAAAAGCCCCGGATAACGAGGAAGAAATCCGGGGGCTTATCGATGCCGCGCTAGGGGCCTAGCCAGTCTTAGCCGGCTCTAGCCGGCGATGCGGGTGAGCTCGGCGGACATGTAGGGGCGCATTTCGCCATCGACCATGCGCTCATCTACCCAGCCCAGGTTGTTATTGGGCATGAGGCCGTACATGCGCTTGCCGGGGCCCAGGTTCTTCGGGCCGGTCTCGGTGACCATGGTGGAGGCGGATTCGAGCTGCCAAGCGCGCTCGTTGAAGGGCTCGCCGTAGAAGATTTCCACGATGCCGGTAGAAGAGGTGTAGGTGACCTCGATTTCATCCTTGGCGGAGATGCGCCAGAAACCGGTCTCGCGGGTAGACGGGCCCTGCGGCTTGCCTTCGGTATCGATCTTCCAGGTGCGCGAGCTAAAGGTCAGGTAATTCTCGCCGTCGTGGGCGACGACCAGCTGCTGGCCAAAGGTGTATTCGCTGCCATCGGTGTCGTGGGCCTGGCCCTCGCCCTGCCAGACGCCTACGAGGGGGAGGAGCCCCAGCAGGCCATCGTGTAGCGACGGGCCCTGGCGCAGGTTGGCGGTATCGGCGGGAACAGGGACATCGCCAAGCTCAATGGCGGGGATATTGTGGCTGGCCGCGTCCTTCCACTGCTCGGCGGCTTGGTTGACCGCGTCATTGCCATTGAGCGCGCCGGAGGTGTTTTCCGGGTGGGACGCGGCGGCGGTCTCGACGTTCGGGGTATTGGTGTTCTCGGTATTTTCGCTCATGGGCGTCCAGCCTAGTCGTGCCGGGGCCGCTTTAACTACTAGACTGGTCCGTTGTGCATGCGCTGATGATTTCCAATCCCAATTCGACCTCGCAATCCAACGGGCTCTTTCGCCAAATCGTGCCCGCCCTGCGGGCCGTAGAAGGCATGCACCTATTGGTCAAATTCACCCATTACCCCGGGCATGCAGAAGACATCGTTCGGGGGCTTACCAGGGATGATTATGATGTCATCATTGCCGTGGGCGGCGATGGCACCGTCAATGAGATTGTCAACGGCCTGCTGGGACCGGCCGATGAAGATATCCCCAGCCCAAACGAGGTGCCGGCGCTCGCCGTCATTCCCACCGGATCCGCGAACGTCTTCGTCCGCGCCCTCGGCTTTCCCAATACGCCGGTTGAGGCCACCCACGTTCTGGCCCGCATGCTCGAGCGCGATCTGCGCCGCACCATTTACCTGGGCACTTGGAACGAACGCTGGTTTGCCGTCAACGCCGGCTTTGGCATGGATGCGGACGTCCTCGCACGCGTGGACCGCGCCCGCGAACAAGGCTTTTCCGCCACGCCGCTGCGCTACTTGAACGTGGCCATTCGGGCCTGGCTACGCGCGCGCCGCAACCCGCCGCAGATTACGGTGCACGCGGAATCGCGCTTGGGGCAGACGCTCCATAAGAAGGACTTCCCGCTCCTGTTTACCTCTAATACCAACCCCTGGACCTTCTTGGGGCCCTTGCCGGTGGTGACCAACCCGCGCAATTCTTTCGATGAGGGCCTGGCCCTTTTCGGTCTGGAAAAACTCAGCGGTGTGCGTGGGGTCATCGGCCTGCTGCACCTCTTTGGCGCCGATAAGCACGGCTGGCTCAAGCGGCTGGTGAAGGAAAAGACCCTGGGCTTTGATGACGCCAAGCGCGTTGAGCTCGATTGCCACACTCCGCAGCGCTTCCAAGCCGATGGCGAATCCGAGGGGACCTTCCGCCACGTGACGCTGACCTCTGTGGCCGATGCCATCGAGGTCTACGCCCCGCAAGACAGGCGGCAGGTGGCCCAGCGCTCCGTGCAGGAAGTGCTGCGGGACTTTATTCGCCTCCGCTAGGATTCACCCTCTTTCGGTGCGGGGCCTACCTTATTGGCGGTATCGGCCGCCTTCTTTTCGGCCTCTTCCACGGCTCGTTGCTCAGATCCCTCGATTTCCAGCGGGGATAGCTGGGCCATCTGGACCTTGATATTGCGGCGCTGGACCTCAAAGTAAATGGTGCCGCCCTGCAGCCTTACCATGGTGGCCTGCGCCGGCAGCGGGAGCTCGCGTGTATCGAAGTTGAGGGAAAACGCCTCCTTGAGGCGCGGATCATCGGTTCCGTAGACCTCCATGCGGAACTCCGGGCCCACCAGGCGCAGTGTGACCATAGCGGTGGATTTTTCCTTATCGCCGGGCAGGGTGCCGGTAAGCTCCGCCTCGGCAGAAACGCCGCCGGAGGGAGAAATATCATCCGGGTTAGCAATGGAGAGATCGGTAATGCCCAAAAGGCGGCCTAACGCCACGCCGTCGAGGGAAATTCCGCGCGAATACGTGGATACGGGTGCGCCTTCAATATCGCCGCTTACTACCTGCTCAGGGGTGACGGTAATATCGCGCAGCACGGTCGAGGCATTGACCATGCCCAGCTTGGGAACCTCCACATCGAGCGCCTTGACCTGCAGATAAGGAATTTCCTTGGAGCCTGCCGCCAACAGGTACGGGGTGCCGCCGATATACACCTGGGGCGAGTTTTCCAGCCTGGAGTTCTCCTTAACCTCCTGGGCAATCTTGTGCTCAGAATGCATGGCCACGCAGGCATCGGCCACCCATGCGGCAATGACCACGCCCACCACGATGAGGACGTGCACAATGCGCCGGTCGACTTTGACTACACTCACGCCTTCAAATTTAGCCTACGTATTATGGGCACCATGAATATCACCGAAGAAAACCTCCCCGCCTCCCCAGAGCTGGCGGGCACCCTGGAAGAACTAGCAGCGCACGCTGAAAAGACCGACGGCATCGCCCCGCTGTCGGAGCAATTCCTCAATGGCCTGCGCGATGAGCGCCTGCACCACAAGCACTTGGTGGCTTGGCTGGATGGCGAGCCCATTGGCGTATCCAGCCGAGAGGATTCCACCGCAGAGCTTTTTATCGCCCCAGATTATCGCGGCAAGGGCTATGGCACCGCGCTTTACGATGCCACTGCTGCCGCCACCACCAATCTCGAGACCTGGGCGCATGGCAACGTCAAGCCAGCACAGGCCCTGGCCAGCTCCCGTGACCTAAACGTCACCCGCACCCTCGTGGTCATGGGCATCGATGGCAGCGATCTGGATAGCGCAGCACAAGTAGGCGAGCTGCCGTTGCAGGCCGGCAATTACAGCGAGGCGGTGGACAAGTGGGGCAAGGACACGGTGGAAAAGGAATGGCTGCGCGTTAATAATGAGGCCTTTAATTGGCACCCAGAGCAAGGCGGCTGGGATTTAGAGCGCCTACACCGTGGCATGGAAGCCGAATGGTTCGATCCTAAGGACGTTTTGTTTTTCTGGGACGAAAAAGAGCAGGGGCACCCGACCCTGGCTGGTTTCCACTGGACCAAGTGGCACGAGGAAGAAGATCCCGGCTTTGGTGAGGTCTACGTGGTGGGCCTTGCTGAGGCGTACCGCGGCCAAAAATTGGGCGGTCCATTGCTGCAGATTGGCCTGCGCCGCATGGTAGAAAAGGGAGCTCAGCGGGTTATTTTGTACGTGGAAGCGGATAATGAACCGGCGCTGAAGGCCTACAAGCGGCTGGGCTTTTCCGTTGATGAAGAGCACGTTGTCTGGGGCTAGTGCGATTAAGGTCATGTCAGCTTCTTGGCATGTTCATTAAGTGTTTACCTCACGTCACCCTGCTGGTTAATTCCGCCGGTTAGCTTTACTGATTGTGAGAAAGCCGCACCTGCGCGCCTGCACCCCGCTCCTGGAAAGCGGAGCTGGGATGTAGGTAGCTGCCGCCCGGCAGCACATCCCCTGTGACGGGGATGCGGTTTCCTCGGACAATCAATCTCTGATCTGCACCGGAAAGGGTTTTCCCGTGATTCGCAACTTCAAGCGCTCTGCCGCTATCTTCGGCCTTGTGGCCGCTACCTCTACCGCTCTCGTAGCGTGCTCTGAGGACACGTCCTCCTCCTCTGACTCCTCGGGCTCTTCCGACGGCAGCGGTGTCGCTGGCGAGCTTGTTGGTGAGGGCGCATCCTCCCAGCAGAACGCAATGTCCTACTTCGGTACCGTCTTCGCAGAGGACAACCCAGACGCTAACCTGTCCTATACCGCTTCCGGCTCCGGTAAGGGTGTTGAGGCATTCCTGAACGGTCAGGCAGACTTCGCTGGTTCTGACTCCCCGCTGAAGGAAGACGACGGCCAGATTGAGGCTGCCAAGGAGCGTTGTGATGGCAACGATGCATGGCACCTGCCTTCCACCATCGGCCCAGTTGCCATCGCTTATAACTTGGGCGACCAGGAGATCAACCTCTCCACCGATACCATTGCCAAGATATTCAAGGGCGAGATCAAGAAGTGGAATGACGAGGCCATTGCCGCTGATAACGAGGGCGCAGACCTGCCGGACACCGACATCCACGTCATCTTCCGTTCTGACGAGTCCGGTACCTCCGATAACTTCCAGAAGTTCCTGACCGCTTCCACCGGTAACTGGGACGGCGAAGGCAAGCAGTTCCCTGACTCCGTTGGTGAGGGCGCAAACGGCTCCTCCGGCGTTGCTGACCAGGTTGCAAACATCGAGGGTGCCATCACCTACGTTGAGGCCGGCTTCGCTGACCAGAAGGAAGCTGACGGCGTCAAGAAGGCCAAGATTGACTTTGGCAACGGCCCGGTTGAGCTGAATGACGATACCGTCAACAAGGCGCTGGAGAACCTGGAGTTCAAGGACACCGCTTCCGAGAACGACATGGTCGTTGACTCCAAGGCCCTCTTCGCTTCCGATGCAGAGGGTGCATACCCGCTCATCCTGACCACCTACAACATCGTCTGCTCCGCTGGCTACGATGACGAGACCGCTGAACTGGTCAAGACCTTCTTCAACGACGTTCTGGACCACCAGGATGACCAGTTGGCAGAGCAGGGCTTCATCCCAGTTAAGGGTGACCACCTTGACCGCCTGAAGAGCGCCGTTGACGCACTGCAGTAAGGCGTAAACTGCGCTTTACCTCGCGAAATAACGCTCCGCCCGCCCCCACTGCCGCCCTCGAGACGCGCTTTGGGGGCGCAGGCATGTAACGCATGACCCTTTGTTCCACTTTAAATAAGGATTAGTACGTCTCATGGCAGACAATAATCTCACCAAGGCATCGACCTCGGAGACCCTTCCCGTCTCTGGCGTTGAACAGCCTCATACCCGTGGCGATAACGAGAATGACTTGGCTACCTCTAGCTCCGGTAACTCCGTCAAGCGCCCCGGTGACCGCATTTTCGAATTCCTCTCCACGGCCTCTGCCACGCTGATTACCGTGATGATCGCGGCGATTGCTGCCTTCCTCATCTGGCGCGCCGTGCCGGCGCTCAGCGTGAACGAGAATGGCCTGCTGGGCTTTTTCACCCACGGTGAGCGGTGGGAGACCACCGATACCTCCGCGATGAAGTTCGGTATCCCGACCATGTTCGGCACCACCGTCCTCATCTCGGTCTTCGCCCTGATCTTGGCCATGCCAGTGGCGCTTGCGATTGCCATCTTCTTGTCCAACTACGCCCCGGCACGCCTGGTTAAGCCGCTGGGTTTCTTGGTGGACATGCTGGCCGCCGTGCCGTCCATCGTCTACGGCCTGTGGGGTTGGCAGGTCCTCGGTCCGGCCCTGTCCGGCTTCTACACCTGGTTGGAATCCTGGGCCGGCGGGTTCTTCCTGTTTACCCATTACGATAATTCGCCCGCCTTTGCTACCGGCCGCAACCTCTTTACCGGTGGCATCGTGCTCGCCGTGATGATCCTGCCGATTATCGCCGCCACCGCCCGCGAGGTCTTCGTGCAAACCCCTCCCGGCCAGATCGAGTCCGCCCTGGCACTGGGCGCTACGCGCTGGGAAGTCATCCGCATGACCGTCCTGCCCTTCGGTATGTCCGGCTACGTCGCCGGCTCCATGCTCGGCTTGGGCCGCGCTTTGGGTGAGACCATGGCGCTGTACATGGTGGTCTCGCCGCTGGTGGACTTCCGCTTCTCGCTTTTCGATGGCGGCACTACCTTCGCCACGGCCATCGCCCTCGCCGCTGCCGAGTTCGGTAACGAGACGCGCGCCGGTGCATATATCGCTGCCGGTTTGATGCTGTTCTTGCTGACGTTCGTGGTCAACGCCATTGCCCGCGCCATCGTGAAGAGCAAGTAAGGAAGGACAACAATGACTACTACGACAAATAACAAGCCTGCCTCCGCTGGTGGGGCAACCTTCCTGGAAATCTCCGGTTCCCGCAAGGCGGCCAATAGTATTGCCACCGTCGTTGTATGGGCCGCTATGGCCTTGGCGATGGTCCCTTTGATCTGGGTCCTCTGGGAGCTCATCTCGCGCGGTAGCGGCGTGATTTTCTCCGCTGACTGGTGGACGCTGTCCCAGCGCGGCGTGATGAATAGCGCCGAAGGCGGCGGTGCCGCCCACGCCATCGTCGGTACCTTTGTCCAGACCGCCCTAGCATCCATCTTATCCATCCCGATCGGCATCTTTACCGCCATCTACCTGGTGGAATACTCCAAGGGTGGCTGGCTCGGCCGCACCACAACCTTCATGGTGGACATCCTGTCGGGCGTGCCCTCCATCGTGGCGGCGCTGTTCATCTTCGCCATGTGGATTACGCTCTTTGGCTTTGGCCGCTCCGGCTTTGCCGTCGCCCTGTCCTTGGTCCTGTTGATGATTCCCATCGTGGTGCGCAATACCGAAGAGATGCTGCGCGTGGTTCCCATGGACCTGCGCGAGGCTTCCTATGCGCTCGGCGTGCCCAAGTGGAAAACCATCGCACGCATCGTGCTGCCAACCGCCCTGTCCGGCATTGTGACCGGCATCATGCTGGCCATTGCCCGCGTGATGGGTGAATCCTCCCCAGTGCTGGTCTTGGTTGGTTCCTCCTCGGTCATCAACTGGGACGCGTTTAAGGGCTCGCAGTCTTCGCTGCCGCTGATGATGCTTGATATGTACAAGGCCGGCGCGCAACCTGCCGTGCTGGATAAGCTGTGGGGCGCAGCGCTGACGCTGGTTATCCTCATCGCCATCCTCAATATTGCGGCGCGCGTAATTTCCGCGAAGTTCTCGGTCAAGAAATAGCCGCACTCGATTCCGCCACTTATACACCCCTTAAGAGGAGAAACCTCCACAATGTCTAAGCTCGAGCTCAATGACGTCGATATTTTCTACGGCGATTTTCACGCCGTACAGAACGTAAATATGCAGATCCCGGCGCAGGCCGTGACCGCCTTCATCGGCCCCTCCGGCTGCGGTAAGTCCACCGTGTTGCGCACCTTGAACCGCATGCACGAGGTCATCCCTGGCGCATCCGTCAAGGGCGAGATCCTGCTCGATGGCACCAATATCTACGGCCCCAAGGTGGACCCCGTATCCGTGCGCAATACCATCGGCATGGTCTTCCAGAAGGCCAACCCATTTCCCACCATGTCCATCGAGGACAACGTGGTTGCCGGCCTGAAGCTATCCGGTGAAAAGAATAAGAAGAAGCTCAAGGAAGTCGCCGAACAGTCCCTGCGCGGCGCCAACCTCTGGGACGAGGTCAAGGACCGCCTGGATAAGCCAGGCGGCGGCCTTTCTGGTGGTCAGCAGCAGCGCCTGTGTATCGCCCGCGCGATTGCCGTGGAGCCAGAAGTCCTGCTGATGGACGAGCCCTGCTCCGCACTGGACCCAATTTCTACCTTGGCCGTGGAGGATCTTATCCACGAGCTGAAGGAAAACTTCACCATCGTCATCGTGACCCACAACATGCAGCAGGCCGCCCGCGTGTCCGATAAGACCGGCTTCTTCTCCTTGGAAGCTACCGGTAAGCCGGGCCACCTGGTGGAATTCGATGAAACCACCCGCATCTTTGAGAACCCTTCCCAGAAGGAGACCGAAGACTACATTTCCGGCCGCTTCGGCTAATACGTAGCCCCTGATTGTCCGACAAGGGCGGTACCTCCAGCGCAGGGAGGTACCGCCCTTGTGGCAGTTTTAGGTCTATGGTCCTAGCGGCGGAATTGGCGTTCCAATTCGCTCATGCGGGCCTCGAACTCGGCGTCCTTTTGATCCTCTTGGAGTTTTCTTTCAAACTCTTCCGGCAATAGGCCGGTGGCGAAGTAAATGATGCGCCCAGCCACGGAAACGCAGTGATCGGCGTAGCGCTCGTAGTAGCGGGTAATCTGTGCCGTCTCTACGGCCTGGCGCACCGTCCCTTCCCATTCGCGCTGGGTGAGGATGCGCAGCAGGTGGTGGTTAATATCGTCCACGGCATCATCATCGGAACGCAGGTTAACGGAGAGCTCGGCATCCGGGGTGACCAAAATATCGTGCACCACCGAACCCATTTCCTGGGTCAGGCGGAACATTTCTTCCATGAACCCGAGGTATTCAGCGGGCACGACGGCCTCTGGGTGGCGGCGGCGCGCGGCATCGGCAATGTGCTGGGCTAGCTGTCCCATGCGGAAGAGGTCTTCGACGATGTAAATGGAAGATACCACCTGGCGCAGATCCTGGGCCATGGGATTTTCCAACGCCAGGAGCTTTACCGCGCGTTCGGAGCAGCGCGAGCGAATCTCATCGAGTTCTTCGGTGAGGCTAAGCGCTTGCTCCGCGGGTTCCAGGGCGCGATCGAGCAGCGCCTGGGAGGCCTTATCCATGATGGTGCGGACGGTATCGCACATGACGATGAGGTCGTGCGAGAAGTTGTCCAGATGCTCACGGTAGGCAGTACGCATGCAGGAAATGATAGCTCACAAACCGCGCAAATGCTTGCTGAGTCACACCAGTGTGGGTTTAGCCGCCGGAGTTGTAAATATCGGCGCCAACCGGAACGAATTCGTCCTCGGGGTCATCAAGCCAGCCATCGGGAAGCGCGACCTTGGAGGGCGAGCCCTGGCGCCCGCGCGCACCATCGGCATCGGCAGCCAAAGCATCAGAATCCGCCCAGGGCGCCAGCAATTCGCGCAGGCTCTCTAAGGAATCCACCTTGGCCAAGCCGGCGCGGACCTGCCCGCCGACGGGGAAGCCGCGCAGGTACCAGCCAATGTGCTTGCGGATGTCCCTGGATGCGTGATCCTCGCCCTCGTGCTGAGCGAGTAGCTCTGCGTGGCGGAGGATGACCTGGGTGACCTCGCCCAAGGTGGGCTCGGCGGGGATGGACTCGCCGCGCAGGGCAGCGCCCAGCTCCGCGAAGAGCCACGGCCGGCCCAGGCAACCGCGGCCGACCTGCACGCCATCGCAGCCCGTGGCCTCCATCATGCGGCGGGCATCATCGGCGCGGAAAATATCGCCGTTGCCCAATACCGGAACGCCGGTATCCGCCAGGTGCTCTTTGAGCCGGGCGATCTCATCCCACCGGGCATCGCCGGAATAGCGCTGCGCGGCCGTGCGCCCGTGCAAGGTCACGGCGGCGGCGCCGGAATCCACGGCGATGCGTCCGGCATCGAGGTGCGTGTGGTGCTCGTCGTCGATGCCCACGCGCATCTTCACCGTGACGGGGATATTCGTGCCCTCGGTGGCCTTGACGGCAGCAGAGACGATATTGCCAAACAGGCGGCGCTTATAGGGCAGAGCAGAGCCGCCGCCACGCCTGGTCACCTTGGGGACGGGGCAACCGAAATTCATGTCGATATGATCGGCCAAGTTCTCATCCACGATGATCTTGGCGGCCTTATAGGTGTATTCCGGGTCCACCGTATAAATCTGCAGGGAACGCGGATCTTCATCCGGGGCAAAGGTGGTCATGTGCATGGTTTTCTCGTTGCGCTCCACCAGGGCGCGGGCGGTGACCATCTCGCAGACATACAAGCCCGATACCGTCCCGGTGCGGGCCAGCTCCTGCTCCCGGCACAACGTGCGGAAGGCAACGTTGGTTACCCCCGCCATGGGGGCGAGGATGACGGGGGAGGAGAGGTCATACTTTCCAATGCGCAAATTCACGCCCTAATTGTGCTCGTTAACGGCGGAATTTAGCAACTAACAGCAAGGTGGTGGTTGCCGAGGATTCCCATGATTGGGGTGAAGATCACACAATGATGGTGGCAAAAACGTTAATTTTCGCTACTGTGGTCTGTGTAACTAAATTGGGTTGGCCGTAACCCCGGTCTACTCGCAGATAAAGGAGGATGACAGTTGTCCGATAGAATCGCATACGCCCCGTTTGAGAAGCTCGTAGTTTCTGCAGAGGAGGCTGCGAAGCACGTCAACAATGGTGACCGCGTAGGCATCTCCGGCTTCACCGGCGCCGGTTACCCTAAGGGTCTGCCTACCGCCATTGCAGATAAGGCGAAGGCGCTGCATGACAAGGGCGAAGAGTTCAAGATTGACCTCTTCTCCGGTGCTTCTACCGCCCCGGACTGCGACGGTGTTTTGGCAGAGGCGGAAGCCATTAACTTCCGCTCCCCGTACAACTCTGACCCACTGCTGCGTAAGCAGTTCAACGATGGCACCGCGCTCTACCAGGACATTCACCTGTCCCATCTGGGCCAGCAGGTAGAAGAGGGCTTCTACGGTGACTTCCAGGTAGCCATCATCGAGGCCGTACGCATTACCGAGGAAGGCCATATCGTGCCCTCCTCCGCAGTGGGCAATAACCTCGAGTTCGTCGAGGCTGCAGACAAGATCATCATCGAGATCAACGAGTGGCAGTCCGAGAACCTCGAGGGCATGCACGACATCTACCGCATCGACAAGCTGCCTAACCGCCAGCCCATCCCGATTAACAAGCCGGGCGACCGCATCGGTACCACCTACATGGAGATCCCAGAGGAGAAGGTCGTTGCAGTTGTTAAGACCAACTCCCCAGACCGCAACGCTCCATTCCGCGAGCCGGACGAGACCTCTGAGAAGATCGCCGCTAACTTCATCGAGTTCCTGGAGGGCGAGGTAGCCGCAGGCCGCCTTGAGTACGACAAGTTCATCATGCAGTCCGGCGTGGGTAACGTGCCGAACGCCGTGATGGCAGGCCTGTTGGACTCCAAGTTCGAAAACATCCAGGCATACACCGAGGTCATCCAGGACGGCATGCTGGACCTTATCGATGCCGGCAAGATGACCGTGGCTTCTGCAACCTCCTTCGCATTGTCGCCAGAGTACGCAGAAAAGATGAACGCGGAGGCAGACCGCTACCGCAACCACATCATCCTGCGCCCGCAGCAGATTTCCAACCACCCTGAAGTCATCCGCCGCGTCGGCCTGATTTCTTCCAACGGCATGATCGAGGGAGATATCTACGGCAACATCAACTCCACCAACGTGTCCGGTTCCCGCATCATGAACGGCACCGGTGGCTCTGGTGACTTCACCCGTAACGCGTACATCTCCACCTTCGTGTCCCCGTCCATCGCGAAGGATGGCGCCATCTCCGCTCTGGTTCCGTTTGTATCCCACACGGACCACACCGAGCACGACACCATGGTCATCATCACCGAATACGGTGTGGCTGACCTGCGTGGCCTGGCTCCAAAGCAGCGCGTAGAGAAGATTATCGCCGTGGCTCACCCGGACTACCGTCCGCTGTTGGAGGAGTACTACGAGCGTGCGAAGGAAAACAAGTTCCAGCACACCCCGCACGACCTGAAGTCCGCCTTCGACTTCCAGGTTAACTTCATGGAAAAGGGTGACATGCGCGGTTAATCTCCACCGCCATGGCAAAGGAGGGCCTCCCGGTTGGGAAGCCCTCCTTTTGCTGTGTGTGGATACTCTCAGGCGAGGGGTGAATTAGGAGATCTAAAAGTCAACACGCTAATATAGAGTGACGTTGGGCCTTTAGCTCAGTTGGTAGAGCTACGGACTTTTAATCCGCAGGTCGTGGGTTCGATCCCCACAGGGCCCACATCAGGAGCCGCCTTCGGGCGGCTCCTTTTCTAGTTTTTCACGAGCTTCTTAATGGCGTGCATAGCCTCCGCTAGCTTCTCCTTAGCCACCTCGCCGTCCTCGGCCGCCGCACCGGCCACGCAGTGCTCTATATGGTCCTCTAAGAGCGCCAGAGAGACGTTCTCTAGTGCGGAGGTCACCGCGTAGATTTGGGTGATGATATCGATGCAGTACTGGTCCTCATCGACCATGCGGTGAATCCCGCGCGCCTGGCCTTCGATGCGTTTCAGGCGCGCCAGATAACGCGCTTTGCTCTTGCTATCGGCGTTGTATCCGTGTACATCCGGCTCGTGGCAGGAACAAGTTTTCTGCTGCTCAGACATGGTAAAAATTCCTTCTGGGGGAGCGATTTTGTTTCTTGGTGATGTCTCCAGTATATTTCTAGAAGTCGCCAAGAAGCGACTGGCCCCCATCGTCTAGCGGCCTAGGACACTGCCCTTTCACGGCAGCGGCACGGGTTCGAATCCCGTTGGGGGTACCAACACTTTCGTGTTGGTTCTAAATAATTTCTCATTTGGCCTTGTGGCGCAGTTGGTTAGCGCGCCGCCCTGTCACGGCGGAGGTCGCGGGTTCAAGTCCCGTCAAGGTCGCATTCTGAACAGTACACGCTTCGGCGGGTGCTGTTCTTTTTTGGTTTTAGGCCGCTGTGTGGTGGTGTCACCTTGATGCAGGGGCATCGGCAAGCGCGGGAAAACCGCCTTTGTAGTGCTGATTTGTGTTGTTTCGAGGCGTCTGTGTAAAGTAACTACCCGTGCCCAAGGGGCACACAAAACTGAAAATGGCCTTGTGGCGCAGTTGGTTAGCGCGCCGCCCTGTCACGGCGGAGGTCGCGGGTTCAAGTCCCGTCAAGGTCGCGGAAACCTTCGGGTTTCTGGCCAGATAGCTCAGTCGGTAGAGCACACGCCTGAAAAGTGTGGGGTCGCCAGTTCGATCCTGGCTCTGGCCACAACTATGGTCCCTTCTTATTATCAAGGAGGGGCCATTTTTGGTTTAATGGGGGACATGGAAAAAGCAATTTCTCATCAGTCCGATTTGTCCCGTTTCGTGCTCACCGTTGATGGTGTGGAGGCAGGAATCTGCGAGTACGTAGATTCCGGTGATACCCGCGAATTTAATCACACGGTCATCGGGGATGACTTCCGCGGCCAGGGCTTGTCCTCGCCGTTGATTAAGGCGGCCCTCGATGAAACCCGGGAGGCCGGCATGAAGGTCATCGCCACCTGTTCCGCAGTGGCGCACTTTATGGACAAGAACTCCGAATACCAGGATCTGCTGCGCGGTTAAGCACAGCAAAAAGCGGCCCACATAAGCCTGTAGGCCGCTTTTAGTCTATTTAGATGTAGTAGTCCGGATCCACGAGTTTGACCCGCTCATGCCTATTTGAAGGCCGGTTTTGGGCGGGGATGCCCACGGCGATGTGGTCGGCCGGGACGTCTTTCGTCACCACGGCATTGGCGCCGATGGCGGAACCAGCCCCGATGGTGATGGGGCCTAAGACCTTGGCGCCTGCGCCGATGGTGACGTTATCTTCCACCGTGGGGTGGCGCTTGGTCTGGGTGAGCACCTGACCGCCGAGCGTCACGCCGTGGTAGAGCATGACGCCATCGCCAATTTCCGCGGTTTCGCCGATGACAATGCCCATCCCGTGGTCGATAAAGAAGCGGCGCCCGATGGTGGCGCCTGGGTGGATCTCAATGCCGGTAAAAAAGCGGTTAATTTGGGCCAGGATGCGCGCAGGGCCCCGCAGGCCGCGCTTCCATAGCCAGTGGGAGACGCGGTGAGACCAGATGGCGTGCAGGCCGGAATAGACGATCGCATTTTCAACGTCGCCGCGGGCGGCAGGGTCGTGGTCGCGGGCATTGGCTAAATCTTCGCGGATATATTTAATAATGCTCATGGGGATTATAGTACTGGTCACAAAAAGGCACCCGCCAAGCTTGACGGGTGCCTTTTATTCACGGACTAGGTGGCGGGGCTAATTATGCCTCGCGGATGTCCTCAAAAAGAACGGTGGAAACGTAGCGCTCACCAAAGTCCGGCAGGACAACGACGATGGTCTTGCCCTCGAACTCAGGGCGCTCGGCCAGCTTCAGTGCGGCGGAGAGGTTTGCGCCGGCGGAAATACCAACCAGCAGGCCTTCCTCGGTGGCAAGAGCGCGGGAAAGCTTGATGGACTCCTCGAGGGAGGCGGTCAGTACCTCATCCAGCTGCTCGCGGTTGAGCACGTCCGGCACGAAGTTGGCACCCAGGCCCTGGATCTTGTGCGGGCCTGCCTGGCCTTCAGACAGGACAGGGGAGTCAGCCGGCTCAACGGCTGCGAGGTAGACGTCTGGGTTCTTGGACTTCAGGTAGCGGCCTGCACCGGTGATGGTGCCGCCGGTGCCGACGCCAGCGACGAAGGCATCGACATTGCCCTCGGCGTCTTCCCAGATCTCCGGGCCGGTGGTGGCCTCGTGGATCTTGGGGTTGGCCTCGTTAGCGAACTGGGAAGCCAGGATGGCGTTGCCGCGCTCGGCGACGACCTCGTTGGCCTTGTCAACCGCACCCTGCATGCCGGCGGCGCCGGGGGTCAGGATGATTTCTGCACCGTATGCGCGCAGCAGCACCTTGCGCTCATTGGACATGGTCTCTGGCATGGTGAGGACGACGTCATAGCCCAAGGTTGCGCCGGCCAGTGCCAGGGCAATGCCGGTGTTACCGGAGGTAGCCTCAACGATGGTGCCGCCCGGCTTCAGGTCGCCGGACTCCTCGGCGGCCTTGATGATGGCCAGACCGATGCGGTCCTTCACGGAGTTACCAGGGTTAAAGGACTCTACCTTGGCCAGCACGGTGGCGCCCTTGCCCTCTGCTAGGCGGTTGATGCGGATGAGCGGGGTACCGCCGATGGTCTCCAGGACATTGTTATAAATAGCCATTTATTAAGACTCCTTTGGGAATCAGATTCGCGGTCAAATCAGGTACAAGCGTAAGGATACACTATTTAAGTAGACAGAGTGGTATATTTATTGCAGACAGCCTATTCGGGCATGGAATGTGGGATTCACCGCTGGGGAAACAAAGAGGCGATTTCGAATTACCCCCACTTGCTGTCTATAATTCCACGTAGTTACCCGCTGGTCCCCAAGTTTTCGGGGATATCGGGTGCACCTGCTTGGTTACCCCCGACGAGGAAAGAGTCTCATGGAGTCGCATCGCCTCAAAGATGATGAAGAATCCGTACGCGCGGCACTGTCGTCCCTCAAAACCGCCACCGGAATCCCGGTGACGATGTACGCGACATTATTGGCGGATAACCGCCTGCAAATTACCCAGTGGGTGGGCCTGCGTACGCCGGCGCTGCAGAATCTGCTTATCGATGCCGGCGTGGGCGTCGGCGGGCGCGTGATTACCACCCGCCGCGCGGTGGGCGTATCGGACTACACGCGGGCTACCACCATTTCCCACGAGAACGACAGCGTCATTCAAGACGAAGGCCTGCACTCGATCGTGGCCGTGCCCGTTACTGTGCAGCGTGAAATCCGCGGAGTGCTCTACGTTGGCGTGCACTCCCCGGTGCGCTTGGGAGATAAGGTCATCGAGGAAGTAACGATGACGGCCCGGACCCTGGAGCAAGACCTTGCGGTCAATTCCGCGATGCGCCGCGCCGATGGCGGAAAGGGAGGCGCTTCCCGCGGTCACGCCATGAACGGTGCGGAATGGGAACAGGTTCGTTCCACCCACTCCAAGCTGCGCATGCTAGCCAACCGCGTCGAGGACGAGGAATTGCGCAAGGAACTTGAGGCACTCTGCGATCAGATGGTTTCTCCCGTGCGCGTGAAGCAATCGACCAAGCTGTCCGCCCGCGAGCTCGATGTCCTTTCCTGCGTGGCGCTCGGCCACACCAACGTCGAAGCGGCAGAAGAAATGGGAATTGGCGCCGAAACCGTGAAATCCTACTTGCGCTCCGTGATGCGCAAGTTGGGGGCGCATACTCGCTACGAAGCCGTCAATGCAGCCCGCCGGATCGGCGCGTTGCCCTGATTACCGGTAGCGTAGAAACCTGTGAAAGATCAGTTTATTGTTTCCGGCGGTGCCCGCCTTGCAGGTACCGTCAAAGTAGATGGCGCCAAAAACAGCGTCCTTAAGCTCATGGCCGCCGCATTGTTGGCGGAGGGGACGACGACGCTGACCAATTGCCCAGAGATTCTGGACGTACCTTTGATGAAGAAGGTGCTCGAAGGTTTGGGCTGCGAGGTGACAATCGATGGCAGCACCGTTCGCATCACCACCCCCGCGAAGCCGCAATCGAACGCGGACTTTGATGCGGTTCGCCAATTCAGGGCATCGGTATGCGTCCTAGGCCCACTGACCTCGCGCTGCGGGCATGCCAAGGTAGCGCTGCCCGGCGGTGACGCCATTGGCTCCCGCCCGCTCGATATGCACCAGACCGGCTTGGAAAAGCTCGGCGCCACCACCCGCATTGAACACGGCGCCGTGGTGGCTGAGGCCTCCGAGCTTCGCGGCTCCACCATCCGCTTGGACTTTCCTTCCGTTGGTGCGACGGAAAACATCTTGACCGCCGCAGTCTTGGCCGAAGGCACCACCGTTCTCCACAATGCCGCCCGCGAGCCGGAGATCGTGGACCTGTGCGAGATGTTGAAATCCATGGGTGCCAATATCGAGGGCGAGGGCACCTCTGAGGTCACCATCCACGGAGTCGAGCGGCTCAATCCCACGGAGCACGAGGTCATCGGTGACCGCATCGTGGCCGGCACTTGGGCTTATGCCGCCGCCATGACGCAAGGCGATATCACCGTCGGCGGCATTGCCCCGCGCCACCTGCACCTTCCGCTGGAAAAGCTGAAGTCCGCCGGTGCGGATATTGAAACCTATGAAAACGGCTTCCGCGTGCGCATGGAAAAGCGCCCCACCGCGGTGGATTACCAGACGTTGCCTTTCCCAGGCTTTCCGACGGACCTCCAACCCATGGCCATCGGCATTTCCGCCATCGCCGAAGGAACCACCGTGATCACGGAGAACGTCTTTGAATCCCGGTTCCGCTTCGTTGACGAGATGCTGCGCCTGGGTGCCGATGCCCAAGTAGATGGCCACCACGTGGTGGTGCGCGGTAAGGAACATCTTTCTTCTACGCACGTGTGGAGCTCCGATATTCGCGCCGGAGCCGGCCTGGTCCTCTCCGCGCTGTGCGCAGACGAAGCCACGACCGTTCACGATGTCTTCCATATTGACCGCGGCTATCCCCACTTTGTGGAGAACCTTTCGCGGCTTGGAGCCACCATCGAAAGGACGCAGGAAGAAGAACTCTTCTAAATTAACCTCTCCCCAGTACGCATTTTTACGGTGTGTGCTGGGGATTTGTGCGTTTTTCGGGGTTGGGTGTAACTTTATCGAAGTCGCCGAGAGGTAGCCGGTTGGTTACTTGTTTGTGACTTTGTGTACTGACTTGGCTCGAGGATTTGACTTGGTTCAGGTTGTTGGGTAAGTTGGTAAGAGCCGCCGCTGAGAGGTTAACGTTTGGTTAATTTTCTTGTGGTGTGTGGATGTTGTTTGAGAACTCAATAGTGTGCCAATGTACTTATTTTTTATTTTTGTGTGCATGGTTGTGTGTTGATTGGTCTGTTGGCCGGCGAACCTAGTGTGGTTTGTTGGTTGGTGTGTGCCGGTAAGGTGTTGGAATACGCATCTTTTTGAATACTGTTTAGTGTTTCGGCTGCATTGATGGATTGGTTGGCATGTGATTGTGTTCAACTTTTTGTCTCCCTTTTTTGTGCCCCGTCGGGTTGGGGAGGCAGTGATTTTTTCTTTGTAGTAATTTTTGGACGCCAGCATGAGCCCTTTTGTGGGTTTGTGGTGGTTTGTTCTTTTGGTTAGGTTTGGGCTTTTCACGGCCTATTTTGGAATTTTTGTTCTGAAATTTTCTTTTTGTGGAGAGTTTGATCCTGGCTCAGGACGAACGCTGGCGGCGTGCTTAACACATGCAAGTCGAACGGAAAGGCCCTGCTTGCAGGGTACTCGAGTGGCGAACGGGTGAGTAACACGTGGGTGATCTGCCCTGCACTTCGGGATAAGCTTGGGAAACTGGGTCTAATACCGGATAGGAGCCATCTTTAGTGTGGTGGTTGGAAAGTTTTTTCGGTGTAGGATGAGCTCGCGGCCTATCAGCTTGTTGGTGGGGTAATGGCCTACCAAGGCGGCGACGGGTAGCCGGCCTGAGAGGGTGTACGGCCACATTGGGACTGAGATACGGCCCAGACTCCTACGGGAGGCAGCAGTGGGGAATATTGCACAATGGGCGCAAGCCTGATGCAGCGACGCCGCGTGGGGGATGAAGGCCTTCGGGTTGTAAACTCCTTTCGCTAGGGACGAAGCTTTTTGTGACGGTACCTAGATAAGAAGCACCGGCTAACTACGTGCCAGCAGCCGCGGTAATACGTAGGGTGCGAGCGTTGTCCGGAATTACTGGGCGTAAAGGGCTCGTAGGTGGTTTGTCGCGTCGTCTGTGAAATTCTGGGGCTTAACTCCGGGCGTGCAGGCGATACGGGCATAACTTGAGTGCTGTAGGGGTAACTGGAATTCCTGGTGTAGCGGTGAAATGCGCAGATATCAGGAGGAACACCGATGGCGAAGGCAGGTTACTGGGCAGTTACTGACGCTGAGGAGCGAAAGCATGGGTAGCGAACAGGATTAGATACCCTGGTAGTCCATGCCGTAAACGGTGGGCGCTAGGTGTGAGGGTCTTTCTACGACTTTCGTGCCGTAGCTAACGCATTAAGCGCCCCGCCTGGGGAGTACGGCCGCAAGGCTAAAACTCAAAGGAATTGACGGGGGCCCGCACAAGCGGCGGAGCATGTGGATTAATTCGATGCAACGCGAAGAACCTTACCTGGGCTTGACATACATCAGATCGCTCCAGAGATGTAGCTTCCCTTTGTGGTTGGTGTACAGGTGGTGCATGGTTGTCGTCAGCTCGTGTCGTGAGATGTTGGGTTAAGTCCCGCAACGAGCGCAACCCTTGTCTTATGTTGCCAGCATTTGGTTGGGGACTCATGAGAGACTGCCGGGGTTAACTCGGAGGAAGGTGGGGATGACGTCAAATCATCATGCCCCTTATGTCCAGGGCTTCACACATGCTACAATGGTCGGTACAACGCGCTGCGACACTGTGAGGTGGAGCGAATCGCTGAAAGCCGGCCTTAGTTCGGATTGGGGTCTGCAACTCGACCCCATGAAGTCGGAGTCGCTAGTAATCGCAGATCAGCAATGCTGCGGTGAATACGTTCCCGGGCCTTGTACACACCGCCCGTCACGTCATGAAAGTTGGTAACACCCGAAGCCGGTGGCCTAAACGTGTTAGGGAGCCGTCGAAGGTGGGATCGGCGATTGGGACGAAGTCGTAACAAGGTACCCGTACCGGAAGGTGCGGGTGGATCACCTCCTTTCTAAGGAGCTTTTATTTTGGCTGCAGTTGCAGCCAATGGCCCACAGTTGTGGGTTGCCCACTGTTGTTTGATGGTGGGTTGGTGGTTGAGTGGGCGAGTGTTCTGCTGCCACCGAATATGGAAATTCCGGGTAGGACATACACCTTAATCAGCAGGGTCTAAGTGTTGAGACAGTGCTTTGTGACATGCGTAAAAGTGTCCATGCATACAGGAAGTAAAGTTGATTGGTAAGTCGTTGGTGCATTGTTGGGTGTCTGGGGCATTATCCCCTTTTGTGTGTGCCTGACTGGTTGATGAGCATCGTTTGTTGTGGTGGTGTTTGTTGCTGGTTGGGGTGTTGTGTGAGAACTGTATAGTGGACGCGAGCATCTCACATGATGCCGCCTGCTTTTGTGGGTGGTGTCTTGTGTGTGTGATGTGATTTTTCTTTTTGTTTATTTTGTCAAGTTCACTTGTTGCTGCCACATGCTGGCTGCATGGCTTCGTGTTGTGTGGTTTGTGTGTGGTGGTTGGTGTGTTCGTTATTTAGGGCGCATGGTGGATGCCTTGGCATGCTGAGCCGATGAAGGACGTGTAAGGCTGCGTTAAGCCTCGGGGAGTTGTCAATAAAGCGTTGATCCGAGGATGTCCGAATGGGGAAACCTGGCCCTGGTTATGTGGGGTTACCCTTCAGTGAATTCATAGCTGTTGTGGGGGTTACGCGGGGAAGTGAAACATCTCAGTACCCGTAGGAGGAGAAAATAATAATGATTCTGCTAGTAGTGGCGAACGAACGTGGATGAGGCTAAACCGTGTGCATGTGATACCTGGTAGGGGTTGTGTGTGCGGTGTTGTGGGGCCTGATTTTGTGTCATCTACCAGTGGCACGCCCTGTGCATTGTTGTTAGGTGAAGTGGTTTGGAATGATCTGCCGGAGTAGGTGAGAGTCCTGTAGCTGAAGATGATGATGTGGGGGTTGTTGGGTTCCCGAGTAGCAACGGGCTCGTGGAATCTGTTGTGAATCTGCCGGGACCACCCGGTAAGCCTAAATACTCAGTGTGACCGATAGTGGATAGTACCGTGAGGGAATGGTGAAAAGTACCCCGGGAGGGGAGTGAAATAGTTCCTGAAACCATGTGCTTACAATCCGTCAGAGCACCTGTTTGTGTGTGATGGCGTGCCTTTTGAAGAATGAGCCTGCGAGTCAGCGGCATGTCGCGAGGTTAACCCGTGTGGGGTAGCCGTAGGGAAACCGAATCCTAATGGGGTGATAAGTGGCATGTCCTGGACCCGAAGCGGGGTGATCTACCCATGGCCAGTGTGAAGCAGCTGTAAGAGGTTGTGGAGGCGCGAACCCACGTAGGTTGAAAACTGCGGGGATGAGCTGTGGGTAGGGGTGAAAGGCCAATCAAACTCCGTGATAGCTGGTTCTCCCCGAAATGCATTTAGGTGCAGCGTCGCATTTAGCTTGGTGGAGGTAGAGCGACTGGTTGGTTGAGCGGGACTACAATCTTAGCAATGTCAGCCAAACTCCGAATGCCATCAATTGTGTTGTGCGGCAGTGAGACTGTGGGGGATAAGCTTCATAGTCGAGAGGGAAACAGCCCAGATCGCCGGTTAAGGCCCCTAAGGGTGTACTAAGTGGAAAAGGATGTGGGATCGCGAAGACAGCCAGGAGGTTGGCTTAGAAGCAGCCATCCTTGAAAGAGTGCGTAATAGCTCACTGGTCGAGTGGTTCTGCGCCGACAATGTAGTGGGGCTCAAGTACACCGCCGAAGCCGCGGCAAGCAACATTTTTTTGTTGTTTGGGTAGGGGAGCGTCGTGCATGGGTGGAAGCGTTACCGTGAGGAGGCGTGGACTGTGTGCGAGTGAGAATGCAGGCATGAGTAACGAATTGTAAGGTGAGAATCCTTACCGCCGGATGACTAAGGGTTCCTGGGTCAAGTTCGTCTTCCCAGGGTGAGTCGGGACCTAAGGCGAGGCCGACAGGCGTAGTCGATGGATAACCAGTTGATATTCTGGTACCCGTACATGTGCGCCCATGATAAAGCACGGATACTAACCACTGCGGATACGCTACCTTTTCACTTTTTGAGTGTTGGTGGTGTTGATGTCGTGGGGCCTGATGTGTGGTTCAAGTGATGGGGTGACGCAGTGAGGTAGCCGCGCCACTTAGTGGATTGGTGGTGTAAGCGTGTAGGCCGTGTGGTAGGTAAATCCGCCACACATTGTGGTTGAGGCGTGATGCGTAGACCCATTGGGGTTGATGGTGGTGATCCTGTACTGTCGAGAAAAGCCTCTAGCGAGTGTGTGTATGGCCCGTACCCTAAACCGACACAGGTGGTCAGGTTGAAGATACTAAGGCGTTCGGGTGAACTGTGGTTAAGGAATTCGGCAAAATGCCCCCGTAACTTCGGGAGAAGGGGGGCCCTGTGACGTGAAGACCCTGTGCGGTTGGAGTGTTGTGGGGTCGCAGAGAATAGAGGGAAGCGACTGTTTATCAAAAACACAGGTCCATGCGAAGACGTTAAGTTGATGTATATGGACTGACGCCTGCCCGGTGCTGGAAGGTTAAGAGGACCGGTTAGTAACCTTTGTGGTTGCGAAGCTGAGAATTTAAGCCCCAGTAAACGGCGGTGGTAACTATAACCATCCTAAGGTAGCGAAATTCCTTGTCGGGTAAGTTCCGACCTGCACGAATGGCGTAACGACTTCTCTGCTGTCTCGACCACAGGCCCGGTGAAATTGCATTACGAGTAAAGATGCTCGTTACGCGCGGCAGGACGAAAAGACCCCGGGACCTTCACTATAGCTTGGTATTGGTGTTTGGTTCGGTTTGTGTAGGATAGGTGGGAGACTGTGAAACCGTCACGCTAGTGGTGGTGGAGTCGTTGTTGAAATACCACTCTGATCGGATTGAGCATCTAACCTTGGCCCATGATCTGGGTTGGGGACAGTGCCTGGTGGGTAGTTTAACTGGGGCGGTTGCCTCCCAAAATGTAACGGAGGCGCCCAAAGGTTCCCTCAGCCTGGTTGGCAATCAGGTGGTGAGTGTAAGTGCACAAGGGAGCTTGACTGTGAGACAGACATGTCGAGCAGGGACGAAAGTCGGGACTAGTGATCCGGCACCTACTTGTGGATGTGGTGTCGCTCAACGGATAAAAGGTACCCCGGGGATAACAGGCTGATCTTCCCCAAGAGTCCATATCGACGGGATGGTTTGGCACCTCGATGTCGGCTCGTCGCATCCTGGGGCTGGAGTAGGTCCCAAGGGTTGGGCTGTTCGCCCATTAAAGCGGCACGCGAGCTGGGTTCAGAACGTCGTGAGACAGTTCGGTCTCTATCCGCCGCGCGCGTTGAAACTTGAAGAAGGCTGTCCCTAGTACGAGAGGACCGGGACGGACGTACCTCTAGTGTGCCAGTTATCCCGCCAGGGGTATCGCTGGTTGGCTACGTACGGAAGGGATAACCGCTGAAAGCATCTAAGCGGGAAGCCTGTTTTAAGATGAGGTTTCTTTTGAGGTCCCCTAAAGACTATGGGGTAGATAGGCCAGACTTGGAAGCACTGTAAGGTGTGAAGGCTACTGGTACTAATTGACCAAAACAAACACACCACAACAAACCCAAACACCACGTGTGGGGATGATTGTTGGGTGAACTTGTGAAGCGAGTAAACAAACAAAAATACACATTATCGTGTGTGTCGCGTCCACTATGCAGTATCTGACACAACACCCACACGCACATGTGGTGGGTAGTGTTCTGATAGGTTTGTCGGTGGTTCATAGCTACAGGGAAACGCCCGGTCCCATTCCGAACCCGGAAGCTAAGCCTGTACGCGCTGATGGTACTGCAACCGGGAGGTTGTGGGAGAGTAAGTCACCGCCGACACCAAACAACAAAACAACAAAATAGTGTTTATACGGTAGTCCCCGAAAGACCACCATCCCGAATAATTGTGGGTGGTTGGTGTTTCGGGGACTACTTGGTGTTTTACCCCCGCTTGTATTTGCGACGTGTACTCTGTCGAGCTGGGGGAATGTGTGGTAGGTGTCGTGGTTTTACCCCCTACTGTCAGGTGTGGTGGGTAGTCTGATGCCGTGTTAGACGAAAACACATTCGACTTAATCGGTTTACTATTCCCGGGGGGATACGACCACGATGACAAGTAGCACACCACCACCTACCACCAGGCATGAGCTAGTAGGCGAGGCCATGACGGGCAATGACCGTGCAGCCGGCGAGCCACTGGACTACAACACCAACACTGATCCTGATACCAACACTGATCCTGATTACGACTCTGATGGTGAGGCTGAGGGGGAGGTACCGGTAGTCTTTTATGCCACCAACACACCCGGTAACCCTATTGCCGCAGCTGGCGCAGCCGCCCGGAAAAACTCCTGGTTTTTCTACCAGTCACTGTTGCCAGACCTCGACGACGACGTGGATTTAACGTTGACCAGCTTGGCTAAAGACCTAGGCCTAACCCACAGCACCCTGTCGGGGATTATCAGGGCACACTTCCGCATGCAAGAACTACCGCTAGTGGCAGCCACGAATTCTGAGCAGTGGATCCTGGATACACCACGCCTGCGGGTTATCGACAGGGAAATAGAACGCGTAGGCGACAACCGCGACCACATAGGCCTGGTCGATGCTGCCCTAGCAGATTTTCTCACCCCGACAGCACCGTGCCAGCATGTGCCCACCGTGGCGGATATCCGCCGGTTTATCCGCGACTTCATCGACACCCACAATCTCACAGACGAAGACACCGACGAGGTCGAGCCCACCCTTAACGTGTCAGTGCATAACAACCGCGCCACTATCAGTCTGACGTGTGATAAAGCTACGGCCGCTATTATCGCCCGCCACATCGATTCCCAAGCCGACAATAATCAGTGTGGTGCCGGTGAGGCGCTTATCCAACTCATCCTGGATGACACGCATACGGGCCTGACCCCCGGAAAGTAGACACGACGGGGGTTAGCTATGCTGCTTGGGTCAGTGTAGCTGATGTGAGTGCTTCGAAGTCATCGGGGGCTAGAAGGTTGCACCAGGAATGCCGTCTGCGGGTGTTGTAGCGCATGCACCATCGAAAGACTTCCTGCCGGCAGATAATGGGATTATCAAAGACTTTCCGATCACGCAGAACTTCACGCTTTAAGGTGGCGTTAAATGACTCTGCCAGGGCATTATTGAAGCGTCCTGGGTTTAGTTCCTACCTCAGCTAAGGAAGGATTGAACTATGCCTAGAAAGTATTCCGTCGAGTTCAAGG
>NZ_KI515750.1:732589-842497 GCF_000478095.1 Corynebacterium sp. KPL1824 | reverse complement strand
CTAGCCGAAACAGTCAACGGTCTCTACAAGGCTGAACTGATTCATGCCCAAGGCCCGTGGACGTCGGTCGGAGAAGTCGAACTGGCCACCTTGCGGTGGGTGCATTGGTGGAACACCAAGCGGCTTCATGAAGCTTTGGACTACGCCACCCCCACAGGAAGTAGAAACCGAGTACTATCTCACCCAGCCCATCAACACAGGGCCGTAAAAGAAGCGGAACTAAACCCAGGACGCTTCATGCGAAAGACACCACAGATCCACGCGCGGATTTAATGCTAGGCATTTTAGGTTCGTTTGCGGAGTTTGAGCGGGCCATTATCCGCGAACGCCAAGCAGAGGGGATTGCGCTGGCGAAAAAGGCAGGAAAGTACAAAGGCCGCAAGCCTGCTCTTAGCCCGCAGCAAGTAGCGGAGATTAAGCAGCGCACAATGGCAGGGGAGTCGAAAGCAGCCTTGGCACGGGAATTCGGAGTCACTCGCCCTACTGTGTATCGGGCGTTGAAGAACGCATAGATGCGGCGATGGGGGCGGGTGAATATACGCCCCACGGCGCTTGCCACATGGCAGGACATTTACGGTTCCAGGCACGCCTACAGGTAGCCTTACGCACATTTCCCCTCGTGGGCGGCTTTTACAAGGGCTGGCGAAGGCACGCCCCCAGGTCTCGCTAGCGTGTGGTTTTACCTGCACTTTCTCCGCCTGGGCAACGTTCACCGAATAAAGAGAAAGGGCGCCCCCACCTTGAAGAATCGGAGCTGTCGACGCCGACGATAATCGGAGCTGGACCGGTGAGAAATGTCAAGTCAGGTTCCTTCCTAAAAGGTCATGTGGTGGGCGGACGAGGTATCAGCTTGGGCGGAGACTGCAGGATGTGGTTCCCTATCAGAGGTGGACGAGTTCGATGCCTGCAAGTGCGATGCCTGTGACGAGAATGGTTGAGGCTGCGGCCAGGATGAAGGGTCGGGCTCCGACCCGGATGAGGTTGCGGATCTTCACCCCACATCCCAGTCCAAACATTGCGGCGGACAACAAAGCCGTTTGCGCGAGGCTTCCTGCGTGGATGAGGCCCTCGGGCAGGTCCAGTGTGGAACGGAGCACGATCATGACCAGGAAGCCAATGATGAACAGTGGGACGATCGCAGGACGCTTTTCATCGGGTTTGACGTTTCCTGACCGGCGTTGGCGAATGCTCAAAATCGCGACGATCGGGGCGAGCAGCAGGACGCGGGCGAGTTTGACGATGACGGCGACAGCCAGCGCCCCGCCGCCGATTATTCCTCCGGCGGCGACAACCTGAGCGATCTCGTGGATGGAGCCACCGGCCCACATGCCGTTGAGTTCAGGCTCCATGCCCAGCAGCTGGCCGAGCAAGGGAATCGCCGGAATCATGAGTGTGCCGAAGATGACCACCAAGGCCACGGCGGTGACCACGTCCTCTTCGTCTGAGTCGGTGACCCCTTCGACTCCGGCCACAGCGGCGGCGCCGCAAATAGAGAAACCACATGCTATGAGCAGAACCTGGGCGGAACGCATCTTCATCAGCCGCCCGATCAGGATGGTTCCGAAAATGCCTCCGGCCACGATGCACACGATGACCACGAGCATGGGCGCACCGAGGGAGACAATGTCTGAGAGCACCAGTTGCAGGCCCAGGAAGACGATTCCCAATCGGAGCAGCTTCTTGGAAGCCAGCGTCAGTCCCGGTGCCGTGGACTCGGGTAGGCGAACCACGTTGGTCAGGGCGATGCCGAGCACGATCGCGACGATCAGTGGGCTGACACCGGGAAGGAAGACGTTAACGGTCATCGCGATTGCCACAGCGACCGCACACAAAAGCAACCCGGGGGAATATTTTTTCAGTGCGTAGGAGCCGCGGCGGGCTGTTATGGGATCTGTCTGTTGTATTTGCGTTGACATACTTCCATACTTCACTGATCCCCGTCAGCCCGCTAGACGGCAATTTCGCATCATGGTATATGCTTTTGATATGAGCGAAGCTTGGCCGAACCTTCAAGTACTGGAACTCTTCGTTGCCGTGGTGGACGAAGGCAGCGTGGGGGCAGGCGCACGGAAAGTGGGGATGGCGCAGCCCAACGCAAGCCGAGCCATCGCGGAGCTGGAGACGGGGATGAAAACGGCTTTGCTTGAGCGCAGCCCCCGCGGTTCGGAACCGACGGCACTGGGGTTGTTGCTGGCTGTTCAAGCCCGTGAACTACTTGATGCCGGGCAACGCTTCAACGATTGGTCACGGTCTAGCCGCAGCAACGAAACGTTGGAACTTCGTGTGGGGGCCAGCATGACCATCGCAGAAACCCTGCTACCGGTCTGGCTGACAGAGTTGAAACGTCGATTGCCGCCGGTCCGCATCGAGGTGCAGGTGCTGAATTCGGCGCAGGTTCTCCAAGAAGTGCAAAGGGGCATTCTTCAACTGGGTTTCGTTGAGACCCCGAACGTTCCCATGCGGTTGAATGCCCGGGTCGTCCAAGAGGATGAGTTGCTGGTAGTTGTCGCTCCCAACCATGAATGGGCGAACCGTACGAGCAGGATCGGTTTGCAAGAGCTGGCGGAAACCCCCTTGGTTGTCAGGGAGCCTGGCTCAGGTACCCGCGAGGCGCTGCAAGAGGTGTTGGCTGGGGCCGTCACTGTCGAGCCGATGCAGGTGCTTGCCAGCAACGCCGCGGTGCGCGTTGCTGTTGCTTCCGGGGCGGGTCCTGCTGTCCTGAGCGAACTCGCCCTTCGTAGCCAGCTCGAGAGCGGGGACCTGTTGCGCGTTCCCTTTGAGGGTCAAGGGATCAGCCGCCCCCTGACGGCCGTCTGGTCAGGACCTCGACGATTGACAGGAGTCGCGGCCGAACTGGTCGCTGTGGCCGCTGCCAAACCGTAGCCGGTGGCAGCAAGTCCCGTCTTCGAAGAAGTCATCAGCATCCGTACAAGATGCTCCCCCTGTAGTCCCGAGCCCCAAGCAGTGCCCGTGCCTTGGGCGGTCTGACATGCCAACCCTTCCGGCTCAACATCGTCCGCCTCTTACCCGCAAGCCATGAATTAAATACGGGGTAGAGAGTTGTAAATAACCCGGACCGGCTGAGAATTCGGCAAGGCAGCACCTTCTTGAATCCGCATGGTTCCTCGGCCATGTGCTTTACTCTCGTCTGAGCACGAGTTTGCCTCGAGCCCTCCGGGTCTGTACTTTCGCCAGGGTAGCCAGGGCATCTGCAAACGGATAAACCTGCTCAAGCTCCAAATGAATCTCCCCTGCGGCGATCTGCTCCATGAGTTGCACCAAATCATCGAGAACGTCCATTTGATAGGGGGCCCCGTTATGTGTATGCCACGTTCGGAGATGTGTGCATCTCCGGAGATCGACACCAATGTTCCACCGTCCTTCACGACGGGCAAACTTTCCGCCGAGGTGCCCGGTTGCACCGCCAAGACAGCGTCGACGCCATTGGGCATCCACTCCAGGATCTGCTCGCGCCAATGGGGGTTGCCGTAGTCAACTACCTTGTGCGCGCCGAGCGAAAGCATGTAGTCGTGATTGGGTTTCGACGCGGATGCGGCAACGTGCCATCCGCGTTGGCGTGCAAGTTGGATGGCGACCGTGCCGATCGCCCCCGAGCCACCAGCAATGAAGAGCGACCCGTCAACGGGCGCTGAACTGCAGGTTTGGCTTCCAAACGAAAAGGACGCCCCACCCGCCAAAAAATTGAACTGGCCCCCAAATCAGCCCATGGGATGATGGGACACTGCGACCAGGCGGGTTACTATGTAGAAAGGTAATTTCCCATTTACAAGGAGAACACGCTTTATGACTGATGCCGCGGCGCGCGCCGTTGACTTGTTTAAGCAATACGGAAGCGATGATACGGCGGTTATCGCCCTTGATCACGTTTCCATTGAGTTTGGAAAGAACCAATTCACGGCCATTATGGGCCCTTCGGGCTCGGGCAAGTCCACGTTGATGCACACGATGGCAGGGTTGGACTCTGCTAGCTCTGGTTCGGCGTTTATCGGTGATACCGATATGTCGCACCTCAATGACAAGGAAATTACGGCGTTGCGTCGTGACCGCTTAGGATTTATTTTCCAGTCCTTCAACTTGGTCCCTACCTTGACGGCTGCGGAAAACATCACGCTGCCGACTGATATCGCGGGCAAGGACGTCGACAAGCAATGGTTTGAAGAAGTCACCCGTCGCCTGGGGCTGGCGGAGCGTTTGGAGCACCGCCCGGCTGAGCTGTCTGGTGGTCAGCAGCAGCGTGTCGCCTGTGCTCGCGCCTTAGTGTCGCGGCCGGAGATTATTTTTGGCGATGAGCCTACGGGTAACTTGGATTCCAATTCTTCGGCCGAGGTATTGGATATTCTGCGCACTGCGGTGGACCAGGATAACCAGACTGTGGTCATTGTGACGCACGATGCTAAGGCGGCGTCGTACGCCGATCGTGTTGTTTTCCTTGCTGATGGCAAGCTCGTTAATGAACTGCAGGATCCAACGATGGAGGCCATTCACAATGTAATGGCAGAGATTGAGGGTTAAATGGCACGCGGAAACGCAATGCGCAGGGTATCCGTGCGCAATATTTTGGCGCATAAATTGCGCCTTGGCCTGACAATTTTGGCGGTGGTCTTGGGCACCGCCTTTATTGCAGGCTCTTTCATGTTCACTAACTCATTGAAGGCCACTTTTGATTCTGCGGTGGATAACCAGTTCCGCGGGGTAGACGCGGTGGTCAGTGAGAACGATGACAGTGACCAGAAGCTGGATGAAGGGCTGCGCAAGCAGCTGCTTGATGATGACGACGTTAAAAACATCAACGTAGCTGACTCGCAGACTGTGGTTGTAGCCGATGAAAACTCGGAGGCTTTCCAAACCCAAAGCGGTACTGCGAGCCTCGTGCCATACTATCCCGCGGATAAAACGGTCGGTGGCGCGAGCGAACTCACTGAAGGCGATGAGCCAAAGGCCAAAGATGAGGTGACGATCAATTCTTCTGCAGCGGAGAAATACGATATCTCCGTTGGCCAGAAGCTTCTGGTAGTCCATCCGGATAGCCAGGATGAGGTTAAGGTCACGGGCATCGTGGAGCCGCCGGTGGAGCAGGGCGATAGCATCGAACTGCGCATGGACGAGTCGGATTACCTAGAACGCTTTGGTGATCCCTCCCAGCTGAAGGTCTCTGCCGCCGATGGTGTGGATGCGAATGCGCTTGTCGATGACCTCAATGACAAATTCGACATCAAAGCCGAGTCAGGTGAGCGCCTTGCAGAGCAGACCAGTGAGGCAATGACCGAGGCATTGAAGTTCGTGAACTACTTCCTCGTTGCCTTTGGTCTGATCGCCTTGTTGGTGGGCACCTTTATTATTGCCAATACGTTCTCCATGATCGTGGCCCAGCGCATCAAGGAGTTCGCGCTCTTGCGTGCTTTGGGCGCGTCGCGCCGCCAGATCACCAATTCCGTTGTGGTGGAATCCGTCATCGTGGGCGTTCTGGGATCCATCGTCGGTGTCGTTGCCGGCGTGGGATTGGTCGCCGTGATCAAGGCGGTTATGGGCGCCAACGGTATGGACATTGGCGGTGGCCTGGGCCTGAGCGTTTCCGCCGTGGTAGTTCCGATCATTTTGGGCACGATTGTCACTGTGGTCTCCGCATGGGCTCCGGCGCGGCGCGCGGGTGCCGTGGAGCCGGTTGAAGCGATGCGCACGACGGAGTCGGCCTCCGGTTCTTCGCTGAAGGTCCGGACGATTTTCGGTGCGATCCTCATGATCGGCGGCATTATTGCGGCGTTTGCGGGCGTGCTTAGCGATGCCGAAACGAACGTCCGCGCCATCCTCGTCGGCCTCGGCGCCGTCGGGGTGATTATCGGCTTCTTCTTGGCAGGACCGGCGCTCTCTTTGCCGCTAGTACCAACGCTGGGCAAGGCTATTGGGGCGCCTTTCGGGTCCATCGGCAAGCTGGCCGCTACCAACTCGCGGCGTAACCCGCGCCGCACTGCCGCCACGGCCTTTGCCCTGACCTTGGGTGTGGCGCTGGTAACGAGCATTGGCATGCTGGGGCAGACGATGAAGGCTTCCATCTCGGATAGTTTGGACCAAACTATTACGTCGGACTATATTTTGTCCGGTCCTAGCTCAGGAAACTTCCCGACGCCGAAGGAAACCGGCAAGCGTGCCGCAGAGGCAGAAGGTGTGGATAAGGTCATTACCGTCGGGTCGGCACCGGTCGCAGTGGATGGTCAGGCCTCCTTGGACTTTGCCGGTGGTTTGTTTACCGTGACGGTGGATGCTGACCCCACATCGATGATGGCGATGAACATGGTGGAAGGCGATGCCAATATTGAAGGTGGCTTTGCCGCCACGGAAGACTTTGCCAAAGAAAATGGCTGGAAGGTAGGAGAGACCTACGAGGTTACCGGCAGCAAGCCGGGCAAGACTGCGGAAGCCAAACTGGTCGGTACCTTTGAGCCCATCGAGACCATTCAAAATATGGTGGTTTCGCAGGACGTGGCAGAAGAAGTTGCCGCTGACGGAGAATTCTCCGTGCAGATGGTGGGCGTATTAGGTAAAGAAGGCTACGACAAGGAAGAGCTACGCCAGAACCTCGAGGATGCCGTCAAGGACCTCGTGGTGGTGCAGGTCAATACTGGTAAGGAATACGCGGGTCAGGCCGCTGGCGCCATCGACCGGATGCTGGCTATCCTCTATGGTCTTCTCGCACTCGCCGTGATCATTGCCGTGCTGGGCATTGTCAACACCTTGACCTTGGGTGTTATCGAGCGCCGCCAGGAGATTGGCATGTTGCGTGCGGTGGGTACGCAGCGCCGCCAAATCCGCCGGATGATCACGCTGGAGTCGGTGCAGATTTCGCTCTTTGGCGCAATCATGGGCATCCTCATCGGCCTCGGCTTGGGCTGGTCCTTCATCGAGATCCTGAATGACCAAGGCCTTGGCGGTGCCGAGGTTCCGTGGGGCGTGCTGGTGATCATGCTGCTGGGATCCGCGGTTGTGGGCGTCATCGCAGCGGTATGGCCATCGCAACGCGCGGCAAAGACGCCGCCGCTGGAGGCGATTGCGGATTAAGGCTTAGGCATCTAGGCCTTGACTGATATTAAGAAGTTTCAGCTCGTCGTCGTAGCACAGGAACCATGGGTGCGCTTCGGGCTGGAACTTCTTTGCCGCCGGATCCAAGTACAGGAAGAAGTGCACGCAGAGAAATCGTAGGGGTCACTGTAGCTAGGGGCGAGTTGGGAATTGTGTACTTAGATTCCGTGATAGATAAGTTCGGCCCACATCACCCCGCGCCAGGCTAGGACCACGCCGATCCCGATGGTCCAAAATAGGTACTTACACAGCGGCCACCAGTGCCGCTGCTTGACCATTTCCCCTAGCTCTTTCGCCATGGTGGACCAGGTGGATAGGCCGCCGGCGAGGCCGAGGGCGAAGAGGGGATGGGCGAAGGGGGCATCGGCAAGCTGCGCAAAGCCCACCGCCAGGCCGAAGACCAAGGAACCCAGGATATTGGATGCGAAGGTGCAATACGGCGAGGGCAGCAGGCGGGTAAAGCCGTAGCGCGCCGCGCCGCCGAAAAAGCCGCCGATAAGGACGAAGAGCAGGTTCATCGCAGCTTATCCCCAGCGAGGTAGGCGGCGGTGCAGCCCACGAGCGTGGCCGCGACATAGGCCAGGGCGATGCTCCAGTGGGAGTCCGCGGTGAAGAAAGCAAAACCGGCGAAACTGGTAAAACCGCCCAAGAATCCGGTGCCCCAGAAGGGCCCTGGGCGGGTATATCCCATCAGCGCGCTGCCGACGATATTAAGGATGAGGAGCGGGAGCATTCCGTCGCCGAGAGCGATGGTTAAGAGATAGCGGGCGCCGGCACCGAGCGCGGCACCGGAACCGATGATGAGGGAGTGCGGCATGGGCTACATCATAGTGGGCGAAGTCTCAGGAAAAGCACAGGGCAATGTATCTGAAAAGGGGAGGTTAAACGCTAAACTAATCGGCGTGAATAAGACGTTTGATCTGGTGAGCTTTATCGCCCGCTTTGGCATGGCCGCGGTGTGGATCATCGCTGGCGTAGAAAAGATGGCGCACCCGCTGGATACCATGCAATCCATCAAGGCCTATGAGATTTTCACGCCGGAATGGTCTGGGTATTTGGCCCAGCTCATTGGCCCGCTGGAGCTAGTGGGCGGAATGCTGCTTCTGCTGGGGATTTTCCTCCGTGAATCCTCCAAGGTTGCGGCCGTGATCATGGTGCTTTTCATGGTTGGCATCCTCCAGGCATGGCTGCGTGGGCTGGATATCGATTGCGGGTGCTTTGGCGCCGGTGACGCTACTGCGGAGCCCGGCATGAACTATGGGCTGACGCTGCTTCGCGATGCCGCCTTCCTCGCCCTTACCGCATGGACCATCAAACGTCCGTTCACGAAATTTGCGCTCCACCCGTAGCGGTGGGCACAGTAGGTTGCAAGAGTCCGAAAGTATCAACAGGCAAGGTTTAAATGAGCAAAGTAAGTGACCCGAATGCCAAGTCTGGCAATGGTTTCATCTGGGGCGTCGGCGTCCTCCTCGTCATTATCGCTGTGGTCATTGGCTACATCGTGTGGAATGGTAAGCAGGCCAATGAAATCGAGGTGCAAGACGTCAACATGTCCATGGACTATAAGGACAACGCGATTACCCTGAAGTCCGATGCGGCCGATGACGATACTCCAGAGGTAGACCTGTACGAAGACTTCTCCTGCCCCCACTGCGCGGATCTGGCGGAAAACACCGATGAGGACATGAAGCAGGCGATTGAGGACGGCAAGCTGATTGTCCACGTGCGCACGCTGAACTTCCTAGACGGCGAGGATGTCGAAAACGAGGACGGTTACTCCACCAAGGCCGTCGCAGCCATGTCAGAGCTGGCTAAGTCTGGCGACGTAAAGACCTACTGGAATTTGCGCGACTACATGATGAAGAACCAGCAGAGCATCGCCACTAAGTGGGATATCGAGGACATCGCTGACCAAGCCAAGGAACTCGGCGCCGAGGATGACGTGGTTGATTCCATCAAGAACGTGGATATCAAGCAGGGCAATAAGGTGGCCAAGGCCAACTACGATAAGCTGAATAAGGCAACCGGCTCGGTTTCCTCGCCGCGCATTGTCCAGGATGGCAAGGATATTCCGGACCGTGAATCCGGCGAGTCCTTGAATGACTGGGTAGACATCGCCACCAAGTAGCAGGCGATTTGGTGAGTTAAATACTTGCCATGTATATTCATACGAGTTGCGGCCCACAGGGTTGCACCTCGTATATGGGGCTATGGCGCAGCTGGTAGCGCACCACACTGGCAGTGTGGGGGTCACGGGTTCGAATCCCGTTAGCTCCACAAATTAAGAGTCTCGAGAGGCTAGATAGCTTCTCGAGACTCTTTTTCTTACTTCAGCGAGTGGCCGATGAGCTCGCCCAGCGCGTGGGTGCCGTTGGCGTTGAGGTGCAGCGGCAGGTTACCTGGCGCCGGTGGCAGCGGGTCTACTAGGTTGACCCACCAGCGGTCAGGAGAGCAGTTATCGTGGCCCGTGGATATCGGGTGGGCATCCAAGAAGGAAGCGCCGTTCTGCTCAGCTACCTCGCGCAGGGTGTTTTGCAGGCGCTCTTCGGTAGAAGCAACCCTGCTAGCCGGAATCGGGATGGTGGCAGAGGTCAGGCACGCGGAGTTGTTATTGGATACCCGCGGGTAGCCCACGATGGTTACCTTCGCATTCGGCGCAAAGTGGTGGGCGACATCGATGGCGCTGCGCATGCCGGTGCGCAGGAAGTGCTCGGAAGCCGCGATATTGTCCTTGTGCGGGTAGGTGTCATTGGCGCCGGCATGGATGACAACATTCCTAGTCTCGGGATTGAGATCGCCGTTGCGGGCGGCCGTGCGCAGGGTGTCATCGATGTGCTGGCCGCCGGTGCCAAAGGATGCGCCGGCGCACTGGTACTGATCCACATGCGCACCGGATACCCGCGTCATTTCGTTGGCGATGGAGTTATCGGTAATGCAACCGACCTTGGTGTTTGCTTTTATACCGGCGCGGTTTTGCGCGTAATCAAGGAAATTAGGGTTGGCGACGACGCTATCGCCAGTCAAGACCGTATTGCCGGGAACAGCCGCGGTAGCGACGGTGCTGCCTCCCACGAGTGCGGCAGTGCAAGCGGCAATCGCGGCAAGTTTACTGAAGTTTTTCATGGTGTACCTCAAGGCTTCCGCAGGGACGGAAGCCACACTGATAGGGGATGATTAAGGCCACGATGATCCTAAAGGTTTTCGGGGACAAGCAAAAATGGAGCAGCGAAGATCGTTATGCTGGCGGTCATGCAGACTTTCTCGAAGCGAGTACGCGATGAAGATCAAGCAGGCGCCGAAGCCGCCGGATTGCGGTGGCTGGCGGAAGCCACGGATGCGGTAGTCACCGTCGTGCGCGCGGACGGGAAGGAAATCGTAACCAAGCGCATTGACGAGGTAGCGCCTACCCCAGAGGCCGCGCGAAAATTTGGTGCGGAGCTCGCGCGCGTGCACCGCGCTGGGGCGCAGGCTTTTGGCAGCGCGCCGGAGGGATGGGAAGGCAAAAACTTCATCGGCACCATTGAACAGGAGTGCACGCCCACCGATGACTGGGGTGAATTTTATACCCAGCAGCGCGTGCTGCCCTTTGCGGAGCCGGCCGGAATCAGTACCGCGCAGCGGGACCTGGTCAAGCGGGCCTGCGATGCCATTGCCGCCCGTAGCTGGGACGTGGCGCCCGCGCGCATCCACGGTGACCTGTGGGCGGGCAACCTGCTTTTCGATGCCCAGGGTGGCATCATGATCGATCCCGCAGCCCACGGCGGGCACCCGCACACTGATTTGGGCATGCTGGCGCTATTCGGCGCGCCCTATATAGAAGAAATCTTCCGCGGCTATGGGGCGCCGAAAGATATTGAAACCTGGATTCCCATGCACCAACTGCACCCGCTGGCCGTGCACGCGCTGACCCACGGCTCGGCGTATAACCGGCCGCTGGAGCGCGCGGCTCTTGCCACGCTGGAGGCGCTGGCCTAGGCGGTTGGCCCTTGCGGCATCTGGCGCTTGTGGATGCCGCGGTGCCACAGGGCCTCGATGCGCTCGCGGGCGGCATCGGGAACCGCCTTGCCCTCTAAGTAGTCATCGATGTGGGCGTAGGTAACGCCGAGCGCCTCTTCATCGGGAAGCTGCGGCTTATCGTCTTCCAAATCCGCGGTAGGGACCTTGGACCAGGTGGACTCTGGCGCGCCCAGGTGCTTGAGCAAAGCCGCGCCTTGGCGCTTATTCAGCCCGGCCAGAGGGAGTAGGTCTGCCGCGCCATCGCCCCACTTGGTGTAGAACGCGGTGACGTTTTCGGCGGCGTGGTCCGTGCCCACAACGAGCGCGCCCACCTCGCCGGCGATGGCATATTGCGCGGTCATGCGCAGGCGCGCCTTGGCATTGCCGCGGTTGAAATCGTTCAAGGAATCTTGGCCTACCGCACGGGCGACCTCGTGGCTTAGCGCCGCGGTGGCCGGTTGAATATCAACGGTGAGCCGGTGATCGGGCTGGATGAAATCGAGGGCGATTTGGGCATCATCCTCATCCGCCTGCGTGCCGTGGGGCAGGCGCACGGCCCAAAATTCGGCGCCTTCTACCCGCTCTACTGCTAGCTGGGTGAGTTTTCCCGCCAAGGTGGAATCCTGGCCGCCGGAAATGCCTAGCACGTAGCCTTTGGCATGGGTCATTTTCAAGTATTCCACGAGGAAATCCACGCGACGGGCAATTTCCTCTTCTGGATCGATAAAGGGGCGTACATCCAGCTGTTTTATGATGGATTGTTGCAAGTTTTCGGCATCGGGTGACATGACGTTCATCGTAGTCTCCTGACACAATTGCGTGCTGTGAATAAAGAAAGTTATGTCAAGGTAGTTGCAGGAATTGCCGCCCTTGGCGGTTTATTATTTGGATACGACACCGGCGTGATGTCCGGTGCTTTGCTGTATATCACCCCGGAATTTAATATGACCGCCCACCAAGAGGGCTGGGTGACCTCCATGCTGCTGGTGGGTGCCGCGGTGGGCGCGTTGACCGCAGGCCGCATCGCGGACCGGTTTGGCCGCCGCTTTACGCTGATTGCCGGCGGCATCATTTTCGTTTTGGGCTCCATCTGGTGCGCGCTGGCTGGATCGGTGACCATGCTGGCCACGGCCCGTACCTTCCTGGGCTTTGCCGTTGGTGCGGTATCCATTGTCTCGCCCATGTATATCTCAGAGATGGTGCCGGCCAAGATTCGCGGGCGCATGGTCTCCCTGAATACCCTGCTGATCGTGGTAGGCCAGCTCTTGGCCTACCTTGTAAATTCTGCCCTCGCGCCCACGGAAAGCTGGGAATGGATGCTGGGGCTTGCGGCCGTACCGGGCGCGGCCCTCGCCGTGGGCATGCTCTTCTTGCCAGAGACCCCAGTCTGGCTGGCCACGCACGACAAGATGTCGCGGGCCCGTGAGGTTGCAGGCCGCGCCGGGATGGATCTGGCAGAGCTTACCTCCCAAGAAACGGCGCGCCGTTCCAGCGGCTCCGAGTGGAAGGCACTGAAGGCCAATCGCTGGATGCAGGTGACGGTATTGCTCGCCATGCTGATGGGCCTGACCCAGCAGATTACCGGCGTTAATGCCATCGTCTACTTCGCGCCCACCATGATGAGCCAGGTGGGGATTTCTACCACCAACTCGGTCTATACCTCGATTGTCATTGGTGTGGTCTCCGTCATCGCCTGCTGGGTGGGCCTCAAGGTGGTCGACCGCATCGGCCGCAAGCGCCTGCTGCTTATCGGCCTGACCGGCAACGTGATTTCGCTCTTCATCTTGTCCGTGGCGTACTCGCACGCCGCCGATTCCACCACGATGGCGATGGTCTCGCTGGTCTTTATGGCCTCGTTCATTGCCTTCCAGCAAGCAGCGGTCTCGCCGACGACCTGGTTGCTTATCTCTGAGCTCGTGCCCCTGCAGGTGCGTGGCCTCGGCATGGGCATCGCTGGGCTCTCGCTGTGGGCCACCAACTGGGCCGTGGCCCAGTACTTCCTGCCGCTGGTGGAGTGGCTCACCGGCCCGGTGGCCTTTGGCGTCTTCGGCGTGCTGGGGCTCATCGCCATCGGCTACACCCGCATTTTGGTACCAGAGACCATGGGACGTAGCCTGGATGAGGTAGGCGAGGAGATGAAAACCCGCTACTCGCGGGAATCCGCACCCCGTTAAGCCCTAGTGTTTTGGTCTTAATGGCCGCGTGGGGTAAAATTATTCCTCGTGTCATGGCTGGGGATTCCCAGTCCGTGCTTTATTTACTCAACCGCATGTAGATTGCGCATAACGAAAGGAGCGCCCGATGAAGGTCCGTAAGTCCCTTCGGTCGCTGAAGAAGAAGCCGGGCGCCCAGGTTATTCGCCGCCACGGTAAGGTCTTCGTGATCAACAAGAAGGATCCCCGTTTCAAGGCTCGTCAGGGCTAATTGAAACTTAAGAAAGTCCGCCTCCTCCGAGCGTTCGGAGCGGGGCGGATTTTTCGTTTCTACGCCTCGACGCCGGAATGTGAACTTTGCCACATGTTTAGGTGAACAGAAGGTAAACCCGCAGGAATGTCAGGCGTGTAGTTTCACGGTTGGGTGCCGGGGTGGTCAACATGTGGGGTCTCGCCCCTGGCCCTCCTGGGAATATCATGGGTGTAACTACTATATGTTGTGTCAGTTGCGGTCAATTCCCCCAAAGTATAGTGTCGTTGGTGTCGCTCAGAGCGGTGCAGGAAGTGGCCCGAAAAGGGGTCAGAACCTCCGCTTTCTACGAGCAAAAGCTATCTCGCAAAAGGATTTTAGGGAGTTATTATGTCTATCACCGTCTACACCAAGCCCGCTTGCGTTCAGTGCAACGCCACCAAGAAGGCCCTTGATCGCGCGGGTCTGGATTTCAACGTGGTAGATGTCACCGTGGACGATGAAGCCCGTGACTACATTATGGCTCTGGGCTACGTCCAGGCACCCGTCGTGGAAGCCAACGGCGAGCACTGGTCCGGCTTCCGCCCTGACCGCATCAAGAACCTTGCCGCGCTAGCCGCCTCTGCGTAAGTAGCCGAGGAGGGAGGTGCCGTCATGTTGGTCGTGTATTTTTCCTCTACTACGGAAAATACGCACCGGTTCGTGCAGAAGCTAGGTTTTCCTAGCGCGCGAATCCCTTTGCGCCGCACCGATGAGCCGCTAGTGGTCAACGAGCCTTTCGTCTTGGTGTGCCCCACCTACGGCGGGGGAGCCTCCATTAGCCACCAAAACTCCCGGCCCGTACCGGTGCAGGTAATTAGATTCCTTAATAATGAGCACAACCGCAGTTTTATTCGGGCGGTTATCGCCGGAGGAAATAGCAACTTCGGCGCCGATTTTGGCAAGGCTGGTGACGTCATCAGCGCCAAATGTAAGGTGCCCTATGTATATCGTTTCGAGTTGCTCGGAAACGATGAAGATATAAAAATTTGTCGCGAAGGCCTGCTGGCTAATGCTTCCCAGTTGGGACTGGATGAGGCAGCCTAGCCGCGGTGCGACACACCTAATAGAATCCTGATTTTAAGAAAGGCCGCGTCAGCTGTGAGTACGCAATTGGGAAAGACCGTAGCAGAGCCAGTATCGCAGGAAGAGCAACTGGATTACCACGCGCTCAACGCCATGCTGAATCTCTACGACGGAGACGGCAAGATTCAATTTGATAAGGACCGCGAGGCCGCCAATCAGTTCTTCTTGCAGCACGTTAATCAGAACACGGTCTACTTCCACGACTTGGAAGAAAAGATCGATTACCTGGTGCGCAATAAGTACTATGACCCAGCGGTCATTGAGGCTTATGACTTCGAGTTCATCAAGTCCCTATTCAAGCGCGCCTACTCTTATAAGTTCCGCTTTAAGTCCTTCCTTGGCGCCTATAAGTACTACACCAGCTATACGCTGAAGACCTTCGACGGCCGCCGGTACTTGGAGCGCTTTGAGGACCGGGTTTCCATGACCGCGCTTTTCCTTGGCGATGGCGATGCCGAACTAGCAGAGCATCTCGTCGATGAAATCATGACTGGCCGCTTCCAGCCCGCCACGCCGACCTTCCTAAATGCCGGCAAGCAGCAGCGCGGCGAATTGGTTTCCTGCTTCCTGCTCCGCATCGAAGACAATATGGAATCCATCGGCCGTTCCATCAACTCCGCGCTGCAGCTGTCCAAGCGCGGCGGCGGCGTGGCCCTGCTGCTGTCCAATATCCGCGAATCCGGCGCGCCGATCAAGCACATCGAGAACCAGTCTTCCGGCGTCATCCCAGTGATGAAGATGCTGGAGGATGCATTCTCCTACGCCAACCAGCTCGGTGCGCGCCAGGGCGCGGGCGCGGTCTACCTCAACGCCCACCACCCGGACATCATGAACTTCCTCGACACCAAGCGCGAGAACGCGGATGAAAAGATCCGCATTAAGACCCTGTCCTTGGGCGTGGTGATCCCGGATATCACCTTCGAGCTAGCCAAGAACAACGACGATATGTACCTGTTCTCGCCGTACGACGTCGAGCGCGTCTATGGCAAGGCCTTCGGCGATATCTCCGTTACCGAGCACTACGAAGAAATGGTCGAGGACCCGCGCATCCGGAAGAAGAAGATCAACGCGCGCCACTTCTTCCAAACCGTGGCGGAGCTGCAATTCGAGTCCGGCTACCCGTACATCATGTATGAAGATACGGTAAACCGCGCCAACCCGGTCAAAACCTCCCGGATTAATATGTCCAACCTGTGCTCGGAGATCCTGCAGGTCAATTCCCCCTCCGAGCTCAACCCGGATCTTTCTTATGACCAGGTGGGCAACGATATTTCCTGCAACCTAGGTTCGCTGAATATCGCCATGACTATGGATTCGCCGGACTTCTCCCAAACGGTGGAGACCGCGATTCGCGGGTTGACCTCCGTGGCGGATAAGACCTCCATCGATTCCGTTCCATCCGTGCGCAAGGGCAACGATGACTCGCACGCCATCGGCCTGGGTCAGATGAACCTGCACGGTTATTTGGGTCGCGAGCACATCGAGTACGGATCCGAGGAGGGCTTGGACTTCACCAACGCCTACTTCGCGGCCATCATGTACGCCGCCCTGCGCGCCTCCAATAAGATCGCCCGCGAGCGCGGCACGACCTTCACCGAGTTCCCCGAATCCGACTACGCCAGCGGCGAGTTCTTTGACTCCTACGATCCGGCGGAGTTCCAGCCGCGCACGGAGAAGGTCAAGGCTCTTTTCGATGCCTCCTCGATCTACACCCCCACCGCAGAGGACTGGGCGGAGCTGAAGGAGGACGTCGCCAAGTACGGCCTCTACAACCGCAACCTGCAGGCGGTGCCGCCGACGGGCTCGATTTCCTATATCAACAATTCCACCTCGTCCATCCACCCGATCGCCTCCAAGATTGAAATCCGCAAGGAGGGCAAGATCGGCCGCGTGTACTACCCGGCAGCGCATATGGATAACGACAACTTGGAGTACTTCAAGGACTCCTACGAGATTGGCTACGAGAAGATCGTTGATACCTACGCTGAGGCCACGAAGTACGTGGACCAGGGGCTATCGCTGACGCTGTTCTTCAAGGACACCGCCACCACCCGCGATGTGAATAAGGCGCAGATTTACGCTTGGCGCAAGGGTATTAAGACCTTGTACTACATCCGCGTGCGCCAGATGGCACTGGAAGGCACCGAGATCGAGGGCTGCGTTTCCTGCATGCTCTAAGCGCGGGCGCGGTCCAGGATAGCGCGGGAGGTACGCTCGGCGGCTTCGGCTTCGCCCGCGTCAATCTCCCGCGCTAAATCCATATGTAGCTGCGTCGTGCCGCGAATCGGATCCCGCTTGCGGGAACCAAAGACGGACTTGCCCTTCAAGATGGCCAACAACGCAGGCGCCAGCGCGGCGATCATCTCATTGCCGGAGGCCTCCAGGATGAGGGTATGGAATTGCAGGTCGGTTTCGAGTTCTTCGCCCACCCGTGGGGAAGGGGTGGTCTCGAGCTCGCTGAGCCTTCCTGCTAGCCGCAGCAATTCGCGGCGCTGCTGTGGGCTGGCATTGCGCGCGGCAAGCTGCGCCGCCACCGGTTCGATGCCAAGGCGCAGCTCGTTGAGGCGCGCGACCTGTTCCACGCGCGTTCTATCGTGGCCCAGCCGCCACGAAATAACGGCGGGATCATAGACCGCCCAGCTACCGCGCGGCAGCACCTTGAGGCCCACCCGGCGCCCAGAGGAAACCATCCCTAGATGCTCGAGGGTGCGCATGGCCTCGCGCGCCACGGTGCGGGAGATGCCAAAACGCTTTTCGATGTCCCCAAGGCGAAACCGCGTGCCTTCCGCCATGTCCCCGCTGACTATATCCGTGCCCAGTTGGTCTACTACAGGGCCTAAAAGGGGAGTGGTTTCTGCCATGGTGAGGGCGTCCTTTCCTGGCTGTGCACTGCGCTTTTAATATAGGCGCGGTGCGGCGGGCTGAGGCGGGGCGGCATTGGGTATGCTGGGACTCGAAATTCTACACAGTGAAGCATTGGAGTGACATCGCGTGTCGCACGAATACGATGACTACGTTGCTAGTCATGACAGCCCGGTAAAAGCTATCAACTGGAATACCATCCCCGATGACAAAGACCTCGAGGTATGGGAGCGGTTGACCGGTAATTTCTGGCTCCCGGAAAAGGTCCCAGTCTCTAATGACCTCCCCAGCTGGAAGACGCTGACGGAAAAAGAAAAAGAAACCACCATGCGGGTCTTCACCGGCCTGACGCTGCTGGATACCATCCAGGGCACGGTGGGCGCGATCTCCCTGCTGCCGGATTCGCAGACCCTGCACGAGGAAGCGGTATATACCAATATTGCCTTCATGGAGTCGGTGCACGCCAAGTCCTATTCCAATATCTTTATGACCTTGGCCTCCACGCCGATGATCAATGACGCCTTCCGCTGGTCCGAGGAGAACGAGAACCTGCAGAAGAAGGCGAAGATCATCTTGTCCTACTACAACGGCGATGATCCGTTGAAGAAGAAGGTGGCCTCCACGCTGCTGGAGTCCTTCTTGTTCTACTCCGGCTTCTATCTGCCGATGTACTTCTCTTCCCGCGCGAAGCTGACCAATACCGCCGATATCATCCGGCTGATCATCCGCGATGAGGCCGTGCACGGCTACTACATTGGCTATAAATTCCAGCAGGAATACAAGAAGCTGGATGAAAAGCGCCAGGAAGAATTGAAGGACTACACCTTCGACCTGGCCTTCGAGCTCTATGACAACGAGATCGACTACACCGAGGATCTCTACGACGAGCTGGGCTGGACCGAAGACGTCAAGCGCTTCCTGCGCTACAACGCCAATAAGGCCCTGAATAACTTGGGCTTTGAGGGCCTCTTCCCGGCCGATGAGACCCGCGTCTCGCCGGCCATCTTGTCTTCTCTTTCGCCCAATGCCGATGAGAACCATGACTTCTTCTCCGGTTCGGGTTCGTCCTATGTCATCGGCAAGGCCGAGGACACCACGGATGACGACTGGGACTTCTAACCTTTCCCGCGCACCCTCGCTTTAACCTCAACCGAAAGGTTGATAACGAGCGGGGGTGCGTTTTTCGGTTTTTGACCTGCGTATCTGGCGCACGCTGTGACATGCGACACCACAACCTGGGTGAGAGAACGTAGGCCTTAAATGATGCCCGCCCCACGTGCAGGGGCTATGTGACGGTTGTGGTTATTGAGGGAATACCCCCAAGCTGGCAGACCTTTAAGGGAAGCTGGCAAGAACAGGGGAAAATGTCCTAATATAATCGAGGTAAACCTAGGTGTAGGTGGACCCAGTCCGCTGACACTTTGTTATTCAGGAGGATTCTATGACCGCTGTGGCGCCACGGGTCGACGATTACGTCGCTCCCACACGTCCAGAGCCAACCGGTAGGGAAAAGACCGGTTCAAAGGCTTGGGTATTTTTAACCACCACCGACCACAAGCAGCTGGGCATCATGTACTTGATCATGGCCTTCAGCTTCTTCTTCCTCGGTGGCTTTATGGCATTGCTGATCCGTGCGGAGCTTTTCACCCCGGGTCTGCAGTTCCTGTCCAATGAGCAGTTCAACCAGCTGTTCACCATGCACGGCACTGTGATGCTGCTGCTGTTTGCTACGCCAGTTGTCTGGGGCTTTGGTAACTACATCCTGCCTCTCCAGATCGGCGCGCCGGACGTGGCCTTCCCGCGTCTGAACGCCTTTGGTTTCTGGGTTACCCTGCTCGGCGGTGTCGTCATGCTGCTGGGCTTTATCACCCCTGGTGGTGCGGCTGACTTCGGCTGGACCATGTACATGCCGCTTGCCGATGGCGTACATACCCCCGGTATCGGCGCCGATATGTGGATCGTCGGTGTGGGTGCTACCGGTGTCGGTACCATTGCCTCCGCCATCAACATGATCACCACCATCCTGACCCTGCGCGCACCGGGCATGACCATGTTCCGCATGCCGGTCTTCTGCTGGGGTATCTTCACCGCTTCCGCCATCGTGCTGATGATCTTCCCGCTGCTGACCGCAGCCGCCTTGGGCGTGCTGTATGACCGCAAGCTGGGCGGCCACATCTACGATTCCGCTAACGGCGGTGCCATCCTGTGGCAGCACCTGTTCTGGTTCTTCGGCCACCCTGAGGTCTACGTCCTCGCGCTGCCGTTCTTCGGCGTTGTCTCCGAGATCGTCCCGGTCTTCTCCCGCAAGCCGGTCTTCGGTTACATCGGCTTGGTCTTCGCCATCCTGGCCATCGGCTCGCTGTCCATGGCCGTCTGGGCACACCACCTGTTCGTCACCGGCGCCATCCTGCTGCCGTTCTTCTCGTTCATGACGTTCCTGATTGCAGTGCCTACCGGTGTGAAGTTCTTCAACTGGGTCGGCACCATGTGGAAGGGCCACATCACCTGGGATACCCCGATGATTTGGGCCATGGGCTTCATGGCTACCTTCCTCTTCGGCGGTATGACCGGTGTCATGCTCGCCGCTCCGGCGCTGGACTTCCACTTGGCTGAGTCCTACTTCCTGATTGCGCACTTCCACTACACCCTGTTCGGTACGGTTGTGTTCTCCGCATTCGGTGGCCTGTACTTCTGGTTCCCGAAGATGACCGGCCGCATGCTGGACGAGCGCCTGGGCAAGATTCACTTCTGGTTGACCTTCATCGGCTTCCACGGCACCTTCCTGATTCAGCACTGGGTCGGCAACATGGGTATGCCGCGTCGCTACGCCGACTACCTCGAGTCTGATGGCTTCACGGTCTTCAACCAGATTTCCACCATCTTCTCCTTCGTCCTCGGCGCTTCCGTTATCCCGCTGGTCTGGAACGTCTTCAAGTCCTGGCGCTACGGTGAGGTCGTTACCGTGGATGACCCATGGGGCTACGGTAACTCCCTGGAGTGGGCAACCTCCTGCCCGCCTCCGGGCCACAACTTCACCTCCCTGCCACGTATCCGCTCTGAGCGTCCGGCATTCGAGCTGCACTACCCGCACATGGTTGAGCGCATGCGCGAGGAAGCTCACGTGGGCAAGCACTAAGCCCGCACTTTAACTCCTGACTACAGCCGCCTTCCCCAGCCTCTCAGAGGTAGGGAGGGCGGCTTTGGCGTTTGTGGGATAATGGCCGGTGTGAATATTCAAGCTGAAACCACGACCATTACTAGCTTCGGACCGGACGAGCCTGGGGCGGCCGCCGCTTTCTTTACCGCGTTGGCTGATTTCTCTGCCCCGCTTGCCGATGTCCACCTCGCCACCCCCTCCAATCACCTCGCCCTCACCGCGCAGTGCGGTAACGCTGCCCTAGAAGAACGAGTGCGCGAGGCCATGGCGCCCTTCGGACACGAGGTGTCCGTTGCGCCAAGCTATGCCGTCGCGATCATCGGCGCGGAGATTACCGCCGAGGACATTAGCGCGGTGCAGGAGACCGTGAAAGGGGAGACGTTTCGCATGCGCCGGATAGCATTGGATTCCCTTTCCGCGGTGGAACTTACCGTGACGCTCGAAGACGCAGACTCGGCGCGGCGGGCGCTGCGGGAGGTTGCCGAGGACCGCGGCATTGATATCTCCCTCGAGAGCCTGAGCAATCGGGGCAAGCGCTTGGTGTGCTTCGACTGCGATTCGACGCTGATTGAAGGCGAGGTTATCGAGATGCTCGCCGCCCACGCGGGCAAGGAAGCAGAGGTGGCCGCGGTGACCGAGCGCGCCATGCGTGGCGAATTGGACTTCGAGGAGTCCCTGCGCGAGCGCGTCGCGGTGCTGGAGGGCCTAGATGCCTCCATCATCGATGAGGTCGCCCGCGATATCGAGCTCACGCCCGGTGCTAGGGAAGCGATCGGAACCCTCCACCGTTTGGGCCACCGCACCGCCGTGGTCTCGGGCGGCTTTATTCAGGTACTCGAGGGCCTGGCCACAGACCTCCAGCTCGACTACGTGCGGGCCAATACCCTGGAAATCCGCGATGGCAAGTTGACCGGCAAGGTTATCGGGCAGGTGGTCGACCGCCAGGCCAAGGAGGACTTTCTGCGCGAATTCGCCGCCGATTCCGGAATCGGCATGGAGTCCACCGTCGCGGTGGGCGATGGCGCCAATGACATCGCCATGGTCACCGCTGCCGGGTTGGGTATTGCCTTTGACTCGAAGCCAGCGTTGCGCGAGGCCGCTAATGCCTGCATCACCCCGCGCCGCCTCGACGCCGTCCTACCGATGCTGGGGATTGCCGATGTCTAAGTTCGAGATAGCCCATCAGCGCCTCGTCGCCGCCTGCACCGCCCGTGATTCCCACGAAGACCCGGCGGATCCGTCTACCGTGCAAGCGATGCAGATAGCCCTCCACCTGCCCAAGCAGGATCCCCCTGCACGCAGCGAGGTGCTCGCCGCGGCCGCTCGCGCCGTGGTGGCCACCTGTCTGGATGACCGCGCCGGTGAGGACGGTGCCTTCGCCGCGGCGCTCGCGCAGTGGTACGGCCACCGCATCCGCAAGATCGCCCGCCGCGCGCGCAATAAGGCGTGGCGCGATGTGCAGCTGCTTCCTGGCGTCACCGTGGATGACCGCGCGCGTGCCTTTGCGCCCTCGGCGGTGGGGGAGGTGGACCCGCTAATCAGCAAGCTACAGATCGGTCATACGGATCTCGCGATGGACGAGCCAGGGCCTCCGCTTGCCGATGCCCCCATTATCTACGTCGACCGCAGCCTCGCTATGACCGCGGGCAAGGCCGCCGCCCAAGTGGGCCACGGCTCGATGATGCTCGCCGCCGCCATGAGCCAAGAGGAAGCCGCCGCCTGGGCAGCAGAGGGCTTCCCGCTTTCCGTACGCGAGGTGGACGCGGAGGTATTTCGCACCGCATGCGCGCAGGAGGACGCGGTGGTCATCATCGACGCTGGGTTTACCGAGATCGCCCCGGACTCGGCTACCGTGTGTGCGCTGCGGCGACCAATCGCTTAAGCGCCCCGCGCACCGTCTCCGGGTTCGTGGTTTGCCAGAACCGCGGCATGGACGCCTTGAGGAATGCGCCATAGCGCTTGTATTCCAGCCGGTTATCCAGCACGGCGACGACCCCGCGGTCCGTCACGTGGCGCAAAAGTCGCCCGGATCCCTGCGCCATAAGCAAGGCCGCGTGATTGGCGGAGACCTCCATGAACCCGGAGCGGCCGGCGGCATCGGCTGCCTGGGATCGGGCCTGCAGCAGCGGGTTATCGGGCCGCGGAAAGGGGATGCGGTCAATGAGGACCAGCGAACACGATGGCCCCGGCACATCCACGCCCTGCCAGAGGGTTAACGTGCCAAACAGGCAGGAGTTTTCCTTCGTGGAGAACTTGTCCACCAGCGTGCCGATGGCATCTTCGCCCTGCACATACAAATCAAACGGCAATCGCGGCGCCAAGGCCTCCGCGGCTTCTTCTGCCGCCCTACGCGAGGAGAATAACCCCAGCGTGCGCCCGCCGGCGGCCATGATGAGCTCGTATATTTCCTCCAAGGTTTCGGTGGACAGGCCATCGCGCCCCGGCGCCGGAAGGTGTTTGGCGGTATATAAGATGCCGGATTTCGCCGGGTCAAAGGGCGTTCCTGCATCGAGCGTGTCATACGTGCCGGACGGCAGGCCCCATTGTGCCGCCATGGCGTCGAATCGCCCGCCCAGGGCCAGCGTGGCCGAGGTGAGCACCACCGTTTGCTCCCCAAATAGGTTCTCGCGCAGCATATGCGCGATAGACAGCGGCGCGACGGCGAGCGTATCGGTGCCCTCCAGCCACACGACATCGTCCTGCGCGGCAGGGTCATCGGTGGCGAAGACTTCCAGAATTCGCCCGATCGCTTCGGCCAAGTCCGTGAGGTGATTGCTGAGGTTTTGGCGCTCGGCGTTCTTTTCGGGGTCATCGTTGGCCTCGCCTTCTGGGGCGCGGGAGATGAGGGATTTGACGCGCAAAAACTCATCAGCAAGCGCGCGCAAGTGCGCTTGCGAGGTCTCATCCAAGTCCGTCCACCGGCCGGGCTCCTGGACGCGCAACAGATCATCGAACTCATCGGCCAAATCCGCCAGGTTTCCGGCATTGCCCAGCGACTTTGCCCGGTTTGCCGCCATTTTGATGGCGCGGGAGGTAATCTCCGCGGTGGACACGGAGGTAATGCGTCCATCGAGCTCGTGGGCCTCGTCGATGATCGCCACATCGTGTTCGGGCAGGATATTGGCCTCAGAGATGGCATCGATCGCGAGCATGGCGTGGTTGGTGACGATGATATCGACATCGGCAGCCGCCCTGCGGGCCTCTTCGGCGAAGCAATCCGCACCGTGCGGGCAGCGCCCAGCCCCCAAGCACTCATTCGAGGTCACCGATACCGCCCGCCACACCAAATCCGGCACGCCGAAGTCTAAATCGTCCCTGTCGCCGGTTTCGGTCTCCTGCGCCCAGTCGTGGATGCGGCGCACGGCCTTGCCGCGGTAGGAGATATCGGACTCATCGATAAGAGCCTCCGGGTCATCCGGTGTGGCCGCGATCTTATTCAGGCATACGTAATTATTGCGGCCCTTCATGATGGCGAAGGTGGGGGTGCGCTCCATGACATCGGCTAGCGCCTCCGTCAGCCGCGGGAGGTCGCGCTCTACCAACTGTCGCTGCAGCGCCAGCGTGGCCGTGGAGACGACGACGGTGGAACCCGAGTTCATCGCATGCCGGATGGCCGGAACCAGGTAGGCCAAGGATTTACCCGTACCCGTGCCCGCCTGAACGGCGAGGTGTCGCTCGGATTCCAAGGCCTTGGATACCGCGTTGGCCATGCGAACCTGGCCTTCGCGGCGGGAGCCGCCGAGCGCATCCACCGCCGCGCCTAGCAGCGTTTCCGTGTCGTGGTTTAGGGGCTCATCTGCGGGGTCACTCACCCCACACAGTCTAGCGACCTAGTCCTTAAAGCCCACCATTCGCGTGGGCACGGCGGCATCGTCGCGCGAAAGCGCCAGGCCCTCCCACGGCAGGGTCTTGCGGGCCTCGTTCAAGTAGGTGCGGGAGGCCTCAAGATCGGGCAGGTCCTCTACGATGTGCCCATCGCGCATCAAGGGAATGGTCAACTCGCGGGTGGTGAGCTGGCCCGTATCCGGCGCGTCTGCGGCAAAGGGGTAGACGACCTCTTCTACCGCCACGCCGGAGGACCGGTAGGTGCGCAGCGCGCGCTTGGCCCCGCCCACCGATTGCTTGGACGACGAGCGCTTGGCCACCGGGACCCCGTCGACCTCGACGACCTTGTAGACCATGCCCGCAGTCGGGGCACCAGAGCCGGTGACCACGGAGGTGCCCACGCCGTAGACATCGACGGGATCGCCGCGCAGACCCGCAATGGCAAACTCGTCCAAATCGGAGGAAACAACGATATTGGTATTGTGATTGCCCAGCTCATCGAGCTGCTTGCGCACGCGCCGGGTCACCGCACCCAAGTCACCGGAATCGATGCGCACCCCGCCAAGCTCCGGGCCACCGACCTTGACGGCGGTGTCGACGCCCTTGGTGATGTCATAGGTATCCACCAGCAGGGTGGTATCGATGCCCAGGGTATCGATTTGCGCGCGGAAGGCCGCCTCCTCATTGCTCGTGCCATCCGGGTTCGTGTGCGCCAAGGTCCAGGCGTGGGCGGCGGTGCCAGATACCGGGATGCCGTAGCGGAAGCCGGCCTCCAGATTGGAGGTGGCGGTAAACCCGGCGAGGTAGGCAGCGCGGGCGGCGGTTACGGCCGCGTACTCGTGGGTGCGGCGGCTGCCCATCTCCAAAATGGGGCGGCCATCGGCGGCGGTGACCATGCGGGATGCGGCAGAGGCGACGGCGGAATCGGCATTCAAGATAGACAGCACGATGGTTTCGAGCACCACGCACTCACCAAAGGTGCCGCGCACCGTCAAGATAGGAGAGTTGGGAAAATACAGCTCGCCCTCGCGGTAGCCATCGATCTGCCCGGAAAAGCGCCAGTCGCGCAGGTATTGTCGGGTATCTTCATCCAGGAAATCCATCTGTTCCAGCTGCTCGGGGGAGAAGCGGAAGTCCTCTACCGCGCGCAAAACGCGGTCGGTGCCGGCGACGACGCCGTAGCGACGCTCATTGGGCAGGCGGCGGGAAAAGACCTCGCAGGTCACGTTGCGGTGGGCGGTGCCATCGCGAAGCGCAGCCTGCAGCATGGTGAGCTCGTATTTATCCGTGAGCAAAGCGGTGGAGCGATCGATAGAGCGTGCTATGTCATTCATGAGCCTGATACTACTCACAGGTTAAGAAGCTTTCAGCATACCCGGCGGCCACCCTAGTGAGCTGCGGGGAGACCCAATTCCCAAAATGCCAGCGAAAAATGATTAGGCTATAAGGCATGAAGCCGCAACACCCCGAAGTCCGTATGAGCTCTCCCATGGCCACGCCCGACTTGGATGAAGGAATCGAAGTTGATGTGGCCGCGAGCGAGAACCTGCCGTGGATGTGCATCGTCTGGGACGATCCCGTCAATTTGATGAGCTACGTGTCCTACGTATTCCAAACCGTTTTGGGCTACGACAAAAAGCGGGCCAACGAGCTGATGATGCAGGTCCACACGGAAGGCAAGGCCGCCGTGTCCAGCGGCGAAAAGGACAAGGTTGAGGCGGACGTTAAAAAGCTCCAGATCGCGGGTCTGTGGGCGACGATGCAACAGGCAGGGTAGATAGATGCAACCGTGGAAAAAGAAGAAATCGCTGATGCGCGGGTCCAAAATCACGGCGGTATTCGAGCCCATGGAGCGCGAGGTCATCGGCAACCTCACCGCCACCGTCTCTGAGGCGATTATCGGCCGCGCCCAATCCGCGCCGAAAGACGAGCTCGCGGAAATGCTGGACATGCCCACCGGCCACACCGAGGCCCCCGAAGATCCCTCCTTGGCGCGGCTGTTTCCGGACTTCCAAAAGCCCGGCGATGAGGAATACGACGGCGATGCCTCGCTTTTGCGCTCGCTGCACGAAAACGACATCGCGCGGGCGAAGCTGCAGAACCTGCAGGTCATCGGCAATGCGCTCGGCCCCACCGGCGGGGTAGAGGTCTCCATTTCGGAGCAGGAAGCCCAAGCCTTCGTGGCCGGCCTCAATGACCTACGCTTATACGTCGCGGCCGGGGACGCGACCGACGAAAACCTCATGACGGACCGCGATACCTTGGTGGAATGGCTGGCCTATTGCCAGGATTCCCTGCTGGAAGTGTTGATGGATTAATGATTGACGGCATTAGCATTGGCCATTTTTCCGGCGAGGACACTGGCGCCACCGTGCTCTACTGCGGCCCGAAGGGCGCGCTAGCCAGCGTGGATGTGCGCGGCGGCGGGCCCGGTACGCGCGAGACCGATCTCTTGCAACCGCACAATACCGTTGAGCGCGTCCACGCCATCGTGCTCGCGGGCGGGTCCGCCTTCGGCTTGGCGGCCGCTGACGGCGTCATGCGCGAATTGGAAGCCCACGGGGTGGGTTTCCCCGTCTTTGGCGAGGACAAGCCCGGCCCACGTGTGCCCATCGTGCCGGCGGCGGTGATTTTCGATCTGCTGGTCGGCCCCTCCCGCCCGGGACCGGAGGATGGGGCGGCGGCGCTGCGGGCGGCCATGGCCGGCCACGACGAGACGGTGGGCACTGTCGGCGCGGGCGTCGGCGCCACGGCGGGCAAGCTGCGCGGCGGCTTCGGCCTGGCCACCCGCAAGGTGGGAAACTACGAGGTCAGCGCCGCGATGGTGGCCAATCCCGTGGGCGAGGTCATCGACCCGCGCTCCGGCCACCTCTACGGCGCGCCGGGCCGCACGCCGGTCAACGCGGACGCCTACCGCGAGCTGCCGCACCCCGCGGCGAAGCTGAATACGACGATTGGGGCCGTGCTTACCGATGCCCCCGTCACCACCGCCCAAGCCCAACGCCTCGCCATGACGGCCCACGACGGGATTGCGCGCGCCGTTCGCCCCGCGCATTCGCCGCTGGACGGAGATACCATTTTCGCCCTGTCCACAGCGCAGGAACCCGCCGAGGTGGATATGGTCCAGCTGTGCGCCGCGGCGGCCGACGTAGTGGAGGAGGCCATCGTCACCGCGGTCACCGCCGCACGCCCTGGCCTGGGGCTTCGCGCGTATCGCGACTTGCTCGGCTAAGATATTGCCCATTATGACTATGGGTGGAACTTCGCGAAATCAGCCGGCGCCGACTAACACGACCAACCGCGGCCGCGGCCGCATCAGCACCGGCCTATCCCTGGCATTGGGCTTCCTCGCGGTGGAGTGGTCGGTCCACTTGATTAACGCCGTCGTCTTCGGCGGCGGGCTGTCTAACTACGGCATCCGCCCGCTCGACGTGGATGGCCTGTGGGGCATCATCACGGCGCCGCTCTTGCACGGCAGCCTGGAGCACTTGATGTCCAACTCGTTGCCGGGTGCCCTGTTTTGCTTCCTCATCGGCTTGTCCGGGCGCCGGGTGTGGTGGGAGGTCACCTTGATCACCACCGTGGTAGCGGGCCTTGGAACGTGGTTCTTGGGCGGGGCCGGTACCTCGCATATCGGCGCGTCCGGGCTGGTCTATGGTTGGCTGGCCTACCTCGTGGTGCGCGGCATCTTCAATCGCTCCCTGCTGCAGATCATTTTGGGCATCATCCTGGGCTTTTCCTATTCCGGGCTGATTTGGGGCGTGCTGCCCGTTGCCGAGGGCATTAGCTGGCAAGGCCACCTCTTCGGCGCCCTGGGCGGTGTAGCGGCCGGCATGTTCATCACTTCCGATAACCCCGCAAAGGCAGGGAGGAAATAATGCCCAACGCGTCGTCTCCCATCGGCATCTTTGACTCGGGCGTCGGCGGGCTGACCGTGGCCCGCGCGGTAATGGAGCAGCTGCCGCAAGAATCCGTTATCTATAAGGGTGATACCGCCCACGGCCCCTACGGCCCGCGGCCCATCTCGCAGGTGCGGGCCTTTTCCCAGGATATCGCCGATGAGCTGGTAGAACGCGGCTGCAAGATGCTGGTCATCGCCTGCAATACCGCCACCGCGGCCTTCCTGCACGATGCCCGCGAGCGCTATGATATCCCCATCCTGGAGGTCATCCGCCCGGCCGTGCGCCGCGCCATGTCCACCACGCGCAATGGCAAGATCGGCGTCATCGGCACTGAGGGCACCATCAAATCCGGCGCGTACCAGGACCTGTTCGCGGTCAACCCCAATGTCGAGGTGGTAGCCGCGGCCTGCCCGGACTTCGTTCCCTTTGTCGAGCGCGGGATTACCGCGGGCCGCCAGATCCTCGGCGTCGCCGAGGGCTACCTTGCGCCCCTGCAGGCCCAGGGCGTGGACACCTTGGTCCTGGGATGCACGCACTACCCGCTGCTTACCGGCATCATCCAGCTCGCCATGGGCGAAAACGTGTCCCTGGTGACCTCCTCAGAGGAAACCACCAAGGACGTCATGCGCCTGCTCACGGAAACGGACATGCTCGCCCCCGAGGGCAACCAGCCGGTCCATTCCTTCGAATCCACCGGTGATCCAGAGGTCTTCGCCCAGCTGGCCACGCGCTTTTTGGGCCCGCAGATCGGCTAAGGAAGCTGAAATTCCTTCCCCCCCCTTTTGCGCGCGGTACCAGCATTTGGGCCGGATTCATGGAACTATTGGTTCCATGAAGCTGACCATCCTAGGCTGCTCCGGTAGCGTACCCACCGCAGACAATCCTGCCTCCGGCTATGTCGTGTCCTTCGACAATGCACCGTCCATCATCCTGGATATGGGCTCGGGCACGCTGGGCCAGCTAGCTCAACTGCAGGATCCGTGCGATGCTCACGTGGCCTTTAGCCACCTGCACGCGGATCACTGCGCGGATTTTCCCTCCCTCATGGTGTGGCGCCGCTTCCATCCCACCGCCCCGGCGGCCTCGCGTAACTTCTGCTTCGGCCCCTCCGCCACGCCGACGCACCTAGGCCGCCTGTCCTCTGACGAGGTAAATGGGATCGACGATATGTCCGATACCTTGGCGTTTAGCCCGTGGGTGGCGGGGGAGCGCCAGCTTGTCGATGACGTCTTTATCACCCCCTTCCCCGTCAATCACCCGGTTGAGGCCTATGCGCTGCGCATCGAGCACGCCAAGACCGGCAAGACCATTACCTATTCCGGCGATACGTCTTATACGCCCGCGCTTGTCGATGCCGCCCGGGGCGCCGATCTCTTCCTCTGCGAGGCCACCTGGGGTGCTTCCTCCGAGGGCATGGCACCCGGCATGCACATGTCGGGCGCGGAAGCGGGGCGCGCGGCGCGGGAAGCGGGCGTTGGCACGCTGGTACTAATCCACATCCAGCCCTGGGGCGATGCTGAGGCCACCGTGGCGGCGGCACGAGAGGAATTCGACGGCGAAATCGTGCTGGGTACTGCGGGCATGCAGTTCTAAGTTACGCTGGAGGGCATGACTGAATTTACTCGTGCCGATGGGCGCGCGCTCGACCAAATGCGCAGCGTCCGCATTACCCGCAATTTCACCACCAACCCGGCTGGATCCGTCTTGGTGGAATTTGGCAATACCCGCGTGATGTGCACCGCCTCCGTCGAACTCGGGGTGCCGCGTTTCAAGCGCGATTCCGGCGAGGGCTGGCTGACCGCCGAGTACGCCATGCTGCCATCCGCCACCCACGACCGTATGCCGCGCGAGTCCATGCGCGGCAAGGTCAAGGGCCGCACCCATGAGATTTCCCGCCTGGTCGGTCGCTCCCTGCGTGCCGCCGTGGACTTGGAGGAGCTGGGAGAAAACACCATCCAGCTCGATTGCGACGTGCTGCAGGCCGATGGCGGCACCCGCACCGCCTCTATCACGGGCGCCTACGTCGCGCTTGCCGATGCCATCGCCCACCTCAAATCCGAAGGCGTTGTCCCCGGCGAGCCGCTCCTCGATCCCATCGCCGCGGTCTCCGTGGGCATCATCGACGGCGAAATCTGCTTGGATTTGCCCTATGAGGAAGATTCCCGCGCCGAGGTAGACCTTAACGTGGTGATGCAGGAATCCGGCGACTTCGTAGAAATCCAGGGCACCGGTGAGCACGGCCTCTTCGGCCGCGAGCAGCTCAACGGGATGCTGGATGTGGCCCAGAAGGGCTGCAGCGAGCTCATCGCGGCGCAGAAAGCGGCGCTGGGATGGTAATCCTCGTCGCCTCCGGCAATCCGAAGAAGCTGGCCGAGCTCGATCGTATCTTGTCCGAGGCGGGCATCGAGGGCGTGGAACTGCGCCTGCTTTCTGAGGTCGAAGCCTACCCAGAGCCCATCGAAGACGGCCGCACCTTTGCCGATAACGCGCTCATCAAGGCCCGCGCCGGCGCCGCCGCCACGGGCCTGGTGACCATCGCGGATGATTCCGGGCTGGCCATCGAGGAGCTCAACGGCATGCCCGGCGTGCTTTCCGCTCGGTGGTCCGGCCAGCACGGCAATGACCATGCCAATAATGACCTGGTCTTGGCGCAGATGGCGGATGTACCGGATGACCGGCGCGCCGCCGCCTTTGTCTCCGTGTGCGCCCTCGTGACCCCCGAAGGCACAGAGCGCGTGGCCGAGGGCCGCTGGGAAGGCAAGCTGCTGCGCGAGCCGCGCGGCGCCAATGGTTTTGGATACGACCCGCTCTTCCAGCCAGAGGGCGAGTCGCGTTCTGCGGCGGAAATGTCGCCCGCAGAAAAGAACGCGGTCTCGCACCGCGGCCGCGCCCTTTCCCAGCTGGTCCCGCTTATCGCAGAGCTGGCCAGCTAATTAAGCGTTGAGCTGGAATTGCTCCTCGATTTCCTTGCGGCGCTTGTGCTCCATCCAGAAGGACAGGAAGGGCACCACGCCGGCGAGCGCGGTGGTAATCAGCTTGCCGGCGGGCCACAGCGCACGCGGGCCCAGAATCAGGATGGACAGCAGATAGATCATGTACGCGATGCCGTGCACGATGGCGATGTAGGTCGCCCATTCCGGGATTTCTGCGCCCATGACGTACTGGAAGAACATGCGGATGACCAGGATGATCAGGAAGATACCGGTCACCGTGGCCGCGATGGAAAAGAACTTCAGCGGGCCACGGATGCGCGCCTTGCGGTCTGGGTGTACCTGGTTTGTCATGATTTATTTTCTCCTTTTATCTGTCGGGCCTTCGCCGCGCCCCTCTGCGGGGGAGCCGCGGCGGCGCCGAGGCTGATTCAACGCATTAAACTCTTCCACATTCAGCTGCGGGCGCTGCGGCAAGAAATCCTCATCGATGGCGGTCTTCTCCGCCGACCCGCGGCCCATCGAGCTACCGGCCTCCGAACCAGCTGCCGAATCTCCGCCTATCGAACCAGATTCTGAGCCGACATTTTCAGAGGCGTTTTTTGAGGCCTGCAGCGAATCCATCTCGCGGGCTTCGTTTTCCGCGGCAAGGCGCTCATTTTCATAGCGCAGGGTGGTGCGATAAGCATAGACCACGAATACCGCAAAAAGAGGCCACTGAAAGGCATAGCCCAAGTTTTGGAAAGTGCCCGAGCCGGAGCGGAAGCGCGTCCACTGCCAATAGGCGAGGAAGAGGAAAAGCACCACGAAAAATATGACGAGGGCGATGTGCCACCACCGCACCTTCACGCGCCGTTTCTTCTGATCCTCGTGCATACTCACCTCACCCAGCCTACCTATCCGCCGCCGCAATACGGAATGCCCCTGGTTTCTTGTTTATCAGCCCGCCGTGTACACTATTCAACGTTGCTCGCGCCCGTGGCGGAATTGGCAGACGCGCTAGATTTAGGTTCTAGTGTCTTATGACGTGTGAGTTCAAGTCTCACCGGGCGCACAAGAAAAGCACCGCAGTACTTGCTTGAAGAACTGCGGTGCTTTTGCGGATCCTAATCTACCTCGGTGAACTTGCGGTCCCAGGAGGAGCGGACGGGGTTGGCATCGGCAAGCAGGATATCGAAGCGGTCATTGGCGATCTCGACGATTTCGCTGAGAGCAATGCGATATTCCTGCGCATCGGAATTGGCCAGGCGCCGCACGCCGGCATCGATGACGCGCTCCACCGTGTCATTGGTATCGAGGTATGCGACAAAGGGCATGCCAAAGCGCTCGCGGTAGGCGGCGGACAGCTCGGTAATGCGCTCGGTTTGCACGTCATCGAGATCGCTGAGCCCCAGCGAGCCGCGGTCGGCGGAAATATTCGCCGCCTCATCGGCCGAGGTCAAAAGCAGCTCGTCCATCGCGGGGTAGTCGTGGATGAGCGCATCGCGGCGTTCAGCATCCGCGGTCAGCACGGCAACCTGGATGGCGGCGCGCAGCTCGTTGACATCGCTAAACGGCCGGGACTGCCAGGCCAGATCCAGCGGCCAGGTCTCATTATTAAAGAGCGGGCGCAGCGCGGCGGTGAACTCCTCCCGCGAGGCCTCGTTCAGCTCGTTCAGGCTCACGCCCTTGCCATCGGCGCGCGAGACCTGCGTGCTCGCGCTGCCGGTGTGGAAGAACAACAAGTTGAGCAGAATGGCGGTAATCGCGCCGATGGACATGCCAGAAGAAACGAAGGTCTGCGCCCACTCCGGGAAGGCAGTGGCAACCTCCGGCTTGAAGGTCACCAGCATGGCCAGGCCCAGCGCGGAGGTGACGATGACGGAGTTGCGGCCATCGCTGAGATCCGACTTTGCGATGGTCTGCAGGCCTACCCACGCCACGTTGGCAAAAAGCGCGAGCGATGCGCCGCCGAGCACCGGCGACGGAATCGCGGCAACCACCGCGCCGGCCTTCGGCAACAGGCCCAGCACGATCATGAACCCCGCGGCCGCCACGGCCACCCAGCGCGATTTCACATTGGTCAGGCGCACCAGGCCCACGTTTTGCGCAAAGCAGGTATAGGGGAAGGAATTCATGACGCCGCCCACCAGGGTGGAAACGCCATCGGCGCGGATGGCGCGCACCACATCATCGCGGCGGATGCGCTTTTTGACGATTTCGCCGGTGGCAAATACATCGCCGGTCGTTTCCACCATCGTGATGATCATGACGATAATCAGCGAGAAGATCGCCACGAGGTCGAATTTCGGCATGCCGAAATAAAACGGCGTCGTAATGCCGAGGGCGGGGGAGGAGGAGACTTCGCTAAAGGAGGCATCGCCAAGCGCGAGCGCCACGCCCGTGCCCAGGACCAAGCCGATGAGCACCGCCAACGTGCCCACGAAGCCGGAGGAAAAACGCTGCACCATAATGATGACCGCCAGCGTGCCAAAGCCATAGAGCAAATCGCGCGTGGCCGGCACGCCCTCGGCATAATTGACAAAGTCATTGGCCGATACCGCCAGCAGTGAGGTACCCATCACCAGCAGCACCGAACCGGTAACCACCGGCGGGAAGAAGCGCAGCACCTTGCCAAAGACCGGCGCGGCGAAGAAGGTAAAAAGGCCCGCGACGATGATGGCGCCGTAAATCGTGGGCAGCGATGCCACCCCGCCCTCGCCGTCGGTGGCGCCCAGGCCAATCGCGATGATGGGCGATACCGCCGTCGTGGTCACGCCCTGCACGATGGGCAGGCGCACGCCAATATGCTTGCCGATGCCCACCGACTGAATGATCGTCGCAATGCCGCAGGTTAAAAGGTCGGCATTGATGAGGTGGATGGTAGTTTCCGCGTCCAGGTTCAACGAGCTGGCGATGAGCAGCGGGACGATGACCGCCCCGGCATAAAACGCGAGGACGTGCTGCAGCCCAAGGGCGGCGAGTTTCGGCGCGGGGGGAACGATGTCTACGGGGTGCTTGGGCTGGGACGCCACGAAGTCCTCCTTGTTACGGAAGCGAAGCTGACCGCCTTAACAGTAGAGGTACACGCAGGTCGGCGCCAAAGTGTACGTGAGCAAAGCCACGATCGGGGCTAGATTGCCCCCGAACAAAAACGTACGGGAGGTTTATATAAATCGGGCTACCAGCAAAGTATGATGACCGGTTTATAACTGGTGCTCACGGCGATGTTTATGGTTGTTAATTTCGCGAATCGGGCCGACAATGGAGAGGTGACGGGGCTTGATGCTGCGGGAAGAAAAAGGCGGCATGTGCCCCGGGAAATTTGACCCAGAAGAAGGGAATTATGACTACCGCAACTAAGCCCCAGCAGTATCAAGGGTGGGAAGGTTTTGCGCCCGGCCCTTGGACCGAGGGCATCAACGTCCGCGATTTCATCCAGCGCAACTACACGCCTTATGACGGCGATTCCAGCTTCCTCGCTGGCCCCACCGATAAGACGCTGCGCGTGTGGGACACCCTGGAAAAGGACTACCTGTCAGTCGAGCGCGAAAAGCGCATTTACGATGTCGATACGCACACCCCGACCGATATCGATGCCTTCCCGGCCGGCTACATCTCAGAAGACGATGACGTCATCGTCGGCCTACAAACCGATACGCCGCTTAAGCGCGCGATGATGCCGTTCGGTGGCTGGCGCATGGTTAAGCAGGCCATCGGCGAGGCAGGTAAAGAGGTAGACCCCGAGGTGGAGAAGATCTTCACCCGCTACCGCAAGACCCACAATGATGCGGTCTTCGATATCTACACCCCGCGCATTCGCGCCGCCCGTTCATCACACATCATCACCGGCCTGCCCGATGCCTATGGCCGCGGCCGCATCATCGGCGATTACCGCCGCGTGGCGCTGTACGGCGTGGACTTCCTCATCCAAGAAAAGATTGAGGCCCGCGATGCCATTGCCGATGCCGGCTTTTCCGAGCACTGGGCCCGCTACCGCGAGGAGCACTCCGAGCAGATCAAGGCCCTGAAGAAGCTCAAGGCGATGGCCGAGTCCTACGGTTTTGACATCTCCGAGCCGGCGCGCACCGCACACGAGGCCGTGCAGTGGACCTACTTTGGCTACCTCGCCTCCATCAAGTCCCAGGATGGTGCCGCCATGTCCATCGGCCGCCTGTCTGCGTTCTTCGACTGCTACTTCGAGCGCGACCTAGCCGCTGGCATCATCACCGAGGAGCAGGCACAGGAAATCATCGACGCGCTCGTGCTGAAGCTGCGCATCGTCCGCTTCCTGCGCACCATCGACTATGACCAGATTTTCTCCGGCGACCCGTACTGGGCCACCTGGTCCGATGCCGGCTTCGGCAGCGATGGCCGCCACATGGTCACCAAGACTTCCTTCCGCCTCCTGCAGACCCTGATCAACTTGGGGCCATCACCGGAGCCGAATATCACCATTTTCTGGGATCCGGAGCTGCCCGCAGGCTACAAGGAATTCTGCGCGCACATCTCCATTGAAACCTCCTCCATCCAGTACGAGTCTGATCGCCAGATTCGCGACGAGTGGGGCGATGACGCGGCGATTGCCTGCTGCGTGTCCCCGATGGAAGTGGGCAAGCAGATGCAGTTCTTCGGCGCCCGCGTCAATGCCGCCAAGGCCCTGCTCTATGCTATGAACGGCGGCCGGGATGAGGTCTCCGGCAAGCAAATCGTCGAAGGCTACGAGCCGATTCAAGGCGATGGCCCGTTGGATTTCGACGAGGTCTGGCAAAAGTACGAGGAGATGCTGGACTGGGTGGTTGGCACCTACGTCGAGGCACTGAACATCATCCACTACTCGCACGATAAGTACGCCTACGAGGCCGTGGAAATGGCGCTGCATGATTCCAATATCATCCGCTCCATGGGCTGCGGCATCGCGGGGCTTTCCATCGTCGCCGATTCGCTATCCGCCATCAAGTACGCCAAGGTCACCCCGGTCCGGGATGAGACCGGCCTGATTACGGATTACATCACCGAAGGCGAATTCCCGTTCTACGGCAACGACGATGACCGCGCCGATGATATCGCCGCCACCATCGTGCACACCGTGATGGAAAAGATTAAGGCCATCCCGATGTACCGCAACGCCATCCCCACCCAGTCCGTGCTGACCATTACCTCCAACGTGGTTTACGGCAAGGCAACAGGTTCCTTCCCGTCGGGCCACAAGGCCGGCACCCCCTTCTCCCCGGGTGCTAACCCAGAAAACGGCGCGGATAACCACGGCATGGTCGCCTCCATGCTGTCGGTGGGCAAGTTGGATTACAAGGATGCCCTGGACGGCATCTCGCTGACCAATACCATCACCCCGTCCGGATTGGGCCGCACCCCAGAAGAGCGCATCACCAACCTGGTGGGCGTGCTGGATGCCGGCTTCATCATGGAACAATAAGAATCACGACAAGGAGAACCATCATGGCAACCCCAACCTATGCAGAACGCCTTTCAGACATGAAGGCCAGCCGCGACGAGCACAAGATGAACTCTGGCCTGTACCACGCCAACATCAACGTGCTGGACAAGTCCACGCTGGAAGATGCCGTCGAGCACCCAGAGAAGTACCCGAACCTCACCGTTCGCGTCTCTGGCTACGCGGTCAACTTTGTCAAGCTCACAAAGGAGCAGCAGCTTGACGTCATTTCCCGCACCTTCCACCAGGGTTCATAATCATGGCTGATGGCATTACTGGTGTGGTCACCCTGTCGCCGGAATCCGGCGAGCGCGTTCGCGGTGTTGCCGCGGGCCTGGGAACCGACCACGAACTCGATGAGATTACCCGCCCCGAGCTCATGGAGGCGCGCCGCACCGGCGATATCGCCCTCGTGCACTCTTGGGAGCTGGTAACCGCCGTCGACGGCCCGGGCACCCGCATGACCATGTTCATGTCCGGCTGCCCCCTGCGCTGCCAGTATTGCCATAACCCGGACACCATGGAGATGAAGACCAGCACCTTGGAGCGGGTCGACGATGTGGTCAAACGCATCAAGCGCTACAAGCCCATCTTCCAGGCCTCCGGTGGTGGCCTGACCATCTCCGGTGGTGAGCCCCTCTTCCAGATTGCGTTTACCCGCCGCGTGCTTAAGGAGGTCCACGACGCCGGCATCCACACCACCATCGATACCTCAGGCTTCTTAGGCTCGCGCCTGCGCGATGAGGACCTGGACAATATCGATCTTGTGCTGCTGGACGTGAAGTCGGGCGACGAGGAAACCTATCAGCGCGTAACGAGGCGCCAGCTGCAGCCCACGCTCGATTTTGGTGACCGCCTCAACGCGATAGGCAAGCCGGTGTGGATTCGCTTCGTCGTCGTGCCGGGCCTGACGGATTCGGCCGAGAACGTCGAAAACGTCGCCTCCATTGTGGCGCGGTGGAAGTCCAATGTGGAGCGCGTCGAGGTCTTGCCCTTCCACAATATGGGCAAGGACAAGTGGGAGGGGCTCGATATGACCTACCACTTGGCAGATACCAAGCCGCCGAAACCGGAGGACGTGGAAAAAGTCCGCGACGTTTTCCGCGCAAAGGGCCTGGAGGTCTACTAACCTGGGTGGGCATGACTCACTACCGCCGCTTCGGCCACGATATTATTGAACACACCCTTGAAGTCCCGTGGGATTATGACAATCCGCGCGGGACTTTTGATCTCTATGCCCGTGAAATCATCCCGCCAGGAGGCGAGGACCTGCCGGCGCTTTTGTACCTGCAGGGCGGCCCGGGTTTTCCGGCCCCGCGGCCGGTCAAGCCGACGGGGCTTATCGGCAAGGCGCTCGAGCGCTACCGCGTCATCCTCCTCGATCAGCGCGGCACGGGGCGCTCGCACCGCATCGATAGGCTAAGCCCCGCAGAAGAGCGCAGCGCCGACCACCTGGCTTTGCTGCGCCAAGACAATATCGTGCGCGATGCCGAGCGCCTGCGCGAGCACCTGGGGCTGGAGACTTGGTCCCTGTTCGGCCAGTCCTTCGGCGGCTTTTGCATCACCGCGTACCTGTCCCAAGCTCCAGAGTCGGTCAAGCACGCGTTTTTCACCGGCGGTATCCCCACGCTGCAGGGTGCGGATCACCTCTACCGCGCGACCTTTAGCAAGCTCAAGGCCCGCCAGGAGCGCTTCTACCGCGAATTCCCCTGGGTGCAGCGCCGCATCGAGGAAATCATCGACCACCTCGATAATTCAGATGAGCGCCTGCATACCGGCGAGCGGCTGTCCTCGCTGCGTTTTCGCACCATTGGCACCGAGTTGGGGCGGGGCACCGGCTTCGACGGCCTGGCCTACCTCCTGGAAGAGCCCTTCCGCACCGTGCGGGGAGAGAAGGTGCTGCGGGATGATTTCCTGTGGGGTATCGGCGAGCGCGTGAGCTTTGCGGAGGCCCCGCTTTATGCGGCGATCCACGAGTCCATTTATGCCGGCAGCGGCGGGCAGGCGGCGACGCAGTGGTCGGCACACCGCGTGCGGGAGGAGTTCCCGGAGTTTGCCGAGTCCGGCACCTGGCTGACCGGCGAGCATATTTTCCCGTGGCAGTTCGACGAGGACCCGGCGCTGCAAGCATTCAAGGAGGGTGCGCACGGCTTGGCGGAGCGGGAATTTACTGCGCCTTATGCGCTTGCCGATGCCCCCACCACCGCCGCCGCCATCTACCTCGACGATATCTTCGTTCCCCTGGAAGAATCCTTGGCCACCGCCGCGCACTTGGGCGATCTGCGGCCGTGGGTGACGAATGAGTACCAGCACAATGGCATCGGCGAGAACGGTGCGGAGGTGATGGGCAAGCTTTTTGCACTTATCGATGACCACTAGCGAACGCTTTCTGCCTGTGCGAAAATTAATTTCACACACGTAGTTAGGGAGAGGAAATGTTGAGCTTAATCATCATCGGCGTCATCATCTTGCTGATTCTCGGCACCGTATTCGATGGGTACTACATCGTGCGTACCCGCGAGGCGGCGATCTTGGAGCGTTTGGGTAAATTCCAGACGGTCGCCCACGCGGGCTTGCACTTCAAGATGCCCTGGATTGACCGCGTGCGCGATAAGATTTCGCTGCAGGTGCGCCAGCTAGACGTGATGGTAGAAACCAAGACGAAGGACAATGTCTTCGTCCAAATCCCGGTCGCGGTGCAGTACGAGGTCGTAGAGGGCCGCGAGCGCGAGGCCTTTTATATGCTGTCCAACCACGAGCAGCAGATCGTGGCCTATGTGCAATATAATGTGCGCTCGTCGGTGGCGAATATGGGCTTGGATGAGTCCTTTTCTTCCAAGGACACCATCGCGCAGAACGTGGCGGCCTCACTGCGGGATAATATGGCCGAATACGGCTGGAACTTCGTCAATACGCTGGTAACCGATATCCGCCCGGATTCCCGCGTGCGTGAATCCATGAACTCCATTAACGCGGCGCAGCGCGAGCGCGAGGCGGCCATCGCCCAGGCGGAGGCGGAAAAGATTCGCGTGGTCAAAGAAGCCGAGGGTGCTGCGGAGGCAAAGAAGCTGCAGGGTAGGGGCGTTGCCGAGCAGCGCAAGGAGATTGTAGAGGGCATCGCCCAGCAATACGAGCTACTGCGCGATGCCGGGGTCCAGGAATCCCCCGAGGTCCTCATGCTGGTATCGCAGTACCTCGATGCGATGGTCGATGTCTCGAATAACGGCCAAGCCTCCGTGCTCTACATGCCGTCCAATCCGCAGGGCATGGGCGACCTATTCAGCGGCATGCGCGACGTGCTGATGGCCGACCGCGCGCTCGACGAGTCCGCCGGGCGATAGGAGCCTACCTGCGCCGCAGGAGGAGCACCAGCCCCAGGATGACGGGGACGCCGCCCATGATGAGAAGGTAGGTCGTTTCGGCGGATGCCGAGGTGGGATCGTATAGCTGCGACATCGAACCGGCCAGCGAGGTGCCGATGGCCATGGTGAGGAAGTACAGCGCGGAAAAGCGGGTGGCATAGGCCCGCGGCGCGTGGGCGGCGGATGCGGCCATGCCCACTGGGCCGATGAAGAGCTCGCCGAGAGACATCAAAAAGATGGTGCCCGCTAGCACGAGGAACGGCGTGGAATTTTCCCCGCCGCCGACAAAGGGCGGCAGGAGGAACATGCCTGCACCGGCGAAGATGATGCCGCAGCCCATGAGCGCGCGCCGCGAGTTGGCCCAGCGCGTCATGCCCGCCGCCAACGGCAGCGAGAGCAGCAGGATAAATAGCGGGTTGAGTGATTGCGTCCACGCTGGCGGGATCTCGAATCCGCCGATGGATCGGTTGAGGCGCTGATCCGAATAGACCGCGAGCACGCCGTAAATTTGTGGTTGCAGGGTCCAGTAGGCCGTCGAGCAGGCGAAGAGCGGAATGAAATCCAGGATGCGGCGCCGCTCATCCGCGGTGACCTGCGGGGATCGCAGCATGCTGGCAAAAAGCCCCGCCGCGGCCGCTACCGTGGCGATAAGAAGCAGCACGGTCAGCGTGCCTGGGGAGACGGTGATGACGAGCAGCACGCCGGCTACAAGCGCCGCCAGCGCGACCAGACCTGCCTTGCCTGGGGCCTGGGTGGGGTGAGGCGGGCGCGATGGCACATCTATCTTTTTCCGCAGCGCGCCGTAGGTGGCACACCCGCAGCACATGAGCACCGCTGCGGCGAAGAATCCGGCGTGGTAGCCGTATTCCTCGGCTAGCCAGCCTGTCAGCATGGGGCCAAAAAGCGCGCCGACATTGATGCAGAGGTAGAAAATCTGAAAGGCCCCGTCGCGCGCGCCGGCCTCGGCGGGAAAAGCTGCGCCCAGAATCGTTATCGCGGCGGTCTTGAGCAGCCCCGAGCCAAGCGCGAGCGGCAAGAGCCCGATGATGAGCCCCGCCGTGCCGGGGACGAGCGAGAGGGCAAAGTGCCCGCACACCAACAGCCCGGCGCCGGTAAGCAGGGTGCGCTCGGCGCCCAAGAGCCGGTCGCTGACCCAGCCACCCACAAACGTGAAAAGATAGAGCAGGCTGCCGTACGCGCCGACGAGCGCGGTGGCCTGCGTTTGCTCCATGCCAAGCCCGCCGGAGGTTAGTACGCGAGGATGGCTTGCATGCCATAAAAGCTGAAGCGCTCCCACATCTCGATGCCCGCAACCGCCGGCAAAACCACGGGTACGCGGCGAATTGAACGCCGTTCAAGAACTTTCATAAAAAGGACTATAGCGGCCGAGCGTGTGTGCTAGATCTAATTTGGTGGATATTTCTACTAATGACATAGCGACAATCGATGCCCACCACATCTGGCACCCCTACGCCGAGCCCGGCGCGCCCACGCGCGTCGTGGAGTCGGCCGCGGGCGTCCACCTCACGCTTGCCGATGGCCCCCAGCTCATCGACGCCATGTCCTCCTGGTGGGCCGCCGCCCACGGGCACAGCCACCCGCGGCTTACCGCGGCCGCCAAGGAGCAGATCGATCGCATGAGCCACGTGATGTTCGGCGGGCTCACGCACGAGCCGGCGGCGCGGCTGACGGTCAATCTCATGGAGCTCACGCGCCACGACTTCGCGCAGGTCTTTTATGCGGACTCGGGATCGGTTTCGGTGGAGGTCGCCATCAAGATGGCCCTGCAATACCAGCAGGGGATCAGTCATCCGGAGCGCACCAAGATGCTGACCTGGCGCTCGGGCTATCACGGCGATACCTTTGCCGCGATGAGCGTGTGCGATCCCGATGGTGGCATGCACTCGATGTGGACCGGCACCCTGGCGCAGCAGGTTTTCGCCCCGGCACCGCCCACGCGCGGGGCGAGCGAGAAAGCGCGCGAGGACTACCTGCGCGAACTGGAGGGCTGCATTACCGACGAGGTCGCGGCCCTGATCATCGAGCCCGTCGTCCAAGGCGCCGGCGGCATGCGCTTCCACGACCACGAGTTGGTGCGCGGGGCGCGCGAAATCTGCGACCGCCACGGAATCGTGCTGATCGCGGATGAAATCGCCACGGGGTTTGGGCGCACCGGGGACCTCTTTACTACCCAGGCGGCGGGTGTAATTCCGGATATTATGTGCGTGGGCAAGGCGATGACCGGTGGTTTCATGACGATGGCCGCCACGCTTGCCACCGCCCGGGTTGCCGAGGGCATGCACCCGCGCGCGCTGATGCACGGCCCGACCTTTATGGCCAACCCCCTGGCCTGTGCGGTATCTGCAGAGGCGACCTCCATGATCCTGGAGGGAACGTGGCGGGGGCAGGTTGCGGGCATCGAGAAGCAGCTGCGCGCCGGGCTTGCCGGGTTGGAGGACGAGCCGGGCGTGGCAGACGTGCGCGTCCTGGGCGCTATCGGCGTGGTGGAGATGGAGCGCGACGTCGATATGTCAGGCGCCACGGATGCGGCGGTGGACCAGGGCGTGTGGCTGCGCCCGTTCGGCCGCCTCATCTACACCATGCCGCCGTTTATCAGCACCGAGGACGAGGTCGCGCAGATTTGCCGCGGAGTGCGCGCTGCGGTGGCAGGAGGAAAGCGATGATCCTCTTTATTACCGGCACCAATACCGACGTGGGAAAGACGGTGGCCACGGCGGCGCTCGCCAGCGCCTTTGCCCAGAGCGGGCGCGAGGTTGTCTATGCCAAGCCCCTGCAGACCGGCGAGCCGGATAATAGCGGCGATGCGGCGACGGTGCGGGCCCTGGCCGGGGTCGAGGTTATGGAGATGGCGCGCTTTCCCGAACCGCTAGCACCGAATCTCTCGGCGCGCCGGGCGGGCATGACTCCGCCGAGCAAAGAGGAGCTCCGGGACTGGGTAGCGGGGCTGGACGCACTAGGCCGTGTGGTGCTGGTGGAAGGCGCCGGCGGGCTGCTGGTGCGTTTGGCAGACGACTACACGCTTGCCGATGTCGCCACCAACCTCCTCATCGTCACCTCCCTCGGCCTCGGTAGCCTCAACGCCGCCGAGCTTACCGTCCGCGAGGCGCAGCGGCGCGGGATTAACGTGATGGGGCTTATCGGCGGAAGCTTGTGCGCAGAGCCGGACTTGGCGACGAAGATGAACGTGGATGAGCTTCCGGCGGTCACGGGCTGCCGGTTGTGGGGCAGCGTGCCAGAGGGCGCGGGTGCGCTGGGCCGGGAGGACTTCGCCCGGATGGCCCGGGCGCTCTTTCCCGGTGATGTGTGCGCGCAGTTGCTTGCGCACGCCGAGTAGCGCTACCTCGGTGAGGCAGCGCTAGCGGATCCAGCGGACCTTGCCGTTTACCCGGGCAAGGCGGCCGCGCAAGGGCGGGGCGTTCGGATCGTCTTGGTTCACCCCGTTGTGGTACGGGCAGCACACGGTGAGGTTGTCCGCGTTGGTCATCCCGCCGTGCTTCCACGCCTGCAGGTGGTGGATCTGAGACTTATCCGCCGGGTGATTGCACGGCGGCCACGGGCAGGTGGGGTTTTCGGCGGCGGCCATCAGCCGCTGCTTTTCTGAGGCAAAGCGCGAGGTCCGATACAGGTTGACCGGGCCCTTTACCGGGTGGATTAGCGTGGCTAGCCCGTGCTCGCTGAAGGTGCGCTCGACGAGCTGCGCGCCGGTGATGGTCGAGCCGTTGGTCAGCCGAAGCGTGACCTCGTCGCCATCGCCTTCCAGTATTTGATCCAGCGCGTTGAGCGGGATAATCACGTTCGTCGTGGTCTGTACCGTGGCAGCGCCCTCGCCGCGGATGAGTTCGCGGAAGGATGCGAGTGGGTTTTCGGGGTCGAGGGCGGAATCGAGATCCGCGAGGAAGGACGAGGGCGCGGTAATGCGCATCGTCCACGGGCCTTCCGGGCGGCGCAGGAGTTGTACGCCCTCGCGCGGCGGCCGGCGGCGCGGGCGCCATTCGCGCAGGCGCTTTTTAGCAAGCCGGGCAATCTCGGAGGCTGGTCCGTGTTGCCGGCACAGCTCTACGCGCAAATTCCACGCGGCGCGCTTGGTGGCCGCGCGGGTAGCGTACTTCTCGATGAGCTTCAGCGTCACCAAATCGTGGTGGCGCGCGCCTGCGGCGGCAAGGCGCTGCTTGCGGCTAAAGGAAGTGGTGCCGAAATAAACCTCCGCTAGGGCAAGCAGCTCGAGGGCCTCGACATCCGGCAATCCGAGCTCAACGAGGGCGCTTTCAGGCATGCCGTGGGCCTCGGCGAGGATATCCATCGCCGAGGAAATCTGGGTGGCATAGGCCTGCAGTGCGTTCATGCCTGCAAATCTAGGCGCGCGCTACCGCGGCGCCAATCGCGCCCAGCGCCCGCCTGTGGATAACTTGTATAAACGTCTACAAACTTATCCCGCGGTCACCGCAAAGAGGTACGAAATCAGCATGCGCTTTAGTTCCATGACCACGGAATCGAACTTGTCTGGATCGCCCGAAATGGCGTAATTAAGCAGCGAGACCACGGTGTGGATAAGGAAGCGCGCCAGCTCAATGCGTTGCGCATCGCTGTGCTCGGTGGCAAGGGGGCGGAGGATCTCGGCGAGCGGCTCCAAGAGCTGCAGCTCGGTATCGGCCGCCGTCGCCCGCGTCGCTGGGGTGGATTGGATGGCGTGCCAAACGGCGCGCCGGGAAGGGTCCTCGCGCCACATCCGCGCGAGGTGGTCGATGAATTCATCCAAGACATCCGGCCACTGCGGGGCCGGCACGAGGCGCGAAAAGCGCTCGATTTCGGCTAGGCTGGTGGCGGTATCTTGCCGGTCGAGCTCGCAGATGAGCACGTATTTATTGGCAAAGAACTGATACAGCGTGCCGATGGGAACCTCGGCGCGGTGGGCGACTTCATCGAAGGTGAAGGATTCGAAGCCGACATCGACAAGCACGGCGCGCGCCGCCTGCACAATGCGAGAAAAGCGCTCCCGGCTGCGCGCCTGCGCTGGCCGACGCCGCGGGACGAGGATCTCCTCCACCGGCTTACTCGAGGCCCTTCATCACGCGCGCGACGTGTCCAGTGGCCTTCACATTGTAGTGGGTCTGGCCGATGGTGCCATCCGGCTCCACGAGGAAAGTGGAACGGATAACGCCCTGGACCACCTTGCCGTAGTTCTTCTTCTCCCCGAAGGCGCCATACGCGGTCATGACGGACTTATCCGGATCAGAAAGCAGCGGGAAGTTGAGATCGTGGTCATCGCGGAACTTCGCCAGCGCCTCGGGCTTATCGGGGGAGATGCCTACCACCGCGATATTGAGGGCATTGAGCTCTGCTAAGGAATCGCGAAAATCGCAGGCTTCCTTGGTGCAGCCCGGCGTATTGGCGCGCGGGTAGAAGTACACTAACACGCGCTGGCCTGCGTAATCGGAAAGGGAAATGGTGTTGCCGGTGGCATCGGCAAGCGCAAAAGCTGGGGCAGTATCTCCTACGTTCAAACGAGTTTCAGTCATGGGACCTACTTTACGTGCTCCCCGGCCTGCGCGGGGGAGGCCCTGCACGGTAAGATAAGCTCGTTAAGAGCGAAACTTAAGCTAAGAGGAGAATTCCGTGGCACGCAATATTGAAGATATTCAACGCGATATCGAACGCACCCGGCGCCAGCTGGCTAGCACCCTGGATGAAATTGCGGATCGCAGCAAGCCGCAAAACCTCGTCGATGACGCCAAGAACGCCGCCACCGAAAAGTTGCAGGACCGCAACGTGCAGTTGGTGCTCGGTGGCGTCGGCGCGGCCGTTGCTGGGCTGATTGCCTATTCCGTGTTCCGCTCGCGCCGCCGCAAGAGCGACCTGAAGGAATTGCAGCGCTTGCTGTCTGAGCGCCACTAATTTTCCCTGCCTTACCCCCACGCGCGCCGTGGGGGCTTTTTTCGTATGCTAAGTTGCGATGAAAACTCCAATTCCTTTTTATTTGCAGGAAATTTTGACCCAGGTGCGAGGAAACCGCAGCGGCGCGGTGGCGGACTATATTCCCGAGCTCGCGAAGGCGGAACCGGACTACCTCGGCGTGGCCATCTGCACCACGACGGGGCACGTGTATTCCGCTGGCGATGCAGAGGTGGAATTTACCTTGCAGTCCGTGTCGAAGCCCTTTGCGTATGCTCTAGCGCTGCAGGAGCTCGGCTTGGATGCGGTGCGTGAGATCGTTGGTATGGAGCCATCTGGCGAGGCCTTCAACGAACTTTCGCTGAACCGCTATGACCACCGGCCGGTGAACCCGATGATCAATGCGGGCGCGATTGCGGTAACGCAGCTGATTAACGGCGTGGATTCGGATCCGGCCGAGCGCGTAGAACAGTTGCGCAGCTACTTTTCGCGGCTGGCGGGCCGCGAGTTGAAGATTGATGAAAAGGTGCGCGATTCCGAGCTGCAGGTCTCCGATAGGAACCTGTCTTTGGCGCATATGCTGCGCAATTACGACATCATCCAGGACGAGGCCCACGATGCGGTCTCGACCTATGTGGAGCAGTGCTCGATTAAGGTCACGGTGCGCGACCTCGCCGTGATGTCTGCCACCCTGGCCAATGGTGGCACGCAGCCGGTGACGGGGGAGAAGATCCTCGATGCCGATGTCTGCCGCCTGACGCTTTCTGTCATGAGCTCTGCGGGCATGTACGACGGCGCTGGGCGATGGATGGCCGAGGTCGGAATCCCAGCGAAGTCCGGCGTTTCGGGTGGCCTGCTGGGCACCCTGCCCGGCCAATTGGGGGTCGCGACCTTCTCGCCGCGGCTTAATAAGGAGGGCAATTCCGTCCGCGGAGTGGATGCCTTGACCTTGCTTTCGAAGGATATGGGGCTGCACTTGATGTCCACGGATGAGCGCTACGGCGTGCACCCGGTGCGCAGGATGGAAACCGAGGACGACCTCACGGTGATCTTCCTGCAGGGGCTTATCAATTTCAACGCAGCGGAGACCATCTTGCATCAGCTCACCGAATGCGAATTCGGCGAGGGCACGGTGGTGCTGGAGCTATCTCATATCACCGGATCCAACCGGATGGGCCGGCGCATGCTGAAGGAAGGCCTCCGGCGCATCCGCGAGGCCGGCTTCGATATCGCCATCGTGGATCCGGATGGCGAATTGGAAGATCGCACCATGGCGGACGGCACCGAGGTGCCCAAGGGCGAGCCGGAAGATTATGCCCTCAGCGAGGAAGCCGTTTAGGTTTGAGCCACCTTACTTGGTTAGGTTAGGATAAGCTCGCACGTGTCCTCGTATCGAGGATTCCGACCGACCAAGGATTTAAAATGGCATATAGATTTCCCAAGGTAATCGCCGTAGTGGCGGCCTCCGCCGCTGCATTGGCAGGCTGCAGCACCGCCGAAGAAACGACTAATAGCAGTGGCAGCGACGATGCTGCCCTGTCCTTCACCGACCTCGCGGGCCGCGACGTAGAACTCGACAAGGCCCCCGAGCGCGTCCTGTTGGGCGAAGGTCGCTCTCTCTTCGCCACCGGCATCCTCAACACCGAGAACCCACTGGATAAGGTCGTGGGCATCGGATCTGACCTGAAGAAGAACGTGCCGGACTACTACAACATCTTGGAAGAAAAGCTGCCCAAGGTCACTGAACTTCCGGAAGTCGGCGCCATCAGCAAGGGCGATGTCACCGTGGAAAACCTGGTGAGCCTGGACCCGGATCTCATCGTGCTGTCCAAGGACCAGTACGACGCCTCACAAGAGGCGGGCCTGACCGAAAAGATGGACCAGGCGGGCCTTAAGTACGCCGTGACCGATTTCCGCGCCAAGCCGCTGGAAAACACCACCAAGTCCATGGAAATCTTCGGCGAGATCTTCGGCAAAGAAGAGCGCGCCGAGGAATTCAACAAAGAGTGGCAAAAGACCGTGGACCTGGTTAAGGAGCGCGCGGACAAGGTAAAGGATAAGCCCAAGACCTTCGTCTGGCGCGCGGCCGGCGTCATGGACTGCTGTGGCTCTTGGAATGACTCCAATATCGCGCAGTTGGTGAACGAAGCCGGCGGTGAGAACGTAGCCGATGGCATCATTCCGGGCGAGGTTGGAGCCATCACCCCAGAAAAGGTCCTCGAGGCGGACCCAGACATGGTGATTGCGACCGGCGGCGACTGGTCCGAGAAGAAGGACGATGAGGGCAACCCCGTCGGCTACGCCGCGGTGGGCTATGGCATCGGCGAAGATGAGGCAGAGGCGAGCATCGCCAAGCTGCCGAGCAACCAGCCAGGATTCGAGAACCTGCGTGCGGTCAAGGAGCACAAGCTGCATGGCATGTGGCACCAGTTCTACAACTCGCCGTTCAACTACCTAGCGCTGCTGCAGATCGCGAAGTGGATCAACCCGGAGGCGTATGAGGATATGGACGTCGACAAGGAGTGGATGCAAGCGCAAGAAAAGTACTCGCCGGTTGCTGGCGAGGGAACCTTCTTTAGCACGAATTAATGGTAAGCGGGGAGGTAGCTGCCCTTACGCAGCAACACAAAAAGCTCACCTGGCAGCGCATTAGCATCGTCGCGGGCCTGTGCCTCATCGCGGCGGTGGCGTTTGTGGTCAGCAACTTCGTCGGCGCCATCGACATCAGCCCCGGCGAGGTCATCAGAGGCATCGTCAATCCTTCGAGCCTGGATGACCAGACGCATACGGTGCTGTGGAAGCTGCGCTTGCCGATGGCCGTCATGGCCCTGCTCATCGGCGTCAGCCTCTCGCTGGCCGGCGCGGAGATGCAGACCATCTTGAATAACCCGCTGGCGGAGCCGTTTACGCTCGGCATTTCCGCCGCAGCGGCTTTCGGTGGTGCTAGTTCCATCGTGCTGAAGTGGCAGCTGCTGACCCAGCCGCAGTTCAACCTGGCGCTGGTGGCGTGGCTGTCGGCGGCGGTGGCGACGGCGATCATCGTCGTGGCGGCCATCATCCGCGGCGCGAAGGCAGAAACCATGGTGCTGCTGGGCATTGGTTTGGTCTTTTTCTTCCAGGCCATGCTCGCGCTTATCCAATACCAGTCTTCGGCCGAGGCGCTGCAGCAGATCGTCTTTTGGTCCATGGGTTCGCTCACGCGCGCCAACTGGGTTGCCAACGGCGTGCTTGCGGGCGTGCTGCTGGTTGCCCTGCCCATTTTGTGGGCGCTGTCGTGGCGGCTTACGGCCTTGCGGCTTGGCGATGCCCGCGCTGCCGCCATGGGCATTAATACCGCCCGGCTGCGCGTGGTGGTGCTCATCGTGGTTTCCCTCGTGGCGGCAACGACGGTGGCCTTCGCCGGCATCATCGGCTTCATCGGTCTGGTAGGTCCGCACATCGCCCGCATGCTGGTGGGCGAGGACCAGCGCTATTTCGTGCCCGCCTCCATGGCCGCAGGTGCGGCCGTGATGTGCGCGGCGCACGCGGCGAGCTTGATGATTAAGCCGGGTCTGGCCATCCCGATTGGTATCGTGACCTCGCTTTTGGGTGTGCCGTTCTTTATCGCCATCGTGATGACTCGAAGGAGGGCGCTGTGGACGTAGAACTTACCCTGCGCGGCATAAGCGCGGCCTACGGCAAGCACACCGTGCTCGAAGCGGTCGACGTGGATACGCTGCAAGGCGGCCAGTTGGTTGGCCTGCTAGGGCCCAACGCCTCCGGCAAGACCACGCTGATCAAGTCCCTTGCCGGCGTGCATCGCGGGTACAAGGGCGAGGTGGATTTTCTGGTGGATGGCGAAAGCCCGCGGGGCAAGCGCCGCCGCCAACTCATCGGCTACGTCCCGCAGGACCTGCCCAGCACCGCGGCGCTGCGGGCGTTTGAGACGGTGCTTATCGCGGCGCGTCGGGAAGCATGCGAGGATCCCATCACCCGCAGCGCCGAGGTGCTGCACGCGATGGGGCTGGATGCCATTGCCTCGCGCTACCTCAACGAGCTATCTGGCGGCCAGCGCCAGCTCGTGGCCGTGGCGCAGATGCTGGTGGGCAACCCGGGCCTGATGCTCTTGGACGAGCCGACGTCCGCGCTCGACCTGCATCGCCAGTTCTTCGTCCTCGAGGAGGTGCGCGAGAAGGCTAGGCGGGAAGGCAGCCTGGGGCTGGTGGCCATTCACGACATCAACCTGGCCGCGCGCATGTGTGACCAGCTGGTGGTGCTGAAATCGGGCCATATTCGCGCCCAGGGCGCGCCTGGAGACGTGCTCACGTGCGAGCTGGTGGAAAGCGTCTATGGGGTAGAGGCAGACATCGTGGAGCACCGCGGTGTTCCCGTCGTCGCGCCCCAGCGCGTGAATAAGCAGTAAAACAAGCAAAGGCCGAGCGAGATGCTCGGCCTTTTTGCTAGCTTTGAAAGCGAACTTTGAAAACGAAAAAATCGCGAGGCATATACCTCGCGATTTCGCTGTTGTGCGCCATCAGGGAATCGAACCCCGAACCCACTGATTAAGAGTCAGTTGCTCTGCCAATTGAGCTAATGGCGCAGTGTTGACGTCCTGCCGTGCGGCTCTCTGTGCAACGAGTAGAAACTTTAGCACCCCGGTTGAAAAACTGTAAAATCGCCTGGTCATAGCGTGTTTTCGGGGGAGTATAACAGTTTGGACAATGGTGCGCTTGTTTCTGGTATTTGGGGTGGCAAGGCGATAATCTGGATTGGTCTTGAAAGAACTACTGTGTTTCTAAGGTCTACTTAGTGATTAACTCCCTCTCTAATTCCCGCCGCATTGCTGCTGCGAGCATTGCGTGCATTTCCCTGGTAGTAGCCTCGTGCTCCGTTGATTCCGCCGCTGAAAACCGCCCGGAGGATAAGGAAACTACCTCGAGCTCAGCAGAGAAATCTGAGCAGAAAGAAAAGTCGAAGCTTTCGGCTTCCGTGAAGGATGGGGCAGAAGACGTCGATCCATCCAAGCCCGTCACCGTGGAATCCACCACCGAGCTCAAGAGCGTGACCATGACCAATGAGCTGGGCGTGGAAGTTGAAGAAAAGCTTTCTGAGGACGGCAAGAAGTGGACTACGGCCGAGGATCTTGGCTATAACCACACCTATTCCATCGTTGCCTCCGATAAGGACGGCAATAAGAAGAACCTGAGCTTTTCTACGTCTCAGGCGGCGGGCGTCGCCCAGGTGGCGATGACGCCTATCCCGGGCTCCGAGGTGGGCGTGGGCCAGGTCATCGGCGTCAATTTCGGTACCTATATCACCGATCGCAAGGCGGCAGAGGACACGATTACGGTTAAGACCAACCCAGAGGTAGAAGGCGCGTTCTACTGGGTGAATAACCAAGAGGTGCGCTGGCGACCCAAGGAGTATTGGGAGCCGGGCACCAAGGTTGAGGTCAAGGTCGATCAGTACGGCAAGGACCTCGGTGGCGGAATCTACGGCGGGGAAAATACGGGGACGGATTTCACCATTGGGGATCGCACCGTCGCGCTGGTGGATAACGCCACCAAGACCATGAAGGTCTACAAGAATAAGGAGCTCCTGCGCACCATTCCGGTTTCGCTGGGCCGCGACTACCAATACGACACCCCGAACGGGCGCTATGTCATTGGAGATCAGCACCAGTCGCTCTTGATGGATTCTGAGACCTTCGGGTTGCCGCACGATGCGGGCGGGTATAGCACCGAGGTGGACTGGGCTACCCAGATGTCTTATTCGGGCATTTACGTGCACTCTGCGCCGTGGTCCGTGTGGGCGCAGGGTAACTCCAATACCTCCCACGGCTGCATCAACGTCACGCCAGAGGCAGCGCAGTGGTTCCAGAACACCGTCAAGCGCGGCGATATCGTCCGCGTATTCAATACCTATGGCGAGACGCTCAATCCCATGGATGGCTTGGGCGACTGGAACCTGTCCTGGGAGGAATGGTCCAAGGGCAACGCGGACGCTAATCAATAATCCGCACAACCTTTAGGCGCATGGCTACAGTGGTGGCCATGCGCTTTTCTATTTTGGACCGCGGGGCGGCGGGCACGCTCGATGGGATAGCCGAGCATGCGCAGCATGTGGAGCGGCTGGGGTTTCGCAGGTTTTTCCTGGCCGAGCACCACGGCGTGCCGGGCATCCCAGCGGGCCAGCCGGGCATGTTGGCCGCGCACGTAGCGGCGCGCACGCAGCGCATTCGCGTGGGGACCGCAGGCATCATGCTGCTCAACCACCCGCCGTTTCTTGTCGCGGAACAAATCAACCTTCTGGAGGCGCTGTACCCGGGCAGGATCGATATCGGACTGGGCTCCTCGGTGGGCTTTACGGCGCCGGTGCGCAAGGCCCTGCGCCAGGGCGATCCGCTGGAGCTCAAGCAGCAGTTCGAGAACGAGGTGGAGGCCCTATTGGGGTACCTGCGCGGCGAGGAGGCGGTCACGGTGAGGCCCGAGTACTCGGGCACGCCCCTCTATATCCTCGCCGGATTCCGGTCAGTTGCGGTGGCGGCGCGGCTGGGATTGGGCGTCATCCTGGGTGGGCCTGTTGAGATGCAGGAAAAGGCGGCACGGCTCTACCGCGAGCATGCGCTTGCCGATGCCCCACCTATCATTTCCTCCCTCAATATCGCCGTCGCCGATACCGCGGACCAAGCGCGCGACCTTTTGCTGCCGGAGTCCTATGCAAAGGTCATGGCCCAGTCCACCGGGGAATTCGCGCCGCTGCGCCCGGCCCGCGAATTGGACCTGGAGGGGCTAACGAGCCAGCAACAGCGCCGTATCGACGAGTCCCTGGGCCACGACGTCTGGGGGACGGTGGGGGAAGTGGGGGAGGAACTAAGGGGCATCGGCAAGCGGCTGGGTGTCGATGAGTTCCTGATTACCGGAGACATGCCGGATCTCGCGGGGAGGGCCCGCTCGGAGGAAATGGTGGTGGAGATATAAAAAATCCCGAGCGCGGGGCTCGGGAGATTGGGGTGGCTGACGGGACTCGAACCCGCGACAACCAGGATCACAACCTGGTGCTCTACCAGCTGAACTACAACCACCATCGTTGCGCGAAAGCAACGAGATATAGGTTAACTCACGCCGCGTAAATTACAAAAACGCCTGGTAATCGGCGGTTGTTTCGGCCTTGAGGGTCTCGGCTTCGGCAGAAGTTGGGCCCTCATCGGTGCGAAAGACGCTGCGGCGATAGAAATCCAGCTCGCGGATGGACTCTATGATGTCCTGCAGTGCGCGGTGGGCCATGCCCTTATCGGGCTGGTTGTAGTAGGCCCGCGGGTGCCAGCGCCGGGCGAGCTCCTTGATGGTGGAGACGTCGATCATGCGGTAGTGCAGCGCCTCATCCAGCCGCGGCATGTAGGCGCGGATGAAAGTGCGGTCGGTGGCGATGGAATTGCCGGCCAGGGGAGCGGGGTGTTCGCAGTGCTCGTTGATGAGCGCCAGCACCGCGTCCTCGGCCTCGCGGATGGTGGTGGCGGACTGGCGGATTTCCTTATCGAGGCCGGAGTTCGCGTGCATCTCGGTGACGAAGGAATCCATCTGGGATAGTTCCTCTTCGGTGGCGTGGACGACGAGATCGATGCCCTTGCCAAGGATGTTGAGGTTGCCATCCGTGATGACGGCGGCTACCTCGACGATGACGTGGCGCTCTGGGTCGAGGCCGGTCATTTCCAGGTCGATCCACACGAGGCGATCATATTTTGCGGCGATTTCGGGAGAAGACATGCGTTCCATTCTAGCCCCGGCCGGCGGGGCCCTCCGCGTGCCCCGATCCGCACCCCGCAAAACAAAAAGAAAAATTTACCTATCGTTTTACCGACACTGGGAAGTGATTTACGGCATACTTTCTATATCGTGCTTCACAAGGGAGGTGCGAATGACTAAGGAGTTTCTCGATGGCAAACTTTCTCGATGCCCTCAATTCCATAATTTGGTCGCCCGCCCTCGTGTTTTTGTGCTTGGGTGCGGGTGTTTATTTCACCGTGGTAACGCGGGGCCTGCAGGTCCGCTGCCTGCCGGATATGCTGCGGCAAATTTCTAAGGGCGAAAAATCCGATGACGGTGTTTCTTCCTTCCAATCGCTGATGGTCTCGCTATCTGGCCGTGTGGGCGTGGGTAATATCGCCGGCGTGTCCACGGCCATTGCTTTCGGTGGCCCGGGTGCGGTGTTCTGGATGTGGGCGGTGGCGCTTTTGGGCTCGTCCACCTCTTTCATCGAGTGCACCCTGGCGCAGATTTATAAAGAAAAGGACCAGGACACCGGCGAATACCGCGGTGGCCCGGCCTACTACATCGAAAAGGCGTATAAGCACACCAAGGCCGCGCCGTTCATGATGGTCTATGGCATCCTCTTTGCCATCGCCATGATTTTGGCCACCAGCTACTTCCTGCCGGGCATTCAGGCCAATGCTGTGGCCGCAGCGGCCGATACCGCGTGGGATGTTAACTCCACCTGGGCCGCGGTGGTCCTGGCCGGCATTTTGGCCATCATCATTATCGGTGGCGTCAAGCGCATCGCTAACTTCGCCACCCTGGTCGTGCCGTTTATGGCCGTGATTTACATCGGCATCTCCATCGTCGTGATGCTCATCAACTACTCGCAGATTCCAGATGTCTTTGGCCTTATCTTTAAGTCTGCCTTCAACCTCGAGGCCGGGTTCTCCGGCATGCTGGGTGTGGCCATCATGTGGGGTGTCAAGCGCGGTATTTACTCCAACGAGGCTGGCCAGGGTACCGGCCCGCAGTCCGCTGCCGCCGCGGAGGTCTCCCACCCGGCTAAGCAGGGCTTCGTGCAGTCCTTCGCCGTGTACATCGACACCCTCTTCGTGTGCTCCGCTACGGCGTTTATGATCATCTCCACGGATATGTACACCGTCTTCCGCGGCGAATCCGAGGACGGCGAGGTTGTCTACCAGGGCTCGCTTCCCGATGACGTCGCGGTCGGCCCCGGCTTCGTCCAATCCGGCCTCGATAGCGTCTTTGCCGGCTGGGGCCCGACGTTTATCGCCGTGTCCATTGCTTTCTTCGCCTTTACCACCGTGCTGGCGTACTACTACATGTCCGAGGTCAACCTGACCTACTTCAACCGTTGGGTCAAGTCTCGCCCGATTCGCCGCGGCCTGGTGTGGGCGCTGCGCATCCTGATTATCGTCTCGGTCATCGTGGGTGCTACCACGACTCCGGGCTCGGCCTGGGCGCTAGGCGATATCGGCGTGGGCACCACCGCATGGCTAAATATCATCGCCATCCTCTTCCTGCAGGCGCCGGCGATCAAGGTCCTGAAGGACTACGAGAAGCAAAAGAAGGCGGGCAAGGATCCGGAATTCGACCCAGAAGCGGTGGGCATCAAGAACGCCGATTTCTGGGTGGACCGCAAAAACGCCCGCGCGGCGGCACAAGCCGCCAGCAAGCAAGCCGCCGGCGAGAATGCGGAAAGCTAGCCCATCTGGGAATAAAACCGCCCAATGAGCGGCGCGATGACTGGGGTCGGCAGCACCTTGCTGACCACGTTCATCGCCTTTGACAAGGGGCCAGGGACCACGCGTCGCTGGCCTTTTTGCATGGCCGCGATGGTCTCTTTGGAGCAGGACTCATATGTGGTCCACAACGCATCGGGCACGACCTTATCCACGATGGTCTGGTCCTCTTCGGCGATGGTCGCTTCGCGCACCGGCCCAGGAGCAAGCAATGTGCAGCTGATGCCAGAGCCCTTGAGCTCATAGTGCAGCGCCTCCGTAAACGCATTCACCCCGGCCTTGGTAAAGACGTAGGTCGCGTTATTGGGGATGGGGATATTGCCGGCCGTTGAGCCCACATTGCAGATGGCGCCCGCACGCCGCGGGAGCATATGTTCCAGCGCGGCGCGGGTCAGGCGGTGCACGGCGGTGCCATTTAAGGCGAATTGGGAGGTCTCGTAGCCCAAGTCCTGGTCCATGAAGGGCCCGAAGCTGGCGATGCCGGCGGAATTGACCAGGATAGAGACTTCCTTGGAGGAGATGGCGTCAATGACTACCTCGACCCCTTCATCGGTGGCCAAATCCGCGGGCAGGGCACTGGCCTCAATGTGGTGGCGGCGCTCAAGTTCTGCGGCTATGTCTTCCAAGATTTCGCCGCGCCGGGCAACGAGGATGACGTTATAGCCCATCGCCGCAAAATCGTGGGCCATCGCCTTGCCGATGCCCTGACTAGCGCCCGTAACCAGGGCATAGGAGGTACGAGATGGTGCCGGAAGTGACATTGTCGAGCCTTTCGAAGGAGCCGTTTGCTAAAGACCCCAGCGTAGACAAAAAGCCGGCATGCTGCGAAAAAGTCTCGAGGCATCACAGGCATATAGAGCTTCGAGGGGCCTCCTAATAGGCCATCAGGCGGCCATTCAGCTCCCCGTGACTGCTACGCTCCGGAGAAATATCGGGAGTGTGACTGGCGGAGGTTTTCCTCACTCGCGCTAGCAACCGCCACAATTTCCATATCCGGGTCATTATTGGATCGGTCTAAACGCAATCGTTCACGCGTAGCTGCGGAGAGTGAATCGAACTTTTCACATCGGACAGTGCCCTTTTTGCGATGGTATTCAATCAAGAATGCTGGCATGGAGCTTGTCACTTTCCTTTCTGTGCGATGTCTGACCGTACTTTAACTAATTCCGAAAGTCTATCTTCGAGTATGCCAAAAGCACGGCTCCTCAGCTGACGAATTTGCCGAGGTCAAGCCCGGGGTCAAGTCCGGTGGGCAAATCCTAGAGTGCTTCAGATGATATTTGGACACTCGAGCGTAACCATCACGAAGGAGACAGATACGGTCATCTTTATCCGGAAGATTTAAGCGCGTTCACTTCCGGTTGCGATACGTTATTTTCAAAGGATTGTGCCCATTGTGTGCCCAAAGGCCACTTTCTTCGCGGTGTTAATTCGTCAGAAAGTGGCCTTGAGCTGCGGTGCCCCCAGCAGGACTCGAACCCGCGACACATGGGGTAGAAACCCACTGCTCTAATCCGCTGAGCTATGGGGGCTGGACAGCACACTCATATTAGCCCACAGCCACGGCGATTCCTAAGCCAGGGGGCGGGCGGAATCGTGCGAGCGCAAAATGTCGACCAATTCTTGGGCGGCCGGGGTAAGTTCGCGGTCGGAGCGATAGGCCAAGATGGCATGGAAGCGCGGAAGATCCTCTTTGACCGTTAGTTTAGCGATGCCCTGCGGATGCAGCGCGGGGGCGCACCGGGGCATGAAGCTGATGCCAAAGCCACTGGAAATCATCGGGATGGCGGCATGCAGCGATGCGACGTCTTGAATGTGATCCGGCTTGTAGGAGGGGTGGTTCTCCCACAGGTCATCGTAAAGCTCCGCCATGCCTGGAAGCTCGCGGCAGTGGGGAGGCACCAGCCAGGTTTCCTCGCGCAAGTCCTGCAAGGAGACAGGGGAAGGAAGGTCTGCCATGGCCTCTGGCACCGCGAGGGAGTAGTCGAATTCGGCGACGTCGTGGATGGTGAGCTCGGGAGAGTAGCGGCGGATGAAGGCTTTGGGGTCGGACGTCGGCAAGAGCGCGAGGTCCACCTGGCCTTCCAAGAGCCGCTTGATGGCGGTGGCGGCGGTGGAATCATCCAGGCTGATGCGAGCTGAGGGGTGGATTTCGGTGAGCTCGGAGAGGACGGAAGGGGTAAATTCCCAGTTTAAGATGGGGCACGACGTCAGGGACACGGTATTGGCGTTATCGCCGGTGATTTCGCTGATGTGGCGTTGGGCATCGGCAAGCAGGGCATCGACCTTGAGGGCGGTGTCATAGACATAATCACCCGCCTCCGTGGTGGTTACGCCCGAGCGCCCGCGGGAGAGCAGCTGGGTATTGAGCTCCTTTTCCAATTTGCGGATGGAAAGGCTCAGGGAAGGCTGGGTCATTTCAAGGGCTGCGGCGGCATGGGTGAAGGACCCATTGTCTACAACGGCACGGAAATAAAGAAGTTGACGGGTGTCCATAGGCTCTATCATGGCACATCCGGGGGCAAAATATGCGTTCGCTTTGGATTAGGGTGGCCCTATAGAATGCGAGCTATGGTCAATACGCTGGTCAAAAGCACGCCGTCTGGAACGCAAAAACCCCGTCCTTCCTGGGGAATTTTTATTGCAGCAATGCTTTTTGCTGGCTTGGTCGCCGGGTTCATTTCCCTATTCTTATTGGCGGGTTCCTTGGCCGCCTTGGGCATTCCGGACCCAGGGCGGATTACCACCTTCGGCTTGCCGCTTTTCCGCGGTCTGGCGTGGCTGCTGATGGCGCTATCCGTGGGATCCTTTTTGGCCTCGTCGTTTCTCATCGCCCCGCGCGGGGACAACGATTCCCTCATCGAGGCGCCTTTATCGGTCGACGGCCATATCGCCGCCCGCACTGGCACGTGGTCGGCCTTCGGCGTTGCGGCCGTGGGGCTGGTAGAAATCCCGATGATCATGTCGGACCTGACCGGCACGCCATTTTTTAAGGTCTTCAACCTGACCATTTTGAAAATGGCCTTTACGGAGATTTCCTCCACCATCGTGTGGGGAATCGCGGTGCTTATCGCCCTTACCGTGGGAATTATTGGCAGCTTCAGCCGCACCTGGGCCATGCAGCCGGTCCTGCTTTTGCTGTCCATCCTGCAGGTGGTTCCCATCGGCCTTGAGGGCCACTCCGCGACCGGCGGCGACCACGACTACGGCACGAACTCGCTGCTGTGGCACCTGGTATTTGTGATGCTGTGGGTGGGCGGCCTCATGGCGCTCATCGCGCATGGACGGCGCCTGGGCCCGAACCTCGCCTTCGCCGTCAAGCGCTATTCCGCCATCGCATTCATGGCTATCGTCGTGCTGGCCGTGTCTGGCCTGGTCAATACGCTCATCCGGATGGATATTTCGGACCTACCGCAATCGCCCTACGGCATCATCCTGATCACCAAATTCGTGCTCACCATCCTGCTGGGCATTATGGGGCTTATCCACCGTGAACTCACCATTCCGCAGTTAGATAAAAACCCGCGCCTCTTTATCCGCATCGCCATCGTGGAGCTCGCGGTCATGGCGGGCACGATTGGCGTAGCCATCACCTTGGGGCGCACCGTGCCGCCGCCACCGCGGGATCCGAACTTGAGCTCCATGCAGATCCTCATGGGCTATAACCTGCATGAGGCGCCCACGGTATTCAATATCTGGACGATGTTCCGCTTTGACATCATGTTTGGCACGATTGGCCTGCTCTTGGCCGCGGCATATGGCTACTGCGTTTACCGCGTGCACAAGCGCGGATTGAGCTGGGACAAGGGGCGCACCGCGTGGTTTATGGTCGGTTCGCTGGGCCTTACGCTCGTCATGTCCACTGGCCTAGGCCTGTACATGCCAGCAATGTATTCCATCCACATGCTGGTGCACATGATTTTGTCCATGACCATTCCGCTGCTCATGGTGCTAGGCGCGCCCTTCACCTTGGTCATGGAGGCCTACGAACCGGGTCCGAAGGGCCAACCCAGCCCGCACGATTATGCCTTGGCGCTGACCCAATCTAAGTTCGTGCGGGTCATTACCAATCCCTTCGTGAACTTGGCGCAGTACCTCTTTTTCCTCTACGTGCTCTATCTTTTCCCGAGCCTGTACGAATTCGCCATTTCGGAGCACGCCGGCCACCTCATCATGAACTACGTGTTCCTCATTTCCGGCTACTTCTACTTCTGGGAGGTCATTGGCCCAGATCCCTTGCCTAGGCGCCATTCCACGCCTTTCCGGCTTGGCATGCTTTTCTTGTCGATGCCCTTTCACCTCTTCGCCGGCGTGTACCTGATGCAGCTGCAGACGGTGCTTGGCCTCGACTTCTATCAGTACCTCGAGCTGCCTTGGGATCAAGACTTGCTGCAGGACCAGCGCGTGGGCGGGGGCATTGCCTGGGGCTTTGGCCAATTCCCCTTGGTCATTGTCTTTGGCAAGCTCTTTTTGGATTGGCTGCGCGATGACCGCGCGACGGCGCGGCGCCACGATGTGCAGGCGGAGGCGGACGATGACGCTGAGCTCGCCTGCTATAACGCGATGCTGGAGGATATGAGCCACGGCGATGAAAGCGGATTCCGCGGGCACTAATTTATTGCCCACCTGTGGATAACCCACCCGAAAGTGACCATCCTGGCACCACTTTGTTGAAGGGGACAACAAGTTATCCACAGCGCTGGGTGGTACGGCATGGTGCAGGTTGCGTTTCGGCAGCAGGATGTGAAGGCGAGCGAGGGACATACCACTCGCGAACTCACAACCTAGTAAAGGAATTTCAGCACCATGTCTCAATACCCAGTGATGCTCACCGGCCGCCTTACCCAAGATCCCATCTTGACCAAGACCTCGACCGGCGCATATAAAACCAAGCTGCGCATCGCATCCTCCCGGCGCGTTCCTGATCGCCCCGCCGATACCGGCACCGACGCCGATAACCAACGCGGCCAGCAGCAGTGGCGCGATGTAGACCACCTCTTTATTGACGTGGAAATGTGGAACCAATTTGCCATCAACGTCAAAAAATCCCTGGCCAAGGGCATGCCGCTGCTCGTCTGCGGTTCGATCGTCTCCGACCAGTGGCGCGATGATGAAGGCAAGGACCACTACCGCACCTTTATCAAGGCCCAGTATGTGGGCCTGGACCTAAACCGCCACGTCATCGGAGCAAAGCGCTTGGCGCCGCAGTATAACCAGGAAAACATCGCCATCCCAGAGCTTGGTGAAAACGAAGTTGTGCCCGACGTGGATAACTCCGCGCCGGGCGATACCGCCGCTGATACCGCTGCAGACCGCATCCAAGCGGGAAATAGCGCGGCAGCCCAGGACGGCGAGGAAGTAGCAACGCAAGAGGAGGAGGCCGCCGAAACCGTGCATGCATAACGCCAGCCATCCGCCTCGGGTTCGCCCGACCCGAGGCACCTAGGCGCGCATTCTGATGTAGTGTTTGTGTAGATAAATACGTCTCCCAAATTTTTGCAAAGGGGTAAAAAGTGGGCGAATTCATCTACACGATGAAAAACGTGCGCAAGGCAATTGGCGATAAGGTCATCCTTGATGATGTCACGATGGCGTTCTACCCGGGCGCCAAGATTGGTGTGGTCGGCCCCAACGGTGCCGGTAAGTCCTCCATTCTGAAGATCATGGCCGGCTTGGATCAGCCTTCCAATGGTGAGGCATTCCTCGATCCGGGTGCTACCGTGGGCATCTTGCAGCAGGAGCCGCCGCTGAATGAAGAAAAGACCGTGCGCGGCAACGTCGAGGAGGGCCTCGGCGATATCTTTGAAAAGAAGCAGCGCTTCGAGGAAATCGCCGAAGAAATGGCGACCAATTACAGCGATGAGCTCATGGCAGAAATGGGCAAGCTGCAAGAGGACTTGGATGCCGCCGATGCATGGGAGGTTGATTCCAAGATCGAGCAGGCAATGGAAGCATTGCGCTGCCCGCCTTCCGATGCCCCAGTGACCAACCTCTCCGGTGGTGAGCGCCGCCGCGTGGCCCTGGCCAAGCTCCTGTTGACGGAGCCGGACCTGCTGCTTTTGGACGAGCCCACCAACCACTTGGACGCCGAGTCCGTGGAGTGGCTGGAAAAGCACTTGGCGGATTACCCAGGTGCCGTCCTAGCTGTCACCCACGACCGTTACTTCCTGGACCACGTCGCGGGCTGGATCTGTGAGGTGGATCGCGGCAAGCTGTACCCGTACGAGGGCAACTACTCCACCTACCTGGATAAGAAGCAAGAGCGCCTCCAGGTCGCCGGTAAGAAGGACGCCAAGCTGCGCAAGCGCTTGAAGGACGAGCTGGAATGGGTACGCTCCGGTGCCAAGGCTCGCCAGGCCAAGAACAAGGCTCGTTTGGAGCGCTACGAAGAGATGGCTGCAGAGGCGGAGAAGTACAAGAAGCTGGACTTCGAGGAAATCCAGATTCCTACGCCGCCGCGCTTGGGCAATAAGGTCGTCGAGGCAAAGAACCTGGTCAAGGGCTTCGATGATCGCACCCTGATTAAGGACTTGTCCTTCACCCTGCCGCGCAACGGCATCGTCGGTGTCATCGGCCCGAACGGTGTGGGTAAGACGACGCTGTTTAAGACCATCGTCGGCTTGGAAGAGCCGGATGATGGCTCGGTTGAGGTCGGCGAGACCGTCAAACTGTCCTACGTGGACCAGAACCGCGAGAATATCGACCCAGAGGCTACGGTGTGGGAGGTCGTCTCCGGCGGACTGGATTATATTCACGTTGGCCAAAATGAGATGCCATCGCGCGCATACCTGTCCGCGTTCGGCTTCAAGGGCCCGGATCAGCAAAAGCCGTCGAAGGTGCTCTCCGGTGGTGAGCGCAACCGCCTGAACTTGGCGCTGACCTTGAAAGAGGGCGGCAACCTTATCCTTCTTGATGAGCCAACCAACGACTTGGACGTCGAAACCCTGGGTTCGCTAGAAAACGCCTTGGAGAAATTCCCTGGCTGCGCCGTTGTTATTTCCCACGACCGCTGGTTCTTGGACCGCACCTGTACCCATATTCTGGCGTGGGAAGGCAACGTTGCCGAGGGGCAATGGTTCTGGTTTGAGGGTAACTTTGGTGATTATGAGAAGAACAAGGTGGAGCGTCTGGGAGAAGACGCCGCCCGTCCTTCTCGCGTCACTCACCGCAAGCTCACCCGATAATCCCTGAGGAGAATGATGGCGACCGATAACGCGCATACCCACCAAGTGCCCACCCGCTGGGGCGATTTCGATATGTACGGCCACATGATGAACGCCAACTATATCGAGGTTGCCCAGGAGGCACGCTTGGCTTTTGCCAAGGAGAATATCTATGCCAAGGGCATCGATTTCATGGCCTTGGTGCGCCATCTCGACGTGGACTATATGCGCCCCATTCCCTTTGAGGGCAATGCCCACGTCATCGTGGAAACCACCGTTTCCCACATCGGCTCGTCGTCCTTTACCACTTCCCAGCAGGTCAAGACCGCTGCTGGAGAGGTAGCGGCCACGGTGAACTGTGTGCAGGTAGTCATTGACAAGAAGAAGCACACCCCGCGCCCGCTTACGGATGAGGAAAAAGATATTCTGCAGATGAGCGCCTCTTAAACGGCGCACAGTGCACATATAGAAAGGTAGGGCCCGCACGCCATGGTCACCGAGTCGCTTGAAATTCGCAGCGGAGGACCTGGCTTGCGGGCCCTTCTTGCGCGCGCAGTTGGGGTAGACGCGACTGCGTCGGTGCGCCTGCGCCAGCTTGCCGATGACGTCGTTGACGCCTTCGTCACCACCCCCTTCGAGGTCGTAGCCTCCCGGCGGGTGCAGGGGAAAGTCTCCCGCGATGGGGCAGTGGTCTCCGCGTCGACGCTGGAGCAACAGCTCGCGAAAAACGATGGCACCGGCGTTATGGAACTCGGCCCGTCCCGCGATGCGTCGTGGCCGGGCGCATTGCCCCCGGCGACCGGCTTTAGCGTGGTAGATACCCTGCCGGTGACGGTGGTGCGCGAGCTTTCGGACCAAGGCCAGAAGCTGACCCGGGAGTTTTCTGGCCCCATGGGCCCGCCACCCAGCCTGCTTAATCAGACCGTGGTCACGGTTGAGGGCAATGGGCAGACGGTGGAAATCCCGATGCGGATGATCTTTGCCTGCACCAACCTGGGCCTAATCCCGGGGTTCTCTGCCTCTATGGATATACCCCGGCACCTGCGCGTATCGAGCCTTGGCCGGTGGGTGCGCCTTGATGCGCCGTTTGGCAGCATCTATCGTTCCACGCGGCTATCCGTGCTGTAAAACTCCCCGAATCTGGTATTCCGCCGCCCAAAACGGAAAGTGATTAATACCTATAACCCACTAGTCGGGGGTGGTGGGCCTTCCCGGTGCTCGCCTTTTTAACCCTATACACTGCAGTATCGGGGAAATCATGATTATTGTAGTCACCCCCGTTCGTGAAATACGCACAAACTAATATCCTCCTTCGTATTCTGCGTTAACCTGACAGCGAGAAGTAAATTTTCGCCTCTGTAACCAACACATGAAGGAGAACCTCCGTGCGCATTTCTGTACCCAAAGAAATCATGAATAATGAAAGCCGCGTCGCCCTCACCCCAACCGAGGTGCGGACCTTGGTTACTGATGGGCACGAGCTATTCATCGAATCGGGCGCGGGCGTAGGCGCGTCCTTTCCCGATGAGGAATACGTAGAGGCTGGCGCTACCATCGTTGATTCTGCGGACGAGACGTGGGCCAAGGCCGAGCTTCTGCTGAAGGTAAAGGAGCCGCTCGAGTCCGAGTACCAGTACCTGCGCTCTGATCTCACCGTCTTTACCTACCTCCACTTGGCGGCGGATCGCCCGTTGACGGAGGCGCTGACGGAAGCGAAGACAACCTCCATTGCCTATGAAACCGTGACGGACCGCCGCGGCACCCTGCCGCTTTTGACCCCCATGTCCCAGGTCGCCGGGCGCTTGGCTGTCATCGAGGGCTCGCACCACCTGCTGTCCACTCAGGGCGGCCGTGGCCTCCTGGTTTCTGGCATCCCGGGCACCCAGCCTGCGCGCGTGGTGGTCATCGGCGGCGGCCAGGTAGGCGCGTCCGCGGTGGCGATGGCGCACGGTCTCCGTGCAGAGGTCACGGTCTTGGACGTGGATCCGCATGTCCTGCAGCGCTTTGATGACCAGTACGCCGGCGGCGTGCGCACCCTGATCTCTGATCCGTCTACGCTGGATAAGGAGCTGGAGGAGGCCGATCTCGTCATTGGCGCCGTCCTAATTCCAGGCGCTGCGGCACCGAAGCTGGTGCGCGAGGAGACCGTGAAGAAGATGAAGGAGGGCGCGGTGCTTGTCGATGTCGCCATCGACCAAGGCGGCTGCTTCGAGAACTCGCGCAAGACCTCCCACGACGAGCCGACCTTCAAGGTGCACGACACCCTCTTCTACTGCGTGGCCAATATGCCCGGTGCGGTGGCCAATACCTCGGCCCGCGCCTTGGCCTCGGCGACGCTGCCGTATATCCGCGCGGTGGCCAACGACAACCTGGATGCCGCGATCGAGCGCTTCCCAGGCTTGCGCTCCGGCGTGATGACCCGCGGCGGCAAGCTGGTATCTGAGCCGGTACGCCAGGCTTTCGACTGGAAAGACTAAGCATCCGGCAGCGCTAACTTGGCGCTAGCGCACAGTAAAAGAGGCCCGCGCACTTACCTGATGTGGAAGTGCGCGGGCCTCTCTGTGCAGCTTGTAACTCTTGCAAGAGCAGCGCTACAAGCAGTTGAAAAATTAAGGCGCTCTGTTGATGAGCATGGCAGCGACGCGCTGCATGTGGTCCCAAATCATGGTGCGATACGCCGGCGGGATGGTGTCTTCCTCGATGCTATCGAGGGACTTTCCCATCAGCTCGAGCCAGCGGTCGTGAGCTTCCATATCAATGGGAAAGGTTGCATGCCGCATGCGCAGGCGCGGGTGGCCGCGGTTTTCGGAGAAGTGTTGGGGACCGCCCCAGTACTGAATCAGGAACCAGGTAAGGCGCTGCTCCGCGCCTTCCCAATCTTGATCCGGGTACATGGGGCCAATCACGTCATCTTCTTTGACCTGGTCATAAAAGCCATGCACGAGGCGCTCAAAGGTAGGGGCGCCACCGATGGCTTCATAGACGGAATTCATTTAGGCATCGTCTCCCTTATGCGGATTGGCAATGCCGATGCCGTGTGGGTAAGGGGTGCTGATGCCCTCTGCGTGCATGACGTTGAGGACGCGGGACTGGACAAAGCGCTGTACGTCCCACTGGCGGCCCGGCAGCGTCTTGGTAGAAACGCGGAAGGAGACGTAGTCCGGCTCGAACTTGGACATGCCGTCGATGCGCGGGGTGCTGAGCACCATCTTGCGGATCTTTTCGTCCTTGACGGCATCTTTGACGGCCTTGTCGATGACCTCGCCGGCAACCTCTGGGTCGTTGGATAGCCCGACGGGGATTTGGATGCGGGCAACGGAGTACTCATCGGAGTGGTTAGCCACCTGCAGGATTTCGCCGTTGCGGACGTACCACAGGGCACCGTCGATATCGCGGACGGTGGTAATGCGCAGGGAAATGGACTCGACGTCGCCAAAGACGCCGTTGCCCAGGTCAATGACATCGCCAATGCCGTATTGATCCTCAATGAGCATGAAGATACCGGAGAGGAAGTCTCGGACCAGTTCTTGTGCACCGAAGCCGAGGGCAACACCGATAACACCGGCAGAAGCGATCAGCGGGGCAACGTTGACTTCCAATTCATCCAGGATGGCAATGCCAGCCGAAACCCAGACCACGATGGCAACCGCCGATCGCCCCACGCCGGCGAGGGTCTTAATGCGTGAGGCGCGGCGCGCCTCCCTGGTTTCTCGCAGGGTGTCATCTGGCTGGCTATCCTCCCCAGACCTGCTGCGGGTGCGGCTGGGCTTTTTGAGGGTGGAGGCCTTAATGCTGTTTCTCGCCAGCCGGTTGATGAGGTGGCGCAGCGCCCAGTGCGCAATGAAGGCCAAAATGATAATGAGGCCGATGCGGATGGGCCGCTCGATAAGCCAAAGTTGAACGTTCTCGTCGTTCCAGAAGCTCGATACGGACTCTACTGCATCGTCTTTTTTCTCTGCAGCTCCCTGAGCCATGGTAAATAGGTTCGTACTCATCATTCTTTCTTGATCGTGGACACAAACTAACCGCACCCATTCTAGAGGAGAATCCTGAAATCTCACTGACGGCGCCGAATCGGCAATGCGTGGAGAGGGCAGAATATAAATTGCCGAATGGCCGGTGTGGATGAACCGCTTAGTCTACGATTGGGAGGCATGACTGAACACAGCGCGCATAACTTGGCAAAAGGATTTTCATCCCGTTCCATTCACGCTGGATATCACCCGGATCCGCACATGGGATCCATCAACGTGCCGATCTACGCCTCGACTACGTTCGCCCAGGATGGCCTCGCGCAGCTGCGCGGCGGCTTTGAATACGGGCGCGTGGCCAACCCGACGGTTCGCTCGCTTGAAAAGACCTTGGCTGCATTGGAGGGCGCGGATTACTCCCGCGTCTTTGCCACCGGCATGGCAGCCGCCGATACGATGGTGCGCATCTTGGTGCGCCCCGGCGACCACGTCATCTTGGGCAATGACTCCTACGGCGGTTCCTACCGCCTGCTTAATGATTTCACGGAGTGGGGCGTGGAGATGTCCATCGTTAATACCTGCGATGTGGATGCCGTCGCCGCCGCGGTGAAGGACAATACCAAGCTCATCTGGCTGGAAACCCCGACCAACCCGGCGCTGAATATCACCGATATTGCGGCGGTGGCCAAGGTCAAGGGCAATGCGCAGGTGTTGGTGGATAATACCTTCGCCACGCCGTACCTGCAGAACCCGCTCGCGCTCGGCGCAGACCACGTCCTGCACTCCACCACGAAGTACTTAGGCGGGCATTCCGATGTCCTCGGTGGCGCCGTAGTTACCAATGACCCCGAGGTGGATGAGCAGCTGCTGTACTTCCAGGGCAACGTGGGCGCGGTCGCCTCTCCCTTCGATGCCTACCTGACTGCGCGTGGCATTAAGACCCTCGGCGTGCGCATGGATCGCCACTGCGCCAATGCGCAAAAGGTGGCGGAATTCTTACAGGCCCGCCCAGAGGTCAAACAGGTGCGCTACCCGGGATTGGCAGAGCACCCAGGTCACGAGCTGGCGGCACAGCAGATGCGTGGGTTCGGCGGCATGATGTCCGTGCGCTTCCACGACCCAGAGCACGCCAAGCAGGTTTGTTTGAATACGCGCCTTATTTGCCTGGCGGAATCGCTGGGCGGGGTGGAATCGCTCATCGAGCACCCGCAGAATATGACCCACGTATCGGCCGAAGGCTCCGAATTGGTGCCGCCGGAGGACATGGTGCGCATCTCCATCGGCATCGAGGACATCGATGACCTGCTGGCGGATCTACAGCAGGCGCTCGACGCCCTTTAAAACGCGCTCTAAAACGCGTACTTAGTGGCCGCCGGCAACCTTGAGCAGGGAGCCAGCGGTCTTATCGGTTTCCTGCAGCATGAGCGGATCCGTTCCCGGCATGGGGGAAATCGTTGTATCCGGCCACTGCGCATAGGTGGGAATGCCCACGATATGCAGGCGTTCATCCAGGCTGCCATCTGGGTGGACGGTGCGCCGCGTGGCACCATCGGTTTCGGGGGAACCGGTGTCCTGCCTGTGATCGGCAAACGGGCGCACCCGTCCACCCTCGATCAATCCGCGGGTGAGCGGGTCGCCGGCGACGCGGATATCGGGCTTGTGCATAAAGGCATCGACAAGCGTGGGCGCCGATGCCGAGCGCGGGCCAGAAGTCAGGGTGTAGTGGTCTGACTCGATCGCGAGGGTGGGGTGATCGCCGAGGAAGTGGACTAGGTGGGCATCGACAAGCGCGAGCAGCTGGCGCACGCGGAAAAGCGGAGGTCCCGAGCCCACCATCTGCCCAAAGGACATGAATTGCGCGTAGCGGCCTGTGCGGGACTCGCGGGTATAGCGGCCTTCTGCGCCGAGGATGGAGGCGGGCTTGCGCGACTGGGACAGCGACCACAGCGCGGCCTTCATGGGCGAATCGTGGCCGGCGGCCGCCTCCTGGATATCACCCGCCAGGGAATCCGCAATGTGGGAGGTGAGCGCCGAAATATCGCCGGTAAAACCAGCAACTTGGTACATCAGCTCGGTCATATCCCACGGCTGGGTGACCAGGGGAGCAAGGGCGGTGCCGAGATCATCCGGCGCGGTGGAATCGATGACCGCGAGGATCTCTTCGCGCGGGCGGAGCAGCGCCGCCGGATTCACCCGTTCCAGCGTGGTGATATACGCCTCGTAGCTATCGCGGGCGATGGCGGGCCAAACCTGGGTGTCAAAGTCGATGTCCTCAGTGCCCTGGAGCTTATCGATGACCTCATGCAACCGCCGCCGCGGCATCGTGGGCGGCAGCTCGTTGTACTCGGATTTGGGGTGAAAGGGATAACCGCGGCCGGAGGCGACGATGAAATGTGGTTCCTTCCCGCTCGCCTCGTAGCGCAGGCCGGAGCGGGTGGTGGCATCCTCGACGAACCTGCCGCCGCGCTCGATGGTGGTCAGCGCCATGATGTCATAAAAGCCCATGCCAAGTCCGCGTACCAGCACGTCTTCGCCGGCGGGAATGGCTTCATAGTCTTGTTCCACGGGGTTGCCCGGTGCGATCCACCGCAGACTGGATTCTGCCAAACGCTGCTCCTCATCATTAAAGCGCGGCGCCATCCAGCCATAGGCTAGGACCGTAGCATCGGCGCGCACCTGCGAGCCATCGTCCAGGTGCAGGATATCGGCCGCGCCGTCCGCGGTAATGGTCTCCACGCGGTGGTGATGGCTGACGGTGGAAATGCTTTCCGGCAAGCGCGCCAGCACCACGTCATAAACCCAGCGCAGGTACTCGCCGTATAAAGCGCGCGTGGGGTTGGACTCCGGGCGGGTTGCGGCCAACTCCGCGTGGTACTCGGTGGCAATATGCGGGGCCGGAGGGTGCTGGGCAAACAGCTCGCGCTTGGCAGGAGCTACCTTATCGCCCTCGCCGCGCAGCAGTTGGATCCACTCGTATTGCGTCGGCCCCTCGAGCACGGGGGCATCCACCGTTGCGCCGGGCTCGGTAAAAAGCGTGACAGCCCCCGCGCGCGTATTCATGCACAGGGTTTTGGTTTGGTCGGTGTCCCAGACGCGGCCGGCGCCGTGCTGGGCCTCATCGATGAGGTGAATGGTAACGGGGGAGCTGGAATCATCCATGCGGGCGGTGAGGCGTTCCAAGATGGAAATGCCGCGCGGGCCCATGCCGACGATCGCGAGTGCAGGAGTAGCCATAACCCCTATCGTTCCACATCGCGGAACGGGGACGGACGCCGCGCACCGCTAGCATCCATTTTCCCTATGATGGGGTGGCATGACTGATACCACGAATGTGCCAGAGAAAATCGCCGTCGTTACCGGTGCCACCGGTGGCATGGGGCGCGAGATCATCAAGGATCTCGCCCGCGACTACCACGTTTATGCGCTGGGCCGCAGCGCCGATGAGCTGCCAGAGGCCGCGAATATCACGCCGGTTGCCAGCGACTTGGTCGCCGGTTTGGACGAGGGCATGCAGCTGCCCGAGCTAGAGCGGGTCGATGTCCTCGTGCACGGCGCGGCGCGCGCCACGAAGTTTTCGGTGGAAGAGGCCACCCCGCACGATTGGCGCGCCCACATGGACCTCAACGTCCACGCGCCGGCGGAGGTCACCCGTGCGCTCTTGCCGCAGCTGCGCAAGGCAGAGGGCACCGTCGTCTTCATCAACTCTGGGGCGGGGCGCAAGAGCTACGGCGATAATGTGGTCTACGCTGCCACGAAGCACGCGCTGTATGCGCTTGCCGATGCCCTGCGTATCTCCGAGCCCGGTATCCGCGTCTCCACCGTGGCGCCAGGCCCCACCGATACCCCGATGCTGGAGGGCCTGCAGGACTACAACCCGAGCGAGGTTATTGCGCCCGTGGAGGTGGCGCGCGCCATCCGCACCGTCGTGGAGGCAGGGCCCACCACCCAGCTCACGGAGATCCAGGTGCGCCCGCGCATCGAGCTGAACCTCCGCAAGAAATAGTCACCTAGTTGGCGTCGAGCTCGCGGTTGCGCAGGGCGCGGGCCACGCGGTCGCGCTGCTCGGTAATCGCGCGGCGCAGGCCGCCTGCCAGATCCTTCTGCAGGAAGGCATCGGCGCGATCAAGGCCGTCCTGGGTGATGTCCCAGGACGGGAATAGCCCGGTAACGGTGGTCAGGCCCACCTCGGAGGACTGGGAATCCCAGATCTTTTCGGCCACCTCAAAGAATTCCGCGGTGGGCAAGAGATCATCGGAGTGCGGGTAGTTTAAGCCCTCCAGCTTGGAGGTGAGCTCGCGGTTGGTGAGATCCCCGGCGACGATCTCTTCCCATACCGCGCGCTTATTATCCGCGGTGGCAATCGCGGCGCGGGCGCGCAGGGAAGAGTAGTGGCCGGTAGCGGAATTATCGCGCTTGAGCTGGGCGGCGATGGCGGCCTCGGCATCGGCAAGCGCACCCGCGGCAGCAAGCGCTGCGACGGCGAACCAGCGCAGCCCGGCATCATCGGAATCCGCGAGGAGATCGTGCAGGTAGTCGCGGGCCGGCTGATGCAGCCGAATCCTAGACAGCGCCTGCGTGCAGATGATGGAACGCTGCGCATCGGTGCTCCGGGCGCCATCGACAAGCGCCTGCGCCAAAACCGTGCTGTCTTTCGCCCACGCCGGATCCGCGTAGTTTTTCAGCGCGGTAGACGCCTGCGAGACGATGCGCTCGAGGACTGCGAGCTCGGTTTCCGCCTTCATGCCGCGGGCCACCAAGCGGATGAAGTCGCGGGCGCGCATGGTGCCGGCGCGGGTCATCTCCCAGGCGGTGGACCAGCAGAGGGTGCGCGCCATAGGGTCATCGAATTTCTCGATATTATCCAGCAGGAATTGCAGGGATCCTGCATCCAAATCGATGAGGCAGTAGGTCAGATCGTCATCGTTGGGCAGGATGAAATCGATGTCATTGAGGTTGCGCCCGACCAACTCTGGGATCTCGGTGGCCTCGCCCTCCACGTCCATCTCGAGGCGCTCGGTGCGCACGACCTTGCCGTCCTGCGTACCATACAGGCCCACTGCAACGCGGTGGGTGCGCAGGGTATCGCCGCGCTGGGTAAGGTGCGCCTGGGTGATGGTGCCGTCATCGTCGGCCGCCGTTGCAACCGCCAGGGTATTAATACCAGTGGTCTTCAGCCATTGCTGTGCCCAGAAGGAGAGATCGCGCCCGGATGCCTCTTCGAGGTGGCGCAGCAGATCGTCGAAGGTGGCATTGCCCCACGCGTGGGCGGCGAAGTGGCGGCGCACGCCGGCGAGGAAGTTCTCGCGGCCAACGTAGGCCTGCAGCTGCTTGAGCACCGAGGCGCCCTTGGCGTAGGTGATGCCGTCGAAGTTTTGCTCTACGGTTTCGATATCGCTGGCATCGGTGGAAATGGGGTGGGTGGTAGGCAGCTGATCCTGCTGGTAGGCCCAGGACTTTTCCACGTTGGCGAAGGTGACCCAGGCGGTATCGTATTCGGTTTCTTCCGCTTGCGAAATGGCAGCGGACCAGGTGGCAAAGGACTCGTTGAGCCACAGGTCATTCCACCACTGCATGGTCACGAGGTCACCGAACCACATGTGGGCGAGCTCGTGGAGGACCGTATCGGCGCGGCGCTCGTACTTGTAGTGCGTGGCCTGCGAGGTAAAGACATATTCATCGCGGAGGGTCACGCAACCGGCGTTTTCCATCGCGCCGGCGTTGAACTCGGGGACGAAAATCTGGTCATACTTGCCAAAGGGGTAGGGGAAGCCGAAGTTGCGGTGGTAGAAGTCGAAGCCCTGCTTGGTCTCAGTAAAGAGGCGTTCGGCATCGAGGGAATCTGCCAGCGAAGCGCGGCAATAAATACCGAGTGGAACCTCGAGCTTTTGCGCCGGCTTGCCCTCGGGGTGCTCGGTCAGCTCGCCGTGCCAGGTATCGGTGACCTCGTGGTAGGGGCCGGCGCACAGGGCAACCAGGTAGGTCGACAGCGGATAGTCGATCTCAGAATGGGAGGTATCTCCCTCGCGGGTGACCGGGCCATTGGTGATAATGGTCCACTCCTCTGGGGCCTTAAAGTGCAGGGAGTAGGTGGCCTTCAGATCCGGCTGGTCGAAGCAGGCAAAGACGCGCTTGGCATCGGCAGTTTCAAACTGGGTGTAGAGGTAGACCTCGTTATCGGCGGGATCCACGAAGCGGTGCAGGCCCTCGCCGGTACGGGAGAAGGGGATTTCCGCGGTGACCTCGAGCGTGTAGTCCGCTACCTGCAGCTCGGAGAGGGGAATACCGTAGGTGGGGTCATAGGACTGCGTGGGCAGCGGGTTTCCGTTCAGGCGTACCTCGTGCAGCTTGTCCGCGCGCAGATCGATGAAGGTAGAACCGGCATCCTGGGTGCTAAAGCGCACCGTGGTGGTGGACAGGAAGTGGGTATCGGAATGCTTAAGGTCTAAAGCGACATCGTAGTGGTCAACCTTGAGCATCTGGGAGCGATTTTTTGCTTCCTCCCACGTGAGGTTTACAGAGGTCATTGCCTAGATTCTCCTTTGCTAACGAAAATAGTGATGCATCAAGGTTAGCAGCGCGTTTACAGTGGTGGGGCAAACTGCACTTATTTCAAGGAGGAATAATGACTACCCCAGTTAAGTTTTGGTTCGACGCTTCCTGCCCGTTTGCATGGGCAACGTCCCGCTGGATCAAAGAGGTAGAAAAGGTCCGCGATATTACGGTGGAATTCGAGCCGATGTCCCTGTCGGTGCTTAATGATGGCCGCGATCTCGATCCCGAATACATGGAAATGATGGAGGCCAACTGGGGTCCTGCCCGCGTATTTGCCAAGGTGAAGTCCGAGCAGCCAGAAAAGGTAGATGAGCTCTATACCGCCATGGGCACCCTGATTCACGCCAAGGGCAATGGCGGTAAGAAGGGCGATGGCGGCTATGACGAGATCATCGCCCAGGCATTAGAGCAGGTTGGCCTCCCCGCAGACTTTGCGGAGGTCGCCCACACTGAGGAATACGATGAGAAGCTGCGCGAGTACCACCACAACGGCATTTCTTCCGTGGGCGATGAGGTAGGCACCCCGGTTATTAAGCTGGGCGATACCGCCTTCTTCGGCCCGGTTATTACCCGCGTTCCCAAGGGTGAGGAAGCTGGTGAGCTTTTCGATGCCTCCGTGCGCCTAGCCCAGTTCCCTTACTTCTTCGAGCTCAAGCGCTCCCGCACGGAGATGCCGCAGGTAGAAGAGGACTAGTTATAAGCGCTGCTGGCCTTGCCTGCGGCGTACCGCGGCGGCTAGGCAGCACACCGCGATGACCGGCGTGAGTAAAAACGCCGGTACCCCGGCGATATTGATGATGGGCAGGGCCGTTTGCGCTTGAAATTCTGACCAAGCGGCGGCCACCCACGTCGCCCATGAGGCCGCAGTGAGCAGGGATAAAACCCCAATCACCGCGGCTAAACCGCCGAGGTGATTTTTCTTTATCGCCCTCTGGTTCAGCCACCACAGCCCCAGAACAAGGTGGGCGAGTGTGAAAAGTACGGAATGAATAAGCGGCACGAGGTAGTTCTTATCGGTTAAGAAAATATTTGCCGCAAATAACAGCACCGCGATAGCAAGGACGCTGCCGTAGAGGGCGAGGACGCGAGGGCTCATTTTTATCGCCTTTCGTTGCAGCACGTAATCTGCGCTTTAGCTTAACAGCGCCGGGTTATGAGCGAAATAGGTTGTGCAAAGTGGTGCCTAGAAGGTGAAGGTGCCGGTATTGTGGGGGTTATGCGCGTATATCTTGGAGCTGACCACGCAGGTTTTGAGACCAAAAACCTGATTTCTGAACACCTCACCAAACAAGGCCATGACGTTATCGACTGCGGCGCTCATACCTATGACGCCGAGGATGACTACCCCGCATTCTGCATCGAAGCGGCCCTATGTACCGTCAACGATCCAGGTTCCCTGGGAATCGTGCTGGGCGGATCCGGAAATGGCGAGCAGATTGCTGCCAATAAGGTCAAGGGCGCGCGCTGCGCGCTGGCATGGTCGCCGGAGACCGCGCGCCTGGCCCGCGAGCACAATAATGCGCAGCTCATCGGCATCGGCGGGCGCATGCACTCGCAAGAAGAGGCCCTAGAAATTGTGGATGCCTTCTTGGATCAAGAATGGTCCCGCGCCGACCGTCACCAGCGCCGCATCGATATCCTCGCAGAATACGAGCGCACCAATATCCCACCCGAGCTGCCCAAGGACCCGCGCTAAAGCCGCCAGGTTCCTTGAATAAACATAAATGAACGCCGCGGGCCTTTGGGCCACGCGGCGTTTTATATGGTGGTTACACCAAACGCATTAGGCGTCGTTCATATCATTGGGGTGATGTCCACCGCGGCCGTCTTCGCCTTCCTCCAAAGAGGTAATGGCGGCCATCTCTGCTTCCGTGAGCTCGAAGCCGAAGACATCGAAGTTTTCTGCAATGCGCGATGGCGTCGAGGACTTAGGGAAGAGGATGACCCCATTTTGCAGGTGCCAGCGGATGATGGCCTGGGCTGGGGAAACACCGTGCGCCTCGGCGGCTTCAGTAACCTCTGGTGCCTCCAAGATATCGCTCTTGCCCTGACCCAGCGGGCCCCAAGCCTCGATGGCGATGCCGTGCGCGCGGCCAGCGTCCAGTTCGCGCCACCGCTGCAGGTAAGGGTGCAGCTCCACCTGGTTAATCGCGGGGACGACGTCCGTGTGCACCTCCAGCTGATCTAAGTGCTCTGGCTCAAAGTTGGATACGCCAATGGACTTCGCCTTGCCCTCTTTGCGCAGTTCAATGAGCTGCTTCCAAGCCTCCACGTACGTGCCCTTGGCCGGGGTAGGCCAGTGAATGAGGTACAGGTCTACGTAGTCAAGGCCCAGCTTCTGCAGGGATTCATCCAGTGCGGCAGCGGCATCGGTGTGGCGGTCATTCCACAGCTTGGTGGTAATGAAAAGTTCCTCGCGCGGGATGCCGGAGTTGGCGATGGACTTGCCCACGCCCTCCTCATTGCCGTAAATGGCCGCGGTATCGATGTGGCGGTAGCCCACGCGCAGCGCTTCGGCTACGTATTCCTCGGTCTTTTCCGGGTCCATTTGGAAGACACCAAAGCCCAGCTGGGGGATTGTATTTCCATCGTTCAAAGTAATATTAGGTACGGTCATGGACACCAGATTACGCTTTTCTGGCCACCGCCCCAATGTGATGTATTTATAGCTGCGCTTGGCGGGAGATGGGCATCGGCAAGCAGGAGCCTAGCTGCAGATATGGAAAACCCACCATACGGTGGGTTAAAGCGAGGGAATGACGGGAATCGAACCCGCGTCTTCAGCTTGGAAGGCTGAGGTATTAGCCACTATACGACATTCCCACAGCGTTACCTTGAACGCTGTCGGCTACTTTAGCGCATGAGCGCCCCAAAACGAAAATAGGGAACACGCGCAGTGGGTAGGCCGTTAAAATAGGTAGGACCAATTCCAGTAAAGAAAGCGATGATTGTTGTGGAACTCCTACTTCTTGTAGTCGTACTCGGTGGCGGCGCGTGGTACCTATCCTCGCGCAGCTCAAAAAAGAGCCGGGAGGAGCGAGAGGCGCAGCAGTTAGCGGATGCCCAGGCGGATGCGCGTCGGTGGATTGAGCGCCTGGGCGGCCAGGTTATGCAGATTTCCGGTACGGATACCGCCTCGCAGCAGGCAATGGCGGACGCATCGGAGCGCTTTACCGCAGCCAACTCCGCTATTTCGCGGGCCACTACGGTCAAGCAGGCCAACTTGGCCCGTGAATCGGCGCTTGAGGGCATGCATTACGTCAATGCTGCCCGCGAGATTATGGATATGAATCCGGGGCCGGAATTGCCGCCGCTGGAAGGCCAGCGCGCCGCGGGCAAGGTTACCGAGAAGCGCACGGTGGATGCGAATGGCGAGCAGCTGACTGCGTCCCCCTACGCCTCCGAGGAAACCCCGAACTATTACCCCGGCGGAACCGTGGCTGGGCGCCCCGTTCCGGCCGGTTGGTACTCCCGCCCTTGGTGGGCGGATGCCCTGCAAACGGGCGTGTGGATGATGGGTTATTCCATGATGTTTAACGCCATGTTTGCCGGCATGTCCGGCGTGGGCTATTCCGCAGCCGCCGCAGAAAACGGCGACTGGGGCGGCGCCGAGGGCGGCGAAGGAATGGACGGAGCCGACGGCGGCGGAGATGCCGGGGACGCCGGCGATATGGGCGGCGATGCCGGAGGGGGAGACGCCGGTGACGGTGGCGGCTTCTTCGACGGATTATCTGATGGTGATGGCGGCGGATTCTTTGATGGCATGTTTGACTTTGATTTCTAAGCCAAGCCTCGGGAAATCGTCCCGTTGACCTGCGGATACCCTCTTAACAGGGGGTTGATTTAGGAGATTTAAAACCAACACGCTAAACTGTCTCAGGCATGCAACGCAGCCAAGGCAACTTGGTGGCCTACATACGGGGCGTGGCGCAGTTTGGTAGCGCACCTGCTTTGGGAGCAGGGGGTCGCAGGTTCAAATCCTGTCGCCCCGACGTATGGGGGTCTGAAAATGCCCTAATAAGGTTTTTCAGACCCCCTTTAATTTTTATGTACGTAGAAAAACAATGAAGCCAGGGAGATTCACTCGTGAAGACCACCGTAGACAAGCTGAGCGATACCCGCGTTAAGCTCACCGTCAACGTTCCGTTTGGGGAGCTAGACCAGGAAATCGATCAAGCTTACGCGGCAATCGCGCAGCAGGTTTCTATTCCAGGTTTCCGTAAGGGCAAGGCCCCGCGCCAGCTGATCGACGCTCGCTTCGGCCGCGGCCCGATTCTGGAGCAGGTCGTCAATGACATGCTGCCTTCCCGCTACGAGCAGGCCGTTCAGTCCGAGGACCTGAAGGTCATCGGCCAGCCGGACGTAGATATTTCCAAGATCGAGGACAAGGACTTCGTCGAGTTCACCGCCGAAGTTGACGTCCGCCCTGAGTTCGAGGTTCCGGACTTCTCCGAAATCTCCATCACCGTCCCAGCCATCAAGGCCGGCGAGGAAGACGTGGACAAGGCCCTCGAGGATCTTGCAGAACGCTTCGGTGAACTGAAGGACACCAAGCGCAAGATGAAGACCGGTGACTACGCCATCATCGACATCACCGCAGAGGTTGACGGTGAGAAGATCGAGGAGGCTTCCACCGAGGGCCTGTCTTACTCCATTGGTGATGACAACCTCATCAAGGGTCTGGACACCGCACTGCGCGGCATGAAGACCGGCGAGGATAACGAGTTCACCTCCACCATCCAGTCCGGCGAGCACAAGGACGAAGAGGCTACCTTCAAGGTCCACGTGCAGCAGACCAAGGAGCGCAAGCTGCCGGACATGGACGATGAGTTCGCCCAGATGGCCTCCGAGTACGACACCATCGAGGAGCTGCGCGAAGCCACCAAGACCGAGGTCGAGGAGTCCAAGAAGGCTGAGCAGGCCGGCCAGATCCGCGATGAGGTTCTGAAGGCTGCGCTTGCCGATGTCGACTTTGAGCTGCCCCAGTCCGTAGTCGACGAGCAGGCTCACGCCCAGCTGCACCAGATCCTGGGCCAGCTCGCACACGATGAGAAGGCACTGGCACAGCTGCTCGAGGCACAGGGCACCTCCCGCGAAGAGTTTGATCAGCAGACCCGCGAGCAGGCCGAAGAGTCCGTGCGCACGCAGATCTTCTTGGATGCCGTGGCAGAAAAGGAAGAGCCGGAAGTTTCCCAGCAGGAGCTCTCGGACCACATCCTGTTCACCGCGCAGTCCTACGGCATGGACCCGAACCAGTTCATCCAGCAGCTGCAGTCCAACGGCCAGATTGCCAACCTGTTCTCTGACGTACGCCGCGGCAAGGCACTGGCTGCCGCCATTTGCCGGACTACCGTTAAGGACGAAGAAGGCAACGACGTGGACGTTGAGCAGTACTTCGGTGAGGTAGAAGAAGACGAAAACGAAGCTACCGACGCGGAGTAAATCTTCTCCTTAAAGCCCAGCTTGGCTCCTCGCACCGGCGAGGAAGTCCGGCTGGGCTTTTCTCATCGCTGGGTAGAAAGCACCTACACAATGGGTGCAAACGCTGATAGCGAACAGACCCCACAATTATCGCCACATTAAGTAGTGTGGTGGCATTAGAGATTAACCGTCCTCAAGGAGACTTTTCGAATGTCTAAGAAATCTGACCAGCTTCAGATGACCACCCCAGCAGGCTCCGGCCTGAACTTGGGTGACAGCGTCTACGAGCGCCTGTTGCACGAGCGCATTATCTTTTTGGGCACCCAGGTAGACGATGAAATTGCCAATAAGCTGTGCGCACAGATCCTGTTGCTTTCCGCAGAGGATCCCACGCGCGATATTTCGCTCTACATCAACTCCCCGGGTGGCTCGGTGACCGCGGGTATGGCCATTTATGACACGATGAAGTACTCGCCGTGCGATATCTCCACCTACGGCATGGGCTTGGCCGCTTCCATGGGCCAGTTCCTGCTCTCCGGTGGCACGAAGGGCAAGCGCTATGCGCTGCCGCACGCTCGCATCATGATGCACCAGCCTTCCGCTGGTGTGGGCGGTACCGCTGCAGACATCGCCATCCAGGCGGAGCAGTTCGCCCAGACCAAGCGCGAGATGGCCGAGCTCATTGCAGAGCACACCGGCCAAACCTTCGAGCAGATCACCAAGGACTCTGACCGCGATCGCTGGATGACGGCGCAGCAAGCCAAGGAATACGGCATTGTTGACCACGTTATCGAGTCCGTGAACGGCCCACTGAGCAACTAGGGAATAAGGAGAAAACACTATGAACAAGTCGCAGATGCCAAGTTCCCGTTACGTACTGCCTTCCTTTATTGAGCAGTCCGCTCAGGGGACGAAGGAAACCAACCCGTACTCCAAGCTTTTTGAAGAGCGCATCATCTTCTTGGGCACCCAGGTTGATGACACCTCTGCCAATGACATCATGGCCCAGCTGCTGGTTCTTGAAAGCCAGGATCCGGACCGTGACATCACCATGTACATCAACTCGCCCGGTGGCTCCTTTACTGCCTTGATGGCAATTTATGACACCATGCGCTATGTGCGCCCCGATGTGCAGACCGTGTGCCTGGGCCAGGCGGCTTCTGCTGCCGCAGTGCTGTTGGCCGCTGGTGCTCCGGGCAAGCGCGCGGCGTTGCCGAACTCCCGCGTATTGATCCACCAGCCTGCAACCCAGGGCACCCAGGGCCAGGTCTCGGACTTGGAGATCCAGGCCGCAGAGATCGAGCGTATGCGCACCTTGATGGAAAATACCCTGGCGGAGCACACCGGCCGTACTGCCGAGCAAATCCGCATCGACACCGACCGCGATAAGATCCTCACCGCGGAAGACGCCGTGGAATACGGAATCATCGATACCGTCTTTGAGTACCGCAAACTCAATTCTTAATACGGTGCTGGTGGGCTAACTCCATCAGCTAACACCCTGCGAGGCCGCTTCGAGAGGAGCCCTCGCAGGGTTTTATTATGTGCATATGAGTGCGCTCGATATATGCCTATGAGGGGCGTAGCAGGGGAGTGGTAGTGCGCGAGCGGCTACCCCAAATGGGGTGAATCTTTCAGAGAAATATCTGCAGGTCGTTAGGCAGATTTTTCAGTGCGATGTTTCACGTATAATGCCCGATTTGTGAATTAGACCTCTGAGTGGTCGTATTATGCTATGACAAATAAGGATCCAGAGGCGGAGGAGCAGACCTCCGCACCCGCTGCTTCGAGCGGGGAGCGCACATTCTTCGGTCACCCGTGGGGGCTGGCTAACCTGTTCGGCGTGGAGATGTGGGAGCGATTCAGCTTCTACGGCATGCAGTCCATCGTGCTGCTGTACATGTACTACGCCACGACCGATGGTGGCCTCGGCCTCGACCGCGGCGATGCAACATCGATCGTCGGCGCGTACGGCGGCTTGGTCTACATGGCCTGCCTGTTGGCATCCTTGGTAGCAGACCGCATCCTCGGTGCGGAGCGCACCCTGTTCTACTCCGCGATCATGGTGATGGCCGGACACCTCGTCTTGGCTTTCATCCCCGCCGTAACCGGCCTGGCTATCGGCCTTATCCTCATCGCCGTTGGTTCCGGTGGCGTGAAGACCACCGCGTCGGTGGTGCTGGGCTCGCTGTATAGCCGCGACGATCCTCGCCGTGACGGCGGCTTCTCCATCTTCTACATGGGCGTTAATATCGGTGCCCTTTTTGGTCCGCTTCTTACCACCGCAATGTGGGGCTGGAAGGGCTTCCACTGGGGCTTCGGTATCGCTGCCGTCGGTATGGCCTTGGGCCTTATCCAGTACACCATCATGCGTAAGACCACCATTAAGGATGCCGGCCACGAAATCCCGAACCCGGCGGACTCCAAGCAGCGCATGATGGGTCTTGGTGCGATCGTCGTCGTCATCCTCGTCATGGTCATTGGCCTGGGTACTGGAATCATCAAGGTGGAGTGGCTGTCCAATATCGTTACCGCCGTTGCCCTTATCGCCGCCGTGTACTTCTGGATTCAGATGTACACCTCTGATTTGGTGACCCGGAAAGAAAAGAACCGCCTCTTGGGCTTTATCCCGATGTTCATCTCCGGTGTGCTGTTCTTCGGTATCTTCCAGCAGCAATTTACCGTGATGACCATTTACGCCGATGTGCGCTTGGACCGCCACATCTTCGGCCTCGAGATCCCGCCGTCACTGGTGCAGTCCATTAACCCGATTTTCATCGTTATCTTCTCCGCAATCTTCGCAGCGATGTGGACGAAGCTCGGTGACCGTCAGTGGTCCACTCCGGTGAAGTTCGGCGTGGCCAATATCATCATCGGTGTCTCGCTCTTCTTCTTCCTGCCGTTCTCCGGTTCGGGCGCAAACTCCACGCCAATGTATGTCATTATCTGGATCCTCTTCCTGTTCACCATGGGTGAGCTCATGCTGTCCCCGGTGGGCAACTCGCTGGCCACCAAGGTGGCTCCAGAGGCATTCCCATCGCGCATGATGGCCGTGTGGATGATGGCCGTGGCCATGGGTACCGCGCTTGCCGGCTCGCTGGCTAGCTTCTACAACCCAGAGGATGCGGCTGCGGAAAACACCTTCTTCATTTCCCTGGGTGTCGCTTCCATCGCGCTGGGCATCGTCCTGCTCGTGCTGAGCCGCTGGGTGGTCAAGAAGTTCGCTACCTTCCGTTAACACGGGAAGTAAACACCCTATATTTTGAGAGGTGCGTTGGCGTTAAGCCGGCGCACCTCTCTTAGTGTTTTATACCACGGTATTAAAGGCTGAAGATAGATTAGATTTTTGAAAAAATACTGGTAGAACGCGGATTTTCGGTATGGGGCTGGTGCCAAGCTGCGCGCGGAAGGTTAACACTAGGCAAAGTGCAGTTTACTTCTTAGAAACGCTATTGGCTCGCCTTATTATTGCGGGGTACGCTGCTCTTGGTGCGCGACGAATAACGGCGTCGCAAATGCACTTTCTCGTCATTTGTTGATTGCTTACAAGGGGCCAATGCTGTGACAGCGACTTTGATTATCTTGGGCATTGTGGTGGTTACCGCCCTAGCCTTCGACTTCACCAATGGTTTTCACGACACCGCCAATGCGATGGCAACCTCCATTGCCACCGGCGCGCTGAAGCCATTTACCGCGGTAGCGATTTCTGCCGCGCTCAACCTCGTCGGCGCATTCCTGTCCGTGAATGTCGCGGCAACGGTGGCTAAGGGCATCGTCAACCTCGATTCTTATGACCTGTCGGGCGCAGCCGCTGATTCCGATGGTCAGGCCCTTTTGATGGTGGTCTTTACCGGCCTTATCGGCGGTATTCTCTGGAACCTGTTCACTTGGTTGCTCGGACTGCCGTCCAGCTCTTCCCACGCCCTTTTCGGTGGCCTTATCGGCGCCGGTTTCGCAGCCATGGGCACTGGGGGAGTGGAGTGGACCTCCATCATGGCCAAGATCATCATTCCGGCTGTGGCCTCCCCGATTATCGCCGCCTTGGTATCTGCCTGCGCCACCTTCCTCGTGTATTGGGTAACCAACACCATTCCAAATAAGGAAAAGAACGAGCACTTCCGCCACGGCCAGATTGTGACCGCTTGCTTGGTATCGCTGGCGCACGGTGCCGGCGACGCTCAGAAGACCATGGGCGTTATCTTCCTCGCCCTCGTGGCCTCAGGCCATGCGGTTGCCGATGCCCGCATTCCCACCTGGGTCATTGTTGCCTGTGCGATTGCCATTGCGGCCGGTACGCTGTCTGGCGGCTGGCGCGTTATCCGCACCTTGGGCAAGGGGCTCGTGGAGATCGAATCCCCGCAAGGTATGGCAGCCGAGGCAACGTCTGCGGCCATCATCTTGACCTCCGCTACCGGCGGCATGGCGCTTTCTACGACTCACGTATCCACCGGTTCCATCCTTGGTACCGGTTTGGGCCGCCGCGGCGCGGAAGTTCGCTGGGGCGTGGCGATGCGCATGGTGGCTGCTTGGCTCATTACGCTGCCCTGTGCTGCTTTCGTTGGCTTCGCATCGTGGTGGCTGGCGCACGGCGTTTCCTCTGTCACGACGGTAGCTACCGGTGCCATCGTGGACTTCGTCCTGCTCCTGGCCATGACCGCGCTCATCGTTATCCGCTCCCGCATGAACCCGGTCGATGCCTCCAACGTCAATAATGACTGGGATGACAACGCTGAGTCCGTGGATTCCTCCTTGGAGCCACGCGTTGGCGCGAAAGAGTCCGTCGCAGCCGCAGGGGGTATGACCCCGGTAGCGGCCGTCGACGGGAGCACGAACCCCACCTCATCTACTCCGAACGAGGAGCGCTAGAACATGACTGCTGCAGAAATCTTCGAATCTATTCTTCGCGTCGCTGGATTGGCCCTCGTCTTCGGCGCCGGCATTCCCTTGCTCTTCGCCCTGGGCATGCGTTCCATGACGGGCGATCCCATTCGGGATGATAACGGCGTGGTGGTAGGAGATACTCCCGCGAGCCGGCAAATGAAGGTGCTGGGTTGGACCGTTTATGCCGTACTAGGTGCCATCATTGTGGTGGCAATCGCGTGGATTGCGCGCGATACCCTGAACCATTACTTCGGCTTCGCCCCGTTCGGCGACCTTTAAGAGTCACCCGCGGGCCGAGGGAACGAGCCCGTGACCATGTAATACGCCTCACAGCCACTTAAAGTTAACAAAAGGTTAACTTTAAGTGGCTTAGGGGTTGCTTAGTGGGTAAGTACCAAGTATATTCAACCCTATCAACAGTGCAACATTGAGAGGTGAGAGAGATGAACACGATGCGGACCTTCTTTGGTGGCATTAGCGATATGTTCAAGGACTCCACCACGGGTACGGGTTTGGATACGGTGTCGCAGACGCCGGTTTCTGCCCGCGTAGCGGAAAATCTCGTTGACGCGGGGCTGACCCCCGCGACGACCAAGGACGTCGCTGAGTCCTTCGCATTCGTTGCCGGCCACGCGCCAGATGAGTTGGAAATGCTCGATGTCGAGGCATTCTTGCTCGAATTCGGCTGGCTGCAATAAAAGCCGCACTAGATAACCCCGCCAGGCACCATCCTCGGTGTCGGCGGGGTTATCTGCGTTATAGGGCTGGGGGCGGATTCTAGTGGTCGTGGAAACACGATTTTAGATTTCGGTGGCATAGTTTAGCAGTTCGGCCATTTTTTCGGCTGGTTTGGCGAAGCCTAGGGTTGCGCGTGGTCTGTCGTTGAGTTGCATGGCAACGAACTCGAGGTCTTCTTTGGTGTGGACGGATAGGTCAGTGCCTTTGGGGAAATACTGGCGCAGAAGTCCGTTGGTGTTTTCGTTACTTCCTCGCTGCCAGGGTGATCCTGGATCACAGAAGTACACCGGACACTCGGTGGCAATGGTAAATGATTTATGGCCGGCCATTTCACTTCCTTGATCCCACGTCAGCGAACCACGCAGGTGTGCTGGTAGCTGTTGGATAGTCTCGACGAGCGCGTTGCGCACTTCTACAGCACCATGCCCGTTGGGCAGATGCAGCAGCATGACGTATCTGGTGCTGCGTTCTACAAGCGTGCCGATAGCTGATTTGTTTCCCTTGCCCAAAATGAGGTCGCCTTCCCAATGTCCTGGAACAGCGCGGTCGTTAACCGTTGCTGGTCGTTCGGAAATCATCACCATGGGGTCGCTAAATCTCTGGCGGGCAATACGCTGGTTGCGTGGCTTTCTCACAGCACGGCCTTGGCGCAGACATGCGGCGATTTCTTTCTTCAACTCGCCTTTAGCTTGGAAGAACAACGACATATAGATAGTTTCAGGACACACCCTCATAGTGTCATCGTCAGGGAAGTTTAGACGCAACCTTCGGGAAATCTGCACCGGTGAATATCGCTTCTTCAACATCGCCCACACCGCATCACGCAATGCTGCATGTGTGTCCAGTTTGCGTGGCTTAGGCCGGAATCTGCGCAGCACGGACTTCCGATGAGCTGCATGCGGCAGATACAACCCAAATTCGTCACGGTTGCGTGTCATTTCCTTGCTTATTGTTCCCGGTGAGCGACCCAAATGCCGGGCAATAGCACGCACGCCTAGGCCTTGACGGTTCAAGTCGGCGATAAGTTCACGTGAGCGTGTCAAGTTGTGAGGTTACCCTCGTTTAGTGGACACCCGATTAGTGCGGATCTTGTGTCCGTAGGAGAGGATGTTCATTGTGAGTTCGTCAAGGAAGAAGTACACCCCGGAGTACCGGCAGGAGGCCGCCAGACTGGTCATTGAGTCTGGGCGCCCAATCGCTCATGTGGCTAAGGAAATTGGCGTATCGGCCACGATTTTAGGCAGGTGGGTCAAACTTGAGCGGGAACGCCAAGGCTCGGTAGATGGCCGCAGTGATGCCGATATACGAGCCGAAAACGCTCGCTTGCGTCGTGAGTTAGCTGAGGCCAAGATGGATAATGAGTTCTTGTCAAAAGCCACCGCCTTCTTCGCTTTGAGGCAACGTGATCGGAAAAATTTGAGCTAATGCAGCCAGAGCAAGGCGAACTACAGCATAAAAAGAATGAGCAGGTTATTAGAGGTTTCTCGTTCTGGCTACTATAAATGGCACAAGGCTCAAGCAGTACGGCTTCGTGGTGAAAATCAGCGTCAGAGATTCCTCGACCAGTTAGACAGGAAAATTCATGACATCTGGGAAGATTCTGACGAAGTCTACGGTGCCCCACGGATTACTGCAGAACTCGCCGAGGGTGGGGTCTATGTGAATCGTAAAACCGTGGCCAAGCGCATGCGGATGATGGGGATTGAGGGCATCTCACCCAGGGCGTTTGTTCCCGTAACGACGATTCAATCCAAGCGGAGGTCCACGCTTCCAGACCTGGTGAAACGCCTATTTGATCAAGGGCAGCTTAATCGAGTGTGGATGTCGGATATTACCTATCTACGCACGAGTGAGGGCTGGCTGTACCTATGCGTTATCCGCGATGGACACTCCCGCCGAGTCCTAGGCTGGTCCATGGATAGTGTGCAGGATTCTTACCTAGTTGAACGTGCACTGCGCATGGCTTACACCCTGCGTGGTGAAGTACCCGACGGCGTGGTCTTCCACGCCGATCGTGGTACCCAGTTCACCAGCGAACAGCTGTGGCAGGTCTGTCAAGAACTAGGGATTGCACAATCGGTCGGCCGTACTGGTGTCTGCTTTGACAATGCGATGGCCGAGTCGTTCTGGTCGACATTGAAGACCGAATTTTACGATCGGAAGGAATGGCGAACCCGCAACGAAGCCCGGAAGGCGGTGGCTCGCTGGATTGAGATTGTCTACAACCGGCGCCGTCGCCACTCGTCCATCGGGATGGTAAGCCCCGTCGATTTCGAAGCCCAGCTCGCTGATCAAAATGGTAATAAGAAGGCCGCTGCTTAACCCCTAAGCAGCTTAACTACGTGTCCACGATTTGCGGGCAACCCCAAGTTGTTTGTGTGTGGGGTTAGGTTTATAGGTACTTGTCGAAGCGGTCGGGAAAGGCCACGGCCATTTGGTTGATGGCTTGTTTCCAGCCGGAAACTCGGGCTCCTTCCATGAGTCTGCTGGCTGTAGCTGAGGCCCGTTTACCTTGCTTCGCCCTCTTGGCAGCTCGTCTGTCTTCAATATTGCAGATCATCAACCACAGCGTTTTCAGCGCTGATTCATCGTTGGTGAACTGCACCCTGTTGCGGGTAGCTTTACGCAGTTCATTGTTGAATGATTCAATCGAATTCGTCGTATAGATTACCTTCCTGGCTGCTGGCGGGAACTGCAAAAATGGCACGAATCTATCCCATGCATCCTGCCAGACCTTGACTGAGTGGGGATACTTTTCTCCTAATTCAGAGGCTTCAAATTCGTCTAAAGCAGCCTGAGCTGTGGATTCGTCTGCAGCGGTGTAAATCTTTTTTAACGCGGCCGATACACCCCGGCGATCCCCGTAGGCTACCCATCGGTTAGCTGCGCGAATCAGGTGCACGATACAGGTTTGCACCATAGAGTTCGGCCAGGTTGCCTCTACTGCTTCTGGCAGGCCTTTAAGCCCGTCACAGCAGACGATAAAGACTTCCTTGACCCCACGGTTAGAAAGATTGGCACATACCTGCACCCAAAATGAAGCGCCTTCTTCTTTGGCTATCCACAACCCCAAAATGTGCTTAATACCGTCAAGATCCACACCAATTGCCATGTACGCGGACTTGTTGACTACTCGGCCACCGTCGCGGACTTTAATGCGCAGCGCATCGAGAAACACTACGGGGTAGAATTCGTCTAACTGGCGGTTTTGCCAGACCATGACCTCGTCGAGGACGGCGTCGGTGACTGCGGAGATCGTCTCATGGGAAATATCGACACGCATCGCAGTTGCCATATGGTGCTGGATATCCCTAATCGTCATCCCGCCGGCATACAAGCTGACGATCATGTCATCAACATCAGTCAATCTCCTTGAGCCTTTAGGGACCATAGCCGGCAAGAATGTTCCAGCCCGATCCCTAGGCACATCAACGGTCACTGGCCCGTAGTTAGAATCCACGGTCTTTGGATACGACCCGTTACGGTGATTGTCTGTCTCAGCAGCAGCTTTAGCACTCCTGTCGCCAGACTCGTAGCCAAGGTGGGCATCCATCTCAGCATTCAAACCCCTAGTGATCGAGGCTTGCAACATGCCCCGAACCAGGTCGTTGGCATCCGTGGTGGACGTGCCTAGGTCATCAATCAGTTTCGCGATATCAGGGTTAGCAAGAAGCTTCTTTTCAATCGCATCAATCTTGGCCTTATCAGCCGGATCTCGTCGTGCCACAGTAGTCATTCTGGCTTATCTCCTTATGCAGGTTGGGAACCTACACACAAACCATTAGACACTCTCGTTCACGTTCCTCGACGGATAAATATCGAGGACTAATGCGTTTGTCTATCGCGTGCTGTGGGATAACTTCGACGGGCACTGCTTGACGGCCGTCAACATAAGGCAAAACCTGCATAAGTCTTTTATAAAGCTCAGTGTCTGGCCCATCGGGAACAAACGGCACACGCCCGACACCATTGAGCTTGGTTACTCCTTTATCGATGTCCAAAGCCTCGCGCGGATTAATACCGACGGCTTTTGCTGCGTCTTTTCGGCTCATCGCACCAGAACGCAGCATCAAATACTCGCACCGACGCGACGTGGCACTAGCCCGACGGCCATGCGGATTGCGCTGCCATAAGCCAAGCTCAATACCAATGCGGTACACAACGCTGGTTCCTACATTAAGCCGCGTTGAAATATCTGACGGCTTCATACCCTGCTTCCATAGCGCTTCAATGCTTTCTGTAACCGAAGCAGAAGTCGACTTCTGAACGCGCACAGGAAGTTGATACTCACGAGCCAGCCGATACGCAACACTCAAGCTAAGCCCCAGTTCCAACGCCGCACTACGAACACTACGACCGCCTGAAACCAAGCAACACAGCTGCTCCACCACATCCGGCGAAGGATCCCAACGACTCGACACCACAAACACCACCAATCAAGGTCAGGTGTTTCCACGATCCTTAGAATCCGGGGGGCATCGGCAAGCGCTAGCGCGGCGGCAGGATGGCCTCCGGGGTTTCGGGCAGGAGCTGGCCGCCATCAATAATGAGCGTTTGGCCGGTGATATATCCGGCCTCGGTGGAGGCGAGGAAGGCCGCGGCATTGCCAATATCGCGGGGGCTGCCAAGCCGGTGCAGCGGGATGGAGCGCGTCATTTCATCGAGGTAGTCCTGGCCCTGCGCTTCGAGGCCTTCGGTGAGGATATTTCCGGGCAAAACGCCATTGATGGTGATGCCATCGCGGGCGATTTCTAGGGCAGCGGAGCGGATAAAGCCCTGTTGGGCCGCCTTGGAGGCGCCGTAATGTGCCCAGCCGGGAAAGCCGGTGTGCGAGCCAGTAATGGAGGTAGTGATGACGATGCGCCCGTAGCCGCGCTCCTTCATATACGGCAGGGCTTCTTGCACGACCTTGAACGTGCCGTGGGTATTGATGTCAAACATGGTCTCCCACTGTTTATCGGTCATCTCTTCCAGCGGGCAGTTGGGAAAGACCCCGGCATTGGAACAGACGATGTCGATTGCCCCGTGCGCGGCGTGGACCTTGGCAAACAGTTCTTTAATGGAGGCCCTATCGGTGACATCGACGGGGTAGGCGGTGGCACCGAGCTCTGCGGCGGTGGCTTCGGCCTTATCGGTATCAATATCGGCAATGACGACGCTGGCGCCGGCTTCGCGCAAGGAGGCAACGATGCCCTTGCCGATGCCCGCAGCCCCGCCCGTGACAATCGCGGTACGGTTGGTGAGGTCAAACATGAAATGGCTCCTTCGGCGGTGGTGGAGGAAGTAGAGGATCCAATCTCAAGTTTAGTGATGTGGGCGGATAAAGATCTGCGAATTTCGCCACGCGGAGGGAATGAATAGGAGCCGTGTCGGGTTGATTTACTAAGGTAGATTTTTGAACAACCAACCGCGGGGACGGAAGTGAGCGAGCCTTCCTACCCACCTTTAAAAGCGGTAAAAAAGAGCGAGTGTGAAAGTACTGAATGGCACGTATGCAAGAAAGCGCTGATCTCCTGAAGTGTTCCTTCTGCGGAAAGAGCCAAAAGCAGGTGAAAAAGCTTATCGCCGGTGGCGGGGTCTACATCTGCGATGAGTGCATCGAGCTCTGCAATGAGATTATTGAAGAAGAGCTCGGCCACGAGCAGGCCGAGGAGTCTTCCGAGGCGGAGGTGCGCCTGCCCAAGCCTTCGCAGATTTCTTCCTTTTTGGATAAGTACGTCATTGGCCAGGACAAGGCCAAGCGCGTGCTGTCGGTAGCGGTGTATAACCACTACAAGCGCATTAAGGCCGAAGAATCCGCCGCGCTAGATGCGCGCCGGAAGAAGGCCGAAGGCGAAGAGGTAGAGATTTCTAAGTCCAATATTTTGATGCTGGGGCCCACCGGTTCCGGTAAGACCTACCTGGCGCAGACCTTGGCGCGCCTGCTGGATGTGCCTTTCGCCATCGCGGATGCCACCAGCCTGACGGAGGCCGGTTATGTGGGCGAAGACGTAGAAAATATCCTCTTGAAGCTGCTGCAGGCAGCGGACTTTGACGTGGAGCGCGCCCAGCGCGGCATCATCTACGTCGACGAGGTGGATAAGATTTCCCGCAAATCTGAAAACCCCTCCATTACCCGCGATGTCTCCGGCGAGGGCGTGCAGCAGGCGCTGCTGAAGATCCTGGAGGGAACCGTGGCCGCCATCCCGCCGCAGGGCGGGCGCAAGCACCCCAACCAGGAATTTATCCAGCTAGATACCTCCAATATCCTCTTCATCGTCGCCGGCGCGTTTGCAGGCCTCGACCAGGTGATCGCGGATCGCGTGGGCAAGAAGGGCGTTGGCTTTGGCGCGAAGCTGGGCACCGAAGACGAGCGGGAAAAGGTGGACCTATTCTCCCAGGTGCGCCCGGAAGACCTCGTGAAGTTCGGCTTGATCCCAGAATTTATCGGCCGCCTGCCCGTGGTGGCGACGGTGGATAACTTGGACCGCGAGGCCCTGGTCAAGGTGCTCACTGAGCCCAAGAACTCGCTGCTCAAGCAGTACAGCCGCCTATTTGAGATGGATGACTGCGAGCTGCACATGGATGACGGGGCGCTGGATGCTATCGCTGAGCTCGCCCTCGAGCGCAAAACCGGCGCGCGCGGCCTGCGCGCGATCCTGGAAGAACTGCTCGTTCCAGTGATGTTTGAGCTGCCAGACAGAGAAGATATTTCCGCCGTGCACATCACCGCAGACTGCGTCACCCAGGGCGCAGAGCCCGAATTCACCTACAAGGATGAGGCGAAGGAATCGGCTTAGTGAGAAGGGGGCACCGGCAAGCAGCCGGTGCCCCTACTTTTATGCCTCGCCGTAGATATCTTGCGGGGAGGCTTCATCGCCCTCGTCGGCATCAGAAGGCACCAAATAAGACTCGTGGCCGGAATCGGGGATATTGGCGGTGAGGAATGCCAGCACGGCATCGACGGTAAGCCGGTGCATGCCGTCGGTATTTGCCTGGCTGGACATATCCACGCCCAACAGGTTGTCCATCATCGCCCGGTTGGTCACGCGGTACGAGGTGAGCGAGGCGATGATGGTGAAAATATCGTTGGTGGAAATGCCCGGGCGGAAGGCGCCGGCGTCCTGGCCCAGCATGAGCAGGCGATCGAGGTGAAGGGCGACGCCGCTAAAATCCGCCACGGGATTGGTGGAAGAGCCCACGATGGACTGGGCGGTTTCCCAGGTCATCATGCGGATGGCCTCGGGGTGGTTGACGTACTGCCAAAAGATCCAGTCCACCAGCTTGCGCACGCCTTCGACCGGAACCGCGGAATCGAGTTCTAGGTCTTCTTCGTCAGGGCGCAGGCGCTCGGCGGCGGTGCTTAGAGCGCTTAAATACAGGCCCTGCTTATCGCCAAAGTGGTAGTGAATCATGCGCTTGGACATGCCGGATTCCGCGGCGATGGTATCCAGCTTGGTTTCAGAAAAACCCCACGCGGAAAACTGGGAAATGGCGATATCCACCACGGCATCGGTGCTGATGGAATCCGCAGCGTGAGCGTCGGAGTCCTCCGCCTGCTCCGCAGCGTGCAGCGGTTCGGTGTGCTCAGTGCTCATAGCATGTGTCCTATCTCTGCTTCGCGGCGCCGATGTGGCGATGGTGGGTAGTGTCTCGGGAACTGCACGGCCGGCCTCATGCTGGTTCGATGCGGCAGTGGTTGGCCACCGTGCAGCCGCCCACAGGCAGTGAATGCATCCCTGCAAGCGCGCTCCCCAGTGGGGTCTGTGCCGCTTCCATCATGCCCGATTAGCCCCACCCCGCGGGAGGTATGTGCCCATTGGGGGCGTTAATTTGGAGGTAAACGGGGGTAATATCCGGAAATTTGGCGGCGTTTTCCCTCCGAAAGAGGGGGATTTATTTCACAACACGCTACCTCCGTATAGCGCTAAGCTCGGGGGTGGATACATCCCGTGGAGGGTGGCGTGCATGAGGGACGCTTACAACTCCACGACATATGAGGAGGAATGAGCATGACCCAGCCAGTAAAAGTAACCGTTACCGGCGCCGCCGGAAATATCGCCTACTCCCTGCTGTGGCGGATTGCCGCAGGCGACGTATTTGGCAAGGACACCCCGGTAGACCTTGCCCTCTTGGAAATCCCCGCGGTAGTAGAAAAGGCCGAGGGCGTGGCCATGGAGCTGCGCGATTCCGCCCTGCCGCTGGTGAATTCGATTGCGGTGACAGATGACCTCAAGGTCGCCTTCGAGGATGCCTCCGCCGCATTCCTCGTCGGCTCCCGCCCGCGCAGCAAGGGCATGGAGCGCGCGGACCTGCTCGAGGCCAACGGCGCCATCTTTACTGAGCAGGGCAAGGCCATCAATGACTACGCGGCGCGCGATGTTCGCGTGCTGGTGGTGGGCAATCCCGCCAATACTAACGCGCTGATTGCCGCGCATAGCGCGCCGGATTTGGATAACTCCCAGTTCAACGCGCTCATGCGCCTGGACCATAACCGCACCTTGGGCCAGCTGGCGGCCAAGACGGGCAAGGCCACCAAGGACTTTTCCAAGATTGCGGTCTGGGGCAACCACTCCGCCACCCAGTTCCCGGATATCGCTTTCTCCAACGCGGAGGTAGATGAGCAGTGGTACCGCGAGGAGATGATCCCCAAGGTGGCCAAGCGCGGCGCGGAGATCATCGAGGTGCGCGGCAGCTCGTCCGCGGCGTCGGCTGCATCTGCGGCCGTGGACCACATGCACGATTGGGTCCACGGCACCGAGGATTGGCGCACCGCCGCCGTGCCTTCGGATGGCTCCTACGGTGTCGATGAGGGCCTCATCTGCGGCTTTCCCACCATCTGCCGCGACGGCAAGTGGGAAATCGTCCAAGGCCTGGAGCTCAGCGATTTCCAGAAGGAGCGCATCGAGGCCTCCGTGCAGGAGCTGCGTGAGGAGCGCGAGGCCGTAGCCCACCTGCTGAAAGGTTAAGCCTCCAGCACCAAGTTATCGATGAGCCGCACCGGCCCCACATGCGCTGCTACCAGCGCCAAGGCGGGCCGGTGTTGTGCATCTACGGGCTCGAGCGTGGCCGGGTCCACCACGGTGAGGTAATCCACCGTCACGCCGGGGGAGGAAGCGAGCTGGGCCTCAGCTTCTTCACGTGAGGCGCCATCCTGCAGCGCGAAGAGTGCCTGGGATAAGGCGACCGCCTGCTCACGCTCGGCGGCACTGAGGCGCGCATTGCGGCTGGACTCGGCCACGCCGTCCGTTGCGCGCACGATGGGCACGCTGATGATGTCCAGCGGCAGGTCGAGGTCCGCCACCAGGCGGCGGATGATCGCTACTTGCTGCGCATCCTTTTGCCCAAAATAAGCGCGGTCTGGTGTGACAAGGTGAAACAGCTTGCTCACCACGGTGGCCACGCCGTCAAAGTGGCCGGGGCGCGAGGCACCTTCCAAGACCGAGCCCATCTCACCCGTGCGCACCCACACCCGCGGGGTGCCACCCGGGTACATTTCCTCCACGCTGGGGGCGAAGACCGCATCGACTCCCAACGAGTCCAGCAGTGCGGCATCCGCGTCGAGGGTGCGCGGGTAGGCGCGGTAGTCTTCGCAGTCGCCCAGGTCCGTGAACTGGAGGGGATTGACAAAGACCGAGCACACCACGGTGTCGTTGTCTTCGCGGGCGCGGCGAATGAGGGAAGCGTGGCCGTCGTGAAGCGCGCCCATCGTGGGCACCAAACCCACGGAACCGGACGCTGCCGCGCGGAAGGCACGGAGTTCGGATTTAGTTGTGAGGATCTGCATGGCTTAAGACCTTAGTCCTCGAAAGACTCCTCGGCGTTGGGGAAGGAACGTTCACCCACATCTGCGACATAGTCCTTCGCTCCTTCCAGCAGCGCGCCGCGCAGATTCGCGTAGCGGCGCACAAAACGCGGCGCCTTGGGACCTCCCAGGCCGAAGGCATCGGTCCACACCAGAATCTGACCGTCGGTCTGCGCGCCGGCGCCGATGCCGATGGTGGGGATGGGCAGCTCCTTGGTCACCTGCTCAGCAAGGGCTGCCGGGACCATCTCCAGCACCACCGCGAAGGCGCCGGCCTCGGCGAGGGCGCGGGCGTCGTCGTGAAGCTTCTCCGCACCGGCACCCCGGCCTTGGACCACGAAGCCGCCCAAGGCGTGGACCTGCTGAGGTGTAAAGCCAATGTGGGCGCAGACCGGGATGCCGGCGGCGACAAGCGCGGCAACAATGGGAGCGCGCTCCGCACCGCCCTCCAGCTTCACGGCCTGCGCGCCGGTTTCCTTCATGACGCGCACCGCGGTCTCCAGCGCCTGGGAGGGGCCGTCCTCATAGGAGCCGAAGGGAAGGTCCACCACCACGAAGGCGCGGGAGGTCGAAGCAACCACCGCGCGGGCCAGCGGGATCATCTCATCGAGGGTGAGCGAGAGCGTGGTTTCGCGGCCCAGCACCACGTTGGCCAGGGAATCGCCGACGAGCAGGAGATCGACCCCGGCTTCATCGAAGATTTCGGCGGTCAAGCAGTCGTAGCTCGTCAGGCACGCGAAGGCCTGAGAGTTGTCTTTGGCTTGGGTGAAGTAACGGGTGCGGAGGCGGGCGCGGTGGCCAGGGTTGTGAGACATGCCCTTACTCTAGACAGGCCGGTGGTGCCAGTTGACGCACAGGGTAGAGTTGGCCAGGTGACTGATCAGAATAAAGAGCAACTCGTTGGCACCAACCGCGCGGACCAGCTTCCCAAGTCCTGGGAGCCGCAGGCAGTAGAAAAAGACCTCTACGAAGGCTGGGTAAGCGCCGGTTACTTCACCCCGGATGCATCCTCGGAGGCGGAGCCCTATTCCATCGTGCTGCCGCCGCCGAACGTCACCGGCCAGCTGCACATGGGCCACGCCTTGGACCACACTCTGATCGACTCCATCATTCGCCGCAAGCGCATGCAGGGCTATTCCACTTTGTGGCTGCCCGGTGCGGATCACGCGGGCATTGCCACCCAGACCAAGGTTGAGGCCAAGCTCAAGGAGACCGAGGGCAAAAAGCGCTGGGATTATGAGCGCGAGGAGTTCATCGACAAGGTCTGGGAATGGAAGGAGCAATACGGCGGCACCATCCAGAACCAGATGCGCGCCATCGGTGACTCCGTGGACTGGACCCGCGAGCGCTTTACCCTGGATGAGGGCCTGTCCCGCGCGGTGCAGACCATCTTTAAGAACCTCTACGATGAGGGCATGATTTACCGGGCCAACCGCCTGGTCAACTGGTCACCGGTGCTAGAGACCGCCGTTTCTGATATCGAGGTCGTCTACAAGGACGTCGAGGGCGAGCTGGTCTCCATCCGCTATGGCTCGCTCAATGACGATGAGCCGCACCTCATTGTTGCCACCACGCGTGTGGAAACCATGCTTGGCGATGTCGCCATTGCCGTCCACCCCGACGATGAGCGCTACGCCCACCTCGTGGGCCAGGAATTGGATCACCCCTTCCGCGATGACTTGAAGCTGAAGATCATCGCCGATGATTATGTGGACATGGAATTTGGTACCGGTGCAGTAAAGATCACCCCGGCCCACGATCCCAATGACTACGCCATGGGCACCCGCCATAACTTGGATATGCCGACGGTCATGGATACCACTGGCCACATCGCGCATACCGGCACCCGGTTCGATGGCATGACGCGCGAAGATGCGCGCGTGGAAATTAGGGAGGCGCTGCGGGAGCAGGGGCGCATCGTCAAAGAAATCCGCCCCTATGTTCACTCCGTGGGCCACTCGGAGCGCTCCGGCGAGCCCATCGAGCCGCGCCTATCGCTGCAGTGGTTTGTCGATGTAGCGCAGATGGCGAAGGCCTCTGGCGATGCCGTGCGCGAGGGCGATACCGCCTTGCACCCGCAGTCGCTGGAGCCGCGCTACTTCGAATGGGTCGATGACATGCACGATTGGTGCATCTCCCGCCAGCTGTGGTGGGGTCACCGCATCCCCATTTGGTACGGCCCGGAGCGCACGAACGAGTCCGGCGAGATCGAGCGCGACATCGTGTGCGTCGGCCCCGATGAGGAGCCGCCGGCAGGCTACGAGCAGGATCCGGATGTCCTCGATACTTGGTTCTCTTCGGCGCTGTGGCCATTTTCCACCCTGGGCTGGCCCGATATGACCCCGGATCTGGAGAAGTTCTATCCCACTAATGTGCTGGTCACGGCCTATGACATCTTGTTCTTCTGGGTCGCGCGCATGATGATGTTCGGCACCTTCGCCGGCACCAAGACCCCAGAGCTTTTGGGTGAGGGCACCGATGGCCGCCCGCAGATTCCTTTCAAGGACCTCTACCTGCACGGCCTCGTGCGCGATGAGCAGGGCCGCAAGATGTCCAAGTCCCTGGGCAATGGCATTGACCCGATGGACTGGGTGCGCGATTACGGAGCCGATGCGCTGCGCTTTACCCTTGCCCGCGGCGCCAACCCGGGCGTGGATTTGCCGCTGGGCTCTGATGCCGCCGCGGCATCGCGTAACTTTGCCACCAAGCTCTTTAATGCCACCAAGTTTGCTCTGATGAACGGCGCCGGCGTGGCACCTTTGCCCAGCCGCACGGAGCTTTCCGATGCCGACCGCTGGATCCTCGACCGCGCCGAAGAGGTGCGCACTCAGGTCGATGCCTACTTGGACGATTATCAATTTGCCAAGGCCAACGAGCTGCTCTACCACTTCACCTGGGATGAGCTCTGTGACTGGTACCTGGAGATTGCCAAGACGCAGATCCCGCGCGATGGCGAAACGGTAGAAGGCCGCAATACCCAGATCGTCCTAGGCCGCGTCATCGACGTCGTGCTGCGCCTTTTGCACCCCACCATGCCGTATGTAACCGAGGTGCTGTGGAAGGCACTGACCGGCGGGGAATCCATCGTCATCGCCCCATGGCCCACGGTGGCCGATACCAACGGCGGCGCCACGAAGGATGCGGTGGCCGCCCGCCGCATCGACGATGCCGATAAGCTCATTACCGAGCTGCGCCGCTTCCGCTCCGATCAGGGCGTCAAGCCTTCGCAAAAGGTGCCGGGCCGCCTCGACTTCGCCGCGGCTGACCTGCAGGGCCAGGAGGAATTGGTCCGCAACCTGGCCAATACCACCGCGCCGGACGAGGACTTTAACCCCTCGGCCTCCATTGAGGTGCGCCTGTCCCAGGCCACCGTCGAGGTCACGCTGGATACCCATGGCGCGGTTGACGTCGAAGCCGAGCGCAAGCGCCTGGAAAAGGATCTGGCCAAGGCCAATAAGGAACTGGAACAGACCGGCAAGAAGCTGGGTAATGAAAACTTCCTGGCCAAGGCGCCGGAAGAGGTGGTCACTAAGATTCGGGCGCGCCAAGATATCGCGCGCGAGGAAGTCGAGCGCATTACCAGCCGTTTGGAGGGCCTTAAGTAGTGTCAGATCAGCGCTTCAATCACGACGCCAACGGCAATGGCGAGGCCACCGGGGGAGAGGACGATTTTGAGATCGTCGATGCCCTCAAGGAGGGGACCGAGGGCACCCCGGTGGAGATCACGGAATCGGGCCTGACCCTCAACCTGGGCATGGGCGAGGACGAAGAATATAACGACGCCGCGCCCCAAGAGGTATCCCCGGAGGAGCTGCAGGCGCTCGGTGAGGTAGAAGACGAGCTCAATCAGCGCTGGCCGGAGACCAAGATTGAGCCCACCCTGGAGCGCATCGAGATGCTCATGGATTTGCTGGGACATCCCGAGCAGTCCTTTGATGTCATCCACATCGCGGGCACCAACGGCAAATCTTCTACCGCGCGTATGGTCGATTCGCTGCTGCGTTCCTTCCACCGCCGCGTGGGCCTGGTCACCAGCCCGCACCTGCAGCGGGTCACCGAGCGCATCGGCATCGATGGCCGGCCCATCCACCCGCGCGACTACGTGCGCCTGTGGCACGAAATCAAGCCGTACGTGGAGATGGTGGATGCGCGCTCAGACGTTCCCATGTCCAAATTCGAGGTCCTGGTGGGCCTGTCCTATGCAGCGTTTGCCGATGCCCCCGTTGACGTCGCCGTCGTCGAGGTCGGCCTCGGCGGTCTGTGGGATGCCACAAACGTGGTCAATGCGGACGTCTCCGTGATTACCCCGGTGGGCCTTGACCACACGGATTACCTGGGCAGCGATATTCGGGAGATCGCGGGGGAGAAGGCGGGCATCATCAAGCGCCGCGCCGATGCCGAAGACCCGCTGACCCCGAATGAAAACATCGCCATCATTGCTGAGCAAGACCCTGAGGCCATGCAGGTCATCCTGCAGCGCGCGGTGGACATGGATGCCGGCGTGGCGCGCTCCGGCGCGGAGTTCGCGGCCCTAGAATCCCGCATCGCGGTCGGTGGCCAGCAGGTCAATATCCAGGGCCTCGGCGGCATGTACGAGGATATTTTCTTGCCGCTGCACGGCGAGCACCAGGCCAAGAACGCGGCCGTTGCCCTTGCGGCGGTGGAAGCCTTCTTCGGTGCCTCTTCCGGGCATCCTCTGGATATTGCCTCCGTGCGCACCGGTTTTGCCAAGACGATTTCGCCCGGCCGCCTCGAGCGCGTGCGTACTTCGCCCACGACGTTTATCGATGCCGCCCACAATCCCCACGGCGCCAAGGCGCTCGGTGCAGCGCTCGACCGCGACTTCGATTTCGCCCGGCTTATCGGCGTGGTCTCCATCTTTGGCGATAAGGACGCCCAGGGCATCCTTGCCGCGCTGGAGCCGTACTTGAGCGAGGTGGTCATCACCCAAAACTCCTCGCCGCGCGCACTCGATGCCTATGAACTGGCGGAAGTAGCCCGCGATATTTATGGCGAAGAGCGCGTCTATGTGGCCGATGATCTGCCCGGTGCCTACGCGCAAGCCGTGGAGCTGGCCGAGGAATCCGAGGTGCAATCCGGCTCCGGTATTGTGATTACCGGTTCGGTGGTCACCGCCGGTGAAGCCCGCGCGATGTTTGGAAAGGAGCCCGCATGACCAGCCCTGATCCCCGGTCCCGCCCGTCTCGTCCGCCTCGTCCGCCGCGCCGCGGCGATGAAGTCGCGGATAATGAAATCGGCCCATTGGGCTTGGGGCAGGACCCCGTCAAGGATCCGCTCAAGAGCTTTAATGGCATGGTCATCGCCAGCTCGCTCATCATGGAGTCGATCACGCTCGTTTTAGCCCTGCCGCTGTTGTACAAGCTGTATGACGGCACGCTGTGGACGCCGTTTAACTACGGTGTGGTCGTAGGTGCCCTGATATTCCACCTGGGCATGATCGCGTTTATGAATAAGAAGTGGGCGCTGACCGTCATCGTCTGGGCGCAGCTATTGGGGCTTATCCTGGGGTTTATGGCGCACTGGTCCATCGCCGCGATCTTCATCATCTTCGGCATGGAGTGGCTGCTCGCGGCGTATTTGCGCAGTAACTTAATCGCCCGCATGAAGCGCGGTTACTTAACTACCCAGCACCTCAACCAGAAGTAGGGGCCATGCGCACCGTCTATCTCGTCCTCGCGGCCCTGGCCTGCATTGCCGCGGTAGCTGCCCGCGCGGCCACGGGTGCGCCGTGGCTGCCGCTAGTAGCGCTTATCATTGCCGCCGTATTTTTGGCCCTGGCCCTGCGCGCCAATTTTCAGCGGGCAGAAGAAGCCACCCTTGATGATTTAGATAAAAAGCAGCGAGCAGAGATTAAGCGGTTGCTGGGTAACGGCCAGTTCGGCACAGCGGTCAACCAGGTGCGCCTGTGGTTTAGGGGGACCTCGCACGAGCGCGCGACGGAGATAGTCCAGCAGCTTACTTAATGCTGCCCCCGCTTATAGCCCTCGGTCGTGGACGAGTTGTGGGTATTCGGTACAGTATGGGGCATGACTGAACGTACATTGATCCTCATTAAGCCGGACGGCGTAAAGAACGGCCACGTGGGCGAGATCATCGCCCGCATCGAGCGCAAGGGCCTCAAGCTGGCTGAGTTGGACCTGCGCGTGGTTGACCGCGAGACCGCAGAAAAGCACTACGAAGAGCACAAGGACAAGCCATTCTTCGGCGAGCTGGTGGACTTCATCACCTCCGCACCGCTGATTGCCGGCGTTGTTGAAGGCGAGCGCGCCATCGAGGCATGGCGCCAGCTGGCCGGCGGCACCGACCCAGTCTCCAAGGCCGCACCGGGTTCCATCCGCGGTGACTTCGCACTCAGCGTGGGCGAGAACATCGTGCACGGCTCCGACTCCCCAGAGTCCGCAGAGCGCGAGATTGGAATTTGGTTCCCGAATCTCTAAGTACTGAAGCTAGCTAGATTTCAAGGAAGCCCGAGCGTTAAGCTCGGGCCTTTTCCTTTATAAAGGGATTTATTAAGGGTCTAAAAACGTTGATTGGCTCACAGAATTGCGGGCATATTAGCTCAAAGTTTTATAGTTAGTGGCTCTTTAATCGAAGGAGAGTAACTTGCACAGTGCGGTGAAAGCTTGTTTTTGCACTTCATGGGTGACGGTGCGGCCAGTTTGCCGTTTGGCTAAGAGGCCAGCATCCCGCAATTTTGCAAGATGGTGAGACACCGTCGGCTGGCTGAGACCGGATAATGTGGTCAGTTCGGAAACGCTCATCGGGCCGCAGCCTTCATCGCACAAGATGGATAAAAGACGAAGTCGGGCGGGATCTGCAAGTACCTTGAATTGCTGGGCAAGATGCACGGAATCGGCCTGGTCTAGGGGGCCGTTGCTGAGTGAACAACATTCGTTGATGTGGGGATTTTTGGTCGTGCCGTGCGAAGAAACCATGCCTTTAGTATATGGGCGTTTGCCTCATCTATTCATATTGACGAGCATCGATATGAACGGTTACAGTAGTGCAGAATACAGTGCTACTTGGGTCAATAGAGGAGACGGTTATGGCTACATCACAGCAGCCGCGTTTGGCTTTTCTCGATCGCTTTCTTCCCGTGTGGATCATCATAGCTATGATTCTTGGCCTGCTTATAGGCCATTTTCTTCCGGGAATTGGAAGAGCGCTCTCAGCTTTGGAAATTGGAGGTATTTCCCTTCCAATCGCTTTAGGGCTGCTGGTGATGATGTATCCACCGCTTGCTAAAGTGCGCTATGAAAAGACCCGGGAGATTGCCACTGACAGACGGCTGATGACCGTGTCGATCGTCTTGAATTGGCTTGTGGGGCCAGCATTCATGTTCGCACTGGCCTGGCTATTCTTGGCGGATCAACCCGAGTTGTGCACGGGTCTTATTATTGTCGGCCTCGCCCGCTGCATCGCCATGGTCTTGGTGTGGTCAGACCTATCCTGCGGTGACCGAGAAGCCACGGCAGTATTAGTAGCAATCAACTCCGTTTTCCAAGTTGCGATGTTCGGTGTCCTGGGGTGGTTCTACCTGCAGATACTGCCGGGATGGCTGGGCCTTGATACCACCTCTGTCGAATTTTCTTTCTGGTCCATTGTTACTTCGGTGCTCGTATTCTTAGGAATTCCGCTTTTGCTCGGGGTTATCTCCCGAGTATGGGCCGAGAAAACTAAGGGCCGTGAGTGGTTTGAAAACCGTTACCTTCCCGCTGTGTCTCCTTTAGCAATGATCGGTTTGCTGTACACAATCGTCTTACTGTTCTCCCTGCAGGGAGAACAGCTCGTGGAGCAGCCGATAGCGGTGGTTAGGGTAGCGGTGCCTTTGATGTTGTACTTTGTCGGGATGTTCTTTCTGGCTTTGGGCGTCGCTAAAGCTGCCGGAATGAATTATGCACAGTCTGCCTCAGTGGCCTTTACCGCCGCGGGAAATAATTTTGAGTTAGCCATCGCGGTGTCCATCGGTACTTTTGGGGCCACCTCTGCTCAAGCATTAGCCGGCACCATCGGGCCCCTCGTGGAAATTCCGGTTTTGGTTGGCCTGGTATACGTCATGCTCTGGATTGGCCCAAAGTTGTTTCCTGGAGACCAAAGTTTGCCAAGTTAGCGTTTGCCAATTTGATAGAGGCAGCGCACGCCAGTAGGGGTGAGGCTGATGCGCCAGCTTTCTACTTTTGATCGCAGCCCAATATTTTCTACCTTTACTAGCCCATGCTTTTTTAGTTCCTGGAGCGCATCGGACAGGGGATCTAGCTCCACCTGCATCAGGCGGGACAAGGCATTGGTGGTGGTCGTATTGCCCTGGACGGCCCCGGCGGTGACGAGGGCGGTGAGGATATCGAGGTGGGCATCGGCAAGCTGCATGGCATGATCTGTGACCCCTTCTAAGGGATCTTCAGCCACGATGCGCTGCATGCGGCGGCGGCCAATGCGGAAGGACTGGGAATCCATGGCCCACAAACCCAGTGGAAATGCGAACGCCGACACCGCGCCGGTTAAGATACCTTCCACGGGTGGGGCCAGGGAAATGTCCGGCAACCAGCCAGCCGCGGATAGCGGGGCCATGGCCAGCGGTAGAGCAATTGGAATTACTGGCGCCCAATAAGCAATGGCGGGGTAATCGCCCTCGAGGTAGACATCCTGGCTAGCCCCAGTGGAGCGGGGATAGTGGCGGATGAGGGGCACTAGTCCGATGACCGCAAAGACCGCAAAAACGGCGGCGCCTATCAGCATGTAGCTGGCCCCCGTTTGAGCAAAACCGAGGGCAAAGCCGGCCGGAACGCCGCATAAGCACGCCTCTTTCGGCGTAATTTCATTGCGTTTCCGGTACTGCGATAATGTTCGGGCGGGACGTGGTGCCAGTTCTGCCATAAGTTCAAACGTATCATCGCCCACAGCCTGCTCGCCCCGCCAAGATTCTGTGACACAATGGAACTCACGCGCAGCGTGCGCATAATTTCATAATCCTACAAGCTTTAACGCAGTGCGTTTATCGTGGCTATTCGTGCGGCAGCGGCGCGGTCCTTTTTGGGGCTGTGCCTGCGCCCGAGTGGCCGACGCACCATACAATCGAAGTACAGGAGTAAGCCCAACTAATGGCGGCACAGAACTCTCAAGAAACAACTGAAAACCTCCAGGCAGCCGCGGCTTTGGCCCAGCGCATAGACCCGAGCGAGCTCAAAGATAAAACCCGCGTGTATGCCTTGGCCAAAAAGCTCGGCCTATCCTCGCGCCAGCTGGTGGCCCAGCTTAAGGACATGGGCCTGAACAAGACCGCGCAGAGCTCCATTACCCGCGCAGAAGCAGGCGATCTCTTCGCTGCTCTAGCCCGCCATGCCGGGGGCGCGGATGCGGAGCAGCCTGCAACCGTGGACGAGAGCCCAGCAGAAGCAAAGCCTGAGGGCAAGGCCAAGACCACCAAGCGCGCTCGGCGCACCCGCAAGGCCACGAAGAAGTCCGCGCCCGCGGCAAAGAAAGAACCAGCGCAGGCCGATGCTGGGGAAGCAGACGCCACTCCGGCTGACAACACCGCAGCAGATGCGGAAGAGGAAAAGAACCTGCGCTACCGCGTGCGCAAGAACGTGGACAATGAAATCTCCCAGATTGAGGAAAAGGTCGATGCATCGCTGGTAAAAAGCGCATTGCCGGATGTAAAGCAGGCGCCGGATCGTCTGCCGGATCCTGAGCCGGCGAACGCGCCCGCGCGCGCTGAAGATGATGTCCCTGCCGACGCTGATGCTGCTGGTGCGAGCGAAGCGACCGGGACCGTGGATCCAGCGAAGCTGCATGAGGTGTTGGCAGAGGCCGGCGAGGACTTCGACGATGATTACTATGCACCGCGCATAGTCCCGCGCGCGGAGACCGACGACGATTCCGCCGCGTATGACTTCGCGCCGCTGTTTATGCCGCCGCAGCAGCAGGAAACCGAGGAGCTTGGCGAGGACGAGGCTGCGGACATGGCGGCGATCGCTGAAGCCGCAGATGCGGCGGATCCTGCCGAAGATGCCGAGGCCGACGAGGCCGAGGCAGGCAATAAGGTAGCGCGCGGGGGCTCTGACAAGCGCCGACGCGGTCGCCGCGGTACCTCCCGCGGGCGCGGCGGGAACGAGAATTCCAAGAAGGAGGCGGCGGATAAGGAGCCGGAGCTTATCGATGAGCCCAAGGCCATCCGCGGCTCTACCCGCATCGAGGCGCAGAAGCGCCGTCGTGCAGAATTGCGCGAAAAGGGCCGCGAGCGCCAGCACATCGTGTCCCAGGCGGAGTTTTTGGCGCGGCGCGAGGCCGTGGAGCGCACCATGGTGGTGCGCGATAAGCAGCGTGAGGACGGCGCGGGCATCGTCACGCAGGTGGGCGTGCTTGAAGATGACCTCTTGGTCGAGCACTTCGTTACCACCGAGGCCCAAGCCTCCCTCATTGGCAATATTTATTTAGGCCGGGTGCAAAACGTCTTGCCGTCCATGGAGGCGGCGTTCGTGGACATCGGACAGGGCCGCAATGGCGTGCTCTATGCCGGCGAGATTGATTGGCGCAAGACCAAATTGCACGGGCGCGCCCGCAAGGTTGAAAACACCCTGAAATCCGGCGACCAGATTTTGGTGCAGGTGGCAAAGGATCCGATCGGCCACAAGGGTGCGCGCCTGACCACCCGGATTTCCTTGGCCGGGCGCTACCTCGTCTACGTACCAGGCGGGCGCAGCGCCGGAATCTCGCGCAAGCTACCGGCACCAGAGCGCAAGCGCCTGAAGGATATCTTGGGCCGCGTGGTGCCAGGCGATGGCGGCGCCATCATCCGCACCGCTGCCGAAAACGTTCCCGAAGAGGCCATCGCAACAGATGTGCAGCGCCTGCATAACCGGTGGGAGGATATCTCTGCCCAAGCCAAGAAGGAAAAATCCTCCAAGGGTGCTAAACCGGTCACGCTTTATGAAGAGCCGAATATGCTCATTAAGGTTGTCCGTGACCTCTTCAACGAAGATTTCCACCGCCTGATCGTGGACGGGAAGCGTTCCTTTAATACGGTCAATGCCTACGTGGAATCCATGGCCCCGGACCTTGCGGACCGCGTGGTGCGCTATAAGCCGAAGGATCACGGTGGCCAGGACGCCTTTGCCGCCTACCGCATTGATGAGCAGCTGCATAAGGCGCTCTCGCGCAAGGTGTGGCTGCCATCTGGCGGTACCTTGGTTATTGACAGGACCGAGGCCATGACCGTCATCGACGTCAACACAGGCAAGTTCACCGGCTCCGGCGGCAACCTGGAAGAGACCGTAACCCGCAATAACCTGGAGGCGGCCGAGGAAATCGTGCGCCAGATGCGCCTGCGCGATCTGGGCGGCATGATTGTGGTGGACTTTATTGACATGGTCCTGCCGGAAAACCAGGACTTGGTTTTGCGCCGTCTGAAGGAGGCCTTGGGCCGCGACCGCACGCGCCACCAGGTATCCGAGGTCACCTCACTGGGCTTGGTGCAAATGACGCGCAAGCGTTTGGGCACCGGCCTGGTAGAGACCTTTTCTACCGAGTGTGAGCACTGCCATGGCCGCGGCATCATCATCCACGAGTACCCGGTCGATGAAGCAGAAGACAATCACTCCGGCCACCACTCGCACGGTTCCTCTAAGGCTCACAAGAAGCCTGAGCACGATCCCCAGCAGCACCCAGCTGCCGTGGCCATGCATGAGCTCGACGACGAGGACGAGCGCGCGGAGAAGAAGGGGCAGAAGGGCCGCAAGGGCCGCAGGAATGCCACGTCCCAGCCGCAGAAGTACCAGAAGACGGACGCACCGCTCTACGGTAACGAGGATGAGCAGTCACCGTCCCTGGAGGAGCTGGTGGCAAATGTCGTCGTAGACGATGAGACCGCCGACTCCACACAGAAGGCCCCACAGAAGCGAGCCGACAACGCCCGCGGACACCGCGACGACCGAGGCCGCGGCGAGGGCAAGCAGAAGAAGCGCCGCCGGGCGCAGAAGAAGTCAGAGGTCTCTGAAATCGAGGCCATCGCCTATGCCGCGGCGGACAACGCTGCCGAAAGCGATGAGGTACAGGAATTTAATTACTATGTGCCCGATGGACAAGAAGCACCGGCGAAGGAGAACAAGCGCACCCAGCGTGGCAAGAAGCCGCGCCGGGCAACGCGGACCTCGCCCGCGTCTCGTCGCGCGCAGGAGCAGCCGAACAAGCGCCAGCAGGCCGCTGAAGGAAAGGTTGAAGAGAAGAAGGCGGCAGCTGCCGGTTCGCCGGAGAAGACCTACGAGGAGGCAGTCGCCGAGTTTGAGGCTTCTCCGCGCCGCAAGCGCCGCACGCGCGGGAATTCGCGTTCCGATAATCGTCCGCGCCCAGAGGATTTTGCCCAGCCACACCAGGCGGAATCCGAGGGTTCCTCGGATGAGGCACGGCGTGGCGATGCGGCCCAGCAGGACGCTGAGCAGCAAAAGCCCCGCAGCACGTCCCGCGGGCGTGGCCGGCGCCGCAGCGTTCGAACCCAGCCGAACTCCCGCCGGGCTACCGTGCAGGCCTCGCACCGGACTAACGCCCAGGAGGCACAGCACGGCGATAAGCGTAAAAACTCCTCGCGGACAGCGGAGCAGCGCCACGAGAATATCAGTGGTGGGAAGAAGAACTCCCCGGCGCAGGGAGGCCGTCGCGGCAAGCGCCGCGTGGTGCGCACCAACCCGAGGGACAAGGCCACCTCACACAACGCGGGTGACCCAGCGGCTACACCTGTTCAAGGGGAGAAGGATTCCCAGAAGGCTGGCGCCCTGCAGACCGAGACCAAGGTTATTCGCCGCGGAAAGAAGCGCGCGGTGAAAAAGACCGGGGCGCCAGCAGGGGCTGCGCGACAGGAACGTGCTGGGGAAAAGGCGTCCACTAACACGCCGGAGACCCCGCAGACTGGCGCTAAGGATACGGGCCGGCGGCGGCGCCGCGTAGCACGGCGGGCTACGTCCTAGCGCACCGCCACGCGGGTACGAAGTGCGTGGTTTGTATTTTGTACCCGCGGCGGGGTAGTCTTTGACAGTCGCTGTTTAGAACTCTCGGCGCTGGATCAGCCCACAATTGCCGCCCGGTGATTGCGGACATGTTCGCGCGAGGTCTGAACGCAATATGTAAGTGTCCATTCGGATAACGGCCTGGGTGCCGTGTCCGAGCGAGTTTAGATAAGGGGTAACCCTCTATGTACGCGATCGTCAAGACCGGCGGCAAGCAGTACAAGGTTGCTGAAGGTGACCTCGTCAAGGTCGAGAAGATCGAGGGTGAGCCAGGCTCTGCCGTGGCTCTCACCCCGGTTCTGCTCGTCGATGGCGCCGCTGTGAAGTCCAAGGCTTCCGACTTGGAGAAGGTTTCCGTCGCTGCGGAAATCGTTGAACAGGGTAAAGGTCCAAAGATTGATATCCTGAAGTACAAGAACAAGACTGGTTACAAGAGGCGTCTGGGTCACCGCCAGCCTCTGACCACCTTGAAGATCACCGGTATCAAGTAAGTCTTAACCGGGCTGTAAATCATCCCCGAAGGAGGGAAACGACATGGCACACAAGAAGGGTGCTTCCAGCTCCAGCAACGGTCGCGATTCCGAGTCCAAGCGCCTCGGCGTCAAGCGTTTCGGTGGTCAGCAGGTTAACGCCGGCGAGATCATCGTGCGTCAGCGCGGCACCAAGTTCCACCCAGGTGAGAACGTTGGTCGCGGCGGCGACGACACCTTGTTCGCACTTGCTGCTGGCTCCGTAAAGTTTGGCATCAAGCGCGGTCGCCGGATGGTCAACATCATCCCGGCTGAAGAGGTTGCTGCAGAAGCTACTGCTTAACCTGTATCACTTAAATCCCGAGTCCATGGGAAATCAAGCCCCGCAGGACTCGGGATTTTTGCGGGTTAAGTAGCAGGAAGCGTGTCTCGGTCTCAGAGTAAACGCTGGTTAGCTTGTTTAAATAGGGGCTGAATAAGCTGTTGGGGCTTATTCGGCCCTGCTTTTGTTCAATCCGCCGGAATGGCACCTGCATGTGGTATGTGGTGAGCTGGTTGAATTTTCCGGTGACTACTAACCGACCACGATGCCCTATTTGTGCAGGGCAGATGAAGAAAAATGGCACAACATCCAAAGGGAAAACCAGATGGCGATGCAAAGACCCCAACTGCGGAAGCTCCTTAACGCGCCAACGAACTGACCACACCCAGGCCCGAGACTTCCGCGCCTTCTACCGCTACGCGGTATCTACAACGTCTTTGACGCAGCTCGCTCAGCAGCAAGGAATAAGCCGGTGGACTCTCAACCGCCGGTGTGAGCCCTTATGGCTTATCGATATTCCTAATACCCCGGATCCTCACCGAATCTACGACCAAATCTTCATCGACGGCACCTACACCGCGGCAGGCTGTCTGCTTGTCGCAGCAAGCCATGACCACGTCACCTCCTGGCACTGGGCTAAAAGGGAATCCACCGACGCCTATATTCAATTACTTAAAAACATAGCGCTACCTTTATGCGTCGTACTTGATGGCGGACTCGGCGCCCAATCAGCCATCGCACCATGCTGGCCACACACACCAATCCAGCGCTGCCTAGTCCATGCCCAACGCGTAATCCGCCGATACACCACCAGCCGGCCACGTACCGATGCCGGCAAAACCATCTATGGCCTAGCGCTGCAATTAACCAAAATCAGCACTCTAGACCAAGCACGGGAATGGACGAAGAACCTGCATGACTTTGGCCAGGTCTATAAGCATTTCCTTTGCGAGAAAACCCTGGCACCTACACATCGCCGCAGGTCCAACCGCACGTGGGAGTGGACCCATTTACGCGTTCGCCAAGCCTATAAATCACTGCGGAACCTTTCGCAGAAACAACATCTATTTACCTACCTGCAGCCACCACCACATGCTCTTATGCCACAGCGTTGGGTAGCAACAATAAACAGCCTCGATGAAGTGTCCTGGGTTTGGTTCCGCTTCTTTTACGGCCCTGTGTTGATGGGCTGGGTGAAGTGCCCCGGGTTTTGTTCCTAGGCATTTGCCTTGTTTTCCATTATTGCCTGTTGCGGGGTCTTCTTCCAAAACTCGGTTTCCACCTCGGCTGGGGTTCGGTATCCCAGGCTTTGGTGGAGCCTTGTCTCGTTCCACCATGACACCCACTCGAACGTCGCGATTTCTACCTCTACAACGTCATCCCACCTGCGGGTATGGACTAGCTCGTTCTTGTAGGAGCCGTTAACGTTTTCAGCCAGAGCATTATCATAGGAGTCACCAACACTTCCGGTGGAAGCTGTAATGCCGTGCTGGGTAAGTCGCTGGTTGTAGACAACGCTGACGTACTGCGAGCCGTGATCCGAATGATGAATGAGACCTGTTGTTTCCTCAGCACTCACAATCGCTTGGTTGAGTGCTTGCAGCGGCAAAGCTTCGGTCCGCATCGAATCTGACAGCGCCCACCCGACGATCCGCCGGGAGTAGACGTCGGTGACAAACGCGGTGTAGACGAATCCTTTTCGTGTCCGTACATAGGTAATGTCAGCCACCCACAGCTTATTCGGGCCCCGGGCTTTAAATTCACGCTCAACCAAGTCCGGGCGCAAATCAGGCACATGAGCTTTTCGGGTTGTAATCGGTGATCCGCCTTTGCCTTTGCCAGAAACGCCAGCCAGGCGCATCAGTCGGGCGGTTTGTTCACGACCGATATCGATTCCTTCACGGCGAAGCGCATGCCACATTTTCCGCACACCTAAGACACCATAATTATCCCGATGAACAGCACTAATGCGTTCAACCAACGCAGCATCACGAAGTCGACGAGCACTTAACCCGCGAGCCTTGGACTGGCGATACCCACGCGAGGTGATAAACCCACCAGCCCGGTTATTTTTCAACGTCTTGCAGATGAACTCG
>NZ_KI515750.1:534089-731064 GCF_000478095.1 Corynebacterium sp. KPL1824 | reverse complement strand
CGATGATCTGATGGACCGCCTTCTCCTTGAACTCGACGGAATACTTTCTAGGCATAGTTCAATCCTTCCTTAGCTGAGGTAGGAACTAAACCCAGGACGCTTCATTTCTTAACGTTTTGGGTCGAGTTCCGACGCGAAAAAGCTGAGGCAGCCTTCAACAGCTCATTAGTATCGCGTAGCTGGTGATTTTCACGGCGTATCCTCGCATGTTCGGCGGCCACATCTTCAGGCCTTGGTTCTGGGAAGCTCCCAGCACGGCGGGCTGCCTGCGCCCATTGCCGGGCAGCATGCCACGCACGATCTTGCACGCTTGCTGCATGGACATGTTTTCCGCCAAGATGCGGTCCTCAACAAGGCGAACCACACGGTCCTTTGCATCCCGGTCAAATTTTCTTGGCATATTCCAGATTTTCCCATCTACTCAAACACAACAAACCTGGCATACCTCACCTCGGAGTTTTAGTATAAATAGATTACAAATCGACATCATAAAAACTCTTATATATTAACTCAGCTCTGGAGACGGCTTCGTATTGTTTAAAGAGATTAGAAATATGCTTTTTTATAGAGATCTCGGAAAAATCTAACAATTCTGAGATTTGAAAAGTAGTTTTCCCTTGGCGCACGAGGTGGAGGATCTTACGATCGGTTTTGGAAAGAGCGCTACGCCTGTTGTGGGTAAAATCCGAATAATTGTGAAGAGTAAGTTTGACTAGTCGAGCAGTGTCCTGATTGGATAAGTAGCATCCGCCCCTTCGAACAACTTCTACCGCCTTTTGAACCTCTGAAATCGTTTTTGGAGGGCGGATAATCGCTGACACGCCGGCGGCCAGTAACGTTAAAAATATGTTATCTGATTCTGAGATCGTTAATGCGATGGAATAGGTGCGTACCGATGCACTGTTATTTTGAATGAAACCTAGGACAGGTAAACAGTTTTGTAATGATGTTGTTGCGTCGATAAAAACGATGTCGAAATGCTGGTGCCTTAAAAGTTCAATGGCATGCGTTCCACCTCTTGAGACTGAAACATCCTTTAGAATACTCTGAATTAAAGAAAACGGAGGAACTAGGTCGTCAGGTGCGTTGGTATCGGCGTCGCTTAGAATCAATACCCTCATTTAAGGCCTCCGTAAGTTTAAGCGGTAAAGCAGGTATAGCATTGAAGTTGCCTAACAATTAGGCCCAGTCTGTTTAAGTGTTGACCGTGTTTTCTTATCTCCATTGTTGTGAATACTTTCGTGGACTGAGGTAGCCCAGTGAAGAATGCGGATGGAATTTATTGTAGCGCCGTGACCACTGGGCCACGAGCAAGCGGAAGTGCTCGAGATTCTCGATGTTGTTGTCTACTAACAGTTCGTCTCGCATCCAGTTGTGGAAAAACTCGACCTGCCCGTTATGCCACGGCTGATCTGGCGGGAAGAACGCTTGGATTGTTTTATCCTCGGCCGCCGAATCTTGCAGCGCATGTTCGATGAATTCAGGGTCGTTGTCCATCCGGAGCATCGGCGGACGCCCGCCATGGTCAAGGCTTGCGGGGGGCGAGGAGTTCGATTACGGATCTCGCATCGATTTTCTTGTTGACCGCGAAAGCGACGTGTTCGCGAGTGTATTCATCGATGATGCTGCAGATCTCGATCGTCTTAGCAAGCCAAGTCGAATCAAACTGGAAATCCCAAGCCACACACCGCGCGGGTATTGCCCGGCAGGAGCATCTCGCAGGCCGTGGCCAGTGGCGCATTTTCGTTTCCTGCGCGGTAGTACGCGGAGGCCTTCTTCACGCCAGAGGCGACGGAAGGTTTCTCGGCACATCCCATAGCCCTCAGCGAAGGCGCTTATCCTGGCGCGCCGGTGGCCCCACCGGCGGTGATCACGCGCGAATTTATGCATCCACTCGCGCAGTTGCGCGTATTTATCAGGCTCACTGGCCCAGTTCCTAACACGCTGATAAGTGTTGCGAGAGAGTCCGAAGATCTGACAAGCGTATCTCTGAGAGTAGCCCAGCTCGACCAGGTACCAGACGGCATCATGGCTGCGAGCTGGGCTTAGAAGTTTCCCTCCGATAATTCTCTCAATGCCTCTTTGTAGAGCTCTGCATGACCAAGCAGGCGTTTGAGGCGCGTGTTTTCCTCGCACAGTCGTTGGAGTTCTTTGGCTTCGCTCTTGGTCATCGCCGCGTAGGTTGACTGCCACCGATTCAGGATGGATTCACTGATACCGAGCTCGATCCAGATCTGAGCCATGTTCGATCCTGATTCTCTGAATTCTTGAGCCGCATCAAGCTTGCGAACAAACTGTTCGGGAGTGTGTGTACCGAACTTCTTCACCATTCATCCTTTCTCTCCACCCACAGGCAGGGCATCAGTGGACAACACTAAAGTCACCTGGACCTAGAACCAAAGGCACTCCAGTATCTCCATTTTCATCGGGTTGATTGGGTAGTAAACACCGTTATCATTATTTTGATCTATAACTTACTTCAAATCAATCATTCTGATGGGGATACTATACAAAAGTATAAGAAAGCTATATTTTTCTAACATTTATCATGAGGTCTTGATAACTTGGATTCCCGAGAAGGTAAGGAGGTGAATATTAATGACCAGTATTTATGAAATTCGTGAAGCCGCTAAGGGGCTCGGCGATCAGGTTAATCGTGCAGATAGCCATGTGAGCGTGACTGACTGCGCAGCTGCACGGGAAAGCCGAGCAAGCATTGCTTGGTGTGGTAACTAAAATTTGTTTGGAGTGAGGGCTCTGAAGAGAGCCCTCACTGCATTTTATGAGTGAGAGAATGTTTCCAGTGCGTTCCCTTTGGGTGGCCGCAATCGCTTCGGCTGTTACCTCCGCGTTGTGGATGGTGCAACCATGGTTGCTTGGGCAGTTGGTTGATGGTCGAACAATTCTAAGGTTCCCAGCGTGGGTGGTTCTAGTAAGCGTAACTATTTTTTGGGCTTTGGTAAGCAAAGGAGCCGAGTTCCTCAAAGGAATTGCTGAAGTTAACGGGATAGGAGCAGTCAGGACCGCCCTATTGGAGCGGTCAAGGATTGAGGTGAAGGAAAAGGGGATTCCAGCCTATAACGACAATCTAGCCTCAAATATTCTTACTGATTCCAGAGAATATGTTTCCGGAGTTGTGAGTATCGTCTGCTCGATTTCTTCTTCGCTTACAAGTGTAGTCGTAGCTGTGATTTTAGTTCTTCGGGTTAATAAAGCTTTTCTGCTCTTTATTGCGCTCTCATTGATAGTCGGAATCCTCCTGACAAAAGAAGGTCTGCGGAAACTGGAGTACTCAAATGCAAAAGCGCTCGATATGAATGCTCAGCTTGTAGACGAAACGGCTTCCTTTGTGAGGAGTTATGAAGAAATTAGAGTTTTTGACGCTTTTGGTGAGGGAAAACTTGAAATCGATGATACGGTAAGTAAAATGACTTCAGCTTTGCGCGGAGTGGTACTTACCAAGTTCATTTATTTGACGGTTCCCTCTCTTATTTTTGCTTTGGTTCCTACAGTGTGTGTCGCCTTAGCAATGATTTTTCTCGTTCCTAGAGGTAATTTGTCTGTCGGTGAAGTGATTACCGTTTTTACAGTTGCTGGGATGGTAGTTTCCCCGGTTCAAGTTGTGACTGAAAGCTTGGAAAGCTTTAAAAAGTCGGAAGCTGCGAAAAAAAGAATTCCAACTTTAAAGAGAAAAGAGTCTTTAATATCGGAGACTGCTAATTTACCAATTATCGAAAGCTCATTGTGCTTGAATTTTGCGGGAATTACGTGCGACGAGTTTCAGGCAGAGGGTAGTTATTCAGATAGTTTTAAACGGTCAGATCTTGTAATGATTTCCGGAGCGTCCGGCTGTGGAAAAACGACACTCTTGCGCGTATTAGCTGGCTTAAAAGCTCCTGAATACGGATTTGTTGAAATTTGGAATGGGCAGCAGGTTGAAAAACCAAGCAATAGGTACCGAGATTTAATTGGCTATTGTCCTCAAGAACCGGGCCTTGAAACTGAAGAAGTATCAGGAATTCTGGCGGATATTCTAGGTTTAGATACGGGTTTAGACGACTTCCTTTCCGACATATCAGATACTTTAGCTGGAAGTTCGACGGCTCTTACGGTAGGGGAACTTTCTGGAGGACAAAAGCGTCGGCTGGCCCTAGGAAGGCTTTTAGCGTCCACTAAACCTATACTGCTTTTGGATGAGCCATTCTCAGGACTTGATGAACACAACTGTGTACGTTTAGCAAAGCTATTAAATTCACAACGCTCCAGGATTGTCGTACACGCTAGTCACCACATTCCATGTCAGATAAGAAACACAAAAATAATAGCAATGAAGGATGGAAATTGAAGCTCAAAACATTTGCTGTGAGTTCACACCCTTTGGTATATGACGAGCCTAAAAGAGAAAGTGAAAGGTGGAAAATTTCTGAACGCTGGAGCTTTTTAAGTCGTGATATTGCTTCTCCATGGCGCTTCGTCGGCCCCAAGCCGAACGACCTTCCTCAATGTGGATGGAAAATCCACCTGAGTGCGATTCCTTCACAAGCTGAAGAAATTCTGGGCACGGCGATTCCAATTCTTGTAGACGCAGGAGTTTACTTTAAGGTCGCGGCCGATCCATCAGTTTATTTTAAAAAGCTCTTGAAGACAGCGTCGGTAGACGAGTTTGGCAAACTTTTGACGGCATATCCGGTGACGCTTGAGAAGTTTGATGCACTGGTCTCCGAACTTTATCATGCACTCCAGGGTTTTCGTGCACCCGAAATATTATCCGATGCCCAGATAGGCAACTCCCCAGTACATTTTAGGTATGGATCATTCTTACTGATGGAGAAGTGGTGCGAAGAAAAACAACGTTGGCTTGAAGCACTTGAGTCCCCCTCGGGAGAGGTTTTTTGGCCGAGTCGATCTGGGTGTTTAGAGATTCCCCGATGGGCACCTCGGAGTGGATCTATCAATGCTGCCTTAGCTAAGCGTGATCGAAACGCAGTCAGAGTCCCCTTCGAGGTAGACCAGGTTCTTCGCTACAGCAGTAGAGGTCTCTCGATGAAAGCCTACTATCAAGGTCGTGAGGTCTTTGTAAAGGAAGTTAGAGTGCTTTCGGGTTTCACTACAAGGAGTTCGGACGGAGTCTCCAGCCTGAAGCAGGAAAGTAAAGTGCTGGAGGAACTAAAGGGATTAGACGGAGTTCCAAGTAAGTGTGAAATGATAAATGGTGAGAAGTCTAGCTTTTTGATTACCGATTATTTCAACGGGAAATCACTTAGGGCGTATGTCACGGAAACTTGTCCGCTCGTCTTGGGGACCGAGGAAAAAACGGATTCATACGTCTTTTGGGCGAAATCTTGCATGGAAAAGGCTAGAGCCGTACTTACTAGGGTGCATGATATCGGCTGGTGTCACGGTGACATTTCACCTGACAACATTTTGGTTTCTCTAAACGGAGAGGTCATGATTGTAGATTGGGAGGCGGCGGCCCCTACAGGAACAGGGGTCCCCAAATACTGGACACCGGGATTTTCTATGGCGGATCCGAGGATCCGGTGTTCAAATCAAGAAAAAGATTTTCGTCTCGAGGAGAACGACCTTTACGGGCTGGGAAAAATCGCGCTGTCACTTTTTTACCCGTCTGCGTCCCAGGTGGACTTCTCATTAGAAGAGCGGAGCGTGATTCTAGATGAGATTCAAGATTTCTACGGTAAAGCGGCTCGTGAATGGTTGGAGGAGTTTATCGAGCTCCCTGTACCGCGGTACGCTTTTGGTCGAGTCAATGAGTTTGATCTTGCAGGTGGCATTGTCGAGTCGTGGGACAGGTTCGAAGAGCATTTGCAAGTCAGCGAGACTATACCAGTTGGAGCCGGTAGCTTAGGTAGCGGTACGATATTTTCTCCCGAAGGGCTGCGGGATTTAGTGTACACGCAAAGTCAAAACCAGTACGAAGACTACAGGTTTAAGAGTGAATTAGTGAGGAAAGCGGAAATAGATTCTGATCTTTATAACAGGAATGCTGTACATTTGACTGAGCTCCGTATGGTGCTAAAACCTACACCAGACTCGATAAATGAGTATGTTAAATCCTTGGAGCGAGAATACAGTTCGAAGATTGAGCATGAATTCACGCAAAAAAAAATGATTCGAGATCTAGTTATACTTTCTCGCGTTAGAGGTTCCGGATCATTACTCCGAAATGAGACAAGCCTTTTGCTTGAAGAGCTTGGACTGAATTTGTCTGATCTGCTCCTTAGCTCCTTTGGGGATAGAAAGATCGAAGCCTCCGGTGGCCTTTTAAGCGGCTGGAGTGGAGCTGCTATGGCACTCCTCCAGTGGTGGGAATTCGAACAAAGCTCGAGGGCCGAGAGTGTTTTAGATGTCGCTGAAACTATGTGTACCGAGGACCTTCTTGGTTGTAAGAAGTCCAAAAATGGAAGCTTGATGATCGATGATGGGGATAGGCTGCTCCCGTACCTAGCAGAAGGAAGCGCTGGTGTCTTGTGGGCAATAACTGAGTTTGCGAAAAAGCATAGAATCATTGCCACCGACGAGCAACTTTTGGGCTTAATAGAAGCGTGTTCGTCAAAGTACTTCGCTACAGCGGGATTGTTTTACGGTCGTGCAGGCTGTTATTGGGCGTTGAAGCGAGCTAATGAGGTTTTTGGCTCTCAAGTCGGAGGACAAATGGTTCGAAGTCAAGAAATACTTTTGAAAAAGCAATGCATGGAGATGGATGGGGCAGTCTATTGCCTTGGAGACCGCAATGAAAGGTTTACTCTTGACTTCGCCTTTGGCACGGCTGGAGTGCTTTACGCACTTACCAAGAAAGCTTGTCGACCAGGGGATTGGATCCCTTTTCCTGAACTAGGAGGAAAGAATGCTTGAGCTATGTAACTTAGAAATATCGTCGAAACGAGGCAAGATACTTGCTTGCATAGACAAACGCTTTTCGGAAGGAAGTGTCCATTGGGTTCGAGGCAAATCGGGGGCAGGTAAAACCACCCTCCTAAAGACAATCGCCGGACTTCAACCACCTTCATCAGGAGAGGTAAAATTATGCGGAAAAAGTCTTTGGTCAATTTCGAGACGTCAGCGTGATATGCTGAGGGCTCAATCTATGGGCGTGGTGTTCCAAGATTCAGGGTTGATCCCTTGTCTAACTGTAGGCGAGAATCTAGCTTTTGCGTGCAGCCTTTCTAGTGACTCATCACTTTCGACAGACAGCAGTTCTCTGCTCACGAATTTCGGGATTATTGAGCTATCTGATTGTCTTCCCGGTGAACTTTCCGGAGGCCAGCGCCAGCGTGCAGCTGTTGCAACAGCGCTTTGTAAACAGCCGCGACTTATTCTTGCAGACGAACCTACCAGTGCACTCGACGAGGAAAATGCATATATTGTCCTGAATTACCTTTCGCAATATGCCCAATCCTGCCAAGCAATTGCTTTGATAGTTTCCCACGATGAACGCGTCGCGGAGTTTGCTGATCACAGTCTTGCAATTGGGGGCCCTCTGTGAATTATCGCTCGTTGGCATCGAAGATTCGGAGGGACACAATCGTTGAAAGTGTCCCATTTCTTTCAACTTGTTTTGTCCTTACTTTTTTCATCGGCATATTGATCTCGACTGTAGGGGCGAAGGAAGTCACTGAGTCGTTATCGATGGGGCTGATGTATTCTGCTGTCGTTTCTCTAGTACCTTTCAGCTTGGCTCTTAAGTATTGTATTAGGCACGTCATAATGGGGAGAAGAGCACATTATAGAGCCCTTCGTTTGTTTGGATTCCCATTGTCAAAGATTCGCTATGGGTTGGTGTGTGAAGCTGTAGTAGTGATCGCGTGCTTTTCCTTGGTCAATGCTTTTCTTGTACCAATGGTTATTCAGCCGCTTTTTTCGTTTATATATTCTGGGGTTAGAATTACTTCGCCTTCTGGTTTCCCGTCCCCATTCCTCGTGGCTTTCCTTACGTGCTTGGTTACGACCCTGCTTAGTATTTTTCCCCTACGGCAAGAAACGAGTTCTCTAGCTGAGCTAAGGGAGAAACCTGTTGGCGTAGATGCAGAGCCCAGTAGTCCGCAAGCTTCAGAGTTGTTTCATTATCCGTTGGGGATTGTTGCTTGTGTGCTGGGAGTCGCCATTTTTCTTTTGATACCGCAGGCTCCTCCAGGAAGCCGCTGGCCGTTGTTGTTCATTTATGCCACGCCTTTTTTGGTTAGCGCTGCTTCGGTATTTATTTATGCGCTTATTCTTTACGTGATTGAGCGTTTTTTGTTACGCCGACGTGGTTGGACCTCATTCGTGCTAGCTATTCGACTTTTGCGTTCCTTCATTCCCGCCACAGTTTTGCGGATGGTTTGCATTTTTGTCTTACTTCCAGTCATATTATTTGTTTCTAACGACTCGGCCCTTTTCTCCGCCCGACAGGCATTAGCCGATAATGTTGAAGATGTATTTGTGGCAGCTCCGGTCGGTGAAGGAACAGATGGCGTTGCGGAGGTAAGAAAAGCTTGTCGAGATTATTCGCAGGATTGTTTAGGCGTGCTAAGGTGGGCGCCGGCTATTGAAGACTCGGGACAGCTTGAACCTTCCAGCCTGGAAGAAGGGGCCGTTTACACCCTAGTGGAGGATCGAGATGGAACCATTGATTCTTTGTTAAAAGACAAGGGCGTAGTAGGTCAAGAGCCTCGTTCCCCATTTGACCAGACTTGGATGCGACCATGGGATCAAACCTTCAATTCTCAGTCAGAACCTGCTTGGCAAAGCGATGCGGAAGATACGTATTCAGTTGCAGTATTTTCGAACCCTCCTGACCTCGGAGTTACTGAGAATATATCAATTGCGAGTGCCAATCAGTGGGCAGAAAAACTTCCTGAGCAGTTACTTTATGGCCCGAACGGTACGGGCACTAGCGAGTTTATACCACTATTTGCCTACGTGATTGTTGGTGTGGCAGTCCTTATTTTCGGGTTGGCGTTAGCTCAGCAGGGGAGGCTTATTCGGGATGCGCGAACAATTTGGGAACAGGGAGTACCAGTCACTGAAGCGTATCGCACTAGGAAACTGGCCAATTGCGTGCCGTCTGCCTTCGCGGTGTTGCTTTCGCTGGGAGTAGCCGGGTTCCTAAGTACGTATATGGATTCTCAAATTGCACATAGATTGGTAATTCACTTTCCCTCTCTTCCTCTTGGTCTCATCCTATTCTTAGTAGCGGTTATCGGTTTGGCTGCCATTAGTAGTAATTTTGTGCAGTCACCAAAAGAGGATAATGGTTAATCGGTCGTGTAATGTTGTTCATAACTCAAGCTTGAAGCGCCCCAGTGAGGTTACCCTCGTTTAGTGGACACCCGATTAGTGCGGATCTTGTGTCCGTAAGAGAGGATGTTCATTGTGAGTCAACAACGCCAGAAATACACACCTGAGTATCGACGTGAAGCCGCGAACCTGGTAATCGAATCGCAGCGCCCAATTGCTCATGTAGCCAAAGAAATTGGTGTCGCACCTGGCCTTTTAGGCCGATGGGTAAAAAATGAGCGTCAACGCCGAGGGTCCTCTGATGGGTTAAGCGAGGCGGATCTTCGTGCTGAGAATGCTCGTCTGCGTCGTGAGCTGGCAGAAGCCAAGATGGATAACGAGTTTTTGTCAAAAGCGACAGCCTTCTTCGCCGCACAGCAACGCGATCAGAAAAGTTCGAATTGATGCAGCAGGAGAAGGCGAATTTCAGTATCAAGCGCATGGCACGCTTGTTGAAGGTGTCTCGGTCTGGATACTACAAATGGGCCCATATGCAGCAGCAACGCTTATCCGGTAAAGATGATCGGATATCTTTTTACGATGATGTTGATCGTAAAATTCATCAGATCTGGAAAGACTCCGATGAGGTCTATGGTGCCCCGCGGATTACCGCAGAACTCGCCGAGCGCTACCAGATCAGTGTGAATCGCAAGACTGTGGCCAAGCGGATGCGTCTGATGGGCATTGAAGGGATTTCACCGCGTGCTTTTGTGCCGGTGACAACGATTCAATCTAAGCGTAAGTCAAGTCTTCCTGACCTGGTCAAGCGCATGTTTGATACCGGTGAACTTAACCGGGTGTGGATGTCAGATATTACTTACCTGCGCACTGGCGAGGGCTGGTTGTACTTATGTGCGGTCCGCGATGGTCATTCCCGCAGGGTGCTGGGCTGGGCTATGGATAGCGTGCAAGATACTTCCCTGGTCGAAAAGGCCCTACGGATGGCACATACGCTGCGTGGTGACGTTCCTGACGGGCTGGTGTTTCACGCTGACCGGGGGACGCAATTTACCAGCGAGAAGCTCTGGGAGGTGTGCCGCAACCTGGGCATTGCTCAATCTGTAGGGCGTACCGGGGTGTGCTTCGATAACGCGATGGCCGAGTCGTTCTGGTCGACGCTGAAAACCGAGTTCTACGACCGGAAGCGCTGGGCCACCCGCGATGCTGCGCGTCAGGCCGTTGCCTACTGGATTGAAGTGGTCTACAACCGTCGGCGCCGGCATTCCGCTCTCGGGATGGTCAGCCCCGTCGATTTCGAAAACCACACCAGCCTAACCACCAGCAGAAAAGAAATAGCTGCCTAACCACTAGGTAGCTTGACTACGTGTCCACGATTTGCGGGCAACCCCACCAGACTTTCCCAACTACTCAAACGGAACAAAACCTGAGGCACTTCAATATAACGATATGGGAAGCTCTGGGCTATGATGTACATGTTGGTGGTTGCCTTGAGCTATGGCCCACCCGAGGCATGTTTAGCGGCTGGAATCGACACGTTATTCTGAGTACCATGCCTAAAGAATTGCGCCGAACCGTAGTGGCTTGTGCACTGTGGTGAGCGGAACCGTAATCGGAAGGACACGTCGATGGCTCATTCTGCCTCGTCTCTGTTTCGGTCCCTATCTTCAGTACTCGTACGCATTGTGGCATTCGTACTTAGTATTGTCATTGGGGCTTCTTTTTTGGTAATACCCCAACTGACAACACCGCACGCAGCGGCAGCCGAAGGCTCTAATAGGAATAGCTCGGATGGCACCAACTTTGGTGATTGTTCCTTTCGTACAGGCACAGGCAATGTTGAACAATGGGCGAATCAGATTTGCTGGCTTGATGTCAGTGATATGACGAGGCCAGGGCCCGTCACCAAACATGTTGGGGACTACACGATTACGTTGGATTTGTCGATTTCGTCGAAAGATCCAAATACCTCAATCACGTCGCAGCCTAACCCGACGTGGCAAGAAGCTATTTTCGGGAAACCCGGCTTTTTCCAGAAAGCAACCGGGAACATTACCCAAGATGTGCTGCAGATGGAGGGGGGAAAGGACCCGTTTACCCGTTTTACATTGAGCAATATTAAGGTCGAGCGCGCTGGTGTAGAAGGATCCTTGTCTAAGTACCGCTTTGCCGTTGCGGATGCTGAATCTACGGGTGGACCTGGCATTGGTGAGATGATCAGTGTGGACGGTGGCGCTGGCGACGAAGTCAAAGTCACTGCACCCACGGAGTTACGCCAAAATAGAGAACGAAAAGCCTGTGAGAGACGATTCGGCGAAGGCAACGAGCCAACGGCGTTGCGGGAATGGGGGCCCATTGCTGATGGTCGTTACAGAGGATTCGTGTGTCACTCGAGAGTCGGTGGTGCGCACTCGTCTTGGGTCGTCGGGGTAGATAATCCAAAGACTATGCAAATCAGCATGGGTTCTCGCACGCCGGGTAAGCAGGCTGTCGCTATCGGGGTGTCCCTCAATCGGCTTAGTTTTAACGCGAAACAAGATCTAGCAAAGATCGATTCTTCTTACGAGGAAGCGGCGACGCAGGCATCTCGGAACGCCGATTACCATGCTTTCCTCAGCGATAACAATGTTGAAACTGATATCCCGGTCAACGCAGGAGGATCCGGCACGGTGATGCGTCGGCTTGACAAAGATGCGAACGCCACGGGCCGGATAGGATTCCGTTCCCAACTTAATCCGACGGACAAGGCGTTTGACCGTTATGAGCCAGTTTGGCGTTGTACGTTGAGCAATTCCGGTGGCGGCGCCCAAACCTTTCAAATCGACTCCGGAAATGTGCCGAGCGGTTATGACTTAAAAAAAGACACCGCAAACGGGCAATCGACATTACTACTGCCGGAAAAAGACAATCGTGTGCCCAATTGCTCGGTTTCTTGGAAACCCAAGTATTCGCCAGCAGTGTTGACCCTAAGCAAAAAGGTAAATGGTTCCGCGGCAAACTTTAGCGATATTCAGTCCCGTAAGTTTACCTTGCACTACTCGTGTAAAGCTCCGTCCGGGTTTGAAAACGCCTATCCGGAAGTGAAGCTGGAAGATGACGTTGAATTAGAGAGCGGAACCTCTGAAGTAGTTAAGTCCTTGCCGGAGGGTGCGTCCTGTACCGTGAGCGAAAAATTTGCCGAGGGCGAAGAGGCCCCTCCGGGAACGGACTTTAGCCTCTCATGGAATGGTCAAAAAGCTACGGGTGATCCGAATTCTGCGGTCAAGGTGGAGCTTAAGCCGGATAGGAATAATCCCAGCCGGCCTGCCTCCGGGAAGGCTGACGCAGTAAACACCTACGATTATCAAAAAGCTTCACTAAAGCTCAGTAAGCGTATCACCGGTGAGCCAGTAAATGATGGCGAGGTTGGCGGTGCCTTTAAATATAGCGTGCGTTGTGAAGGCACGAATATGGGTCAGCGGAATGGAACGCTGGATCTCAGCAAGGCTAAGCCGGAAAACTCCGCGGTCATCTCGGACCTGCCTGTCGGAAGGGAGTGCATTCTAGAATTCTCGCCTGAGTTTTCTGAGGAGCAGGACCAGACGATCTCCGTTGATAAACAAAGTGCCACTTTGAATGGGCAACCCATTGAGACGGATGAAAACAACTACTATCACTTCTGGTTAGAGGCGAAGGGAAAAACGAAGGAGCTCCGCGAAGAGACGGAGTTCGGGTACAAAACCTTCCCTTTGGTCATCCAAAAGCAGGTTTCCGGATTAGCGGCTGGCAATGAAGACGTGAAAGCCCTTGATTTCCAGGTTAATTACCGCTGTGAGGTAGGTGGAAAGACGGTTAAGGAAGGAAAAGTTAATCTCCTTCACAACGGCGATGAAGTATCCATCGATGGAATCAGGGCAAACGCCGATTGCTACGTCTGGGAAGATGAGCCAACTGGAACTACAACGGCCGACTTCAAAGGCGCAATGATCAGCGCTACAGATGCCAGCGGTATTGTAAAAAAGCTGAGCAACGCGGAAGCACAAAATGCTGCCATTGTGACTATGCGCCAAGTATCAGGCGATAGCCGGAACGTGGTCACCGTGACGAATAAATTCGACTCAAAGCTCGGGGCGGTGACCCTGCGTAAAAACGTTGAATCCACGGTAAACAACGCGGACCTTCCAGATTCCTATACCTTTACATATCGCTGCGGACCGCGGAACTTCTATGAAGGCAACGGCGATGATGCGCAAATCCGGACCGTCAACCTCGAAGGTAAAGTCACTGTACCTGCTAACGGGGAGGCAACGTTGGTCTCGGACGATCCGCGGCTGAATGATAAGAATGGCAAGCTGGGCGTGCCCTATGGCAACGAGTGTAGCTTTGTCGAAGAGACGCCCAATATCAGCGGTGGCATCAACTTCGAGACCGATACCGATCCAGTAAAGGTTTCCGTTGATGCTGAAGACAATACTGCGACTGCAACTAACAAATTCACACCTGCCGGCCAAGGCCTAAATATTTCCCTGCGTTCTACCGGGCGTGAGTCATTGGCCCCAACATCGTGGAATTACGATCTGCGTTGCGATAACGGCTACTCCGCTAAGCTTGATTTAGCCCCAGGAAAGAGCGCAAACATTGCGGCAAATGACGTTCCTTTGGGAACGGGATGCGAATTAGTTGAAGAAAAAGACTCTGCGGAGCGTACGTCCGATACTGGGGAAACCTATCCCATCGGTATCGATTCGGACTATCGTTACGCCGCCGATGAAGGCGAGCCTAAAGAAATAGGCAATGGGGAAAAGTTCACCATCGGTGAAAAGTCCACCTTTAAAATTCACCACGATTATCATTTCTTGCAAGCTACGGTTTCGAATGCTAAAGAAGTTAATTTTGATGATCCCAATAACCTGATCTCGCAAGCTAGTCGTGACGCTAAGGTGGCGCAGGATTTTCCTGTCGAGCTAAGATGCACCAACCCGGATGGTACGCCTGGCGTGCACGTGACCTCGACGATCAAGGTAGGCAAGAGCGAATCAGCAAATATTAACGTGGGTTCGCACTGCACAATCTCCGAGCCGAAAATCGATCCGGAGGTTGGTGTCTCCCTAGAGCAGAGCATTATTCTCAATGGGGATATTAGTGCGGACGGTTCTAGGGAATACGCGTTTAACAATTCGGACGACGTAAAGGTCACTTTTATCAATACCTATAAGCGTCAAACTTCGGACCTTAAGTTGAATACCAAAGCGTGGTTGCCAAACCAGAGCATCCGCGATCAGTATTCGGCTGCCGGTAAGAATGTTGCAGATATCTTTAATGAGCACAACTACAATTTGGTGTGCCAAGAAGCCGGTGCTGCCGGCGGTGGTGACCCCCTGTTTAGCCAAACGGTAACAGTTAAGGGTGAGGGAGATACCGCGTTCACCGAGGTTCCTGTGGGCGCCGATTGCCGTATAACCGGTGATCGATTCGGTCAACTGGACTTGGACATCAACGACGGGGAACACGATAATAAAGCGTTTGTCCGGCCATCCCATGTGGAATGGACTACCCAGCAACAAGCCGGAAATGCGGTGGAAGACAAGGAACTGAAAGATGAAAAGTCGACCTCGCCGTCTTTCAACATCTCGGGTGAAGAAGACGAAAACCAAGTCCGCCTTGTAAATCACTACGAGTACGAGACCGCCAAGGTGAAGCTCAGCAAGGACCTCGTAGGTCGCGAGGGCAACCTGAAGGAAATTCCAAACAACTATGAAATGAACTTCACTATGCAGTGCGAGGCTGTGGGCTATAGGACCAGTACAATCGGTGATCTTTCATTCCTTTCGGAACACGTGCGGCCTAAATCCACATCTGTAATCCCGTCTTCTATCACCAAGAAGCAATTCCGCGATGCTGGTACGCAAGGGGAAAATAGCGTCCTTTCCTTCAACTCCGACGAGGCCCTAGTTCCCGCAGGAGCAACGTGCCGAGTAGCGGAGCAAGATGCCTCCAATACTCCGGCGGCATTGGAGATCAACCCAGAAGAAAAGGGCATCGAGAAGAATGCCCCTAATCCTGGTGTGGATAAAGCAACGGACCTTCACTTCGTCAATAGGGTAGAGCGGCGCACGGCACCTGTGAATCTGATTGTTCGAAACTCCGGCTATCTTGAGGGAGCTAATGCCGCGGGATATACCGCAACTGTGGTTTGCAAGGATCCGGCGGCAACGACAATCACTGAAAATTTCCCGTTAGCCGATACCAGTGCGACGGAGCTACCTCGGACGTATGAGGCTCCTACGGGCGGTCGTCCCCTGCAACTTCCTGTTGGCGTGGACTGCACACTGCAACTAGACGGCGACGCATTTGCGGAACGCGGCCAGCTGGAAGCCACGGCAGGCAGCCGCACGCCATTGACCCAATACGCACGATGGGCCGCTGACCAACGAGAAATCCCAAACAGCTCGTTGTCGAGGATTGCTGCTAAGGACGTCAAAAAAGACGATAAGAAACGTGAGTACACGTTTAAAACCGCTGCAGAGCGTTCATCCACCAGTGAACCCATGGTAATCGGTGCAGATATTTACCATCCGCGCGCGCATTACGATGTCCAATTCACTAAGAACGCCATTGGTGGCCCTGCACAAGACGCAGAGTTTACATTCCGCCATTCTTGTAGCGATCCCAATGACCCAGACGCGTCCAATGGGGAATTTACGTTGAAGTCGGGTGGTGAGCACACCATTAAGAACGTTCCAGTGGATTCTGATTGTCAGATCAGCGAGATCGATGATGGGATAGAAGGCAACGATTCCATTTTTAGCCTTAGTGACACGGGCGACCGCATCACTGCGCTGCCAAGCGGCTCGGGCGGTTCTCTCCCAGGCGGAGCGCCTTCCGATGCCGCCGAGCAAAACAACGGCGAAGCAACTAGGTCGATAGCCTTTAACGTCCAGCCGGTCCAAGACGGCGCTGACACGAGCCGTTCAGGTGAGCGGTGGTCAGTAGTGGCAAAGAATGAATTTGCTGGGTTGAATGTGGAAAAGTCCATTGAGGGTACGCCCTTGGGCAAGCTCACGGGTGATGTATTCGATACCACGCTGCTTCCGGCAGATACGAAGACCATGCCCATGACTTATAAGGTCACCAATGATGGTGTATTCGATCTGGAAGGCCTGCAGGTCAAAGATCTATCCTTGGCGGGATTGCACCTTCTAAAGGACAGCAAGTCCGTGGAGGTTCCGCAAGACGGCGTTATCCCGCAGGAGATTTGCTCCCCGCCGGAAGCACTCAAGGTGGGTGACGAATTTAGTTGCAGTTTCGAGGTACAGATACCGGTTGGTGATGATGAAACTTATCGGTACCCAGATACAGGAGACTCCACCGTGACTGTGACTGCGCAGGTACAAGGACAAGACGGTGTTCATTCTGCTTCTGGTTCCGATACGCAAGGTGCACTGCGCCCATCTGGGCTTATCGCAGGCCTACTGCCCGAAACGGGTATGCAGACCCTCGTATGGATCCTCATCCTGGGGCTTGCGCTCCTTGGATTTGGACTGTGGCGTTACCTGCGTCAATCTGACGATGAGGACGATTCCCCAGAAGAGTCCCAGCAGGACTAATCCGTGGCGCCTGGCAGGGTGGTAGGTCCTTGCTAAGTAAGGGGTTAGCGGTCAAAGTGAACCATTCACCTTGACCGCTAACCTTTGTATTTATTCTTTATTCAATAACTATCTTTTAGCAGGTGAAAAGTTCGCTTCTCCAATTGTGTAGTGGACTATCACCGGCATATACTTTTACACTGGTTTCATTTTCGCGCTGACCGGCTCCCTTGAACTTCGGCTCAGTAATTCTCTATGAGAGGACCCCTTACTAATGTCTCGTATTGCCTCTAAGACCTTAGCGGTCGCTCTTGCGGCAGGATTGGCCGCAGCCACCCCAGTTGCATTCGCTGCTCCCGGTGATGGTGCATCGGTACTGGCACAGGCCGAAAATGTCCGCGCCTCTATTGATGCAAACAAAACGGGTTCCATCACCATCGATAAGCACTCGGGCGATCCCGTTGGAGATGGCAATCCAGGCGCGGACACCGCTCTTGAGGGGATGAAGTTCAAGGTCGAAAAGGTCCAGATGACCAATAAGCTAGATACCGCAGCTGGCTGGACCGAGGCGAAGAACTTGGTTGAAACCGGAGCAGAGAACGCACCGCTTGACCAGGGATTTACGGCGCAGGAAAAGGTTACGAATGATTCGGGCCAGGCTGAATTTACGGATTTGGCCGTCGGTATGTACAAAGTGACTGAGCTTCCTAGCACGGAGAATCCAAACTACACAATCGGCGCTCCGTTCTTGGTCACCGTTCCTTTAATCGGTGATGACGGTGCGGTGAACTATAACCCTAAAGTTTCCCCGAAGAACCAGCTGATTCAGCCAAAGAAGAGCGCCGAAAATGGAAACGCCAACGTTGGCGATAAGATTTCTTATACCATTGAAGCTCCGGTACCTGCGGGTGACGTTGACCGCCAAAGAAACCGCAATATTCCGCATTTCGAGATTACGGATAATCTCAATGAGCACCTTGCTTTCGCGAACGGTGCAGATGGCGTAACCGTGAGCGCTGAGGGAGTCGAAAACCTTACCCGCGGAGATCAAGGTGACTATACGGTCGCAATTACCGGAGAGAACAACAAAAACCTCTCGGTGAAATTCACTGACGCTGGGCGGGAAAAGCTTGCCAAAGCTCGAGCCACGAACGCTGGACTCTCTGTGCAAGTCAAGTTCGACGCCACGGTCCAGAGCATCCCCGCCAACGGTAAAATTGAAAACCTCGCTCACTTGGACTTGAACGGCAACGATCAAGATCCCGGCATTCCCACCACGCCTGGCGGGGACAACTCCGGCGAGAATGATGGCGCGACGACGACACACTACAACGATGTGTCGATTACGAAGACGCTGAACGGTGAGCCTACTGAGGATAAAGCCACCGGTGCTGGCGCAGAATTCCAGGTTTTTGAGTGCACCGCTGACGGTGACAAGTGGAAGGTATCTGATCAAGCTGCTCCTATTAAGGGCGCCAACGCAGAAGGTACGGCTGTAGCTTCCGCAACGCTGACAGCGGCTGAGCCAGTACAGGGCGAGGCAGCAAAGGCCGATGGCTACTTCCTGCAATTCGATCCGAATAAGGAATATTGTGCGGTCGAGACGAAGGCTCCTCAGGGCTATCTCATCAACCCAGATCCGCACCACCTTTCCAAAACTGATCAAACGCGCGGTGAGGGGGAAAATGCTCGCTTTATTTATGCCGCGACCATTGATGACGTGAAGGACAATATTTGGGGCAAGCTGCCGGCTACCGGTATGCGGACGATGCTGATCATTCTGGGTCTCGGCGCGCTCTTGTTCATCGGCGGTGCCTACTACCAGCTGAAGCGCCGCAACGCCTAAGACAGGCAAGTGGCTCAAACCCGCAGGCCTCTCCCACTAGGGGAGGGGCGCGCGGATTGGGCGAATGGTGGGAGGCGAAACGTACAACTTCGTTCTCCCACTTAGCAGTGGATTCTGCGTAGTGGAAGGTTGTTGAATTGCGCGTCCGGCGGGTGCGGCAGATTGGTGCCGCGGTGATAACGATGGGGCTTATTAGCGCCCTCTCGTTTCAGCCGCAGCCGGTACCGGAAATGCCGGGAGGATCCGGCATTTCGGCGGTCGCACATGCGGCATCGCGGAGCAGTGACCTTCATATCGATCTCAAGGAATCCGTGGGTGAAGAATGGTTCCAGGATATTGGGGACCGTGAACTTGAGCTGCTATTGATTAAAGATGTACGCATTAATGACTTGCCGCAGCTCAACGTGCCGCAGTTATTGCGCGATAATCCGGATCGTTTTATCTCGATGGCGAAGAAAACCACCTCTGAGGGGGAAGCGACTTTCAAGGGCGTAGAACCTGGGGTGTATCTCCTCAACGTGGCGGATAACCAGGGCACTAAAGACTCCCGGGTATCGTATGCGCCATTCGTCATCGCGGTATCCGGTGACGGCAAGGCGCATAATATTGAACTCAAGGCGCAAGTTCTTAACGCAGAAATACAACCGCGGACATCGTGTAGCGTCGCCGGAGGTCGTTTTGCGGTCGCAGCTGGCGGCCGGATTGTCTACGAGATTTCTGGGTCCGCGCCGAATGTCAGCGTTGAGGGAAGAATTAAGCGCTATGAAGTATCCACCACAGTGTCGGTAGGTCATAAAATAGAAAGCCTTGCGGTGGACTCGGTGCGGATTGTGGGCGCAGGTAAACGGATCGAGCTATCAGCGGACCAGTACCGCGTAGAAAACACCGGGAGCACGGTGAAACTAGCTTTTAAGGATTCCACGCTACAACAATTGGCAGATCTTCGTAGCCTAGATCCTTCTACTGTGGTGAAAGCAAGCGTTGCCGCTCGTGCGGAGGCTGATGCAGTGGGCGAGCTTAGCGCCACTACAACGATTCTTACGGATGGCATGGACGCGGAACGGCGTCCGGTTGAGGTATCCGATGCCGCGAGTCTGCCCGTAGTGGCATATTCGGAGTGCATGAAAGGTACGGATTCGACGACACCTGCCGTCCCATCTGGAGGGCAGTCGCTTCCTTCTTCGGTCCCAGGTTCCTCGTCGGATGCTGGATCCGGTGAACCTGAAGCGAATGGTTTCCCGCCTCTTCCAACAGAAGATGGGCACCAGGGGCCCTTATCTGCCGCGGAAGGAGATCCAGATTCTTCCCAAAAAGATGGCAAGCATGGCAAGATTCTAGGCAGTTTGGCATCTACCGGTGCATCAGTGATCGGCATCGTCGCACTAGGAGTAGTACTCATCCTTGGAGGCCTCATTGTGCTTGCGCGGCGGCGAAAAGATGACGAAGATTCCAATCAGCACGTTGGACCAGAGGGAGGCAACTCGTGACCACGACCGTTGAAAAGCCGTTGCCCGCTGAGAACAAAAAGAAAAAGAAGAGCAACGCGGTGTCCATCATTGCGCTCATTCTCGGCGCACTCTTGCTGCTATATCCGGTGGTGTCTACTTTGGCCAACCACAATAAGCTGATGCGGCAGACCGAAGCTTATAGCGGCAAGGTCGAAGATCTAAGCCAAGAGGAAAAAGACCGCCAACTTGCCCGCGCTCGCGAATACAATGAGCGGCTGTTGGCAGAAGGCCCACACGCTCGTCCACCGGTGGACAGCGACCCAGGCATGGAAGACTATATGTCCCAATTGAATGTGGACGGTCCTACCGACATGATTGCCCGCATTCGCATTCCGCGCATCAATGTGGATTTGCCCGTCTTCCACACCACTGCGCCGAAGGTGCTTTACGATGGCGCCGGCCACATGTATGGCTCCACGCTTCCGGTTGGCGGTGATGGAACGAATGCGGTGATCTCTGCCCACACGGGCATGGTCAATGCAGCGATGTTTGATGAGCTTCCGCGTTTGCAAGAAGGCGATGAGATTTTCATCGAGGTTATGGGGGAGCGCCTCCGGTACAAAATGACCGGCAGGGAAGTGGTCAAGCCTGAAGCTTATGACGCGGTGACGTATGAGCCCGGCCACGATAAGCTCACCCTGATTACGTGCACTCCCTATGGTCTTAATACCGATAGGTTGCTTGTTCACGCGGAACGCGTACCGCTGGAGCCAGGGAACCCAGAGCCTGATACCGCTGGATTCGGATGGTCGTGGTGGATGATTCTGGTCATCGCGATCATCTTGCTCACCGTGCTTATTATCCTGTGGAAGAACTACCGGCGGCGCAAGAAGAAAAAGCAGCAGGAAGCTCAACAAGCATCTGCCGAAGGCGAACTCTAAAATTCCGCGCATCGTGGATAGTGGGGTGGAGCTGATAGACTTTAGTATCTAATTGATAGCGAAGAGAGGCTGTTCATGGCACGTTTTATTGACCGCGTCGTCTTGCACTTGCAGGCTGGCGACGGTGGGCATGGCTGCGTGTCTGTCCACCGTGAGAAATTCAAGCCGTTGGGCGGGCCGGATGGCGGCAATGGCGGCCACGGTGGCGACATCATCTTGGAGGTCTCGGAGCAGATCCATACCTTGATGGATTTCCACTACCGCCCGCATATTAAGGCCGAGCGCGGTGGCAACGGCGCTGGCGATATGCGCAATGGCGCGCGCGGGGAGGACCTGATTTTGGAGGTTCCCGCGGGTACGGTCGTGCGCACGGAAAAGGGCGAGACCCTAGCGGATCTTACCGTGCCGGGCACGCGTTTCGTCGCGGCTGAGGGCGGTTTCGGCGGCCTGGGCAACGCGGCGCTGGCGTCCAAGAACCGCAAGGCGCCGGGCTTTGCACTGCAGGGCGAGCCGGGGCAGGCCCATGATTTGGTACTCGAGCTGAAATCCATGGCGGATGTGGGGCTCGTCGGATTCCCTTCGGCGGGCAAGTCCTCGTTGATTTCGGTGCTCTCTGCTGCCAAGCCGAAGATTGGTGACTACCCGTTTACCACCCTGCAGCCTAACTTGGGCGTGGTGGATATGGGCGATAGCTCCTTTACCATTGCTGATGTTCCCGGCCTTATCCCCGGCGCCGCCGATGGCAAGGGCTTGGGGCTGGACTTCCTGCGCCACATTGAGCGCACGGCGGTGCTAGCCCACGTGGTTGATACCGCGTCCATCGAGCCGGGCCGCGATCCGGAATCCGATATTGAGGCGCTGGAAAATGAGCTGGCTAAATATCAGGAGGCGCTAGAAAGCGATACCGGCTTGGGGGATCTGCGCGAGCGCCCGCGCGTCATCATCCTGAATAAGGCGGATGTTCCGGAGGCAGAAGAGCTCGCGGAGTTCGTCAAGGATGACCTCAAGGAAAAGTTCGGCTGGCCGGTCTTCATCATCTCTGCGGCGGCGCGCAAGGGCTTGGATCCGCTGAAATTCAAGCTCATGGAGATGGTCACCGAGCACCACAAGGCACAGCCCAAGCCCAAGCGGGATGCTTCCCATACCGTGATTCACCCCAAGGCCCAGGCGCATAAGAAAAACACCGGCAGCTTCGCGGACTTTAGCGTGCGACCGGATCCAGAGGTGCAGGGCGGATTCATCGTGGAAGGTGAGAAGATCGAGCGCTGGATTACCCAGACGGACTTTGAAAACGATGAGGCCGTGGGCTACTTGGCAGACCGTCTGGCCAAGGCCGGCGTGGAAGACGAGCTGCACAAGCAGGGCGCGGTGGAAGGCTGCCCCGTGACCATTGGCGGCATTACCTTCGAGTGGGAGCCGATGACCGGCGGCGATCCCACCATGGCCAGCCGCGGCGAGGATGCCCGCCTGAAGGGCACCAACCGCGTCTCCGCGGCAGAGCGCAAGCGCGCCTCCCAGGCCCGGCGTGGCTTGGTCGATGAATTCGACTACGGCGACGAGGAAGAGATCACCCGCGAGGGCGCCAACCGCGACCGCTGGCAGGGCTAGCCACCGCAGGAGTGGGGAAGTGGGGCCTCGTCCGCTGGGGCGAGTGCCCCCACCCCGGGCATAATGTGCTGCGCACATGGGGGAAATACGCCCCAATGAAGGGGACTGGTGCCGGAAGCTTTGTACACTATTGAGTTATGTCTTCTGATCAACAGAAAGAGCCCATTCTTCCGCTCCCCGTAGAGCCGTTTGATGGCCCTACCGCTGATACCCCGTTCCCTGAAGCCCTTGATGAAAACCCGATAGCCTCCGGGTTTGAATCCGAATTGCGCAACTCCATCGCTGAGGCCAAGCGCGTCGTTGTAAAGATCGGTTCCTCGTCGCTGACGGATGATAACTTCCGCGTCTCGCAGGAAAAGATCGATCACATCGTGGATGCCGTCCACGCGCGCATGGGGCGCTCCGATGTCATTATCGTTTCCTCCGGTGCGGTTGCCGCCGGCATGGGCCCGCTCGGCCTGCACCAGCGCCCCACCGACCTGGCTACGAAGCAGGCCTCTGCGTCTGTGGGCCAGGTGCACCTGGCATATGAGTGGGGCCGTTCCTTTGCGCGCTACCAGCGCACCATCGGCCAGGTGCTGCTTACGGCGTCCGATGCCGGGCACCGCGACCGCGCCCGCAACGCGCAGCGCACCATTGATCGCCTGCGCCAGCTGCGCACCATCCCCATCGTGAACGAAAACGACGCCGTGGCTACCTCTGAGATGCACTTTGGCGATAACGACCGCCTGTCGGCCTTGGTCGCCAACTTGGTGGGCGCGGACGCGCTCTTCCTCTTCTCTGACGTCGATGGCCTCTATGACAAGAACCCGGCTGAGCCGGATGCGAAGTTCATCGATGAGGTGCGCACCGGTAAGGATCTCAAGGGCGTTGTTGCCGGCGATGGCGGCAAGGTCGGCACCGGCGGCATGGCCACGAAGGTCTCCGCCGCCCGCCTGGCCACCCGCGGCGGCATTCCAGTGCTGTTGACCTCGACCGATAATATTGGGCCTGCGCTTTCCGATGCCTCCGTGGGCACCGTCTTCCACACCCGCGAGGAACGCCAGCTTTCGGCCTGGAAGTTCTGGGCACTCTACTGCGCCGATACCGGCGGAGCCGTCCGCCTGGATGAGGGCGCAAAGGAAGCGGTGACCAAGGGCGGTACCTCCTTGCTCGCCGTGGGCATTACGGATGTCCGCGGTGAATTCAACAAGGGCGAGATCATCGATATCTTGGGCCCGAAGGGCGAGGTTATCGGCCGCGGTGAGGTTCGCTTCGATTCCGAGGAATTGAACGCCATCAAGGGCATGCAGATGAGCGAGCTGCCAGAAGATAAGCGCCGCTCCGTCGTGCACGCGGATTACCTGTCTAACTTCGCCTCGCGCATCTAGCCGCGTGCCGTACGCTGGTCCCATGAAGTATTTTATGGGACCAGAAACCTGGCAGCCGATGGTCGATGACTTAAGCGCTGCCGGCCACGAGCGCGTAGAGAACCTCGCAGACGCAGAGGTCTATGTCAATACCACACCCAGCCCGCGCCGCATCCCGGAGATGCCGGACAATATCGGCTGGGTGCAGCATTGTTTTACCGGCGTAAACCAACTCATTGATGCGGGCTTGATTACCCCTGAGGGTTTGCCGTGGTGCAATTCCGCCGGCGCCTTTGCCAAGCCGGTGGCCGAATGCGCCTTGGGCCTCCTGCTCTCCCAGGCGCACCAGCACAAGGCCTTTGCGCAGGCCGGCACGTGGTCGGTGGCCAAGGAGCTGGATGAGGCTCAAGAGTGGATCTATGACCAGCAGGGGCCGAAGAAGGTGGCGATTTTGGGCGCTGGGGGCATCGGCAAGCAACTCATTGCCTTGCTCAAGTCCTTTGGGGTCCACATTACCGCCGTGAATCGCTCCGGCCGCCCGGTGGAGGGCGCCGATGAGGTGGTGGCCATGGATGATGCCGCGCACGTGTGGGGCGAGGCCGATGTCATTTTCTGCATCCTCCCCGCCACGCAGGAAACGGAGGGGCTTATCGATGCCGCCAAGTTCCGCGCCATGAAGCCGTCTGCGCTGTTTATCAACGTCGGGCGCGGCAGCACCGTGGTCACGGATGACTTGGTGGATGCCCTGCGCGAGGGCGAGATTGCCGGCGCCGGCTTGGAGGTCGTGGACCCAGAGCCGCTTCCCGATGACCACCCGCTGCTCTCCCTGCCCAATTGCACCATGACCCCGCACATCGGGGCGACGAAGCACGTGGCGCAGTACCACATGGGCGATATTTTCAATGCCAATGCCGCCGCGTGGGAGAAGGACGAGCCCATGCCCACCCAGGTGGACCCGGAGGCGGGATACTAGAAAGATCAAAAGCCACGGACAGCGATGGCTGGGTGCGTCGTGTGTGTACCGAAGAAAGGACGTACCGCCCACTGCCCGTGGCAAGTGAAAATAAAAGTTCAACTCGTTGAACTACTGCTAAACTAACACTTATCCAAGGACGACGCAAGCACGATTATGAAGATGGTGGATATGCACCTAGAAGAACTGCCTACCCGCAGCCAGGATTACCTGAAAGTTCTGTGGGACTTATCGGAGCACTCCGGGGGCGCCCCGGTGGCGCTGAAGGATGTGGCAGGGCGCCTGGAACAAAAGGTGCCCACCGCCTCCGAGGCGATTAAGAAGCTCGCCGCCCAAGGGCTGGTAGAACACGAGCGCTATCAGGGCGTCTCATTGAGCCCTGCAGGCCGTGAGCTGGCGATGCAGATGGTGCGCCGCCACCGGCTCTTAGAAACCTTCTTGGTGGAGACCCTGGACTATTCCTGGGACGAGGTGCACGAGGACGCTGACCGCCTCGAGCACGCCTGCTCCGATCGCTTTATCGGCCGCATTGATGCGTTGCTGGGATCTCCTGACCGCGACCCACACGGCGATCCCATTCCCGATATTGGCGGCGGGATCGAGGATCTTGGCACGCTCACGCTCGCCAGCGCCCCGCTCGATGCGCCCGTGACCGTGGAGCGCGTCTGCGATGAGGATCCAGGCCTGCTGCGTTACCTCGACCGCTTTGGGGTGGAGCTGGGCAATGAGCTGCGCGTAAGCGATAGCGTGGCCGGGTTATTGACGGTGCAGACCGAAGGCGGCGAGATGTCGCTGGCGGAGGTGGCCGCCCGCGAGATCACAGTCCGCCTGGCCTCGTCTAATTAACGCGCGGCGCTGCGCTGCGTTGCTGCGCCGCGCCGCACGTTAGGAAATCGCCTTATAGGCCGTCATGCTGGCGAGGTAGAACACGCCGGCCACAATGGCGATGGTGCCGCCGGCCGAAAGGCTCAAGTGTGCGGCGATAAAAAGCCCGGCAACCGCGATGGTGATGCCGATGATGCCCGCCCCGATAAGCAGCGCCTCCGGGCGCGATACCCACGGGCGCAGGCCCGCGGCCGGGGCCACGAGCAGGGCAATGGACAAGATGGTGCCGACGGCGGGGATGACGGCGGCCATCGTCAAGCAGATAAGGCCGAGCGTCAGGGCATCGTAAAGCCCGCTATGCGGAGACGTGGTGGGGTCGAAATACGCCTGGAAGAGGCGGCGCCGGCAGGTTAGTACCGCCAGCAAGCAGATAATGACCAAGCCGGCCGCGACGGCGACATCGCGGTGGTTGACCGTGGTGAGCGAGCCCACCAGGAAGCTATCGACGTGCAGCGGCAGCGGCTGGAACCAGCGCAGCAGCAAGATGCCCAGCGCAAAGCCTAGGGTGAGCGTGGTGCCCGCCGCGGCGGTGGAGGATACGCCGTGCACCTTGCCCAGGTAATGCATGAAAACCGCCAGCGGAATGCAGACCGCCACGGAGCCGAGCATGAGTCCATCGCTCAAGTTGGCGCCCAGCGCATTGGCCACGACGACGCCGAGGACTGCGCCGGGAAAGGTGCCGTGGGAGAGGCTCTCAGCAAAAAAGACGCGGTTGCCCAGCACCATGAGCGTGCCCACCAGCCCGGAGAGGCAGCCCACCGCGATGGCCTCGAGGAATGGCAATGTTAAGACACCCATATGCGCCTGCCTAAAAGTGCGAGCGGAACGGTCAGGGACAGCGACAGCGCGACGATGGCTTGCGGGGAAATCTGGTGGGAGGTCACCGAAAGCATGAGCCACAGGCCCACGCATACGGCGACTACCGCGCCCACCAGCGCCCACAGGAGCATCTGCAGTGGGGTGCTAGCCAGGACGCGCCCGACCAGGCCAGGTACCACCACGAAACCCAGAACGAGCAATACACCAATGGCGGAGCTCGCGGCGACTACGATTAGGCCCACCGCTACGTTGGCAGTGACATCGATTAGCCCCACGCGGATGCCGGTGGCGCGCGCGGATTCGCGGTCAAAGGCGACGGCTACTTGCGAGCGCCAGGTGGCCAGGATGAGCAGGGCGGCAACCACGCACAAGATGATCGAGGGGATCATGCGGTCAGTGGTGATATCGAGCAAGCGGCCAAACATAAGGGCCTCCAGCTGGCCGGAGCGATCCCCCACGGCGAGGCTGATGACCACGCCGATGCCATACATCAAGGTCAGTACCACCGCGGTGCCGGATTCATGGTCGTGGCCATCGCTGCCGGAATTCAGGCGCGCCAAAATGAGCACGGCGACACCCGCGGCGACGGCGGCACCGGGCAAGATGCCGGGAAAGCCCGCCACGGCCAGGCCGATGACGATGCCCGGGAATACCGAGTGGACCAGCGCCTCGACGCTAAATTCCATGCGGCGCAGGTTAACCAATACGCTGACCACTGCGCCGGTCAAGGCCACGCACAGCAAGAACAGGGCGGCGCGCTGCATATAGGGAGCAGTAAGCAGAAGCGTCACATGTCCCCCTGTAATACCGACGTGGCCTCCAGGTAGCGCTCGACTGCATCCTCGGTATCAAGGACTTCGCTGTGGCCGTCCACGATGAGCATTCCGGCATCGCAGGCGCGCTGCGCCAAAATGGGATCGTGGGTGGAAATGAGCAGGGCAACCCCGCTTTCCTTGAGCTTGGCGATGATCCCTAAAAGCACCTGCCTGCTATCTTGGTCCAGGCCATTGAAGGGCTCGTCCATGAGCACGAGGTCCGGGTGGGCGGCCAGCGCGCGGGCAATAAATATGCGTTGGCGCTGCCCGCCCGAAAGCTTATCCCAGCGGGTCTTCGCCTTATCCGCCATGCCGACGAGCTCGAGCGCCTGCGTAATCTGCGGGCGCAGGCGGCGCATGCTGCCCATGCGCTCCCACCACGAGGCCTTATTGAGCAGGCCCATTTCCACGACCCGGCCGGCGGTGACGGGAAAGGTGGGATCGCAGGTGTGGTGCTGGGGAACATAGCCCAGCGTCGCCGTGCGCTGATGCTCGCCGCGCAGCGTAGCAAGGCCGGCGATGGCCTTTAAGAGAGTGGATTTACCAGCACCATTAGCCCCCAGCAGCGCGATGGCCTCACCTTCGTGGATGGTCAAGGAGACATCGTCCACGATGGTGGTGGTGCCATAGCCGCAGGAGGCATGGGAAAGCTCTAAAAGCGGTGTACTCATCGTGCGTTATCCAGGCTTTCTGGCAGATCGGCCGCTTCACCGTCCCAGGCATCTACCAAGGTGGTGACGTTGTGGATGATGGAGCCGATGTAGGTGGCGCCGTCGCTATTCGGCACGCCCAAGGAGTCGCCGTACAGGGCGTCATCATCCATAATGGCCTTGACGCCTGCGGCGCGGGCGATGGCCTCGATGGACTTAGAGTTATTGGAGTTTTCCGCGAAGATGGCCTTGGCGCCGGAATCGCGGACCTCCTTGGCGGCATCCTCGATGTGCGAGGAGGTGGCGTCCTGCTGGTTATTGAAGTCCGTGAGCGCGGAGCCGATGAACTTCACGTCATAGTCGTTGGAGAAGTAGCCAAAGGCATCGTGCGAGGTAAACAGCACGCGATCCTGCTCAGGGACGGTCTCTAGGGACTCGGTGACCCACTTATCCAGCTCGTCGAGCTGCTTGGTGTACTTTTCGCCGACTTCCTTCACGGATGGCTCCTTATCGGCCAAGGCATCCACGATGTTTTCTACCTGGATCTTGGCGTTCTTGGGGGAGGTCCACACGTGCGGATCGTGGGTGAATTCTTGTTCCTCGCCGTCCTCGCCGGGGAACGGCCACTCGCGCAGGTCTACCTTGTGCTTGGAGTTGTCATCGCCGGCGGTGACGATGGTCTCACCGTCAAAACCGGAGGACTCTACGGCGTTATCGAGGAAGTGCTCGAGGTCGACGCCGTTTTTAAAGAGGAAGTCCGCATCCGCCATGGCACTCATCTGCTGCGGGGTCATCTCGTGCTCGTGCGCGCTGGCATTCGGCGCCAACAGGCAGGTGAGATCGAGGGTGGTATCGCCATCGCCCTCGGTGGTTTCCTTGCCGCTGGAATCCACCTTGTGGAGCGTCATGCCACCCTGGGCAATCTGGGTGAGGTAATCGCAGATCTGCGTGGTGGTGGCAACGGCCTTGATGGTCTGATCGTCGCCCGAACCGGAGCCCGCGTCGGAACCGTTGCCGCCGTCATTCGTGCTGCAGGCGGCGAGGGCGACCCCGCTCAGGGTCAGCATCAGGCCCAGCTTGGCCACGTTCTTTTTCATGAGTGCTCCTTTTTTGCAGTGAAACCTATCAAGCAAAGAATAAACATACCCAAGTAACTATTTCAAGGAATTGAACAATTGGATTTGCAGTTGTGAGCTTTACCGCACTCTCGGGTGCGGGTAGAGGGGGTGGTTTTCTCTGCGTGGCCTGCCTAATTTAGGCAAAGCGTGAGGTATACGGCGGGCGGCTGAAAAACTCGGGCGGGTACGTTACTCTGGTATGACATGAGCAACACTGAACGCGAAGAAGTTCTGTCCAAAGCCCGTGCTGCAAAGGACGTTGCGCCCGTCGTGGCGCAGCTGTCCACGCCGCGCAAGAATGAAATCTTGCAGCGCGCAGCCGAAAATCTCATTGCCCACACCGATGACATCCTTGCTGCTAACCAGCAGGATATTGAGGCCGGCCGCGAGCGCGGCATGTCCGATTCCCTGATTGACCGCCTGACCTTGGACGCCGCCCGCGTTGAGGGCATTGCCGATGGCCTGCGCCAGGTCGCTGGCCTGCAGGACCCGGTAGGCGAGATCCTGCAGGGCCGCACCATGGATAACGGCATCCAGATGAAGCAGGTGCGCGTCCCGCTCGGCGTGATGGGCATGGTCTACGAGGCCCGCCCGAACGTCACCGTCGATGCCTTTGGCCTGGCGCTGAAGTCCGGCAATGTGCCGCTGCTGCGCGGTTCCAAGTCCGCGCGCAACTCCAATACCAAGCTGGTGGAGCTCCTGCAGGATACCCTCGCGGAGTTCGACTTGCCGCGCGAGGTAGTCCAGCTCCTGCCGTGCGAGACCCACGATTCCGTCCAGGACTTGATTACCGCCCGTGGCCTGGTGGATCTGGTTATCCCCCGCGGCGGCGCCAAGCTCATCGAGGCCGTGGTTACCGGTGCTACCGTTCCGGCTATTGAGACCGGTACCGGCAACTGCCACTTCTACATCGACGCTTCGGCCGACATGGATAAGGCCATCGACATGGTCATCAACGGCAAGACCCGCCGCACCTCGGTCTGCAACTCTACGGAGTGCGTGCTTATCGATGCCGCGCTTGATGATGCCACCAAGCTGCGCATCGTCCGCGCCCTTCAGGATGCAGACGTCACCGTCCACGGCGACGTGGACGAGCTCGAGGGCTTCGGCGCTACGGACGTCGTCCAAGCCACCGAGGAGGACTGGCGTGAAGAGTCGCTGTCCATGGATATCTGCGCCAAGGTAGTGGACGGCGTCGACGGTGCCATCGCGCACATCGCGGAATTTACCACCGGCCACACCGAGGGCATTGCGGCCCAGGATGCGGACGTTTTGGTCAAGTTCGGCAACGAGGTCGATGCCGCGGCCGTCATGCTGAACGCCTCCACCGCGTTTACCGATGGCGAGGTCTACGGCATGGGTGCAGAAATCGGCATTTCCACCCAGAAGCTGCACGCCCGCGGCCCAATGGCCCTGCCGGAGCTGACCTCTTCCAAGTGGGTCCTCCAAGGCACCGGTCACGTACGCCCATAAGAACGTGCGCCTTTTCTCTCGCTCTCGCGCCGCCGCTGGTTTCGTAACTATCGCCGCCACGGCGGCGCTTGGCGCGTCTATGCTCGCCCCTGTCGCGGCGGCGGGGCAGCCCCACCCACAGGCCGAAACCTGCCCCGATTACGTCTTCCTTGCCGCGCGCGGCTCGGACCAAAACGAGGAGCACGGCGAGTACTTCGGACCGCAGCGCTACTCGGAACAGGGCGCGGAATCCAATGGCTATGAAGGCCCCAACCTTGCCGCGCTTTTCCACTTGGTAGAACAACGCCACCCCGGTGCGATGGATAATGCCTACGTGCTGGCGCTGGATGCGGATGCGTATCCAGCCTCGATGAACCTGCCACCGCTGGCTCAAGAAGGCGAAAACCTGCGCCCGCTGCAGCTGATGCGCCGCCTTGGTGGGGTGTTGCTGGAACACCCCTTGCACGAGCTGGTCTATCAGGTCACCGTCGGGTTTGTGCAGAGCCTGCGCAGCGGCATGAACAACGCGCCGCGCGTGGTGGAGAAGTACGAAGAAGAAACGGGATGCAGCCCGCGCTATATCACCGCCGGCTATTCGCAAGGGGCCATCATCGCCACCAGCGCGGAGCGCTACCTCGCGTCCCAGGACAAGCTCGCCGGGGCGATCTACCTGGGCAATCCCCTGCGGCGTCCAGGCGGCATGGCCGGGCCGATTCCGCGGATCCTCGTGCCCCACAGCGCCGCACTGCCAGCCGATCGCCGCATCGATTACTGCCTCGCCGGCGATTTCGTCTGCGATCTCAGCCTGCGCAATGCCAAAGACGCCTTGGCCACAAAGGCCGCCCACCACGCTTCGTATTTCCGCGATAGCGAGGGCGATGCGGCAGTGGAACAGGACAATGCCCGCGTGGCCGATACCGTGGCTGGCTGGCTTAACGCCCCAGCAGGGTAGCGGCTATACTCTCCAGCCATGACCAATTCCCAGCGCATTGGGATCATGGGCGGCACCTTTGATCCAATCCACAATGGCCACTTGGTCGCCGCCAGCGAGGCGGCGCACCGCTTTGCCCTCGATACCGTAGTCTTTGTTCCCACCGGCCAGCCGTGGCAGAAGGCCTCCCGCGAGGTCACGGCCGCGGAGCATCGGTATTTGATGACCATGGTGGCAACGGCCTCCAACCCGCGTTTTACCGTCTCCCGCGTGGACATCGACCGCAAGGGCCCTACCTATACCATCGATACCCTGCGCGATCTGCGCGAGCTTTTCCCGGGCGCCGAGTTCTACTTCATCACCGGTGCGGATTCCCTACAATCCATCATGAGCTGGCATAATTGGGAAGAGATGCTGGACATGGCGCACTTCGTGGGCGTTACACGCCCGGGCTACGAGCTGAGCACGGATATGCTGCCGGCCGGCTCGCGGGAAGATATCAACCTCATCGATATCCCTGCTATGGCCATTTCTTCTACGGATTGCCGCGAGCGCGCCGCCCAAAACCGCCCGGTGTGGTACCTGGTTCCGGATGGGGTGGTGCAATACATCACCAAAAATAACCTGTACTCTGCGCAGCCGGATAAACCTTTATAGTTCAAGTTTGGGCACAATCGCGCCGAACGTGCAAGAATAGACAGCTAAAAGACACTTCCTCACCAGACGCGAAAAGGGAATTTTTATACATTGTCTATTTCTGATCTCGCCCGCCGCATGGCGGCAACCGCGGCGCACGCCGCACAGGACAAGCTAGCAAGCAATATCGCGGCAATTGATGTCTCCGATGTCCTTGCCATCACCGAGGTTTTCGTGCTGGCTTCTGCCGATAATGAGCGCCAGGTCGGCTCCATCGTGGATGAGGTGGAGGACCAGATGACGGCCCAGGGCTTCGAGCCGCAGCGCCGCGAGGGCAACCGCGAAAACCGCTGGGTGCTTCTGGATTATGGCAATATCGTCATCCACGTGCAGCGCACGGACCAGCGCGAGCACTATGGGCTCGACCGCCTCTACCACGATTGCCCCTTGGTGGAGATCGAGGGCATTGAGCCGCCCGAGCGCCCCGGCGATTGGACCAATGGCGTCAATCCGCGCACCGTGGATTCCATTGATGAGCTGCCATTGGCGCAAAAGGCCCCTGGCGAGGACGAGGAGCTTTAACCCCACCATGAGCCGCCGCCTGATTCTGATCCGCCACGGACAAACCACCTACAATGCCTCCGGCCGCATGCAGGGCCACTTGGATACTGAGCTTTCCGATGTCGGCTATGAACAGGCCCGCGCCGCCGCGCGCCTGCTCCGGGATCAGGGCGTGGTAAAAATCGTCGCCTCCGATTTGCAGCGCGCGCGAGAAACCGCGCGGGTGGTGGCAGAATCGCTCGGCTTAGACTTTTCTACGGACCCTCGCCTGCGCGAGACCAATCTGGGGCAGTGGCAGGGCAAGAGCTCGGCCGAAGTGGATGCGGAATTTCCCGGCGCCCGCGCCATCTGGCGCCACGATCCCACTTGGGCCCCGCCGGAGGGCGAGTCCCGCGTAGATGTGGCGCGGCGGGCTCGTCCGGTCATCGACGAGCTCATGCAGGAATTTTCCGGCTGGGATGACGGCGCCGTGCTCATCGTCGCCCACGGTGGTGCAATCTCCGCGCTCACGTGCCACCTGTTGGGCTTGGATCACGGCCAGTACGGCATTTTATCCGGCCTGAAAAATACCCACTGGTCGCAGCTGACCGCCCGCCCGGATTTCAACCCGGAAACCCCCGTGACCTCCCTGGAATTCACGCCAGAGACGGTGGCGAGCGCGCAGTGGTACTTCGACGGGTGGAATATGGGGGGCGAGGTCACCGGTGATGGAGGGGCAGATACCTAGTGACCGTTCGCGTCATTACTGACTCCGCGGCCAGCCTGCCCCCAGAGATTGCTGCAGAACTCGATATCACCGTCATTGACCTGCACGTGATGGATAGCGAGGACAAGGGCGGAAAACTGCGCACCACCTCGGGTCTGTCCTCCCTCGAATTGGCCGCGGCCTACGGCCGGGAAATGGAAAAGGCACAGGATGATGGCGTGATCGCCATCCACCTGTCCAAGGAGCTTTCATCTACGTGGTCGGCGGCGGTGGCTGCGGCAGGGGTTTTTCCTGATACGGTGCGCGTTATCGATTCCGGCTCGGCCGGCATGGTCATGGGTGCGGCGGCGATGGCGGCTGCCACCAAGGCGGCACACGGCGCAGCGCTGGAAGAATGCCACGCGGCGGCGCTCGACAGCATCGAGCGCGCGGCTACCTGGGTGTACCTGCAATCCACGGAGGACATGCGTCGCTCGGGCCGCATGTCCGCGGCCACCGCCATGCTGTCCACCGCGCTTTTAGCCACCAAGCCGATTATGTCCATCGTGGACGGCAAGCTGGAGCTGGTGGGAAAAACCCGCACGCAAACCAAGGCTTTCACCAAGGTGGTAGAGATCATCGCCGCCCGCGCTACCGGGGAGCCCGCCTTCATCGCCATTCAGTACAACCAGGCTGGCGAGGCGGCGGACAAGCTGCAGGGCCTCTTGCGCGATGCCCTGCCAGAAGGCACGTCCTTTATCACCACGCCCCTAACTGAGGTGCTCGCTGTGCACGCCGGCCCCTCCGCCATTGGGGTATCTGCCGTATTTAGCTCCTAGGCCCTCGCACGCACGCGCGAAGCTGGCCGGCCTGTGCGCCCCCGATTGTGGATAACCGCCCCGCCTCAGCCCGTTTGGTTGCGTCCCGCAACGACTTATCCACAGCGCCTCCGCCCACGTCCCCGCACCGCACGCGGGGGCTTCCTAACCTGTGGGCTATGGCGTCACCCAAAATCAGCGAACGACTCCGCGAATTTACCCAACCCACCGGCGAGGAAGAACTCCTCCGCGTCGATTACCCGCGCCCGCGCGTGCGCATCAGCCGCTGGCAGGCGTGCGCGGTAGCCATCCTCGTGGTGGTGGGCGTCATCGTCTGGCTGGGCCTTAGCTCCCGCGACTCGGATGAGTCCGGCATGCCCGAACCCGCGGCGATGGAAAGCACTACGGCCGAGCCCAGCGAAATCGTCGTATCCGTCGTCGGCGAGGTCGCATCGCCCGGCCTGAAGACCCTCGAGCCCGGCGCCCGCGTCGCCGATGCCCTCGCCGCGGCCACACCCTTGCCGGAGGCAGAGACCATGACGCTCAATCAAGCGCAGCGGCTTGCCGATGGCCAGCAGCTCCACATCCTGCCCCAAGGCGCCCCGCCCGACCCCGCGCTTGCCGATGCCCCCATCGCAGCACCCGCCGGCGGCGATAAAGTCAGCCTTAATTCCGCGACCGCCGCCGATCTCATGGATCTCAACGGGGTAGGGGAGGTCACCGCGGAAGCCATCGTCTCCTTCCGCGAAGAGCGCGGGGGATTTAAGGACGTCGAGGAACTCCTCGAGGTCAGCGGGATTGGGCCTGCCAAGTTTGCCAAGCTCAAAGATGACGTGCAGCTGTAGGCAGAAGAGGCCACGCCGCGATGAAAGAACTCCGCCTGCTTCCCGGCGCCTTGACCGCGTGGGTAGCGGTCATTGCAGTTCTGGTTTTTGGGCAGGGGTGGGCCGTTATGTGCATCGGCAGCGTCGTAGGGATATGCCTACTCGCCCGGCACTGGGGCCAAGCCATTTTTTGCGGCGTGCTCGCCAGCGCCGCCGCCTTCGTTGCAGCGGTGCGGCAGGCGCGCGCAGCCGCTTTCGACTTCGGCCGCGAGATTACCGGCCGCGTGGTCACCGCGCCGACCCAAACGAGCACCGGCGGTTGGCTCATCCGGCTCGATGTCCCAGGCTACCCCGCGCAGCTTCCGGTATTTAGCCCCGAGCCGCTCAACGCACCCGCCGGAACGCAGGTCACGGCCGCGGTACAGCTTTCCGAGTCCGACCAACCCGGAGTCGGGACCGTTATAGCCAACGCCTCCCACCTGCGTATCGATGCGCCGCCTTCGGGCTTGGCCGGCTGGGCCGCACGGGTGGCCGATAACTTCCGCGCGGTCGTACTAGAGGCGGTAGGCCCGAGCAGCCAGGGGCTTATCCCAGGCATGGTGCTTGGCGATACCTCCCTGCAAAGCCCCGCCGAGCGCGATCTCTACATCGATACCGGGCTATCGCACCTCAGCGCAGTGTCTGGTGCCAATGTGGCCATCGTTTGTTCCTTTGCCGCCATCGTCTGCGCCGCCTGCGCGGCCGGCCCGCGCACTAGGGTGGCGGTCTCGCTGGCCGCGCTAGCCACCTATGTCATCTTGGTGGGCCTTGAACCGTCGGTGCAGCGCGCAGCCGTCGCCGGGGTAGTAGGCCTGCTCGCGGTGCTGCACTCTTCCACCATGGAACCCATCCACGCGCTCAGCCTCGGCATCCTCACCCTCCTTTTCGTGGATTCGGACCTCGCGGTGCATTTTGGCTTCGCGCTATCGTGCGCGGCGACCTTCGGCATCGTCATGCTAAGCCCGCTTATTTATTCCCATCTAGCGGTCACCGGCTGGCCCGCCATCTTTCTGCGCGCTATCGCGGTGGCGATTGCCGCCGATATCCTCACTCTGCCGCTTATCGCCCTCATGTCCGGCGAGGTATCCGTCGTCTCGGTCCTCGCCAATGTCCTAGTAGCGCCCGCCACCGCACCCATTACCGTGGTAGGGCTGCTCGCGGCCATCGCCGCGCAGCTAGGCCCCTTGAGCATTATCGCCGCGGGATTATTAAAACTCATCGAACCCGCAGCGTGGTGGATCAATACCATCGCCCACGGCGTGGCCAGCCTGCCCGTGGTCACCATCACCGCCCACCCGCTATTTACGCTCCTCGCATACGGATGGGTCATCGCCGGGCTGCTCTATCACCGGCCGTGGCTGACCTTGGCAGGGGTTATCGCTTGTCTGGGTGTGTTTGCCGCCTAGCGCTAAAATGATGGGCATGCCTCCCGTACACCTCATTCTCGGCGACGATGAATTCCTCACCGAACGCGCCCGCCACACCATCCACAAGGTCGCGGCCGAAGGCGAGGCCACCCGCCCCGAAATGATGACGCTGAAGGCCTCCGAGGTATCCGAGGGCGAAATCTTAGAGGCCACCAGCCCATCGCTGTTTGGCGATAACCGCGTCATCGTCATCACGGACTGCGAACGCGCCGGGAAAGAGGTAGTCGATATCATCCTGCGCGCCTGCGTCAATCCCGCGCCGGGCATGACCATGGTGGTGGTCTATTCCGTGGCCGCGAAGACGCTGAAGAAAAAGAAGAAGGCGCCCGAGCTGGTGGCGAAGCTGCGCAAGATTGCGGAGGTGCACGAGGTCTTTTCGCTCTACCCCAATGAGCTAGGCCAGTGGGCCACCCGCGAGTTCGCCTCCCACGGCGTTCGTCCAACCCCGGACGTCGTGCATGCGGTTCTCGATGGCGTCGGCTCCGACCTCCGCGAGCTTGCCTCCGCCATCTCCCAGCTCGTGGCCGATACGGGCGGCAACGTCACGCAGGAAGCGGTGCGCAATTACTACGTCGGCGTGGCCGAGGTCGCCAACTGGGACATTGCCGATGCCGCCGTCGCCGGCCGCGTCGAAGCCGCCGTCTCCACCTGCAGGCGCGCCCTCCAGCTCGGCGCTAGCCCCGTGGCCATCGCCGCGGCCTTGGCCAATAAGGTAGGCGCCGTGGCGCGCCTGTATTCCGCCCGCGGGGACCAGTACACACTTGCCAGCCAAACCGGGCTTGCCCCGTATGTGGTAAAAATGACCCAGCCGGTAGCCAGGCGCTGGACCGCCGATGACATCACCGCCGCCGTCATCCTCGTCTCCGAACTGGACGCCGCCGTTAAAGGCCAAGGTGGTGAGCCCGAATTCGCCGTTGAGGCGGCCGTAAAACGAATCGCGGAATTGGCACGTTAAGCTAGAGTCCATGTCTGAGGAACAAGTGCAAGAATTCGCCGGTCGGCTCTTTGACATGGCGAGGGAGGGAAACCCGGATCTCCTGAATTACATTGACCAGGGCGTCAATATCAATCTGGTCAACCAAGAAGGCCAGTCTTTTCTCATGCTTGCCGCATACCACGGCCATGCGAATCTCGTCACCGCGCTGGCAGAGGCCGGCGCCGACGTGAACTTGCTCAATGATCGCGGCCAATCGCCCCTGGCAGGGGCGATTTTCAAAAAAGAAGACGCGGTTATCGATGCCCTCCTAAGCGCCGGCGCCTCCGCTACCGCCGGGCAACCAACCGCCATCGATTCAGCCCGCATGTTTGGCCGCGAGGATCTCCTCGGGCGCTTGGAAGGCGAGTCCGCGCAGTGAGCTGGACTTCTTTTTTCACTATCCTTCTGATGAACCTGGTGGGCGTAGCCTCCCCAGGCCCAGATATCATTCTGGTCACTCGCTACGCCACCAAGTCGCGCCGCCATGCCATCGCTGCGGCCGCGGGCATTCAAATCGGCGTGTTGTTTTGGTGCGGTGCTACGGTCTTTGGCGCAGCCGCCCTCCTGACCGCCTTCCCCGGAATCTTAGGCGCGGTCCAGGCCATCGGCGGCAGCTTCCTCGTTTTCATGGGGTGGCGGGCGCTGCGCAGTGGCCTCGAACAGCGCACCAACCCACCCGTTGATCTGGAGGACGCCGAGGCCAAGCTAGGCCGGCTGCGCCACTCGTTCAAAATGGGGCTGGCAACGAACCTGTCTAACCCGAAGATCGTGCTTTTCCTCGCCGCTATGATTGCCCCGCAGCTGCCGGCATCTCCACCGTTGTGGCTGGCCATCGCGCTGACCCTGGCGTTGGCATTATCGGCTTTCGCCTTCTTCCTGGTGGTGGCCACGGTGATTTCCACGAATGCGGTGCGCCGCAAGCTCATCGCCGCGGGCCCGTGGATCGATATCGGATCGGGCCTGTTCTTCATCGTTGCCGGCCTCGCGCTCGTGGTCGCCGGCGTCCAGCAACTCGTGGCTTAAAGCCCCGGCAGGGTTTCCGGATCGCCCTCTGCCACCACATCCAGTGCCCACTGTATCCATCGCGCCACCGTCGAGGCCCGCCGCCTCGCCGTGGCAGCGCCCAGGCCGAGCCCTTCTATCGCCGCCGCAATTTCGTGCGTCTCGGCCACCGTCCCGCGCTGCAGGCTCATTTCCAGCGCCTGCCGGAATACTTGCCGCGCCGCCAACGCGCGCAGCAGGGCAGCGTTGCGCCCATCGCGTCGCGGCTGCGCGATAGCCTTTTCGCCGCGAGGGGTGAGCTGATAGTGGGCATCGGCAAGCTCCAGCAGCCCGAGGTAGCACGCCGCATTGGCGTAATAGTCTGCCTGGCGCAGATGGAAGTCGTATACCTCAGCGATTTCCTCCTTGCTCATCGGCTGTTGCGCAATGAGTTCCACCAGGTTGACCACGCGCTCAAAACTATTGGCTTGCGGGAAAGGAATCCCCACCGGTTCCGGTTCGGTATCGACGGAGGCAATGATGCCCAGCGCATCCTCCACGCTGAGGTGCGAAGCGCTCAAGGCGTAGCGGGCGTGGTCTACCAGCGCGATGCTGCGAAAATCCGCGGGATCACTGAAATCGTACCGATACAGGTGGAAGATGCCATTCGAGTAGACCAAAAACACGGGCACCACGGCTTTAGATAGCCACTGCTGGAAGCGCCGGTACGGAAAATACAATTGCCGGATATTGAAATCTTCGGAGATGTGATTTTTCGCCTCCACCAGCACCAAATGCTCGAGCGATTCGAAGCCGCCGTCGATTTCCATTTGCGCGCGGTCGACCTTGACTGTCAGCCCCAGATCCGGCACTGGAATCGTCATTTCCAGCGACGACATGCGCCCGGCGACGGTGGCCTGCAATGGTTCGCATCCCAAGAAGTGCTCGAGCATGCCGCTTGCCGATGCCACATTCAACGCCATCGATTCCGAGTTCACGCTTTCGATATCGAGGGTGTCAAGGCCCGCGGGCATGTCCAACGTGCGCACAGAACTCGGCCCGGCGTGGGTCGGGTCCGGGAACCGTTCGTACAGGTCCAACGGCCCAACGAAGTATTCGCTGCGGCTAACCGGAAGGATCCCAAGCCCCAATTCCTTGAAAATCCACGGCCGCGAGGTAGAAAAGTCGTGCTTGGCCATCAGCCGCGGCTCCCGGCCGGAAAGCTCCTTTAGCTCTTTGGCCGTGAGGTAGAAGTACCCTTTTTCTTCCAGCTGCTCGCCACACCCCGAGGCTAGAATGCGCAGCCATCCCCAATCATCGAGGCCAAGCTTTTCGCCCTCAGGGACACCGAACAGCGCGCGAAGCTCCCGCTGTTCCTGTGCGCTCGGTGCTTTACTCATGGCCCACCTCGTAGTTGCGCACGAGCACTTCATCTACTTTGCCGCGGCGCGATCCCACGGAATTGATGGCGCGGGTGGCCGCCACGGTGTCGATGGAAAAATCCGCGTAGAGCTCGCGGATGAACTCCGTGGCGGAATTGGACAGGAGGAACTTCACCCCGCGGGCATCGAGATCATCGCACACCGCCTTCAAGCGCTCTTGCTCCGCGCGGTCAAAACCGCCTTTTTGATAACCGGTAAAGGAACTGGTGACGTTGACCGGGTCATAGGGCGGATCGAAATAGACAAAGTCTCCTTCACCAGCACCTGCCACCGCCGTGGTGAAATCGCCCTGCGTGAAGGTAACGTCATTGTCCCGAAAATACTCGTGGACCCCGCGCAGCGTATCCGCATCACAAATTGTGGGGTTCTTATAACGGCCAAAAGGCGCATTGAATTGCCCCGCGGAATTTACCCGGTACAGGCCGTTATAGCAGGTCTTATTCAGATACAGCGTCCGCGCGGCGCGCTCGGTGGCAGAAAGCGCCGCGAACCGTTCCGCATCCCGGTCCACCGCGCGCAGCTGGTAGAAAAAGTCCGCGTCGTTCGGATACGTCGAAACCAGGCTGATGAGCTCGTCGACGCCTTCGCGCACTACCTCATATAAATTAATCAGCTCCGAGTTGAGGTCATTGACCCGCGCAGAGGCCGGGGTGAGCGAAAATAAAACCGCGCCGCCGCCGATGAAGGGTTCATAATAACGCCGCGGCGTCCCAGCGGGCAGGGCGGCGTGAATATGCGGCAAGAGCTGGCGTTTCCCGCCGGCCCATTTCACCAGAGGCTTGACGTTGTTCATTGGTGACTTATCTTAGCCGCCCCCGCAGACACGAACACCATCGCCCTTTCGAACATATTAGCCCATAAAGGTGCAATTCGGCGTGCTGAAGAGTATCGGCCTGCATGGGGAGAGCTGCCTGGGCCCTGCTTCCGGCGCTAGCACCCGCGCGGGAGAAGCCCAGCGCCCCTGCCTTCCTGTGCCGCGCGTCCTGCGTGCTCACATGTACCGGCGCTCCGGCGCAAAATATCCCCGCGGTTGACTGTCTACGGGCCGAGAATTCCGCGTTGACATGCGGGAACCTCAGCGCTTTGTGGTGGTTAGGGAAGCCTAGCAAGGGTCGGTTTTTCTTGGCGGGGAGAAAGACTATAAGGTGAAGAAAAATCTCATGTTTAAGGGGATTGAATAGTTGGGTTTCCCACGGGGTCGTGGGAAAGAGGGGAGAGAGTATGCCGCGCATTTCAGAAATCCGCGTCGCAGCACTGCGGCTCGTCATTGACCACGGGTATGACGGGTTCACCATGGAAACGCTTGCACAAGACGTAGGGATATCGCGGCGCACCCTTTTTAACTACGTCAAGGATAAGGAATCGGCGGTTCTGGGCCCGGAGGTTTCGGAAAAGTTCGACCAGCAATTGCAGAACTTCGCCGCTGGCCTGCCCACGGGTAGCCTGCGGGAGGATTCTGCGATCATGGCGAATGCGGAATTTGATCACGCCGTGGGCAACGATCATTTCCCGGAGATTTCCCAATTGACCGCCCAGGCGCTTTCCCAAGACGGGAAGTTGTTGTCCATGTATTGGCGCCGAAACGAGCGCGTCATGATGCACATCCGCCGGGCATTGCAAGCGCGCGAAGGGTGGAAGGCCTCGGATCCGAGGCTCATTCCGACGGTCAATATCATCCACACGCAGTTTCAAACCGCCATCCAGACTTTCGTGGAAACCCATGGCCGGACATCCTTATCGGTGGCCTACGCGGATGCGGGCAAGATCTTCGAGGCCTACTTCGACGATGACCTAGCCTAGGTCCATCCGACGCAACAAAACCGGCGCAATAAAAATCCCCCAAACAAGCCGCTGCACACAGGCAGCGCTTTGCTCGGGGGAGACAAGAAGGCTAGTTACTAGTCCATCTTGTTGAAGGCGGTGGCCAAACCGGACTTCTTGTTAGCAGCAGCGTTGCGGTGGAAGACGCCCTTGGAAACGGACTTATCCAGTGCACGGGAAGCAACGCGCAGCTGCTTTTCTGCTGCAGCCTTGTCGCCCGCCTCTACGGCCGCACGGAACTTGCGGATCTCGGTGCGAACCGCGGAACGCACGCTCTTGTTGCGTTGACGAGACTTCTCGTTGGTCAGAACGCGCTTCTGCTTGGACTTGATATTAGCCATGAAAATACCTCTTGATAATCGAAGATGATTGATTCAGAAACAAACCCGCCGGACGTGTCCCGCGAATCCCCTCGCTAAGAACGAGGAGAGCGCTCGGCGCTGGTATTCGAAGAGCGAACCCAAGGTCCTGCCCGCCCCGACCAACGCGCCCGGAAAGTAAGTAACTTGCACATAGTAGCAGCGCAACCGCGCACCAGCCAAGTCTGCGGGCGCCGCGCCGCAGAACTACGCCCAGTGATAGCGCGAGCGCAAGCGGTTGGCAATCCGTTCGAACCTGCGTTCTGGAAAAAGGATGCCCTGGCGGCGCACCTGCTCCTCGGAAACCTCCAATAAACGGTCCAAGCGCACCCAGCAATTGCGCCCGGAAGCGTCCCACTCGCCGCAGCCGATTTCGAGCCAGGCATCGTCAAGCGCATGCTCCGGGTTGGCGGAAATGAGCAGGCCCGTCACCGTGGTGCGGGTGCGCCCGACCACCAAGATGGCGCGCTCGCGGGGAGGGGACTGCTTGCCTTCCGAAGGCGTCCACACCCACACCACCTCGCCGGAATCGGCCTGGCCATCCATATCGGGGGAGAAGAAGATGGAACGGGGGTGCGCCGCGGTGGCCTCGACCTGGATGGAGGCGGCCTTGCGCGGCTCGTGGCTGTGGGTGGACCTGTCCAGCCCTAACTGGGAGTTGATGCGGTTGAGGCCGGAGTCCACGGGCTCGCGCTCGCTGATTCCGAGCGCCTCGCGCAGACGGGTGAGCATGCCGGAATTCATGTCGACTATTGTAGACGTATGTCTGAAAACTTTGCGGCCACGACGTTTACGGATCCCTCCCGGATCCGTAACTTCTGCATTATTGCTCACATCGACCACGGAAAGTCGACGCTGGCAGACCGCATCCTGCAGCTATCCAAGGTGGTTGCGGAGCGCGATATGCGTGACCAGTTCCTCGATAACATGGATATCGAGCGCGAACGCGGCATTACTATTAAGGCGCAGAACGTGCGCCTGCCGTGGGTGCCGCAATCGGGGGCATCGGCAGGCGAGCAGATCGTCATGCAAATGATCGATACTCCCGGCCACGTGGACTTTACCTACGAGGTCTCCCGCGCGCTCGAGGCGTGTGAGGGAGCCATCCTGCTTGTCGATGCCGCCCAGGGCATCGAAGCCCAAACCCTCGCCAACCTGTACTTGGCGATGGAAAATGACCTGGAAATCATCCCGGTGCTCAATAAGATCGACCTTCCCGCGGCGGACCCAGATAAGTACGCGCTGGAAATCGCCAATATCATCGGCTGCGAGCCCGAGGAAGTGCTGAAGGTATCGGGCAAGACCGGTGAAGGCGTGGTTGAGCTGCTCGATAAGGTCTGCGAGTTGGTGCCGCCGCCGTCCTCGGAGTACGAGCCCGATGCGCCCGCGCGCGCGATGATTTTTGACTCCGTCTATGACACTTACCGCGGCGTGGTGACCTATATCCGCATGGTGGATGGCAAGCTCACCCCGCGCCAGAAGGTGACGATGATGTCCACCAACGTCAACCACGAGCTGCTGGAAATCGGCATCGTCTCGCCCACGATGCAAAAGTGCGATGGCCTGGGCCCCGGCGAGGTGGGCTACCTCATTACTGGCGTGAAGGACGTGCGCGAGACCAAGGTGGGCGATACCGTTACCTGGTCCCACGGCGGCGCCGAGACCCCACTCAAGGGCTACAAGGACCCTGAACCGATGGTCTATTCCGGGCTTTTCCCCATCTCCCAGGCCGATTTCCCCGACCTGCGCGATGCGCTGGAAAAGCTGCAGCTTAACGATGCCTCCTTGACCTTCGAGCCCGAGACCTCCGTCGCCCTTGGCTTCGGCTTCCGCTGTGGTTTCTTGGGCCTGCTGCACATGGAGATCACCCGCGACCGTCTGGAACGCGAGTTCGGCCTCGACCTGATTTCTACCGCCCCGTCCGTGACCTACCGCGTGGTGGCAGAAGACGGCGAGGAAAGCTGGGTTCACAACCCTTCGGACTGGCCGGAAGGCAAGCTCAATGAGGTCTACGAGCCCATTGTTTCCATGACCGTCATCGTGCCCGAGCAGTTCGTCGGCCCGACCATGGAGCTATGCCAATCCAAGCGCGGCCAGATGGGTGGGATGGATTACCTGTCCGAAGACCGCGTGGAGCTGCGCTACACCATGCCCTTGGGTGAGATCATCTTCGACTTCTTCGACATGTTGAAATCCCGCACCAAGGGTTACGCCTCGCTCAACTACGAGGAGGCCGGCGAGCAGCAATCTGACCTGGTCAAGGTGGATATCCTCCTCAACGGCGACCCGGTCGATGCCTTCTCTGCCATCATCCACCGCGATTCCGCCCAGTGGTACGGCAATAAGATGACCAAGAAGCTAAAGGAATTGATTCCACGCCAGCAATTCGAGGTCCCCGTCCAGGCGGCCATTGGTACCAAGGTTATCGCCCGCGAAAACATCCGCGCCATGCGCAAGGACGTGCTGGCCAAGTGCTACGGCGGCGATATCTCGCGTAAGCGCAAGCTGCTGGAAAAGCAGAAGGCGGGTAAAAAGCGCATGAAGACCTTGGGCTCCGTGTCGGTGCCGCAGGAGGCCTTCGTGGCGGCGCTGTCGACCGATGGGGACGACTAGGCACTGGAAAGCGCAGCGTAATAGTACCTTAACTTTCAGTTAACAATCTCCGCGGCGGCCGCCGCCTAAAAGCGAGGCTGAGCTGCACCTATAGGGCATTCCTGAGACTAGGAATGCCCTTTTTGAGTATTTGCGGTTTATAGGTGGGCGGCGTTTAATTTCGAGTCGAAAGCGACCGATGACTCTTCGGCGAGCCACAGCCACTTTCTCCCTCTTTGTTTCACTCGACTTAAGGCGGAAAATAAGATGAAGCTTCGCTCTCGCGCTGTGGCAGTGTGCGCCGCAGCCGCTGCCACAACTTCCTTGGTCCCCGGTATCGCACAGGCCGAAACCAAGACCCCCATCGATCACGTCGTGGTCATTTACTCCGAAAACATTTCCTTCGACCACTACTTCGGCACCTACCCACACGCCGCAAATAACGACGACGAGAAACTCCAGGGCAGCGAGAAGCCCGCCCCCAAATTCACCGCCAAGGACGATACCCCGCGGGCAGAAAACCTCGAAAATACTGACCTGCTGGGGGAGAAGAACCCCAACTCCATCAAGCCTTTCCGCATCGCTCCCGAACACGCCGTAACCACGGACCAGAACCACCATTACGCCGATGAGCAGGAAGCCTACAACGGCGGCAAGATGGACAAGTTCCCGGAGACGGTGTCCACGGACATCGATAAGTATGGCGAAGGCTCGTACGCCACCCCCCCGGCATGACCATGGGATACTACGACGGCAATACCGTGACCGGCATGTGGAACTACGCGCAGAACTTCGCGCTGAATGACAACAGCTTTTCCACCATCTTCGGCCCCTCCACCCCGGGAGCGCTGAACCTGGTTTCCGGCACCGTTGCGGATGCCACCATGCACGACCCAGCCACGGGCGACCAGCAGAAAATCGAGGATGGCAAGAACCACGCCCTAGCCGGCGTATCCGAGGACGGCAGCACCGCCACCGTGGTGGGCGACCCGGACCCGCTTTTCGATGACTGCTCCAATAAGTCCTCCGCCGGTACCAACCAAGTCACCGCGATGCACTCCAAGAACATCGGTGACCAGCTCAACGATAAGGACGTCACCTGGGGCTGGTTCCAAGGCGGATTCCGCCCCACCGATGAGGCGACGAAGGACTCCCGCGCCCGCTGCGGTTCTTCGCACACCACGCTGACCGGCCAGAATCAGACGGACTACAACCCGCACCACGAGCCGTTCCAGTACTATGCCTCTACCGCCAACCCGCACCACCTGGCCCCGTCCAGCGATGACATGATTGGCAAGACCGACCAGGCGAACCACCAGTACGACCTCGCGGACTTCGATACCGCCATCGAGCAGGGCAACCTGCCCTCCGTGTCCTTCCTCAAGGCCGCCAACTACCAGGATGGCCACGCCGGCTACTCCAACCCGTTGGATGAGCAGGCGTTTATCACCCACTACATCAACGAGCTGCAGAACTCCCCGGAGTGGGATTCCACCGCAGTCGTCATCGCCTACGACGATTCCGATGGCTGGTACGACCACAAGGCGCCGGAAATCCTTAATGGTTCCGACGACCCGCACCAGGATAAGGAAATCTGCACCGCCGCTGCCGCAAAGGTAGGCATCAAGGGCGATAAGAACGGCCAGTGCGGACCCGGCACCCGCCAGCCGCTGCTGGTTGTATCTCCCTACGCCAAGACCAACCACATCGATTCCACCTATACCGAGCAGACCTCGGTGACCAAGTTCATCCAGGACAACTGGGGCCTCGGCCGCTTGGGCGGCGATTCCTTCGATGATCGCGCGGGTGAGCTCACCGGCATGTTCGACTTCGCCGCCGCGGAGAAGGCCCCGAAGCTCTTCCTCAATGAAACCGATGGCACGGTGGCGGAGGATTACAGCTCCGTCGAGCGCGTCGACGACACCTCGCGCGCTGGCACCAATCTGAAGCCGGTTGTCGATGGCATGAATGACACCAAGGTCACCGAGCAGGGCGTTCCTGCCGTGACCACGCTGGATAAGGCCCAGCAGCCGGACACCAACCACGCCGCATCCGGGTCCTCCAAGGCAGGCATCATCGGCATCCTCGCCGCACTGGGTATCGCCGCCGGCATCATCGGCTGGTTCATGAGCGGCCACCCCGGCCTTGATTTGAAGAACCTGCCGTTCTAAGTTATGAAGATTTCCCGTTTCGCCACCGCATTCGCGCTCGCCGTTGGGCTTTCCATCCCGCAAACTGCTGCCCAGGCGAGGCTCGCCGGGCACAGCGACGAGCAACCCACGCGCGAGCTCGCCGTGCGCGATGTGTATTCCTGCCCGGCGCCAGAGGACGTGCAGGGTGAGGCGAAATGGAAGATCAATAACACCACCGGGCTTGCCCTCACGGTCTACGTTTCCGATGATAAGGGCAATGCCTACCAGGTTCTCGAGCGCGTCGGCACCCCTGCCGTGCGCGAGTGGAATCCGCAGCTGGAGGATGGAACCTACCACCTGACCTGCGTATTTCACAACGACTCCGCCGTGGAGTCGGACGCCTTCACGGTAACGGGGTCCACGGTGAGCAACGCGCCCAAGATGGTTCCCATTACGGATCACGAGATCGCCGCGGTGTCCATCAAGCAGGCAGAAAACCAGAAAAAGCGCGTGCCGGAGCTGCAAAAGCGCGCGCATGCGCTTGCCGATGCCACCTCCTCCTCCCGCTCCGCCGCCCAAGCCGCCTACCTCGACTACCTGGAGTATTACCGTTCCTTCGACGATTCCAGCGCGGAGTGGCCGGGCCCGGATTTGGAGGGTTACGAAGACATCGAGCGCATCCTGTGGTCCAACCGCCCGCCTAGCGATGCCACCCTGCCCGCCACCGCGCTTGCCGATGCCACCGACAAAACCGCCCACGCCCTCGATACCGCCCATTTCGCCATCCCCGCCCCGGATTATGGGCTGCGCGCGCATGAGGTGATGGAGGAGTTCGAGCGCTTTGACCTGCGCGGCGAGCGCGATTTCGGCGCCCATGCCCTGCCTGCCGCCTTGCGCGGGGTTATTACATCGACGCGGATGACGCTGGATCCCGTGCGCTCTTTGGTCGAGGATCGCGGTTTAGACACCGCTCCCATCTACGACCAGCTCGCGGACTTGGACGCCCTTGCTGAGGAATTCGACGATAAATACGGTGGTGCGTCTAGCGTCGCTTTTGCGGACTGGCCGCAGGAGGACCGCTTGCGCTTACAGGCGGGCGTCGCCAAGGCGAATGAGCTGCTCGCCCCGGTTGCCACCATGACCGTTATCCGGAGGATGAACTAGTGCCGTGCCCGTTTAACTTTTCCCGCCGCTCCTTTTTGTCTGGCCTCGCCGCCTCCGCGGCCGCCGGCGCAGCCCCGAGAGCAGGAGCCGAGCCCACCTCGCTTCCGCTCGAAACCACCGACTCCTTGGATCAGCCGGGCGCGCTGGATTTTCACGGCGAACACCAGCAAGGCATCATCAATCCCCCGCAGAAATACTCGGAAATAGTGGCGCTGGACGTGCAGGTGAAGTCAAAAGCCCGTTTGGACAAGCTCCTGCGCACGCTAAGTGAAAGGGCGCGCATCTTAACCGCTGGTGGCACGCCCGCGCCCGATGGAATCGCCTATCCGGCGATGGATTCGGGCGAGTTGGGCCCAGAGCTGCCGGCCGATCACTTATCCATCACCCTCGCAGTGGGCGATTCGCTTTTCGATGACCGCTTCGGCCTTGCCGCCCACAAGCCCGCCCACCTGCGCGCGATGGAAGCATTTGCCGATGACTCCCTGCAAGAAGAAATGTGCCACGGTGACTTAGCCTTGCAGATTTGCGCCGATGAACGCGATACCGTTCTCCACGCGCTGCGCGATATCTTGCGACATACGCGCGGCGATGTGGCGGTGCGCTGGCGGCAAAATGGTTATATGAATTCCCCGCGGCCATCGGGCACGCAGCGCAATCACCTGGGGTTTAAGGATGGCATCGTCAATCCTGGGCCCGATGATTATGATTCGCTCGTGTGGGCAGGTTCGGATGAACCCGACTGGGCCGCGGGCGGCAGCTATATGGCGGTGCGGCTTATCGCGATGTACACCGAGTTTTGGGATCGCATTTCCATTGCCGAGCAGGAGCAAATCTTCGGTCGCGACCGCACTACTGGCGGCCCGTTGTCGGGCGGCGATGAGCACGCCGAACCAGATTACCTCGATGATGCCACCGGCGATGTCATTCCCACCGATGCCCACATCCGCCTGGCCAACCCCCGCACCCCAGAAACCGCTGACCAACTTATGCTGCGCCGCGCTTATAATTACGACAACGGCGTGCGCGATAATGGCACCCTCGACGTGGGGCTGGTCTTCATCTCCTTCCAGCAGGACCTGGAACGACAGTTCATTACGGTGCAAAAACGCCTCGAAGGCGAACCGCTGGCTGACTATATCCGCCCCTACGGCGGCGGCTACTTCTATGCGCTTCCCGGCATCACCGATGAATCCGATTATTTCGGCCGCAGCCTCCTCGAAGCCTAAAACCTCCTACCCAGCTAGCCACTGGTCGCTCGTGAACATCTATCACCGCGCCAAGGCCCTGACTTAGCACCCAGCGATGGAGGCACACCACAACGCACCGTCGGCACAGGGTCTCCCGGTGCACCGTTCTCCCGGCACAAAGATCCCACGGCGCCCGGATCCCAGGGCGCCCTGTCTTCTGGCACACGGTTCCCACGACGCACGAGCCTTACGGCGCACGGGTCTCACAGCATACGGGCCGCAGGGTAGATGGCTTATGGCATGCCAAACCGGCAACCGCTAAACCAGCGGTTGTTATCGGCGGCAATGAGAAGAGCAACGGTAGGAAAAGGCGCCACTTACTTAGGAACCCCAGAACTGCTCGGGGCCGGCTCATTCGAATCAAGTAAAGGCGGCACCTAGCCGGGCGGCGAGGCCCAGGGCGGAAGCCATTCGATGCGGCCGCGGTGTCGATGCAGGCGGCCGCGCACCGGCGGGGCGTGCGGGTCATCGTCGTTGACGCCGTTGTGATAGGGGCAAGCAATGGTCAGGTTGTCCATATTCGTCTCGCCGCCGTGCTTCCACGCCTGGAGATGGTGGACTTGGCATTTATCGGCCGGATAATTGCACTCCGCCCACGGGCAGGAGGGGTTTTCGGCAGCGGCCATCAGCCGCTGCTTTTCAGAGGCGAACCGCGAGGTCCTATAGAGGTTGACCGGGCCCTCGAAGGGATGGATGAGGGTGACAAGTCCAACCTCGGCAAGCTTTTTCTCCACCAACTTGGCCCCGGAAATTTCGGCACCGTTGGTCATCTGCAGCGTGACCTCTTCGCCGCCACCATTTAATATCTCATCCAGCTCATCGAGGTGGATGACGATATTGGTGCTAGCCACCGGGCGCGTGGCACCACCGCGGAAGAAGATGCGGTCGACGGCCTCGAGCGGGGAATCCTCCCCAATGGTGGAGTGCAGGTCGGCGATGAAATCGGAATCGCCGGTAATAGACAGCGTGGAGGGCCCGCCCTTGCGCCGGGTCATGCGCACCCCGCGCTGGGGCTGGCGGGGAGGATACATTTCCTTGAGCCGAGTGCGCGCCAGCTTGTCGATGTTCCCCGAAGTTCCACACAACTCTGCCCGCAGCGCCCACGCATCCCGCTTCGTCTTGGTGCGGGAGACGTATTTTTCAATCAACTTGAGCGTGGTTAAGCAGTGCTTCGTCGCCCGGCACGTGCGCTGGCGGCGGGTAAAGGAGGTGGGGCCGAAGTAGGCATCGGCAAGCAGCAGCAATTCGCGCGATTCCTGCCGGGAAATGCCAAGCCGCCGCAGGTCCGCCTCGGCAAGGCCGAAGACCTCGCCGAGAAGCTCCATCGGCGAGGTTAATTGGCGGGCGTAGTCTTGCAAGCGGGTCATGCCTGCGAGGTTAAGCCACCGTCCACCCGCGGGAAAGCCTGCGTCGCCCCGCCTGTGGATAACTCGCCCCACGCGTCACACCTGACGCCTCGACGCCCATTCACCCTGTGGATAACCTGCGGTATTGTCGAATACGACAGCGAGTAAAGGAGCCCACATGACTGATCCCACGAAAATTGTCCGCCCCAACCACCCCGGCCGTAAGTCCGTCCCGCGCCAAGCGCAGGAGCTGCCGCCGCTGCCGGTGACGCGGGCGCGCATTGGCAAGCAGCCGGCCACGGAGATTTTTCAGGACATGGGCGAATCCATGGTGGAGGACCTGCAAGACATTCGGCGCGATTTGCACCGCCACCCGGAAATCGGGCTGCATCTGCCGCGCACCCAGAAAAAGGTCCTTGAGGCGCTTGAAGGCCTGCCGCTAGAGATCCATGTGGGGCAGGACCTTACCTCCGTGGTGGCGGTCCTGCGCGGCGGCAAGCGCGGCGAGCGGCCGGTATCGGTGCTGCTGCGCGCGGACATGGATGCGCTGGAGGTACATGAGCAAACCGGCAGCCCCTTTGCATCGATTAACGAATTTATGCACGCCTGCGGCCATGACCTGCATACAGCGGGCCTGATTGGGGCGGCGCGTATGCTGTGCGAGCACCGGGAGGAGCTGCATGGTGATGTCACGTTTATGTTCCAGCCCGGCGAAGAAGGCCCTGGCGGTGCGCAGCCGATGATTGAAGAAGGCGTGCTCGATGCCGCCGGCCGGCGCCCGATTGCCGCCTACGGCCTGCACGTGGGCCCGCAGGACCGGGGAACGTTCCATTATGTCCCAGGGCCGATGATGGCGAGCTCGTCCAACCTGACTATTACGGTGCTAGGTAAGGGCGGACACGGGTCGCGCCCGCACGATGCCATTGATCCTGTCGCGGCGCTGGCAGAAATCCAGATGGCGCTGCAGACCGCGCTGACGCGCCGCTTTGACGCGCTGGAGCCCATCGTTATCACCGTGACCAACCTTTGGGCCGGCAATGGTGCGTATAACGCCATTCCGGATCGCGCAGCCCTGGGGGCTACAGTGCGCGTGCTTCGCGATGAAAAGATCGACGCCGTCCGCCAAATGATCACCGAGGTCTCCAGCTCGGTGGCTGCCTCGCACCGGTGTACCGCGCAGGTGGATTTCGAGGTATTGTATCCCACGACGAAGACGAACCCGCGGGAGAATCAATTCGCCGCCACGCTGTGGGGGCAGATGTTTGGCGCAGAAAACATGCAGCCCTTCGAGGCCCCGATGATGGCTTCTGAGGACTTCGGCTATGTCCTTTCCCAAGTGCCGGGCACGTTTATGTGGATGGGCACGGCCAACCCTTCGACGCCCGAAAACCAGCGCGAGTGGAATCACTCGCCGATGATGCGTTTTGATGACTCCGTGCTCGGCATGCAAGCGGCGGCGCTCGCCGCCGTGGCTTTCGAGCGACTGGCCACCGAAAACGAGCACCCTTCCGCGCAGACCAAGGCCATGCGCGAGGCCGCCGGCGTGCAGAAATAATGTTAATGTCGGCGGATAACGGCAGAGCCGAGGCCGATGAGCGCGATGGCGCCGACAATGATGGAGGCTACCGGCCAGTACTGCGGGAAGTACTTGAGCGTATAGCCGAAGACCTGGCCGTCATCGAAGTGCCGCGCCAAGGCGAAAGGCATCCACCACAGCTTGCTTACTGCGAGCACCGCGCCCAGTACACCGGCGATGACCCGCCCGCGCCCGCGTAGAAATAAACTGGCAGCCACGAGTACGATGCCGACGATGGTGAGTGCGAAGAGCAGGGGAGTGTTCGTGCTAAGCGGCGAGCCGCGCAATAAGAATTCGTGGTCAATCTCGTGCTGCTCTATGAGGGTGTAGCCGTCGAGGACGACGTCGCTGGGAAGACCCATTACTTCTCCTCCTCTGGGTCGTAGCCATCGGACCATTCGCCGGTTTCGAAGTCATAATCGACGTTTCGACCTTCTTCGTCCGTGCGCTGGTACCACTCAGTGTAGCGGTCTGCGGCGGAATCGAAGTCATGGCCGGCCCCGCGGCCGTCTTCGGCGTGCTGGACGGAGAACTCGAACTCATCGCCATGCTCTGCGATGCCGCGCATGACCGCATTGTCCATCGCCGAACGAGCATAGGTGCGGCGGATAAACATCGGATCAGAGCGCAGATCCTTGATGAACGCCACCATCATGGTCAACAGCACGAGGCAGAAGGGCAGCGCTGCCAGGATGGTGAGGTTTTGCAGGCCCGTGAGCACGTCTTCGCCGCCGGTCAACAGCATGACGATGGCAATTCCCATCATGCACAGGCCCCAAAAGATGACGATGAGCTTATTCGGGGTTGGATCGCCCTTGGAGGACATGGTGCCCATGACCACGGATGCGGAGTCAGCCGAGGTGACAAAGAAGACCGCGAGGATGACCAAAAGGATAAAGGGGGTGATGGTGCCAAGGGGAAGATCCTGGAACATCGAAAAGAGCACCTGTTCATTGGAGGATTCACCGTCGATGCCCTCTACGCCATCTCGGCTGAAGGTAATGGCGGTGCCGCCAAAGATGGTAAAAGCCAGCGCCAAAATGGCGGTGGGGGCGAAAATGGTCACGGCGGCGAATTCGCGAATGGTGCGGCCGCGGGAGATGCGGGCGACGAACATGCCAACAAACGGCGTCCACGCAATCCACCAGGCCCAGTAAAACGCCGTCCAGTAAGACTGGAATTCTATGGTCTCATCGCCCCAGGACAGCCCCTTGGCCATCATGGGCAGGAATTGATCGATATAGGTCACGATGCCCGAAGGAATCAGGTTCAGCAGCAATAGGGTGGGCCCGACCAAGAAGACGAAGGCAATAAGTCCCAAGGTCAAGGTGATATTGAAATTGGACAGATAGCGCACGCCGCGCGCGACGCCGGAGACCGCGGAGATAATAAACGCGCAGCCTAACACGGCGATGACGATGATGAGCGCGGAATTGGTCATGGGGCCCGCGCCGCGAATGATACTGACACCCTGGCCGATTTGAATAGCAGAAAGCCCCAAGGTAGCGGCGGTGCCGAAGAGGGTGGCGATAAGCGCCATGACATCGATAAGCTTGCCCAGCGGGCCGTCCGTGGCACGGGAGCCGAAGAGCGGCTGGAAGATGGAAGAAATGAGGGGAACGCGCCCGCGCCGGTAGGAGGAATAGGCAATGGCCGCGCCGACTAAGGCGTAGGCCGCCCATGGGGAAATGCCCCAGTGGAAGTGCGACTGGGCCATTGCCTGGTGCAGTGCCTCGACGGAGCTGCCATTATCCACGGTGTGCGGGGGAGGGCTGAGGTAGTGCGATAGCGGCTCGGATGGGCCGTAGAAGAAGATGCCGACGCCGATGCCGGCGCCAAACATCATCGCTACCCAGCTGAAGTAGCTGAATTCGGGCGTTTCCGTATCCGTGCCAAGCTTGATGCGGCCGAGGCGGGAGAACCCGATATAAGCCATGGTCACGGTGGCTAGCAGCATGGTGATATTCAGCAGCCATCCGGTATTGGTGATGGCCCAGTTAAAGGCGGTGGAGGAGGCGGCGGCCAGGTTATCGGGCATGGTAATGCCCCAAATGATGAAGGCCACGATGAGGACGGCGGTGATGGAAAATAGCGATTTATCCAGGCCGAAGCGGTTGCGTTGGTCCTCAACGCTGATGCCGGGCACCAGCCCAGGGTGCATATTGTGCGGGTAGAGCCCGACGGCGCTGCCCTTATCGTGCGGTTCGAGGGAGCGCTTGTAGGCGCGGGAGGAAGAAGTCACGGTGTCCTTAGCTCGGCGAGGGGTAGTGGCTCCAATTGTTCAGTACCGCAACGCATTCCACAAGCTAGCGCGGTTGGGCATGCGCGGCGTGAATCTGCTTGATGATGCCGTCCAGTTCCTCCCAGCTCGCATTCCTGAACGGGTGCGTGGAGCAATAGTCGAGCAAGAAATAGCCCGCGTGCTGGATGGCGATGTGCCGTGGCCACAATTCGCGGGCCGTGGCGGGGTTATCGGCGGCGAGGGATTGGATGGCGCGGCGCTCGGATAGCAGCTCGTATTGCAGGTCGCGGCGGCTGGCCAGGACCTCTTCGGGAGTATTGATAAAAAGCAGCCCGAGCAGGGTGGACATGGATTCCATGGCGCGGGTTTGCAGGCGGTGCTGGTTGCGGACGGGCGCGGAGCGCTGCCAGAACCACAGTACGATGGTGGCCACGATGATGGAGATGAGGACCTCGCTGATGCGCGCCTGGATAGTGGGCCAGAGGGGGCGCTGGGCGGAATTGCCCATCAGCAGTGCGAGCGGGGTGGAGAAGATGACGCAGATGGCATAGTTCTTGGCCACGAAAATCTCTGCGCAGAATTGGCAGGCGGCGAGGGCCAAAAGCAAGCTCCACCCGGACACGCCGAAGTAGTGAAAGACCGAAAACAGCATGACGCCAACGATGGAGCCGAGCATGCGGTGGATGCCGCGGACGGTGCCGGCGACATGGTCTGGTCCCCACTGCAGCATGAGGAAGGCGGAGACCACGCCCCAGTCCGGGCGGTCAAAACCTAAGGACAGGCTGACCACCGTGGTGATGGCGGCGGACAGCACGATCTTTTGCGTGGTCACCATGGCATGCGAATCCCGCACCGCGGCGCGGTAGATGCGGTAGCGGCCAGTCGGGCGGGTGTGCGGGATGGCGGTGCGGTGTGGATCTACATCGGTGGCGTAATCAGTCAGCAGGTCCGAAGAGAATTTTAAATCCAGCGCGCGGTTATGCGCGACGATGCGCCCTTGGGCTTGTAAGGTGCGATCCACCAAGCCCGCAGCGGCGGTATTGATGATGCGGCCGCCGCGGATGACGCCGGCATCGGCAAGCGCTTGCCAGGCTGTTGAGAGCGCCGTTTGGGCTTGGTGGTGGCGGGCGAGGGAATCATCTTCGCCGGAGACGAACGCAGCGGTGGCCTTCTCTAAGGCAGCGACGGCGCGGCGTTCGGGGCCGTGAACATCAATAAGCGCGGGCGCCATGCCCAAAATCAGGCTGGCCAGCACGCCGGTTAGGGACCAGAAGAAGAGCTGGCCGACGCTCGTATCCGTCCGCGCCAGCATCACCGAACCGCCGCCGACCAAGACGAGGAAGAAGGCGCCCGGCGGCGGCAGGCGCAGCGCGTTTTGGGTAAAGCCGCAGAGCGCGGCGAGCAGGAGGGAATAGAGGCCGGCGAGCAGCAGCCACCAGTGCCCGTGCCCGGGGACGAAAATGAGGTGGCCAACCAGCACGCCCACGGTGGCCACGGTGGTCAGGGCTAGGCCGGCAATGAGGATGACGCGGGGCCGGGTGCGAAAGGGATGGCCCTCGCCGAAAATCACGGCGAAGGCACCAGTGGCCAGCAGCAGGATGGCGTAGTCGTGGCCAGTAAGCAGGGCACAAGCGCCGGGAATAAGGATTGCCAGCCCGGCGCGTAGCGCGCCGGGCCACCGCACGGAGGCGGTATTAAAAGCGGTCAACAGTTGGGTGGTGCTGGGGCGTTGCGGGATGGGGTGGTCGGTGCTCACGAGCCTGTTGGACTCCTTTCGCTAGAAACTTCTACCGCAACCACCCTACGCCGTGGGTAAAATCGCTCGAGCCGCCCTACTGCCCTGCGGTGGCGATGAGACGGCGGGTGTAGTCACTGGTGGGCGCGGACCACACGCGCTCGGTGGGACCTTGTTCGACCAATTCGCCCCGGTTGAGCACGGCGACTCTATCGCAGAGGCCGCGCACCACGGAGAGATCATGGGTGACAAACAGCAGGGTTAGCCCGCGGTCCTCGATGAGGTGGGCGAGTAGTTCCAGCACCTGGGCTTGCACGGACATGTCGAGGGCGGAGACGGCTTCATCGGCAAGCAGGATATCCGGTTCACCACACAGCGCACGGGCGATGGAGATGCGTTGGCGCTGACCACCGGAAAACTCGTGGGGGTAGCGGTCGAGCGCCTTGCCGGAAATGCCTACCTCTTCCAGCGCGGCGGCGGCGCGCTCGCGCTGCTCGGATTTGGGCAGGCGGCCGGGCATGGCCTCGGCGATGGATTTCCAGATCTTTAGCCGCGGGTTCAGCGAACCTTGCGGGTCTTGGAAGACCATCTGCACGCGCCCGTCCACGGTGCTGGTTCCAGAGGTGGGGGCATCGAGCCCAGAGACGATTTTTAGCAGGCTGGTTTTGCCGGAACCGGAACCGCCGACGATGCCGAGCCGCTCGCCGCGACGCACGCGGAGATCGATCCCTGCCAGCGCGGCCTGGGAGCCATGCTGCTTGCCGATGCCCTCCAATACCACCGCGTCCTTCTCCCCACCCGCCGGGGCAAGGGCGAAGTCGGGCGGCTGCGAGGCCGAGACTAGCTCTTGGGTGTAGGCGTGGTGCGGCTGCGTGAGCACGCGTTCGGTGCGGCCTTCCTCCACGGTGTAGCCATCGCGCATGACCAGCACCCGCGGACACATGCGCTGGATGACCTTGAGGTCGTGAGTGATAAAAAGCAGTGCGGTGCCGCGTTGTTCGGTAACGCGCTCGATGACGCGGAGGACACCGTCTTGCGTGGTGGCATCGAGGGCGGTGGTGGGCTCATCGCAGATGAGCACGTCAGGGCTTCCCGCCATGGCCATGGCCAGGAGCACGCGTTGGCGCTGCCCGCCGGATAGCTGGTGGGGAAAACGCGAGGCGAGATCGGCGTCGAGGTCGACCTCTTCTAGGGCCGCGGCGATATCGCGCGCGCCGGCGTGGGTGAGCTGGGCGCTAATGCGCATCAAGGGATCCAGCGCGCTCATGGGTTCTTGAAAGACCATGGCCATGGTCTTTCCCCGCAGTGGGCGGATGGCGGAATCCCGCGCGCCGATGATCTGATGATCGGCCACGGTGACCTCGCCGGTGGCGGAAATCCCCGTGGGCAGCAGGCCCATGATGGACAGCGCGGTCAGTGATTTACCGGAGCCGGATTCGCCGATGATCCCGAGTTTTTCGCCAGCCTCGAGCTCGAAGCTAATCGGGCCGACGAGGGAGGATTCAGAGGCGCTGAGGCTGAGATCGCGCACGCTTAAAAGGCTCATCGCGTGGCTCCTTTCATGCGGGGGTCGAGGGCATCACGGAGGGCATCGCCAAGCAGGTTAAAGCCCAAGACCGTGGCGGCGATGGTGAGGCCCGGCCACAGGGCCTGGAGGGGATCGGTGCTCAGCAGCGACTGGGCATCCTGCAGCATGCGGCCCCACGAGGCAGCAGGGGGAGGGGTGCCCAAACCGAGGTAGGACAGGCCCGCCTCCGCGAGGATGGCGAGGGCAAAATACACCGAAGCCTGGACGATGATAAGGCCCGCGATATTCGGCAGCACGTGGCGCACCGCAACCTTCCATCCAGGTACGGCAGAGATGCGGGCGGAGGCGATATAGTCCTGCGTGATTACCTGCAGCGTGCCAGAACGCGCCACGCGGGCAAAGGACGGGATGCCGGAAATACCGATGGCAATCATGGCCGTAAGCGTCGATGGGCCCCAGACCGCGCCGGCGATAATAGCGAGCAAGAGCGCCGGGAAGGCGATCACCACGTCGGCGCCGCGCATGATGAGCGCTTCTACCCAGGTGCCGCGGCGCATGCCGGCCATAATGCCGAGCGGGATGCCGATAAGACCGGCGATGCCGACGGCGATAAGCCCTACGAAGACCGTGATTTTCGCGCCTGCCATGATGCGCGAGGCGGTATCGCGCCCGTAGCGATCCGTGCCTAGGACGTGATCCGCGGTGGGGCCGGATAGGCGGCTGCCCGGCTGGGCGAGGGTGGGATCGTACGGCGTCCACACCAGCGATACGAGGGCGATTACCACGACCGCGCCGACGAGCACGGCGCCTAGCCAACCAGAAAAACGCATTTTCATCGCGCGTCACCTGCCTTGATTCGGGGGTCGATGAGGCGGTAGGCGACATCGGTAAGCATGTTGACTGCCAGCGCGAAGGTGACCAGCAGCATGACGAGGGTCTGCACCGTGGTCAGATCGCGCACGGAGACAGCATCGAGCAGCATGGAACCCACGCCGGGGATGACGAAGACGGATTCAATGACCACGGCGCCTACCACCATCGAGGTCAATTGCAGGCCAGACACCGTCAGCACCGGCAGCGCGGCATTGCGCAGCCCGTGGCGGTGCAGGGCCTCCCGCGGGGAATCGCCCAGGGCGCGCGCGGTGCGGATATAGTCCTGGTCCATAACGTCGAGCACCGAGGAGCGCATATAGCGCGTGAGCATGGCGCCCTGGACCAGGGCCAGCGCGATGACCGGCAGGATCAGGTGGCGCAGGAAATCGCCCACGCCGCGGTTGGGCGGCACCCAACCATTGGCCGGCAGCCAGCCCAGGTGGACCGCAAAGATGGCCACCAAGATGATACCGACCAAGAAGCTTGGCACGGCGATGCCCAACTGCGTTCCCGCGGAGACCAGGCCGGCAACCCGCGAATTGCGGTTATGCGCCAGCCACATGCCGATGGGAATCGCGCAGGCCAGCGCCAAGGCCATGGCCAGGCCGATGAGGATGAGCGTGACCTGCAGGCGGTCCACAACCAGAGGGGTGATGTCCTGCTGCGAGGACAGCGACTTGCCAAAATCACCGGTAGCGAGGCCCTTCATCCACTCGCCGTATTGCGCGATGAGCGGCCGGTCGAGGCCGAGATCTGCGCTGAGCTCGGCGATGGCGTCCTCAGTGGCATTAACGCCCAACGCGACGCGCGCCGGGTTGCCGGGCACGGCGCGCATGAGCGCGAAGATAATGAGGGAGGCGAGAAAAAGCGTGAGCACAAAGCGCAGCAGCGGCCGGATTATGGCCTGGGCCCGAGAGGTACTCATTGGTCCTCCTTGTCGTCGGTGAGATCGCGCAATACGATGGCGTCGGTGACCTGATCGGTGTGCAAGCCGCTAATGCCGTGGCGCGTTAGAACGACATTCGGCATATTCATCACGGTCAGCGCGCCGGCATCGGCCATGATTTGGTCCACGACCTGCGTCATGCGGCGGGGATAGTCTTCAGGTTTCGCGGTATCGGCCTTTTCGAGCAGCTCGCGCGTGCGGGCGGAATCATAATTCAGGTAATAATCCGGGTTGCCAAAAAGCGCCGGAACATCGCGGGCCTCCACGTGGGAGATAAGCGACATCTGATAGTCCTTAGCGCCGTGGACCTGGCCCAGCCACACGGCAGGGAACTCGGCGGTTTCGAGGGTGACGTCGAATCCGACATCGGAAAGCTGCGAGTACAGCAGCTCGGAGATGGCCTGGGCATAGTAGAGCGTAGGCACGGTGATGGTGAGCGGGGTGCCTTGGGCGCCGGCATCGGCAAGCAGCGAGCGGGCCTTATCCGGGTTGAAGTCGTAGTAATTCTTGCCTTCGAACCACGGATCGGTAGGTGGGATGGGCGCGCCGCCGGTATCGGTGGCCATGCCAGACCAGACGATGTCATTGGCCGCCTTGCGGTCGACGGCGTAGGCCACGGCCTGCCGCACCCGCGGATCGTCGAAGGGGGCGCGGTCATTATTCATCGATAGCAGGACCTCACCATTGGTGGTGCCTACGTTGGTATCGATGGAATCATCCAGGGAATCGAGGATTTCCGGGTTACCCACGCCCCAGACGACGTCCACGCCGCCCGAGCGCAGCGCGGTGACCGAGGAAATGGCATCGGGGAAGTAGCGCACCGTGACATCGTGCGCAGACGGCGTGCCCCAGTAATCCTCGCGCTTGTGCAAGGAGACGAATTCCGAGGGCGAGAATCCCGCCACCTCGTAGGGGCCGGTGCCAATGGGCTGGGCCGCGAGATCGTCCATGCCCTTAGGCGACATCATCGCGCCGATGGTGGTGCCCATGGACCACAGCCAGCCGTTGGAGGGCTTAGCCAGGCGCACTTTGAGGGTGTGGTCATCGACCGCGGTGGCGCTGTCGACCGGGTCCATGGCGGAGGAAATGCCGTTGGCCCAGTCATTTTTGACGTAATTAATGGAAAAGGCGGCGGTCTGCGCGGTGAAGGGATCGCCGTTGGAAAAAGTCACGTCATCGCGCAGGTGGAAGGTGTAGGTCTTCGCATCCTCGCTGATGTCCCAGTCCTTGGCCAAGCCTGGGGTGATGGATCCGTCTTCATCGATGCGCACCAAGGTCTCATAGACGTTATCCATCAGCACCGAGGGCGCGGCGGCCCCACTCGTGGTGGTGAAGTCGAGCGAGGTGGCTCCCGAGCTGGACGCCACCGTCAGGGCGGCTTCGTTCCCGGAGGTATCTACCACCGCCGTATGGCCCGCTGAACAAGCTGTTACCGTGCCCAGCGCTGTCGCCACCGCGAGACAGCCCAGCGCTGAGCGCGCACGCAAAATTTTCATAGATGAAGAATAACTTGTGTGTTACTCAACACATAAATGCCCTAAAACCATTCGGGGGGAGGCATATATTGCCATAAATTAGGGCAATCCCAGCGGATTGTTGTGCGGCGGATTCGGTGGCACCGCGCGGCCAGCGTTGAGACCGAGGGCAGCCCAACGCGACGCTGTGTAGCGCAGCGAGGCGGGGTTTAGCGCGGGGTGCCCGCCACGTTGGCGGGATCGAGCTGCCAGCCCTCGGCCAATACGTGCATGTTCTTGATGACGTTCTCGTGCGAGCTGGACTGCAGGGAAATCATGAGCTCATCGGCCTTGGCGTGCTCTTGGAACTTCTCCAGGTATTCGGTGACTTCCTTGGTGGTGCCAACCGCGGAGTAGCGCAGCATGTCCAGGATTTGCTGGCCTTGGTAGGACTCGATGATCTGCTCTACCTGCTGGTCGGTCAAGTACTTGCCGCGGCCGGCGAAAGACTTCACGCGGTTAAAGCACACGCGCTCGTACTCAGCTTCTGCCTCTTGCATAGTATCGGCGGCGGTGACGTTGACACCGGCGATGACGTAGGGCTTGCTAAACCGCTCGGAAGGCTGGAAGTTCTCCCGGTAGTAGGTCGTTGCTTCCTCGAGGTGCTGCGGGGCGAAGTGGGAGGCAAAGGCGTAGGGCAGGCCGAGCTTTGCCGCGAGCGAAGCGCCGAACATGGACGAGCCCAGAATATAGATAGGAACGTTCGTATTGGCACCGGGAACCGCGCTGACCCCAGGAATATAGGCCTTGCCCTCCAGATAAGCGTTGAGCTCTTTGACGTCTTCTGGAAAACGCTCGGCGGATTGACCATCGCGGCGCAGCGCACGGCCCAAGGTATTCATGTCCGTGCCGGGGGCACGGCCGACACCTAGGTCGATGCGCTCTGGGTACATCTCCTCCAATGTGCCGAATTGCTCGGCGATGACATACGGCGAGTGGTTAGGTAGCATCACGCCGCCGGAGCCCAACCGGATGCGCTCCGTCTTAGCGCCGATGTGCGCGATGAGGACGGCGGGCGCGGAGGACATAATGGACTTCATATTGTGGTGCTCGGTGTACCACATGCGGGAATACCCCAGCTTTTCGGCTTCCTGGGCCAATTCCACCGACCGGTTAATGGATTGGGCAGGGGTTTCACCGTCATAGATGGTGCAAAAGTCCAATACGGAAAGTGGCGCGTGATCAGTCATGGGAAAATAATCCTTTTTCTCGCGGGGATAGTACCTATAGTGCAACGGTGCGCGGGGCGGGGCTATTCCGTACTTTTTCGCGCGACCATGCGCATCCCGGCGACCCAAGCTGAATTGAACCGCAGACAGAAACCCCGCCGTGGAACCCGGGGAATGCGGGCCCACGGCGGGGTGTGAAAGGAGAGGGAGAGCTTAGCTCTTTGGCGATGCCGCTGCATCGAGCGGCGAGTCAACGACGGCGTCGCCGTCGGCATCGGCAGCCGCGGTCACGGAGTTGGAGTGCTTCTCGCCGGCCTTGGTGGAGATATCCACAATCAGGCCAATGACGGCCGCGATGACGGTGGGCATAATCCAGCCCAGATCCACCGCTTGGCCAGGCGCCAAAGACAAGATGGGATCCAAGGCGGCAGTGCCCCAACCCTGCGCGGAAATGACGGTCAGGGCGGACCAGATGACCGATACCCACAGGGCAAGGCGGTAGGTCCAGTAGAACACGACGGAATTCTTGACCGCCGGCTGGATAAGCGTGAGCAGGATAAGGGAGATAGCCGGTGGGTACAGGAAGGTGATAAACGGCACCGCAATGGACAACACGGTGTCGAGGCCCTGGAAGGCGAAGAGGATGGACATCGCGGTAAAGATGCAGGCCCACAGGTGGTAGGTCGTCTTAGGCACCAGCATCTCGAAGAACGCGGAGGTCGCGGTGATAAGGCCCACCGCGGTGGTCAGGCAGGCGAGGACGACGATGGCGGAGAAGAGGGCCTGGCCGAAGGTACCCATGGTGAGATTGGCGGCCTCGGCAAGCAGCGGCGCACCGGAATCATAGGACTGGCCATTGGGTAAGGTCTGGCCCACCCAAGCCAGCCCCAAGTAGATAGCGGCAAGCAGGGCGCCGGCGACGAGCGCCGCGGTGATGGTGCCCTTCACCAGGGACTTTTGGGTCTTAAAGCCCTTAGAGCGCAGGGAACCCACGATGACGATAGAAAAGGCGAGGCCGGCGATGGCGTCCATGGTGTTATAGCCCTCGAAAAGGCCGGTGACCATGGGGGAAGAAACGTAATCGTCGGTCGGCATCTGGGGATCGCGCGGGTGATTCAGCGCGGCCAAGGTAATGAGGATGACCAGCAGCGCAACCAGGGCCGGGGTGAGGAATTTGCCCAGCGTATCGATGATGGAATTGGGCTTCCACGCAAGGCCTAACGCGATGAGGAAGAAGACAGTATTGAATAAACCGCTGGCCAGGGTGCCTTCCCAACCCAACAGGGGAGTAATCGCCGTTTCCATGGAGACCGCTCCGGTGCGCGGGAGCGCGTAGAAAGCGCCGATGGACAGGTAGGCCATGGCGGAAAAGACCACGCCGAAGATAGCGCCGCCATTCGCGCCCAGGTCGCGCACGGAGCGGCCGGAAATGGCGACCGCGATGATGGCCAGGACGGGCAAGAGTACGCCGGCAGCGAGGAAGCCCAGCACGGCGGGCCAGAAGTTGGTACCGGCGGATACGCCCACCATGGGCGGGAAAATGAGGTTGCCGGCGCCGAAGAACATCGAAAAGAGCATGAGCGAGGCAATGACAACGGTGGCCTTGCTCTTGGGTGTGCCTGAGGCGGTGGTGGTAGCCATCCTGGCTCCTTAACATTGCGTACTAAAACCATTAGCCGCGCCGAGAGCCATGGTGACAGGCGACGCGAACGAGAATGCGAATTCTGTAGCCCTATAGGGGCTATTCGTGTAATGAGATATTACTGCCCACCTGTTGAGAAATCAAAGCATGGTGAAAATGCAATAAAAGCCCCATCGCGGGTGCGATGGGGCGAGGAGAAAGGGTGGCGGGGAGAGCTAGTTGAGCTCGGCGAAGGCCCTTTCCATGCGGTCGAGTGCCTCGCCGAGGATCTCGCGGGAGGTAGCGAAGTTCAACCGCGCGTGGCCGGGGCCGCCGGTGCCGAAGGTATCGCCTTCGTTGAGGGCGACGCGGGCGTTTTCGCGCAGCCACTTGGCGGGCTGGGGATTGCCGGCGATGGCGGTATCGGAAAAGTCCAGCCACAACAGGTAGGTGGCCTGCGGCTGCGAGGTCTTTAGCCCAGGGATGCGCTGCGGGAGTTCTTCTACCAACCAGTCGCGGGTCTCGCGCAGGTACTCGATTTCCTCGTCCAAGAAGCCCCCGCCGTGGCGGTAGGCGGCCTCGGCGGCCAGCACGCCCAAGGTGCCGGTGCCGTCTTTGGCCACGCCGGTCAGCCCGTTCCACTTTTGGGCATCGGCGGCATTGGAAAAGATGATCTGCGCGCACTTAAGTCCCGCGGTATTAAAGGCCTTGGAGGTGGCGGTGACGGTGATGGTGCGCTGCGCTGCTTCCTCGCTTAGCGATGCCACCGGGATATGCTTTCCTTCATAGACCAGCGGGGCATGGATTTCATCGGCCAAGATGCGGGCATCGTATTTCTCCGCCAACTCCACCAGCCCGCGGAGGTAGTCCTCCGACAAGACGTGGCCGTGCGGGTTATAGGGGTTGGCCAAGAGAATAGAACCGGCACCGTCCTTGAAGGCCTGCTCGATTTCCTCTAGCTCGAGGCTGGTTTCGATCTTTTCGCGCCCAGCCGTGCGGGGAAGTTCCAGCAGCGGTGGGTAGGAGGGCACGGGCACGATGACGGGGGAATCATCGCGAGTAAAGTACTGCACGCTGAGCAAGAGCCCGCGGACGACATCGCCTATCCAGAAGATGTGATCGGCGTTGGGGCGCCAGTCATAGCGCTCCGCATAGAAATCCGCGACCGCCTCGCGCAGCCCCGAGGCCTTGGGGGAGGGGGTATAGCCGAAGGTTTCATTATCCACCATCTCCTGCAGCGCCTTCTTGACGGCGGGGGCGGTGGGGAAATCGGACTCCGCGATCCACAGCGGGAGGACGTCTTCATCGAAGACGGTCCACTTGCGGGTTCCGCGGGCTTGCAACTCTTCTAGGCTAGGAAACTGCATGCACACAAGCTTAACGCTTTAAGCGCAGCAGTCCCAGTGGATTTATTCACTTTCTTCGCCGTGCTCGCTGCGGGAATTGGCCCCGGTAACAAAGCCGTACTTTTTCAGCCGGCGGCGGTCCGCCGCGGAGCTGGATTGGGTGAGTTTGAGCAGCTCGGCATAAATGCCGCCGGATTGCGCGAGTTCGGCAGGCGAGCCCATTTCATCGATCCGCCCTGCCTCGAGGGTGATGATGGTATCCACATCCGCGATGGTGGATAGGCGGTGCGCGATAATCAGCGTGGTCCGGTCCTTCATCAGCTCGTCCAGGCCGGCTTGGACGGCGCGCTCGGCCTTGGTATCCAGCGCGGAGGTGGCTTCATCGAGCACCAAGATGGGTGCGTCCTTCAGCATGGCGCGCGCGACGGACACGCGCTGCTTCTGCCCGCCGGAAAGCTTGAGCCCGCGCTCGCCGATGACCGTGTCATAGCCATCCGGGAAGGCCTCAATGAAGTCATGGGCATTGGCGCGCTTGGCCACATCCACGATTTCTTCCTCCGTGGCCCCGGGCTTGCCATAGGCAATATTGTCGCGGATTGTGCCCGAAAAGAGGTAGGACTCCTGGAAGACCACGCCGACAGAGGCGCGCAGCCGGGACGCGCTGAGATCATCGATGCGGTGACCCAAGACCTCTAGATCGCCATCCGATGGATGATACAGGCCCAGCAGCAGGTTGACCAAGGTAGATTTACCGCCGCCGGATTCGCCGACTAGGGCAACCTTGTGGCCCTCATGCGCAGTGAAAGAGATGTCTTCTACTACGGGTTTTCCTTCTTCGTAGGAAAACGACACGTCATTAAAGGCAAAGACCGGCGCGCCGGGGGTGGTCTCTAGCGGGGCTATCGGGGTGAGATCCAGCTCTGGGGTGCCAGAACCGGTGGTGGCAGCAACGAGCTCGCGTGGGGCAGTGGGCTCGATTTCTTCCTCCATGACATGGAAATAGTCGCGGGAGCCCGCGATGGCGCGCTGGGCGGTATCGACGATCCAACTCATCATGAATACCGGCTGCTTGGTTCCGGCCACCATCTGCAGCAGCATCACCATGTCACCGATGGAAAAATATCCCTCGAGCGTGCGCCAGAAGATGACGGCGTAGATGCCCAAAAAGATGACCGCCATGGCCAACCCGCGGAAGGTATCCATGGTGTGCCACCAGCGCGATTGTGGCTTAGTGGTCTCGACCACGCCGCCGTAGTGCTGGGCAAAATGGTTGAGTTCCCGCGATTCGCTGACGAAAGATTTGGTGACCTTGACCTGGCCGATGACCTCTGCAAAGCGGCCGTTGGCGAGGTCAATGTGTTCGTTTTTAATAGCCTCGAATTCCTGCCACCGCTTAGATGTCAGGGCGGTAAGCCACATATACACGGGGAATAGCAGCGCAAGCAGGATAGTCAGCGGCCAATAAAACCACGCGGTAATGGCCAATACGGCGATGGTCTGGATGATCATCGTGAAGAAGTTATTGGCAAAGGACTGAATAAACTGCGTGATATTGGCGATAGAACGGTCGAGCCGGGCAATGATGGTGCCGGTGATCTGGTCATCGTAATAGCCCTGCGGCAGCGCCAAGAGCTTGGCAAAGTACCGGTTGGATAAAATTTGGCGTAGCCGGGAGACCATGACATCGCCGATATAGCCGCCGATATTATTGAACAGGGCCTTCGTGGCATCGGCAATAAACAAGGCTAAGGCTAAAAGCAGCACTGTGCGCAGGGCGCCTGTGGTATCGCCGCCAGACTGTACGGTCTCAACGATGACATCGGTGGCCTCCCTCGTTAAAAACGGTGCCACCAGCGAGACGAGGGCGGTGATAGTCGCGGTAAGCAGGACGCCGAGATAAAAAGGCCACAGGGCAGAAGCGCTGCGGACGATGCGCACTAGGGAAGACATAGGAAAATACTCGATTCAAATACGCGAAAGAAAGCAGCTAGGGAAGAGTGAAGCAACGGACAAGTATGCCACACGCCACGGCGCGCAGCCCAGATGCATACCTTGGGCGGGCTTTCGGCTAAGGTATCTGTGCAGAAATAAAGTTATCTTCGCGTGCAAAGGATCCATCCACGGTGAAAATTTCTCACACTCTAGGCGCAGGCGTGGTCAGCCTTCTCGCCGTGACCCTGGCCGGATGCAGCATTCTCCAGCCGGAAGAGACCGGGTTGGGGGACAATATCACCGTCTCCAGCTCGGAAGAAGCGCCTTATCAAGCGGAAGACACCGACGATAAGGAAGTTACTTCCAACCTGGCCAGCCCGGTAAAGGATGCCGGCCTCGGCGTTAGCTGGGAGCTGCAAGGAGTATATGCGGATAGTAATTCCGGCGGGTCCGTGGTGACCATCTTGCTCAAGAATGAAAACGAAATGGCCCTGCCCACTGATGCCTTCGACGACCCTGTTCTCGAGCGCGCCGACGGCAATGGGGGCTGGTCTAAGGTGCAATCCCTGCCTTATGACCAAAACTCTGCGCCCGGGGTGGAACCACCGGGGCTTGATCACCCGCTGGGTGCGGGCGCCTCGGTTAACCTGCAATACCGCTACGATGTCGCGCCGGGCAACCTCTGGAACGCCCGCCTGCACATTGGAAACGTCACCTGGGTGGGGGATCTGAACCTATGACGGAGCGGGTAGTCCTGGCGGGTGCCGATGGAAAGGCCATTGGTACTGCCCTCAAATCCGAGGTGCATACCACCGACACCGCCTTGCACTTCGCCTTTTCCGCGTGGGTCACCTGCCACGGAAAGGTGCTCATCACCCGCCGGGCGCTGGGCAAGCAAACCTGGCCCGGCGTGTGGACCAATTCCTTCTGCGGGCATCCTGGTCCGGGGGAGGCGACTGCCGATGCCGTTATGCGCCGCGCCGAATTCGAGCTAGGCATTCCCGCGGATGCGTTATCCAACTTGCGCGTGGTGCTGCCGAACTTTTCCTACCGTGCGGTGGATTCTTCCGGCTTGGTGGAAAACGAAATCTGCCCCGTCTACTGCGTAGAGCTCGACTCCCAAGCGCAGTGGCAGCCGAACCCGGACGAGGTCGACTCCTGGGAATGGGTCGATCCCGCCCAACTTATCGCCGCGGCCGATGCCGTGCCAGCGGTATTTAGCCCGTGGATGTGCGAGGAACTGGCGGAAGCCGAATTGCGCACGGCGCTTCAGTCTTTAGCGCAGTAGCAATTAGTCCTCCTCATAAAACGCCGCCGCCACGTAATCCAAGGTGGCATAGGCGATGCGCCGATCCCCGGTATCCAAATCAAATTCGAGCACGCGGTGGTCGCTGCCATAGTTGGGGAAACCCGGCTCGCCTGTGGTGGCGAAGTGGCAGAGCCACTCGTTCAGCTCGCAGTCTGTACCGAAGAGCGGGTAGAGCTCATCGCAGTGCAGCGCCGGCTTAAGCTTCCTCGTAAATTCCATCATCCAGGTCGGCCCCGGTGCGCCAGAGGCCACCTGCGCCGTCCAGCGGCGAACGAGGGAATCGCCGATCATCCGGCCCATGAGGCGGTCCGGGTCCACGTACTGCGCGAGCTGGCGCCATTGCGTGTAGCGCCCGTGCGGGAAGCCGAAGCGCTGGGACAGGTAGTTACAAATGAACTTGCCCAGGGCCATATTATCGATGCGCTTGCCGGCCGGGAGATCGTAAAATTCATCCCGGGTGGAGCTCACCACGATGGGGATATCCGCCAATTCGGATGCCTGCATCGGCGCCGGGCCGAGGGCCAAGTCATAGCGGTGCTTCTTGCGGAACTTTTTATAGCCCTTTTCCAATGCCTCGGGCGAGAGCGATTCCAAAGCGCTTTGTTCGATGGGCACTGAGAGGTACCTGTGCAATCCCGCCACGCGCTGCTCAAAGGTATCGCGCGGATAGGCAGGCGATAGGGCGAGGACGCGCCGGAAAGCGCCGCGGTAGTGATCGCGCCGGGCAAGCCACAGGCTTATCGCTGCACCGGCGGATTGGCCCACCAGGGTGATATTCGTTTTATCCCCGCCAAAGGACTCGATATTGTCCTGCAACCATTCCAAAGCCAGCACGCAGTCATCGATGCCGCGGTAGCGGTCCGCTTCATCGTCGGCAAAGCGGGCGAACCCGGCCAGGCCCACGCGGTAGCCCACCTGGACCTGGATGATGCCCTTGCGGGCCGTTACCGTGCCTGGCACCCGCTCGTCCTCATGCGAGCCGCCTTCAAAGCTTCCACCATGGATATAGACCACCACGGGGCAATCCGCCGCGTTTTCCGGGGCAGTGATGCTGAGCGCTACCTCATCCGGTTTTGGTGTGCGCGCATCCTGGTCGAGGGGCTCATCCAGCGGCCGCGCCGGGGAAAAGCGGCTAGGGATTTCGCAAAAGCGCAGCGAATGAAAGTAGGAGAGGCCATCGCGGCTAAAGCCGGTGATGCGTCCAGATGGGGTGGCAATGGTGACGGGTATCTGTGCGCTCGACATACCTGCCAGATTACCGTGGGGCAGTAATATAAGGACCCATGGAGTGGTTGACTGACGTGAGCAGCGCATTTTCGCAGTTCCTGGTGCAGGCGCCCGTGTGGGTACAGATGATCATCGTGGTCATCATCGTGGTTCCCATCATGATTGGCCTGGCCTGGTGCCTGATGTGGGCCGTGGACCGCAGTGCCGTCCTAATTTCCCAGTTTCGCAATCGCGGCACTACAGTAAAAGACCATGGCTGAACAACATTCGGAGGGCGCGGGCGATAACGCAGCGAGCGGCGACGTGCCCAGCGCCAGCTCGGATAGGATCCAGCCGGTCGATCCCCGCGAAGGCCTGTGGGATCCAGAGCGCAAAAAGGATGAGCGCGCTGCAAACCCGCCGGTTGTCGGCGCCTCTCAGCCCGTTCGCCGCAAGCGCGCCCTGCCCAAATCCCGGGTCTCGCTCACGCTGTGGTCCATGATTGCGCTAGTTCTCATCGTTGCGCTCATCGGCAGCCTGTGGCCCTAGTGCGGATTGGTGGTTTGCTCCAATAAATGGGGCACTGTGGTGTTATAAACCCTGAACAATTACAGCTTCGATCGTGGGTAAAACGCGTTGATACACCAACCGGTTGGTACAGTAGGCAGAGATTATTATTAGCTGTGCGAAAGGATATCGCGTGACCCTGCAACAAGTGCACACCCCGGCGGAATTTACCATTGAGCCGGGGGAGACCTGCCTCACCGCCCTGATGGATACCGCGAAGAAGCGCCCGCACGGCGTCATGTTTACCCGCCCAGCTAATTATGAGTGGGTCAATGTCACCGGTAAAGAGTTTATCGATGAGGTCTTTGAAGTAGCCCAAGGCTTAATCGCGCTAGGCGTGGAGCAGGGAGATCGCATCGCCCTGATTTCTGCTACCCGTTACGAATGGTCCCTGCTGGACTATGCCATCTGGGCCGCCGGTGCGGCATCGGTTCCGGTTTATCCTTCCTCGTCTGCCTCCCAGGTGCGCTGGATTATCGAGGATTCCGGGGCGGTGCTGGCGATTACCGAAACCCGTGAGCACTCCGAATTAGTAGAAAACTTGGTCCTGCAAGACGATGGGGAACCGAATTTGAAGGGCTCACCATCGCAGCTGCGGCGCGTATTAGAGATTAATTCCTCCGCCATCGATACCTTGAAATTCGAAGGCCGCAGCGTTGGCACCGACGAGGTGTCTGCCCGCATCGCCGCCACCAATACCGATGACCTGGCCTCCTTGGTTTATACCTCCGGCACCACCGGCCGCCCGAAGGGCTGCATCCTGACGCACCGGAACTGGCTCTCGGAAGCTAGGGCGCTGACCACCAACCCTATCGGTGTCTTCGCCGTGCCGGGCAGCCATACGCTGACATTTTTGCCCTTGGCCCACGTCTTTTCCCGCGCCGTATCGATTGCCGTGGCCCTTCGCGGTGCCTCGCAGAACCACTGGTCCGATTTTTCCACCATCTCCATCGAGTTCGCCCGCTCTCGACCCAACGTCATTTTGGGCGTGCCGCGCGTATTTGAAAAGGTCCGCAACTCCGCGGCCTCGAAGGCGGCGGATTCTGGCATCAAGAGCTTCCTTTTTGAGCAATCCGAAAAGATCGCCATCGAATACTCCAAGGCACTCGATACGCCGGACGGCCCAGACCGCCTGCTGAAAATTAAGCACAAGCTCTTTGACAAGCTGGTGTATTCCACCATTCGCCAGGGCGTGGGCGGCAATGTTCGGTACTGCATTACCGGCGGCTCCGCGATGGGCCACGATCTGTTGCACTGGTTCCGCGGCATCGGCGTGCCCATCTATGAAGGCTACGGCCTGACCGAGACCGCCGCGGCAGCTGCCGTGGACTACGTGGACCAATCCATTGGTACAGTCGGCCCGCCTCTCGGCGGGGTTACCCTGCGCATCAACGATGACGGCGAAGTCTGCATCAAGGGCGGCATGGTCTTCGAAGGGTACTGGAATGACCCCGAGGCCACGGAGGAAGCCTTTGAAGACGGCTGGTACAACACCGGTGACTTGGGCGAAATCGACGATGATGGCAAGCTCACGATCACCGGCCGCAAGAAGGACCTGATTGTTACCGCGGGCGGAAAGAATGTCTCGCCTGGCCCGATGGAGGACATCCTGCGCGGCCACCCGCTGATTTCGCAGGCCATGGTCGTAGGCGATGGCAAGCCATTCGTGGGAGCGCTTATCACCCTGGACCCGGACATCCTCAAGCGGTGGAAGCTGGACCACAATATCCCAGAAAACCGCTCCATGGACGATATCGCTACCGATGCCACCCTGCGCGCCGAAGTGCAAGACGCCGTCAACAAGGTCAACTCCACGGTGTCCCATGCGGAAGGCATCAAGAAGTTCTACATCCTAGAAAGCGACCTCACCGAGGATGAAAATGAGCTCACGCCAACGATGAAGGTCAAGCGCAACGTGGTGGCGCAGCGCTATGCCAGCGCCATCGAGCACATCTACAAGCGCTAGAAAACGGCGAAGCGGGTACACCCGGGGATTTTATTCCTCGGGTGTTTAGTTTCTTGCAGGTCACAATGGCGCAAGCGCGAACCTGCCATAAACCTGTGAAACGCTTCGGAGTGTCGCACTCTCGCGGTAGACGATCTGGCATAGAGTCATGAGTCGTCGCCGAAAACCTCAACCTCTACTAGAGGTTAGAAAATGAAAACCGCGGAAGGAGTGGCTCGAAGCCTATGCAGAAAATCGCCGCCGAGCTGCGTCACCGCGAGCTCACCCAGGAGATTTACAATATCGGCGACGAAGTCGCGGAATACCTCGAGCACCTCATCGAAGCAATCGAGGATTGGGATGAGGAACTGTCCATGGATTGCCTGGCAGAACTCGGCGATATCGTCGACGATGCCCGCGTGGACTCGGGGCGCTGCGTGGGTGAGCTAATTGGGCTTCGCCAAGCGCTAGTATCCGGCGTGCGTTCGGGAACCATTTCTGCCGCTCCTTCTGGAGCAAATGATGCGGAGGAGCCGGAGCAGCTGACCCCGCGCCTGTTGGATGAGCGTTATCCCATTGCCAAGCCCATCGTCGTGCATGAATTGGCAGAAGCTCTGCGCCAGCGCACGCAGGCGGTAGCAGATTACCTGCGCGAGGTCGTGGAGTACGTGCTGGCGCAAACCGATGCCGTCGCCCGCAACCTCGACATGGTCTCCCTGCCGCACTTGTACAAATGCACCGGCGAATCCGCGCTCATTGCCGTACAGGCGTGGAAGCACACCGTGCTCGATACGCACCCAGCGTACGTGCGCTCAATGCGTGGACATAACCCGCCGCAGTTCCTTGAAGAGCGCGCCCGCATTGCTGCGGTCGTAGAAAAAGTTCGCGCCAAGCGTGAGGCAGCCCGCAGGGCCACAACCGCATAGATTTTTAGACTTCCTTGCTTTAAGCAAGGGGATTTTAGCGGCCACCGAGATTCCCTCTCTCGGTGGCCGGTGTAGTTTTACCTCCTTTTAGGGGGTGCTTAAGGGACGAGCGTTAGGTAACCCTGAAAAAGTTTTTGGCTAACGGTGGACTAATTAATTTTCCGTTATTCCATGTGGGCGTGGAAAACCAATAAAGAACCATGATTAGCACCTTGAGGAAAACTGAAAAACTAACTGGAAAAGATTTTCATTACTGTGTAATGTTTCCGCCGTCTACATCTTTGTTGGCGGCGATGCCGTTCTCAGCGACGGAGTAGACATGAAAATTCGTATATTGCACAACACAAGGAGATTTCCGATGGGAGCACGCCGTTCTTCCCGCCTGATTGCCAGCGCAGTGGCTATCGCCACGTTCTCTACTGTCACCGCCGTTCCGTCGTCCTTTGCCGCGGAAGATAACACCACCTTCGTCGAGGAAAAGACCACCGACAATACCGTTGACGTCAACGGTATTGAGTTTGATGAAGACGGCCACTTGCTTGAGGAAAGTAATGCTGGCGATGAAGCATTGGACGAGCTCGAAGCAGAAACCGATGAGTCTGTGGTCGATTCTGAAGACGAAGAATCCAGCAAGCCTTCCTCCCTCGCTGAGCTCAAGCAGTCCGCAGCGTCCAATGAGGACGTCAACATCAAGGTGCTCCAGGACGAAAAGAAGGGCAAGCTTGTTTGCGAGGTAACCGATGCTCCTGGCAAGGAAGGAAACCTGCTCGGCCTCAAGCTTGCCTTGGCCAAGTCTTTCTATGATGGCGGCGAGCAGATCCTAGAAACGGTATGGGAGCTTCTTCCCGTCGTTGGGGACGTTGTCCCGGCGGAGTTTATGGAGAAGATTTCCGGCTTGACCTGGGAGGGAATCGAAAAGCTATTGCGTAAAGGCGAGCAGAACAAGACCGTGACCTGGGATCTCTCTCGCGCACAAGGCATGGCCATTGGGCGGATTGACAACGCCGATGCGGATGTCGATCTAAAGGACCCTGAGGCGGCAAAGCGCACCGTATCTGGCCTCATTAAGTTCGCGGATGGGGTATTTGGCAGCGGCGCGAAGACCGTTCTTCAGCTCTTCAACGTAGCCGTGACCGTTGCGGGCTTGGTCCCTGGAGCGGGTGCGGCAAACCACCTGAAGCTCAGTGCGCAACAACAAAAAGCCATCGCGGATTCTTTGGGTACCATTTCTGAGCGGGCTTCAGACCTAGCTGCGGTGAACGCTCCTGCCGGTCAAATGTGCTCGGATATGTTGAACGGTAAGGAAGTTTCTGCTCAGTCCACCAGCGACCACAACGCGGAGTCCGCCGCAGCTTCTGCTGCATCCACCGCCACCGCCGCAGCATCGGCTGAGGAGGAAAGCGAATCTAGCTCATCAACCAGCGAGAGCACGTCTGAAGAGCTTTCCGAAGAAGAGCCTGTTTCCCAGGGGACCGCCGAGGCCTCCGAGCCGAAGAATGATGACGAGGATGTGCAAGAGGCTACCGACGAAGCAGAGTCAACTGCACAGGCTGAAGATGACGAGGCCAGCATCGAGGCGGATGAGGACGATTCTGACGCTGACGACGCAGACGCAGATGATGGAAAGGAGGAAGAAAGCCAAGCCCACAAGGCTTCTAAGGCCCCTTCCGCGAACGGGTTTTCCTTGGCCTCTGCTCTGGTAGGTGGCGGCACGGTACTGGGCCTGCTTTCTGTGGGCGATTACCTTTACAAGCATGGTTACCTGTCCAAGAACAGTCTTCCTTGGAACAAGTAGCCTCAAGGATCGGCGCTACTAGACCTTAAGGGCGCGTTGCAAAGTTCCCGCGTTTTCTACCAGAGCGCGGGACTTTCGCGGTTTTCAGACCAATTAAGTCGCAGCGTTATTGCGATTGCGTTGCGACCGGAGGGAGTTTTGCCGTGCTGAAATGACCGAGGTGACCGCAGAGAGAAAGCGCTGGGGGTGTTCTACAAGCCGGTGTGGGCAGTAGCGAAGCACCGTATAGCCGGCTGCGCGTAACCGGTTTTCCCGTAGGTGGTGGGCGGCGGTAGCGGGTGTGGAGAACTCTGTGTCGGTGATATGGGAGCTTTGTTCGCAGGAACAGGCGTCGACCTCGATGATGTAGGTGTTATTAATACACAAGGCGACCACTATTCCGGCAACGGCGGTATAGCGTGCTTGAAAGAACAGCGGCCATGGAAACTCCGCTTGGATAAGGAGCGCTCGGGCATAGGATTCATAGGGCGACCGGGATAGCTCCGAGCAGTGGTGGATAACCTCGCGCACGGTGGAGCTATTGCGGACCCGGCCCATGCGGGCGTGTTCCTGTGTCATGTCCTCTTTTGTTATACCTGCTCGCAGCGCAGAATCGGCGGCGACAAGGCCGTCGCGGAAGCCATGGTAGCGAGCGACATCGATAACCGCGCGCGCCTTGCTTACCGTCCGGGCACCGTCGACAGTGTCTGGGGCGGGAATAGTGGCCTTGCGGTAAATGCGATCCGGATGGCGGCGGTCTTTGTGCGGCAAGGAATTGCAAGGAAGGGCCATTTCCACTTTCTCTTCGGTGGAGGCAAGCACCCATAGCCCATGGACGCGAGCGGCTGATTTGGAAATGAGTACTGCGGTATAAGCACTGCGGGCGGCGGCAATGGCACGCAGACGCAGCTGGGCAGGTAGGGGTAGGCTGCGGTAATGATCACGGTGCACCGCGATGCGGGGTGCGAGTTTAAGATAGGTGCCGTTATTGAGGTCGTGCCAGAAGGTGGGATGGTTGTTCCGGATGGACGGAATATTAGTTAGTGCTTGGTTCATGCCTTCGAGCACATACGAGGAGCACGATGCCCGCTACCGAAACGCGTGCCGACTGTGGAGTTCTTGTTGAATCTTCACTAAGTGTGAATCATGATGCCCCAGTGGCGCCACGAGCTTAAGTTATCCACACCCGCGCTAAGGATGGGTTGCGTGACTGAACTCGATTAGTACGAATCGATGACCAAGCTAGCTGCATGCTCGCGCAAGTAGTCTCGAAGGTAGGGCAAGGCAAAGTCTACTTGGCCACTGGCTGGTATTTCGATTAGTTCCGAGTCAAGCAAGCGGCGCCGGTAGTTGGATGCATATTGCGAGCTTTTTCCTAGGCGGGCCGTGATATCACTCATGGATGAGGGGCCATTGTCTTGAGCCATATGGAGCAGGAATGTCCGATCGATGGGGGAAAGCTCCGCTAGGGCGGGCTCATGGACGAGCTGCCCTAGCTTTCGTCGCGCTTTGGAAATGCCTTCCTGCGCAGCTTCCACCGAAATCGTATTGTTTGTTCGGTGGCGGAAAGCCCATAGGCCGACAAGCTGAATCATAAAGGGGTATCCCTGGCAAGCGGTTACGGCAGAATTCAGCGCGTCCGAGTCCCAATTAACCTCTGTTTCTTCTACGGGAGCATTGAGTGCCTTCCGCACGTCCGTATCCGGCACTCGGTCCAATTCAATGCGGTTCGCACGGCGAAGAAAAGTGACAGGGTTAGAGCCATCTTGGCTGGCCAAAAGTGTTTTGATCGAGGAGGGATTCCCCGCCATGGCTACGGCGATATTTTCCCCTTCTCGCACGAGGTGCTGGATGGTAGCGCCAAAATCAATTACTTCATTGCTGCGCTGGTGGTGCATTTCATCCAAAGTAATGAGCATCCCGGTGGGATCGCTGTGGGAAATGCGGTCTAGTTCCCGCTGCGCATGGAGGAGGTCTTTCAAGGCCCTTCTTAAGGGGTAGGTTTCCGCGGATAGTGTTCTTGGATCCCATTCCATGCCGATGTCCAATTGGAAAAGGTGCAGGTTGAAACCTTTTAGCGCTGTCCAGTTGAGGTGAAGGGTATTAATAATTTCAGCACGGAGCCGTTCCGCAAAACCGGCAGATGCCGTGTCATTAAGGATGCGCCACCCGCGATCTGACGCGGTGTTTTTGAAGGCATTGAGCAATACCGTCTTGCCGATACCGCGCGGACCCACGACGAGGGAAATGCGTTCATGGGATCCGGGGCCATCGTCCAAAGCATAAGCAAACTCCTCGATGGAGTCTTTACGGCCAGCCAGGTAGGGAGGCGTGGCCCCAAGCGTGGCGGTAAACGGATTCTTCCGGTTGGTCATAGCCTTAGTGTAAACACCGCGCTTGTGTACGCTTGTTTATCTTTTGAATTTTGTTTATAAAACTACTAGGTGCCGAACCAAGGGGTTGGTTGGTTCGGCGAGACAGTTATACCGCTGGGGGAGGGGTGACCTTGTCCAGCTGCTCGGTAATCTGCGGCCACAGCTGGCCCATGATGTCATCCCAGGTAAGGATCCACACGGCCTTGTCCTTATCCGCCTTGCCCACGACGACGAGCTGTTCATTGCGGGAGCGCATGTGATCCAGCGTCTTTTGCACGGTGGTGGCAGAAGAGACGGAAATCGGGGCGCGGGAGAATTCGAGGACTGGGGTATCGGGATCCGCCATGAGGGTATCGCGCACGTGCACCACGCGGGGGACGCGGGAATCCTTGGGGAAGACGAGCACGCGCATGATGTTTTTGCGCAGGACGAGCTCTTGAAGTTGTTCCACCGTGGCATCGGAAGGAAGCGGCACTACCTCGGAGCCGTGGGCGCGCGCCATGGAGCCCACCGTGGAGTTCTCCAGCTCGATGACATCGGAAATCTGATTGGCGGAATTATCGTCAAGCGCGCCCGTCTCACGGGAGTGCTCGACCAAGGTGCGCAGCGTTTCGGCGTCGTAGCCGGCGGCACCGGCGCGATCCACCGGTTCCTCGCCCGTCATGGCCACCAATTTATTGGCCATTGTGTTAATCCACTTCAGCAGTGGGCGGAAAACCCACACGAACCCGCGGGCGGGAATGGCAATGACCTGCAGGGCGGATTCTGGGTGGGCGATGGCCCACGATTTGGGCGCCATTTCACCCAGTACCAGGTGCAGGAAGGTGACGATAAATAGGGCGAGGATGAAGCTGGCGACATCGGCAATGCCCAGCGGCAGGCCAAGGGCCTCCAGCGGGGTCATCAAAAGGTGATGCACCCAAGGCTTGGTCACGGCACCGAGGACGAAGGTGGCGGCGGTGATGCCTAATTGCGCGCCCGCCAGCATGATGGTCAGCTCATTAAGCGAGCGCAGCCCGGCACGGGCGGTGCGCGAGGTCTCGGCGTTTTCTTCGAGCCGGTTGCGGCGCGAGCCCATGAGGGAAAACTCGATGACCACGAAGAAGCCGGATGCGGCAACGATAAGCAGCGTGACGATGAGGTTGAACCACCAGGTATCGGTCATTATGCCTCCTCCTCTTCGTCGTTGGCATGAACGTAATCTTCAATGAGCTCGATGGCGAGGGCGGAAGGCACGTGGCGGTCCACGTCGTCCACACGCATGCGAATGGAGCGGGTGGGCGCTTCGTCCTGATCCACCCAGTCGTCCGGCTCTGCCTCCAAGGCGATGGTGTGGACCTCACCTACCTCTGGCAGGGCGCCGGCGTGCGCAATAAGTAGTCCAGCGATGGTTTCAAAATCACCCTCTGGAAGATCGTGGCCAATGGCGCGCTCGATCTCATCCAGCGGCGTATCGCCATCGACCAGCCAGTGGGATTCGTCCTGCTCGGTGATTTCTTCGGTTTCCTCGAAATCGTGCTCATCGGTGACATCGCCAAGAATCTCCTCGGCCAGGTCTTCCATGGTGACGATGCCGACGAATCCGCCGTACTCGTCGATGACGCAGGCTAGCTTTTGTTCCTCGCCGCGTAGCTCATCGACGACATCGGGAAGCGGCATAAGCTCCGGAACCACCAGGGGCTCGCGCATGATGGTGGTGGCGCTGGTGGCGGGAGGAAGATCGGAGCCCAAGACATCGAAAAGATGGACCACGCCGATGGGATTGTGCTCGTCATCGATGACGGGGTAGCGCGTGTGGTTTTCGGACATCAATTCGCGGACCTCACCCAAGGTGGTGCTGGGGTCGATCACATCCACGCGGGAGCGGGGAATCATGGCGTGCTCGACGTCGTGTTCGGGAAAGTCAAGCAAACGGTCCAAAACCATGTACGTGTCCTCATCCAAAACGCCGGTTTCGTGCGAGGAATCGACGATGGACTCGAGGTCATCGGCAGTAGCAGAAGAATCGACATCTTCTACCGGCTCGATACGGAATAGCTTCAAAATCGCATTGGAGGAGTATTCGAAAAAGCGGATGAGCCAGCCGAAAATGCGCAGGTACCACTGGGTGGAGGCAGCTAGGCGCAGCGCCGTTTTCATGGGCGCGGCGATGGTGTAGTTCTTGGGGAAAAGCTCCGCAAAGAGCATCGTGGCGATGGTAGAAATGAAAAGCGCCGCGATGGTGCCGATAGCCACGGATACGCCGGTGGGAATGCCCACGCCGCCGAGCAGCACGCCCAGGCCCTGACCCACCAAGGGCTCTGCCACATAACCAATGAGCAGGCCGGTAATGGTGATGCCGAGCTGCGCACCGGAGAGCATGAAAGAGGTGCGCTTGGTGATGTCGAGCGCGCGCTGGGCGGATTTATCCCCTTCAGCAGCCATGGACCGCAATTGGGTGCGGTCCACGGACATGAATGAAAACTCTTGCGCCACGAAGTAAGCATTCGCGACGATGATGAGCCCGATGACGACAAAGCCTGCCAGGATCATCGCAATAGCCGATAACATGATTTACTCCCCACCGCCTATAAGGTGGCGGGGACATCGACTGGGAGGCTCCACTGAAGGTACCTTTCTATACGCGGGAAGTTGGCAATATACTACATGTTTAACACCCATTTCGGCCATTTTGTTCCCCTCCTATTAGGGTTTGATTCATGACTGAACCATTCGGGCTGTATATCCACGTTCCCTTTTGCGCCACCCGTTGCGGCTATTGCGATTTCAATACCTATACCCCCGGCGAGTTGGGCAGCCCGCGGGATCTTACCGGTCCGTACCTTGATGCCTTGGACAAGGAGCTGGAGATGGCGGCTGGCCGCGTGGGGCGCACCGCGGATACCGTTTTCATCGGCGGCGGCACGCCCTCGCTCTTGGGTGGCCAAGGCTTAAGCCGCATCCTGGATACGGTGCGTTCCACCTTTGGGCTTAGCCCAGACGCTGAGGTCACCACCGAGTCCAACCCGGAGTCCACCTCGCCGGAGTACTTTGCCGCGCTTGCCGATGCCGGCTTTAACCGCATCAGCCTCGGCATGCAGTCCGCCTCGCATAGCGTGCTCCAGGTACTCGAGCGCGCCCACACCCCCGGGCGCGCCTTCGACGCCGCGCGCGAGGCCCGGGAGGCAGGCTTCCAGCACGTCAACCTCGACATGATCTATGGCACGCCCACCGAAACCGACGATAACGTCCGTGAGACCTTGGACCGCGTGCTCGAAACCGGCGTCGACCACGTCAGCGCGTACTCACTCATCGTGGAAGACGGCACCCGTATGGCCCGCAAGGTGAATAAAGGACTGCTGCCCGCCCCCGATGAAGACGTGCTGGCCCGGCGCTATGAAATGATTTCTTCCACCCTCGAAGAGGCCGGCTTCGAGTGGTACGAGGTCTCCAATTGGTCGCTGCCCGGCGGCGAATGCGAGCACAACCGCATCTACTGGGTGGACGGCAACTGGTGGGGCGCAGGACCTGGTGCGCACTCCCACCTAGGTGACGAGCGCTTTTATAACGTCAAGCACCCCAACCGCTATATCCAAACATTAGGAAACGGCGAGCTGCCCATCAAAGACAGTGAAACCCTAACGGGTGCCGATCGCCACATGGAGAAGGTGATGCTCGGCCTGCGCCTGCGCGAGGGCATCCCAGAATCCTGGCTCGGTTCCCACGCCGCCCCGGCGCTGGAGGGCTTCATCGACCGCGGGCTGCTCGAGCGCGCCGGCCAGCGCGTGCGAGTGACCAAGCCTGGGCGCTTGCTTGCCGATGGCATCGTCTCCGACCTCCTCATCGCCGAAGAGTCCTAGCCGCCGTCAGAAAGTTCTTATATTCCCCTCTGAACCACCAAAACCCCTTATTCGGGCTTATTCTTGTTAGACTTTTAAGATCGGCACTGGATTTACGCTGTATTTATAGAGAGACGCCGGCACATCGACGGAAACTAACCCGCAGAGAATAGGAGCACTCGAAGTGTCCACCTCAACTGATGCCCGCCGCAAGGAGGTCCTGCGGGCCATCGTTGCGGATTACATTGCCTCCCAGGAACCCGTGGGTTCCAAAACGCTGGTAGAGCGCTACCGGCTGGGCGTTTCTTCTGCGACCATCCGCAATGACATGGCCGTGCTGGAATCGCAGGGGCTGATTTCGCAGCAGCATGCCAGTTCCGGGCGCGTTCCCACGCAGCAGGGCTACCGGCAGTTCGTTGATTCTCTCCACGAGGTTAAGCCGCTTTCTACCCCTGAGCGCAAGGCGATGCTGAACTTCTTGGAAGGCGGGGTAGACCTCGAAGATGTCCTGCGCCGCTCCGTGCAGCTGTTGGCACAGGTCACTGAGCAGGCGGCCGTGGTGCAGCTGCCCAATTTGAAGGTCTCGCGCGTCAAGCACTGCGAGGTCGTCACGCTATCTCCGGTGCGGGTGCTGCTGGTGTTGATTACGGATAATGGCCGCGTGGATCAGCGCAACGTGGAACTGGATGAGGTCATTGACCAGGACCAGACGTATCGCCTGCGGGACATCGTCAATAATGCACTGGTGGGCAAGACGCTTACTGATGCCTCCGTGGAGCTCGCCCACCTCGTCGATGACGCCCCGCTGGATATCCGCCACCACGTGCTCAAGGTGGCGACCACGCTCATTGAAACCTTGGTGGAACAGCCATCTGATCGCCTGATTATGGCGGGCACCTCTAACCTCACCCGCGTCGCGCGCGAATTCCCGGAAGGCCTGCCTAAAATTATCGAGGCCTTGGAAGAACAGGTCGTCGTGTTGAAACTGCTGGCACGCGTGCCGGACCTGGGCAATGTATCCGTGGTGATTGGGGACGAAAACGAAGAGGATCAACTGCGCGATGCCTCCGTCGTTGCCGCCGGGTATGGTTTTGGAACTGGGGGACAGGCGGCGACGCTTGGCGGCCTTGGTGTCGTGGGACCGACGTTTATGGACTATTCGGGAACAATCTCTAAGGTCTCTGCTGTTGCACAATACGTAAGTGAAATTTTGGCAGGCGAGTAGTGCGAGTAGACTAGCCGGTCGCTACATAAATTTTTGCAAGGTAATACCAACAAGACGATCGAGTAAGGAATATCTCTAACAGTGGCTCGTGACTATTACGGCATCCTCGGTGTTGATAAGGACGCAACGGACCAGGAAATTAAGAAGGCGTACCGCAAACTGGCCCGCAAGTATCACCCGGATGTGAACCCGGATGATGAGGCAGCGGCGGAGAAATTTCGCGAGGCCTCGGTTGCCCAGGAAGTTTTGCTGGATCCGCAAAAGCGCCAGATCGTCGATATGGGCGGCGATCCCATGGAGCAAGGCGGCGGTGGCGCTGGCGCCGGTGCCGGCGGATTTAGCGGCTTCGGAGGCGGTGGCTTGGGCGATATCTTCGCCGAGTTCTTCGGCGGTGGCGCTGGCGGCGGATCCCGCGGGCCTAAGTCGCGCGTGCAGCCCGGCAACGATGCCCTCCTGCGCACCCGGATTACCCTGGAAGAGGCTTATACCGGCCTGAAGAAGAAGGTCACCGTCGATACCGCGGTGCTGTGTGATTCCTGCGGCGGTACCGGCTCAAGCTCCAAGTCCAAGCCCGTCACCTGCGATAATTGCAACGGCATGGGCGAAATCCAGGAGATGCAGCGCAGCTTCTTGGGCAATGTGATGACCACCCGCCCGTGCCCGAAGTGCCAGGGCTTTGGCGAGATCATTGAGGATCCCTGCAACCAGTGCGCCGGCGACGGACGCGTGAAAAAGCGCCGCGACCTTACGGTCTCTATCCCGGCCGGCATCAACGATGGCATGCGCATCCGCATGGCCTCCCAGGGTGAGGTCGGCCACGGCGGTGGCCCTGCAGGTGACCTCTACGTGGAGGTGCACACCCAGGAACACGAGGTCTTCCAGCGCAATGCGGATGACCTGAACGTTACCGTGCACGTGCCGATGATCGATGCTGCCCTGGGCACCAATTTCACCATCGACCAGCTCAACGGCGAAGAGCTCACCATCGATATCGAGCCGGGCACCCAGCCGGGCGAGTCCATCAAGGTCGAAGGCGCGGGCATGCCACGCTTGCGCACCGATGGTTACGGCAGCCTGTTTGCCCACGTGGACGTGGTTGTTCCCAAGGATCTGGACCGCAAGAGCCGCGAGGCGCTGGAAAAGATCCGCAATACCCGCGATGAGGGCGCCCGCGTGCGCACCGCCAGCGACGGGCAGGAAGACTCCTTCTTTACCCGCCTGCGCGATAAGTTCCGCCGCTAATGTCGCTGCCCGTCTTCATCCACCCGGATCTCTCCGCCGCCCAGGCCGGAGACGCCATCACGCTGTCTGGGCCTGAGGCGCGCCACGCCGTGACGGTCAAGCGGATGCAGCAGGGGGAGAAGCTGGCGCTTATCGATGGCACCGGAATCCGCCTTACCCTCACCGTCACCGAGACCTCGGGCAAGGACCACTTGACCGGCACCGTCGAGTCCGTTACCCAGCTTCCGGAACCGAATCCGCGGGTAACCGTGGTGCAGGCGATCCCCAAATCCGAGCGCGCCGAGCTAGCCGTTGACCTGGCTACACAGGCCGGGGCGGATGAGATCATCGCCTGGCAGGCGGATCGCTGCGTGGCCAAGTGGGACGGGAAGAAGGCGCCGAAGGCCGTTGCGAAGTGGCAGGCCGCGGCCGAAGCGGCCGCAAAGCAATCCCGACGAGACCGCATCCCGCAGGTGCGCGGCCCGCTGACTACCCGCCAATTGGTTGCGGAACTGGCAGAGCGCGCAGAATCGGCGAGCGTATTAGTCCTGCACGAGGAAGCCACCGAATCCATCCGGGAGGTGGGCTTGCACGGCGAGGTCTTCCTCTTGGTCGGCCCCGAAGGCGGCATCGGGGAAGAAGAGCTGACAACACTGCGCGAGGCAGGAGCCGTTGCCATCAAATTGGGCCCGGAGGTTTTGCGCACCGCCAGCGCGGCGATGGTGGCCTTGGCGGCTATCGGCATGCGGACTGAGCGCTGGTAGCCTATTAGACGTGCCTATCATCACCAAGAAATGTGAGATCGATTCCGCGTATGTCAGCAGCGTTTTGGGCAGCGCGGACGATAACCTTCGCGTGCTTAATGACCGCCTCGATGCGGACCTTTTTGCTCGCGGCAATATTGTCACCGTCACCGGCCCCGATTACGAGGTAGCCCGCGCCGCGAAGATCCTCGATGAGCTCGAGGCCATCGCTAGGCGCGGCCATGCCGTATCTACCGATACGGTCAAGCACACCATGGACATGGTCGCTGTAGAGGCGCCGCAGTCGGTAGCGGCGGCGATGGCGGCGGACATCGTCAAGCGCCGCGGCAAGTCAATCCGTCCCAAGACGGTTGGGCAGTCTGAATACGTGCAGGCCATCGATAATAATACGGTGGTCTTTGGCATTGGCCCGGCCGGTTCAGGCAAGACCTACCTGGCGGTGGCGAAGGCCGTGCAGGCCCTGCAAAATAAACAAGTCTCGCGCATTATTCTCACCCGTCCGGCGGTTGAGGCGGGCGAAAACCTGGGCTTTTTGCCAGGCACGCTCAATGACAAGATCGACCCGTACCTGCGCCCGCTCTATGACGCGCTGCGGGACATGCTCGATCCGGATATGATTCCCAAGCTGATGGATGCCGGCATCATCGAGGTCGCCCCGCTGGCGTATATGCGCGGGCGCACGCTCAATGATGCTTTTGTCATCCTCGATGAGGCGCAAAACACTACACCGGCGCAGATGAAGATGTTTTTGACCCGCCTGGGCTTTGGTTCCACCATAGTGGTCACCGGCGATATCTCTCAGGTGGATCTCCCGCGCGGCCAGGTTTCCGGCCTGCGCATTGTGCGGCGGATTCTCAATAACGTGGACGATATCCACTTTGCGGATCTCAGCGCCCAAGACGTGGTGCGCCACCAGCTGGTGGGCCGCATCGTGGATGCTTATGATTCCTTTGATAATAAAAACGCCGCGGAAAACGAGGGGGAATAAGTGAGTATCGAATCTCTCAATGAGTCGGGTTTTGATGGCGTCAACGAGGAGATGCTGATCGATGTCGCCTCTTATACCTTCGGCGCAATGGACATCAATCCCGCTGCAGAATGCACCATTACCTGCGTGGACCTGAAATCCATCGAGGATCTGCACATCCGCTGGATGGATCTAGAGGGCCCTACCGATGTGATGAGTTTTCCCATGGACGAGCTCACTCCCGGCGCCACTTCTGGTGGCGGGCGCCCCGATGCCGCCGATCCGGGACCTGCCATGCTTGGCGATATCGTCTTATGCCCCGAGTTCGCCCTGCGACAGGCCGATGCCGCCGGGCATTCGCTCGGCCACGAGCTCGCGCTATTGACGGTGCACGGCTGCCTGCACTTGCTGGGCTACGATCACGCCACCGCGGCGGAGGAAAAGGAAATGTTTGCCCGGCAGAATGAACTGCTGGCGGATTGGTACGATGACCTCGCCGCACGCGGGAAAAGCTACCAGCCAAAGCCATCGGGCCCGAAGGCCTTTCCGGATGCTGCCGAGCGCGCACGCCTTGATGAGCAGGTGCCTGGTGGCGGAATTCCTGCCATCGGGGAACCACGCGACGAGGAACCCCAAGAATAATTTCGCCCATTCCTTTGTCTCTGTGCACAGTCAGTAGCACAATGGATAGCTATGACTATCCTTTCCATCCAGTCTCATGTCACCTACGGCCATGTGGGAAATTCCGCGGCCGTCTTTCCCCTCCAGCGCGCCGGCCACGAGGTGTGGCCCGTGCACACGGTGAATTTTTCCAACCACACCGGATACGGTGACTGGGGCGGGCCGATGATTCCGGCCAGTGATGTCACGTCGATCATCGATGGCATCGAAAAGCGCGGTGCTTTTGAAGGTATCGACGCCATTCTTTCCGGTTACCAGGGCGGCTCCGACATTGCCGATGCCATCGTGGACACCGTTCGCCGCATCAAGGCCGTCAACCCCAAGGCGCTCTATGCTTGCGACCCCGTGATGGGTAATGCGAAGTCGGGTTGCTTCGTTTCCGATGACATTCCGCCGCTGCTGCGCGATCGCGTGGTGCCGGTTGCCGATATCATCACTCCTAACCAATTTGAGCTGGGCTATCTGACCGATACCGAGGTCAGCACCTTGGACCAGACCTTGGCGGCGGTGAAGAAGGCGCAGGAAATGGGGCCGAAGACGGTACTGGTTACCTCCGTAAAGCGCCCGGAAACCCCTGCGGATCAGATTGAGATGCTCGCCGTCGACGGTGAGCGCGCTTTCTTGCTCTCGACCCCGCTGTTGCCGTTTAAGCGCAACGGCTCCGGCGACGTGACCGCCGCGCTGTTTACCGGCCACTACGTTGAAACCCATGACGTTAAAGAAGCGCTGCGCCGCACCGCATCTTCCGTCTACGAGCTTCTGCGCACCACGTATGAAGCCGAATCCACCGAGCTGCAGCTCATTCAGGCCCAAGACGCTTTCGCCCACCCGAGCATGCAATTCCAAGCCGAGGAGCTCTAAAGCTGTCTCCCAGAGGGGATGCGTCTGCAATCTGAGACAAGAGCGTCGTTTTTCTAGTGGATACGTGATGTTCGCCATATAGAGTGATAGGTGTAACTTAATCGACGACGTGATTGGAGTCCCGTCTTGTCCAGCACCGGAAGCATCAGCGCATCCCCCGACGGCCTGTTGATGGCCCTTATCCAATACCCAGTTCCCGTAGTCAATTCCCCGGAAGACGTTCAGGCAAACGTCGATGAAATCTGCCGCATGGTTGCCTCGACCAAGGCTGGCTACCCAGACCTCGATCTCATCGTCTTTCCGGAATACTCCTCTTCGGGGTTGAATACCAAGATCTGGTCCTACGATGAATTCCTCATCGGGCTCGATGACCCCAAGGTGGACCAGTACAAGCAGGCTTGTAAGGATAACGACGTCTGGGGAGTTTTCTCCATCATGGAACCCAACCATGAGAAAGGAAAGCCCCCGTTCAACACGGCGATTATCATCAACTCCGACGGTGAGATTGCACTGCACTATCGCAAGCTGCAGCCATGGACCCCCATCGAGCCGTGGTACCCAGGCGACTTGGGCATGCCGGTATGCGATGGCCCCAAGGGCTCCAAGCTCGCGGTCAATATCTGTCACGATGGCATGTTCCCTGAGCTCGCCCGCGAAGCGGCGTATAAGGGTGCCAATGTCTACATCCGCATCTCGGGCTATTCCACCCAGACCCAAGACCAGTGGGTGATGACCAACAAGACCAACGCCTTCCAGAATCTGATGTACACGGCATCGGTGAACTTGGCGGGCTATGACCAGGTCTTCTACTACTTCGGTGAGGGCAATGTCTGCAACTACGATGGCCACATGATTTCTGAGGGCCACCGCAACCCGGGCGAAATCGTCACTGCAGAGGTATTTCCAGCGCTGGCTGATAAGGCGCGCATCAACTGGGGTCTAGAAAACAACATCTTCAACCTAGGCAACCGCGGCTACGTCGGTTACCCAGGCGGAAAGACCGAAAACTACCTCACCTGGGTAGAAGACCTAGCCAAGGGCGAGTACAAACTGCCGTGGTCCGATGATGTTCGTATCAAGGACGGCTGGAAGTACTATCCAGACGGACCGCAGCTTGGTCCGCTCCCGGATCAATTCAAGAAATAGGTACCTGGCTAGTTCTTTTAGCTCCTGAAGGCCCCGCCCCTCGTACATTTTGAGGGAGCGGTGCCTTCGGGCTGGTGTTGGACCGATCGAAAAGCCAAAAGGTCAATGTCCTCAGGTATATCTGAGCGAGATTTGCTACATTTCAGGTGCGAATATGCTCAGTTGTTGCAGTGGACCTATAGCATCTGCGAAAGGGTCGGAGCGGTACAGCTTCGGGGCTCCGCTCTAGTGGCCTTCCCCTTGTGTTTCTAAGGGCGTTTCCGCAAGAGAACCTTCGTCGTAGAATTCTGGTGACGCTCCACCCTGTGGCGATCCCGAATATGGAGCGCCGCCGTTGCAAAGCTCTGGCCATTCGTCTGGATAAAGCAAGTGCCCATTAAGGCCACCGCATACCCGTTCCGCGCGCATGGAACGCTGGAGCGCAGGGGTATTGCACAGTTCGGTTTGGTGCGAAGAGCCATCAGAAAATCTCCCGAATGCGCCAAGGCCGATTTCGCAGTACAGCAGCTCAGGCTCAGCGGCTGCCGCTTGTGGTTGTGCACCTGACTCCTCAGTTGCTACTTGGGCTTCTGGCTCTGCTGGGGTTTCGGTAGTGGGCTCTTGCGTGGTGGATCGTGCAACGCTGCTCGAAGAGGACGCACTAGATGAGCTGGATGATGAACTGGAAGAAGTACTTGTGGATTCCTCTTCGGCAGGCGAAGGGGCGGCATCAGGGGATGAACACGCACTGATGAAAATGGTGAGAAGAGTTCCTAGCAGAAGTAGGGGAGACTTGGTTGGCATGGTGGGCTGCCTTTCAGGAAGCGGTGAGAAATACACCTTGGAGGAGAGAACTGTCTTAGCTTAGCCTGCAGATTTGTTGTGGCGTGAAACAATCGGAGATTTTGGTGCGGTGGGCTATCATTGCAGGTAATGAGTTCTGATATTGATGCACAGTTTGATGCGGCATTCGAGGGCCTGCCAGATGACCCCGATGATGCCGCTCCGGAAGCCGCCGGGGAGAAGGCCGCTCCGCTAGATTATTCGCAATACACGGATACCCCAGAAGGATTCCGCTCTGGATTCGTTTCCTTTGTGGGCCGCCCGAATACGGGTAAATCCACGCTGACTAATGCGCTGGTAGGTCAAAAGATTGCCATTACCGCGGACCAGCCTGAAACGACTCGCCACACCATCCGCGGTTTGGTTCACCGCGAGGATGCACAGGTGGTTGTGGTGGATACGCCGGGCCTGCACCGACCCCGCACCTTGTTGGGTGAGCGGCTGAATGAAGTGGTCAAAGAAACGTATGCGGATGTGGATGTTATCGGATTGACCATTCCGGCAGATGAAAAGATCGGCCCGGGTGACCGGTGGATCTTGGATAATGTGCGCTCGATTGCGCCGAAGACCCCCATCATCGGCATCGTGACCAAGCTGGATAAAGCCTCCAAGGACCAAGTGGGCGCGCAGCTTTTGGCCTTGCACGAGCTCTTGGCGCAAGAAGATCCAGAGGCAGTGGTGATTCCGGTTTCTAGTAAAAAGGGCGTGCAGCTGGATGACTTGGTGCAGGTCATCGTGGATCACTTGCCGGAGGGCCCGAAGTTCTATCCGGATGATCACATCACTGATGAGGGGCAAGAAAAGCGCATTGAAGAACTCATCCGTGAGGCCGCGCTATCTGGCTTGAAGGCGGAGCTGCCGCACTCAGTTGCGGTGCAAATCGATGAAATGCTGCCCTCGCGCACGCGTGAGGGAGTGCTGGATATTCACGCCATCATGTACTTGGAGCGTCAAGGGCAAAAGCGCATCATCGAGGGTAAAGATGGCCTGCGTTTCCGCCGCATCGTGGGCAATGCCCGCAAGGAAATCATGGAGCTACTGGGCCAGAACGTGTACCTGGACCTGCGCATCAAGGTGCTGAAGAACTGGCAATCGGATGCCAAGTCGTTGGGCAGGCTCGGGTTCTAAAAGGCCATGCGCGAAAATTACCGCGACCGCGCCGTGGTCATTCGCTCCTATGATTTTGGGGAAGCCGACCGCGTAATCGTACTTCTCACCCAAAACCATGGGGTGGTGCGTGCGGTGGCCAAGGGCGTGCGCCGAGCAAAATCCCGTTTTGGATCGCGGCTGCAGCTCTTCGTCAATTTGGATGTTCAGCTGTATGTGGGAAAGAACTTGGCCACGATTTCCCAGGCGGATACGGTGAATTATTTTGGTGCGCGCCTCATCGAAGACTACGAACGCTATACGGCCGCGTGCGCGGTCTTGGAGTCGGCCGAGCGGCTCATCTACGCGGATGGCGACGGCGACCCGTATCTCTACAACGCGGTGGTGGCGACGCTAGAGCATCTGCAAACCGAGGAGCCGACGCAAACGCTCGATGCGTTCTTATTGCAGGCCATGGCGCATGCCGGGTGGGCACCGAGCCTTTTTGATTGCGCCCAGTGCCAGCGCCCCGGCCCGCACCACGCCTTTCACCCGGCCGTCGGCGGCGCCGCCTGCCACGAATGCCGGCCACCAGGTGCTGCAGAGGTGGATCCGGAAACCCTGCACCACTTGTGGCTTTTGGCACATGGCTACCCGACGGACCCGACGAATGCGCAGCGGCAGGAGGGGCATCGACTAGCGCGGGCGCACCTGCAGTGGCACATGGAGCGAAATGTGTCCGCATTACAGGTGATGGAACAGTAAACTGTAGTCCGTGATTACCCCAGATCCTTCTCGCCGCCTGACCCCGCCGAATATTCCGGATGAGCTGCTGCCGCGCCATATTGCGTTGGTGATGGACGGCAACGGCCGCTGGGCCCAGGAAAAGGGCATGAAACGCACGGAAGGCCACCGCAGGGGAGAGGCGGTGCTTCTCGATGTCGTCGATGCCTGCCTCGCCGCCGGTGTCCCGTACCTTTCGGCCTATGCATTTTCCACTGAAAACTGGCGGCGCAGCCCTGAAGAGGTGCGCTTTTTGATGGGCTTTAATCGCGACGTGCTGCGCCGGCAGCGCGAGTGGCTCAACGAGCGCGGCGTGCGCGTGGTGTGGGTGGGAAGGCGCCCGCGCCTGTGGCGCTCAGTGATTAAGGAGCTCGAGGCCGCCGAAGAATTGACCAAGAATAATACAAAAATGACGCTGGCCATGTGCGTCAATTACGGCGGCCGGGCGGAAATGGTCGATGGCGTGCGCCAGATTGCGGAAAAGGTCGCCGCTGGTGAGATCCGCCCGCGCGATATTAGAGAAAGCACCATCGCAGAGAGTCTCTATGATCCCAGCATGCCGGATGTGGATCTATTCTTGCGGCCTTCCGGTGAGAAGCGCACCTCGAACTTCCTGCTGTGGCAGTCCGCCTACGCCGAGATGATTTATCAGGACAAGCTTTTCCCGGATTTCACCCCGGAGGATCTCTTTGCCGCTATTGAGGAATATGCCTGCCGCGATCGCCGCTTCGGTGCTGTGAAGTAGGGAAATAGGGAGGTTAAAACAGCACGCGTGATTACTGTGCGGCGGCGCACTGCGAGCACACGCCGAAGATCTCCGCGTCGTGGCCGGTAAGCTCGAAGTTGTACTCGGCGGCTACGGCCGACGCCCACTTTTCAATGGGGCCGCCATCGATTTCTTCGGTGCGGCCGCATTTGGTGCATACCAAGTGGTGGTGGTGCGCATCGGTTTCGCAATGGCGGTACAAGGTCTCGCCATTGGGCATGTGTAGTGCATCTACGGCATCAATATCGGAAAGAGATTGTAGGGTGCGGTAGACAGTGGTGAGACCGACCTTTTCTTGCCGCTCTTGGAGCTGGTGATAAATTTCCTTGGCGGAGGCGAACTTGTCGATGTCCCGCAGGACCTCGACCACCGCGGTGCGCTGTTTAGTATTGCGCGAGCCGAGCTTGGGGATACTCTCATGAATGGACATACCATCCATATTATCAACTCTTTTTCAACAAGCGCTATAATAAATCGTCTTTATATGCAGACCGGTTATTAAGAGGCGATTTTCGCGGCGTCTTCCAAAAGGGTTAACACCTCCGGTGCTACCAGAGAGTAGGTCACCTCGCGCCCATTGCGCTCGGAGCTGACAATCCCTGCCTGCTTAAGCACCCGCAGGTGCTGGCTAATCAGCGGCTGGGACTTGCCGGTGGCTTTTACCAGCTCGTGCACGTAATGGTCGCGCTCCGCTAGGCGGGTAATAATGGAAATGCGCAGCGGGGAATCGAGGGCCGCGATAACGCTTGCGGCCGCAGAGTTATTAAATGCTAATTGAACGGTCGTCATAGGGAGTGGGCACCTTCAATACGGTATCTATTATCTGTCGACCACTACTATATTACCTCAAGTTGGTCATTACCTGTACATTAACCGAATTAAATTTGCACCCCCTGATCCCACTACTGATGGGGGATAAGGGTTAAACTGAATGAGATTGTCACGACTGTCCCCTACCAGAGGAGTCCTTTACAACCATGGCATCCCTTATCGATACCGTTGTTAATCTGTGTAAACGCCGCGGCTTGGTCTACCAGGCGGGTGAGATTTACGGCGGTTCCCGCTCCGCATGGGACTATGGTCCTCTCGGTGTGGAGTTGAAGGAAAACATCAAGCGCCAGTGGTGGCGCCACATGGTCCAATCCCGCCCCGATGTCGTGGGTGTGGATACTTCCGTCATCCAGCCGCGCCAGGTGTGGGTCTCCTCCGGCCACGTGGAGGTCTTTACTGATCCCCTGGTGGAATCCCGCCACACAGGTAAGCGCTACCGCGCCGACCACCTGATCGAGGCCTACGAGGAAAAGCACGGCCACGAGCCAGAAAACGGCCTGGCGGATATCAACGACCCGGAAACCGGCCAGCCAGGTGACTGGACCGAGCCGAAGGCCTTTTCTGGCCTGCTGAAGACCTTCCTGGGGCCAGTCGATGACGAGCAGGGCCTGCACTACCTGCGCCCGGAGACCGCACAGGGCATCTTCATCAACTTCAAGAACGTGATGACCTCCTCGCGCATGAAGCCGCCATTCGGCATTGCCAATATTGGTAAGTCCTTCCGCAACGAGATCACCCCGGGTAACTTCATCTTCCGCACCCGCGAGTTCGAGCAGATGGAGATGGAGTTCTTCGTCAAGCCAGGCGAGGACGAAGAGTGGCACCAGTACTGGATCGATGACCGCTACAAGTGGTACACCGATCTGGGCATCAAGGAAGAAAACCTGCGCCTGTACGAGCACCCAAAGGAAAAGCTGTCGCACTATTCCAAGCGCACCGTGGATGTGGAGTACGCCTTCGGCTTCAAGGGCTCCAAGTGGGGCGAGCTGGAAGGTGTGGCCAACCGCACCGATTATGACCTGTCCGTTCACGACAAGGGCTCTGGTGAGGACCTGTCCTACTATGACCAGGCCAATGACGAGCGCTGGATTCCGTACGTCATCGAGCCGGCCGCCGGCCTGGGCCGTTCCATGATGGCGTTCCTGGTAGATGCCTACGACGAGGAAGAGGCCCCGAACGCTAAGGGCGGCACCGACAAGCGCGTGGTTCTGCGCTTGGACCGCCGCTTGGCGCCCATCAAGGTCGCCGTCCTGCCGTTGTCCAAGAAGGAGGAGCTCTCCACCCCGGCCCGCGAGCTGGCGGATAAGCTGCGCGCCTACTGGAACGTGGACTTTGACGTTTCCGGTGCCATCGGCCGCCGCTACCGCCGCCAAGACGAGGTTGGTACGCCATTCTGCGTCACCTTCGACTTCGATTCGCTCGAGGATAACGCCGTGACCGTGCGCGAGCGCGACACCATGGAGCAAGAGCGCGTAAAGATTGAGGATCTTGAGTCCTACCTCGCCGCGCGCCTGATTGGATGCTAAGCAGATGCACTACACCAGCTGGGATCGCTCCGAGCGCGACAAGCCCGTCCTCCTCGTTGAGGAGGGGCCGGAGCGCCTAGGCGTGTTCGCGGAGCATTCCGCCGAGGTAGACGGCAACTTTTGGCGCGTCGAGGTCAGCGATCTGGGCGCTTCGGCCACGCTTGACGATGGCTCCGTCTACCGCCTCGCCGGCCGCCTCGGCCGCGATAAGCGGCTGGAGGCCTCGCTCAATGGCCGCACCTTTCATTACGTCAATGAAAATAGCGGCGATTGGATCATCGATGACGTCGATGACAACAAGGTGGCACAGTTTTCCGCCAAGAATTCTGGCGTGCGCAAGGCCATCTTGGAATTCGAAGACGATGCGGAGGGTCTAAGCACCGCGGAGATCGCCGGTCTCAGCTGGTTTACCCGTGCGATCTTGGAAAAGAACACCAAAAACTCCGCGTGGGTATGGATCATCACGCTGGTGTTGGCCTCCATCGTTGCCCTGTTGGCGGTGTTCATTTTCTAATGGCGGGAACGATGCCGTGGCAGTGGACAGGTACTACTCTGCGCGACGTACGCGGCACCGACATCGCCTGGGTGCGAGACGGGGTACTGACCATTGCCGGCGCGCTCTCTGGGGATCCCACACAGCCGGATGTGCTTTTTGATGTGGAGACCTCGCTAGACGGTGCAACCGCCTCCCCGCGTTTCTTCCTGCGGGCGCGGCCGCGTGCCAGCCGCGGCGCGGACTCCGGCGCCGCGAAGCATTGTGAAGTTTCGCAGGCGGGATTGACCGTCACGCGCCTGCGCGCGACCTGCGGAGACGCCCACTACCTTTTGGAGCGCTCCGCCATCTTTGGCAAGCAGCGCCGCATCGTGGCCCTTGCCGAAGATGGTAGCGCGGAGGGCTCTGAAGTTGCCCGCCTTAACCCGCGGGGGAGCGGCCTAGAAGTAGCGGCCTCGGATAATAATGGCCTTCCAGACCTAGATGCGGTGGTGCTGAGCTATAGTTGCCTGCTTGTCGATGCCGCACCGCGCATCGTGCGCGGCTAAGCACCCATCAAGCAGGCCTTCTAAGCCGGCGGCCTAGAAGGAGCCGCTCTGGAAGGAGCCGCTCTAGAACGAGCCGCCGCGGAAACCGCCTCCGCCACCGCCGCCGGAGAATCCTCCGCCGCCGCCACCGAAGCTGCCGCCGCCTCCGCTGAAACCACCGCCGAAGCCGCGGCCACCGCCGCCCAAGATTTGGCCTAGGACCATACCGGTGATGATATTGCCGGCCGTGGAACTCGTCTGCTGGCGTTGTTGCTGGCGGCGGTACTCATCGGAATCATCCTTGGCCCGCTGCAAGGCGGTTTGCGCTGCGGCAACGGCTTCGCGGGAGGATTGCAACGCGCCGCGGATATCGCTGCGCTGGGTATGCAGGGCTTGGGCGTGGAGACGCTTGGCATCGGCAAGCGCGGTGCGGGCGCCGGAACCAACGATGCGCCCGCGCGAAGAAATGAGATCCTCGGCGGCCTGAATATTGGATTCTGCCACCGACATTTGCTGGTGGAAAAGCTCGAGCTGGCGCGCGTGGGTGGAGGTCTTTTCCCGCACGCGGTCGAGGCGCTCATCAAGCTCGGTATCGATGCTCATAAGGGCGGTGTGCTGGCCCAAGGGATCCGTATCGCCCTGTTGCTTGGCGTCAGTGACCGCGGCAGAAGCGCGCTCAAGCAGCTCCTCGAGGGCCTCCCAATCCGCCTGGGTTCCCTGAGATTTGCCTTGGCGCTCCAGTTCGCGGGCTTCCTCGATTTCGCCCTCGACCTCGGTGATAAGCGCACCCAGATTGCGGCGCGCGGAGGAAATATTCTCCTCGGCGTGCTCCACACCGGTCAGGAGCCTATCGGTAACCTCTGTGGCGTGCTCGATATCGCGGATAAGCCCCACGAGCGAACCCTGTTGGCCGGCAGGCTGACCTTGCACCTCGCGGGCTTGGTCCAGGAGCTTTTCGGCTTCATCGAGGGAGGCGCTAGCCAATTCTGGGTTTTCTGCAATGGAGGATAAGACCTCCGCGGAGTAGTCCTCTTGGAGCTTTTTCAGGGTACCTTCGGCGCCCGGCAGGCGGGTGCGCAGCCCGACGGTGCGCTGTGTGAGCTCGTCCAACTTAGAGTCGCTTTGCAGCAGCAGGTCGCGCATCCGGGCAAACTCTTCTGCCTGGCTATCCAATGCGTCATCGGCTTGGCCGCAGGTAGAGACGATTTCTACCAGCATCTGCCGGCGCTCGGCCTGGGATTCTGGCACCGAATCATCGAGGCGCTGGCGAATCTTAAAGGCCTTTTGCAGGGTGGAGGTGGAATGATTCATCGCCTTGGTAAACGGGCGGGTGCGCTCCGGCCCGAACTCAGACAGGGCGATATTGAGCTCTTCCTTACCGCGGCGGATGGATTCATCCGTGGAGACCAATTCTTCCTGGGCCAACTTATCCAGGGTTTCCAGCGGTAGCCGGTTTAATTGATCGGTATCTTCTGGCGCAATCTCGCGGGCGGACTCTAAGGTCTTTGCCTGATTCTTCTTTGTACTGCGGCGCGAGTAGTACCAAATGCCACCGCCTGCAGCGACGATGGCGGCGGCGCCACCGCCCAGCCAGGCTATGCCGGAGGAATCAGAGGAGCTGGAGGAGCCAAGGGCGGCATCGGCAAGCGCGATCGCAGAAGCGCCGTATTCCTCAGCAGAGAGCTTGCTGTAGGCGGCATCGTACATCTGATCCAGGCGGCCTTCCGGCCATTGATCGCCGGTCTGCACGCCCACTTGGCGCTCGTTCACGCCAACGACATAGGCCGCGGAATTCGGGCCTTTCTCGTTGACGATGCTGCGCGCATAGCTTTCTGGATCAGTGCCAAGATCATCCGCGAAGACAACGAAGATGATGAGCGACTGGTCTTTTTGCAGCTGGGTGATCTTCTCATTGATCTCCCTAATTTCCTCGGTGCTTAAGACCCCTGCCTCATCATTTACCCGGTCTGTCACCGCCGCTGTATCCGGGGCTTGGGCAATGGTAGTGGTCTCCGCGGCTAAGGCCTGGCCTGCGCCAATGGAGGTGCAGCCGAGCAAAAATGCCGCGATGGTAGCGCGGCCGATTCGTGCACTAAGATTCATGCCCACAACTCTACCTGCCCGAACGCCCAATCCGGAGAACCTCCTCTGCAGGCAGTAGGGTGGGAAGCATTGTGAAATACGTCGTTGTTTTAGGCACCGCGCAATACGATGGCCGCCCCTCCCGCATCCTAGCCGGGCGCCTGCGCCATGCCGGGGAGCTGGCCACCTCCCGCGGCCTGCCCGTCATAACCGTGGGCGGCCAGCTGCCCGGGGACCGGTTTACCGAGGCCGGGGTTGCCCACGATTACCTGCGCGAGCATTTCCCTGGGCTGCAGGTATCCGCCGTGGAGGAGGGCCTCGATACGCGTGAGTCCTTAGCTGCGGTTATCGATGCCCACGGCCTTGCCGATGCCATCATCGTCACCGATCCCTTGCACAGGTTGCGCACGTGGGTCATCGCCCAGCAGGAAGGGCTCAACGCTCACGTTTCCGGCACGCCCTATTATCCCGCCCGGCGCTTGTCCAAGCCCTGGTGGCGCTACCTCGCGCACGAATGCGGCGGGCTGTTTTATATTGGGCTCGCCAGCATCGTCTCTCCCCGGTGCGCGCGTGCCTGGAAAAGGTGCCTGTACCGCATTGAGCTGATGCTGCGGCCGAATCAGAAGCTGCGGCACGAAACGATGCAAAATAAAGACGCAGACCGCACGCAGGGGGAATAGACTAAAACGCCGTGCCTTACTCTTATGCTGCAGCTGATTTTGCCCGGCTGGCCGAAGAACGGCCCAAGGGATCCACGATTAGCGATATCGAAGAACACCGCGGGGTATTCTCTCGCGACCGTGCCCGCGTCTTGCACTCGGCTGCGCTGCGGCGATTGGCGGATAAAACCCAGGTCGTAGGCCCACGTGATGGCGATACCCCGCGCACCCGGCTTACCCACTCGCTCGAAGTTGGCCAGATTGCCCGCGGCATCGGCGCCGGCCTCGGCCTCGATCCGGATCTCTGTGACATGGCCGGGCTTACCCACGATATCGGCCACCCACCCTATGGCCACAACGGCGAAAATGCGCTCAATGAGGTCGCGCAAGGCGGTTTCGAGGGAAATGCGCAAACCCTGCGCATCTTGACCCGCTTAGAGCCCAAAGTCTTAGCCGAGGACGCCGATGGCACCGCCCACAGCTTTGGTCTCAACCTCACCCGTGCCGCGCTCGATGGCGCGTGCAAATACCCTTGGACCAAGACCAATCCGGATGGCACCATCAACCGCAAATACGGTGCTTATGATGAGGACGCTGACCTTTTAGCGTGGCTGCGCAAAGGCCATAGCGATAACCGAAAGTGCATCGAAGCCCAGGTCATGGACTGGTCCGATGATATTGCCTATTCCGTGCACGACGTGGAAGACGGCATCATCTCCCAGCGCATTTCCTTGAACGTGTTGTGGGATTTGGTGGAACTAGCCCACCTTGCAGAAAAGGGCGCCGAGGCCTTTGGCGGAACTGCCGATGAACTCTTGGAAGCCGCCGATAGCCTGCGCAACCTCGATGTCATCAATGCCCTTGGCAATTTCGACTACACCCTGCGCGATTATGCCAAGCTGAAAAAGATGACCTCTGAGCTGGTGGGACGCTATGTGGGTGCCACTATTGGCGCAACCTCGGAGGCGAATGCTGAGCTCATCAGCGCCAATACCCTCGGCCGCATGCACGGTGACCTGCGCGTTCCGCCCTTGGCGCAGGCAGAGGTTAAGCTCTTAAAAACGATTGCCGTGCTTTACGTGATGGATGAACCAGCGCACCTAGCCCGCCAAGACCGCCAGCGCGAGCGCATCTACCGCGTCTACGACTACCTCGTCGCAGGTGCGCCCGGTTCGCTCGATGCCACCTTCCGCCTGTGGTGGGAGCAAGCCGATACCGACGCCGCCCGCGACCGTGCCATCATTGATCAGATCGCCTCCATGACCGAATCCCGCCTCGAGCGGCTTGCGCGCCGGAGCGCTGACCTTTCGGGGTTCTTGGACTAATAGCTATACGGGTCGTGGGGCTCCTTCGGAGGGGCCTGGGCGCGGCCTTTCGCTAAAAGTGCAACCTCCGCTGCTATTTTTGAAGCGAAAAAGTGATATTTGAGGGCGCTCATTGCTCAGTTATTGCAGAGGACCTATAGCATCCTTGGATTGCCCGCATCTGCGGAGTGCCAGCATCCTCAGAGCGCCAGAATCCGCGGACTAGCTATTAGCGCGCGAGCCTAACGCCTTCATCTTGAACAACGGCCGCGATGGCCGCGAAGTCATCCAATTCCATTTCCATGTTGGCGGCCACGATGGTGGATACTTCATTCTCGCGCAGGAAGCTGGCTAGATCCTCGAGGCTGCGCGGGCCACAATCCACGCAACCATGGGTGCGTCCTAAAGCATTGAAGAAATCCGTTCGTGTACGGATGGGTTCCGTAATTAAAATGCGGTGCACTATTAATCCTCTGCGTCTGGGATAGAACAGAATGTTTGGTAGTGGTCATCGGTGTAGTACCACACATCGGGATCGGTTTCGGTGCCGCCGCCGGTGACGATGCGCCTCGAACCGCGATGGTTACTGCCGGGGGTTTCTACCGTGTACTCGCGGTAGTAGTCCTGCGCCTGCTGGGGGAGGACGCCTTCATAATTGCCAAAATGGGAATTGTCATTGTCGGGGTAGTCATAGGGACCGCCGGCGAGAATATCGTCCGCGGTTTCTTCGGCTTCGCTAGGAAGGGAAGAAATAGCGCAGGTCTCATCCGTCGATGTTGCATCCTCATCACCGCCGAGGTCGAAGCCGAAATAACTAGCGCCTGCGACGATGGCGAGTCCACCAAGGGCCACTGGAAGCGATTTCTTAGACGCTTTGGACTTGGACATGCCCCCTATTGTTGCAGGAACTATCTCGAAAACATAAACGTCCACCGCGTCAAGAGCAATATCCAAAATTGCCCCGTCCCGGGGGTGGGAATACCCGGGGAGAGGCCGCCCCACATGTGGGTAAAACACGGTGATTCTGTGTACTTGCTAACCGGCGCGGTCCAATGCGACCATCCTGGCTTTGGCAGTTAAGCATCCGATATATGGGCGGGGTAGTCTGTAGCCATGGCAAAGGGCAGAATTCCGGACAGTGATATCCAAGCTATCCGTGAACGCGCGCCTTTAGAAGAAATCGTGGGCGAATATGTGCAGCTCAAACCTGCTGGGCACGATTCTTTGAAGGGCTTGAGCCCTTTCAAGGATGAAAAGACGCCGTCCTTCCACGTCCGCCCGCAGCGCGGTTATTATCACTGCTTTTCCACCGGTAAGGGCGGCGATGTATTCAGCTTCCTGATGGAGATGGAACAGGTCTCTTTCCCGGAAGCCGTGGAAGCCGTGGCGCAGAAGATTGGTTACCACATCAACTATCAGGGCGGCTCGACCGGTGCTCGCAATGAGAAGCCGGGTACTAGGCAGCGGCTCATCGCGGCGAATAAGGCGGTGCACGAGTTCTACCGGAAGCAGCTGGAAACCCCAGAGGCGGCAACGGCGCGCAATTTTTTGTTGGATCGCGGGTTTAGCCGCGAGGTTATTTATGATTTCGAGTGCGGCTATGCCCCCGAAGGCTGGGATACCGCCACAAAGCACCTATTGCGCATGGGGTTTTCCTTTGAAGAGCTAGAGGCAGCCGGCATTTCCAAGATGGGAAAACGCGGTCCCATTGACCGTTTTCACCGCCGGTTGCTGTGGCCGATTAAGGATCTTTCCGGCAACGTCATTGGCTTTGGTGCGCGCAAGCTCTTTGATGATGACAAGCTGGGCAAGTACATGAATACGCCCGAGACCATGCTGTATCACAAGTCCAAGGTGCTCTTTGGTCTGGATTTGGCCAAGCGCAATATCGCAGAAGGCCACCAGGCCGTGGTGGTGGAAGGCTATACGGATGTGATGGCCATGTACGCGGCAGGCATTAAGACTGCCGTGGCTTCGTGCGGTACGGCCTTTGGCGGGGAGCACCTGCAGGTGCTGCGCCGACTCATGCTGGATGATTCCTATTTCCACGGCGAGCTCATCTACACCTTCGATGGTGATGAAGCGGGGCAGAAGGCCGCGATGCGAGCCTTTGACGGCGAGCAGAAATTTACCGGTCAATCCTTCGTGTCCGTGGCCCCGGATGGCATGGACCCGTGCGATCTGCGCCTTGAAAAAGGCGATGCCGCGGTGCGCGACCTGGTGGCAGACCGCATCCCCATGTTTGAGTTCGTCATTCAATCAGTCATTGCTGATTTCCGGATCGATACTGCTGAGGGCCGCTTGCAGGCCTTGCGGCGGGCAGTGCCCATCGTCGCGCAGATCCGGGACCAGCCCCTACAGCGCGAATACGCCCGCCGGCTTGCCGGCTGGGTGGGCTGGAATGATCCGGAAGAGGTGCTGCGCCAAGTGCGCGCGGAGGCGAAGAAGCCGAAGAAAGCAGACAAGCCGACGATACGCCGCTTTGATAATGCACAGCCGCAGCCGGCGCAGCAAGACGTGCCCATGATCCATCCGCCGAGCCCGAAGGAGACCCATCTCTGGCCGCAGCGGGAGGCGCTGAAATTGGCCTTACAGATGCCGGAGGTCGTTGGCTCGTATTTTGATGGCATTACTGCCGATGCCTATACCAACGACGCCTACCGCATCGTCCGCCAAGCGATTTCCGCCGTGGGCGGGGCAGAAAAAGGTGCCACCATGTCCGGGGTGGACTGGATTGCCGCAGTTGCCGGGGAAATGCAGGATCTGACGGGAAGGAATTTCGTCTCCGAGCTGGCAGTCGAGGCCATTCTGCCCACGGACGTGGGCGCAGAAAAATATGCGGACTCCGTACTCTCGCGGCTGCAGGAAACCGTCGTGGGCGATCAGATTGCACAGCTGAAGGCCCAATTGGGCCGGATGCGGCCTACCGATGATGAGGCCGGCTATAACTCCCTGTTCGCGGACCTCATTGCCTTGGAACAGGCTCGCCGCGAGCTCAATGACCGCGCCTTTCGCGGTACCCCGGGCATATAAAATCCCCGGGCAGGCACTCGGACGCTAGTTCAGGTGCTGCGCGGGGAGGGGGTTAGCGCGGACGGGCTTTAATCCTCATCCGGCTCATAGATGCGATCTGCTTGCGGAGTTTGGTCGCCCCGAATTTTTCCTTTTCCACGGCGCTTTTCAGAAAGGTCGTGGATTTCGCGCATGCGTGGCTCTGGATCCAGGCGGTTGGCTACCATCTTGCGCGCGGAGCGCACCGCGGACTTGGTGGCGGGGGAGTTGACGGTCTTTTGGTAGGCGCTTTTCATCTGGTGGTAGCGCTTGCGGCCCGCCTTGGTGCCAAATACGTACCCTGCGGCGGCGCCAAAGACGAATTGGATCATTATTGACTAAGTCCCCTTAAAATCATGCGAGCAAAGTTCCACTCCAGCTTACAGCGAAGTGCGGTGTCGTTGTCGGGTTATCCACCGCACCCCTCATCTACCCCTTATTCTCTTTTTCTTTTCCCCTAACCTTCATTCGCGCTACGTTAAGGAAATGAAGTATTCCATGCGGGCAGGTAGGGACTCGGCGATGGCATCAGCTGCGGCTTCTGCCGTGGCCCTAGCCGCGCTGGTTACTGCCAGCATCGCGGCGGGCGAGCCCAACGCGGATGGCGCCTTGGTGCAGCGCCCGGTGGGGGATTACGGCAGCAGCGAATAGCGCTTGTGGAGGCTAGACCGCCTCAACGATGGCGGCAAGGCCCTGGCCGCCGCCGATGCACATGGTAACTAGCGCGCGCTTGCCGCCGGTGCGGCGCAGGTGGTGTGCGGCGGTAACCACGATGCGGGCACCGGTCGCGCCCACCGGGTGGCCTAGCGAGATGCCGGAACCGTTGGGGTTGAAGCGGGGATCCTCGGGCGAGATGCCCCACTGATCTAGTACCGCGAGGGCTTGGGCGGCAAATGCCTCATTGAGCTCGATGAGGTCGAGGTCATCGAAGGTGAGATCGAGGCGGTCCATGACCTTTCGGGTGGCCTCAACCGGTGCGATGCCCATGCGCTCTGGTTCTACGCCGGCAAGCGCCCAGCCCTTCAATACCACCATCGGCTCGAGACCGAGCTCGTCGGCCTTTTCGCGGGTGGTAACGAGTACGGCGGCGGCGCCGTCGTTTTGGCCGGAGGCGTTACCCGCGGTCACCGTGGCCTCGTCATCCTGCTTGCCCATTACCGGGCGGAGCTTGGACAGTTTTTCCACGCTGGAATCGGCGCGCACGTGCTCATCCTTGTCCACGATGATGGGAACCCCCTTGCGCTGGGGGACGGAGACGGGGACGATTTCGGCATCGAAAAGCGCCTGCTCCTGCGCGCGGGCGGCATTGTGGTGGGAGCGCACCGCAAGCTCGTCTTGGTCCTCGCGCGACAGGGAACGCTCGCGGCGGAGGTTCTCGGCGGTTTCGATCATGCCGCTGGGGATGGGGTGGTTTTTACCACCGGCGGTTTCGCGGGCCTCCTGGAGGCGATCGCGAAAGACCATGTTTCCGCCCTTCGCGCCCCAGCGAATATCGCCGTCCACGGTGTACTCGGTGCGCGACATGGATTCGGCGCCGCCGGCGATGACCACCTCGGCCGCGCCGGTGGCGACGTGGGCGGCGGCGGTGACGATGGCTTGCAGGCCGGAGCCGCAGCGGCGATCGAGCTGCATGCCGGTCACGGAGACGGGCAGGCCGGCATCGAGTGCGGCGACGCGGCCGAGGGCAGGCGCAGCCCCGTTGGGGGAGGCTTGGCCGAGGATGATGTCATCGATGACGTTTGGATCGATGCCGGATTCTTCCACGATGGTGGATACCACCAGGCTGGCCAGATCCTGGACGGGGACGGATTTTAGCGCGCCGCCGTAGCGGCCGACTGGGGTGCGCTTGGGGTAGCACAGGACGACGTCTTGAGTATGCATGGATTCTCCTTAGGAAATTTCGGTGGTGGTGAGATCGTGGGAAATGGCCGCGCACGTAGTGAGAAGCTCTGGGAGGAGCTGCGCGGTGAGATCTTGGGTGGAATACACGGAGGTCTGGGTGGAAATATTGATGGCCGCCACAGCGCGCCCGGTGCGATCCCGAATGGGAACGGCGATGGAGCGCAGGCCGATTTCTAGCTCTTGGTCCACGATGACCCAGCCGCGCCGCCGGACCTCGCCGAGGCGGGCTCGCAGCGCGTCCTGGGATACCAAGGTGTGCGGGGTGACCTGCTCGAGCGGAGCGGTGGTGGCGAAATACTCATCCAGCTCTGCCGGCGTTAAATCAGCGAGCAGCACCTGGCCCATGGACGTGGCGTGCGCCGGGAAGCGCGTACCGATGGTGATATTGGTGGACATGATGCGGTGCGCTGCGGCGCGGGCGATATAGACCACGGTGTCGCGGTCGAGCACGCTCACGGAGCAGGACTCATCGAGTTTGGTGGATAACTCCCTCAAATGGGGCTGGGAAATATCCGGCAGACCCAAGCTCGATAGATAGGAGTAGCCCAGTTCCAAAACGCGCGGGGTGAGCCAAAAATCCGAGCCATCGGTGCGGGCGTAACCTTCCGCGACAAGCGTGTGTAAAAAGCGGCGTGCGGTGGCCCGCGCTAGGCCTGTGACCTCGGCAACCTGGGCCAGTGTTTGCCGCGGGCGTTCGCCATTAAACGAGTGAATGACGTTGAGTCCGCGGGCTAGTGATTGCACTACGGGGGTATCTGCCACGATGTGTCCTCCAAGCTATTTTTAGGGTTAAGTGGCCCAGGTCTCTTCAGTGTACCCGATCGTGTTCGCATTCTGAACCCTTGTGCTGTCTGTGAACCGCACGTAGTCTAAGGCCCATGTTGAATAAAGTCATAGCCTCAGTAGAGGAGGCCGTCGCGGATATCCCGGACGGTTCCTCCATCGCGGTGGGCGGATTCGGCCTTGTGGGTATCCCAGCGCAACTCATTGCCGCGCTGCGCTCCCAGGGCGCGAGCGAGCTCACCATCATTTCCAATAATCTCGGTACGGACGATTTCGGCCTGGGCCTGCTGCTCAAGGATCACCGCATCGCCCGCTCGATTGGTTCCTACCTGGGAACCAATAAGGAATACGCGCGCCAGTACCTCGAGGGCGAGCTTACCGTCGAATTTACCCCGCAGGGCACCCTGGCAGAGCGCATGCGCGCCGGTGGAGCGGGCATTCCAGCCTTCTACACCAAGGCTGGCGTGGGCACGCCGCTTGCCGATGGCGATATCCCCACCCGCTACAACCCCGACGGCACCATCGCGGAGACCTCCGCACCGAAGGAAACCCGCGAGTTCAACGGCGAGCTCTACGTCATGGAAGAAGCCCTTACCCCGGACTTCGCTTTCGTCCATGCCGCCCGCGCGGATCGCTTTGGCAACCTTGCCTTTAATAAAACCGCCCAGAACTTCAACCCCGATGCAGCCAAATCCGCCGATATCACCATCGTGCAAGCAGAACAGTTGGTAGAAGCCGTTCCGCCAGCAGAGGTGGATGTGCCCGGAATCTACGTGGACCGCGTAGTGGAAGTGGGCAAACAAGAAACCGGAATCGAATTCAGGACGGTGAGCAAGTAATGACCTGGTCACGCGAAGAAATGGCGGCACGCGCCGCACAAGAACTGGACAATGGTGACTACGTCAACCTGGGCATCGGCATGCCAACGCTCATCCCGGGCTACCTGCCAGAGGGCCGCGAGGTGGTCCTGCACTCTGAGAACGGAATCCTGGGCGTCGGTGCCTACCCTGAAGAGGACAAGGTGGATCCGGAGCTCATCAACGCCGGTAAAGAAACCATTACTGAAGCCCCAGGTGCATCCTTCTTCTCCTCGTCCGAGTCTTTTGCCATGATCCGCTCCCGCGCCATCGACGTCGCGGTGCTCGGTGCCATGGAGGTATCCCAATTCGGCGACCTAGCCAACTGGATGATCCCCGGCAAGATGGTCAAGGGCATGGGCGGTGCGATGGACCTGGTGCACGGTGCCAAGCGCATCGTGGTGATGATGCAGCACGTGTCCAAGCATGGCGATTCCAAGATTCTGGCGGAGTGCCAGCTGCCGCTGACCGGCGCGCGGTGTGTGGATCTGATTATTACTGATCGCGCCGTATTTACCGTGGACGAGCTGGAGGGCCTGACGCTTATCGAGGTCGCCGAGGGTGAAACCGAGGAGTCCATCCGCGAGGTCACGGACGCACCCTTTAAGGTAGCGCTCGACTAATTAGTTATGGACGTGAAAAATCGCCGCTTCCCGGGAAAGCCTGGGAAGCGGCGATTTAGTGTTTGGCGGGTGGATTAGACATCGCGCAGGTCCACGCCCTTGGTTTCAGGCAGGATGTACATGCTGACAAGCGTGAGGATGCACAGTGCGACGACGTAGAAGCCAGAAGCCCAAGTAAGGCCGTGGGCCACGAACCACTGGTAGATATACGGTGCGGTACCGCCGAAGACGGCGACAGACAGCGAGTAGGCCAGGCCGATGCTGCGGGTGCGCTGGGCGGTGGGGAAGACCTCGGACATGATGGAGGACAACAGGGCGCCGCCGGCGGCGACGATGACCACGCCGACGGTGGAGGCCACCAGCAGGGTCCAGGGGCGATCATCGATGAAGTTCATCAGTGGGATCTGCAGGATGGCTAGGCCGATGGCGCAGATGTAGATCACTGGCTTGCGGCCGATTTTATCGGACAGGCTGCCCCATAGCGGTAGGGCAATGAGACCGGCGGTCTGTGCGGCCACGGTGACCCAATAAGCACCCTGGGTGGACATGCCTTCGTGGCTAATGGCGTAGGTGGAAACATAGGAGGTCCATGTGTAGTGCGCGGCCGTAACGCCGGAGACCATACCCACGACGAGCAAGATATTCTGCCATGCCGGGCGAACAACCGAGGCAGGCTTTTGCGAATTCACGGACTTCTTGGTGCGCTTCGGGGCCTCAACGGTGGGCTCGGCGCTGTCGATCTCCTGGAAGTGATCGGATTCCTTCATGTGGCGGCGCAGATACAACGCGATCAGCGCTGCGACGGCACCCAAGAGGAACGGAATGCGCCAGCCCCACGCGCCAATCTGCTCGTCCGTTAAGACCAGCGAAATGCCGCCGCCCAAGACGTAGGCGATGACCGAGCCGCCGAAGATGGAGACATAGACCATGGAACCCCAGCGGCCGCGGTGGGCATTCGGGGCGATCTCAGGGATGTAGCTATTGGCGGCTGCGGATTCACCACCGTGTGCAAAGCCCTGCAGCACGCGGATGAAGAGCAGGCCGACAGAGGCCCAGATACCAATGGATTCGTAGGTGGGCAGCAAGCCGATGAGGACCGAGGCGCTAGCCATCATGATGATGGTGGTCATCAAGACGGTTTTGCGGCCGCGCTGGTCGGCGATGCGGCCAAAGATGATGCCGCCCAGCGGGCGGACCAAGAAGCCGACGGCGAAGACACCGAAGGTGGCAAGCAGTGCGGAGGCGGTATCGCCCTTGTCGAACATCGCCGCGGCGATGAATGGGGCGAAGACCGCATAGGAGCTCCACTCGTACCATTCCAGGACCTGGCCGGTCAGGCTGGCTGCGAGGGATTTGCGGTCCGTTTTAGTCGCGCCCGATGACTTAGTGGGCGTGGGGCTCGGCGGGGCGGTAGAAGTCATTGTTCCTCCTAGGTATGGGTCCGAAATATTGAGGAAGATATTACGCACATCACACTTCGCTTAGGCCGCGATGTAAGCCACGAAAAGCGCAGCGCTGCCGGAGCCGATTTGGTTACTGGCTAGAAACTGCATGTCGTCCACCACTTTTCGGGGGAAAGGTCCATAAAAATTCGCTGTTCGCTAGGTGAACTATAGTGCGCACTGTGACCCCGTATAGGGGTATTTGTATAAATTCTTTGCCGTAACGAGCTTGGAATTCGCAGGAAAAGGTCATTTTGGGCCGGAATTCCGGCGCTGAAAATTTAGGTGTGGTGTAGCGTGTGAGCCACGACACGGAAGGTTTTCGAAGAGTCTTGAACCACCAAAGTGACCCGTCACTGTGAACCAACCGAGTCTTTCCGGAGCCACACCCTAAGGAGGGATTTATGACTGCTCTTAGTCCCGAGGAACTAAGCACAGAAGGCCTCGCCGAAATCATGGCCGCGGGCGGACGCCCGGCCGATAGCGAGCGCAAGATCAACATCATCGATACCACCCTGCGTGATGCGCACCAGAGTATCTGGGCCACCCGCATGACCACGAGCCACATCCTGTCGCTGTTGGATGACATCACCAACGCTGGCTTCGAGCACGTGGACTTGGTCGCGCCCATCCAGTTCGACGTATCCGTGCGCTACCTCAAGGAAGACCCGTGGGAGCGCGTTCGCCTCGTCCACGAGAACGCCGCGCCGGGCACCAAGTTCCGCGCCCTGATTCGCTCCAAGAACCTGGCTTCCTTCGACTTTCTGCCGGATGATGCCATCTTGAACTGGACCGAGCGACTCTACGCCAATGGCTTCCGTGTGATCGGCTCCTTCGATGGCTTGAATGACATCGACAACATCGACCAGGGCCTCAAGCTGGCCAAGGAACTCGGAGCTGAAACCTTCGGCGCATTGTCCTACTGCTTGAGCCCGGTGCACACCGATGACTTGTACAAGCGGAAGGCCACGGAGCTGCTCGAGCGCACCGATGTGGACCGCATCATGCTAAAGGACGCCGGCGGCCTGCTTACTCCGGACCGTTTGAAGACCCTCATCCCGGCGATCCGCAGCTCCATCGGTGACGTACCGCTCGAGGTGCACACCCACTCGCTGACCGGACTGTCCCCGCTGACCTACCTCTACGCAGCGGAATTGGGAGTGGATTCTATCCACACCTCCATCGCCCCGCTGGCCAATGGCCCGGGACAGCCAGCCACCCAGGCCGTGGTGCGCGACCTTCGCGCACTGGGCTACACGGTGGACGTTGACGATGAGCGCATCGATTCCGCCAGCGAGCGCATTCAGGAAATCGCCGATACGGAAGATAAGCCGGTAGGCGTTCCGCGCGCATTCGATGGCCTGCACTACATGCACCAGCTGCCAGGCGGCATGCTTACCAACTTCGAATCCCAGCTGGAAACCGCTGGGTTGGGTGACCGCTTCGAAGAGCTGCTGTACGAGGTCGCACGCGTGCGCGAAGAGCTCGCATACCCCATCATGATTACGCCGTTCGCCCAGTTCGTGGGCACCCAGGCCGTCATGAACGTGATGACCGGTGACCGTTACTCCGTGGTCCCGAACGAGATTAAGAAGTACGCCTTGGGCTACTACGGCGAGCCACTCGCCCCGCTGGACCCAGACGTGCTGGAGAAGATCATGGCCAACGGTTCCTCCGAAATCACGGAGGAAATCCCAGAGCTCAAGCCGGTCCTGCCGGACCTGAAGAAGGCTCACCCGGACGAGGATATCGACACCTTGTTGCTGCGCGTGATGTTCGCCGGCAGCCAGGTCGATGAAATGAAGCGCTTCGTGGCTGAAGGCCGCGGCGGCGAGGGCGAAGGCGTCAAGGGCGGCGTCCTTACCTCCCTGGTACAGCAAATCTACGACTCTTCCGATACCACCGACTTCCACCTCAAGACTTCCGATTTGGAAATCAACCTCACCAAAGGAGAAAAGTAACCATGACTGATTCCACCAACTTGCACGACCTGAAGTCCCTGCTGAAGTGGGCCAACCTTTCTGATGACATTCAAGAGCTGCAGATTAAGTACGGTGACGTCGAGCTCGCGATGTCCCGCACCCCAGGTGGCCTGAACCGCCCGGCACCGGCTCCGGAAGCCGCTCCGGCCGCAGCACCAGCACAGGAGGCAGCCCCGGAGGCCGCACCCGCCCCGGCAGCTGAGCCAGAGTCCAAACCTGCTCCTGCCCAGGAGGAAGCTCCAAAGGAAGAGCCACAGACCTCCGGCGAGCCGTCTGCAGAGGGCGAGACCGTTAAGGCTCCCATGGTCGGTACCTTCTACGCTGCTCCGAAGCCGGGCGCAGATCCCTTCGTCAAGGTTGGTGACGAGGTTGAGGTTGGCCAGGTGCTGTGCATCGTTGAGGTTATGAAGCTGATGAACAACATCGAGTCCAAGGTTGCCGGCACCGTGAAGGAAATCCTCGTTGATAATGAGGACGCCGTGGAGCACGGCCAGCCCATCATGGTCATCCAGCCGAAGTAATCGATCTGGAGGAAAATATGTCAGATCTATTAGGTAGCGTGCTCATTGCTAACCGCGGTGAGATTGCGCTTCGCATCATTCGCGCCTGCAAGGAATTGGGTATCAAGTCCATCCTTACTTATTCCGAAGGCGATAAGGACTCCTTGCCAGTAAAGCTCGCCGATCAAGCAGTATGCATCGGCCCGGCGAATGTTTCCAAGAGCTACAACAGCCCCGAGCTGGTCATCTCCGCAGCCATGGCGTACAAGGCGGATGCCATTCACCCGGGCTACGGCTTCTTGTCCGAAAAGCCGGACTTTGTCCGCATGGTGGAAGAAGAAGAGATCGGCTTTGTTGGCCCTTCGGCCGAGCACATCGGCTTGATGGGTGACAAGATCGCGGCTAAGCGCATTGCCAAGTCCGCCGGTGTTCCCACCGTGCCGGGCTCCGACGGCGTGGTCACCGAGTTCGATGAGGCCCTCGAGGTTGCCCATAACACCGGCTTCCCGCTGCTGATTAAGGCTGCCGCCGGCGGTGGTGGTCGCGGTATGCGCGTCGTGGAATCCGAGGACACGCTGGAAAAGGATCTCAACGAGATCATGAACGAGGCAGAGTCCGCGTTCAATGACCCGTCGGTCTACATCGAGCGCTTTTTGACGGATATCCGCCACATTGAGATCCAGGTGCTGGCCGATGGCGAAAATGCCGTTGCCCTGGGAGAGCGCGACTGCACCTCGCAGCGCCGCAACCAGAAGCTCATTGAGGAAGGCCCTTCGCCGGTGCTGACTGATGAGCTGCGCCAGGAAATGCAGGAAGCCGCGATTAACCTGTGTAAAGAGGTGAAGTACAAGAACGCCGGAACCATCGAGTTCGTCTTCGATAACACCGAAGATAAGTTCTACTTCATCGAGATGAACACCCGCATCCAGGTGGAGCACCCGGTTACGGAGATGATCACCGGTGTGGACCTCATCAAGGAGCAGCTGCGCATTGCCTCCGGGCAGAAGCTATCTATTACCCAGGATGATGTGGAGATTCGTGGCCACGCCATCGAGTGCCGCATCAACGCCGAGGATCCGAACCAGAACTTCGCGCCGCGGCCGGGCAAGATCGAGCACTACCGCGTGCCAGGTGGCTTCGGGGTGCGCATGGATACCCACATCGAAACGGGCTACACCATCCCGCCGTTCTATGACTCCATGGTGGGCAAGCTCATCGTGTGGGCAGAAGACCGTGACGAGGCCATTACCCGCATGCTGCGCGCCATCGACGAGCTGCAGGTAGACGGCGTTGTCACCACGGCACCATTCCAAGCCATGCTGCTTGATAGCGAAAAGTTCCGCAGCGGCGAGTTCAATACTGGTTATGTTGCCAAGCTGCTGGAAGGTACCGATTCCATCCCTACGGATGACTAAACTCGGCTCCTTCTAGCGAGAGAGTGCAGGTTCCGCTTTTGTCGGCCTGCACTCTTTTGCATTTTAACGCTCTACAATTACATCTCTATGTCACGCCTGGTTCCAGGCTTTGTTTAGTCCCATACGTGTGGGGAAGGAAAAACAATGTTGGTTATTGCCGCCATGCTGGTCGGCGCCATCGTGCCGGCGCAAACGGCCATTAATACTCGTCTGCGCGAGTCCGTGGGCTCACCCATCGCCGCCGGGTTCTTCTCCTTCATTATCGGCTTTGCTGTCTCCGCCATCCTCGCGCTGATAGTCACCGGTGACGCGATACCGGACCTGGCGCTGGCGGCCGCGCAACCGTGGTGGGTGTGGCTCGGCGGCTTTATGGGCGTGGCCTTCATCGTGGGAAATATCCTGCTCTTCCCGCGCATCGGCAGCGTAGAAACCGTCATCCTGCCCATCCTGGGACAGGTGACGATGGGCCTTATTTATGATCTGACCGGCCTTTTTGAATCCCCCTTGGTTCCCGTCGGCCCGCTGCGCATCCTCGGCGCCCTCATCGTGGTGGGCGGCATCGCCTTGGTGCTAGAAATCGGCCGGGGCGCTGCCACCACGCGCGCGCAAGCCACCGGGCTTTCGCTGTGGCTGTGGCGGGTTTTCGGCGTGCTCATTGGCATGGGCTCCGCCACCCAAACCGCCGTCAACGGCTACCTGGGAGGCGCGTTGCACAGCCCCATGCCCGCCAGCGTCATTTCCCTGGGCGTCGGCGTGATCCTGTTGGCCCTGCTCACCGTAGGCTGGAAGGCACCCCGCCGCGCCCTTCTAAGCGGTATCGCCCCAGGTCCCTGGTGGATGTGGCTCGGCGGTGTGCTCGGCGCGCTCTTTGTGGTGGGCGGCGCGACGCTTTCGCCCATGATCGGCACTGGCACGACGGTCATCGGCTCGCTGGTGGGCTCAATCATTTGTGACCAGGTCATTGAATCGCTGGGCTGGGGCAATGCCAAGCGCGGCCTGCCGCCGGTCCACCGCATCATCGGCTTGGTCTTGGTCATCATCGGCGTGATTATGGTGCGCGCCCTTTAGAGCTGTGCCGCGCTTGCCGATGCCCCCTTCTTTCCCCCTTCGCTCCCACTCCCGGCCAGGGTGGGGGAGCGAAGGGTTATTGCCGCCAGCGCTCTAAGGTGAGCTTGGGGCTTAGTGCGCGGGAGACGCATGGCGCGAAGGCGCCCTCGGCATACATTTGCGCGTCATAGACGGAATCGCGGTGATCTGGTTCGCCCTCGACCACGCGCATCAGGCAGGTGCTGCACGTGCCTTCCAGGCAGCGCGATTTTACGGGCAGATCGAGATCCTCGAGGACCTCTAGGACCGTCTTATTTTCTGGGATTTCTACCGTCTCGCCGCAAAATTCCACCTCGAACGGACCGTCGCCGGCCCCGGCGTTTTTCTCACCGGATAGCGCTTGGAGATCGGGGTGGAAGTTCTCCCAGTGAAAGGCATGCTCGGGCAGGTAGTCGAGCGCGATTTCTTTGGCGGAATCCATAAATCCTTGCGGGCCGCAGACATAAAAGGCCGTCTCCTTTGGCGCCTGGCCCAGCAGGTGCCGGTAGATATCCGCCTGTTTGTCGCGCGGGCGGCCGAAGACCTCAATGAGCTTATCGCCGCAGGTCTCGCGCAATTGCTCGAGCAGTACCGCGTGGTGCCTATCGCGCGCGAAAAAGAGCACGAGATACGGCTTGTTCTCGCGCTCGAGGGATTGGGCCATAGAGAGCATGGGGGTAATGCCCACTCCGGCCCCAACTAGGACGTAGTAGCCGGCGTCTGCCACGAGCTCGAAGTTATTGAATGCCTGCGAAATCTTAAAGCTATCCCCGCGGCGCAGTTTGAGCATCGCAATCGAGCCACCCGTGGAGTTTTTCTCCCGCTTTACCGCGACTCCATACGTTGGCCGTTCCTGTTGGCCAGCAGCAGGGGAAGAGGCACCGGCCATCTCAAAAACCGAGTACTGGCGGGTAAGCATCTCACCGTTAGCTCCCGGGAGGGTGATATCGACGTGGCAGCCGGGGGAGTAATCCGTGAGCTGCGCATCACCGTCCAGTGAAAACTCGATGACCGCAAGGTCTTCCGCTACAGCGGTGATATTGTGCACCGTGGCGGTGGTGGAGGGGGCATCGGCAAGCTGGGGCGCGGGTTGAGAAGGAGAACTTGGCATAGGGGTGAATAGACCTCACTTTCGTGACTGTAGTTCAGTGCCAATCCACTGTATGTAATGCACGTCATGGTACAGCCTGTAGCGAGATCCAGGTTACAAACGCGTTCGCATAGCGGACGGATGTGCGCCTAGTACACCTATATGGGGTGAGTAGGCAGAAGGCTTGCAAAATCTGCCAAGATGGCCATTTTTGGTATTTGTGCAGGAGGGGATAGGTGCTGTGAAGGCGGGCGTAGTAGCGGCGTTGGCGGCCAGAACTTTCCCAGAAAATTGGATTCAAAATTCATTGCAGTTGCGAGCAAAGTCTCTATAGGCTTACGGGCACAGCTAAATGGTGAACTACACCACATAAACAGGAAATGTGTGTGGTGCGGCACCAAGATTGGAAAGGTTGTTTACTCCCCATGACTGCTCCTACTGATACTCGGACGGAACCAAAGGTTCTGCCCATGTCCGATAAGCCCTATGAGGATTTCCGTTACTTCTATCGCGATGGCATGGACCTGCGCCCGGCGCCGAAGCGCCGCGTGGACAAGCCCGGCTGGTCCACCCTGCGCCACAATATTTTTGACCACTGGCACACCGTTCATGATGAGTGGGAAGGCTACGACACCCAGCAGACTCGTTTGCTCGATGATCACATGTGGCAAACCGATGAACTGGGTGCCGCGTTGGCAGAATCCTTCCGCCGCGATGGCGCGAGGGAATCGCGCGCAAAGTTCGAGCAGGCGCTGAATGAAGGAATCGAGACCGTCGAGGATCCATCGCCTGAATTGGTTGCCTTCTTCGAGCAGGTCGATAACATCCCAGACTGGATCGACCTTGAAGCCGCCGAGCGCGGGCGCGTTGCCTACTACAACGCCACCCCGAGCGCGGATCTTCTCACCTTCAACTTTGGCTACTGGGCCACCACCATGGAAGACCGCACCTCTGCGGCCACCGGTGAGACGGGCATGTTTGAGTTCAAGGCCATGCAGCGCGCGCTGGAGACCTCCAAGTTCTTTGTGGACCTGGGCAAACAAGACGTCTTTGACCGCTTTGGCGAAGGCCGCAAGGCCGCAGTCCACGTCCGCTTGCTGCACGCCCAGGCCAACCGCGGGCTGGAAAAGCTTTGGGGCAAGGAGCACTACAACGAATTCGGTCGGCCGATTGGCTCCAGCTTCTTGGTCTCCGGTGAGGGTTGGTTCGCGCTCATGCCACTGGCCATCGACGAGCTTTTCGGGCGCCCGCACTCTGGCCAGGACTGGGACGATGTCGCCCAATACTGGGCATATGTGCTGTACATGATGGGCGGCGAAGAACGCATCATCCCCAAGACCGGCGATGAAATGCGCAAGATGACCGATTTCATTTACGCAAACGGCGGGCGTTCTTCCTCGTACCACCAGCGGGTGGCCACGGCACTGATGTCCATCGTGGAGCAGATGAACCCGGACCTTCCGCTGGAAATGTTGGGTTCGCTGGCCACGCTAGTGGGAGAAGAAGACACCAAGTTTATGGTGGAAGGAACCCGCTGGGCCGATATGGACTTTTCCCAGGCAGCCAAAGACTTTGAAGCCAAGGCGCGCGCAGAGGCAGAGGAAGCCCGCGAAGCCGATGAAAAGCCGGGCGCGGAGGAATACAAAAAGCACAACGCCGCGCAAGGTCGCCCGCTGTGGATCAATGCCTTGGAGGAAGTGCAAGAGCACATCAACAACCATGAGCCAGACGTCAAGGCCGAGTGGACCCTGCACGATGACTCCAAGGAAGCCCGCCGGAACTAGCTGCTGCACCCCCAGCTAGTTACCAAGGTTTAATAATAAGGAAAGGAATAAAGCACAATGACTGCTCCCACAGATACCTCTGATGCTGCCAACACGTCGCAGGCTGAACCGCAGGTCCTGCCCATGTCGGACAATCCCTATGAGGATTTCCGCTACTTCTACCGCGATGGCATGGACCTGCGCCCAGCGCCAAAGCGCCGTACCGCAGCCCCAGGCTGGTCTGAGCTGCGGCACAACATCTTTGACTCTTGGCACACGGTAGAAGATGAGTGGGCAGGTTACGATAGCCTGCAAACAAAGCTTCTCGATGACCACATGTGGCAGACCGACGAGACCGGTGAAAAACTAGCGCAGGCCTTCCGCCGCGACGGTGCCAAGGAATCGCGCGCCAAGTTCGAGCAGGCGCTCAACCACGGCATCGAGACGGTAGAAGACCCCGCCCCGGAGCTAGTGGACTTCTTTAAAGAGGTAGACCGCATTCCGGAGTGGCTGGATCTCGAGGCCGCTGAGCGCGGCCGTGTGGCTTACTACAACGTCACGCGCACCTCTGAGGTTCTGGCCATTGCCTTCGCGTACTGGGCCACCACGATGGAAGACCGCACTTCTGCGGCTACGGGTGAGACCGGCATGTTCGAGTTCAAGGCCATGCAGCGCTCTATTGAAACAGCGCAATTCTTCACCGACTTGGGCAAGAAGGACGTCTTTGACCGCTTCGGTGAAGGCCGCAAGGCAGCCGTGCGCGTGCGCCTGCTGCACTCCCAGGCCAATCGTGGCCTAGAAAAGATGTGGGGTAAGGAGCACTACAACGAATTCGGCCGGCCAATTGGCTCCAGCTTCCTGGTCTCCGGTGAGGGCTGGTTCGGGATGATGCCGCTGGCCATCGACGAGCGCTTTGGCCGCCCGCACTCCGGCCAGGATTGGGACGATGTGGCCCAGTACTGGGGATATATCCTGTATATGATGGGCGCCGAAGAGCGCCTCATCCCCAAAAACGGCGATGAAATGCGCAAGATGACGGATTATATCTACGCCAATGGCGGATATTCCTCCACCTACCACGAGCGCGTGGCCAACGCCCTGATGAGCATTCTAGAAACCATCCACCCGCTGGTCCCCAAGCTGGCGCTGGGTGCTTTGACCACCATCTGCGGCGTGGAAGACACCAAGTTCATGGTCAAAGGCACGCGCTGGGAAAAGGTGAACTACAAGCCGTGGGCCATCCTGTACCGAGGCGCCGCGCGCGCAGAAGCCAAGGTTGCCCGCCTGCGGGACAAGCTGCCGGGTGCGCAAAAGGCAAAGATTAAGCGCGCCAATAAGAATAAGCCGCCATGGTCCGATGTCACCGCGGTGATTAAGGCGCACATCGCGAAAAACGAGCCCGAGACCAAGTCCGATTACACGCTGCACGATGACTCTAAAGAAGCTCGCAGCTAACCCATCCCCCCATAACATTCTCAGAGGAGAACACCATGACTAACACTATGTCCCTAGGCACCGTCGGCGAGTGGCCTGCCGGCCGCGGCGATAAGGATGAATTCATCGCCACCTTTGGCCAAGAGCGCGCGGACCGCTACCACGAGGCTTTCTGGAAGATGGACCCGGTGGCTGATGCGCTATTTACCAGCGGCCACACCGTCAAGGAAATCATGCCTAACCTGCGCGATGCCCTCGCGCGCGGCACCGCCAACGAGGACACCTTCCCCGAGGTTGCCGCCCTTATTGAGGACATGACCAAGGCACTTGACGGCATCGACGCCGAAAAGCTGGAGCGCGGCCGCCGCGTCTACCTGTCCATCCCGCCGCTCAGCCACGGCCTGGCGTTGGGCCCGGGCTCGCTGGTCCACACCTATTCCACCCCGGCGATCGCGGACCTGCTGGTCAACACCGGTGAGCTTACCGATGGCGCCGTCAAGCGCCTTGCCTACACCACCAACTGGACCTATTCGCTCTACCTGCCGGAGGCGCTGCAGCCAGGCGGCGAGGGCTTCATTCACACCGGCATGGTGCGCGCTATCCACGCCCACGTGCGGCGCGTGCACACCCGCAAGGAGCTGGACTACTCCCACTACGGCGCGCCGATCAGCGAGTTCGACATGCTGCGTACCTGGTTCGATTTCACCTACATTCCGTACGCTGGCCTGCGCAATATGGGCTGGAAGCTCACCGCGGAAGAAGAAAAAGACGCGTTCTACCTGTGGAAGATTGCCGGGCGCATGCTGGGCATTTCCGCGGACCTTTTCGAAGGCGAAGATGGGGTAGAGGCCTCCCAGGAGACCATGGACGCCATCCACACCGTCGACGGTGAGATCAACGAATCGGCCCGCAAGCTTGTCGATGCCCTCATGGACGGCTTCGTCGTCAACGCCAAGGAGCTCACGGGCATGCCCGATGACACCCTAGCGGACTGGACCGCCGCGCACGTGCGCATCATTCACGGCGATGAGATCGCCGATGCCTGCGGCGTGGCCGACTCCGTCATGCGCCCCATCCTGCAAATGGAGGCACCGCTGGTGCAGGAGCGCTTTGACCTCCTCCGCCAAGACTCGGAGGCGCTCGAGGCGGAAATCCAGAAGAACGAGGAGGCGGTGCGCCAGATGCTCACTCGCGATGCCACCTATATGAAGCAGGATGAGGGCATCAAGATGAAAGATGGCTCGGTCGTCGCGGCCTCCTAAACCAAATTACCCACATTCATGGGTGACACGTCACTAGAACTTTAAGTACTCTTGTGGCAGGCGCACACAGATTGTGTTTTGTGTTCGCCGCCACATTAGTTCCAAGAATCCACTTAGAAAGGGAACCAATAATGTCCAAGGATTTTGCGGTAACTAACCCCGCTACCAATGAAGTAGTAGAGAAATTCGACACCTTTAGCGATGAGCAGATTCAAGAGGTTCTGGCTAAGTCCAACGAGGCTTTCCAGACCTGGCGCGAGACCCCAATTGAGGAGCGCGCCAAGATTGTGTCCCGCGCAGCGGAGCTGCTCAAGGAGCGCAAGGGCGAGCTGGCCAAGATTGCCGCACAGGAGATGGGTAAGTCCACCCCAGAAGGCGAGTGGGAAATTAACTTCTCCGGCGATATCCTGCAGTTCTACGCAGACAACGCCCCAGAGCACAACAAGGACCAGCCGGTTGACGTGCCAGGCGGCAAGGCCACCCTCCGCCGTCTGCCCATTGGTACCCTGCTGGGCATCATGCCGTGGAACTACCCCTTCTACCAGGTCGCCCGCTTCGCCGGACCGAACCTGATGAACGGCAACTGCATCATCTTGAAGCACGCCGAAATTACCCCGAAGTCCGCTGCAGTCATCGAGGAGATCTTCCGCGAGGCTGGCCTGCCAGAGGGCGTGTACATCAACGTATACGCCGACCACAAGCAGATTGAAGAGATCATCGGGGACAAGCGCGTCCAGGGCGTATCCCTGACCGGTTCCGAGCGCGCCGGTGCCGCTGTGGCTGAGATCGCCGGCCGCAACCTGAAGAAGGTTGTGCTGGAGCTTGGCAGCACCGACCCCTACATCATTCTGGACGCAGCCGATGTCACCAAGGCTGCCGAGGAAGCTTGGGTCAAGCGCATCGAGAACGTTGGCCAGGCTTGCACCTCCAACAAGCGCATCATCGTCATGGAAGACATCTACGATGAGTTCGTAGATGAAATGGTCCGCATTGCAGAGGGCATGAAGCAGGCTGACCCAACCCAGCCGGGCGAGAACCAGTACTACCCAATGTCCTCCCGCGAAGCCGCAGAGAACTTGGATAAGCAGGTCAAGAACGCTGTGGACAACGGCGCTAAGGTACGCACCGGCGGCAATCTGCACGAGACCGCTGCATACTACGAGCCGACCGTGCTTACCGATGTCCCAGTCGGTTCCGACTCCTACTACGAAGAGTTCTTCGGCCCAGTAGCAGAGATCTACAAGGTTTCCTCCGAGAAGGAAGCCGTAGAGCTGGCCAACAACTCCAACTACGGCCTGGGCGGTGCCGTCTTCTCCGATGACACCGAGCGCGCCACCAAGGTTGCTGACCAGATCGAGACCGGCATGATTCACGTCAACCTGGGCCAGTACTTCTCCCCAGTACTGCCGTTCGGTGGCGTCAAGAACTCCGGCTTCGGCCGCGAGCTCTCCGTCTTCGCGCTGGACGAGTTCGTGAACAAGCAGTACCTCTACATCAACGACTAATCACTCGTTGAGGCTCGCTCAGCGCTCCCTGAGCCTGCAGCGAGCGCATAGAGTGCAATAGGAAGGGGCCTAGTCTTGATTGGCTAGGCCCCTTTTCCTGTCCCCGTTGTGCTTAACCCCGATTTTCGGAACCCCCGGCCTGAACTCAAGCTGTGTCGCGCATACGAGAAATCCCGCTCAGCGCGAGGCTGGGCGGGATGTAGCCTGCTCCTCCAACTGGGCTCGAACCAGTGACCCTTCGATTAACAGTCGAATGCTCTGCCAACTGAGCTATGGAGGAATATCCATGTTGTACTTCGAACGTGCCGTTCTCCGTGCAACGAGAATTAACTATATAGGCTAACGCCGTTTTCGCACAAATCGCCTGGTTATCCGGAAAAATTAGGGGCTCAACGCGGGGTGGGGCGGGAGGCATCGGAAAGGCATGGCCTGTGTAATCCGGTTTGGGAAGCGTCGCCTGGAGCCTGGTCGAGGCTGGCTAATTTTCTCTTTTCCTGAACACCGTTCAATACGTCCGGTACCCTCAGGCTATGACTTATTTCTCAGTGCGAATGCGGTCGGATTCCGCAGGCCAGCACATTTCGGGCGCAGAGCGAATTGTCAGGGAACACGAAGTTCCGGCGGTCTGTGCGGCGCTATCCGAGCGTGCTTTGGCACACCCGAAGGGAATGGCGGAAAATACCTTCATCACCGTGGAGGCTTTGGCCGAGTCCGATATTCTGCACGTCCCTTCCGTAGGAGTAAAAGAAGAAGCGGTACAATCGCCCTCGCAGGCTAGGGAAGTCATCGAGGAACTATTGCGCCCCATGACCGCTCATTCCCAGGTAGTCATTGAAGAGACGTTTACCGCCAGGAATATGCGCGGTGCGATGCTCATTGCAGCCGATACAGGTAACCGCTGCGAGCCGGACGCGCAGCGCGGCGTCCGCGTGAGCCACATGGACGCGCACAACGCTCAAGACGCGGATTTCAAGGGTAAGGACGCGGCCCGTGAAGCCATCGTTTTGGCGAGCAAGGTTGCCGCGCATCCCGATGTCCTAGCGGAGGTCTGTGTGTCTGATGATCCGGCCTATACCACCGGTTACGTCTGCATAGATGACATGTACCACCGCCTTCCGCACATTAAAGAACTTGGATCGGATGAGGGGGCGCGGGCCTTCATTATCAAACCAGGCGCCGATATCGAAGCGTTGATTGATTATTTGGAAAACCGCGCCGTACTCGTGGATTTTGAGGCAGAACAGTGAACGAGAGCCTAGAACAAGTTGCATCTGCGCGCCGGGAAAAGTGGAGAGAAGACGGCCTCTGGCGCAGCCCTTCGGTCTTTGTAAGTGGACAAGTGCCGGAAAGTTCCCTGCGGACGGCCGCTGGGAAGACAGTCCAAGACGCGGTGCTCTTTAGCTCGTCGAATTACCTAGGCCTGGCAGAGCATCCGGAGATTAAAAGCGCCGTAAAGGAAAGCGTTGATAACTACGGCGCCGGTTCAGGCGGATCGCGGTTGACCACCGGAACGTCTGAATTACACGTTGCGGTAGAAGCGGCTGCGGCCCGCCTGACTGGTTATCCAGACTCGGTATTTTTTGCCACCGGGTACCAAGCCAATCTATCGACGTTGCAGGCGTTAGCGTCGCCCGAGCTCACCATTATTTCTGATGCGCGCAACCACGCCAGCATCATCGATGGCTGCCGGCTCGCAAAGGCGAGTGGTGCCTGCCTCGTCGTCACGGCGCACCGCGATACCTGCGCTGTGGAAGATGCCTTGGCTACCAGGACCACCAAGTATGCCTTGGTTATTACCGATGGCCTCTTTTCCATGGACGGGGTGCTCGCGCCCTTGCCTGAGCTATCGCGATTGGCGCGTGATTACGGCGCCTGGCTTATGGTCGATGATGCTCACTCGTTTGGCGCCGTCGGCGACCGCGGCCTTGGCTTGCCAGAATATTTCGGCGTTCAGCCCGATATCCAACTTATTACCGCTAGCAAGGCGCTTGGTGCTGAAGGCGGGCTCGTTGCAACGAGTAAGCCGGTGGCGCAGCTCTTGCGGCAACAAGCCCGGTCCTTTGTATTTTCTACCTCGCCCACGCCAGCCACCTCTGCCGCCGTGCTCGCGGCGTTAAAGCTCATTGAGTCTGATCCCAGTCTGGTTAGCCAACTGCAGGACAATATTGCTTATTGGCACAAAGCACGCGGTACTACGCCACAGCAAGGGCCCATTATTCCCGTGCACGTGGGCGATGAGGCTGCCGCGATGGACGCTAGCGCTGCATTGCTTGACCGTGGATTTATAGTCCCGGCAATCCGGTGGCCAACTGTTGCACGTGGCGCTGCGATTCTCCGCGTCACCCTCATGGCAACCCATACGCGCGCACAAATCGATGCTCTCTGCACAGAACTTGAACAGTTGGGTTTATAAGTAAATCGCTCGGTGAGTGCGTTCAGAGAGTGGGGCTCTCGTCGCATACACTGGCAGGCGTTATGAGCAGCTTTATCATTGATTATTCGTGGCTCCACGAGCTGGTGCTGTACGGGCGTGACGCTGAGCTGTCCGCTGCAATTACCGGCAACTGGGACATTATTGAAGCCGTGTGGGACTTGGAGGAAAAGCACGCTATAGAAGAGGACTCCAGTTTCTTTGGCGGTGATAATTGGACTGCGCGCTTTGTCTCCGGCCTCGATGATGGCGGTCCCTTGGACGTGGGGCTATTGGACGAAGAAGATACTTCAGTGATGCTCGAGCTCTCCGTTACCGGTGACGATGAAGAGACAATGGAGCACGCGCTTATCGATGCCACCGAGACCATCACCTGGCATTTCTCCGACTGGGGCTTTGAGGACATCGAGTGGACTGCGATGCCTTGAGAAATGGAGACGCCGCCGCAAGGTTTTACTAGCTGAGGGCTCAACAAGTAATCTAACTCGCGTTCATCTTGCTGCTGAGGAGAAAGAAGGATACGGGAACAACTAGCAGAGGTTCTAGTTCGAAAGCTTAGAACCTAGCGTTGAAATGTTATGTCCATGAGGTTTTTGGACTTGGAGTCCAGCTACTTTGTGGACTCGGAGTCTAGGGACTTTGTGGACGCGGAGTCTCCCCGCTTTTTGGACGCGGAGTCTCCCCGCTTTTTGGACGGGGAGTCCACGGAGTTTTTGTACTGGTGCTAGCTTGGCTTCTTCCGGCGGCTTGGCCGTGGCCCAGAGAGGTTGGGTTTTAGCTCTGGGGGTTGTCGGTGCCACATGCCGACAACGTGGTTTATGTTGATTTGACCGCCGGGTGGACGCTGATTCAGTTGGATCGGTAGCGGAAATGAAAACAGTTTCTCACCGTCGTGATCAGTAAAAAATTCCACATAGTCATCGGCTACGCTGCTGTAGATGGCTCGATTTTTGAAGCGCAGCCCGACGTAGAGGCCGTGCCCCATAACGCGTACCACCCCGCTTTTGTTGATCCACAGCTTGTCCGGGATAGGCCAGAATGCATTTACACCGGTAGAGCTTGGCATTACGGTTGAGGAATCGGCATGGGGTGTATCTTGCTGGATCGCCTGAGTGTCGTTACTTGGTGCCCTGTCTGAAGCTGCAACTTCAGGCAGGGCATTATCTGTCGCGACCACTGTGTCGGCTGCTAAAGCATCTGCCTGGTTGTCGGGGTGAATCCGGTGATATTGTTTCGCGATTTTTGTCCATAAAACATCTGGGTCAATCGGCTGCGTCGGTGGCTGGGCATGCGAGATAATCTCCCAGGCTTGGGCTGGGGTGATGTGCATCTTGCCCCTGAGAAGTCCTTGGTGGCGACGGCGTGTGTTGTAGAAGTTGCGGTAGTCGACAATCAGCTGTTGGACCTGCGCCAGCGTCGTCGGGGTACGAGCATCCAAAACCTGGTCATGGTTTGGTGCGATCGCTCGTCTTTGCCTTGCGTCGTGGGAGCAAAGCCCGCACTTGATTGAACTCCCAGGCTGGCGAGCCAGCGTTCGGTTTGCGACAGCCGGCCGCGATGGTAGGTGGCAAAGGCATCACCGTTGTCAGAGAGGACTTCTTGGAAAAGTCCGTAAGCATCAATGGCTCCACTTAGCGTGATGCGGGCATCGGTGCCGTTTTCTGGAGTTCCAAAAGCTTGGGAGCCGACGTCGAAGCGGCTGGCATCGTCGACGACTTGGTAGATAGTCACTTGCGTGTGAGGCACATCGAAGAGTCTGTAGGCAAACGCATCGATCTGCCACAGTTCATTGACTTCGCCCCTGGCAAAGTGCCTGTAGGACTTACGCGGTCGTTTACGTGCATTGATGTCAGCGACGCCAGCCTCGTGCAACCATTGTGCGATTAAAGCTCGTGACGGTGGTTGGTCGTAGCCGAGTTCGTCGAGGAAGAAGTAGAAGATTGACCATGGGCCGCAGTCTTGGCCGCGGGCTTTTAACGTACCGCGAGCTTGCAGGACCTGTTGTCGAATCTTGTCATCGTAGACCCGTCGCGGGTTCAGCGGTGCCGTGCTGTCGGGCACGATGCCAGCCCGCCCGCGTTCGGCGATACGTGCTTTGATGTTGTAGTACGTCTGCTTCGATACGCCGATGTTCTTGCAGAACTGCTGGACCGTGATGCCCTCACGGATGGGGTCGAAATCCGCTATCTTCTTGCGGAGAGTAATGGGAATTGCCATCCCCACATTGTCAAGAAGCCAGAGTCCAAAAAGTCACTAGACATCCTGTCCATAAACTTCCTGGACTCCGCGTCAAAAAACTAACTGGACTCCGAGTCCAAAAAGTCACTAGACATCACAAACCTAGCGTTGAAACGTAGATTGAATCGCGTCAGTGGCATGCGCGAATGGAATCCGTTCTTGTTCAATTCGCAGCTTGCCCTCGGTAAAGAGGAGGCGGGAGGCGCGCTGCTCTTCGGTGGTGAGGTGGCTAAGCATGGCGGAGCCATCACCAGGATCGGGGACCGCGAGGTGGCGGAACGCGGTGACGGTGGCGGTATCCATGAGGAGAGACTCCGTGTGGGGAAAATGGGCGCGCACGCCGTTGAGGATGCTGAAGCCGGCGGCATCAAGATCGCCCCAGTAGGTGATTTCGACATCGTGGAGCCAGTCGAGGGCGTGGAGCTGACGGGCGGCATTGCCGGCGCCGAGGATGGCGATGGTGGGTGGGGCGGCATCGGAAAGCAGGGGCAGGGCTAGGAAGGTCTGCTTGTTTTCTACGATGAGAACGCGCGGGGGAGCGGTGGGAAAGAGTTGTGCAGCCTGGGAAAGGGGAACCTCGATATCGGACAGCGCTGGGGCGTGGTTGAGGTAGCGCAGGCGCAGGCGGGCATCGGTGCGGCGCAGCCCCAAATTCGTGATACCGAAGGGCGAAAGCAGGGCGAGCAGCAGGCGGCGGTGGGTGCCTATCCATTTGCCATCCACACCTTCGACAGGAACGGCGCGCTCCCACTCGCCGGAATTCGGATGGGCGCGCAGCCAGATCAAGCATGGCTTTAAGCAGCGCAGATCGTATGCGCATAGGTCCTTCCACTGGGCATAGGTGCGGTACACGGCGTCGGCGAATGCAGGGGAGTCGGGGAAGATCCCGGCGATGTCGTGTGAGCGCTGTAGCGCGCGGGAGTATTCGGCGCTGAGGCCTGCTGCAGCGGCGATGCGGGGAGCACCGGTAAGGACCGCGCGGGTGGGAACGGAATTGGTGCCTAGGCCTGTGCGGGACCAATTGCGCTGTTCGTAGTGGATCTCTTCTTGGTGCGGCCAGCGCTGCCAGGCGCGGATGAACTCCTGGGTGGCGGGGACATCGCGCGCGGCGTTGGCGGCCGTGGGCGGGTGCAGCGGCCAGTCGATGCTCAGCGAATCCGGGGAGGCCAGTGCCTCAGCAAAGTGGTTGCGCAGGTATTTTGCCGCATGGGTGTGCAGGTCACTAGGCATCCGCATTGGGGGACTCCTGGGATTCCTGGGGATAGGTGGCGGCATCGATAAGCGAATAGCCCGTACGCGCCTGCGGGCGGCCCTGGATAATGGGCTCGTCGTAATTGACCACGATGGTGCCATCCACGTACGGCGATAGCGTCTGGATGAGTTTGAATGGCGTTGCCAAAATCATGTGGAAACCAAAGGACGCAAACACGGACATGGCGGTGCGCGTAAAGGCTGGGTCGGCGCGGTCGAAGGCCTCATCCAAAATGATGGAACCGTAGGTGGGAACGTCCTGGTCTGGTTCCGCCAATCGGAAGCGCAGCGCCGCAGCCAAACAGAAGAAGACCAACTTTTGGGCCTGGCCGCCGGAGAGGGAGGCAGAATCCTGATACGTATTGGCGGTCGTGCCATCGGGATAGCACTCGCGGCCGATGAAGCTGACATGCTTGCGGGTATCGAGAACCAGGTTGCGCCACCGAATATCCTCTGGCTCAGACGAGCCCAAGCGGCTGAGAATCTTGTCCAGGGCGTGGTAGCGCGCTACCGCAGCTTCAGGATCATCGGCGCTAATCTCCGCCAGGCTATGGGACGTTGCGGCATCAAGATCCCGCTGGAAGTCTTGCACCACCTGGCCCCGGGCATCCTTCACATCAATGCGCAGGGTGCGGTCCCCATTGAAGGGCGTGCGCTCCAGGGACTTATTAATAAACTCCATGCGCTGTTCGATATCGCTACGGGCATGGCGAAGGGAGGAGGCGAGGTGCGAAAGGTTCTGCACCGTCGTGCCATTGAGCAGCTCCAAGAACTTTGCGCGAAAATCCGCCAAGCGGTCCGCGCGCAGGAATTTCAACTTTTCCATACCCTCGCCGGCGAAGCTGGCCTGCGGTTCCAAATCCGCCGCTTCTGCCGGCCACTGCGATAGGTATTTGTGGAGGACAGAGACAATCTTGGCATTCGTCTCCTCGATGCGGCGCGCGGCCCTACGCGCGGTTTCTTGCAGGTTAGCCTGCACCTCATCGCGCCGGGCATCGATGTCATCGATGGTGAGTTTTCTTCTGCCCTTGTGCAGGGCCTCTTCGACCGCCTTGGCGATGCCCTGATCCTCCACCCTGGGCACCTCGCCGATGCTCTGGCGCCGCTGAGTGGAGCGGTTCAGCTCGCCCTCCACGTTGCCGAGGTGTTTTTGTGCTTCGTTCAGTTGGGCGCGGGCGGCGGTGAGCTTTTCCTTTGCCTGCTCGTGCGCCGTGGCTAGGGCCTGCGCTTCTGGGGAGGACGCCAAAGAATCGTACTGTTCTTGCAAATCGCGTTTGCGCGCCTCAGCGGAAGCGGTATCAATATCCTGGAACTTAGTCTCCAGTACGCGCTGCGCTTTATCGCGCTGCGTGCGCAGGATATCCATCTTCCGGTTGAGCTCGTGGACCTGTTTGGCCATGGCACGAGCAGTGGCTTTCGCTTCCGCCAATTGGGAACGCAGGAGCTCAATCTTGGCGGTATTGGTAGAACCTACTCGGTACCACCGCGTGCCTTTAAAACGCGTGCGATCATCCTTGATAAAGCGCGTCGAGCCATCCTTATCCTTGGGCCGGCTTTCCAAGCCATCGCGCGTGACGGCCGGGGTCTTGGTTACCTGTTCGAGCGCGGCCACCGAGTTGACGCATTCGTAGTTAAAACGGCTTGAAATATGGTGGCGCACCCACGGCGCCATGGGGTGATCCTGGAACTCCAATTTGTGGATGAGCTGTTGCGGGCTGCGCGCGGGCGCGGGCGCAGGAGCAAACTCGGGGATAGTGCGGTATTCGAGCCGGGTGCCCACATTGCGCGAATTGACCCACTGGTTAATGGCTTCCCGCGCGGTTTCCGGAACGAGCAGGGTGGCGGCGAATCCGTGCAGCAGTTTTTGGATCACCGGTTCCCACTCCGCCTGCTGCGGGGCGATATCCAGTAGCTCGCCAGCGAAGGGAAGCTCCGATTCGGCATAGCCAGTATCCCGCGCGAGTTGGGTGCGCAGCTCCACAAGGGCTTTATCGATATTGGTGCGCCGCGAGCTAAATGAGTGCAGCTCACTTTCTAAGGACGCGGATGTTGTCGCGGCATCGCGGGCGGCCACTCCGGCTTCTTGTTGCTGCTCAGTAAGCTGGGCCGAGTCGGCCTCGAAGTCCGCGATGCGCAGGCGGGCATTTGCTTGCAGCTCAGCAAAGCCGTGCGGGTTGAGCTCAAAGTGATCGGTCCACTGGTCAGCGGCAGCGGCAAGGTGGTGAAACTCCTTGGAGCGGTGCTCAATTTCCTTCTCCGCGGTTTCTATCTTGGCTTCTAGGGCGGCCAGCTCGCCGGCACTGAGTTGGGAGACGGCTACGGCGGCGCGGCGCTCGGCATCGTCAAGGTGCGTGACCTCCGCTTGGAGTGCCTCGGCCGCTGACTGCGCCTCTGCCTGCTGGGCGGTCAGCGCGCGGATGCGATAGTCCAGTTCTTCTGCCACCAAGCGGGCGCGCACCGCCGGCAGCGCCTCATTCATCGCCTCGGCCTTGTGCTTATCCGCTTCTGCGGTGGTGCGCTGGGAGTGTAATTGGGGCAGGGGTGCCAGCGTCTCAATCTGGGCCTTGACGTCCTCTACCCGCAGGTATGCCTGGCGCAGATCCTCAAATTGCTCCACCGACTCCTCAGCCCGCTCGAAGGTAGACGGCGTATCCAGCATATAGTCCCGGAAGAGCTGGTCCAGGCTGGATAGAGACTTGGCAGACTGCGTGCGGTGCAGCAGGACCTGCCCCTGTTCGCTCTTGATGCCCAGGCGTTTGCGGAAGCGATCCGCAAACGTGGTGTACGTCGGCGTAAATGACGCACCAGGCCCCTTGTACATGGCTTTAATCTTGCGGGTATCCAGGCTTCGGGTGAGCAAGGGGCTGAGCTTATCGATGTCCTCATCTCCCTGCACCACCCCATAGAGCCGTTTAATTTGGCTCACCGAATTTTCTCCGCCGTTGAGGCGGAAGATGGCGATGAGGGTGTGCTGCGTGCCAGTGCCATTATCGTAGGTCAACGCCACCACCGAGTTTGTTGCGCCCTCACGCAAATACTCCGGGGCGATTTCACCCGTGTGCGCATTTTCTTGTTGCCGCCACGCACCGCGAATATAGGAGACGAGGTTGCGCCCATTATGGCGCCCGAGGTCCTGCTGCGATGCCGCGTTGAACTTGAGGTCCTTCTGCGGCACCAATACTGCCGACATCGCATCAAGCAGCGTGGACTTGCCTGAACCGGATCCGCCGGTGATGAGGAAGCCCTTGCGGGCTACCGGGATGGAAAAGTAGCCGTGAAAAGTACCCCAGTTAATAAGCTGGATACGGCTGATGCGGAATTGGCCTGGATACAGGTTAGTCATCGGAAGCATCCTCCTGGTCGCTTTCGGCTTCTGCGAGGCGGGCGTATTCATCCCGGATGGCGGTGACCGTGGCGGCATCGAAAAGCTGGCGCAAGACGGGTGAAACCTCGTAGCGCCCCTCTGTCGCGGTGGCGCTGAGCAGCGAGTATTCATTGCGGATGCGTTTAATCGCCGCATTGAAGCGGTTATTGAACCCGGCTTCATCGCGGTTATCAACCGCGCGGACGTATCCAATGCCTTCCCGGAGATCTTCTACATCCACAATCACGCGTTCACCGGGCAACGCCAAACCAAGTTCCTGGCGCAGGTTCAACAGGATGGCGGTATCGATGTGCTTAAGCTTATCCGTGCGCAGCACCTGCGGGATAGGCAGCGTTTCCTCTTCTACCATCCGGGTAAACGCAAACCCTTCCGCTTCATCGACGACCAGCTCGAGGAATACCTCATGCAGGCGGGCGCGCAGGTTGTCTTCGTCCGAGATGATGGCGGACCATAAGACAGGTTCCTTGTACGCTCGCACGAGCGGCCCCTTCAACAGCTGCACCAAGGCGCGGCGCGAGTTATAGGTCAGCGATCCTTTATCGCTTTCCCACAGCGGGGGCTCATGCGCCGAATCGACGCGGTGATTATCAGTAGCGCTCACTATAACTCCTCAACGGTGGTGCTATCGAAATACATAGTAGGGATATACGCCGCGCGAATGGTCCCATCTTCTTCGGTCCAGGTGACCTTTTCATGATCATCGTGCAAAGCTGGAAGCGGGTGTTGGTCCGCAATGTGCACCAATCCCACGACGCTGGCCAGGCCCTGCGTGGGCGGGTACGCCTGCAATACCTGGCCAATCGTGCACGGACCCGCTTTGCCGACGGCCCCGCGAATCGCCCCATGCAATTCCTCAAAATCAATCTCTGATTCGCGTACCAGCTCATACAACGCCTCGGCGTTCTCCTGGCCTGGCTGGAAGGCTTCCGGTGCTTCTTCCACGACCTCGCGTCCTGGGTTGGCTAGTTGGATGCGCGAGACGGAGTGAATGGACATGCCGATGCGCTGTAGGGGAGTTTCCATGCGGTGAAAGGCTTTTAGCTCCGATGCCTGCGCTGCATCAATGGCCATGCCCCGCGCCTCGCGCAGTAGCTCAATCATGCGCCGGTCTTCTGCGAATTGTTCTGAGGAGACATAGTTGCGCAAGCTGCGTGCCAAGCCAGTCATAGTTTGATTGACCTCGAAGCTCGTTTCTTCCATATCGCGGAAGAGATTCCGCAGCTGCCGCCGGTTTTCTGGCGCTAGCTCTTGGCCAACGTCGCTTTCTAGAACCTGCTTAATCCACTGGTCTAGCCACGCGCTGCGTTCTCTATCCATGAGGTAGGAATAGAATCCGCGGAAGCTGCGCCCCGCGTCCGAATCGGCGATGTGGTCTACGCCGCTGAAGATTTCCTCGAGCACTTCGCCGCGGTAACCTTCTGGATCCAAAAGCTGTCGGCGCAATCGGTGGTTGAGGGCTTCAAGTTCGTGGCGAACCCTGGCGAAATCGCTTGGCACTGCCATAGCCATGTTCAGCACGTCTTGGACGCGTTCCTGTGTCTCTGCCGCAGTCAGCCTTTCAAACTGCCCTAAATGTGCCTTTTCAATTTCGCGGTCAATGCGGTCTCGCTCCGCCTCTAAGCTGGCGACGCGGCTCGAAATATCCTCATTTGTATCTCGCGCCAAGCGTTGTAGCGCCGAGCCGATAGATTCCACGCGCGATGCGGTGACCGTAGTAACCGGCGTTTCCCAACGTTCAACAGCCTCGAGCGCGGACAGTGCTTCCTCGCTCGGTTCCAACGTTTCCCCGCGCGAGCTCTTGCCAGATTTACGGACTAGCCAACCAGCTTTTACCCAGTCATTGCAATAACTTTGCGGTGTGCGCGGCATTGAGAATTCACTGGCAAGCACCTCGAAATCGGTGACCATCAGCTCATATACTTCTGCCGCCGGCCGCGCCCGAGTGCCGCGGGGAAAATACTCAGCAATCAGCGCCAAAATCACCGGGGCATTATCGGCCGCCAGCAGCCGCACTGCCGCGGAATCATGTAATAACCGCCGCAGTGAAAGGGCGCGAGCTTCAACAGACATGATTCGATTTTGCCATCTACGCCGGACACGTGCAGCGTAGTTTGACTCACTTATTCGAATCGGTGGATTCGCCCGCGTATGGTGACCCTTGCGAGTCGAGGAATAAAAACTGTATTAGTCCTGCTTAGTCCTGCGCAACGGTGACGTTGACGTCGATATTGCCGCGGGTGGCATTGGAGTAGGGGCAGACCTGGTGGGCGGCATCGGCAAGAGCTTGTGCTTTGTCGTGCTCCTGGGCGGGGATAATGACCTCAAGCTCAACGGCGAGCTTGAAGCCTTCGCCCTCCTTGCCAATGGACACGCGGGCACCCACGGAGGAGTCGCCCACCTCGGCCTTCTCGCTGCGGGCTACTACCTGCAGGGCGGAGTGGAAGCAAGCGGCATAACCAGCGGCGAAGAGCTGCTCCGGGTTAGCGCCATTGCCATCGCCGCCCATTTCCTTTGGGGTGGCCATCTTGAAGTCAAGGTCCGAATTTTGGACCACGGCGCGGCCGTCGCGGCCTGCCCCGGTAGCGAGTGCTTCAGTGGTGTAGAGGGGATCCATGATTACTCCTTTTCTAAAGTGATTTTCGTACTAGCGGTGAGTACAGCCGCCGATTGTACTCAGAATTGCTAACGGCGTTTTTCGAGGTCAGCGACCTAAGAAGTGAAAGGACGCGCTAGGAAAAGGTGGTACGGCTCAAGTGAGCGTCGCGGGCCTACTCAACCCGCGCCGGGGGAGTGGGTGCTCCTTCTGGTGGAAGTACCTTTGGGTAGCGCTTGGATTGGCTGGATTTCCCAGCACTCTCGGCGGTACCGCCAGTGGTGGGCGCGGTGGCGCCGACTACTTCGGCTGTCTTTGCCGGAGAAGGTCGATGGGGTGCCGGATCCCAATGGGTATCGACAAGCTTGCGCTGGCATACCCAACCCACCGCGAGGATGACCAAGCCAATCACTGCGATGAAGATACCGCTCCATGCACCGCCGGCCTGGATGGACCAGCCGAGCAGCAGGCCAAGCCAGCCAAAATCGGCATCGCCAAAAGTGGTGTGGGCGTCGCCGAAAGATCCCAACACGCTAAGCAGGAAGGCGGGTAGGAAAGTAATGAGCAGGCCATTGGCAAAGGAACCCAAAGCCGCTCCACGGCGACCGCCGGTGGCATTGCCGTACACGCCGGCCGCGCCACCAGTGAAAAAGTGTGGCACGAGGCCCGGCAAAATGAGGGCGACGCCAAAAGCCGGGTTGAGCCATAGCGATAGCACAGCCAAGCCGACGAGCCCGCCGGTGAAGGAGAAAATGAACCCAATGAGCACGGCATTTTGAGCGTAAGGGAAGACAATCGGGGCATCGAGCGCTGGGATTGCGCCGGGAACTATCTTTGCCGCGATACCTTGGAAGGCGGGGACAAGCTCACCCAAAATGGTGCGGACACCGAAAAGAATGACAGCAACGGCCACGCCAAACTGTAGGCCCTGCGTAATGGATTGCATGAGGTAATTGCCTACATCGGTAGCGCCATCCGGGAAGGCCGTGAAAGCCTCATCGGAGCCTGCACGTGCAATAAATAATACGGCGAGCACGAGGTACATCAGCGCCATAGAAAGGGCCGTCGCCACCATCGAATCGCGCAGGAAGCGCAAGCCCTCCGGGAGTTTGAGATCCTCAGACGAAGGCGACATTTTCTCGCCTTTACCGCCTACAAGCTTGCCGACGCCGCCTGAAACCAGATACCCCACCGTGCCAAAGTGCCCAATGGCCACGGAATCGTCGCCGGTAATGCGGCGGGTAAAGGGGTGGGCTATAGCGGGCAAAGACACCATCAAAATGCCAAGCAGTCCCGCGCCAAAGGCAACGATGACCCACGAAGGATACCCCGTTGCGACGAGCACCATTGTGAGCAAGGTGGCCATGAAAAGAACATGGTGGCCGGTAAGAAAGACGTAGCTAAGCGGGGTGAAGCGGGCAAGAACAAGGGAAACCACGAAGCCTAAGATCATAATCCACGCGACTTGGCTGCCGAACTGGTCTTGCGCGATACCGACAATGGCTTCATTAGTCGGCACCACTCCCTGTGCACCCGTCGCGCCGGTGATCATGGCACCCAGTGGTTCTAGCGAATCGGATACTAGGCCAGCACCGGCGCCGATAAGGAGGAAACCCAGCGTGGCTTTAATCGCGCCGCCGATGGTCTTGCCGACGCCGCGCCCCATGGCACCTAGGCCGACAGCGGTAATAATGCCGATGAGGAAGGCGGGAACGGACAGGATCTCATTGACGAGAAAGTTTGCTAGGGCGAGAAGAAAATCCATCAGGCTATTCCTTAAATGTCATAGAGCTCGCGCAGAGCACCGTCGATTTCTGATGTGGAGGTGAAATCCTGGATGACGTAAACGGGAACGCCGACATCGCCCAGCGTGGCCGCAATTTCACCTGAGGTGAGCAAAAAGTCTGCTTCGTTCGCGCGACCTTTGGCAGAGATGGTGTCTGTGGCTTCCACCGTGAGATAGGGACCCCAGCCCCATTCATCCAAGACCTGTTCCAACGTATTCTTGAGGAAAAGGGAGGTGCCCAGGCCATTTCCACAAACCGTGAGTATCTTTCCTTTGGACGCTACGGAATCTTTAGCCGGTTCTGTTGGCTTCTGCGATGCTGGGCGCACCGGGGACGTGGCCGCTGTGGTTTTCTTCTCCGTGGTGCCGGTGATTACCTGCCGTAGTTGCTCTTCGGTCTCAGCGCGGTCGAGTTCTTCCCGCTTGGTAGCCAAAAGCCGTGCCAAGTGCTTCATCGCTTCTATGTGCTCGGATTTGTCTTTGGCCGCACACGCTACGACTAGGTCCACCGGATCGTTAGACTCATGGTGGAACTTCACCGGGGTTGAAAGCTTAACCCACGACAGGGAGGTTTCTTTCACTGCCTGAGACGGGCGTGCATGGGCGAATGCGAACCCCGGCGCGACCATAATATATGGTCCGTTGTCTTCTACAGAGCGGATCATGGCGTCCGTATAGTCCGCGGACACCGTGCCGGCGTGTTCCAAAAGCGCGCCAGCCTGCCGTATTGCCTCGCGCCAGTCGCTCGCGGTGCAGTGCAGATCCACTGCACCCGGCACCAGCAAGGAATCCACTGTGGCCATGTGTTTCTCCCGTCACACACTTAGCTCTTATGAAATAAAGTCACTCCAAAGCTTAGAGAGCGGGGATGAAAGGCACAAGGGTGTTACTACTTCTAGTCAGAGGAACCGTCCAGTGTGAACGTCTGGCGGCCAATTTCGTTCTGCCCAAAGTTGTACTTAGCTACCAACCCCACTGGAGTAGATTCATCGTCTAGCTCATAGGCAGCTACGCCGGAAATGGTGCCGCCCTTTTTGATCTGCTCGAGTTGTGAATCGGAGAGCTCTGGGTCGTACAACGGGGCCACCTCAAGTTCATTTACGGTGTCGGCGCTGTTGTCTTGGACAGCGGTGAAATACATAAAGAAGTCGATTGTTGTTAGCTTTTCATCGGTTTTATTGGTGATGTCGTAATAAAACGCAATGAGCGGTTTAGCGCCATCTTCATTGCCTGGATCGCCAACGGGGATTACCCGGTGATCCGTAATCTTAATGGTTGCGGCCGGTACCTCAAGGACGTTGTCCTTGAAACTGCGCTCAGAATCGGTGCTCTTTAAAGAATTGACCGTGGTGGGTTCGTCACTAATCTTTTTCAACTTCGCGGTGTGAGTGACATCTTGAATAGCTACGTCGAAAGTCAAAGTATCACCGTCCACCGTGAAGTCTTTTTCATCGTCGGAGGAGGCCATCAGCATCGCATCAGTAGGAACAATATCCCGCTTCGAGGTGACTGTTTCACCACCAGCGGCGGCCGCTGCGTCGAAGGAGCCGATCCAATAAATCGAGCGGTTTTCGCCATTGTCGAATGTCCACTCGACGGTAATGACGTCATCGGTGATGCTGGCTTCCATCCAACCATCTTCGGAGGCGCTGTCCTCCTGCTTCTAGGTGCCGACCACGGATTGCGAATTTTTTCCGGCGGATTCGGTCTGCTGCTCTGATTTGGGGGATTCAGAGTTGTCGCTGGAATCGGAACAGGCGGTGGCTACTAGGGCGGACGTTAGGTCGATAGAAGAAAGTAATCTGCGCATAAATTAAATATAAGCTAAGGGAATGAGGAGGGGTGGAGACGGGGGAGAGGGCGAGAAAATTGGTCTTTTCCGCGCCATTGGCTACTCTTTTGGGAGCGGATCGTTGTCTTTTGGGACACGGAATCCGCGTGGGGCTATAGCTCAGTCGGTTAGAGCTACGGACTCATAATCCGTTGGTCGCGGGTTCGAGCCCCGCTGGCCCCACGGTGATAGGGAGGCGTCGGCAAGCAGTGCCGGCGCCTTTTCTGTGCTTAGCTGCGCATATGGGTGTGTTAATTGCGCAGGCACGAGCGGGTGAAGTCTAATAACCATATGGTTGAAGTAGATCCGCTCATTGAATCCCTCTATCGCTGGTCCGATGTCAGCGGTGTATTGCTGATGGGAATTATCGGCGGCACCATTGCGCGCAAACGCGGGTATGACATCATTGGGTTTTTCTTTATCGCGATGTTTTCTTCCCTAGGCGGGGGCATGGTGCGCGATGTGCTTATTAATCGCGGCACCGTGGCGGCGATGAGCGAGCCGGAGTACCTGTACCTGGCGTTTACGGGTGCGTTGATTGCGCGCTTTGTCTACTTTAAGGGCAAGACCTGGGATTATATCCAGGCGCATGGCGATGCCGTCGTTTCCGGCCTATGGGCCGGTACCGGCGCCGTGAAGGCCATTACCTATGGGCTGCCGCCGATCCCGTGCATCATGATGGGTGTGTTTACCGCTACCGGCGGTTCCATGATTCGCGATATCGCCATGGGGCGCGAGCCCGCCGTCTTTGGCGATAATCAGCCCACGGTGATCCCGGCCATCGCCTGCGCCGTGATCGTGCTGGTGGGAAACCACTTCGATATGTTGGCCGTCGGCATGATTGTGGGGCCGTTGGTCTCCATTTTCTTGGCGCTGCTGGGCATTTGGGCCGGGTGGCGCGTGCCCGCGAATCAGGAGTGGGCACCGATTAATGATACGGCCGCGCAGGTCAAGGTGCTGGCGAAGAAGGCAGAAAACAAGAGCCGGGCGGTCGGGCGCAAGCTGGAGCCACACCGCGTGCGCTCCTGGCGCCACCGGCAGATGGAAGAGGCGCTGCAGCGGCGCATCGAAAAGGAAGTGCGTTCCGGCAAGCGCCGCCAGGATGCGGCGGAAGAAGCCAGCGAGTTTTTGCAGTCCTTCGAATCAGATGTCGATCAGTTCAGCACGGCGCCAGCGGAGTCTGAGGATATGGACTTTGGCATGGACTTTAGCGGCGATTCCTATGAGGAAGAGGAGCAGACCTCCAGCGAGGAATCCCAGCGGCTGCTCGATACGATTTTGGAAGATGACAAGCTTACTGATGAGCTAATTGATCGCCTGATGGACCGCTACCAATCGCGCGACTAGGCCCCGGGGCATCTGCTTGTCGATGTCCCCATCTTCCCACTCCTGCCTTCTTAATTCTGGCAGAAAACTGGCATCAATTTCTCAGCTAGGTGCCATATCCTTGAACCATGAACTTGAGGTATTTCTTTTTTGAGCTGTGGGGCCTCATCGTTGACCACGGCTTGCCGCTCATCGCATTCGTGATTATCGGCATTCTTTTGCCCCGCATGGGGCGCCTAGCCATCCGGATTATTGAACATAATTTGGATGAGCAAGAAGAATCTACGAAGGCGCGGCTGGCGCTGACCGGTGCATTGGTCTACATCGTCCAAGCGGTGGCGTACTTCCTATTGGTCGCGGCCGCGCTGACTAATCTCGGTGTTCCGGCGCTGGGCGCCGCGGTGCCTGCGACGATAGTGTCTGCCGCGGTTGGTTTTGGCGCCCAGTCCGTGATTTCGGATTTCCTCTCCGGATTTTTCATCCTTACGGAAAAGCAGTTCGGCGTGGGAGACTACGTCTCCTTTGCCGGCATCCCAGGGGTAGAAGGCGATGTGGTGACGCTGACCCTGCGCACCACGAAGGTGCGCACCCCAAGCGGCGAGTTGGTGACCATCCCCAATAGCTCCGCCGGCGTGGTGACCAACTATTCCAAGGAATGGTCCCGCGCGGTGGTCAATATCAACGTCCCAGTGCATGAAGGCGAAAGCCTGCCGGAGATTACGAGTCGCGTCAAAGAGATTTCGGGGCACGCTATTGAAGCCCCTGAGATCTCCGTCGACGTCGCCGGCGAGCTCACAGTCCTTCCCGCTACGCAATTGGTCAGCCCGCAGGTAGCCGGCCAGCCGTGGCAGGTGGGCTACCGCATCATGGTGACGGTGAATCCTGCCCGCCAGTGGTCCGTGGAGCGCGCCATCCGCTCGTCGCTGCTCTCGGAATTCTGGGATCACTACGGTTCCGCCATCGACTTTGATGAACTGCAGGAACAAAAAAAGAAGAAGCCGACGGACCCAAAGCATGCCGCGGCGCAGTCAGCCAAAGACGCCTTGGACGCCGGGGAAGGTTCTCGTCCCAATACGCCAGTGGATGACCCCACGGTGGAAGAGGAACTGGTCCCAGAGGAAGTCGAGCTTGCTGAGACTAAGCTCGATGAACAAGCAGCCACGGATGAAGCCGGCGAAGAGGCTGCGGAAGAAGATGAGAAATCGCGCCGGAAGATCTGGCGAACCATCCAGACCAGTACCCAATTCCAAAAGGTTTCCACCATCGGCGGGCGCGTGCGCGCCTCCACCACAGGCCTCGTGGCGGCCCTTCTTGTCGTTGGCTTGCTCATCCTCGCGGCAAGCAACCCAGAGGAAGGGGAAGCCGGCTGGCTGTCGCCGGACTATTGGAAGGATCGCGATACGCAATCTTCCTCCGAAACACCATCGGAATCTGAAGAGCCTGTGCCTACAGAAGATCCTCTAACTACCGGTACCCCAACGGAACCGACGGACGCAGATTCAACACCAACGACCACCAATACGCCGACCGTTCCTAGCTATCCCAGCCAGGCGCCCAACTCCACGCCTAATTCCGGGGACGGGCACGGGAGCGGTCAGGATGGGCCCGCTGACTCAAACGGCGATGCTGGCGATGGCCAAGGGAATGGCGACGGAGACTCCGGCGCAGACGGAAATAGCGGGGCGGCGAATAGCCAGCAGACCGCGATTCCTTCAGAACCCCACTAAGCATCCCCACTAGGAGCTCATAGACGCCGCCTCATAGTCCGAGGCGGTGTCTTTTTCCTTGACCTTTAACGGGTGCGGTGACCTCTAGTTTCTTTATTATTTCTATCGCAGGTGGGGCAACAACAGAATAAAAGGTGGAACAAATTTCAACCGCGAGCTGTTTCAGTAGACATGACATCATTATTTACACCTTTGGAACTTGGCCGTTATACGTTGAATAACCGCGTGACCATGGCGCCGCTAACGCGTCAGCGTGCAGGTCACAGCGGTGTGCCCAGCGAGCTACACAAGAAGTACTATTCCCAGCGAGCTAGCGCCGGGCTCGTGGTGACGGAGGGAACCTTCCCCGCTTGGACCAACCGCGCGTTCCCGGGGCAGGCGGGCATCGTCGATGATGAGCAGGCGGCCGGTTGGCGCGAGGTAGCCAACGAAGTGCACGACAACGGCGGCGTCTTGTTCATGCAGATCATGCACGGCGGCCGCACCAGCCACCCAGATCTCATTGATGGCGCCCAGGCAGAGGCCCCGAGCGCGCTGGATTGGGACGGCCAGGTTCGCGGCTTTGCCGGCAAGATGGATGCACCGGTACCGCGCGCACTAGAAGCCGATGAGCTCCTGCGCATCGTTGAGGAATTCCGGGCCGCCGCACGCCGAGCCGTCGACGCGGGCGTTGATGGTGTTGAGATCCACAATGCGAATGGCTATCTGCTGCACGAATTCATGGCACCGTCGGCTAACCAGCGCGACGATGAATTTGGCGGCAGCCCCGAAAACCGGTGGCGCTTGCCAGAGATGGTGATCCGTGCCGTCGTGGATGAAATCGGTGCCGACCGCGTAGGCGTGCGTTTTTCTCCGGCCCACGTCGTACAGGGCATTGTCGAAGACGATGAGGCAGATATGCTGGCCACCTACGGCGGACTGCTGGACGCCATCGCCCCGTTGAATCTGGCTTATGTCTCCTTCTTGCACGCAGAGCCGGAAGGCGAGCTCATCTCGGCCTTGGCACAGAAGGCCCGCGCCAATGGTGAAACCAAGGTTTTGATGAATGATGGCTTTGGTACCGTGACCACTAAGGAAGATGCACAGCGCGAGCTGGACCTCGACTATGTGGATGCCATCGTGGTGGGCCGCCAGCTCATTGCTAACCCGGACTTGGTTCGCCGGTGGGAAGAGGGCCTGGAGCTCAATGAGCCTGACCAGGCAACGTTCTACGTCGGCGGCGAGCGCGGCTACATTGATTACAAGACTGCCGCGGACCAGTAAATAGTCCGCGGCAGTTGTAGGGAGAGAGAAGGGGGAAGTAGAGAACGCGAGTGATAGGTAAGGTGCGAAATATCCTTGAAAAAGGGTCTTTCACTTTTTATATCGATCGTGCAGGCATGGATCGTTAACAGTCACCCGCTAATTTTTTAAAAACTACTTCCTTCTTCTCCCACCGCAGCCATGCCCATGCTTGGTCCCAGTAGGCTAGTGGGCATGAGCGAGTTAGAACTTTTATGCCAGTGGCCCGTAGACAATGTCGCCGCCGCGTTATTGAAACGCGGCGATGTTCTCGATGAAATAGGAGATGTTTCCCGGGAGTTTCCGGTGGCATCAGTAACCAAGCTAGTCTCCGCCTACGCCATTATGTTGGCGGTTGAAGAAGGCGCGGTAGAACTAGAGCAACCTGCTGGTCCCGAAGGCGCGACGCTAGAGCACTTGCTCGCGCACGCTTCAGGTGTGAAATTCGATTCGCGCGAGCAACAAAAGCCGGTAGGCGAGCGGCGCATCTATTCCTCTGCCGGTTATGAATGGGCCGCAGAGATTGTTGAAAAGGCCACCGGCATCGAGTTTGCGGAGTACCTGCGCGAAGGCGTGTGCGAGCCGCTTGGCATGTCCTCCACGCGCTTAGAGGGTTCGGCAGGGCACGGGCTGGTTTCTACCGTGCAGGATCTCGCGGCATTTTCGGCCGAGGTCCAGGACCCGCAGCTCCTGCACCCCAACACCGTGGCCGATATGCGCCGCGTTCATTTCGGTGGCTTGCGCGGCATCGTGCCAGGCTACGGAAGCTTTAAGGATTGCACCTGGGGCCTTGGCTTTGAGATCCGCGGCGAGAAAGACCACTGGATGGGTGCCCTGCCTGCCGATGCCACCGGGCACTTCGGCATGTCCGGTACCTACCTCTGGCTGGCCGGCGACTACGCCATGGTCGCATTGACGGACCGAGAGTTTGGCGATTGGGCTAAACCGCTGTGGAATGAAACCAATTCGAAGATCTGGCAGGCGCTATAAGGCGTCCATCGCAAAATCCCTTTAACGGGAAAACGAGAAAAGCTCCCCATTCCAATGGAGTGGGGAGCTTAAGCTGTTCTATTTAGAACAGGGTCTGACCGGAGAGGCCCTCGAAGAACATCAGGAACTGGGAGAAGATGCCGTCAACGAGGGACAGGAGGTTGAAACCGAGGTTGGACAAAGAAGACAGACCAGACATGGTTGTACCTTTCTTTTTGGGGATGGGTTCAAACCGGATTGTTTGAATTTATTTCAGTATAAGCATGGCTCTGGGATCGTGTCAAACTATTCCTTACCCTAAATTAAATTTATATAAACCATCTGTCCACGGATGCTGATCTTCTCCTAGAGGGAGGGGCGTGTGGGGAGTATGGCGACCGATTACCCCCGCAGGGGTCTTTTCGAGCAGGATTTTTCGGAGCTCTTTGCCTCTAGGGGGCGAGACGCGGTTTTCTTTTGCGGGTGTGGAGTGTGAGCACTGTAGGTTACTGTTCCTACTGGTAGCTGCCCTGCGTCTGACTCTTGTCAAGAAGTTACTTCAGGGAAACAGTTCAAGCGCGAAAACCTCACAAATTTCACTGTTGTAACTCCAATTTCTTTGGCCACTTTAGTCACAGTCTGGACTTTGGGTTGAGGTTTAGAACTCGGGGGTTGAAGTGAAAGTTGAGGGTTGTAGAGGGTGGTGTGGCGCAGGAAAATTGGGTGCAGACGCAAAAGACAGTTCGTTGGGGAAGACGAAGCTCGTCTTGCACTGCGCCGTACGCTACGCGTGTGCATCGCAGTGGTGATTTGTCGAGGGAGATATCGGCTATGAATACTTGCGTCAATACAGTGCCGGTTGATCAACCGGCCTCCAACTACACGTGGCCCAGCCGCAATGGTGCGGCCATCGTGGTCACTGGTGTGCTGAAAATTTCTGGGATGCCGCGTGCGTTGCGCCCAGAAGTAGAGCATGCCATGGATCGGTGCATTCGCACCGAATCGGAGTTCATCGTCCCAGGCGATGACCCGCTGACCGCCCAGTGGTGCACTCGGTGGTACCGCGATGAGATCTCTATGGAGGCGCTCGTGCGCGGTGAGGCTACGGGCCTGGGAATGGATTCTGGCGTCGGTATCGGCTGCCACCAGGTGCTCACCGGAACCGAAGCGGAGCTTGCCGCGCTCGAAAGCGCGGTGTGCTACCTTGCGCAGCGCTATGGTTTTAGCGCCACGGTGCGCTTTAGCTAAGGCGCTCGAGCGAATCGGCTCGAGCGCGGCCAAGTAAGCCGAGCCGCACGAGCTAGGTCGCGCGGCGGGGAACCGTTTAGGATACCTCCTCGGCGAAGGGATCCATGATCTTATCGGGAATATCTGCAACCGACTTAAACACGGCGGTCGGGCGGTAAGGATAGCGGGAGATTTCGCGGTCATCGGAAATGCCGGAGCGCACCAAAATGGAGCGCATGCCGGCCTCGAGGCCCGCCTTGACATCGGTATCCATGCGGTCACCGATCATGACGGTGTTTTCAGAGTGTGCGCCGATGTGGTTAAGCGCCGAACGCATCATGACCGGGTTGGGCTTTCCCACATAGTAGGGCTCGCGGTGGGTAGCGGCGGTGATCAATGCGGCCACCGCGCCGGTTGCAGGAAGCACGCCCTCGGGAGCGGGACCCGTAACGTCAGGGTTGGTGGCGATGAAGCGGGCGCCATTGCGGATGAGGTTGATGGCGGTGGTAATCGCCTCAAAGGAATAGGTGCGGGTTTCACCAAGGACCACGAAATCGGCGTCATCATTTGTGAGGATCCAGCCAGCCTCGTGCAGGGCGGTGGTCAGGCCGGATTCTCCCACGACGTAGGCCTTGCTGGAGCTGGCTTGGGTGGCCAGGAAGTTTGCCGTAGCCGTGGCGGAGGTCCAGATGCGCTCGGCCGGAATATCCAGGCCGGTATTGCGCAGCCGCGCCGCCAAGTCGCGCGGGGTGGACATGGAGTTATTGGTCAGCACCATGTACTCAATGTCATTATCTTTTAGCGCCTGAATAAATTTATCGGCGCCGGGGATCATTTCCCCTTCCTTGATGAGTACGCCGTCCATATCGGATAGGTAAGAAATCATTGGTGGTCCTCCAAATAGTCAGCGATATCGCCGATGGTCTCGCAGTTAAGCATTGTTTCCTCAGTAAGCCGCACCTTAAAGAGCTCTTCTACACGCACGGTGAGCTCTATAAGCTCGAGGGACTCCACGCCGACATCGGAAAGCGCGCTGTCCCTGCCAAGTTCGGCCTCGGTTCCGGTGACTTTGATGATGAGGGCGATGAGCTCGCCCAGCGTATCCCGATCCGGGTCGTGGTCCTTATCTGGGTCAGAACCCTGAAACTTTGCCTGCAATTGGGCACTGAGGTCATTTGCCATAGTGCCCAGTGTAGTAGCGATTGGCGCGTGGCATAGAAGAAATAGGCGCACGCGGTACTGGTTAGGGGTGGATTGGCCCGAAAACAATTCAGGCGCTCCCAGCACTAAGCCGGAAGCGCCTGAGTTACATCTCCGTTGTGGAGGTGCGGGCGATATTACTCGCCGCTATTAGGAGCAGTTGGGTCATCCAACTTCAGCTCGGAGGCTGCCTTTTCCACAACGGAGCGCTCAATCTTGCCGTCGCGGGCAAGGCCATCGAGCACGGCGACGACGATGGATTCTGCGTCGTTGTTGAAGAAGCGGCGGGCACCCTCGCGCGTATCGGAGAAGCCGAAGCCGTCTGCGCCCAAGGTGATGTAGGTACCTGGGACGTAGGGGCGGATCTGCTCCTGCAGCTCGGTGGTGAAGTCCGAGACGCCCACGAATGGACCCTCGAAGTCCTTGAGCTGGGAGGTAGCGAATGCCTCGGAAGACTCCTCGCCCTTACGCAGCGCTTCCTTATTGCGGCGAGCGCCGTCGCGGGCCAGCTCATTCCAGGAGGTCACGGAGAACAGCGATGCCTTGACATCGTAGTCCTCAGCCAGCATCTCCTGTGCGCGAAGAGCCTCGTGCACGCCGACGCCCGAGGCCAGGATATTGGCCGGGGTGGAACCGTTCTCGGCGGTATTGAAGTGGTAGATGCCCTTGTGCAGGCCCTCCACGTCCAAGTTCTCCGGCTCGGCCGGCTGGTGGACCGGCTCGTTGTACACGGTGAGGTAGTACATGACCGGCTCGTTGTCCTCGCCGTACATGCGCTCGATGCCGCGGGCTACCAGGTGTGCAACCTCGAAGCCGAAGGCTGGGTCATAAGAAATGACCGCAGGGTTGGTGGCTGCCAAGACAGGGGAGTGGCCATCCATGTGCTGCAGGCCCTCACCGGTCAGGGTGGTGCGGCCTGCGGTAGCACCGATGATGAAGCCGCGGCCCATCTGGTCGCCGGCGGCCCAGAAGGCATCGCCAGTGCGCTGGAAGCCGAACATCGAGTAGAAGATGTACAGCGGGATCATGGCCTCGCCCTGGGTGGCATACGAGGTAGCGGCGGCGGTAAAGGATGCTGCCGCACCGGCCTCAGAAATGCCCTCGTGCATGATTTGGCCATCGGTGGCCTCGCGGTAGGACAACATCAGGTCGTGGTCCACCGGCACGTAGTTCTGGCCGCGCGGGTTCCAGATCTTCATGGTGGGGAACCAGGAGTCCATGCCGAAGGTACGAGCCTCATCCGGGATGATGGGCACGATGCGCTTGCCCAGTTCCTTATTGCGCATGACCTCCTTGAAGGTGCGCACCAAGGCCATGGTGGTAGCCACTTCCTGCTTGCCAGAGCCCTTGCGCACGGAGCGCAGCTTGTCCAAGGAAGGTGCTTCCAATGGGGTGAAGTCCGTGCGACGCTCAGGCAGGAAGCCGCCGAGTTCTTTACGGCGCTCCAGCATGTACTTGATCTCCGGGGAGTCCTTGCCCGGGTGGTAGTACGGCGGCAGGTAGGGATCCTTTTCCAGCTCTTCATCGGAGAAGGGGATTTCCTGCTTATCGCGGAAGTTCTTGAGATCCTCCAGCGTCAGCTTCTTCATCTGGTGGGTAGCGTTGCGGCCCTCGAAGTTGTGGCCCAAGCCGTAGCCCTTAATGGTGTGGGCCAAGATGACGGTCGGCTTGCCGGAGCCCTTGTTCTCTAGGGCGCGGGCATACGCAGCGTAGACCTTGCGGTAGTCGTGGCCGCCGCGGCGCAGTGCCCAGATTTCGTCATCGGAGAGGTCTTCTACCAGCTTTGCGGTGCGCTCATCGCGGCCGAAGAAGTGCTCGCGCACATAAGCGCCGTCATTAGCCTTGAAGGTCTGGTAGTCACCGTCAGAGGTGGTGTTCATGACGTTGACGAGGGCACCTTCGGTGTCCTTGTCCAGCAGCTTGTCCCAGCCGCGGCCCCAAATGACCTTGATGACGTCCCAGCCGGCGCCGCGGAAGAAGGACTCCAGCTCCTGGATGATCTGGGTATTACCGCGCACTGGGCCGTCGAGGCGCTGCAGGTTGCAGTTAATCACGAAGGTGAGGTTATCCAGCTCGTACAGCGCAGCGGTTTGCAGCAGGCCGCGGGATTCTGGCTCGTCCATTTCGCCATCGCCCAAGAAAGCCCACACGTGCTGCTTGGAGGTGTCCTTGATGCCGCGGGTTTCCAGGTACTTATTAAAGCGTGCCTGGTAAATGGCGTTCATCGGGCCAATGCCCATGGACACGGTGGGGAACTCCCAGAACCATGGCATCAGGCGCGGGTGCGGGTAGGAGGGCAGACCCTTGCCTTCACCGAGGGAGACTTCCTGGCGGAAGCCGTCGAGGTCTTCCTCAGAGAGGCGACCTTCCATGTATGCGCGGGCGTACATGCCCGGGGAGGCGTGACCTTGGAAGAAGACCTGGTCGCCGCCTGAAGGATCGTCCTTGCCCTTGAAGAAGTGGTTGAGTCCAACCTCGTACAGCGGGGCGGCACCCGCGTAGGTGGAGATGTGGCCGCCGACGCCAATGCCGGGGCGCTGCGCGCGGTGCACCATGATGGCAGCATTCCAGCGGATCCAGCGGCGGTAGCGCTTTTCTAGTTCTTCATCGCCAGGAAATTCCGGCTCCATGTTGGTGGGGATGGTGTTGACGAAGTCCGTCGACGTCAGCGAGGGAAGCTCCACGCGCTTGGCGGTGGCGCGCTCCAGAAGGCGCAGCATCAGGTAGCGTGCGCGTTCTTGGTCAGAATGGTCCAGCAGACCATCGAGGGAATCCATCCACTCGCGAGTTTCTTCTGGGTCGCTGTCGTGAAGGTACGATGCAACACCATCGCGGATAAGCGGGAAGTTGGAATCGCCCTTGGCGGGGTCCTTCTCGGCCATGTAAACCTCCTAATTAAGGGTCTGCAGAGTTTATCTCCTACGATACGCGTTCCCAGATCGCGAGTGGGAGTCTAGGCTGTCTAAAACGCGGCGCTTTCCGATGCACCCCCTATAACCTGCGGTTTGCTTCTCCCGTCCAGCGTGCAAATGTGGGTAGTAGGCCCCTAAACGGCGCTAGTTGTCCCACAAAACAGACGCCGGTGTGAGCAGAAAAGGGCCTGCAAATTGGGGGAAAGGGGTGCTATAGCAAGTAAAAGACGCCCTGGGACGTTAAACTACATGTAATAACACACGCCCTCCGTGCCAAGTACGGGCTGGGCGTGGGAAAGAATTCACCGGATAAGGAAGGAAATGCATAGTGGCTGACGCTGCAGTCAAGCTCGGAATCAAGGAAGGGCAAATCGCTCTAGAGCTTGGTTGGGACGAGGATTGTGATACTACAATCTCTGAATCGATCGAAGCCGTACTCGGTGAGGATTTCCTTGAAGAGGAAAATGATGAGCTGTGCGATGTAGTCCTTCTCTGGTGGCGCGAGGAAGACGGTGACCTCGTGGACGGTTTGGTGGATGCCAGCCGACCGCTTGCAGACAATGGCTCCGTCTGGTTGCTGACCCCGGGTGCCGGAAAACCGGGCACCGTCGAGCCTGGTCTCATCTCCGAATCGGCGCAGCTAGCCGGCTTGGTGCAGACCAAAGCTGAGCGCTTTGGCGAGTGGCAGGGTTCCTGCCTTGTACAGCGCGGCTACACCAAAAAATAGCCTTCACCAGCTGATTTGTGTAGCTTCACAATCCTGCGCTACTGTACATAACAGCGCAAGGGCGCATGCGGCTTTAGCTCAGCTGGAAGAGCAATTGGTTTACACCCAATAGGTCGGGGGTTCGATCCCCTCAGGCCGCACCAGGTCAGACCCCTTTTCGAGAGATCGGAGAGGGGTCTTACTCAATTCCACGACAAACCCACGACATCCGAAAAACTACGCCACACCCCACGACAACCCGCGCAGCCCCTCATCCATACGACCCGCCACCTCATCAAGGTCACCATCAAACAAATCCGCATACGTATCCAACGTCAACATGGCAGACTTATGCCCTAACTGCTTCTGCACCGCCTTCGGGTTAAACGACAAAACGTGTTGTTTTTCGGCGTGTCGAGTTAAACGACATTTTGTGTTGGTGGGGGTAGGGGTTTAGCGTATGTGGCCTTTACGTATTCCCATAGAGTGGTTGTAGGCAGTGTCGATGGCGCTGTCGAAAGTTGCTGGTCGGCCATCTTCATGGCCGCTGGTGGCTTGTGTTTCCTGGTTGGCTAGGGTGTGTGCTTTGGCGAGTGCGTCCTGGCCCCAGTTGTGCTGCCTGGCGATCTCTACGGGGTCGTCAGGCAGTTGCGTGTGTAGGTACAGCCACCAGTCGCAGGCGAGGCGTTGTTGCTCGTCACGCAGTCCTCGGTGGTCGTGCATCAGTTTCTTGATTTGCGAGTTCACGCCACCTTCCAAACTGTTTGTCGTGCGCTCTAGACGCTGGCCTTGTTCTGCTTGAATGAGATAGGAAAATAGGTGACCATTCCTGCTCATTTTCTTCAGCTCCAGGTAAATACCCCGGTGGATATGGTGGGTGTACCACCATTTTTTGTTGCCGCGTTTAGATTTCGGGATTTGCTCAAAGGGGACGTCTTTGACGTAGGTACGGGCTTTGAGTTGAGTTCTAAATACGGTGCCGAACTGGTGTAGCTTGCCTGTCCATTCAGCGGCTTCATCTAGAGTGCTTACTGCCAGTAGCTCAAATGAAAGCCGTCGCAGTGCTTTACCCATCGGGGAGGTGGGGTGAAGGCCGGTGCCGCGTTGAATGTTGCGTTTGACGTGGACAATGCATCGCTGCACGGCGGTGTCAGGCCACAGGCGGCTTACTGCTTTAAGCCCTCCTGAATGCCCGTCACAGGTGACAAGTCGTGGTGGGGCCAGAGGGTCTAGCAGGCGCATATACGACCAGGATGATTCCTTAGTGCACCAGAACCAGTTGATGACATGGCTGGCATCGGCGACTACGACTAGGCACTTGGTGTTGAAGTAAGTGCCGTCGATGAAGATTTGATCGTATATTCGCTGCTTATCAACGCTTCGGGGAGGTTGGATGAGCCAGAAAGATTTGAAGCGTCGTTGCAGAGTTCGCGTTGAAACACCGCAGGTTTTAGCGGTCTCTGCCAGGCTGCGGCCTGAGGTGAGCCAACTGATAAAAAGGCGGAACCATTTTGCTTGAACTGCGTCGTCATTGGCGCGGGTGAAGGTGGCTTTGCAGGTGCGGCATCGCCAGCGTTGACGCCCAGTACTCGTCGTTCCGTGTTTGGTGCACGCCCCGCTACAGACGGGGCATCGAGGATGATTCTTACTCATCCATTCATCGTGAACCTCGGCGCCTAGCACATCAGCATGCCCCCGGCGGTATTTCAGGTCCGAGGCTGCGTTATCCCTCCGGATAAGTGAAATAATCCTAATACCAGCACGCCAGACCGGCTAAACATATAACTTCACCAACACATCCTGTCGTTTAGGCCCCGCCTTCACCGACGCCCCAGAAGCCACCATCAGCCCCGCAGCCACATGCCGCAAACCATGCAGAGTGAGACTGTCCGAAATCACCCCATTCTGAACACACCTCTTCACCGCATGAGCAAAGAACGACGTATGCCCTAACGGACGCAAACACCCACCAGAAGGGCGCTCCCACACAAACTCATCCAACCCCTTACCCTCAACAGCTTTCACAATAAGCGGCATAATCGACGCAGGAACCACCACCGTCCGCTGCTCCCATGACTTAGGCTCCATCGGCACCCATTCACCAGAATCATCACGAGCAATCGCCTGAGCCACCGTCAAACGACGCCGAAGAACATTCACATCCCGAACCCGCAGCCTCGCCAACTCACCCCACCGAAGGCCACACGTACCCAACACAGCGATAATGTCACCACGTGGCCCACATTCACGCACCAAAGCATTAAGCTGCTCCTGAGTGAGATACACCTTCACCGGGCCGGGCTTCTTCGGCAACTTTATCCCCTTGGTGGGATTTTTACGTATCAGCCCGTCGTTGACTGCGACTTCAAGAATCTGCATGAGGACCGCATGACAGTTTAAAATTAGGGTCGCTGATGGTGTGGTGTCATACTCGCGCCCAGGGCGCTGTTTTTCTATCGACCCCACCCACGCCTGCACCTCGGACGGTTTGATGCTGTTTACTTTCCTATGCCCCCAGTGGTGTCGAACGTGGTGCTCCCACGCGGAATTAAGTTGGCGGCGATAGTTGGGTTTGCGTGGAGCGAGAGTTGCCCACCATGCAGGGTGAAGTTCATCCACAGTGACTTTCCCGGCGTTGGGGTCAATCCAGTCCTGTTCATTCATGTGGACGGCGTTCTTGTCCGCCCAGGCCTGTGCTTCGTTCTTCGTGCGGAAACCTTGCTTAGTTCTATCCCTGCCGTCAGGGCTGCGGTACTGCACGCGCCACGCCCGCCCCTTAGCTGTCTTGTACGGCTTAATCGATGCCATTATGATTACTCCTTGTTAGCCAGGGTTGAGAAAGCACCCCGGGCGACGTTTCCAAGCCCGTTTGGGTTTTGTGGTCCCCGCCCTTGGTCCCTCTACTTCTATACGACAGGCGCCAGGGGCGGATTTTTCAAAATTCGAGCATTTCTTGAACTGGTTTGCTCCTGCTCATTGCTTTATTGAACAGAGCATCGAACTGAACCTTATCCTCAGAAATCTCCATGATGGTTATAACCTTTGCTACCTGACGCTCTAGGTGAGCAACTCCGGTGTCCTCAGTGAGATGTTGGTGATGTTTTCTTGCGCGGTTGCCCTGTTCATTCTTGGGGTTTAAGTCGCGCAGTCTCTCGAGGACCCCTTCCGGCATGTGCTCGTAGATGTATTTGTTGATGAAGTGCCCAACGTACTGTGGATGATGGTGGTTTCCTGGGACAAACTTCCAGCCTTGGAGGCGGTAGATTTCGCGGAAGAATGCTTCAGGAAAGCGGCGCACCCATGGTCGGAACTCTTCTGCAATATAGGCGTCGAGTAGTCGTTGCAGTTCATCTTTTGCCCTCGTTTCTTGGTAGCCCGTGGCCTCATCAACAAGTGCCGTAATTCCAACGAGAGCGAGAGCCTTAATGACTTTTCGGGCCGCTTCAGCTGCTGGTTTCTGGTTTTGGGTAAGAACTCCATCTTCTTCTGCGTCCATGTATACGTTGCAGATGCGGGGGAGGATTTCGGCGTTGTATCCACTTTTTTCTTGTTTTTCGTCGCCTACTCTGTATTGAACTCGTTGAAGTTGTTCTTTGAGTTCCGGTGTGATGTATGGCAGGAGGTTATTTGCCTCCAGAAATGGAGGCCGATTGTCGTTGCGTGTGCGGCGACCGCTGGATTGGGATCTTCCGAGGATCGACATGATTGATGTTTGGCTTATTATTCGTCGTCCATCTGTTAATACGTAGCAGTCGAGGGAGGTGTCTGCGATATTGATGATGCCTTGGTGCGTGGCGCGTTCGATCTCTTTGCCCCACCGTTTATCTGCGGCGATTTGGGCTGCAATTTTTCTGGGGTCTGGTTTGGGTAGCTTTCCTCTATGCGTTTCCATATCCGTATAATATCACGCAGTTTCAGGGCGGCGTCCGCGCGCATGCGTTAGCTGGGGGTTTGTGTATTTCCCCTAGTTAGATCGGAACATTGCGCGGTATGCGAATCGGAAATCGCATTCACTTTTTAGGGGGAGGGTCATTAGGCTGCTTGCCTTTCGTAGAGAGTTTCCCAAGTTTTGAGGATGTGTTGGGTGGCTTTGAGTTCGTTTTTGGGGGTCTATCCTAGGCATTTCTTTGCGGCGTTGGTGCCGTCGTATGGCCCGCCGGGGGTCTCCGGCCAGTTGAATAATGTGGCGGTTCCGGGGCTAGCAGAAGTAATCGGGCCACTACCGTCTATAGGCGCCGTGAAATCAGCGGCGAACGGCTCATCTTCACCTTCCCAGGTAATGTTCGCAACAATGAAGTTATTGTCCTTGCCCTGGACCATGACTGCTTTGTCCACAGTGGCGTGGGTGCCATCTCCTCGCTTGTCTCCGTCCATGATTCGTTGCATCGTTTCATCTGGAACGGCTAGACAGTCCCAGTCTTGGCCGGCGACGTTTACAGTTTTCGTTTCTTCCTGTTGCGTATCAGCGTTGCTACATCCGGTGACGATGAGGGTGGTGGCTGTGAGGATTGGGAGTAGCTTTTTCATGCTGCTGTCCTTTCGTAGAGAGTTTGCCAAGTTTTGAGGACTTTGACCGTGACGCCTAGCTCGTTGGCGAGGGTGGCTGGGTGTGGTCCGTAGATTGCTTCAGCGGTGGCGTATTCGGTGGGGGAGATGAGTAGCCGGGCGGCGAAGCGGTCTGCGCGGATTTCGTGGGCGCCGTGGTGGCCGGGTGGGTCACCGTAGTGCGCGTGGCCTAGTTCGTGGGCTAGGGAGCATAGGGTGGTGACGTCATCCATGCCTATCTGCACGGTGATTGCGTTCTGGCCTGGCACCCATGCCGCTTTTGGCCCGCCCCTGTGCCACCGGATACGGTAGCCTCGGGCCTCAGCGGCCTGAATAAGAGCAAGCGCGTTATTTAGCAGAGCCTTCACTCCTTCTGCGTGGCTGAAGACGTCGACGTTGATCTATGAGAATTCGGTCGGCCTTTTTCAGCGCTGCTAATAATTCTTGTTCGTTTTGAGCGTGCTCAAGTTGCTTTCTACTTTGGTTGAAGAGTTCGTATCGTTCTTCCGCAGCAGCGTTGGCCTGAGCTCGGCTTATGCGCCCGTGGTCTTGAAGTGGGTCGTAGTCGTTGAACTCAATGAATTGGTCGGCTTTCTTTATCCAGTCTGACATGTGGATAACTTTGCGTCGTTCTGCTTGGTCTTCCGCGTAATTGAGAAAGCCTGAGACGAGAAAGTTTAAGCGGCGTAGTTCATCATCAGTTAAGTAGTTTTTGGCAGTTGTGATGTCATTTTTGCGTACTTGTTTCCCTTTCCAGCTGGTGAGACCGAGGTTGTTTGAGGTGGGGTCGCAACGAGTGGCAATGATTTCAGAGGCAGTGTTTCCTGTGATGGCGTAGTGCAGTTTGTCTTGGATTGTGGCGAATAGAAAGTTTGTGCGCTTTGACTTTGCGTCGTAGTCGTCGGCTAGGGAGATGATGTTTCGTAATTCAAGGTAGAGACGTGCTTCGCTGGACCGTATGTCTCTGATGCGGGCGAGTATCTCATCAAAGTAATCGACCCCGAGGGGGTTTTTCAGTTTTTCATCGTTCATGGCAAACCCTTTAATGAGGTACTCTTTGAGAACTTCAGTAGCCCATGTACGAAATTGCGCGCCGCGGGGTCCGCGGACCCGGAAGCCGACCGCCATGATGGCGTCTAGGTTGTAGTGTTCTAGACGCCGTCCTTGGGTGCCGTGACCTCGTTCCTTTCGGAATTTCCGAACGACCTCATTACGGAGAAGTTCATCGGAATTAAAGATGGATTTTAGGTGTTCGCTAACTCCTGACTTGCTGATGTCGAAAAGCTCTGCCATTTCTGCTTGGGTCATCCATACGGTTTCTTCGACGAGTTTGAGGTGGATTTCGGTTTTGTCATCTTCGGTGGTGTATATGACAAATTCGCCCTGGTTCGTTGAGAGGGTTTTCGGCTGTTTAGTCAATTAAATCTTCTCCTCGCCGTTCGCGTTCTTCTTGCTCGTTGGGTGATGAGTCGGCGGCGTATTCGTCGGGGGAGTAGTCAAACTCGCGGAGGATACCGTCATCATCGTCATCGTGAAGTGAAGCATGCGCGTCGGACACGGGGGTGAGATGTAGGGTGCCCTCGCGTTCGATGACCTCACCAAAGGTTCCTAGCCAGTGGGCTGGCTCGCTATCGATGCGGCGTGCTACATCTGCGACTACCTGTTGGTCGCTGAGGGACTGAAGTAACTCGTCAGGGGAGGGTATGCCGGTTTCTTCGGGAAGTAGGTAGCCGGTTTCTAGGAGGGCACGTACTGGTGAACGGCCGTAGGCGCGGGCCAAAGCGATGACGGTCTCTGCGCTGAGGGTGTTGCGGGCGAGTTGCCGGTTCATCGTTGCGGGGGCGATGTCAGCAAGCTCTGCCGCCGCTCGCCCGGACGCGTTCTGGGTGAGGTTTGCGAACCAATCCTTGTGCTCTGTCATGTGAATCATTATGCGCCATTTACACACACGGCGCAAATCGATTCATGCCGTGTGAGCTGGAAAAACTAACACGTTTGTAATTGCTTGTTGACAACTCGAATCAAAGTGGTTCATAATGATTCATGTAGCGCACAATGCGCCACTCGGATAGAAAGGAGCCACGCATGGATGGCCACTACATTCTTCGCCCCGAGGTCATTGATGAAGCACGCAAGCGCTTCGGAGTCACCTCCGACGAAAAGTTTGCCGCACAACTGAATCTTTCCGCCGGGACTGTGCAACGCGCCCGTCGAGGAAAGGAATTGCAGTTCACCACTGCAATCAAGCTCCTAAAGGCCGCAGGGTCGGAGCTTTCAGGCATCAAGTACGTACCGAAGGTCGAAGTCGTCGCATAAGAAAAGGCCCGGTGCCAGAACACCGAGCCAAAGACAATCAATCGATAAGGAGTTTACCACAATGAACAATCAATTGGTTCATGCCAACACTGACGGAACCCTAGCCACCACCTCGGAGGTTATTTCCGATGGCGTTGGGATTCAGCACAAGAACGTACTGGAAACAATTCGTAAGAACCAAGCAGACTTCGAGGTGGGGTTGCCCGCAAATCGTGGACACGTAGTTAAGCCGCTTAGGGGTTAAGCAGCGGCTTTCTTATTACCATTTTGATCAGCGAGCTGGGCTTCGAAATCGACGGGGCTTACCATCCCGATGGACCAGTGGCGACGGCGCCGGTTGTAGACAATCTCAATCCAGCGGGCCACCGCCTTCCCGGCTTCGTCACGGGTTCGCCATTTCCTCCGGTCATAGAATTCGGTCTTCAATGTCGACCAGAACGACTCGGCCATCGCATTGTCAAAGCAGACACCAGTACGGCCGACCGATTGAGCATTACCTAGTTGCTGGCAAACATTCCACAATTGTTCACTCGTGAACTGAGTGCCACGATCGGCGTGGAAGACCAGGCCATCGGGTACGTCACCACGCAGGGTGTAAGCCATGCGCAGTGCACGTTCAACCAGGTAAGAATCCTGCACACTATCCATGGACCAGCCGAGGACTCGGCGGGAGTGTCCATCGCGGATAACGCATAGGTACAGCCAGCCCTCACTCGTGCGTAGATAGGTAATATCCGACATCCACACTCGATTAAGCTGCCCTTGATCAAATAGGCGTTTCACCAGGTCTGGAAGCGTGGACCTCCGCTTGGATTGAATCGTCGTTACGGGAACAAACGCCCTGGGTGAGATGCCCTCAATCCCCATCATCCGCATGCGCTTGGCCACGGTTTTACGATTGACCATGATGCCCTTCTCCGCCAGTTCTGCAGTAATACGAGGAGCACCATAGACTTCGTCGGACTCCTCCCAGATCTCATGGATGAGAACATCCAATCGGTCTAAGAAACGCTGACGCTGATTTTCGCCGCGAAGCCGTACTGCTTGAGCCTTGTGCCATTTATAGTAGCCAGAACGGGAAACCTCTAATAACCTGCTCATTCTTTTTATGCTGTAGTTCGCCTTGCTCTGGCTGCATTAGCTCAAATTTTTCCGATCACGTTGCCTCAAAGCGAAGAAGGCGGTGGCTTTTGACAAGAACTCATTATCCATCTTGGCCTCAGCTAACTCACGACGTAAACGTGCATTTTCGGCTCGTATATCGGCATCACTGCGGCCATCTACCGAGCCTTGGCGTTCCCGCTCGAGTTTGACCCACCTGCCTAAAATCGTGGCCGATACGCCAATTTCCTTAGCCACATGAGCGATTGGGCGCCCAGACTCGATGACCAGTCTGGCGGCCTCCTGCCGGTACTCCGGGGTGTACTTCTTCCTTGACGAACTCACAATGAACATCCTCTCTTACGGACACAAGATCCGTACTAATAGGGTGTCCACCAAACGAGGGTAACTGCAAGACACGCTCTCTTGAACGGAAAACCCTAAATGTTAAAAATCGCCGATTTTACAAATTGGGCGTTCTCTCCCGCACCCCTATTGATAAATATCCGCGTTTTTATCAATAAGGGTGCATTAGTGGAGTTTCCTCAGGCTACGGGTTGGCCTGTAGGCAGGCTGAGTCCCTGATTATTTCTCTTTGGTAAGTGTACTCCACCAATTGTTAAAACAGATACATGAGAAGAGAGGTCGAGCACGTATTTAGGCGAGGTAAGCCAAGGAAAGATTCATTTGCCGAGTACGAGCAATATTTTCCATTGAAGGGCCTTGGAGCCCATTGTGAGGCCGTCGCCCATACCGTTACGAGATTGCTTGCTCTCCTAGGCTCCTTACAACAGAAGAGGCAGATTCTCTCGATATTGAATTTGAGCCGAAGATTCGCGGCGCACAGAAATGGAAAATATCCCGTCTAGCTGATGACCTGTCTGCGGCTTCGCTGCAAACCGCAGGTGGAATCCTGCATTCTATTGGTCTTCTCCTGAAATCTGATATTCGCTACCCGCTTACGCCATCAATTCTTGCAAGGTCGGCTTTAGAAAACTCAGCATTGGTGATGTATTTGAATGAGGATGCAGATCCGTGGATCAGGACTGCACGTGCAGTAAATGTCGTTGTTAACGGTTACAAAAACTCGGGTGGGAGGAATAATGAGTCACCCTACAGCGAAGCGACAGCAGATCATTTAAAGATGAAGCAGGCATTCGCTTCTCAGGGGGATGGGAAATCGCAGAAACTCTTGAACTACACAGATTTGGTAGCAGAATATTTCGACGGCTTCCAGGGCGGAGAAATGTACAGCCGGTTCAATCGATCCGTGCATCATAATGTGGTGAGACAAATTGAACTCGCATTATCCCAAGATAGAGATAGGCGTAAGAATGCAGTTGAAACCTTTGAAATTGTTATTCGGGTTGCAATTGCGGTCGGTGCAGCAGCGTTTAGCCTTCAAAAGTTTAGGCACTGCAGCGGTATCGATTTCGACCCGATTCATGCTTTGAGAGATGTTTTTGAGGATTGGAACTCCTATCTAGACCGCCTGGGTAAACAGGGATTTGTTGACTAACTCCGCCAGCGCGCATGTAACTGCGTGGTTGCGTCCATTAGTGTGGTGTATCTGTAACCCGTGGTAAGCCTCGTGCCGGTGCACAATAAGGCGACCATCACGGGTACCTTTCGAATCAACTTCAACCTATCCTCGAAAGGAATATAACCGCGATGGCCGCTAACCCCCATCATATCGATCCCACTGCGTATCTGGAAGAATTGCTCACCCAAGCCTCCCCAGACTTGATGCGCCAGATGCTGACAGACTTCATTAACCAGATACTTTCAGCTCAGGCTGACACGGTCTGCGGCGCTGATTACGCCACGGTATCTCCACAACGGACTAATACCCGCAATGGCTACCGTCACCGCTCCTTAGACACCAGGGTAGGCAGCATTGATGTTGCTATCCCGAAGCTACGTCACGGCGCATTCTTTCCCGACTGGCTCTTAGAAAGGCGCACACGCACCGAAAGAGCCCTGACTACCGTGATAGCCACGTGTTATCTCAAAGGGGTCTCCACTAGACGCATGAATGATTTGGTGGCCACGCTGGGTATTAACAATCTGTCGAAATCACAAGTTTCTGACATGGCCAAAGAACTTGACGAGATGGTCGCTGACTTTAGAGCCCGCCCACTGGATTCAGGACCGTATTACTACTTGTCCTGTGACGCGTTGACCATGAAAGTCCGCGAAGGCGGACGGGTCGTTAAAACCAGTGTGCTTATCGCTACCGGTGTTAACAACGACGGCTACCGTGAACTACTAGGCATGCAGGTCGCAACATCAGAATCCGTGGAATCATGGACCGGATTCTTCCAAGACCTCAAAGCCCGTGGTCTTGGCGAAGTCTATCTCGTCACCAGCGATGCGCACCTAGGAATCCAAGCAGCTGTTGGTCAAGTACTGCCTACTGCAGGTTGGCAACGCTGCCGGACACATTTTGCTAAGAACTTGTCGTCAAAAGTGTCAAAACGCCAGTGGACAACACTATCGGGAATGTTTCACTCCATCTTCCAGCAAACCGACGCGCAAGCTACCTGGGACCAAGCCCGCCAAGTCGTAGATTTCTGCACGCAGCGTTTCCCCGACGCAGCTGACTACCTGGAAGAATCATTAGATGAGATTCTCGCGTTTACAACCACGCCCAAAGCTGTATGGACGAAGGTATGGTCCAATAATCCAACGGAGCGTTTGAACCGTGAAATCAGGCGGCGTACCGACGTTGTAGGAATCTTTCCCAACCGCGCAGCTATCATACGCCTCGTCGGCGCGATACTAGCTGAACAGCATGACGACTGGATTCAGCAGAAACGCTATATGTCACTAGCAAGCTTGGAACACACCCGACGCCTGATAGCTACCAACACCATCCACACCAACGACGAAGACACCATCGAGGCAGCCTCCTAATGAGCCAACATCAACCCCGAGCCGGACCCCAACACCGACCCTGACACTGTCCCCCGATTCACAGATTCAGAAAGGACAGATACACCACTCCACCGGACTTGACCAACTGCGTCATGATGCGTCTATAGAGCTCCTATTGACTCTAAAGAGGTTGGTAGGGCATAATCCATAGCAGGAGCGGCCCTACATCATGTACAGCCGCTCGACCCTCACCGAAGCTACTGGCAGGTGAGGGTCATTTTATCGTCAATTTCGGCTCGGCTTCGGAGATCGTTGCTTCGGAGTTACCTTTAGAATTTTGCAATGCTCTCCCAAGTACTTGTGGTATAGAAATGTGCTTTGTCCTCCGTGGGTAAAAGTGCGCCTGTATGTAAAAGCGACGAGGTCCGGAATCCAAAGGCAAGTTTCATCGGCAGGGCTAACCCATGCCAAATTGATTCCCGGGTGCAGTAACTTTTTCTTTCGCATGCGCTTGAGGGTATTTCTGTCTTTATCGTTATCTGACTGAGAGCGGCGTGCTTCGAGAATTATGCCTTTCAGAGAAGGCTCGTTCTTGGTGAGTGCCGTAATGAGCTGTTCGAGGCAATCTTGGCGAGCGTGCTCAATATCCTGATTTCGTTGCAGTGGCCGAAGGCAGGCTATATATTGCAAATCCTCAAAGTTATCGCATAGCTTGAGCATTTCTTCGACTTTCTTGCGGCCGTCACAACTACGCATCGATTCAGTTGTATGCCAATAGTTCGACTGCGCAGTCTCCCTGAGGAGACTCCGAGCGCTATTAAGGTGTTCGAATTTGATGGCTGTGCCGACCAGGATGTAGAAAGATTCTGAAAAGCCCTCCTCCGGCGCAACGTAGCTTTCGTCGACGAAGGCAATGGTGTCATCAGGTGTCGAGCGTTGGAAAATACGTAATAGGGAAGGGTGAATCCGATCTGGCAAAGGCGTCTCCAAATGAAAGATTGAAGTATATGTTCGAATGTTACCTAAGTATTTGTATTAGGCCCAGACAATGCTGAGAGCTAATTTGTGTACCGGTTTCGGGGTCAATTACGTGGTAGCCCAACTTTTTGGTTTTCCGGGCGTAATTTTGGACGTTAGCTCAATTTAGCTTGTGGTGGACAGCATCGCTCGCGTGTGTGAAAGGGATTCGCTCTTGCTCAATGCGTAGCCTGCCCTCGGTGAAGAGTAGACGGTAGGCCTCCTGCTCTTCGGTGGTGAGGTGAGTGAGGGTGGCCGAACCGTCGCCCGGGTCAGGGACAGCGAGGTGCCTAAACGCAGTTACGGTCGCAGTATCCATGAGCAGAAATGTGGTGTGGGGGACGTGGGCGCGCACGGCGTTGAGGATGCTGAAGCCCGCAGCGTCGAGGGTCAAGTCCCGTGTAGTGGTGTAGCCGTTTGTGCTTTCGGCTCGGTATTCAGTTCTGTGTTTGAGGTCAGGCGGTTAGCTGGTTGTGGTCACCATTGGCGTCTCCTGTGCGGTGCATGAGGTGTCTGGTGTGTTCGAGTGCGGTGAGTGACATGTAGCGTTTTTGTTGGATCCAATCGTCGTGTTGCTCGGCTAGGACCGCACCGACAAGCCGGATGATGGATTCACGGTTCCAGAAGATGCCCACAACATCGGTGCGCCGGCGGATCTCCCGGTTTAACCGTTCTGTGGGGTTATTCGACCAGACCTTCGACCACACCGACTTCGGGGCTGCGGTAAACGCTAATACTTCATCGAGTGATTCCTCCAGATAGGTCGCAACTTGCGGGAACTTCGGCTCTAGTAGATCGACTACCTCACGGGCTTGGGACCAGGTGGATTGGGCATCTGGTTGTTGAAAGATGGTCTGGAACATTGCAGAGACCATAGGCCACTGTGTCTTCGGGACCTTCTCGTAAAGGTTCTTCGCAAAATGGGTGCGGCAGCGCTGCCACGACGCATCAGGTAGCACTTCGGAAATGGCGTGCTGGATGCCTTCGTGGGCATCACTGGTGATAAGGAATACGCCGGTAAGTCCGCGGGCTTTTAGGTCGTGGAAGAAGCCTTTCCACGACGCGTTGGATTCCGTGGTGGCGACATGCATGCCAAGCATCTCGCGATACCCGTCAGCGTTGACCCCAGTGGCAAGCAGCACTGAGCATTTGACCACACGGCCGCCTTCGCGCACTTTGATTGTCAGCGCGTCGCAGGACAGGTAGGCGTAGCCGCCGGGATCGAGCGGACGGTTTTTGAAATCGGCGACCATCTCGTCGAGTTCTTCTGACATGCGTGAAACTTGGGATTTCGACATGTTGGCAATACCCAACGTGGCTACCAGGTCGTTCATTCTGCGGGTGGAAACCCCTTTGAGGTAGCAGGTTGCAATGACGGTCGATAAAGCCCGTTCTGCCCCGCGTGCGGCGTTCTAACAACCAGTCCGGGAAGAATGCGCCGTGGCGCAGTTTCGGTACTGCGACATCGATCGTGCCGACACGGGTGTCAAGGTCGCGGTGGCGGTACCCATTGCGGTGGTTGACGCGTTCGGTGGAGGCAACGCCGTATTCGGCGCCGCAGACGGTGTCGGCCTGGGCGGAGAGGATTTGGTTGATAAACCCTTGCAGCATCTGGCGCATCAAGTCAGGGGAGGCTTGAGCGAGCAGATCATCCAAGTAGGTTGCCGGGTCGATAGAATGTGGTGCAGCGGTCATCGTCATATGCCTTTCGGTGAGATGTGGTAGTTGAGTCGAAAGGTTAACTGACGGTGACCGCCCCACTATTTCCGGGGCTCACCATCAGCAAGCGTTACACCACACTAAGGGACGCAACCCGTGCCTAGGTCATCAATCAGTTTCGCGATTTCTGGGTTAGCAAGAAGCTTCTGTTCAATCGCATCAATCTTGGCCTTATCAGCCGGATCTCGTCTCGCCATAACAGTCACTCTGGTCCATCTCCTTATGCGGGTTGGGTTCCCACACACAAACCATTAGACACTCTCCTGATCCGCAATGTGCACCAAACCCACTACACTAGCCAGGCCCTGCGTGGCAGGGTAGGCCTGCAATACTTGGCCAATGGTGGACGGTCCCGCCTTATCGACGGCCTTTCGAATCATTTCGTGCAACTCTTCAAAATCAATCTCTGATTCGCGCACGAGCTCGAGTAATGCTTCTGCGTTTTCCTCGCCTGGCTGGAATGCCTCTGGTGATTCCTCTACTACCTCTCGGCCTGGGTTGGCTAAGCGAATGCGCGAAACGGAATGGATGGACATACCGATGCGCTGCAGCGGCGTTTCCATTCGGTGAAAGGCCTTGAGCTCAGAGATCTGCGCGGCATCAATGGCCATGCCGCGTGCTTCTCTCAGGAGCTCAATCATGCGCCTGTCTTCTGCGAATTGCTCTGAGGAAACGTAGTTGCGCAAGCTACGCGCCAAGCCGGTCATCGTCTGGTTGACATCGAAACTCGTGTCTTCCATATCGCGGAAAAGATTTCGCAGGTGTTGGCGCTTTTCTGGCGCTAGCTCCTGCCCGGCATCGCTTTCTAGAACTTCTTTTATCCACTGATCCAACCATGCACTGCGTTCCCTATCCATAAGGAGGGAATAGAATCCGCGGAAACTGCGTCCAGCCTCAGATTCAGCAATATGGTCCACTCCGGTAAAGATCTCTTCGAGCACATCGCCGCGGTATCCCTCTGGCTCTAAAAGCTGCCGGCGTAGTTGATGATTGAGGGCTTCAAGTTCGTGGCGCACTCGGGCGAAATCGCTCGGTACCGCCATTGCCATATTAAGCACGTCTTGTACACGTTCTTCTGTTTCTGCTGAGGTTAAGGATTCGAATTGTCCTAAACGTGCCTTTTCAATTTCTTGGTCAATGCGGCTGCGCTCAGCCTCAAGACTGGCAACGCGACTGGCGATATCTTTATTCGTGTCCCTTGCTAACCGTTGCAGGGCCGAGCTAATGGATTCCACCCGCGATGCTGTGACTGCAGATACCGGTGACTCCCACCGCTCGATGGCCTCTAGAGCAGAAAGCGCGTCTTCGCTTGGTTCCAACGTCTCGCCGTGTGAACTTTTACCTGACTTTCTCACCAACCATCCTGCTTTTACCCAGTCCGTGCAGTAACTCTGGGGTGTACGGGGCATAGCAAAATCGTTGGCAATAATCTCAAAATCAGTGACCATCAACTTGTATACCTCCGCTGCTGGCCGTGCTCGGGTACCGCGGGGGAAGTACTCTGCAATCAGCGCCAAAATTACCGGCGCGTTATCAGCCGCAAGCAGTCGTACCGCCGCAGAATTGTGCATTAACCGTCTCAGTGAGAGGGCCCTAGCTTCAACAGACATGACTCGATTTTGACAGCTATGGCGGACATGTGCAGTGGTGTCTGGTCCATTTATTCGATTTTTTGGGTTTTCGAGTAGAGGCATAAAGAGGATCCGTGCGCGACATGCGGCAGGATTCGCCGTGCCGGAGACAAGTTATTCAGCTCCGTCCGAATCATCGGCGATGTGGACGACTGGCTGCATCAATTCGAACTTTTCTTCTCGTGTTGCCTCAAAGCGAAGAAGGCTGTCGCTTGTGACAAAAGTGGGCCCTAGGCGAGGGGCCCTGAACTGGCCAACGAATATGGTCAGTAGCGCTCGCGGCGGCGCTTTTTCAGCTTGGCATAGTGGTCCGGCTTGGAATCGCCGTAGCGGGAGCGGTTGCGCAGCGCAGCGGAATGGGTGTCCGACGTAGAACGCGAATCCTGTGCGCGTTGTTGCGCAGAGTCCGCAGATCCGGCGGGATCGCGTGGCTCAGGCTCGGCAGCGGCATCGGTGTCAAGTTCGCGGTTGGTAGTGGAGCTGGACATGGGGGCACTGGGAAGCGATTCCGCGTCGGCGTCGAGGGCCTGCATGGCGGCTTCTTCTTCGCGCAGGCGGCGGCGCTCGCGAATCTCGGACCAAATAAAGTAGCCCAATCCCAGCGGGGCCATGATGCCAAAGGCAATCCACTGGTAGCCGTAAGAAAGGTGGTTGCCGCGGTCGAGCTGCGGGATGGGCATGGCGTTGAGGACGCCCGGCTGGTCCTCGGAGAGCTGGATATAGTCTTGGCCTAAGTCAGCACCGATAAGCGAGCCCACCTGCTCGGTGTGGATGGAATAGACCTGCTGGTAGCCCTCCTGCGTGATGGGGGCGGTTTTGTGCTCGGCCTCATTCGAGCGCACCATGCCGGTAATCGTTACCTCCTCGGAGGGGGCGGGCGGAATATCCGGCACCGCATTGCCCTCCTCGGCGCTGACCCAACCGCGGTTAATCAGCATGGTCAGGCCCGCATCGGTGCGGAAAGGAACCAAGGATTGATAGGACGGGCCGGAACCGGCGGGGCGCAGGCGGAGTAGCACCTCATCCTCGGGCAGGTAGTGGCCCTTCAGAGTGGTGCGGGACCATTCATCGCCAGAGATGGCCCCATCATCGTCTACGACCTGGTCAATCGGCTGCGGATCGGCCTCGTAGGCGTGGGTGATGTTTTCATTGCGCTCCACAATGTCATCGTCCTTTCCCAACTGCCATGGGGCAAGGACACTAAAGGCCAGGTAGGAAAATGCCACTACGAAAAGCAGCATGAGCACCCAGCCAGGCTTGAGGAACGTCTTTAGCATGCCCCCAAGTCTAGTCGTGGTTTTCGCGAATCCAATCCAGCAGGCCGGGGACGGCGGCTTCGATATTCTTGCGCGCGGTTTCGAAGTCTTCTTCGGTGCCGTAGTAGGGGTCTGCGACCTCGGCGCCCTCCGGGGAATTGGGATCGAAGCTGCGCATCAGGCGGACCTTGTCAGAGTCGATGCCCAGATCGATGAGCGAATCATAGTGCCCGGAATCCATCGCGATGAAGAGATCGGCGTCCATGTGCTCTTCGCCCAATTTGGATGCGCGGTGGGATGCCCCATCGTGTCCGGCGCGGCGCAGTTCTGCCACGGCCCGCTCATCCGCGCCTTGCCCCACGTGCCAGCCGCCGAGCCCGCAGGAATCCACGGTGGCGAGGAGATCGAGCATGTCATCTTCCATTTCATCGCGCACGATGATTTCAGCCATGGGCGAGCGGCAAATATTGCCGGTACACACAAAGACGAGGTAGAGACCCGAGTGAGAAGAAGATTCAGTCATGCGAAAACCCTTTGCGCAGATAGTACTGTAGTGCGGGAGACAGGATATAGCACTAGCGTAATTTACAAGAATCGAGCATAAAGGAGTATCCCCATGTCTGCTGTGCGAGTGGGCGATGTGCGCCGCGTTTTGGACCAGGCCTATCCGCCCCGTTTGGCCGAAAAGTGGGATGCCGTAGGCCTTATTTGCGGCGATCCCGCAGACGAGGTGCGCAACGTCGCCTTTGCTTTGGACTGCACCCAAGAGGTTGCGGACCGCGCGGTTGAGCTCGGCGCGGATATGTTGGTAGTCCACCACCCGCTGCTACTGCGCGGCGTGGAATCCGTGGCGGCCGATACGCCCAAGGGCAAGGTCGTACACACCCTAATTAAAAATGGCGTGGCGCTTTTTGCCGCCCACACCAACGCCGATAAGGCCCGGCCAGGGGTTAACGATAAGCTCGCGGAGCTCGTGGGCATTACTCCGGGCCGGCCCATCGTGCCGGAGGCCCCAGAGACCATCGATAAGTGGGGAGTGCATATTCCTACTGGCAGTGCGGAGCAGGTCAAGCAGGCGCTTTTCGATGCCGGCGCGGGCCACATCGGCGCCTATTCGCACTGCTCCTTCGATATCGCGGGCGCAGGCCAATTCCAGCCGGAGGAGGGCGCGGACCCGGTAGAAGGGGACATCGGCAAGCTGCACCGCGGCGACGAGGTACGGGTGGAGTTCGTGGCTCCCGCCTCGTTGCGGTCCACGCTGATTGTAGCGCTGCACGAGGCACACCCGTATGAGGTGCCCGCCTATGACATCGTGGAAACGGCCGGAAGCGGCGACCTTGATACCGCGCTGGGCCTGGGCCGCGTGGGCGAGCTGCCCCGCGAGATGACGCTGCGGGAGTTTACGCAGCAGGTGGCCAATGCCCTGCCGGAGACCGCTTGGGGCATCCGGGCCGCGGGCGACCCAGAGCAGACCGTGCGCACCGTGGCGGTCTCATCCGGCGCCGGGGATTCTTTCCTTACAGCTGCGGCGAAGCTGGGCGTCGATGTCTATGTTACCTCTGATCTGCGCCATCACCCGGTGGACGAACATTTGCGCGCCGGGGGACCGGCCGTCATCGATACAGCCCACTGGGCCAGCGAATTTCCCTGGACGGCGCAAGCAAGCGATATCGTAGAAGCAGCATTAGAACTAGATACGGAAATTATTAGCCTGCGTACTGATCCGTGGACTATCTCCGCGCACCCAAAGGAGTCATAAGTGAAACTATCGCAAGAACTACAGCCGGTACTGCTGGAATTGGCCAACCTGGAACGCTCGCAAGGCATTGGCGGGGAAAAAGAGCTGCCAGAAAAGGTCGAATACGACAAGGCGCAGCAGGAACACAAGCGCTTGCTCGATGCCTCCGGTTCCGCGCAGATGGCAGTCGATGACATGGAAAATGAAATCCTGCGCATCCAGGCCGATGAGCGCAAGCTGCGCCGGCGCGAACGCGATGACAAGGGCCAGCTCGGTGCCGAATTGGATACCGAAAAGCGCAAGGACATCGAGCACGATCTCTACGCCACCAAGTCCCGCATCGCGGATCTAATGAGTGAGCTACAAGAAGCCCACAACGAGATCCACGCGCTGCGCTCCAACTTGGACGTCCACGGCGCGCGCGTCTCGGATTCCGAGCGCAAGCTGGACATGCTGCGCCGCGCCGCCGACGCGGCGCAGGAGGCCGCGGAAAACCAGCCCGACCCCGCCGTGCGCATCGCGGATTTGCGCGAACAGCTGCCCTCCGATGTCCTCGAGGAATACGACGCGCAGCGGCAAGAAAACGGCGTCGGCGCCGCGCAGTTTAAGGCCAACCGGGCCTGCGGTGGCTGCTTTATCGTCTTGCCGCCCGCCGATAAAAACGCCGTGCGCAATGCGCCTGCCGATGAACTGCCGCAATGCAGCGACTGTGGTTCCTACCTGGTGCGCCTGGCATCATGAAGGTCATCATCTACGCCGATGGCGGCTCGCGCGGAAATCCCGGAATCGCAGGTTCTGGCACCGTCGTCTACGCCGCCGATGGTGAGACGGTGTTGCGCGAAATCGTCTATGTCGTCGGCAAGAAAGCCAGCAACAACGTCGCCGAATATCACGGGCTGTTGCGCGGGCTGGAAGCTGCAGTCGAGCTGGGCGCGGATGACGTCGACTTTTATATGGACTCCCGGCTGGTCGTCGAGCAGATGAACGGCCGCTGGAAGATCAAACACCCAGACATGAAGCAGCTGGGTGTACAGGCGCAGAAGCTCATGCAGCAGCTCGGAAGGGTGAACCTGAGCTGGGTGCGGCGAAACGACAACAAAGTAGCCGATGCACTGTCGAATGAGGCTATGGATGCTGCTGCCGCCGGCCACGCGCCGGGTGTGGTGGACCGCGGCGATGATTCTGGCGATGATTCTGACACTGGTGATACTGCCGCTGGCGCTGATGAACAGGCCGTGTCCGATACTTTTTCGGATGCTGGCGCTGCGAAAATTAGCACCGGCTCGCATGCCTCGTGGACGGGCGCGACCTGCCAGCCGACCACGTTGATTCTGGTGCGGCACGGGCAAACGACCTACTCCGCTGAGCACCGGTACTGCGGGCACAGCGATATTGAGCTGACCGAGACCGGCATGCAGCAAGCAGAAGCTTCGGCTGCCGCCGTGACCGAACGCGGCGAGATTGATCTGGTGGTGTCCTCGCCACTGCAGCGCTGCCAGGTGACGGCGAAAAAGATCGCGGAAAAAACCGGTGCCCAGGTAGAAACGCACGACGCGTTGATCGAGGCAGATTTTGGCGACTGGGAGGGGCTGACCTTCCAACAGGCCCAGGATGACGATGCCGCGCTGCACGATCCCTGGATTACCGATGCGTCGCTAGCACCGCCAGCTGGGGAATCACTCGCACAGGTGCACCGCCGCGTACGGGAATTCCGAAAAGAACTCGTCGCCAAGCACCCCGGTAAAACGATCGCTGTGGTCAGTCACGTTAATCCGATTAAATCGTTGACCCGCCAGGCGTTGAATGCTGGGCCAGCGACGTTTAGCCACCTGTTTTTGGATCTTGCCAGCATTGGCGTCGTCAAGTTTTATGACGAGAACTCGCCGGTGGCATCGGCGGTACTCAGCGTGAACGAAACCGCGCACCTGCGCTGACGGTGATGTGAGCTTAGTTTTTACGCAGCTAGTACCGGGAACTCGATAAGCAGCGGCTACAGTTTTTGCCGCTGCCTTTCTTTCGCTTACTGCCTCCACCGTGTGCACCGTGTTCGGCTTGTACTAACCCCTCGTTGGTGAGCCTTATAAGCCGCCGAGGGCGTTAGGTGCAGCCACTCTTGATGGCAGGACAGGTGCGCAGCGAAATGAAAACAATACCCAATAAGTGACTTGCTTCACATTTTATTATTTTGTTTCTATACTGAAATTCGGCAGTTTGCTCATTAACCAGAGCTCATTGCTTGAGCTCACCAACCAGAGGAGGAGAAGCAATGACTACACCAACCAGAACCGCACAGTCCACACAACACCGAAGGAATTCACGGCAGCAGTCGTGGAAGAATTCGGCCCTAATGTCACCGTCCGTGCAGAAAAACTCCCAGAACCCGGCGAGCACCAAGCACTCGTGAAACTCGAGGCATCCGGGATTTGTCACACCGACCTGCACGCTGCAGAAGGTGACTGGCCCGTAAAACCAGAACCACCGTTTATCCCCGGACACGAGGGAGTAGGGCGCGTCGTCAAGCTTGGGCCGGGTGAACAGTTCGTGAACGAAGGCGACCTTGTCGGCAACGCCTGGCTCTGGTCGACGTGCGGCGAATGTGAATCCTGCTTAACTGGCTGGGAAACCCGCTGCGTGAAAGCAGAGTACGGCGGCTATACCGTCGACGGAAGCTTCGGCGAATATATGCTCGTTGACACACGCTACTGCGCACGCATCCCGGAAGGTAGCGACCCGGTAGAAGTCGCACCGATCCTATGTGCAGGCGTGACCGTATACAAAGGTCTGAAAATGACCGAGACCAAGCCCGGTCAATATGTCGTCATCTCCGGTATCGGCGGCCTGGGGCACCTGGCGGTGCAATACGCCGACGCGATGGGCATGCGGGTTATCGCCGTTGATATTTCCGATTCCAAGCTGGAGCTGGCCAAGCGCCACGGCGCAGAATTTACCGTGAACGCCAGCGAAGTTGACCCGGTACAGGCGGTGCAGGACTTTACTGACGGTGGCAGCCACGGAGTGCTGGTGACTGCGGTGCACCCGGATGCTTTCGGGCAAGCCATCGAGATGGCTAAACGCGGCGGAACCATCGTGTTCAATGGCCTGCCATCAGGGGAATTTCCGGCGTCCATCTTCGACATCGTGCTGAAGGGGCTGACAATTCGTGGCTCGCTCGTCGGCACGCGTCAAGACCTGGCCGAGGCCATTGATTTTTATGCGCGCGGCAAGGTGAAACCAGATGTCACCGAATGCAGCATTCACGATGTCAACGACGTGTTCAAACAGCTGCACGACGGCAGCATCGATGGACGAAAAGTCATCCGTTACGACTAAGCGCCTTGCAGAGTGTTCCAGCAGATTTGCACAGGTGCGCGGCTATCGACGAAGATGGAGCGGGTGAATGAGCCGGCCGGGCGATCGCGGCTGACAAACTGTGCTGACAGCTGGTGGGCGCAAGTGAAAGTCGAGGAAAGTCCGGACTCCACAGAGCACGGTGGTTGCTAACGGCAACCCGGGGTGACCCGCGGGCAAGTGCAACAGAAAGTAGACCGCCTTGTGCCTCCACTTGCGTTTCGGCTCAAGTTGGGGACACAAGGTAAGGGTGAAACGGTGCGTTAAGAGCGCACCAGCATCGTCAGTGATGGCGGTGGCTGGGTAAACCCCACCGGGAGCAAGGCATCACGGCCCTGCCACGTTGCAGGGCCCGATCAGGCGTTTTAAGGCTGCTCGCCCGAGCCTGAAGGTAGCTGCTGGAACCAACTGGCAACGGTTGGTCTAGATGGATGTTCGCCGCGCGGCGTTCCGCTTAATGGGGCGCTGCGGTTAGACAGAATCCGGCTTATAGGCCGGCTCATTCGCCCTTAATCTTCTACCTTGGCGGGCTCGCCAGCGGCCAGCTTCACCAGCAGGAAGCCATCATCTGCCAGATCTGCCGCGAAGTTTTCCGCGCGGTTGCTGGGGACATAGGCAATAACAGCGCTAGATAGCCCCGCATGCGCCGAGCGCGCGGCCACCGCGCCGCGGACCGTGACCAGCTCCGCGAGCTTTTCTGCGGAATCGAAACCATAAATATTGGTTAACGAGGCCTGCGACTGCAAGACAATGGGGAAAAGCTCGTTGCGGCGGTGCGAGCGCAGGTAGCGCACGAAGTGCTCCACGCGGGAGGTCTCTTCCTCATAAAATGCCATCCACTCAGTAGCCGCATTGATGCTGGGGCGGCCCTCCTCGCCGTAGACCTTGTGCACCGCCTTGAGCCACTCCACCACGCGTTGTTGAGCATCGGGCAATAAGCGCAGCGACTCTGTGCCGAAGGAATGGCAAGCATCATCGATAAACTGCTGGCGCTGGCGGATGGCGTCAATTGCCTGTGACTGTTCTTCCGCAGTGTTCCCGGGCACCGCCACGGCGAAGGCCACCACGTCTTGGTCCACGACGTGGGGCGCGTGGGTGACCGAGCCATCGGCATAGTCGATGATGCACACACCGTCGCCACTGCTGCGCAGCGCGGCGGTGTGGCGCGCGCGAAGGGCGGGCTTATGGGCAAAGGTGGTCACCGCCTGGGTGCAGACATCCGCAACGCGCACGCGCAAGGGTGCGTCGAGGTTATCGGTTGGGCCCATTAAGGCAAGCGCTACGGCAACATCCGCCGCCGATGCGGCGCCTAAGCCGATATCGTTGGGGATATCGCTCACGATGGTGATATCCGCCCCGGCCGTCTCCCTGGACAGTAACTGGCGGTTGACCATGGTGTGCACGATGCCGCCGATGCGCGCGGCCAGCCCACCTTCTGGTGCGGGCGGGATGACCGGTTGCCCCTCTGAGTCCGTCGTGGGTTGTTGCGCCGCAGCGAGCGCCGCCACCTCCTGGAGGCCAATGGAATCGTGTACAGCCTCCCCACTGGCCGGCACGTAATGGACCGAAACGATGCCATCCGTGCGCGAACTGACGGCCGCTGCTGCGCGGAGATCCGACAAGCTTGCGGCGACGATGCCCCCATAATGATCGATATGCTCACCAATAAGTGGCCAGGTCGCGGGCGCGCTGGCGACATGGGTGGGCTCCGTTCCCACGATAGAGGCGTGTTGTTGTGCAACGCGCTCAGCGATAGGGGACTTAGGCGTCGACCACAGTGGCATGAAGGCAAAAGCTCCTTTTCCAATTCGGCGGATAAAAATCACGCGGCTACGTGGCGCGGGCTAGCGCCATGGACAAAGTAGCCGATAAAGCGGCTCCCTTGCTCTGCTTGACGGCGCAAGGGAGGCATGAAAAGAAATACTGCCCTCATATTCTAGCGGGCGCGTGTTTTCATGCATGGGTAGTGTGGGCACCAACCACAGGCGGGCGGCGCACACGTGCTGTCCAAAGTATATAGACGAAAGGGACTATCGTGGCGACTACAGCAGATGAGAAGTGGTATTACGACCCTTCCACCAAGGAAGTCAGCAAAGGTAAAGTGTCCGGCTGGGAAAACCGCATGGGCCCCTATGACACCCGCGAGGAGGCCGAGCACGCCATAGAAATCGCGCGCGCTCGCACCAAAGCCGCCGATGCCGCAGATAAAGAAGATGATGGCTGGGACTAGTTTAATTCCCAACCATCACCTGGCAGCTACCAATGCGGCCTAACGCGCCACAACTGGTGCCACGGCCGCCGCTACTTCTTCAGCTTCTTGCGCAGCGGCTTAAATGCGGCCTTGATGTCCTTGAAAGACTCGTTGTAATCATCCAAGGCGGCCAGGCCGATGGCGCGTTCGCGCTGGTACAGCAGGCCGTAACTAAAGGTATCTTCCCCGCGGCGGTGCGCGTTCTGGGATAGCTCGAGCAATTTATCCCGCGAGGTAACCGAGTCTTGGAAATCCCCCAAGACCGATTGCATCTTTTTGCAGGCCTTGTACAGACGCTTGGTCTTTAGCTTCGTTGCGGAACCGGCTGCCTCTGCTGCGTAACGCAGTTTCTTGGCCGCCTTGCGCATATCGTGGAAATAATCCTCGCGCTCGTGCAGCGAAAGCTCCGCGTTATCCCAGTTGTCTACTGCCTTCTTATGGCGCTTGACCAACTTTTTGTAGGCCTTTTCCAAGTGGCGTGCCATAACGGCATCGACGTCCTCGGCCCCCGTATCGCCAGTGTTAGACGGTTCTTCCGTCTTCTTTTCAGCGTCCGATTCTTGCTCTGCGGGGTGCGTTTCCGCAGATTCTTCGGCAGAATCTTCGGCTGCATCCTCAGATGCATCCCCGTCAGCGTCCACGGCAGCGGAATCGTCATCACCGTCGGCATCTTCTGCGGATTGAGAACCGGCAGTAGGGGGATCTGCCAATAGGCGGTCAAGGGACTCGAGCAATTCGAGGTATTCCTCAGAATTTAGCGCGGCGATGACCCTGCGGTGCGCCCGCCGGTAGGCCGTTCCCATATCGCGGGAGATGTGTTCGCGGGTGGCGGCATCCAAGGTATCGGAGTCCTCGGACTCCAAGAGCTCTTGCCAGCGCTCTTCCACAACCTCTGCATCGCGGGCTACGCCCAAAATGCTGGCGAGCTCTTTGAGATCGGCTTCGATCTTCTCAATCTGTGGGCCGACGACAATGCCGTGAAAAGTCTGCAGGTGGCTGCGCAGCTCGCGGGTGGCCACGCGCATCTGGTGCACCGAGTCCCACTCATCGCGGCGAACGCGCGGATCGTAATCAATGAGCTTGTCCCGGTTGGCCTGCAGCGCTGTAATCACTGCGGCTGCTGGGGAATCCTCATCAACGTCTGGGGTAATGAGCGCGGGCGGTAGGGGAGCATTGTTGTAGGAATCTCCCAGGGCTGACTTCAACTTAGACGGGGACGAAGAAACGCGCGCCCCAGCGCCGATGAGAAGGGAAGTGGCGCGGCGAATGAAGTGGCTTCCTTCTTCGGTGCCTGGAAGCTCACCGGCAAGCTCCACCTCCCATTCTCGCCAGGATTGCTGCTGCCCGCCGGGCAGGAAGGAAAAGGCGGTGACGTGGTCATCGCAGAATTCCGCGACCGGATTATTGTGCTCGTCTGCGAGCAGCATCTCGGTGCGGTTATTATCCACCTGCGCAATGGGGTTTAACTCGTTGTGGCGAACGATAGAGCGCACTTGCTTTACAAGCTCTTGGGGCACCTCGTATTTGCCGTCTACTGGTTCTCCCAGTTCGGCATGGATCTCGGTCCGGCCACCCTCGCTTGGGATTTTGATGTGCCAGCCATCGTCATTGCCGCCGGTGCGGCGGCGCAAGGTGATTTTGGCGTGCGTTAGGCGCAAATCTTCCGTGTCGTAATAAATGGCGGACAGAGCGTGGTGGCGCGTTTCTGCAATATGGTCAACGGATTCGAGTCGAGTGAGTTCAGGTAGTTGAGTCGATTCTGCTACGGCGAATTTCGCTTCTACTTCTAGGAAAGTCTGTGCTGACATTCACATACCCTTAAGCTTTTACAACAATTAATTTCACCTGTGATCCTACCCGTGACGCGCAGCGACCGCCTGAAAAATTTCGCAGCGTTTGCTGTGTGCACAGGTAGAAATGCGCAGCCGGCACCATGGGCTGAAAGCGGGCAGAAGAAGCCGCGGGGTGAGGGGGCCGCCGGTATTAAGAATCGATGCCAGTGGCAGGCCCACCCAAGTGAGACTTATCCGCAGCCGTGATGCCATCAGTGATGCCATGCAGGCTATTCATAGATAGCGAGGATGTGGTCAGGTTGGGAAATAGGCGGTCGCGGGTTTCCTCGGCATGATCGGTGCGGGCCTGCAGTGCAGGTAGCGTCTGGGTGGCGATGAGCTCAGCGTGGTGGCTGCAATAGGGAGATTCATCGAGTTTTTCTTCGATGCCGTCTTCGTTGGCCAGCTCCAGCAGCTCCCCGATCCGGGCGGCATAGGAAAGCCGGAAGCTCCGGCGATAGGACGCGGTGGTCTGTGTTGCGCGTGCAAACTCGGCCCCTTCGCTATTGCGCATGTACCAATCGCATTGGCGGTTCAGGGAGGAGAAAAGGTCGGCGCAGTGGGCGGCGTCTTCGGGCGCGCCGATGATGCAGGCAAGGCCCTTTTCGTGGATGAGGAGGGTGGTGCACCCATTGGCATTGGCGATGGTGCCTAACAAGGTGACCTGGTGTTTGATATATGGCGGGTGAACGTGCACGCGGTGGGAAATGAGGCTGGGCTGGTCCACGGTTAAGAGATCTTCGATGCGGTATTTCTGCTGCAGCGACTGGGCCTTAGAAATAAGCACCTCTGCCTCTTCTGCAAAGGACGTGGACTCGGCCTTGCGCAATAGCCCCAAGACCTTGTGGCGGATTTTATCCTGCTTGTCGCTAGAACCATCGGCTTGGCTGAGCTCGCCGCCGGCCAGAAGCTCGGTATCGCGTAAACGCGGCAGGTGCACCAGCTCTTTCATGATGGCGCGCAGCTTATCGCGGGGAATGAAATTTTCTTGCGGTGCTTCTAATTGCAGCCACGCTTTGCGCAGCGCGGGTGAGGTGATGCGGGCAGGTACGTGCGGGCTAGCGCGGTAGATGAGGGGATAGGAATAAGCGCCCAGGACGTGGCGTAAATCGTCCGGGGACCACCCGTATTGGGCGGCAGTAACTATGGCATCGATAACGCTGGCAGAAAGTTCATCAACGTGGGAGGTCATACTAGTTTCTTCCTTTAGAAAGGTTGTACAGGTGTTCGCTTGCCCCACTAGCAAAGCACGTGTACGAAGCCGTACCTGCTGCATTAACCCCCGATCGTTACCCCCTGAATACTCTGTCGACCTGCGAATCTGACCATGTGGAAATTGACTAATGAACTGCACACTGCCTAGCGGTGAGCCGGTAAGGTTTAGGGCATGAATAGCCAACACGAATTCGTCTTACGCACCGTTGAGGAACGCGATATCCGCTTTATTCGCTTGTGGTTTACAGATATCATGGGCGCCCTCAAATCCGTAGTGATGAGCCCCTCCGAACTCGAATCCGCCTTTGAGGAGGGGATTGGCTTTGATGGCTCTTCGGTAGAGGGATTTTCCCGCATCTCGGAATCGGACACCATTGCGCTGCCGGATCCCTCCACCTTCCAAATCCTGCCCTTTGATGGCAACGAGCCGGACCTACAAACGGCGCGTATGTTCTGCGATATTGCGCAGCCAGACGGCCAGCCCTCCGTGGTAGATCCGCGCCATATCCTGCGCCGCCAGGTCACCGAGGCCGCCAATGATGGATTTACCTGCATGGCCTCGCCAGAAATCGAGTTCTACCTGCTGGAACACAGCAAGGAACTGACAGACCTGGTCCCCACCGATAATGGCGGGTACTTCGATCAGGCGACGCACGATACCGCGCCGCTCTTTCGCCGCCGCGCTATGTTGGCATTGGAATCGCTCGGCATCGCCACCGAATTTAGCCACCACGAAACCGCGCCGGGCCAGCAGGAAATCGATCTCCGCCATGCCGACGTGCTGACCATGGCGGATAATATTATGACCTTCCGGCGGGTGATTAAGCAGGTGGCCACGGATTCCAATGTGCGGGCAACGTTTATGCCCAAGCCCTTTGAGGATCTCCCGGGCTCCGGAATGCACACGCACTTTAGCCTTTTTGAAGGCCAGTCCAATGCCTTCCACGATCCGGACGATGAATTTTCGCTCTCGCGCACCGCGAAGCAGTTCATCGCCGGAATTTTGGAGCACTCCACGGAGATGAGCCCCATTATCAATCAGTGGCCCAACTCCTATAAGAGGCTGATGTTTGGCAATGAAGCACCGGGTTCGGCCACCTGGGGCGTGCAGAACCGCTCCGCCCTGGTGCGCGTACCAACGTATCGCCTGACCAAGGAGGAATCGCGCCGGGTGGAAATCCGGTCCATCGATGCTTCCATGAACCCATACTTGGGTTATGCGGTCATCCTCGCCGCAGGGCTGCGGGGCATCCGGGAGGGCTACGAATTAGACGATCCCGCAGAAGACGATGTCCACCAGCTCACCCACCGCGAACGCCGCGCCATGGGGTATAAGGATCTGCCCTCCAGCATGGATCAGGCCCTGCGCGAGTTCGAAAAGTCCGAATTTATGGCAGAGGTCTTGGGCGAGCACGTCTTCGAGTTCTTCTTGCGCGCCAAATGGGAAGAATGGCGCGATTACCAGCGCCAAATTACGACAGTCGAGCTGCGCAACAACCTGAACTTCTAGGAGAATAATGCGTCCTGCTACGGTGCCTTCGCCGGCGTCGCTGGGCCTTAGCCGGTCCCATGCCGCACAAGACTTAGAACAACTGGGATGGAATAACCCGGAGTCCGTTGACCTTTTATGGACGCTGGCTGCGGTCGGTGATCCAGATTTGGCGCTTAATAACCTCGTGCGCATTTACGAGCAGGCCCCGGAGCTCGATGCGGAAATCCGCAGCAATGAGCAAGTGCGGGTGCGCCTTCTCGCGCTCTTGGGTGCGTCGACGGCGTTCGGGGATCACCTCGCCGCCCACCCGGAGCTGTGGGAGGAGCTGAAAAAGCCCCTCCCGGAGCCAGAAGAGATGCTGACTAGCCTGCTTGAAACGGTGGGGGCGCAGCCGGCAACGTTTGCCGCAGAGCTCGATGCTCCCGATCCAGCAAGGGACGATCTCAGCGCGCCGGGTACGTACCGCGCGAGCGAGGGCGAGCATAAAAAGGAGATGCGGACCCAGTACCGCACGCTGATGATGCGGCTTGCCGCGCACGATGTGGCGGGTACCTTCCACTCCCGCAAGGGGCAATCCCGCCCGCAGCCGGAGGTAAGCTTCCGGCAGGTTACCACGCTGACGACTGCGCTTGCCGATGCCGCCCTTACCGCCTCCCTTGCCGTTGCGGTGCGCAAGATCTACGGCGACGATCCGCTCGATGCGCAGCTTACCGTCATGGCGATGGGCAAGTGCGGTGCCGGCGAGCTCAATTACATTTCCGATGTGGACGTTATCTTCGTCGGCAGCGAGGCAACGCCCAAAGCCACCAGGCTAGCTGCGGAGTTTAACCGGATTGGTTCCACGACATTTTTTGATGTCGATGCGAACCTGCGGCCGGAGGGTAAGTCTGGGGCGCTGGTGCGCACGTTGGATTCGCACGTGACTTATTACCGCCGGTGGGCAGAAACCTGGGAATTCCAGGCCCTGCTCAAGGCGCGGGCGATGACCGGCTACCTGCCGCTGGGGCAGGACTATCTGGAACAGATTCGGCCGATGGTGTGGACGGCCTCGCAGCGCGATTCCTTTGTGGAAGACGTCCAAGCCATGCGCCGGCGCGTATTGGATAATGTGCCGGATGAGCTCAAACACCGCGAGCTCAAGCTGGGCGTCGGCGGGCTGCGCGATATTGAATTCGCGGTGCAATTGCTGCAATTGGTGCACGGTCGCTCCGATGAGTCCCTGCGCGCTTTGTCGACGGTGGATGCCCTCGACGCGCTTATCTCCGCAGGCTACGTGGGCCGCGAAGACGGCACGCAGCTCATCGAGGCCTATGAATTCTTACGCCTTTTAGAACACCGCCTGCAATTGGAGCGCTTCCGCCGCACGCACACCCTGCCGGCAGACGATGATGAAGCGGGCCTGAACTGGCTCGCGGTGATTTCGGGATTCTCCCCGCAGGGCACAAAGTCTGCGGTGCAGGGCATGCTCGCGCATTTGCGCCGCATCAGGATGCGCATTTCTGAGCTGCACTCGCGCCTGTTTTATCGCCCACTGCTCAATTCCGTGGTGACCATGTCCGCCGATGAGCTCAAACTTTCGCCCGAGGCGGCCAAGCTACAGCTTGCGGCATTGGGCTATAGCTCGCCGGTGCGCGCCTTCGAGCACCTGACCTCCCTGGCCTCCGGTACGTCGCGCAAGGCACGCATTCAAGCCATCTTGCTGCCCACCTTGATGGAATGGCTGGCAGACACCGCGGACCCAGATATGGGGTTGCTCAATTACCGCAAGCTATCTGAGGCCGCCCGCGATAAGTCGTGGTTCCTGCGGATTTTGAGAGATGAGGGGATCGTCGGCCAGCGCTTAATGCATATCCTAGGAACCTCGCCATTTACCGCGGACCTTATCATCAGCGCCCCGGATTCGGTAAAGCAGCTTTCCGATGGCGCGACCGGCCCCAAGCTGCTCGAAACCAAGCCGGAGCAGGTGTCGAAGGCGCTGGTCAATTCCAGCAAGCGCCATGCGCAACCGGATAAGGCGGTGGCGGTCGCGCGCTCGCTGCGCAGGGTGGAGCTGGCGCGCATCGCTAGTGGCGATCTCTTAGGGATCATCCCCGTTGAGCAGGTGTGCCAAGAGCTGCCGACTATCTGGAATGCGGTTCTGGAAGCCGCCCTCCGCGCGGAGGTGCGGGCATGGCGGAACGACCACGAGGATGCGGAACCGCCGGCGCGCATTGCGGTGATTGGCATGGGCCGGCTCGGCGGCCGTGAGCTTGGGTTCGGCTCCGATGCGGATGTCCTTTTCGTGGCAGAGCCTGACGCAGCAGACGATGAAGGCGAGGCCATCCGGTGGGCCATCGGGATCGTCGATAAGCTGCGCCGCCGCCTTGCCAAGCCCTCTGGGGATCCGCCCTTGGACGTTGACTTGGGCCTGCGCCCAGAGGGGCGTTCGGGTGCTGTGGTGCGCAGCATTGCCTCCTACAAGCGCTATTATCGCGAGTGGGGCGAGGCCTGGGAAATGCAGGCGCTGCTGCGCGCGGCCTTCATCGCCGGGGACGAGGAAGTGGGCGAGCGCTTTATGGAGATGATCGATGAATACCGCTACCCGGATAGCGGCGCGAGCCAATCCACCATTCGCGCCATCCGGCGCATGAAGGCTCGCGTGGATAATGAGCGCCTGCCGCGGGGAGCTGATCGCACCACCCACACGAAGCTGGGGCGCGGGGCGCTGACCGATATTGAGTGGACGGTGCAGCTGCTGATTATGATGCACGGGCACGAGCATCCAGAGCTGCGCCAACCAGGGACCCTGCCGGTGCTCGATGCGCTGGAAGAAAGCGGCGTCTTAAGCGCCGCGCAAACCAGCGACCTGCGAGATGCGTGGTTGATGGCAACGGATGCCCGCAACGCATTGGTGCTGGTGCGCGGCAAGCGGGTGGATCAATTGCCTGGGCCCGGCCCACAACTGGCACAGGTGGCCGGTGCGGCCGGTTGGACGCCGGAGAATAACCAGGATTTCTTGGATACGTACCTGAAATTGACCCGGCACGCGCGCAAGGTGGTCGATGAAGTCTTCTGGGGAGAGGAGGAATCCTTCGAGCATTCTTAAAGTTGCTGCATAACTTGGTCTATACAGCGCTCATTCCCTTAACTTTTGAAGTATCGGACTCTAAAGTAGGAACAAGTTAGAGAAAGGATCTTTGGTATGTCATTTCAGCTGCAGCTCGATGTGGACTCCGCCACCGTGGGAGAATTGGCCGCCTTGCTTTCCGCCGCTCGCGCGGCAGGGGTCCGCGATGATGACGTCCTAAAATTAGATGGCTCCACCTTGACCATCGCGGTATCGGCCCCGCAGACGGGCGCGTCCCGCGCCGGTCAGAACGTCGATGCGCCGCAGCGCGCAGACGACTTCGAACGCGAGGGCGGTGCGGACTCCCGCTCGCGCGGGCGCGGCGACGGCATTGGGGAGGCCACGATCCGCTCGCTCATCGATATCTTGAATGAACGCGGCCCTGGCAATTCCTCGCGCGGTAATGGATACGGATTCTTCGGGGGAAGTTCGGATTAACATGGCTAAATCACCGGAAGCCCACCGCAGAAAGCTCATCTACCTTTGGGGTTGTATCGCCGTGGCGGCAATTATCGCCGTCGTCGTTGGCACGTGGGCAACCAGCCGCCATCAGCCGCCTAAAGGGACGATGACCGTGGGCGATGCCGTAGCTGGGGGAGTGGTGCAGGAAGAAGCGCCCGCCCAGGTTAATGGTGCAGTAGGAGGCGATGCGTCTTCGGAGGCCAATCGGGTGATGTCGCTGGCGAAGGCATTGGGCATTCCCCTGGAATCGGTGCCGCGCGATATTACCCAGAATAAATCCGGAAAGTCTGATGTCCGGCAGTATCTCGAGCGCGAGTTAAAGAGCGCCGTGGCCTCTGGTGAGTTGGATGAAGACGATGAAAAGGCCATCATCGGTGCCTTCGAAAAGGGGATTGTCATCCCTGCCAGCGATGGCATCGTGGCCGAAAGCGCCCCAGCGAATTAGGCCAGTGCCATGGGCACTGGAATGCCTGCGAATGGTCCCCAAGAAGTTTCAGGAAACCGGCAGACTGACGGCATGGCCTTAACAGCTCGTCTCCCTAGAGTTATCCCATAACGAAACGGTAACGAATAAAGGTGTGCGTTACCGAGGGACTGGAGGAGACGATGACAATAAGCAATAGATTATCTACAACCTTGGCGGTGGCTGCAGCCATAGTATTTCCTATTAGCGGGGGATTGGCGATAGCCTTTGCGGTAAATACGGTTCCAGCAGAGACCATTGCCCAAGCCGCAACCGGGGATCCATTAATCCTGCACCTCAAGTCCGCACTCGAGGTAGCAACAGCACTAGCGAAGAGATAGCGTGCATACCCCAACTGTGCACCGCTGCTGCTGCTAAAGTTCCAGGCATGTTGGTTGATGCCATTCGCCTGAAATCCATGCCGCGGGATTATCGCCGCAGCCTGCCTGCCTTCGATTACCTAGCGGATTTAAGGCGCTTTTCCTTTACCCGCCCGGTGACGATTTTCGTCGGCGATAACGGCATAGGAAAATCCAGCCTCTTGGCCGCCATGGCAACGGATCTTGGGTGCTCTCCCAAGGGCGGCCGGATGGGGGATCCGGAAGCAATCTTGCCAGTAAGCCCGGTGGCTTGTGAGTGCACGGAGCTCATCCAGCGCGCCTATTTCTTGCGCGCGGAAACCCACGAATACCTGCTATCGCGCGAACAATCACCCGAGGAAACCGGCGGGCGTTCCACCCTGCCCATCCAGGTGGATGTGCAGGCCCGCTCGCACGGCGAGTCCGTCTTCGACGTGCTCTATGAGCGAGTAGACGGCGCTGGGGTCTATATTCTGGATGAACCAGAATCGGGCTTATCCGTGGTCCGGCAATTGGCATTGATAGCGGAAATCGCCCAAGCCGTTGACCGCGGTGCGCAGGTATTTATCGCCACGCATTCACCCATCCTATTAGGCTGCCCCAATGCCGATATCGTGGAATTAAATGACACCGGCTTCCAGCGCATTTCCTTTGATGAGGCCGAAGCCGTGGCCGCCACTAGGGAGTTCCTCGAGGACCCTGAGGGGACCATCAACTTTATCTTGGACCCAGACGCAGAAGATGCAGAGGCGGAGGATGCAGAGGCGGCCGACACCACGGTGGACGAGGCCGAAAGGCCCGAATAGACCGCTAGGTTACTTCCACGATCCGCACGGATGGCCCCGCGTAGCCGCCGCGCCGGCGCAGGATGTGGGTGATGACGACACCAGCCATGCCGCACAGCCATACGGCGAGGACGGCGAGTGAGGCGGAGGTGAAATCGGGCATAGAGTATTTGGGGGCATCGGCAGAGTGGTCCAAGACCATGCCGAATAATTGCGCACCCAACATGCCGGAGGTAAACCCGCCCATATTGCCCAAGCCGGTAGCGGTGGCGACGACAGAGCGGTCCATGTTCTCGCGAATGATGTCGAAGCCATAATTCGACGTCGGCGTGCACAGCGCCAGGATAAAGGAGACCGCAGTGATGGCCGCAAGGCCCCCGCCGGTGCCGAAGGCGAAGAATAGTACCCAGGTCAGCACGTGCAGGCACACGAACCCGAGCGCGACCCATGGGCGGATATTCTGCGCTCGGGAGGAAATCCGGCCGTGTAAGGGCCCGACCAGAACCAAAAATACGGCCAAGAGGGTGAGCACAAGGCTGGCCTTGCCCTTGGACAGCTCCATGCCTTGGGTCATCATGGGCATGCCCCACAGCATGACAAAGACAATCAGCGGCAACATGCCGCTGTAGTGAATAAAGTATGCCTGCCAGGCGATGGGCGAGGTAAAGACCGCCTTTAAGCGGGCACCGATGCTGCTGCCTTGGGAATTGGGCGGTTCCTTCTCCAAAGGGATAACCCCGAGCTTCTCCGGAGAGTCAGCGACCGCGACGGCGGCGGCAATCGCGACGAGGATGCCCACTGCACCCAAGGTCACGAACGCTGCCGTCCATCCCGCAGTTCCTAGCAACCAGAGGAAGGGGACGGCGGAAATGAATTGGCCCATCTGGCCAATGGAGGAGGTCACCTGGGTAAACATCGGTGTGCGGTGCAGCGGGAACCAGTAGGGCAGGATGCGCATCACCGATAAGAAGCCCGTGGCATCGCCGGCGCCGATGAGCACGCGTGCGAAGATAGCTACCCCGTAATTGCTGGTAAAGCCGAGTATGACCTGGCCAACGCCCATAATGACCGCGCCCACCACGAGCAGGATGCGGGGGCCAAATTTATCGATCAGCATGCCGGTGGGGATCTGCGCGATGGCATACACGCCTAATTGCACGGAGGTAAATACCGCGATGCGCCCGGCATCGACGTCGAAGCGCTCGATGGCATCAAGGCCGGCGACGCCGAAGGAAGACCGCCCGGTAATGGCTACGAGGTAGACCGCCATTGCCGCGATCCAAATCATTAACGCCTGGGTTGTGATAACTTCTCTGGGATTTGGCTGCGACATGGCTGATACCTTACGCGTTAACTACTAGGATTCATCTTGTGAAGTATATTTCGACCCGTGATACCACCGGCCAGCCCGCATCCTTTACGGATATCCTTTTAGGAGGGCTCGCGCCCGATGGCGGCCTTTACCTGCCTGAAACCTACCCGCAACTAGATTCCGCCACGTTGGATGCGTGGCGCGATGTGGTGAAAACCAACGGCTATGCCGCCCTTGCGGCCGAGGTCATCAAGCTGTTTATCGATGATATTCCAGACGAGGATCTGGATAAAATCGCAGCCCGGGCATATACCAACCCGAAGTTTGCCTCCCCAGAGATCGTGCCGGTCACTGAGCTTGGCGATGCCCTCTTTATCGGCCACCTGTCCGAGGGCCCCACCGCTGCATTTAAAGATATGGCCATGCAGCTTTTGGGCGAGCTTTTTGAATACGAGCTTGCCCGCCGCGGGGAGACGCTGAATATTTTGGGCGCTACCTCTGGCGATACTGGCTCTTCTGCTGAGTACGCCATGCGCGGGCGCGACGGCATCCGCGTTTTCATGCTGACCCCGGCCGGGCGCATGACCGCCTTCCAACAGGCGCAGATGTTCGGCTTGGATGATCCGAATATCTTCAATATCGCCCTCGACGGTGTCTTTGATGATTGCCAGGACGTGGTGAAGGCCGTCTCCAGCGATGCGGAGTTTAAAGCCAACTACCGCATTGGTGCGGTTAACTCCATTAACTGGGCCCGCCTGTTAGCCCAGGTGGTTTACTATATTTCCTGCTGGATCAAGGTCACCGATACTAACGAGCAGAAGGTATCCTTTAGCGTTCCTACCGGTAACTTCGGCGATATTTGCGCCGGGCATATCGCACGCAGCATGGGTCTTCCCATTGATCGCCTCATCGTGGCGACGAATGAGAATGACGTATTGGATGAGTTCTTCCGCACGGGCAACTACCGCCCGCGTCCGGCCGCGGAAACCATGGCCACTTCATCGCCGTCTATGGATATTTCCCGCGCCTCCAATTTCGAGCGCTTCGCTTTCGATCTTTTAGGACGCGATGCCGCCCGCGTTGCAGATCTCTTTGGTACCAAGGTCAAAGAAGGCGGGTTTAACCTTGAAGAAGAGCTCATCACGGCCGCGCGTGAAGACTACGGTTTCTTGTCCGGTTCCTCTACCCACGATGACCGCCTCGCCACCATCAAGGATGTGAACGAACGCTATGGTTACCTGGCGGATCCACATACGGCCGATGGCATCAAAGTGGCGCGTGCGGCCCAAAAAGAGGGCGTGACGACGCCCATTATCTGCCTGGAAACGGCACTGCCGGTAAAATTCAGCGAAACCATTACCGAGGCCATCGGGAGCGCGCCGCAGCCACCGGAGCGTTTCGCTGACATCCTAGATGCGGAGCGCCACGTGGCGGATCTGCCCAACGATGCCGCAGCGGTCAAGGACTTTATTACCTCGAGCATCAAGAACACGGAGGTGTAGCAACCACATGGCATTAGAAAACTTCGCCGGGCCGGAGCACTATACCGAATTCGATCCGGAAAAATTCATCCGCGACTTAAAAGCACAAGCAGAGGCGGATAAGGAAGAACAGGACAAGGACTCTGCAGGTGACGCGGGTACGAATAGCCAGTAGCCTGCTGGCAGCAGTAGGGCTCTTTACGGTGGCATCGTGTAGCACCGATGCCACCCAGCAGCAGGATGGGGTGGTTGCGCAATCCACTGACACGCCACCGCCGGCGCCGCCGAACGAGTTTTATGAGCCCGCGGTGGTGCCGGTGCCCCCAGGCGCCGCGCTGAACTTAACCACGAGTGACCCGCAGCCGGGCGAGTACTTTAACTTCCAGTCCTGCACCGCGGCGTGGTCCTTCGCGCTTGCCGATGGCCGCACCATCGCCGTGACAGCCTCCCATTGCGGCAAACCTGGCGATAAGGTCTGGGCCGGAACCCAAGAGGGCGATTTTGTATACCCAGCCGATCCGGTAGGCGAGGTGATCTATTCGGACTTCTTTGCCGAGGAGACCAATCACTTAGACGTTGCCTTTATCGAGCTGTACCGCGATGCGCAGTACTTCACCCCAGGCGAGGTAGCCACCACCGTAGCCACGCAGCTGAACAAGTTGCCGGATGCGGTATGCAAGCTGGGCAGTTCCACCATCGTGACCTGTGGGAACGTAAAAAACGCCGTGGATTCCACGCAGCTCAACTACCAGGGCCTAGAACACGATTCCAACGCTGCCTTGGCGGAGATGTGCAGCGCGGTCGGGGATTCCGGCGGGCCCGTTTACGGCGATGTGGATGGCCGGCAGACCATTGTGGGGCTGGTTTCTGGAATCACCGAGCCCTTGGACGAGGGGCATAGCTGTGAAGACACGCAACAAAACATCGACGTGGCCTTTACCACCGCACCGGATATCCAGGAACTGGCGCTGAAGGTCCTCGGCCCCGTGGCATAAGACCAGCCAAGATTGGCTACGCTAGGTGGTATGCCAACGCCTGATTATATTGTGAAGCTGCGCGAATCCATCGGACACGATCAGATCTTCGTCCCGGCGTGCAGCGCCATCATTCTCCGCGATGTCCCCACCGGTGCGGCCCTATGGGAGGTGCCGTCCGTACTGCTAGTCAAGCGCGCCGATAATGCCGTGTGGACCCCGGTTGAAGGTATCTGTGAGCCGGGCGAGGAGATCACGACCACCGCCTTGCGTGAGGTCAAGGAAGAGGTAGGCCTCGATGCCAAGGTGGAAGCACTCCTCGGTGTTGGCCAATCCGGTCCGGTGACCTATCCCAATGGCGATGAATGCATGTTCATGAGCACCGCGCTGCGCCTATCTGTCGCCGACGGCGCCGAGCCCGTCATCAGCGATGAAGAAAATACCGAAGCGCAGTGGTTCTCGGTGGCCCACCTCCCGGATAGCGTGTCGCGGCGCCATCGCCTGATGATCGCGGATGCCGTGGCGCACCTCAAGCACCCGCAAGGTTTTTCTCCCCGCATGGGCTGGATGAAGCGCAGCGAGCAGCCCGGGCTCTAGCGCGTCTCCTGCGTGCCAATAAGCAAGTATCGTAGCTCCTCCGCGCTATTCGCCACGACCAACTCTTGGGCGATACACTCCCAGGCCTCCACCACGTCTTCCTCGGACCCGCAGCATATGACCGTGGCATCGATAGTCATCAGTAGCTTTCCCCGCCGCGCGAGCTCAAAAAATAGCTCGCTATCGTCTGGCCCCCATTCCCAGGCGGTGCCATAGAAATCCTGGGCGCCATCGCCAAGCCAGGAGGTTTCAAGCGCTAGGCTTGCTCGGAATAAAAAGACCCCGTCGCGCCGCAAGCCGGCGAGCACCTCCCGCACCCCGGCAAGGTCCGCAGCATCCCAGGCGATGAACGTAATAGGCGAAGAGCTCATGGCCCGATGATAGACGAGGGAAGACATCACCTAGTGAGTCAGTTCTTTGCGTGTGCGGCCCTCCCAGAGCCAGCCTAAGAAGCGCGCTGAGCACAGGCACCAGTGAGCGATAAGGAGCAGGGGAATGCTCAGCGCGACAACATCAAGCCATTCTGAGCCATTGACCAATGCGGTCTGGTGCCCGCCCATGCTCACGGTGCCAGGCGGAAAGGTGCACGCCCACCACGCAGGGGAATAGGGAACCCAGCGGGCTGCTTGCGGATAAAAGTTCACCATCGCATACAGCGATAACGGGATGGCGATGGCGAGCGCGATAAGCCCGTAGTACACGGAGACACTGCCGGGGTAGAGGATCTGCATTGCGGTGGTAGATTGCCCAACCACGCCCAGTGGCACCCACGCGGTGGCGGATTTTCCATCGCTAAAATCCACTTTGCCGTGCCACGCCGCCCAGTAGACGTAGACAAATACTGGGACTGCCGTCAGCAAGGACATGACGAAGAGCGCGGTGCCCATGATGTGGTAAATCTGCCCGTAATCGCGGGCCAGCCACCCGGCTACCGATGCCGAAATCATCGGCCCTACCAAGGGGAGACCCCAGGTAAAGCGCGGCTCTCCATCGAAGCGGGTGAGCTGAATGCCCCACGTGATAACGGTGACGGGGCCGCCGATCCAAAAACCGACGAGGCGGAATACTCCAATGCCCGTCAACCCGGATAGTGCCGCTCCCAGCGCGAGGACGCCGATGAAAAACATGGACCATTCCGCCATGGTGGTCCGCTCAAATCGCGGACTGCGGTAGCGGGCGTAACCGGCAGTCAGCACGACGAAGATGGCGCACGCAAGTGCTGCAAATACACCAGCGGCAACGAGCATGTCTTCTTCGACCAACATGCGCGAGACGATGGAGGTGCCCATGAGGCTGCCGGCCCATGCAGGACCAGGAGGGGGAAGTTGGCGGAAAGTATCAGTCACTACCCAGATTCTAATTTCATCCGAAGCCGCATACTAAGACCGAGCCGCTTTTTGCCTGGTGAAAACCCTCATGCGTGCAGCAGAGAGCGGCCGGCCTCAAAGTGGGCTACGACTATGACGAGGCTCTCGGGCAAGCCCAGCGGTAGCGCCGTAAGCATGAGAAGAAGGCAGCCACCTAACTATTGCTTAGGTGGCTGCCTTCTATCCGGAGCTAGCTGAGAACTAGCAGCGACGATTTAGCAGTCGAAGTAGAGCTCGAACTCCTGCGGGGTAGGACGCAGGCGCGCGGGGTTGATCTCGTTTTCGTACTTGTAGTTGATGTAAGTCTCGAGGAGATCCTCGGTAAAGACATCGCCCTCGGTCAGGAAGTCCATGTCTTCCTTCAGAGCCTCTAGGGAGGCCTCCAGGGAGGTTGGTGCCTGCGGGATGGACTCGGCCTCTGCTGGAGGCAGCTCGTAGAGGTCTTTATCCACCGGGGCGTGCGGCTCGATGCGGTTCTTCACGCCATCCACACCGGCCATCATCATGGCGGCAAAGGCCAGATATGGGTTGCTGGACGGGTCCGGGGCGCGGAACTCGATGCGCTTAGCCTTCGGGTTGGAACCGGTAATCGGGATGCGGATCGCAGCCGAACGGTTGCGCTGGGAGTACACCAGGTTGATCGGCGCCTCGAAGCCAGGAACCAAGCGGTGGTAGGAGTTCAGCGTTGGGTTGGTAAAGGCGAGCACGGCGCCGGCGTGGTGGAGGATGCCGCCGATGAAGTAGCGGGCGATATCGGAAAGCCCTGCGTAGCCAGCCTCATCGTGGAAGAGGGGCTCGCCGTCCTTCCACAGGGACATGTGGGCGTGCATGCCGGAACCATTATCGCCGGCCAGCGGCTTAGGCATGAAGGTCGCGGTCTTGCCCCACTCCTGGGCGGTGCGCTTGACCACGTACTTGAAGGTCTGGATGTCATCGCCGGCGTGCAGCAGCGAGTTGAAGCGGTAGTTGATCTCGTTTTGGGCCGCGCCCACCTCGTGGTGGAAGCGCTCGATCTGGAAGCCGACCTCTTGCAGGTTGGCCACGATGTCATCGCGGACCTCGCTGTGCTTATCGTACGGCGGGGTAGGGAAGTAGCCGCCCTTCACGCGGGTCTTGTAACCGGTATTGGGAGTGCCGTCCAAGTTGGTCTCGTTATCGCGGTTCCACCAGCCTTCATCGGAGTCCACCTCAAAGAAGCCGTGCTGCATATCGGTGCCATAGCGCACGGAATCGAAGAGGTAGAACTCGGCCTCGGCGCCAAAGTTACAGGTATCGGCGATGCCGGTGGACTGCAAGTATTCCTCGGCCTTGCGGGCAATATTGCGCGAGTCACGGGTAAAAGGCTCAAAGGTAAAGGGATCGTGGACGAAGAACTTGATATTCAGGGTCTTCGCCGAACGGAAGGGATCGATATGCGCGGTGGCCGGATCCGGCAGCAGCGTCATATCGGATTCCTCAATGGTGGTAAACCCACGAATGGAAGAACCATCAAAGGCCAAGCCATTTTCGGCATCTTCTTCAGTAAATTCGCTGGCAGGGATGGAAAAGTGGTGCTCGGTGCCGGGGACGTCCGTAAAGCGGACATCCACGAACTTTACGTCCTCATCCTGAATATATTGGACGATGTCCTGCACTGTCTCGAAAGACAAGATTGCCTCCTGTTTGTTGGCCGATGAATTATCTGCCTATAGCCTACTAGTTTTATCCGGCCGGCATGGCCAATAGCCTCGTTTCACTTCTGAGTGAGGGGCAACTAAATTGGTGAGCATGGCAGACAAGCGCACGTGGCTCGATGGGCCCAATATTCCGGGCGAATATGACGATGCAGGAACCCCCGGACGGTGGCCCGGTGAAAACCTGGGCCTGCCGGAATCCGGACCCGGATCCATGGCGTCGGTAGGCCGCCGCGCAGGCGCTGTGGCCATTGACTGGATCATTTGCATGCTGCTGGCTAACGTCATCCACATGGTCACCACGCAGCTTGGCGGCGTGTCCTTTTTGGGCTATGCGCTCTGGGCATTAATGGGCATCGTATGTGGCTGGCTGTTCGCACGCACCCCAGGCATGCTCATCCTCGGTATGGGCGTGGCTCGCCTGGACGTGCCGGGCGCGCAGGTGGGGCTCTGGCGCGCGGCAGTGCGCACGCTGCTGACCGGCGTCATCTTCCCAGCCGCCATGGTGGATGCGGACGGGCGCGGCATGCACGACCGGGCGACGGGCACCATCGTTATCAACTCTTAGCGTTGCGCGGGGATAAGTCCCGCGCACCGTGTAGCCACGAAAACCACGACAGTCCCTGCAACCTTTCCCAATCGGGTGTTTGCAGGGACTGTTTGCGTTGTGAAACAAGGCGAGAGCTGAAAGCCCGGCCAAGGCGTGTGGCTAAAGCAGTGTTTAGCCCTTGCCCTTGCGCTGTTGCGCGCGGCGCATGCGGCGGTTCATGCCGGACATGTTCTGCGCCTGCTGCGGCATTGGGCCCTTGGGCATGCCAGGCATCGTTCCCGGCATGGAGTCCATGGCCTCAATGCGGCGGATATTGTCGTAGGTGGCGTTCTTATTGTAGTTGCGCGGCAGCTTCATGAGGTGGTTGCGCAGCTTGGATACCGGCACCTCGTCCTCGCCGGTGCCGACGTAGACCTCATAGATCGGTACGCCGCCGGCAATCTTGTCCACGCGCTTTTTCAGCTGGTTAAGGGTGGGGCGAAGGCGGTTCTTATTGCCCTCGCACACGAAGATGACGCCCGCATTGCCGATGACCCGGTGGATAAGGTCCTGCTGGCGGGTGGCGGCGATGCCAGACTTTACGGACCACACGATGCCGACGGTATTGCGCAGCTGCTGCTCCAAGGCCCAACCGGCGGCGCCGGGCTGGTCTTCGACGCGCTTGTACATATCGCGTTCCAAGCGGCGGGTAAACAGGAACATCGCCAAAAGCGCGCCCAAACCCAAGCCGATAATCAGCATGAACCACTGGCCATTAAAGAGCGTGCCAATGAGGAAGAATAATAGGCCGACGCCGAGGAAGGCGGCCAGCATGATAGGGATGAGCGCCTTATCCTGCTTGCGCTGCAAATTGAATGCCTGCCACAACTGTGACCAGGTTTGCTTACGCTTTTGGCGCTTGGCCGCGCGTTCTTGCTTCTTGGCAGCTTTCAGGGCTGCTTTGTCATCTTTCGCCATGGTTCCTACTTTAAAGGTCAGGTGACATAAATGTTAAACGGCCCCCGCAGATGGCGAGGGCCGAGTAAGAATATTCCGCGGTTTAGCGCACGGTTGCCGCGACCGAATTAGCATTGGCCGGAGTCTTGGCCATGCGGGTGGTCACCGGGGTTTCCTTGGAAGGGCCGTACTTATCCAGCAAAGTGGATGCCTCCTGGGCGGTAGCGCCCTGGGACGTTTCCTTCAGGTGCTGGAGGTTTTCCGGCAATTCCAGGCCGCGCTTTTCCATGGCCTGCACGTACAGGCGGCCGGCGCGGTAGGAGGAGCGAACCAGCGGGCCGGACATGACGCCGCCGAAGCCCAGCTCCTTGGCCAGCTTGGAGTGGGCCACGAATTCCTCCGGGCGCACCCAGCGCTCGATGGGGTGGAAGCGCGGGCCGGGGCGCAGGTACTGGGTGATGGTGATGATGTCACAGCCAGCTTCGCGCAGGTCGCGCAATGCTTCCTCGACCTCTTCCTCGGTTTCGCCCATGCCCAAAATCAGGTTGGACTTGGTAATAAGACCGTAGTCGTGGGCCTGGCGGATAACATCGAGGGAGCGCTCGTAGCGGAAGGCCGGGCGGATGCGCTTGAAGATGCGCGGTACGGTCTCCAGGTTGTGGGCGAAGACCTCCGGCTGAGCCTCGAAGACCTCTTCCAGCAGGTCCGGCTTGCCAGAGAAATCCGGGGTGAGGTTCTCCACGCCGGTGTGCGGGTTGAGCTCGTGGATCTTGCGCACGATCTCCGCATATAGCCACGCGCCCTCATCTGGGAGGTCATCACGGGTCACACCGGTAATGGTGGTGTAGTTAAGGTCCATTTCCTGGATGTTTTCGGCCACGCGGCGCGGCTCGTCGCGGTCAAGCGGCTCCGGCTTGCCGGTAGCGATATCGCAGAAGTCGCAACGGCGGGTGCACTTATCGCCGCCGATGAGGAAGGTTGCCTCGCGGGATTCCCAGCATTCGTGGATATTCGGACAACCGGCTTCTTGGCAGACGGTGTGCAGGGAAGCGCCGGCCACGCGGGACTTCATGTCCTCGTAGCCCGGTCCGGTGCGTACCTGGTTGCGGATCCACCGCGGCTTTTGTTCGATGGGCGACTCCGCATTTTTCTTCTCAATGCGGAGCATCTTGCGTCCTTCAGGCTTTACAGTCACAAATACTCACTTTATCGATTAAAGATGGTGATGGCTAATAGCTCTTCTAGGTTCAAGGCGCGCGGGCGCACAACTATTCCACGCTAGCCCCAAACTAGGGCCACGGGGCTTAAGCCTGCGCTTGCCGACGCCGCTCCCGCGCCTTCTCATTCGCAAGCTTCGTGGGATCGGGCGCGGAACCGAAACTGTGGTCGGCGACGGTGAGGCGGCCCGAGAGGGCATCATCAAGCGCCCGCAAAAGCGGTTTAGCGGCTTCCTCCATCGTGACCTCGCGGCCGAGTTCTAGCGACAGCGTGGTGATATCTGCATCATCGATGCCACAGGCCACGATGTGATCGTAATACTCCAGCGTATTGCTGCAGTTAAGTGCGAGGCCGTGCATGGTCACCCCGCGGGTAATGCGGATTCCCAGCGCCGCAATCTTGCGATCGCGCTGCGAGGCGGATGGATCTTTAGCCTGGGTGGTAGAGGGAACCCACACCCCAGAGCGGCCGTCGATGCGGCCTGCGGTAGTCACGCCCAGCTCGCGCACCGCCTGGATGGTGGCCTCCTCGAGGCGGCGGACATAATCGACAACATCGACAGGCTCCGCCAGCTTGATGATGGGGTAGAGCACCAACTGCCCCTCGCCATGCCAGGTAATGCGCCCGCCGCGGTCCACGGTGATAACCGGCAAACCGTTATCCGGCATATCCTCAGGCTGGGTGCGCTTGCCCGCGGTGTAAATATTGGGGTGTTCGACCACTAAGACCACATCGTCTTGCGTGCCCTGCGCGCGCGCCGCTGCCACCTCCGCCTGATAATCCCATGCCTCTTGGTAATCCATGCGGCCCAAGTGGCGTATTTCAAGGGGGTTGTCCGAGGCGCGAATGGAGCGTTCAGCGGGAAAGAAAGGATCGCGTGGTGCAGTCATACTCTCTAGTGTCGTCTTCTTTGGTAGGGAAAAGCAAAGCGGGAGAATGCCATGGCATCCTCCCGCCTTATTTTATGTTCGAGTGGGTCGAACGAACCGCCTTTTAGTCGAGGCCGTTCGCGGAGGCGTATTCGTCAGCCTCCATCAGCTCGCCTGCTTCATCCACCTCGACCTCGAAGAGCCAGCCCTCACCGAAGGGGTCGTTGTTGATGACGGCGTAGTCATCGTGCACGGCATCGTTGACGGCCTTCACGGTGCCGGTGACCGGGGAGAACAGGTCAGATACGGACTTGGTGGATTCGACCTCGCCACAGGAATCGCCGGCGGTGACGGTATCGCCAACCTCAGGCAGCTCTGCGAAGACGACCTCACCCAGGCGGTCTGCGGCCACGGAGGTGATACCGATGCGAACGGTCTTGCCTTCCACGGCGTCCTTGGCGGCGTTTACCCATTCGTGGTCTTCGGAGTAGGAAAAGTCTTGGGGCAGGTTAGACATGATATGGAGTCCTTTCGGGCTGAATATTTAGGGTATGCGGGTGGCTTACTTATCGCGCTTGTAGAACGGCAACGCGGTTACCTCAAAAGGATAACGCTTGCCGCGGATTTCTACTTCGACCGCGGTGCCCGGTTCGAGCTCCGCGCTGGTATCGAGCAGCGCAATGGCCACTGGGTGGCCGAGCGTGGGGGAGGGCTGGCCAGAGGTGACGGTGCCGACCTTGGTGTCATTGAGGAAAACCTCGGCGCCGGCGCGCGCGGCGCGGCGCTGATCCGAGGTGAGCCCGGAGATAACGACCTGAGGGCCTTCCTCGGCGCGCTTGCGGATGACCTCTGCACCGACGAAGTCCGCTTCCTTCTTGGCAAAGGCGCGCGACATGCCCGCCTCTACCGGGGTGATATCGCGGGAGAGCTCGTTGCCGTAGAGCGGCATGCCGGCCTCCAGGCGCAGCGAGTCGCGCGCGGCTAGGCCACACGGCTTGATGTCATATTCCGCGCCCGCCTTGAGCAATTCATCCCACAACTGCGGGGCATCGGAGTTATAAACGATGAGCTCGAAGCCATCCTCACCGGTATAACCGGTGCGCGCGATGATGGCGAAGGTGCGCGCCACCTTGCCCATCGTGGCGGCGTAGTAGCCCAGCTCGTAGACGGCCTCTTGCTTATTGTCCTCTACCAGCGGGACGAGGATCTCCGCGGCTTTGGGGCCCTGCACGGCGATCATGGCGACGTCGCGGGACTCGTTCTTGAGCTCAACGTCAAAACCCTCGGAGCGCTTATTGAGCTCGTCCCAGACGGTATCGGCATTGCCAGCATTGGGCACAACGAGGAACTTTTCTTCCTCGAAGCGATAGGAAATCAGGTCATCGATGATGCCGCCGTCTTCAGCGGTGATCATGGAGTACTTGGCCTTGCCCACCTTCAGCGAATCCAGGTTCGAGATGAAGGAGTAGGACAAGAACTTGCCGGCGTCGGGTCCATTGACCCAGATTTCTCCCATGTGGGAGAGATCAAACAGGCCGGCGCTGGTACGAACGGCGCGGTGTTCTTCCAGCTCGCTGTTGTACTTCAGCGGCATATTCCACGGCCCAAAGGCCGTGAAGGTAGCGCCGAGTTCCTCATGCTTGGCATTGAGCGGGGAGGTTAGAAGTTCGGACATTGTTACTCCTCGGAATCGTCGATCTCGAATGCTTCTGGCGGCGGGCAGCTGCACACCAGGTTGCGGTCGCCGTAAGCCTCATCGAGGCGGCGAACCGGTGGGAAATACTTGTAGCTATGCAATAGGGATTTGACCGGCCACGCGGCCTTGTCGCGGCCGAAGGAGTACTCCCAGTTATCGGTAGCCACCGACTCAGCCGTAAACGGTGCGTGGTGGATAACGGAGTCCTCGTAGGCCACCTCACCGTCGATGATCTCCTGGATTTCGGCACGGATGGTGCGCATGGCTTCGATGAAGCGATCCAGCTCGCCCTTGTCTTCAGACTCGGTGGGCTCAATCATCAAGGTGCCGGCCACGGGGAAGGCCAGGGTGGGGGCGTGGAAGCCGAAGTCGATGAGGCGCTTGGCCACATCGGCGGCGGTGACCCCGGAGGCATCGGTAAGCTCGCGCAAATCGATGATGCACTCGTGCGCCACCAAGCCCTCGTTACCGGTGTAGAGCACAGGGAAGTACTCGTTGAGCGAGGCCGCCAGGTAGTTTGCGCCCAATACGGCGTGGCCGGATGCGGCGGCAAGGCCCTCGGCGCCGGTCATGGCCAGGTAAGCCCACGAAATGGGCAGGACGCCGGCGGAGCCGTACTTGCTGCCGGTAATGGGAACGCCCTGGCCAACAGGGGTTTCCGCGGTGGCGTCCAGCTCAGGAGATGCGGCATCGCTGGGCAGGAACGGGATGAGGTGCTCTGCCACCGCTACCGGGCCAACGCCCGGGCCGCCGCCACCGTGGGGAATGGTGAAGGTCTTGTGCAGGTTGAGGTGGGAGACATCGCCGCCGAAATCGCCTGGGCGAGCCCAGCCGGTCAGCGCGTTCATGTTGGCGCCATCGATGTAGACCTGGCCGCCGACCGCATGCACCTTATCGCAGACATCGCGTACCTCGGGGTCGAAGACGCCGTGGGTGGAGGGGTAGGTGACCATGATGCCGGCGATGTGGTTGCCGTGCTTTTCGATCTTTTCTTCCAAGTCCGCGACGTCAATGGAGCCGTCCTCGGCGGTCTTGACCACGGCGACGCGCAGGTTTGCCAGGGTGGCAGAGGCGGCGTTGGTGCCGTGTGCGGAGGCCGGGATGAGCACAACATCGCGCTCATTATCGCCATTGGCCACGTGGTAGCGGCGGATGGCCAGCAAGCCCGCCAACTCGCCCTGGGAGCCGGCGTTGGGCTGGATGGAGACCTTGGCATAGCCGGTAAGCTCGGCGAGCCAGCCTTCGATCTCTTCCACCAATGCGCGCCAGCCCGTCGTGGTCTCTTCCGGGGCATACGGGTGGATGCCGGCGAATTCTGGCCAGGAAATGGGCTCCATGGCCGCGGTGGGGTTGAGCTTCATGGTGCACGAACCCAGCGGAATCATGGAGCGGTCCAGCGCCAAGTCCTTGTCCGCGAGCTTGCGCAGGTAGCGCAGCATCTGGGTCTCAGAATGAATGGAGTGGAAAATCTCGTGCTCCAGCGGCTCCTCGGCGCGCTGCAGGTTCTCCGGCAGCTCAAAGTTCGCCTCAGCCGGGCTGGCGCCAAAGGCCTCTGCTAGGTGCGCGACATCGCGGGCCGTAGCGGATTCACCGAAGGATACGGATACCTTGTCGGTGCCAATTGCGCGCACCAAGTAGCCCGCATCCTGCAGGTCGGCCTTAATCTTCTGCGCGTCGACACCGGCGACGGTGACGGTATCGAAGAAGTCCCGTGTCGTAATCTCCAGTCCGGCATCCACGATGGACTGAGCGAAGGAGGAGGCCAAGCCGTGCACACGCTCGGCGATGTCCTTCAGGCCCTTCGGCCCGTGGTAGACGGCGTACATCGAGGCCACATTGGCCAAAAGGGCCTGAGCGGTACAGATATTGGAGGTCGCGCGCTCGCGGCGGATGTGCTGCTCGCGGGTCTGCAGCGCCAAGCGGTAGGCCGGGCGGCCATCGGCATCCTTGGAGACGCCGACGATGCGGCCCGGCATCTGGCGCTTGAGCTTATCCGTTACCGCCATGTAGGCAGCGTGCGGGCCGCCGAAGAAGAGGGGAACGCCAAAGCGCTGGGACGAGCCCAAGACGATATCGGCACCCAAGTTGCCGGGGCCTTCCAGAAGCAGCAGGGACAGTGGGTCAGTGACCACGGAGGCCAACGCGCCGCGGGTGTGCAGCTCTTCAATCAGGGCAGAGGGATCGAAAATTTCACCTTCGGTGCCGGTGTAGGCGATGACGGCACCGATGAGGTCTTCACCCACCAAGCCCTCGCGCACGTCCACGATCTCTACCTCGAGGTCAATGGCGCGGGCGCGCTCAGCGGCAACGGTAAGCACCTGCGGGTGGAGGCGGGAGTCCAGCACGACGCGGCGGCCCTTCTTTACCGCGCGCGACATCAAGCCGACCGCCTCGGCGGTGGCGGAAGCCTCATCCAACAAGGAAGCATTCGCGATGGGCAGCCCCGTCAAAGACTCGATCATGGTCTGGAAGTTGAGCAAGGCCTCCAAGCGGCCCTGGGAAATCTCGGGCTGGTACGGGGTGTACGCGGTATACCAGCCGGCATCCTCAAGCAGGCCGCGGCGGATGACGGCCGGGGTCAGGGTATCCGAGTAGCCCTGGCCATAGAAGGGCTTCAGCACCGTGTTTTGATTGGCGAACTCCCGCAAAGCGGCCTGTGTCCCGTCTTCAGAGAGCGCTTCTGGCAGGTGGGGAAGTTCCTTAGCGCGGATCTTGGGTGGAATGGCGGCATCGACAAGCGCTTGCACGCTGTCGTAGCCCACCGTCCCGAGCATGGCGGACTGCTCGGCAGAATCCGGCCCTAGGTGGCGGGAGATGTAATCCATCTGTGAGGTCTCCTTCATCGGGTGCAATGGTCTTAACCGCCCCTAAGTATATGTTTAATAACCGGTAAAAACAGCGCCCTTGACAAACTTTTATGCAGTAACTCACCGATGAAAATGTGTTGTAGCCCGCTTACCTCCCACTTAGTGAAATATGTCCTGTAGTGCCGGGATAAAACTCCTCTGATATTTGTGCCGGAAGTTCTCCCGCTACACCCCCGCGGAGTACCCCAGGCATGACAAAACCTCCCGCCCCCTTCGCGTTGAAGGAGTGGGAGGTATGCCAGTTAGTTAACTGCTTTTAGATATCGAGGTCAGCCTCGAAGTCTGCAGTCTCCAGGCGGTCCTTGATGGTGGTGATGAAGCGACCAGCGTCTGCACCATCGATGACCTGGTGGTCGTAGGTGAATGGCAGGAAGCACATCTGGCGGATGGCGATGGCGTCCTGGCCGTTCTCGTTGACCACGACGGCGCGCTTCTGGATAGCCGCGGTACCCAGGATTCCGGCCTGTGGCGGAACCAGGATCGGGGTATCGAGCAGGGCGCCCTCGGAACCGATATTGGTCACGGTGAAGGTCGCACCGGTCAGGTCATTCGGCTTCAGCTTGTTATTGCGGGCCTTATCAGCCAGCTCTGCAATCTGCTGCGCGATTTCCGGCAAGGACAGGTCCTGTGCCTTGTGGATGACCGGGGTGAGCAGACCCTTCGGGGTGTCTACGGCAATGGCGACGTTGACATCCTCGTGGTAGGTCATCTCCTTGGTCTCTGGGTCATAGGAGGCGTTCACGTTCGGGTGGGAAACCAGAGCCTCCGTGGTGGCCTTCACAATGAACGGCAGGAAGGACAGGTTGGCGCCGTACTTATCAATGAACGCCTGCTTGCTCTTCTTGCGCATATCCCAGATAGGAGTCATGTCGACTTCCTGCACGTGGGTAAGCTGTGCGGAAATCTGCAGCGCTTCCACCATCTTGGTAGCGGTGATTTCGCGGATACGGTTGACCTTCTTGGTGGTGCCGATAAGCTCCTGCTTTTCCGGATCCACGGACTTGGTGGACCAGCGTGCGCGTGGGGAGTCAGCAGTCTTCTTATCGTCGCCTGCCGATGCCTTCGCATCGCCCTCGCCAGCAGCGGCCAGGACGTCTTGCTTGCGGATGCGTCCGCCTACGCCGGTGCCCTCAATGGAGTTGAGGTCCACGCCGTGCTTATCAGCCAGCTTGCGCACCAACGGGGTGACGTATGGAACGTTATCGCCGTTGTTGACCTTGGCGGAGGTGTTCAGGGAAGAATCCTGCTTCGGCTCTTCCTTCTTCTCCTCCTTGGCAGGCTCGGACTTGTCTTCCTTCTTGTCCTCGGACTTGGTTTCTTCCTTGTCTTCGGACTTGTCGGAGTCGGAGTCGGAGTCGTCAGAGTCGTCAGAGTCGTCAGAGTCGTCGGAGGATGGTGCGGCGTTTTCGTCGCCGACGCGGGCGATTGCTTCGCCGACCTCGATGGTTTCGTCTTCTTCTGCGAGGATTTCTACCAGGGTGCCGGCAACCGGGGAAGGAATTTCAGTGTCGACCTTGTCGGTGGAGACCTCGAG
>NZ_KI515750.1:99511-533358 GCF_000478095.1 Corynebacterium sp. KPL1824 | reverse complement strand
CCGGACTTCTTCTCGTCCTTGTCTTCCTTTTCCTCGGACGTGGATTCTTCCTTGTCCTCAGACTTGTCGTCGTCGGAGTCATCAGAGTCATCGGACGAGGAGCCAGCCTCGTCTTCATCACCGATGAGCGCGATGACCTCGCCGACCTCGATGGTGTCGTCTTCTTCGGCCTTGATTTCTAGGATGGTGCCTGCAACGGGGGAGGGGATTTCGGTGTCGACCTTGTCGGTGGAGACCTCGAGCAAAGGTTCGTCTACCTCGACGGTGTCGCCGACGGACTTAAGCCACTGGGTAATGGTGCCTTCGGTTACGGACTCGCCCAGCTCGGGCATCTCAACGGAGTTCGCCATGAGTTTTAAGACTCCTCGAAAAGTTGGAAGTATTCTATCGCTACCGCACAATCTTACAGCGTGATGCCCGTCATCGTGCAGTAGTGGGGTTAGTAATACCCTCCATGCGGGTAAACTAGTGGGTTATGTTCAACCTCTTCCGCCGCAATAAGTCCCGATCGCCACTGCGACCGCCCCGCGGTCCGGGAGAAACTATCCGCCCAGAAGATGAACAAGAGCTCAAAATGTGGGCCGCCGATAAGGCATTTATTGAGGCATTTATCGAGCCAGAGACCGTGGTCAATGAAATGTCCGTGGTCGTTGTGGATGAAAAGGGCGAGTTTATTCGCCGGCGCATCGGCGGGCCGAAGGGGATTGACGCGGTAGGAAAACTATTGCAATGCGACGTTTTTGATGTCGAAGAAACCGGGTACCCCCAACGCATGCGCGAGCGCATGGAACGCCAACGCATCTTGCGTAAAAGGGAAGAACAGCGCCTTCGCCGCGCCCGCTTTGAGCGCGGCGAAAACCCTGATTCGGGGCAGGACTTAAGTTAATCGGCCTAGACGATGGTGGCGCCGGCCTTTCCTAACTTCGCTAGGGCGGCATCCCCGCGATCTGGATCAACAGGAGAGCAATACTCGCTTAAGACGCGGACGGAAAAACCTTCCTTTAAAGCATCCGCAGCGGTTGCCTGCACGCAGTGATCCGTGGCAATGCCGACGATATCCACCGCGTCGATATCGTGCTCCCGCAGCCACTCCGCCAGCAATACGCCGTGTGCTGCGCCCTCAAAGCCGGAGTACGCGGCGGTGTATTCGCCCTTACGAAAATATGCTTGCGCAGGCCCGATGGCCTCGTGCATCTGAGCCCCATAGGAATCGGCGACGCAGTGCACCGGCCAGGAATCGACAAAATCCGGGTCCTCTGCAAAGTGGGAACCCGGATCGATGTGCCAGTCCTGCGTGGCAACGACGGTGTCGTACTCGGTCTGCAAAGAAGAGATCTTCTCTGCAACCTCGTTGCCGCGATCGGTGCCAAGCGCGCCGCCTGGGCAAAAATCGTGTTGGACATCAACGATGATTAAAGCAGTGTTCATAACTCCGCTATTTTAGGCCCAGGCGGCTACGTGAGGTATTACTTTGATTCAGCAATCTCGCGCAGGGCAGCGATGACGGTGCGGGTGGGAACGCCCGTACCCATCTTTGGCGTATAGCCATAAGCGCCGGTGGTATTGAAGGAAGGCCCAGCGACATCGATATGTGCCCATTCGATGCCCTCGCCCACGAACTGCTTCAAGTAAGTGCCGGCGTATTCCATGCCGCCTTCGCGCTTGGCGTTGATATTGCGGATATCGGCGCTGGCGGATTTCACGGATTCATCGTGCTCTTCCAATAGCGGCATGGCCCACGCATTTTCGCCGACCTCGCGGCCGATGCCCGCCATGCGGTCGCGGAAGTCTTCCGAACCCATGACGCCGGCGGTCCGCTCGCCTAGGGCGACCATCTGGGCGCCGGTTAGCGTGGCGGTTTCGATGAGGAAGTCGGGCTTATCCTCGCTGGCGCGCGCGATGGCATCGGCAAGCACGAGGCGGCCCTCCGCGTCGGTATTGAGAACCTCAGAGGTAATGCCGCCGTAGTGGGTGATGACATCGCCCGGGCGGGTGGCGTTATCGCCCGGCATGTTTTCTGCCAGCGGCAGGGTAGCGGTGATCTTCACCGGCAGGTTGAGCTTGGCCGCAGCGATGATGGAGGCGGCCATGGCGGCGGAACCGCCCATATCAGAAATCATGTCCCACATGCCAGAACCCGGCTTCAAGGAAATGCCGCCGGTATCGAAGGTGATGCCCTTGCCCACGAGCGCCACGTGCTTCTTTGCCTTCTTCGGGTTCCAGCTCAGGCGCACCAGGCGCGGCGGGCGAGCGGAACCGCGGCCAACGGCGGTAATGCCGCCAAAGCCCTGCTTCTGCAGTGCCTTTTCATCCAGGATTTCTACCTCGAGGCCAACTTCTTTAGCCTGGGCGGAGAGGAAGTCTGCATAAGACTCCGGGTACAGCAGGTTGGACGGGGTATTGACCAAGTCGCGGGCAATCACCACGGACTCCGCGGTGATCTTGGCCGCCTCGAATTCCTCGCGCGCGGACTTTTCTGCCACCACGGTAAAGGCGGCGGGCTGCTCGGAATCCTTGTCGGACTTAGAACGAAGCCCCTTGAACTTGTAGCCGCCCAAGGTAAGGCCCTCTACCGTGGATGCGATGCCAAAATCGCCCAAGGAGGTGGCCACCTCTTCCACCTTGGAAATCGAGCGTGCGGCGCTGCCGACGGCGCGGCGCAAGGTTTCTGCATCGAGGTCTTCGGCATCGCCTAGGCCGACGGCGATGATGGAATCGACCTCTGCCTTCTTAGGCGCCGGGATGCGGGTGACCTCATTGGCCTTGCCGGTTGCTCCCACGGCGATGAGGGACTCGTATGCTTCGCGCAGCGCGGCCGGCTTGAGCAGCGAGGTGCCTGGAAGTTCAATGCCTTCCTCGCCCTTAAATGCGGCGATGAGTAGGGCCTGCGCGTTCTTCGGGGCCTTCTTTTCTAGCTTAAGCTCCGGAAATGCCCCACGTGCGGGTCCAGTGTGCTGAGACATAAAGTCCTCCTTTTTAATTGGTACTAATGAAACTTCTGCCCATGATACCGCGCTAGAGTGAACATATTCCTACCCGGCTATAGATAAAAGGAGTAGATTGTGGGCATGCTTGATTACACGATTACCCGTACGAATCAACCAACGGCGGCAGAAGATTTAGATAATATCCTGGCCAATCCCGGCTTTGGCCAGCACTTTACGGACCACATGGTTACCATCGATTGGTCCACGGACAAGGGCTGGCACGACGCGCAGGTCCGCCCTTACGGCCCGCTGACGATGGATCCGGCTAGCAACGTCTTCCACTACGGCCAAGCCGTCTTCGAAGGCATTAAGGCCTACCGCCAGCCCGATGACTCCATCGTTACCTTCCGCCCAGATCAAAATGCACAGCGTTTTATCAATTCGGCGCAGCGCTTGGCGATGCCCGAGCTACCGCAAGAAGAGTTCATCGAGGCACTGCGGCAGCTGGTGGACATCGATAAGAGCTGGGTCCCAGAGGCGGGCGGGGAAGCATCGCTCTACCTGCGCCCCTTTATGATTTCGACCGAGGTATCGCTGGGTGTGCACCCGGCCAATGCTTATCGCTTCATCCTCTTGGCCTCGCCCGCCGGTGCGTATTTCAGTGGCGGCATTAAGCCGGTTTCGGTGTGGCTGTCTACGGATTATGTCCGCTCCGCGCCGGGCGGAACCGGTGCCGCGAAATTCGCTGGCAATTACGCCGGTTCCTTGTTAGCGCAAGCACAAGCCGAAGAAAAGGGCTGCGATCAAGTGGTCTGGCTGGATGCCATCGAGCGCCGGTATATCGAGGAAATGGGCGGGATGAACCTCATGTTCGTCTACGGTACCGGCAGCGACGCCGAGATCGTCACCCCGGCCCTCTCCGGATCTCTGCTGCCCGGCATTACCCGCCAGTCCCTGCTGCAGGTCGCCGAAGACATGGGGTACAAGGTAACTGAGCGGCGCGTCACTGCCGAAGAATGGCAGCGCGATGTGGAATCGGGTGAGATGACCGAGGCCTTTGCCTGCGGTACCGCCGCCGTCATCACGCCGGTGGGGCGCGTGCTTGGTGAGGACACCGATTTCAGCGTTAATAATAACGAGGCCGGCGAGGTTTCCATGGCCTTGCGCGAGCGCCTAACCGGCATCCAGCGCGGCGCCGTGGATGATGCCCACGGCTGGTTGCACACTTTGGTCTAGCGCACCGAAGTGTAACGCGGCGCGAGGCGGACCTGCGCCGCGCAGTTAGGCCTCTGGCTGCGTCGCGTCCGCGGTGATTTCCACGCCGAGCAAGACTAGGGGTAGGGAGGCCAGGGCGCCGAGCGCCGGCACCGGTTCCATCTGCAGATCCAGCAGGGGATCCAGCCGCAGCTTCTTTAAAGCCAACCGGTGAGCCGGCTGCGGCGAGATATTGGTAGCTAGAAGCCAGTCATAGATCCGCGTGTCTGCAGCGGCGCATACGGCGGCGGTGGCGGTCAAGGGGGCATCGACAAGCAGGGGCGTGCGCCGCCTAGCCGCCTGGGACATGAATCCCACCAGCGTGGCCAATACGGGGGAGCCGCAGGCCTTCATGAGCTCCCGCCCAGTCAGGCCGCGCATCCGAAACATGGAATCGCGAATGGCCGCAACCTCGGCCTTCCAGTCCTCGACGCTCGGCTGCTTGGCGACGACCACCACCGGCTCCTCCTGCGCCATCACCCCCATGGCGGCCGCGGCAACCTGCGTGGTGTCGATTCCGCCTGGAATGAGCAGATCCGCACCGCCGTCGATTTCCGCATCCGCCGCCTGCACGCCTAAGTCATAGGCCGTGGAGCAATCCGTCACTGTGACAGAATTAATGCTGGCCCCAACCCGCCGCGCCGCGGTCTCCGTGGCCTGGGGAATCCCTTCACCGTCCTCGGCGAAAATTACGGCCCGCACTCGCTGTGGCTCGGAAGCGGGGGATCGATCTTGGCAGGCGGCGAGCCACTGTGCGGCATCGCTTAGCCGGCCATAGGGATAAAGCTGCGGGGAATCAGCCATGAGCGTGCTTCCTTAAACGTCGGCACCGCGCTCGACGCGCGGGCGAGGAATGCGCCACTTGCGGGGCTGGCTGGCGCGGGAAAATGCGTAGAATCCCAGGCCAAAGCCGGTGGCGGTGGTGCCGGGGAACTTCTTGCGGACAGCATTATTAGCGCGGCGACCCAGCCAGATGCCATCGATGGCGAAGATGAGGATGACCACCATAGCAATCGCATTGATGAGGCCGGCGATGCTGGGGGCCGCATAGGTCACAAAGACCACGACGATAAGGGCAAGCGCCATCGGCATGACCCATTCCGAAAGCGTGCGGCGGGCATCGATCCAATCGCGCACGTAGGCGCGCTCTTCGCCCTGATCGCGGGCAGGGAGGAAGCGTGGATCGCCTTCGGCCATGCGCTCCTGGCTTTCGCGATTGCGCTGGTTGCGCTCCTTGCGCTCCTGCTTTTTATATTCTTTCCACTCGTCCTTGCTCATGGACTTTTTGAGTTCCTTGCGGCGCTTATAGCGCTGCGCATCGGATACCCCATGTGGATCGCGCTTCACGCCGCGCGCGATTTCTTGTTCCTGGCGCTTTGGCGTGGGACGACCCTTCGGCGGGGTATACCCCTTGCGGTGGGTTTCTTCCTGAACTTCTTCCTGCACGGGAGCGGGTTCAGGGGAGGTCTTGTCATCTTTTTGCCACGGAAGTTTCACGCTGATCAGACTACAGGGTTTCGACCCCAAGAGGGGAATAGGCCCGCCCACGGCGTTGTTATTACTATGGGCTACCTTTTCCCTCCTTGTAGATGCGGGTAGGGTAGTGGCTACGCAACCAAGACACATTTGAGGAGAAGTGATGACCGCTCCAGTTTCCGAAACCGGCGTCATTCTGACCGAGGCCGCAGCCGCAAAGGCAAAGGGCCTGCTTGATCAGGAAGGCCGCGACGATCTCTCCCTGCGCATCGCAGTACAGCCCGGCGGCTGCGCTGGCCTGCGCTACCAGCTCTACTTCGATGACCGCAGCCTTGATGGCGACAAGGTCGACGAGGTGGGTGGCATCAAGCTCGTCGTGGACAAGATGTCCGTGCCGTACCTTACCGGCGCCAAGATTGACTTTGCTGACACCATCGAGTCCCAGGGATTTACCATCGATAACCCGAATGCCACCGGCTCCTGCGCGTGTGGCGATTCCTTCAACTAAACAGAAGGATAAAGAAAAAGGGTGAGTGCTTCGTGGCGCTCACCCTCTTTTTATGTCTTTAAAGCTCGGCGTGGAACTTTGCCCAGTTCGGCTTAAAGCTTGACCGGGTAGTCGCGCTGCTCGATCTGCGGGTCGATGCGCTTTTCCACAAAGATGCCGTGCCAAATCATAAAGGACAGCACGGTCCACAGGCGGCGGGAGTGATCGGAGACGCCATCGCGGTGCTCCTTGAGCATCTCCAGGACTTCCTTCTTATTGAAGATGTCCTCGGTCTGGGAATCGTTGATGGTGTCTTGCGCCCAGCCGTAGAGCTCGTCGCCGGCCAGCCAGTGGCGCATGGGAACCGGAAAGCCCAGCTTCTTGCGGTTGAGGACGTGGGCGGGAACGATCTGTTCCATGGCCTTGCGCAGGGCATACTTGGTGGTGCCGTGGGAAATCTTTAGATCGTGCGGGATGGATTCTGCGACCTTAAATACTTCCTTATCTAGGAATGGCACGCGCAGCTCCAAGGAGTTGGCCATGTTGATCTTATCGGCCTTGACCAAAATGTCACCGCGCATCCAGGTAAACAGATCAAGGTGCTGCATGCGGGCTACCGGGTCAAAGTCTTCCGACTGCGCATAGATGGGCGCGGTGACCTCGCGGTGATCCCATTCGCGCTTGGCCCATGGGATAACGCGCTGCATCTGCTCAAAGTTAAAGGACCGCGCATTGCCGTAGTAGCGCTCCTCCATGGTCATGGAGCCGCGGTTAAGTAGGGACTTGCCCTTCATGCCATCCGGCAGTACGCGGGAGAGCTTGCCCAGGCCCTGGCGCAGGGGAGAAGGGATCTTCTCAAATGGCGCGAGGGACAGCGGTTCCTTATAGATGGTGTAGCCGCCGAAGAGCTCGTCGGCGCCCTCACCGGACAGGACCACCTTGACGTGCTTGCGGGCCTCTTGGGCCACGAAGAAGAGCGGTACGAGGGAAGGATCGGCCACCGGATTATCCAGGTACCACATGATCTTAGGGATCGACTCAGCATATTCTTCCGGCGAGACGATCTTGACGATGTGCTCTACGCCGATAGCTGCCGCCGATTCTGCGGCCACGTCCACCTCGGAATAACCTTCGCGCTCGAACCCAGTGGTAAACGTCAGCAGATCCGGGTTATGGCGCTTGGCCAGGGTAGCGATGGCGGTGGAGTCGATGCCGCCAGACAGGAAGGAACCCACGGTGACATCGGCACGCATGTGCTTAGCGACGGAATCCTCCAGCGCTTCTGCAATGCGGTCAAAGAGCTGTTGTTCTTCGCCTTCTGGAACCTGCTGGACTGGGAAACGTGGCTTGAAGTATCGCTCGGATACGACCTCCTCACCCGGCTTCAAGGTCACCGTGCAGCCGGATTCCACGCGGCGAATATTGGCGTGCAAAGATTCCGGTTCCGGCACGTATTGCAGGTCCACGTAGTGTTCGATGGCGCGGCGGTCAAGGTTGAGTTCTAGACCAATGTCCTCGGCCATGTCCAAGATGCACTTCATCTCGGAGGCAAAGACCGTGCCGGCGTCCGTGGTGGCATAGTAAAGCGGCTTGATGCCAAACTGGTCGCGCGCGGCAAACATGGTTTTAGTCTTGGTATCCCAAATGACGATGCCAAACATGCCGCGGAGGTGCTCGACGACATCCTTGCCCCAGTGGTGGTAGCCCACCGCAATGGGTTCGCCATCGCCTTCCGTGTAGAAGGTATAGCCCAAGGCCTTAAGTTCTTCGCGGAGCTCAACGTAGTTGTAGATCTCGCCGTTAAAGGTAAGGGCATACCGCTCTGGTTCATCCTCAGGGCCCCAGCGTAGGGGCTGGTGGGAATGTTCCAGGTCGATAATGGACAGGCGGTTAAAGCCGAAGGCGGCGTCGCCATCATGCCAAGTACCAGCTGCGTCCGGTCCGCGGTGGTGCATGCAAGGAAGCGACCGCTCCAGCGCGTCGACATATTTGTCCACGTCACCGGTGGCCGCGAGCATGCCAAGAAGTCCGCACATGTAAAGATAGCTCCTTTTAATTAAGCGACTAGTGCTCGGTGTCCTACTTTACGGTGCATGGGGTAGAAACCAGAAAGCGCCACGGCTTGGAAGAAGCTGCGGAAAAGCTTAAATTCAGCTTCCCCGTAAGGGTGCGAACTTTCGGATGATGACCGGAATTGTTCCCTGTGAGTTAAGGCACATGGCAAAGGTGCAGACTGGGGGTACGGTTGGAACATTGTGCAGGTGGGGCGGTAACCTACTGATTCGTGGATATAAATTGAGCGCCCTGGGTCTCCTTTTAAGCTTCAAAAAGGCTGGGAACCAAGCATTTATCCATTATTCTGATTGGGTAAGGGTGCTCTGTGAGTATTCGAGAAGTTTGTGTGGACAGAAAGGCAGAACACACGTGGGACAGCGTAATAAGCGCACCTTCGCCCGTAAGGCGGGCGTAGCTGGCGCACTTGCCCTAGGCGGTCTCGCCCTGGCTGGTTGTGACGTTCAGGCGCCAACTGCTGTAGAGAACCTCCTGGGATTCGGTTGGCCAAAGGGTGTTACCCCTGAGGCAGAAGCAATGTATAACTTCTGGATCTGGGTCTGGGTTGCAGCTTGGATCGTCGGCTTCGTTATGTGGGGCCTATTCCTTACTGCAATCTTCCGCTGGAGCGCGAAGAAGGCAAAGCGCGATGGCAAGGGCGAATTCCCGCGCCAGACGCAGTACAACGTGCCATTGGAGATGGTGCTGACCATCGTTCCAATCCTGATCATTATGACCTTGTTCTTCTTCACGGTGCAGACCCAGCAGAAGGTCACCGCATTGGATAAGGATCCAAAGGTTACCGTTGACGTCACGGCATTCCAGTGGAACTGGAAGTTCGGCTACGCCGAGAACCGCGTCAACGGTAAGAACTACAACGGTGCGGACGAAGCGCGTCAGGCTGAAGCGGAAAAGACCGCCCATGACCCTGAGGGCGTGGACAACCCCAACCCAATTCACGGTAAGTCCAAGGGCGACCTTTCCTACCTCAACTACAACAAGATTGAGACCGTAGGCTCCACCGAAGAGGTTCCGGTTCTGGTACTTCCTTCCGATACGGCTATCGAGTTCCGTCTGGCTTCCGCTGACGTTTCTCACGCGTTCTGGGTACCGGAGTTCTTGTTCAAGCGCGACGTGTACGCACACCCTGAGGCTAACGCCCAGGAGCGCAGCTTCCAGATCGAATCGATTGATAAGCAAGGCGCCTTTGTTGGCCGCTGTGCTGAGATGTGCGGTACCTACCACTCCATGATGAACTTCGAGATTCGCGTTGTGTCCCCAGAGGACTTCAATGCCTACATGGACTTCCGCGAGAAGAACCCGAACGCCACCAACGCCGAGGCGCTGAAGGAAATCGGCCAAGATCCGTACGCAGTTACCACCCACCCGTTCTCCGGCGAGCGTGACACCGCCGATGGTGACAACTTCGTTAAGACCGCGGCATAAGAGATAAGGACATTACACAATGCGTGCTACATCGAAAGTCTTTTACTCAATCGCGACCTACCTTTTCGTCTCGCTGATTGTTTATATCTTTGGCGTCACCCTCGTGAAGGATGATGGTTACCTCTACGGTGCCGAGTGGGTTGGCATCGTGGGCATGTTCCTCTCCGTCGTGCTCTGCCTCATGCTGGGCGGCTACCTGCACTTCACCGATAACCGCAGCGACGTTCTGCCGGAAGACTGGGAAGAAGCAGAGACCGAAGACTCCGCTGGTATCTTGGGCTTCTTCTCCCCAAGCTCCATCTGGCCGCTGGCCATGGCCGGTGCCATCGGCTTCTTGGGCCTGGGCGTCATCTTCCTGTACTACTGGCTCATCGCCTTGGGCGCCGTGTGCTTGATTGCTGCCTGCACCGGCCTGTCCTTGCAATACGGTCTGCCTAAGGAAAAGCACTAGAAATTATCTAGTCGCAGCCACTGCCTAAACTTCTCAGCCCTCCTCACCATTCCTCGGTGGGGAGGGCTTTGGCGATCCGCGTCGGAAATCGACGGGTAAAGTTCCCGCGGTTCCTAAATTTTTTTGAGAAGGGGGAGAGGGGTTGCGCCCAGGTTTTAAGTGGGCAGCAAAAGCGCATCCCAGCACGTAAACGGCTATTTCTGCGGGGGTCAACCGAAAGTTGCAAATGGGCCATTTTCCCCGGAAACCACCGTGTGATTTATCTCTCTAAGAAACTTGCCGAAACCGGTTGCGGACGAAGGGTAGATCATCGTGCATCGGCTAGGTCGAGTCGTAGGAATTGCGACTATAGCCGGAGTTTAAGTGTGTCACCTGCGTTGATGTCCCGTCGGATAAGAATACAAAAAGTTCCCAGGTATTTATTGTTGACGGATCTCGTTCGTTTCCTTATTGGTAGCTGGCAATTTGGTGAAATCCGAATAGAGAAAGCGGGGGGAATTGAAGTGACTTTAGGATCCAGAACGGCCATAATTACCACTGTGACGAGCGTAGTTTCTAACCAAGGTATGACAGCACCACGTGTTGCCTCGCTGAACCGACCCAATATGGTCAGCGTGGGCACCATCGTGTTCCTGTCTCAGGAATTGATGTTCTTTGCCGGACTGTTCGCGATGTGGTTCACCTCGCGAGCGAACGGCCAGGAAGGCGATTGGGCTGAGCACACTGCCCATATCAACCTGCCAATGGGCTTTCTCATTACTGCAGTGTTGATTTCTTCCTCCGTGACCTCGCAGTTCGGCGTGTTTGCCGCAGAAAGGGGTGACGTTTACAAGCTTCGACTCTGGTACACCATCACGCTGGTATTGGGTGTTGTCTTCCTGGGCATCATGGCGTTTGAGTGGGCTGAGTTGATTCACGCAGGCGTGACGGTACAGTCCAGCGTCTTTGGTTCGGTGTTCTACATCATCACCGGCTTCCACGCTGCGCACGTAACCGCCGGTTTGATTTCCTTTGCAATCATCCTGGCGCGTATCGCTAAGTCTAAATTCACGCCGGCACAGGCCACCGCCGCGATGGCAGTGTCCTACTACTGGCACTTCGTTGACGTTGTGTGGATCGGTGTGTTCACCGTTATCTACTTGATTCAGTAGTGTCGGCGACCCTCTCCCCAAAACAGTCCTCCCGTGTTCGAGTTATCTAAAGGAAAATGATGGATAACAATTCGCAGTCCGCGGCAGTGGAGCAGACCACTGCCTCGGCTAAGAAGACCCGCCGTCGCCGCAAGGCGAAGCGCACCCTTGCAGGTGGCTTTGCTTTGGCCATCGGTTTGACCGGCGCTGGCGTCTTGGCCTCTGCCTTGACGCCTGACGCTCAGGTCGCTACGGCGGAAAAAGATGATCAAGCCCTCGTGCAAGAGGGTAAGGACATCTACGACACCGCTTGTATCACTTGCCACGGTGCCAATCTGCAAGGCATCGAAGGCCGTGGCCCCTCTCTCGTAGGTATCGGCGCCGGCTCTGTGTACTTCCAGGTTCACTCCGGCCGCATGCCGATGATGTCCAACGACGCACAGGCAGAGCGCAAGGCTCCTCGTTACACCGAACAGCAGACCTTGGCGCTGGCCGCTTATGTTGCTGCTAACGGCGGCGGCGCAGACATTGTCTACAACGACGATGGAAGCATCGCCCAAGAATCCCTTCGCGGCGCCAACTACAACGGCCAGATTCAGGCCGAAGACGTTGCCAAGGGCTCTGAGCTTTTCCGCATGAACTGCGCATCCTGCCACAACTTCACCGGTCAGGGTGGCGCGCTGTCCTCCGGTAAGTACGCCCCGGAGCTGGCACCTGCTAACGAGCAGGAAATTTACCAGGCAATGTTGACCGGTCCGCAGAACATGCCAAAGTTCTCTGACCGCCAGCTGACTGCAGATGAAAAGAAGGACATCATCGCCTACTTGAAGTCTGCAGAAGAGACTCCGTCTCCTGCCGGTTGGGACCTTGGCGGTCTCGGCCCTGTGGCTGAAGGCCTGGCAATGTGGATTATTGGTATCAGCGCCCTGTGCGCCGCTGCTATGTGGATTGGATCGCGCTCATGAGCAATGTGAAAAAGAATTACACTGACGCAGAGCTCGATAAGATGAGCAATGATGAACTTGCTGCACTTGGTACCGAGCTCGATGATGTCACCGTAGCGTTCCGCAAGGAGCGTTTCCCGGTTGAAGGTGACCCCGCGGAAAAGCGTGCGGGTCGCAATGTCGCCATTTGGCTGGCACTCTCCGTTATCGGCGGATTGGCTTTCTTGGGTGTCTACCTGTTCTGGCCTTGGCAGTACAAGCAGCTAGGGGAGGACGGCCTTGTCTGGCACACTCTCTACACCCCGCTGCTCGGTATTACCGCTGCACTGTCCATTTTCGGACTCGGTTTTGCCATCGTTCAGTACGTGAAGAAGATCCTGCCGGAAGAAATCTCCGTGCAGCGTCGCCACGATGGTCCTTCCGAAGAAGTTGACCGCCGTACTCTTACCGCTCTCTTGAACGATTCTTGGAAGACCTCCACTCTCGGCCGCCGCAAGACCATCCAAGGTCTGCTTGGTGGTGCAGGCGTTCTCTTCGGCTTGACGGTTATCGCCCCGCTTGCCGGCGCAATCCGCAATCCATGGAAGGTTCGCCACGAGGTGAACTACGCCGGTGACGGCACGCTGTGGACCTCCGGCTGGACGATGCACGAGAAGGGCGTAAAGCTTTACCTCGCTCGTGACACCGGCACCATCGCTGAGAAGCACTCCGGCGAGTCCGGCGAACACTACACCACCGAAGGCGTTACCCGCCTGGTGCGCGTTCGCCCCGAAGACTTGGCTGCCGGCGGTATGGAAACCGTCTTCCCGCTTGCGGAAGAAGACGTCAACGACGGTGACCAGTACGACGCTAAGCGCGACGTATACGAGCACCACATGCACTCCATCCACGGCAACCGCAACGCGGTGATGTTGATTCGTCTGCGTCACTCCGATGCACAGAAGGCGATCGAGCGTGAGGGTCAGGAAGACTTCCACCACGGCGATTACTACGCCTACTCCAAGATTTGTACTCACATTGGTTGCCCAACGTCGTTGTACGAGGCACAGACCAACCGAATTCTGTGCCCCTGCCACCAGTCGCAGTTCGACGCTTTGCACTACGGTAAGCCGGTCTTCGGCCCGGCCGCCCGTGCTCTGCCACAGCTGCCCATCACGGTGGACGATGAGGGCTACCTTGTTGCAGAGGGCAACTTCATTGAGCCTGTCGGTCCGGCATTCTGGGAGCGTAAGTCATAATGAGCAATAAACTCGCCCAAATGGGCAACAACATGGACGAGCGCTACAGCGCCGCCGGCGTGCTAAGGACGCAGCTGAACAAGGTCTTTCCGACCCACTGGTCCTTCATGCTCGGTGAGATGGCGCTGTATAGCTTCATCATTCTTCTACTAACCGGTACATACCTGGCGCTATTCTTTGACCCTTCCATTACGAAGGTCATCTACGACGGCACCTACGCACCGCTGAACGGCGTTGAGATGTCGCGCGCCTATGCAACCGCACTCGATATTTCCTTCGAGGTCCGTGGTGGCCTCTTCGTTCGCCAGATGCACCACTGGGCAGCACTGCTGTTCATGATGTCGATGGTTGCGCACATGCTGCGCATCTTCTTCACCGGTGCATTCCGTCGTCCCCGCGAAGCTAACTGGATTATTGGTTGCACCCTTATCCTGTTGGGCATGATCGAGGGCTTCCTCGGTTACTCCCTGCCGGACGACCTGCTTTCCGGTGTCGGTCTGCGCATTATGTCCGCCATCATCCTGGGTCTGCCGATCATTGGTACTTGGCTGCACTGGGCCATCTTCAACGGCGACTTCCCGTCCGACTTGATGCTGGACCGCTTCTACATCCTGCACGTGCTGGTCATCCCTGGCATCATCCTGGGCCTCATCGCGGCCCACCTGATTATGGTGTGGTTCCAGAAGCACACCCAGTTCCCTGGACCGGGTCGCGCAGAGAACAACGTGGTTGGCGTCCGCATTATGCCGGTCTTCGCAACCAAGGCAATTGGTATGGGCATGATGGTCGCCGGCGTGCTGGCTTTGATGTCCGGTGTGCTGACCATCAACGCCATCTGGCTGCTTGGTCCGTACAACCCGTCACAGGTGTCTGCAGGTTCCCAGCCCGATATCTACATGCTCTGGACTGACGGTGTGGCTCGTGTCATGCCCGCTTGGGAGCTGTACCTGGGTAACTACACGATTCCTTCCGCCTTCTGGGTTGCGCTGTTGTGTGGCCTGATGGTTGTACTGCTTATCACCTACCCGTTCCTGGAGAAGAAGTTCACTGGTGACGATGCGCACCACAACCTTCTGCAGCGTCCGCGTGACGTTCCTACGCGTTCCGCGATCGGTGCCGCAGCAATCGTGTTCTTCCTCTTGGTTACTCTCTCCGGTGGTAACGACCACGTTGCGCACTTCTTCCAGATTTCGTTGAATGCGATGACCTGGGTCGGACGCATCGGCCTGATTGTCCTGCCGCCGATTGCTTACTTCATGACCTACCGCATCTGCGTTGGTCTCCAGCGCTCTGACCGCGAGGTGCTCGAGCACGGTATCGCTACCGGTGTCATCAAGCAGCTGCCTAACGGTGCCTTCATTGAGGTCCACCAGCCGCTCGGCCCGGTTGACGAGCACGGTCACGCAGTACCGCTTGAGTACGCAGGCGCTCAGGTGCCGAAGCAACTTAACCACCTCGGTTACGCTGACTCCGAGATTCAGGGCACCTTCAGCCCGGACGATCCGGAACTCATGCGCCGCGTTCACGAGATTCACGAGGAGAACCACGAAGAGGAAGCGGAGATGTTCCGCCGCCTCAACGAGGCCAACCGCCGTGATGACGAGGAAAACGGTCGCATCTAACCTTTCCTTGGGTTAGCTCGATACACGCTCACTAAACGAGCCCGCTAAGCCACCAATACCTGGTGGTAAGCGGGCTCGTTTCAGTTTTGGAATCGTCGCTTTCTTAAGGAATTCCGGGTTACTTCTGCTGGGCTATTGAGCTAGGAGTCGGCGCATAATACAGACACCCTGGGATTGTCTCTTTTGGGCGAAAACCGGATATTTGCCTGAACTATCTTGGTAGATGGCCTCGCACAAACGCGGGGTCAACCTAGGCGGTAAGAACCTCGTCGTCTTCCACATACGGGAATGGAAGTACCGACCAACGGCGGCTCACGCGGGAACGCCTTGTCTAGCGGTGGGGAATAGCGCCAGCCCTGTTAGTTAGCAGTAGGGTAGCCGTCCTAGGAGCACGCTGTTGCCTCTGAACCTAGGATGGATGATTTCCGCGTATGGGCCATTGAGCGAGCCCCATAGCCGGTATTTGTCTTTAAGCGTGGTCTTCAGGGCTTCGGAATAGCTATTGCACTCCCTCCAGCCCTAATTTGTTCTTTTCCCTTTGCTTCACTTTCTTGGGCGCAGTTAGGACAGTTCTTATTGGCTGCTTTTCTTCTGTAGTCATCACCACTAGAAGCGTGAGCCTCACTTGGGTCCGTTGCTACAGCTTTTTGACGATGCTAGAGCACTTCGATTGCATCGTCGGCATTGGTAGTCGCAGGTTCCACGTTCGTATCCTCTTCGCCATTTCTCCTGGGTTAATTGAAGGGCGGGTCAAGTCCGGTGGAGTGGTGTATCTGTCCTTTCTGAATCTGTGAATCGGGGGACAGTGTCAGGGTCGGTGTTGGGGTCCGGCTCGGGGTTGATGTTGGCTCATTAGGAGGCTGCCTCGATGGTGTCTTCGTCGTTGGTGTGGATGGTGTTGGTAGCTATCAGGCGTCGGGTGTGTTCCAAGCTTGCTAGTGACATATAGCGTTTCTGCTGAATCCAGTCGTCATGCTGTTCAGCTAGTATCGCGCCGACGAGGCGTATGATAGCTGCGCGGTTGGGAAAGATTCCTACAACGTCGGTACGCCGCCTGATTTCACGGTTCAAACGCTCCGTTGGATTATTGGACCATACCTTCGTCCATACAGCTTTGGGCGTGGTTGTAAACGCGAGAATCTCATCTAATGATTCTTCCAGGTAGTCAGCTGCGTCGGGGAAACGCTGCGTGCAGAAATCTACGACTTGGCGGGCTTGGTCCCAGGTAGCTTGCGCGTCGGTTTGCTGGAAGATGGAGTGAAACATTCCCGATAGTGTTGTCCACTGGCGTTTTGACACTTTTGACGACAAGTTCTTAGCAAAATGTGTCCGGCAGCGTTGCCAACCTGCAGTAGGCAGTACTTGACCAACAGCTGCTTGGATTCCTAGGTGCGCATCGCTGGTGACGAGATAGACTTCGCCAAGACCACGGGCTTTGAGGTCTTGGAAGAATCCGGTCCATGATTCCACGGATTCTGATGTTGCGACCTGCATGCCTAGTAGTTCACGGTAGCCGTCGTTGTTAACACCGGTAGCGATAAGCACACTGGTTTTAACGACCCGTCCGCCTTCGCGGACTTTCATGGTCAACGCGTCACAGGACAAGTAGTAATACGGTCCTGAATCCAGTGGGCGGGCTCTAAAGTCAGCGACCATCTCGTCAAGTTCTTTGGCCATGTCAGAAACTTGTGATTTCGACAGATTGTTAATACCCAGCGTGGCCACCAAATCATTCATGCGTCTAGTGGAGACCCCTTTGAGATAACACGTGGCTATCACGGTAGTCAGGGCTCTTTCGGTGCGTGTGCGCCTTTCTAAGAGCCAGTCGGGAAAGAATGCGCCGTGACGTAGCTTCGGGATAGCAACATCAATGCTGCCTACCCTGGTGTCTAAGGAGCGGTGACGGTAGCCATTGCGGGTATTAGTCCGTTGTGGAGATACCGTGGCGTAATCAGCGCCGCAGACCGTGTCAGCCTGAGCTGAAAGTATCTGGTTAATGAAGTCTGTCAGCATCTGGCGCATCAAGTCTGGGGAGGCTTGGGTGAGCAATTCTTCCAGATACGCAGTGGGATCGATATGATGGGGGTTAGCGGCCATCGCGGTTATATTCCTTTCGAGGATAGGTTGAAGTTGATTCGAAAGGTACCCGTGATGGTCGCCTTATTGTGCACCGGCACGAGGCTTACCACGGGTTACAGATACACCACACTAATGGACGCAACCGAAGGGCGCTGTGCTTTGTGCAGATATTTGGTTTGGGACTCACCCAATCCGGCAACAAGAGCGTTCCTCGAGGCGCGAGATATAGGCGTTATTCTCCGCCCTTAGATACTGCAGTGAGGATCTCGTTCGTGCCGGACTTTTAAGCAAGTATTGCCGGCCGCTACAGTGACTAAGCCGACCAAGGCTTTTCTATAGGGGCGCACGCCTTAAAACGAGGGACTGGGCTGGACTAAACCTTTCTCGCCCGGTGGGTAGTGGAAGCGGCGTCGCCTAACAGGCCCCAGAGCTTTTCAACAATCCGCGGGGTGGACCCTTGGGTCCAGCGTGCAATTGGCCCGCGGGCTCAGTAAAACCTGGAGGGATACCGCTGGATAGGCGGCCGGTTTTACACGATCAGAAGGCGTTAAAGGACGAGGCTGATGGTACGAAAGTGATTGTTACACATAGTATGTGGCGAAAGTCACAAATAATAATTTTTGAACTTGTTGAAGCCCTAGTTTGTGGAAGGGGTGACTGTTGAAGGCGGGGTAAGCCTTGGCTATTGTCCCAGTGTAGGGCCCTTAAAAATCAGTAATAGCTTTATTGAATCTTCGATATGCCGGGTTTATCTCGGCTTGGTCAACATAAGATAACGAACGTGTAACAAAGCCAGATCCGGGGTGACGAATGGACATTGATTGTGATGATTTCGTAACCTATTCGAGACATTGAGTTACCGCCCGAAAAGGTGCTCAATACGAAATGAAAATTTAAAGCGTCGCATCTGGCTCCTCCTAGTGAGGGGCCGAGTGGAGGAAGGCCTAAAGGAACGGCCCTCCAATGAACACTAGGCCCCAGGGTCAGAGCTTTTCTACAAGGGAAAGTAGACGCGTAGGAAGATTTGGAGTTTTTCTCGTGGCAAAGCACCGTCGTCAGGGCACTGTAAATACCCGTCGTATCGCATCTACTGCAGCTATCGCTGCAACCGCAGCTGTCGCCGCCCCAGGCGTCGCTCAGGCTGCTGAGGTCGTTGTTCCTAATACCGACTACCGTTTCGAGGTTGCCGGTCTGGAAAACGTTCCGAACATTGACCAGGTTCCGAACATCGACAAGTACGTCCCGTCCTTGGGTCAGGTTTCCAACCAGGGTGGCGACAACTTCGTTGCCGCTGCTGAGCAGCAGGCTGCTCCGGCACCGTCCACCGTTGGCCAGAAGGCTCTGGAAGCTGCACGCTCCGTCCTCGGCTCGCCGTACGTTTACGGCGCTGCTGGCCCGAGCGCATTCGACTGCTCCGGCCTGACCAGCTGGGCATACTCCCAGGCTGGCGTTCAGATTCCGCGTACCTCCCAGGCTCAGGCCGCTGGCGGTACCCCGGTTTCCCTGGACCAGCTGCAGCCTGGTGACATCATTTCCTACTACGGTGGCGCTTCCCACGTCGGTATCTACACCGGCAACGGCACCATCATTGACGCGCTCAACTCCGGCACCCCTGTGCAGGAGCGCGACTTGAACTACATGCCGATCCACAACGCTGTGCGTTTCTAATTGGCAGTGAAATGACATGCCCTTCCCTTTGTAAAAAGGGAAGGGTTTTGTTGTGCAACAGCGGCCAAAACCCGCTATAGTAAATTCGATTTTTGAAAATTTTGAGTTGAAGGTTTTCTCGTGTCTAAACGTGTGCTCCCAGCCGCTGCACTAACTGCAGTTCTCGCTGTTACTTCTCTTTCTGGCCTGCCGCAAGTTATCGCGCAAGAGACGGAACCGAACCAAGAATCTGCCACTGAAAATGTTTATGAGCTGGTGGATCGTGTCGGCGAGGTCGCCCGCAAGGTCTCTGCTAAGAACGAGGAAGTCAAAGAGCTAGAAGATAAGCTCGCGACCAAGGAAGAAGAGGTCGCTCAAGCAGAAGAGGACGCCGCTCAGGCACAAGAGCGCGTACGCGACGCGCAGGGCGATGTCTTCACGCAGCAAGGCCGCGTGGACGATCTGGCACAGTCTCGCTACCGGGGAGACTCCCGTTCTGCCGTTTCGGGCGCTTTGGCAGCAGAAGACCCCGCAGACGCCGTAGAGCGCATGGGCTACTTGGGCGCGCTCTCGCGTAAGGCGCAGCGCACCCTCGATGCCAAGGCTGATGCCGCCTCGACGGCCGAAGCGGTTCAGCAGGAAGCCGCTGAGGCTGCGAAAAAGGTCCGAAAGGAAAAGAAGGATCTCGAAAAGCAGCGCGATGAGCTGGTAAAGCAAAAGGATGCGCTGGAAGAGCAGCAGGCCGATATCGAGGCGCAGGTGGATGCGCTCAGCGATGAGCAGCGTGAAGCCTGGGAGGGACAATTCGGCGGCACGGATAAGCTGGACATCGACTTGGGCGAGATCGCTGATGGCGCTAGCTCTGCGGCTCTGTCCAAGCTGGGCTCGCCCTATGGTTGGGGCTCTGCCGGCCCGAATCAGTTCGACTGCTCCGGCCTGATGTACTGGGCCTACCAGCAGATTGGAAAGACCATTCCGCGCACCTCGCAGGCGCAAATCGCTGGTGGCACGTCCGTGCCGGTTGACCAGCTGCAGCCTGGCGATATCGTGGGCTACTACCCGGGAGTTACCCACGTTGGAATGTACATTGGCAACGGCCAGGTAGTACATGCCTCGACCTATGGCGTGCCGGTTCAGGTCGTGCCGCTGAACTCGATGCCTATTTCGGGGACTGCACGGTTCTAAGTGGCCCGCATACTGCTGGTAACAAATGACTTTCCTCCCAAAGTTGGAGGAATCCAGTCCTACCTGCGGGACTACCTAGACGCGCTCGACCCAGACGATGTCGTAGTATTCGCTTCGACCCAAGAGCCACCGGAGGACTATGACGCCTCTGTCGCTTACAAAGTCATTCGGTGGCCACATCGCGTGATGCTGCCCACCCCGGCAACCATGCGCCGCATGCAGGAAATCATCCGGCAAGAATCCATTGACGTTGTATGGTTTGGTGCGGCGGCACCGCTGGCGCTGATGGGCAAGGCCGCGCGACAGGCGGGGGCGCGCCGCGTGGTGGCGACCACGCATGGCCACGAGGTGGGCTGGTCCATGGTTCCGCTGGCCCGCCAGTGCCTGCGGTTGATTGGCAATAACGCCGATGTCATTACCTATATTTCGGACTACACTCAGCGTCGCCTGCGTGGAGCGTTTGGCCCGCGCCCCGAGTGGGCGCACCTGCCTTCCGGCGTCAGCCTAGATTCACTTTCCCCCGCAACCCCTGCCCAGCGCGCTGCGGCAAAGGCGGAGTTTGGGGTAAATGGGCCAACCATCGTCTGCATTTCCCGGTTGGTCCCGCGCAAGGGGCAAGACCAATTATTGCGGGCGATGCCACAGATCAGGGAAGAATTCCCCAATGCGCAGCTAATGTTGATTGGTCGCGGGCGCTACCACGACGTACTGCAAGAATTGGCAGAGATGTACTGCCCCGATGCGGTGATTCAACCGGCCCCCAGCATTGAGACCGCCCTCCACGCCGCCGATGTTTTTGCCATGCCGGCCCGCACCCGGGGCGGCGGCTTGGACGTGGAAGGCCTGGGCATCGTCTATCTGGAAGCACAAGCCTGCGGGCTGCCGGTCGTTGCCGGTGATTCTGGGGGAGCACCGGAGACCATTACGGGGGAGACGGGGATCGTCGTCAAGGGCGCGTCCGTCGATGAGCTCGTGGAGGCCTTGAAGGCGCTCTTGCGCTCGCCAGAAATGCGTGATCGTATGGGGCAGGCGGGGCGCAGGCATGTTGAACAGCACTGGAGCTGGGAGATCATGGGGCAGCGGCTGAGAAAGCTTATGGCTTGATGTGACCCTGGCCCGGTTGTCGGTATATTCTGATATCCATGCTTGAAAACAACTCCGCCGATCTTACTATCGGCTTCGATGTCGGTGGCACCAATGTGCGCGGTGGAGTAATTACTCGAGACGGGGAAATCCTCGCGAGTCGCACCATGCCAACCTCGAGCGACCCGCGGCAACTTGATGATGACCTGGTAGCAATCGTCGAGGAGCTGCGCGCAGAGTATCCCGTGGGTGCGGTGGGCCTTGCCGTCGCAGGATTTTTGGATCCAGAGTGTGAGACCGTCCGCTTTGCCCCGCACCTGCCGTGGCGGAATGCACCTGTCCGGAGAAACCTCGCGGAGCGCTTGGGGCTGCACGTCCGGCTGGAGCACGATGCCAACTCCGCTGCCTGGGGTGAATGGCGCTTTGGCGCGGGGCGCGGCGCGAAGGATTGGGTATTTTTTGCCGTCGGCACCGGCATCGGCGCGACCTTGATGACCCATGACACCATCTACCGCGGCGCGTTTGGAACGGCCCCGGAATTCGGCCATATCGTGGTGGTGCCGAATGGCAGGCAGTGCTCGTGCGGCAAGCGAGGGTGCCTAGAGCGCTACGCCTCTGGCACGGCGCTGCCGGATACCGCGCGAGAGCTGCGGCCAGACTATGAGACTACCTTGCCGCCTTACCCCACCGGTGAGCAGGTCGCACGCGCGGCCCGTGGGGGAGACCCACTCGGCATTGCGGTAATGGAGAACTTCGGTCAGTGGTTGGGCCAAGGCCTATCCATCGTCGCCGATGTGCTCGATCCGGAGCTCATCGTGATCGGCGGCGGGGTGTCCCAAGACGCGGATATGTACTTGGAGGAAGCCACCGCTGCCATGGGCCGGGATATCGTCGGCGCTGGGCATCGCCCCCTTGCTCGCGTTGCAACCGCGGAATTGGGCTCGGCAGCAGGTATGATTGGCGTAGCTGACTTGGCCCGCCGCGGCCACTAGAACGAGCGAAGGACGAGCTGGAGATGAAAAACAAGTGGTACTGGGCGTTTAAGCATATCTTTTTCGGTCCCGCCCTGCGTGTATGGAACCGCCCTTGGTCAGAAGGAATGGAAAAAATCCCTGCTGAGGGCCCCGCGATTTTGGCATCCAACCACCAAGCGGTGATGGATTCCTTCTTCTTCCCCTTGCTGTGCCCGCGCCAAATTACGTTCTTGGCCAAGGCCGAGTACTTCACCACCCCTGGGCTCGTGGGCGGCATGCAGAAGTGGTTCTTTAGCTCCGTCGGGCAGGTCCCCATTGAGCGCGATCATGAATCAGCCAGCCAAGCCATGCTCGAAACCGCGCGGAAGATTGTGGGGCGCGATGATCTCTTTGGCATCTATCCAGAGGGCACACGTTCCCCAGATGGGCGTGTGTATAAGGGTCGTACCGGAATGGGGCGCATCGCGATGGAGACCAATCAGCCGGTCTATCCCATCGCCATGATCAATTCCCGCAAGGCCAACCCGATCGGATCGTGGATTGTCCGCCCCGCCAAGGTGGGTGTGCGCGTGGGAGACCCCATTTACCCACACGATTGGGCGCGCGAACACGGCATGGATCCACAGGAGCACGAGACCATCCGTGCTTTTACGGATATGGTCATGAAGACCTTAGCCGAGCTCTCCGGCAATCCCTATGTGGATGTCTATGCGGCTGATGTGAAGGAATCATTAAAGGCCGGCCACGGGTACCCCGCCGGTGCGGAGATTAAAGGGAGGTAATTACAATTCCTCAGGCCCGCTTAGCGTGGCCGGATACCGCAAAAGGAATTTCTATCATCGGCGTGGTGCTCCTACACATCACGCTGAAGGTGCCAGGAGCCGAACAAACGTGGCTTGCAACTCTCAATACCTTTCTCGATCCCCTGCGCCTTCCCCTGTTCTTTCTGGTCTCCGGCTACTTCTCTTATAAAGTCTTTCGTTACAATTTCGCGGAGTTATTCACCCGCCGCCTCTGGTTCTTCCTTATCCCTTATCTGGTGTGGATGTCCGTAGAGCACTTGACCAAACAGCTGGAGTACCAGTGGGTTTTCGGTGACTCTTCCTGGGGCATGACCGACATGGTGTATAACCTCTTGCTCGGCCATACCATGGCGTGGTTTATCCATGCGCTCATTTTGTTCAACCTATTTCTGTGGTGCGTGCGCAAATTGCCTGCGTGGGCGGGCATCGGGCTGAGCTTTACCCCCGTTATTTTTATTGCATGGCAGGAACAGTTTCAGTTTATTAGCAAGGCCATCATGTTCCTGCCCATCTTCGTCGGTGCAGCCTACCTGCGGGAACCGATTACCCGTTTTGCCGCCGCGGCAGAAGAGGTATTCCACGGCTCGTGGACGGCGCGCAGCGTTGGGGCATATGCCGCGGCCATCGGCACGTACTGTGTTGGCCTGGCATTGCGCCACGCGTGGGACGGCAACGAAGAAGACATTGCTTTTAACTGGCCCCTATTGGGCGCGGACTTTTTGGAATGGGGAGATATCAACCTGTTAGTGCGCTTCGCGGAACAGGTGCTAGAGGTACCCGCGGGAATCGTTGGGGCCGTGCTCATTAGCCACATTCCGTGGATTGCAGAAGGCGTGAAGTTCGTCGGCCGGCACACGCTGCCGATTTATCTCTCGCACCCAATCGGCCTGACCGTGGGCTATGGGTACTACATGGCGCATCATGACTATGTCGTTTCTTTGGCCGGGTCGTGGCCGCTGGAAAACACGTGGTTCTGGATCGCTATTTGTTTTATCTTTACGGCCATTTCCTCCCTGGCGCTGTGGGCGCTGGGGAAAGTCCCTATCCTTGGCTGGACGCTGGTTCCGCCGCGGATCGATCGGCGCCGCCCCGCCGTAGAGCCAATGGTAGCGAACAAGCAACCAACAGCACGGTGATGATGACGTAGTCATTGCCAACGATGTGCTGCCACCCCGTCCAATCCAGCTCCTGGTCCTCGGTATGTGGAACCTGCCAGTGGCCGCGGGCGAAAAGCGCCAGCCAGGTGAGAGCGGCGAGGACCCAGCGGCGGCTGGCCACCAGGTAGATGCCCGCTAATACCAGCCAGGTAAAGTGGTGCGACCACGATACGGGGGAGCACAGCAGCGATACGGAGGCCGCCAGCAGCATGAGCACAACCTGGTTACCGTGAGACAGGCGCTCCATGGCAAACCACACGATCGCGATGACGACGATGACGCCAACGAGCCACAAGGTTTCTGCGTTATTGGGGCTTAAGCGGGTAAATAGCCCGCGCAAGGATTGGTTGGCGCTATAGGCTAGGCCGCCGATGCGCTCGGAATCGCGCAGGGTAGAGGTCCAATACTCAATCGAGCTGTGCGGATTGGCGGCAAAGGCGATAAGGCCGGCAGCCACGAAGGAGCCTAGCGTGGTAAAGAAGGCCTTCCACTCGCGGCGGACGAAGAAGACAGCCAAAAAGACCGCCGGGGTGAGCTTGATGGCGATGGCGATGCCGGTCAGGATGCCGCGGGCCTTTTTCACCCATAGCAAATCAATGACCACGAGTGCGGTGAGCAGGATATTGATCTGGCCAAAGCTAAAGGTCTGCGTAATTGGCTCGGCCAGCATGGCGGCAAAAAGCCCCCAGGCCGCCCATTGTTGGCAGTTGAGGGTGCGCAATACCAGCGCAATGCACACCCACAATGCGAGCACGGAAAGGACCGTAATCACCACGGCGGCGGCGGTGAGGGGGATCCACTGGAGCGGGGCGAAGAGCAGGGCCGCAAACGGTGGGTAGGTAAATGGGAGAGACACGTTGCGGTCGGTGCCTACGAAATAGTCGCGATTATAAAGGTCGCTGCCGAATCCGGCCCCGCCTTCGCGGTACACATCGAGGTCAATGTGGTAAAAGGCGCGGAAATCGCCGGCGAATAAGGCAGGAATATCGATAATCCACCACAGGGCGGCAAGCACTGACAGGATTAGGGGAAGGGCGGTGGTCCACAGGGATTTATTATCGGTTCGGCTCACCTGCAAAATTTTACAGCGGCGCGATCGTGGGGCCAATTTCCCGCGCCCGTCGCCGCAGCGCTAGGCTTGTACAACGTGCGTTACTTCTATGACACCGAATTTATCGAGGATGGCAAGACCATTGAATTGGTCTCCATCGGCATCGTCGGTGAGAACGGAAGTGAATATTATGCCGTATCCACGGATTTTGACCCGTCCAAGGCCAACTCTTGGGTCAAGGAAAACGTCTTGGCCAAACTGCCCAGTCCCCAGGATTCCGCATGGAAGCCAGCGAGCACCATCCGCACGGAAATCCTGGAGTTTTTAACGCGCAGCTCTACGCCCATTGAATTGTGGGCGTGGGTCGGCGCGTATGACCACGTGGTATTGGCGCAGCTGTGGGGCGATATGGCGAGCTTGCCCAAGCGCCTGCCGCGCTATACCCGCGAGCTAAAGCAGCTGTGGGAGTTCGCCGGGCGTCCTAGCTTGCCGGCCGTGCCTAAGGGCAATCATGATGCGCTTGTCGATGCCCGCCATAACCTCGCCAAATTCCGCGCCTGCACCGAGGTCTTGCCCTTGTCCAAGGGTAATAGAATCAATTTCTAGCAGTTAACTACCAAGCGACAGGCATTAAATGGTTAAATGGAAGAGTGAGTTGGACAGTAGATATTCCCCAAAGTGTTCTGCCTGATCTTCCGCCCTTGCCTGAGGGTATCGAGGAGGTCTTCCAGGACGTCATCAAGCGCGATGCGAAGCAACAGCCCAGTTGGGATCCCACCCAAGCCGATAACGTGCGCAAGATTCTCGAGTCGGTGCCGCCTATTGTGGTTGCCCCAGAGATTGAGAAGCTCAAGCGGCAGCTTGCCGATGTCGCACTAGGCAACGCCTTCCTGCTGCAAGGCGGCGATTGCGCCGAGACCTTTGAATCGAATACCGAGCCGCATATTCGCGGCAACGTGAAGACCCTGCTGCAGATGGCCGTCGTTTTGACCTATGGCGCGTCTGTTCCAGTGGTGAAGCTGGGGCGCATTGCTGGGCAGTATGCCAAGCCGCGTTCCTCGGATACGGATGCGAATGGCCTATTAAATTACCGCGGGGACATCGTCAATGGCGTGGACCCCACCGATGAGGATCGCCGCCACGATCCTGCCCGCATGATCCGTGCTTACGCTAACTCTTCTGCCGCCATGAACTTGGTGCGCTCGCTGACCTCCTCCGGCACCGCGGATCTCTACCGCCTGCATGAATGGAACCGCGAGTTCGTCCGCAAATCGCGCGCGGGTGCCCGCTACCAGGACTTGGCCCGCGAGATTGAGAATGGCCTGAAGTTCATGAATGCGTGCGGCGTGCAGGATTCCACCCTGCACTCGGCGGATATTTACTGCTCGCACGAGGCGCTGCTCAAGGATTATGAGCGTTCCATGCTGCGCTTGGGCCAAGACGATAATGGCGATACCAAGCTCTATGACCTCTCCGCACACCAGGTGTGGATTGGTGAGCGCACCCGTGGTCTGGATGACTTCCACGTTAATTTCGCTGCCATGATCGGCAACCCGGTGGGCATCAAGCTCGGGCCTGGCGCTACTCCAGAGCAGGCCGTGGAATACGCCGAAAAGCTAGATCCCAACCGCGAGCCAGGCCGCCTGACCATCATCTCCCGCATGGGCCACGACAAGGTTCGCAGCGTCTTGCCGCCCATCATCAAGGCCGTCGAAGATTCTGGGCACACCGTGGTATGGCAGTCCGACCCCATGCACGGCAATACCTTTACCTCGTCCAACGGGTACAAGACCCGCCACTTCGACAAGATCGTCGACGAGGTGCAGGGCTTTTTCGAGGTACACCGCGATTTGGGCACACACCCGGGCGGCGTGCACCTCGAGTTCACTGGGGAAGACGTGACGGAATGCTTGGGCGGCGCCGAGGACATCACCGACCTGGACCTGCCGGGCCGCTATGAATCCGCCGTGGATCCGCGCCTGAATACGCAGCAGTCCCTCGAGCTCTCGTTCCTCATCGCGGAGATGCTGCGGAACTAGGGCGCCACCTAGACCCAGAGGGACGGGGTCCCTTCGTAATAGGAGGAACCAAACCACCACCCGCTGATAGCGACCGCGCCGGTTGCCACCGCCACTGCGAGGAGAAAAACCAGCAGTGAGGCGGGATGGCGATTGGTCAGAGGCCGCTCGGCGGGTTCTTCTTCTGCCGCCTGTGCCGGCGGCTGCGCAGCAGACTGCGCTGCTGCTCCCACGCCCGCAGCGGGTGCTGGGTCGGGGACAGGAGCCGGGGCCGGCGCTGGTGCTGGAGCAGGTGCCAGCGGCCGCTCGGGGGAATCGTCGGCGGGCGCCTGGGGGACATCGAGGCGCGTTTCAAAGTCTGGCTGCGGCGGATCCGGCTCGGGCTCAGGGGGAATGACCTCGGTGGGCCCGCCGTCTAAATGCTCGGTGGCGCCCTGCGGGATGGTCCGCGTGGGCTCAAATACATCCGTAGCGCCGATGCCGGAATAATCCGTCGGCGTTTGCGCGGTGCGCGCGGCGGCCGCATTGCGGGGAACCGGGATGGTCACCGTGGGCAGATCCAATTCCCGGCAAATATCCTCGATGGCATCCAAAAACTCCCCGGCATCGGCAAAGCGCTCGCGGGGATCGCGGGCGGTGGCGGTGGCTACGAGGGCATCGACAAGCTTGGGTACGCCCTCAGCGCGTGTGGATGGGGCGGGAACGTCATCGTATAGACGCGCGGTGGCGTGCGCGATCGGGGTATCCCCTGAGAAAGGCACGGTTCCGGTGAGGAGCTCAAAAAGCACGATGCCGGCCGAATACACATCGGTAGCGGGGGTTATATCCTCACCGGTGACCTGTTCCGGTGCCAAGTACGAGACGGTGCCGACGATCATATTTGAGGTTGCCTGCGCATTCGTCGCACGCACCAAGCCGAAATCGCCCAATTTCACCCGGTGATGCGAGGTAATGAGCACGTTATCGGGCTTAATATCGCGGTGGATAAGCCCCGTGGAGTGCACCTCGGTCAAGCCCTGGAGCACGCTGCGCAGCGTCGATAAAGCGGCAGGGACGGTAAGGGGGCCGCCTTCGGCAAGCAGCTCGCGCAAGGTGCCGCCATCGATGAGCTCCATGATGAGGTAAATGGGCTCGCCATCGGCGGAAAAATCATGAATGGCCACGAGGTTGGGGTGCTGCAACCGCGCCATCGCGCGGGCCTCGCGGGAAAAGCGCTTGATAAAAATCGGGTCATCGTCATAGCGCTCATCCATGACCTTTGCGGCCACTTGGCGGCCCAAGCGCATATCCACGCAGCGATAGACGGTAGACATACCGCCGCGGGCGATGGGGCGATCGATGCGGTAACGGTCTTCCAACACGTCACCAATTTCCAACCTAGTCATACCTCCCAGTATGGCCGATCCCCTAGGTCGCGTTAAAGTAGGTGGCGTGACTAACGCAGAAAACTCCCTGAATTCCTTATTGGCCGGCGAAGAGCTGCTCAGCATGCAGCAGGTGGCAGACAAGCTGGGCCTTCCCATCACCCGCGCCTATGACTTGCTCCAGGACCGCAAATTCATTGTCTGGGACTCGCCCGAAGGCAAGCGCGTGCCGCTGGCATTCTTCAACGACAAGGGGAGCATTGCCAAGCACGTCACGGGCGTTATCACTGTGCTTTCCGATGGCGGCTATGACGACGAAGAGATCCTGCGCCACCTATTTACCGCAGATGACTCCCTGCCTGGCCGGCCCATCGACGCCCTGCACGGGCACCTGGCGCGCGAGGTTATTCGGCGGGCGCAGGCGTCTGCTTTTTGACCCAGCGCTTGGGGAGTTGAGGGCCTTTTTGGCTCACGCCATCGAACATCCATTGCGTTGCGGACCAGGACACAACGATGAGGCCAATGACCCAGAACCAGTTATAGAGCTGGTGGTTGCCGTCGCCGGAAAAGCTCAAGCTGATAAATAGCGCTACGCCGGAGGTAAACTTCAGCAGCCACAACGGCGGGCGGAAGGTGCCCATGAGCGTGAAGATGGAGGCGTAGTACCACGGCAGGGTCACCGAGTTGAAGACGAAGGCAACCTGGTAGGCCGCCGCGGTGCCCATAATGGCATCGCGGGCCGTGTGCCGGCTTAGCCACCACACGATGACTAGCCCGATGAGCATGCATACCATCGCGATGGTGCGCAGAACGCCCAAAATGGCGTTATAGGAGGCGTCCGGATCAAAAATGTGGACCGCGGGGACGATGATGTCTGCGGCCAATGTCGGGCCCGCCAAGGGGTTAATCACCTTGGAGTTGCCGCTGACCTGGGAAAGCCAGCCCCACGAGGTGCCAGAAGCCCAGGTAATAAGCGCCACGGAGGCGATGATTTCCACGGCCGCGATAAACCCTGAGCAGAAGAAGACCACCGCCGTGCGCACCGCGCTAGAACCCTTGGGCGCGTAGCGGTGCAGCATCAACCAGACGATGAAGGGGGCGGCAAAAATCGCGGTAGCCTTCATTGCCACCGCCGTGCCAACTAGCAGCAGCGCGGCGTGGAAGCGCTGGTGCAGCGCGGCCAAAAGCCCCAAGGACACCAGGCCGACCATGAGGGATTCATTGTGCATGCCACCGATTAGGTGCAAGATGATGACCGGGTTGGCAACGCCGATCCACAGCGCGACCGCCGGATCCGCGCCGAGCTTTCGGGCGATGCGCGGCACTGTCCACGCAATAAGGACAAAGCCTGATAGCGAAAGCAGCTTATAGATGATGATGCCGACGGTGACATTATCGCCCACGACGGTGGTGACGATTTTGCCAATCCACAGGTGCAGCGGCCCGTACGGGGTGGTGGTATTGCGCCAGTCTTGTGAGACCTCGAGGAGGAAGGGCCCGGGGTTGACGGCGGCGCCCTCGGTATAGGGGTCGAATCCATCGCGGACCATGGCGCCCTGCATGAGGTAGGAATACACGTCCCGGGAAGCCATAGGGCCGGCGAATAGCAGTGGGGTGACCCATGCGATAAGGATGCGTTGTAACTCGCGTACCCCTCCCTCCGGGCGCGGGTGTTTAAGCTGCTTGCGAATAATCATGCGCCCGGCAAGCACCCAGGCGGCGGCGAGGAGGAAAATGCCCACCCAATACAGCACCAACCCGAGGTTGCGGCCGTGACCATAGGATAAGAAGCCGATATTGAGCGCTTCCAGCACGCCGCCGCGATTACGAGTAGATCCGCCAGAAAAGGACGAGAAAAGGAGCACGCACGAGGCCACGAGGCCCAGCGGGAGTGCGCGGGGGACTGGCAAGGAGTAGGTTTTGGCCACGGTGATACCTACTTTTGGCGCGTCGTCGCCTGAATGGCTAGGTGTTCTAGCGTTTCGGTGATCTGCGGATCCACATTCGCCGCACGCAGATGGGCCAACCCGGATTCCGTCAACGCGGTAATGCGGCGCTCAATCTCATCAGGGGCGCCGGAATCCGCAATGATTTGGGACAGGCGCAGCAAGTCCTGCGTATCGGAGGTGCGGCCGATGAATTTCCGCAGAGTAGCGGCGGCGCTGGGGTCGCGTTCATCGGCGCGCTGTAGCGCTAAGGCAAGAAGCTCCGTGCGCTTGCCCTCTCGCAGATCGTCGCCGGCGGGCTTGCCCGTAATTTCGGGATCCCCAAAGACCCCCAGTTGGTCATCGCGGAGCTGATACGCGATGCCGATATCGTGCCCATAGCCGCGGAAAGCCGAGATTAATTCCTCGCTCGCCCCCGCGATGGCAGCGCCCAAATGCAGGGGCCGCTCGATGGTATAGGCGGCGGTTTTATAGCGATTGACGGAATTGCTCAGCGCCACCGACTCTGAACCGGCCGCCTCGAGGGAAATATCGAGCAATTGGCCGCCCAAAACCTCGGTGCGCATTCCCCGCCAGGGCTCGCGTGCACGCTGCAAAGCCTCCGGGCTGAGCCCAGAATCCTGAAACATATCCTCGGCATAAACCAGCGCAAAATCGCCCACCAAGATGGCCACGGACGTGCCAAAGAATTCCGGATCCCCTAAGAAATCGGACTCCCGGTGAAGGCGCTCTGCTTCCCGATGCACCGTCGGTTTCCCGCGCCTCGTATTCGACGCGTCAATGATGTCATCGTGGATAAGCGCGCAGGCTTGGATGAACTCCAGCGAGGACGCCGCGCGCAGCATGGCCTCTGGGGATTCCGAACCACGGCCTGCGGCGAGGTAGCCCGCCCACGCATACATGGGGCGCACCCTTTTCCCGCCGTCGAGGACGAATGATTCCAAAAAGCTCATAGCGGTACTGACCGGGGCTCCGATCTCCGCCACGTGATCCCGGCGCTGGTCCAAGAAGATGGCCAATTTTTCGCGCACTGCGCCGGGGATATCCGCAAGCTCAGGAATATTCGTCATAGTCACATCTCCACACGATACCGCCTTGGGCCGAGAAGAAATAACACAGGTTTATAGCGGCAGGCCCACTCCCAAAATGGCAAAGGGCCGGGGATCCGCGGGGTAGCGATGGTGGCGCACGACATCAAAGAAGCCCACAGACCGGTAGAGGCGAAAAGCCCCGTTGGCTTCCTGTGGTGCTTCCGGCGTTGACAATAAGGCAAATCGGGCGGGGATATTCCATAAGAGCCCTTCGAGTAGCTGCTTACCTAAACCGTGGCCTTGAAAAGACGGCAGCACGTGCACTTCAGCCACCTCAAAATAGCTGCGCAGCATGCCCCATTCGGACTCAGTTGGCCCGCCGTTGCGGCGCAGGGCGCGGCGCAGCTCGGAATCCCACCAAGTATCTGGTGAGCCCAAAAATCCATAGGCCACTCCCACGACGCCGTTGTCATGCGCAGCAATAAGCGCTGTAAACCCGGGCCGCATGGAATCCGCCCGCCAATTGTCCACGCTGCGCGAAAACGTGACCGGGTCATATCCCATGGCCTCGATGTAGATCTCCACGAGTTGGGGAGCCAGCATAGAGAACTCTTGCGGGGTTAAGCGGCGGATTTCGAAACTCACGGTATCTATCACACCAGATACGCATGTCCACCGGCGGACAAGGGTGGGGGCGGGGTTATTCCATCGAACCCCAAGGGATTTCGAACTGTGTTCGATTTATAGGCAGTTGTGACTGGTAAAACTCTTGAGTAATTCGAACAGGTGAACTAGAATAGGGGGTAGATGTCCGGTTGGCTACTTAAAGTGAGCGGCAATCGAACACGGTTAGTTATTAGCACAGTACAGGAGAAAAACAATGGCACAGATTATTTCGGCAACGCAGTCCCGCTCTACCGGTCGCTTCGCTGGCAAGCAGGGCGCGAAGCGGGCCCACTTTCTTTTTCAGGCCCGCGAGCTTCTGGATTGGGCGAGGGGATATGCGGCGGATGGTCGCTTTGACCAGGCGCTGGAGGTGGCTTATCAGTCCGCATTGCGTACGGCGGGTGCGCGAGTAGCTGTATCGGTGGTCTCTCGCCGCCGGCGTCTGCCAACGAGCGCGTGGGACCGCTTGGCTTTGGTGGGGGCCGAGGAAAAGCAGTGGGCCGAGGCTTTTAAGTCCTACTCTCGTACCCGTGCCCGGGTGGCGTCTGGCTTGGATGCAACGCCGGATGAGGAATATGTCTACGGGTTAATGCAGCAGGCGGCGCAATTTTTAGATGAGAGTGAAGCCGAGACGATTCTGGGATCCTTTGCGGCATAGCAGCAGCATAGCGGCGCCATAATCACTGTTGAGGGGAATAACTACCTTTTGGGGAACATACTGGTTACTCTGGACGTTAGTATTGGTAGAAGATATATCGGCCGAAGCCCAGTCCCTAGTTGGAGGAAAAGTGTCTCTTTCTGAGCAGGAGCAACGCACGCTCCGTGAAATAGAGGAATCGTTATTAGCGGACGATCCTAAATTTGGCGCTTCTGTGTCTGAATCTACCTCGATCGGCGGTTCCGGCGGCGCAGTTACCCTGCGTGGGATTGCGCTCATCGTGGTTGGTCTGTGCATGCTTGTTGGCGGCGTGGCCTTGGCGCAGCAAAGCTTGTGGTTTATTGCGTTGTCCATCGCCGGGTTCTTAGTCATGTTCGCTTCCGGCGTGTGGATGCTCCGGGGCGATCGGCCTGCTGGTAGCGGAAAGAAAAAGTCCACCAATGGGCGGTCAAAGAAGGCAGCCTCGTCTCGTAACGGTGGAGTAGGCAGCAAGCTGGAAGAAAACTTCCGTCGGCGCTTTGAAGAAAGCTAGCCGCGAACTTTCCATTTCCCCAGTCACCAGGAAGGGTGGCTGGGGATTTTTTACGCCTTACCAAAATTCCCCACTTTGCCCCACCTTCTGACCAAAACCGCGGCGCGGTGGGGGATTGTGGGTGGTAGAGGACAGTAGCAGGTCCAATATGCAGGCATTGCGCTGTATGTGGTGTATGAGGTGGGGCGATCTTGATGTTGTAAGTGGGTCTAAAGGGGTGGATTTTCGGGGTTGTCAAGGTGGGGCACGGGATTTCTCCCCACCGAAAAAACATACTTTTAGCTGCGCATACGTTTTGGGTTGCTGAGAATATGGCGATTTAAATGGGGCATGTGGGGGAAAGTGGGGTAGAGTGGGGCGCAGCGGAGGAATGGGGTTGAAAAACTCTCTTCTGACGTGAGGGAATCCGGAGTTGTCGAGTGAGGAAGGTGGACGCCGGGATGTTTCTCGGAACCTACACTCCGAAACTTGATGACAAAGGGCGCTTAACGCTTCCTGCAAAATTTCGCGACGAGCTCGCCGGTGGCCTGATGGTTACCAAGGGGCAGGACCATTCTTTGGCCGTGTACCCGCGCGAAGAGTTCGCCGAACGCGCACGGAAGGCTGCGGCGGTTTCTCGAACCAATCCGGAAGCGCGCGCTTTCATTCGTAACTTGGCTGCAAGTGCGGACGAACAGCGGCCCGACGGGCATGGTCGCATCACCTTGTCCGCAGGCCACCGTGAGTACGCGGGTTTGTCCAAAGAGTGCGTGGTGGTTGGCTCGGTAGATTTCCTCGAAATTTGGGATGCAGCCGCGTGGGCTGAGTATCAATCGCAAACTGAAGATGCTTATTCGGCAGCAGATGCCGATGACGTACTTGCGGGATTGCTGTAAGCGCCCGCATCTCGAGTGCGTGTAAGGACTCTGTCCGAGGCGGATGATTCTGGTGTACTTCCCCGATATCAGAAACCTGCCTCGGACAGGGCCCTATATGCACTCGTCGTGCTTTCCACGATAGGAAGTCCTGCACAGCGGAAATAAGAAAGGGGGACGCGGGGAGACATGGCTACAACTAACCTTAATTACGATGTGGCGGATAATCACGGCCATGTGCCGGTCATGCGCGAGCGCATGGCAGAGCTCCTGCGCCCCGGGGTAGAGGCTGCGGGCTCGCAGGCTGTGCTTGTCGATGCCACCTTAGGTGCCGGCGGCCACAGCGAGTACTTCCTCCAGACCTTTCCGCAGGCACACGTTATCGGTGTGGACCGCGATGAGCAGGCATTGCAGAATGCTTCGGCGAGGCTAGAGCCCTTCGGCCCGCGTTTTTGCGCGGTCAATGCTCGCTTCGATGAGCTGGGTACCGCCATTGCCCAGGGCGAGGGCGATATCTTTGATGCTGCCCGCGCCCACGGTATTGCGGGAGCCCTCTTCGATTTGGGCGTTTCTTCCATGCAGCTGGATCAGGCAGAGCGCGGCTTTGCCTATAAGACGGATGCACCGCTGGATATGCGTATGGATCCGAGCCACGGACTTACCGCCGCTGATGTGCTCAATACGTATTCGCACGGGGACTTGGCGCGGATTCTCAAGACCTATGGTGACGAGCGTTTCGCGGGAAAGATTGCCTCCGCCGTGCTCAAGGAGCGCGAGAAGGAACCGTTTAGCACCTCGGGCCGGCTGGTCGAGCTGCTTTACGCGACCATTCCGGCGGCAACGCGCCGCACGGGCGGGCACCCGGCAAAGCGCACGTTCCAGGCGCTGCGGGTAGAGGTCAACCGCGAGTTGGAGGCCATAGAAAATGTGCTTCCCGTTATCACCAGTGCGCTGTCCATTGGTGCGCGCGCGGTCTTTATGAGCTACCAGTCTTTAGAAGACCGCCTCGTAAAGGCAGCATTCAAGGAGCTATCTACGTCCACCACGCCTGCCGGTCTACCGATGGACCTGCCGGGCACCGCACCGGAATTCGCCACGGTCACCCGCGGGGCCGAAAAGGCATCCGCGGCGGAGGTAGAAGAAAATTCCCGCGCCGCGTCGGTGCGCGTGCGCGCCCTTGAACGGCTTGAAGGCACGCCAGAATTTTTACCACCGGGAGGCAAGAAATGAGCACCATCCCACGCCGAAACCAGCACTTAACGGACAGCCGCGACAGAGAGGCCACTCGCAGCATGGGCGCCAGCCGAGACTTCACCACCGGAATCGACACCGGAGCGCCTACCGCTGTGCGCGAGCGCACCGCCCCTAGGGCTACCGGGAAAACGGCGCGGCGGACGGCGCCTAGCCGTACCCGGGTTCCGCACCGCGGGGCGAAGCGGCTTGGTTCGAAGCAGGTCGTCAGCTTCCGCGGCCGGCGGGTGCAACAGCAGACGAAGCAGAATAATGCTTTTACCCGCGTTGCTGTCTTGGCCGTTACTTTGGTCATCGGCGGGGTAGCACTGGCCATGTGGCTATCTGGTTTGTCTACCTCGCAGACGTTCAAGATCCAGCAGTTGACGGTGCAGGAATCGCAGTTGGATAACCAGATTGAATCGCTGAACCGGGACGCAGAAAACTTAAGCTCCTCGGCGGATATTGCCCGCCGCGCGGATGAATTGGGCATGGCCGTGCCCAAGCAGCCCGGCGTGACTGAGGTCGGCGGGGATGGCGAGATCATCGCCAAGCGCGAAGGCACCCCGGATACGGAAAAGCTTATCGATGTCAACGGTGAGCCCATCCGCCCAGGCCAAGCCTCGAGCGACCCGAAGGATACGGAGGGAATGTCTGATTCCCTCAACGCCGTGCCGCGCGGGCAGCAGCAACATGCCCGCGGCAACGATGCGGACGAGAACCGGGACGAGCAACGCGGCGGCGATGATGCCGATAATCGCGATAGCGCAGACGATAATCGCCCCAACCTTCCCGCCCGCGCGCCGTACACCAGCCAGGCTGATTAAACGGACAGAATAAGTGGTGAAATTCTCTGTGCTCGCGCGTGGTAGCGCGGGCATTGCCCATCTTGTAGGGCACAATCGATACACGCAAGAACCTGTGGCGGCGAAGGGAAGGTGACTGAGCACCGTGACTGCACCGAATAATGGTGGCAACCGTGGGTACCGTCCGCGGCCGCGCCGCGCTGCTAGCTCTGTTGTGCCCCAAAAAGCGATCATGCGCCAGCGCCTGCGCATCATTTTGACCTGTGTTGTCGTCGCCACCGTCGCTTTGGGCGGGCGCCTTGCGTGGGTCCAATTAGTCTGGGGCCCGGACCTTGCGGCGAAGGCCGTCACCCAGCGCGAACGCGTCTATATTGACCCGGCCCGCAGGGGAGAGATCCTGGACCGGGATGGCCAGCGTTTGGCCTATACAATGAAGTCTCGTTCCTTGACTGTCTCTCCCACGCGCCTGCGCGATGAACTCAAAGAGCAGGCCAAGATGGAAGCCACCTCCGAGGGAAAACTCGAGGGCATGGATGAGGGCAAGAAGGATGAGTACCTCACCAAACAAATGGAGAACAAGCTCAAGGAGATGGCTGAGGGCATCCCGAAGATGATTGAGGATTCGGGCGCCTCTGCTTCCAAGGTCGATGCGAGCGATATTAAAAACAAGCTCAAGGCCGATACGCAGTACGAGGTCCTGGTCCGCAATGTGGACCCGGATGTCGCCGTAGAGATTTCCAATAAGTACCACGGTGTGGCGGCTGACCGGCAAGATATCCGCCAGTACCCAAATGGGGCGATTGCAGAAAACGTCGTGGGCAAGGTCTCTATGGATGGCCACGGCCAATTCGGCTTTGAGGCGGCCCGCGATACCGAATTAACCGGCATCGATGGTCAGTCCACGGAGGATGTTTCCACCGACGGGCAGGTCATCCCCGGCACCCTGCGCGATGTCGTGGATGCCGTCGATGGCCGCGACGTCACCCTCACCCTGGATTTGGATCTGCAGACCTACGTCCAGCAAAAGCTGGAAAAGGCCAAGGCCAATTCCCAGGCGGAGGGCGCTGAGGCCGTAGTTCTTGATGCCGCGACGGGCCAGGTGCTCGCCATGGCTAATACCGATACGGTGGACCCGAATAAGAATATCGAAGACCAGCTCAAGGAGGGCAAGGACTTCGAGAACCGCAGTATCTCCCACCCCTATGAGCCAGGCTCCGTTGCCAAGATAGTGACGGCGGCGGCCGCATTGCAGGAGGGCATTACCACGCCGGATGAGGTGCACCAGGTCCCAGGTTCCATCGACATGGCTGGCGTGACCGTTAACGATGCCTGGCCTCACGGCACCGAGCCTTATACCACCACCGGCATCTTTGGTAAGTCCTCCAACGTGGGCACTTTGATGATCGCGGATAAGCTTGGGCCCGAAAAGTATGCGGAGTACCTGAAAAAGTTCGGCTTGGGCGCGACCACGGGCGTTGAGTTGCCCAATGAATCCGCCGGCACGGTGCCAGATCAAGAGCAGTGGTCGGGCGGTACCTTTGCCAACCTGCCCATCGGCCAGGGCCAGGCGTGGACGACGTTGCAGATGGCGAGCGTGTACCAAGCATTGGCCAACGGCGGCGAGCGCATCGAGCCGCGCATCATCGACGAGATTAAAGACCCCGACGGCGAGACGGAAAAGTTACCCGAGCCAAAGAAGACCCAGGTAGTGGACAAGGAAACCGCCAAGACTGCGGTGGATATGTTCCGCGCCGTCTTCCAAGATGACGATGCCGGCGTGCAAAACGGTACGGCCGCCAACGCCCAATTGGACGGCTACCAGCTCTCCGGCAAGACCGGCACCGCCCAAAAGGTGGATCCGAATTCCGGGGCGTATTCTAATTCCGCCTACTGGATCACCTTTGCGGGCATTGCGCCTGCCGATGACCCACGATTCGTCGTCGCGGTCATGCTCGATGAGCCCAAGTCCGGCGTGGAAGACAATGGCGGCGGCGGCCAGTCCGCGGCTCCCATCTTCCGGGATATCTCTTCCTGGCTGCTCAATCGCGATAATATTCCCACTTCGAAACCAGCGCCGCGGATGACCCTGCGGGAACAATAGGAGCTTGAAATGTCTGTTTCCTTAGAAAAACTTGCGCAGCTTTCGCACGGACGCGTCATCGGTGATGGCACCGTTGAGGTCAGCGCGTGCGGCTTGGATTCCGCGAGCCTTCCCGAAGGCGCGTTATTTGCGGCCCTTCCCGGCACGCGCGTGCATGGCGCGCAGTTCGTCGGGGATACCAAGGCGGGCGCGGTGCTTACCGATGCCCCCGGGCTCGACCACCTCCGCCAGGCCAACGAGACCCGCCCGATCATCGTGGTGGATGATATCCGCGCCGTCTTAGGCCCGATTGCGGCAGAAATCTACGGACACCCCACCCGCGATCTCACGGTCTTGGGGATTACCGGCACCTCCGGCAAGACCACGACTAGCTACCTCCTCGAAGCCGGGCTACTGCAGGCCGGGCACTCCGTAGGCCTAATCGGCACCACCGGCACCCGCATCAATCGCACGCCGGTGCCCACCTCCTTGACCACTCCGGAAGCCCCACGGCTGCAAGAGCTTTTCGCCCGCATGAAGGAAGAGGGCGTGACCCACGTGGTCATGGAGGTCTCCTCCCACGCCTTGGAGCTCGGCCGCGTGCGCGGAACCAACTTTGCCGTGGCTGGCTTCAGCAACCTTAGCCAAGACCACTTGGATTTCCATCCCACGATGGAAGAGTACTTTTCGGCCAAGTCCCGGCTATTTTTGGGAGAGCAGGCCGCCCAGCGCGCGGTCATCTGCGTTGATGATGAGTGGGGCGAGCGCCTGCGCGGAATGGTGAAAGATGCGGGCGCCCCGGTAACGACGGTGGCAACGCGTACAGGCGATGCCACGATCTCCGCCCGGCAGACGGCTACCGAAGTGACCGGTGCGCAGGAGGTTGTCCTCAACCTAGATGGCACCGACTATTCCTTCCGGCTGCCGCTGCCCGGCGAATTCAATATCGCCAATGCCTCGCTCGCCCTGGGCATGGCCACTGCCGTGGGCGAAGATCCACAGGTCTTTTTGACCGGCGTGGAAAACGTCGCCGTTCCCGGGCGCATGGAAAGGATCGACCGCGGACAAGACTTCGTGGCCGTGGTGGATTATGCCCACAAGCCCGCAGCCATCGCGGCGGTGCTCGATACCCTGCGCCTGCAATTGGAGGGCACCTCCGGGCGCGTGGGCGTCGTCGTGGGCGCCGGCGGTGATCGCGATAGCACCAAGCGCCCGATTATGGGAGAGGCTGCGGCCACCCGGGCGGATCTTACGGTGGTGACCGATGATAATCCGCGCACCGAGGACCCAGCCGCAATACGCGCGGCGGTCATTGAAGGCGCTCGCCGGGCTGCGCCGGATGCCGATATTCGGGAGCAGGGCTCGCGCGCACGCGCCATCGATGAAGTGGTGGATTGGGCGCAGCCGGGCGATGCCATCATCGTCGTCGGCAAGGGCCATGAGGTAGGCCAGCTCGTGGGCGAGCGCACCCTGCACTTTGATGACCGAGAGGAAATGGCGCGCGCCATTGAGGAAAAGCTGGCGGGAACGGCGCATCGCGATACTCTTAGGGATACGAAGGAGTAGTAATGATTCCACTTTCTATTGGAGATATCGCCGCGATAACCGGCGGTAGCCTGGATAGCGTTGATGATCCCGATGAACGCGTGACCGGTTTCGTAGAGTTTGATTCGCGCAAGGTCACCAGCGGCAGCTTGTTCGTAGCCCTACCCGGTGCCCGCGTCGATGGCCATGATTTTGCCGAAAAGGCCATAGAGCAAGGCGCCGTGGCCGTGCTGGCCGCTCGGCCGGTGGGGGTACCGGCGATCATCGTCAAGCCCCAAGGCCGCGTGACCGGGGATGCCGCCAATGCCGATATTTATGCCAACGATGAGGATGGCTCCGCCGCCGCTGTGATTGGGGCATTATCCGATCTCGCGCGCGAGGTGACCTCCCGGCTCGCCGCAGAGCAAGGCCTGGATATCGTCGGCGTTACCGGCTCCGCGGGCAAGACCTCCACCAAGGATTTGCTCGCCACCATCTTCCGCGCCGAGGGCGAAACCGTCGCCCCGCCGGGCTCCTTTAACAACGAGGTGGGCCTTCCCTATACCGCCCTGCGCTGCGATGAGTATACGCGCTTCCTCGTGGCGGAGATGTCCGCGCGCGGGATTGGCCATATTCGCCACCTGACTGAGATCACGGCCCCGACGGTGGGCGTGGTGCTCAACGTGGGCACCGCCCACCTGGGGGAGTTTGGCTCGCGCGAGAATATCGCCCAGGCCAAGGGCGAGCTCATTGAGGCCCTGCCTGCCGCCGCAGACGGCGGGGTAGCGGTTCTGAATGCGGACGATCCCTTCGTCGCCTCGATGGCGCCGCGCACGCAGGCCAAGGTGGTCTATTATTCCGCCAATCGCCCGCAGGCCGCGGATGCGCAGTACTATGCCACAGACATTGAGCTTGATGATGTCGCCCGCCCGTCCTTTACCTTCCATGCCCCCGGCGTCGCGCCGATGAGCATTAAGCTGCAGGTCTTTGGCAAGCACCAGGTCTCCAATGCCCTGGCCGCGGCCGCGGCGGCCATCGAATCGGGCGTGGAACCCGCCGTTGTCGCGCGGGCGCTCAGCGGGCACCAGACGAGCTCGGCGCACCGCATGGACGTGCGCACGCGCCGCGATGGCGTCACCGTCATCGATGACTCCTACAATGCCAACCCGGATTCGATGCACGCGGCAATTGCCGCCTTGGCCTATACCTCCGCGGCTCGTCCTGATGCCCGCTCCATCGCGGTGCTGGGGGAGATGGGCGAGCTCGGCGGCGAAGCCGTCGAAGCCCACCGCATCTTAGGCTCGGTCCTCTCTAAGTACCACGTGGATTACCTCGTCGCGGTAGGAGAGGGAGCGCATACCGTAGCCATGGTGGAGGCCGCGCACGCACACGGCATCCAGACCGAACTCTGCCCCGATATTGAGGCCGTGACGGCGGCCGTAGAAAATATCCTCCGGGTCGCCCCTGCGGGGGTGGAGGACTGGTCCGCGCGCGCGGCCAAGGACGTCGTCCTCGTGAAATCCTCGAATGCCCAGCGCCTGTGGCGCGTGGCAGAACAGCTCAATCGCCGTTAGTCCCTATCTCAAGGAGAAAGATCTCTAGCAATGACTCAGATCATTATCGCGGGCGTCGTTAGTTTCCTCGTCGCGATTTTTACCACCCCAGTTTTGGTTCGGTATTTTTCTGGCGTCGGAAAAGGCCAAGAAATCCGCGAAGACGGCCCGCAGCTCCACCTGCGCAAGCGGGGCACCCCGACGATGGGCGGTCTGGCGATCTTGCTGGCCATCACGGTGGCCTACCTCATCGTTGGCATCTATGCCCGCGCGACCGACAACGGTGGATTTAGCCCCTCGGGGTTATTGGTCTACTTCTTGACCATGGGACTCGGCGGCCTGGGTTTTGCCGATGACTTCATCAAGCTGTTCAAAAAGCGCAACCTCGGCCTCAATAAAACCGCCAAGCTGGTAGGCCAGCTGGCCATCGCGCTCATCTTCGGCATCCTCGCCCTACAATTCCCGGATGCCAATGGGCTAACCCCTGCCTCGACCAACCTGTCCTTCGTCCGCGACTTTGATACGTTCGATATCGCCGTCGGCGGCGCCGTTATTGGCACGATCATTTTCTTGGTCTTTTTGTACCTGCTCATCGCCGCGTGGTCGAATGCGGTCAACCTGACCGATGGCCTGGACGGCCTAGCCGCAGGCACCACCGCCATGGTGATGGGGGCCTATACGCTCATTAGCTTCTGGCAGTTCCGCAACTCGTGCTCGATTTCCCCGGCCGCCGGTTGCTACGAGGTCCGCGATCCCTTGGATCTCGCGGTGCTCGCAGCCGCGGGCCTGGGCGGCTGCCTCGGCTTCCTGTGGTGGAATGCCGCACCGGCGAAGATCTTCATGGGCGATACCGGTTCGCTCGCGCTCGGCGGCCTCGTCGCCGGCCTTTCTGTGACTACCCGCACCGAGCTGCTGATGATCGTCATCGGCGCCATCTTCGTCATCGAGACGGTCTCCGTAGTCATCCAGATCGTGGTCTTCCGCACGACGGGCAAGCGCTTTTTCCGCATGGCGCCCATCCACCATCACTTTGAAAATGGTGGCTGGGCAGAGACTGCGGTTGTCACGCGTTTCTGGCTATTAAGCGCGATGGCCGCGATGGCGGGCATCTGCATCTTCTACGGCGATTGGCTCTCTGCAGTCAGCTTCGGAAACCTGCAATAAAGTTTTGGCACTAGATACTTAAGGATTGAGGCACTCATCATGGTTGAGCTACCACCTTTTCTGCGCGGGCGCGTCCTCGTCGCAGGAGCCGGCGTCTCTGGCCGCGGGTGCGTGGCGATGCTCGCGCGCCTCGGCGTGGATACCACCGTCGCCGATTCCAATGCCGCTGCCCTAGCGGCCCTGGCGGAAGAGTTCGGCGTGGCTACGGTACCGACCGACGCCCCGGCACCGGGCGAGTATGACCTGGTGGTGACCTCGCCGGGATGGCGGCCCGATTCCGCCCTCTTAGATTCCTTCCAAGCCGCCGGCGTGGAGGTCATCGGCGATGTCGAGCTGGCCTATCGCCTCGACCGCGCCGAGGTCTTCGGCCCACCTCGCACTTGGCTGGTGGTCACCGGCACGAACGGCAAGACCACCACCACGGGAATGCTGACCAAAATCATGCAGGCCGATACCGCTCGCAGCGGGCTGCGTGCGCAAGCCGTGGGCAATATTGGCGTCTCGCTTTTTGATGCCCTGACCGCCTCCCCGCGGGTCGACATCCTGTGCGCCGAGCTCTCGTCCTTCCAATTGCACTGGTCCAGCGAGCTTCGCCCCGATGTCGGCGTGCTGCTCAACGTGGCCGAAGACCACTTGGATTGGCACGGTTCCTTTGACGCCTATGCCCTCGCCAAGGCCAAGGCCCTCCATGGCACGCGCGCCGTGGTGGGCAAGGACGATGCCGCGGCGGGCCGCTATGCCGCTGGAATCAACGGCGTATACGGCTTTACCGCCGGCGAACCGGCCACTGGTGAGGTAGGGGTGAGCGCCGGGCGCTTGGTCTCCAGGCTAGACGGCGAGGACGCCATAGATCTCGCCTCCGCCGAGGGCATCGAGCCGGCGGGCCTTGCGGGTGTCCTCGACGCGGCGGCGGCCGCGAGCGTGGCCCGCTTGGCAGGCGCTAGCCCCGCCGCCATCCAGGAAGGCCTAGCAGCTTACGCGGTGGCCGGTCACCGCGGCGCAGTGGTGCACGAGCACGGCGGGGTGGCCTATATCGATAACTCCAAGGCCACCAACCCGCATGCGGCCGATGCCGCCCTAGAAGGCTTCGATTCGGTGGTCTGGGTCGCCGGCGGCCAGCTCAAGGGCGCGGATGTAGATGAGCTCATCGCTACCCACGCCGCGCGGTTGAAGGCGGCGGTGCTGGTGGGCATCGACAAGAGCATCATCGCCGAGGCGCTGGCCCGCCGCGCCCCGCAAACCCCGGTTGAGCTCATCGAGGATACCGATCCGCAGGCGGCAATGAATGCTGCCGTGGGCGCCGCCGCGCAACACGCCGAGCCGGGCGATACCGTCCTCTTGGCTCCGGCTGCGGCATCGTTGGATATGTACACCGGAATGGCCCAACGCGGCGACCTTTTTGCCGCAGCGGCGCGGGATATCGCCCGCGCGCATTAGACCTTTTTCAAAATTAGGAGACTTCATGACGGCCACCTCCCCGCAGCGCCCCCGCGCAAAGAGCACGCGCGAGCGGATTAATGACGTGCGCGAACAAGCCCGCCAGCATCCCGGCCTGGATTATCTGCTTTTGCGCCTGATTATCTTCTCGCTCATTGGCATCGGCGTAGTCATGGTCTTTTCCTCGTCCATGGCCACGTCGCTGACAGAAGATGGCGGCGTGTGGAACCAGGCCCTGCGCCAAACCGCCATGGTTATCATCGGCTTGGGCGCGTTCTGGCTCGGCCTGAAGGTTTCCCCGCATACGCTGCGCAAATTTATCCCGTGGCTATTGGCCCTTTCCATTCTGCTGCTCATCGCGGTGCTCATCCCTGGCATCGGTACCGGCCGCGAGGAGGTGGGCTCCCAGTCGTGGATCTACATTGGCCCGATTTCCCTGCAGCCCTCCGAGCTGGCGCGCATCACGGTGGGCATGTTCGGTGCCTCGGTGCTCGCGGATAAGGAACACCATTCCCTCAAGCTCTCGGACCCGTTCATGATGTACTCGCTCATTGCGGGCCTCATGTTCCTGCTCATCGTGGGGCAGGGCGACTTGGGCATGGCCTTGTCCTTTGCCCTCGTCGTGGTCTTCACGCTCTTTTTCGCCGGCGTCAACAGGCGCGTGCCCATCATCATCGGCATCCTCTGTGCGCTGGGCCTGGTCGCCGTGTTTCTCATCGGCGGCTTCCGCTCCCACCGTTTCCACACCTATTTCGATGCCCTCTTTGGCAATATCTCCGATACCCAGGGCACGGGCTTTCAGTCTTACCAGGGCTTTCTCTCGCTTGCCGATGGCGGCTTCTGGGGCGTTGGTCTCGGCCAATCGCGCGCCAAGTGGTTCTACCTGCCAGAAGCCAAGAATGACTTCATCTTCGCCATCGTGGGCGAGGAGCTCGGCCTGTGGGGCGGCGCGCTGGTGATCCTCCTCTTCGCCGCTTTGGGCTACGTGGGGCTGCGCACCGCCACCCGCGCGCAGAACCAGTATCAATCCCTGCTGGCCGCCACGCTAACCATCGGCGTGGTGACCCAGGCGTTTATCAATATCGCCTATGTCATCGGCTTGCTGCCGGTGACCGGTATTCAGCTGCCGATGATTTCCGCGGGTGGTACGGCCGCGATTATTACGATTGGCTCGATGGGCATCTTGTGCAACGTGGCCCGCCATGAGCCGATGCAGATTTCTGCCATGCAGAACTTCGGGCGCCCGCTATTTGATCGCCTCTTTTTCATCGGCGAGCCGGAGCCGCCGGCGGCGAAGAAGAAATCGCGGGGCCGTCACTCCCAGCCGCAGGGTGCCCGCCCGCGGGTGCGCGACGAGCGCTACGGCCGGCCGGTGACCGGAAGCGGGCGGAGGTATCCGCGCGCCGAGCACCGCCCGAGGCGGTAGGCGCTGGTAGCCTTTAGGCTATGAATTCCACGCCATTTTCCGTCGTCCTTGCAGGTGGCGGCACTGCAGGACATATTGAGCCCGCCCTTGCCGTCGGTGAAGCTTTGCGCGAGCGCTACGGCGCCCGGATTACGGCATTAGGGACCGAAAAGGGGCTGGAAAGCGATATTATTCCCGCCCGCGGCGTGGACCTGCGCCTGATTACCCCCGTGCCGATTCCCCGCAAAGTGAGCACCAACCTGGCCAAGCTCCCCGTCAAACTTGCGCGGTCCGTCCGCCAGGCGCGCAAGGTCTTAAAGGATGTAGAGGCCGATGTCGTCTTCGGCACCGGTGGTTATGTCTCCGGACCCGCCTATATCGCGGCAAAGACCTTAGGCATTCCCTTTTACGTCCTCGAGACCAACGCTCTGGCAGGCATGGCCAATAAGCTGGGCGTCAAGCTCGGCGGCATTGGCCTTAATGCCCACGCCAATTCGGGCATGGAGGGCGAGGTCATCGGCATCCCGGTGCGCCCGAGCCTGGCCGCGTCTGCCGCAGATAAGGACGGGAATACCGCCGCGGATGCCCGCACGAAGTGGGATTTGGCGCAGCTGCCCACCATCCTCATTACCGGCGGTTCCCAGGGTGCGGCCAGCATCAACGGCGCCGTGGCGGGCGCGGCGGAGGACCTCACCAAGGACTTCCAGCTGCTGCACGCCTATGGCAAGAAAAACGATCCGCCTAAGCCGCACCCGAACTACGCCGCATTGCCGTATATCGACGACATGGCCGGCGCGCTCGCTGCGGCGGACCTCGTGGTGTGCCGCTCGGGTGCGATGACGGTGGCAGAGGTTTCCGCCGCGGGCCTTCCCGCCATCTACGTCCCGCTGCCGCACGGCAATGGCGAGCAAGCGCTGAACTCGCGCGAATTGGTAGAAGCCGGCGCTGCGGTGCAGATTCCCGATGCCGAATTGGGTGCCGATCGCCTCATCGAAGAGGTCCGCGCCATCCTCGATGATCCAGAGCGCCTGAAATCCATGACGCAGGCTGCCGCCCAGTCTAAGGCGGGGGATGCGGCGAATATCATCGCTGACCGCATCGCCACCCGCGTGCAGGACGCAGAACTGCAGGCAGGAAAGAAGGATAAGTAAATGACCGATCCCGCACAGTACGATCTCAGCCGCGTCCACCTCATCGGCATTGGTGGTTCCGGGATGTCGGGTCTTGCCCGCATCCTCGCCGCCCGCGGCGCCGTCGTGACCGGCTCCGATGTGAAGGACTCCACCCCGGTGGAGGTATTGCGTTCCATGGGCGCCAAGGTAGCCATCGGCCACGATGCGGACAACCTCAAGCTTTCTGGCGAGCTGCCCACCACCGTCGTGACCTCCTTCGCGGCGATTCCGCAGGATAACCCGGAGCTCGTCGCAGCGCGGGACAATAATATCCCGCTCATTCGCCGCTCGGATCTGCTCGCTGCGCTGATGGAGGGCCACACCCAGGTGCTATTGGCCGGCACGCACGGCAAGACCTCGACAACCTCGATGGCCGTCAGCGCCATGCAGCACGCGGGGCTGGATCCCTCCTTTGCCATCGGCGGCCAGCTCAACCGCGCCGGCACCAACGCGCACGGCGGCACCGGCGAGGCCTTCGTTGCCGAGGCCGATGAGTCCGATGCCTCGCTCTTGCGCTATAGCCCCGATATCGCCGTCATCACCAACGCGGAGCCGGACCACCTCGATTACTTCCACTCCGCGGACGCCTACTTCAAGGTCTTTGCGGATTTCGCGGACCTGGTCACCCCGGATACCGGTTACCTCGTCGTCTGCGCAGAGGACGAGCATGCCGTCGAGATCGGTGAGCAGGCACTTAGCCGCGGCATCAACGTCATCGGCTATGGCGGCGCGGAAAAGGCCCGCACCACCTCCGTTCCGCTCGCCGCGACGCTGACCGCGGAGGAAACCACCGCCGCCGGCATGGCGTGCACCGTGCAGCTGTCCTTGCCCGGCGTGGAGGAATCCGTGAGCTACCAGCTGCAGATTCCCGGCCACCACATGGTGCTCAACTCCATGGCGGCGCTGATCGCCGGCGTGCTATCCGGTGGCGAGCCCAGCACCATCGCGGAGGGGCTTGCGGATTTCAGCGGCGTGCGCCGTCGCTTTGAGTACCGGGGCAGCGTGGATTGGCAGGGCGGCAGCGTCCGCGTCTTCGACGATTATGCCCACCATCCCACCGAGGTCGCCGCGGTGCTGCGGGCTGCGCGCGCCAAGGTCGCGGCCGAGGGCAATGGCGGGCGCGTCATCGCCTGCTTCCAGCCTCACCTGTACTCGCGCACCATGGAATTCGACGCTGAGTTTGCCCAGGCGCTTGCGCTTGCCGATGCCGCCGTTGTACTCGACATCTACGGCGCCCGCGAGCAACCCGTGGAAGGCATTACCTCGCGCATTATCACCAATAAGATGCCAGAAGAGATGGAGGTTATCTTCGAGCCAGACTTTTCCGCCGCAGCCAAGGACGTGGTTTCCATCGCGCAGCCGGGCGATATCGTCTTGACCATTGGCGCCGGGTCCATCACCCTCGTGGCCGCGGAAATCCTCGATGAATTGCGGGCCCACTAGTGCGGGTGTCGAAGAAACTCATTTTCGGCATCATCGGCGGCCTGCTCGCCCTCGTGCTGGTGGTGGGCGCCGCGGTATGGGCACTGCCCATCTTCAAGGTGAAAAACTTTGAGGTGGAGGGCGTGAACCAGCTCGATGCCGCCCAGGTACAGGAGGCCGCGGGCGTGCCCGAGGGCGAAAACCTCTTGCGGGTGGACGCGCACGAGGCCGCCAGCGGCGTAGCCAACTTGGACTGGGCGGATTCGGTGACGGTCTCGCGCGATCTGCCCTCGACCTTGACCATTTCCGTGCAGGAACACAAGCCCGTCGCCTTCGTGAAGCGAGACGACACCACCTACCTCATCGATGACAAGGGCGAGGAATTTACTTCCGCAGAGCCGCCTGAAGGTGCGGTAGAACTTACCGGGGACATCGACAGTGGTTCCTCCGAGGCCCAAGACGCGGTGGCTGCCATTGCCGCACTGTCTGATGACGTGCGCCACCAAGTAGCCACCCTCGAGGTCACCGATTCCTATTCTCTGCAGTTCACTACCAAGGATGATCGCCGCATTTTCTGGGGTGCCAGCGATAAAAATAACGACGATAAGGCCCGCGCCTTCGCCACCGTGCTGAAGATGGAGGGCCGAGAATGGAATATCTCCAACCCCGAGCTGGTCACTACCCGCGGATAGGGTAGATACCTCGGTGGAGACTGAGACAGACCCGAAAATTTCCCTGCCGCGCCGCGCCCGAAGCGTATGCGCTGCAGGGTCTTTTATTTTCTCTTTTAGGTGGTGTCAATGGTGCGGAAGTGGCGGACAAAACCGCAGGCCAGCAACCCTAAAGTGGTACTTGAGAGTCCCGACACGCGTAAAATGAGCATGAAAATTACAGGTGTGTCGTTAAAGATGGAGGGGAACGCGATTCACGCTCGTGAAGCGCATACAATCCTCGTTTAATGCACGTGCAGACTTAAAGTAGCGAAAGGTGAGACCTGCTCACATGATCTCTTCCAACAACAATCTCGCGGATATCAAGGTCGTCGGCGTCGGCGGCGGCGGCGTCAACGCCGTGAACCGCATGATCGAAGAAGGCCTCAAGGGCGTCCAATTCGTCGCCATCAACACCGACTCCCAGGCGCTGATTTTCTCCGATGCCGATACCAAGCTCGACATCGGTCGCGAGGCCACCCGCGGATTGGGCGCAGGCGCCAACCCTGAGGTGGGCAAGACCTCCGCGGAAGACCACAAGTCCGAAATCGAGGATGCCCTGCAGGGCTCCGATATGGTCTTCGTTACCGCAGGCGAGGGCGGAGGCACCGGTACGGGTGCGGCACCTGTAGTCGCTTCCATCGCGAAGAAGATGGGCGCGTTGACCGTGGGCGTTGTCACCCGCCCCTTCAAGTTCGAGGGCGCGCGCCGTACCCGCCAGGCCATGGCCGGCATCGAGGAGCTGCGCGAGGTCTGCGATACCCTCATCGTTATTCCGAATGACCGCCTGATGCAGCTCGGTGGGGAAGAGCTTTCCATCGTGGAAGCCTTCCGCGCGGCCGATGAGGTCCTGCACAATGGTGTCCAGGGTATTACCAACCTGATCACTATCCCGGGCATGATCAACGTCGACTTTGCGGACGTTCGCTCCGTCATGTCTGATGCCGGCTCCGCGCTGATGGGCATCGGCTCCGCACGGGGCGATAACCGCGCCATGACCGCCGCTGAGCAGGCCATCAACTCGCCGCTTTTGGAATCCACGATGGAAGGCGCCAAGGGCGTGCTGCTGTCCATCGCCGGCGGCTCCGACTTGGGCCTGCACGAGGTTAACTCCGCGGCCTCCATGGTTGAGGAGCGGGCCGATGAAGACGTCAACCTCATCTTCGGCACCATCATCGATGACACCTTGGGCGATGAAATCCGCATCACCATCATCGCCACCGGTTTCGACGCCGAGGCCAATGCCGCGCAGGCAGCATCCGCCCAGCGCGCCCCCGAGCAGCGCAAGCCCGGCTCCCTCTTTGATAACCGCGACCGCGAGTCCGGCAACTCCGCCACCCCGGCACCTGCCCAGCCCGCCGCCGATGACTACGCACCGCGTCACTCTTATGAGCCGCGCGCCGGCCAGGGTGGCGTGGAGGACCGCCGCGCTGATGAGCGCCGCGTAGACGATCGCCGTTACGACGACCGCCGCGTGGAGGAACGCCGCCCCGAGGAGCGCCGCAGCGAGTCCACCGGCCTGTTCACCAACTCCGATCGCTTCCGCGAGGAGCGCCGCGAAGACTACCGCCTGTCCCGGCCAAGCCAGCGCCGCGATGACGATGGCGACGACGATCTCGATGTGCCGTCCTTCATGCGCTAAGCGCAAACCGCTACGCTGGTGTGCATGCCAGTAAACGAGGAACATCGCACCAGCCGCCCCGTCCGTATGGTTTTTACTAGCCGTGCAGGCGGGGCGTCTGCATATCCCTATGAGTCTTTTAATCTCGGCGGCCACGTCGGCGACGATCCCGCCAACGTCGCGGCCAACCGCGAGCGCCTCTTGCGCGTGACCGGGCTCGAGGACATCGTATGGATGGAACAGCTCCACACCAATACGGTCACCATTATCGATGGCCCGCGCGATACACCGGTGCCAGCAACGGATGCGATTGTGACCACGCAGCGCCGGCTCGGCCTTGGCGTCCTTGTTGCGGATTGCACGCCCGTGCTGCTTGTCGATGTCCCCGCCGGCGTCATCGCCGCCGCCCACGCCGGCCGGCTCGGTTCCCGCAACGGCATCGTGGTCAATACCGTGCGCGAGATGCAGAAACTTGGCGCTCAGCCGGAGCGAATCCAGGTGGTCATGGGGCCGGCCGCATCCGGGAAAAACTACGAGGTGCCAGAAGAAATGGCCAACGATGTCGAACGGCGCCTTCCCGGCTCGAAGTGTAGGACGGCGAAAGGGACGTGGGGCATCGACGTGCGCGCTGGGCTTATCCGCCAATTGATGGGCCTGGGCATTACCAATATCGATTCGGATCCGCGCTGCACCATTGAGGACACGGATTTCTTTTCTTATCGCCGCGAAGGAACCACTGGCCGCCAGGCCGGTGTGATTTGGTTGGAGGCTAATCATGAGTAACCGGAAACAAGAACTGGCAGATAATCTCGCCGCAACGAAGGAACACATCAGCGCCATCGCCGCCGAGCATGAGCGCCCATCACCGCAACTATTGGTCGTGACCAAGTTCCATCCCGCAGAGGACATCGCCCTTCTAGCGGAGCTCGGGGTGGAAGACGCCGCGGAAAATCGCGAGCAGGAAGCCCGGGCAAAGGCGCAGAAACTAGAACAGCTGCGCTTTCACATGATTGGGCAAGTTCAAACCAAGAAGGCTAACCACGTTGCGCGGTGGGCCACCAGCGTGCATTCGGTGGATTCGGTGAAGCTGGCCAACGCGCTTGACCGCGGCGTGAGCCTCGCGCACGAGCGCGGTGAGCGAGACACCAACCTTCCGGTATTTATTCAGGTCTCCGCCGATGGCGATACCTCCCGCGGTGGAGTAGTCCGCGAGGAGCTGGATGAGGTCATCGAGGCTGTCGAAGCGGCGGATCACCTAGAATTCGCCGGGCTCATGGTGGTTCCTCCCCTTGATGCCGATGCGCAGGAGGTATTTTCTACGGTTCGCGCAGACGTGGATCGCCTGTCCGAGCGCCTCGGCCGGCAGCTTAAACTATCGGCCGGGATGAGCGCGGATATGGATGCGGCGATTGCCGCGGGCACGGATATTGTGCGTGTCGGAACCAGCATCATGGGAAAGCGCCCAGTAGGTTGAAAATATCGCAAAAGCGCATTTCACAGCGTAAATCACATGAGTCACATCATTCACATTTGCGCGCTTGAACTTGAACAAATTTAGGTCAGAGGGAGACCCAAAAATGTCATTCATTGATAGGACGAAGAATTTCTTCGGGCTTGGTCCGATGGATTTCGAAGAAGACGACGCCTACTACAACGACGAGCCGCGCTACGCGGGCAACGGAGCTGCCACTTCTGCGGCCTACGCCCCGCGCCGCGCCCCGCAGGCTTACGAGCCGGCCCCAGCGCCAGCGCCCGTCGAGGAAAAGTTCGTTCCGACTATCGTGGCAATCTCCCTGACCTCGTTCAACGACGCCGCCAAGGTGGGCGAGCCCTTCCGCGACGGCGATGCAGTGGTCTTTGAGCTTACCGATGCCGAGCGCGGCACCGCCAAGCGCTTCATCGACTTCGCCGCAGGCCTCTGCTTCGGCCTGGAAGGCCGCATGCTCAACCTGTCGAAGGGCATGGACACCCAGCGCAAGGTATTCGCCGTCGTGCCTAAGTCCGCCGATATTGCCAAGCCTGAACTAGAGCGCGCTGCCGGTCTGCGCTAGGACCGCGGGCTAGCTACAACGACGCACATCCCATTAACCCCCGTACGGTGCGCAATGCGCACGTGCGGGGGACTATTCGATAGGCTGAGTAATCGTGACTGAAATTGGAATTATTCTCATCTTCTTGGTGAGGGTTTATACATGGGTATTGATCGCCCGGATTATTATCGAGATGATTCAATCCTTCTCGCGGCAATTCAACCCGCCGCGCTGGTTTATGATCATCGCTGAGCCCCTTTTCGCCATCACGGATCCGCCGGTCAAGGCGCTGCGCCGGGTCATTCCTCCGCTGCAGATGGGCGGAATCGCGCTGGATGTTTCCGTTCTAGTGCTGTTTTTCATCCTGTCGTTCCTGACGCTTTTCCTGCAGGTAATTTTCTTGTAGGACGACCCCGCATCACCCCGTAACCTGTGGTAGACATTGAGAGTCAGCGTTACGTCCATTATTGTGGACTTTCGGTTACAATAAAATGCGATAATCCGTATCATGAACCACATATAACTTTGTGGGGAAGGTTTAGATAAACTGGAACCGCAGCTCCTAAGGCCCTGGAACCTCCGGGGTTCTATCAACTCGAAGGGGAAGACAAGTCATGCCACTGTCACCAGCTGATGTACACAACGTCGCGTTCAGCAAGCCGCCAATTGGCAAGCGTGGCTACAACGAGGATGAGGTAGATCAGTTCCTCGACCTCGTTGAGGACGCCCTTGCCCAACTGCAGGATGAGAACGAAGACCTGCAGGCGCAGGTGAGCGATCTTAGCTCCGGCGCCAAGGCCGGCGGAGCAGGGGCTGGTGCCGCAGCCGCCGCAACCTCTGGCGCAGATGAAGAAGCTCTGCGCAAGGAGATTGAGGCCAAGCTGCGTGCTGAGTATGAAACCAAGTTGGCAGATTCCAAGTCCGAGGTCTCTCGCGCTAAGGAAGAAACCAAGAAGGCCCAGGAGCAGGTCAAGGCCGCCCAGGCTGAGGCCGCAAAGGCCAAGGAAAGCGGTGCCGATGCCACCGCAGCTGGCGCCACCGCCGCCGCTAATACCGCCGAGCTCAAGGCCGCTCGCGACGAGGCAGCAAAGGCCAAGAAGGAAGCTGAGGAGGCTCGCGCAGAGGCCAAGCAGGCCAAGGAGAAGCTTGAGTCTTCCCAGCGCGAGAACGAGAGCCTGAAGAAGTCCGCTTCCGCCGCTGGTTCCTCCAACTCGGCTGCCTCCAGCGCCGCAGCGGCCGCTGCCGGTGCTGGTGCGGCACAGGGCGCAGATGGCTTGGCTACCCCGGATACGCACATGCAGGCAGCCCGCGTTCTGGGCTTGGCCCAGGAGATGGCGGACCGCCTGACCTCTGAGGCTCGCGCAGAGTCTGAGTCCATGCTGACCGAGGCCCGCACGGCCGCCGAGAAGCAGCTTTCTGATGCCGACTCTCGTTCCAAGGCACAGCTTGCCGAGGCGCAGAAGAAGTACGACGCTCAGGTGCAGGATGCAGAAACCCGCTCCAAGAAGCTGGTTTCTGAGGCAGAGGAGAAGGCTCAGCAGACCGAGTCCGATGCTTCCTCCCGCGCCGAGGCGCAGATTCGCCAGGCAGAGGAGAAGGCCGCATCGCTGCAGGCCGATGCCGAGAAGAAGCACACCGAGGTCATGAACACGGTCAAGCAGCAGCAGACCGCCCTGGAGGCGCGCATCTCCGAGCTGCGCACCTTCGAGCGCGAGTACCGCACCCGCTTGAAGACCCTCCTCGAGTCCCAGCTGGAAGAGCTCGAGACCCGCGGAACCGCCGCACCAAACGGCGATGCCGGCAAGAACTAAAAAGCTGGTTGGCAGTAACTAAACCAAATTAGTTACCCGTAGCGCCCACGACTCTAGGGGAGTGGGCGCTATTGTGGTTTTATCCACCTCGCTATGATTGTTCCCATAGCTACTTTTAACCCCCTCTGAGAGGAACTGACATGCTCGTTGCTGCCCTCGTCCTTGCCCTTGTGGCCTTCGTGGCTTTGGTGATGTATGTCTTAAACACCGCCGATTGGGCGTTGTACCTCGTATTCATTGCAGCGGGCTCCGGCATCGTGTTGTTTATTATCGATTGGGCGCGCAAGTACCGTGCGGATAATAACGCCCTTGAAGAAGACCTGCCCCAAGGCTGGAAGCAGAATTAGGCCGAGAGCCGTCCAGGATCGCTCAGCCCCGGTCAGACTGGGTCAGGTAGGGTCAGGCTGGGTTAGATTCGGCCACGTTCCGTCAGAAGTATTAGCTCCATCCATTGCGGCATGCCGAAGTAGGCGCACGGCGGCGCCTTGTCTAACCGGTGGGTCCAACGCCAGTGCTAACCGCACTAACCGCACCACCCCAATTGCCTGCACCGCCCGTAATCATCCGCACCATCTGCGGTTTACCGGGTCGCGGTTTCCTCGGATCCCTCAGATCCCGCGTCTGGGTCGTGAATCCCGTTCCTTCGTCGGTCTCCTTCGAGGATTCACCACGAACTCCGTATAATAATTATCTAATCTGGGGGCTCCCACCTGATAGTTCCATTCCGGCGGGCGAGGTGCCCGCGCAGTGGCGGGGCATTGGGGTCATCATCATTGACCCCATTGTGGTAGGCGCAGGCTGTGGATAAGTTACCTATGTTGGTCAATCCACCGTGCAACCACGGCTCCAAATGATGAATCTGACATTCGTCTGCGGGCTTATTGCACCGCGGCCACGGGCAGATTGGGTTTTCTGCAGCGGCCATCAGGCGTTGTTTCGCATTGGCAAAACGCTCCGTGCGGTACAGGTTGACCGCTCCCTCATAGGGGCTAATAAGCGTAATCAGCCCGCGTTCCTTAAGCGCGCGCTCGAGGTACTCGGCGCCGGTAAGAGTAGCGCCATTGGTCATCTGGAGCTGGATTTCCTCGCCATCGCCGTTGATGATGCGCACGTAGTCATCCAGGTTGACCAGGACATTGGTCATCACCGTGGTCTTAACGGCGGTACCGCCGCCGAAAAAGGTCTGCTCCACTGCCTTGAGCGGCTCCTTGCCGCTCTCTTTTAGCGCGGCATGAAGGTCCGCAATGAGCGAGGAACGCGCGTCGATGGCCAGGGTCCAAGGCGCATTCTTGCGGCGAATGATGCGCACCCCAGGCTTAACCTTCTTCTTTTTCGCAGGTAGCTTAGATTTTGCCAGTTTTTCTAGATCCGCCGTGCCGGCATTGGTGGTGCAGAGCTGCTCGCGGAGAAGCCAGGCATCGAAAAGCGTGGGCATCTTGCGGGCATACTTTTCGATGATGGACAACGCCACGATGGAATGGCCATTGCGCCGGGCACCGTCCATGGCTCGCCGGCGCCGACCGGTGAATTTGGTGTTTCCGCAATAAGCCTCTTTGAGCAGGATAAGCTCCCGCGCCGTGTGCTCCGGCGCACCATGCGCCCGCAGATCGTCCTCAGACAGGCCAGCGCACCCGGCGACGATATCCATCCCCGGGGCCATAGCTGCTAAGTAATTCTCGAGCGCGGTCATGCTTCATAATCTATGGCCGCGCGCAACCGCGTACAACAGGAAAATTTCTACCTGTGGATAACTTTTGTGCACAGCGTTCGTGTGGCGCTATACTGGCGGGCACATGCGATGATCCGGCCATCACCGGGGAGCAATTCAGAAGAACGGCCATAAGGCTCAGTAGAACTGAACGGGTGGGACCGTTATCTCCTTCACCGAAACGAAGCGGAGCTTTTTAGCTCAAGCAGGGTGGTACCGCGAGCCACTGGCCCGTCCCTGCATCAAGTTAAAGCGTGAAGGAAGATAATGGTGAAAAAGATTTACCCCAAGGTCGATATGACCGGCGGCTCGAGCCGCTTCCCGGACATGGAAGAAGAAGTCCAGAAGTACTGGAAGCAGGACGATACGTTCCAGGCTTCTTTGGAAAAGACCAAGGACTGCCCCGAATACATCTTTTATGACGGCCCTCCCTTTGCCAATGGCCTGCCGCACTATGGCCACCTGCTGACCGGTTACGTCAAGGATATCGTGCCGCGTTACCGCACGATGGCCGGAAATTACGTCCCCCGCGTCTTCGGCTGGGATACCCACGGCCTGCCCGCGGAGCTGGAGGCGGAAAAGCAGCTCGGGATCACCGATAAAGCCCAGATCGAGGACATGGGCCTAGACAAGTTCAACGAGTACTGCGCTAAGTCGGTGCTGGAATACACCGATGAGTGGGAAGATTACGTCAACCGCCAGGCGCGCTGGGTGGACTTTGATAATGGCTACAAGACCATGGATATCAACTTCATGGAATCGGTCATGTGGGCCTTCAAGGAACTGTATGACAAGGGCCTGATCTACAAGGGCTTCCGCGTCCTGCCGTATTCCTGGGCGGAGCATACCTCCTTGTCCAACCAGGAAACGCGCTTGGATGATTCCTATAAGATGCGCCAGGATCCCACCTTGACGGTGACCTTCCCGGTCGCGGGCGCTCGCGAGGGCACCGCGGCGGAGAAGACGCTGGCGGATTACCCCGCGCTTGCCGATGCCTCCTTCCTCGCCTGGACCACCACCCCCTGGACCCTGCCGTCCAACGAGGCGCTGGCGGTTCACCCGGAGGTCTCCTACGCACTGTTTAAGGCCACCGACGGCGAATTCGCCGGCCGCACGTTCATCATGGCCGAAAACCTGCTGGGCACTCTGGAAAAGGAGCTGGGTGAGGCGGAGGTGCTGGACACCTTCACCGGCGCGCAGCTCGAGGGCTTTAAGTACGAGCCGATCTTCGACTTCTTCCCAGACCTGCGTAATGCTTACCAGGTGCTGTTGGCAGATTACGTCACCACCGAAGACGGTACGGGTGTTGTCCACCAAGCGCCCGCCTTTGGTGAAGACGATATGAACACCACCAATGAGTACGACATCGAGCTGGTGGTCCCAGTGAATGAGGACGGCAAGTTCACCTCCCAGGTCCCGCCATACGAGGGTCAGCTGGTCTTCGATGCGAATAAGTCCATCATCAAGGACCTCAAGGCCGCTGGGCGAGTGGTGCGCCACGTCACCATCGAGCACTCCTACCCGCACTCTTGGCGCTCGGGCGAGCCGCTTATCTACATGGCTCTGCCCGCATGGTTCGTAAAGGTCACCGAATTCCGCGACCGCATGGTGGAGCTCAACCACAACGAGATCGAGTGGCTGCCGGAGCACATCCGCGACGGGCAATTTGGCAAGTGGCTGGAAGGTGCCCGCGACTGGAATATCTCCCGCACCCGCTACTGGGGCGCGCCCATCCCGGTGTGGATGTCCGATAATGACGAGTACCCGCGCATGGACGTCTACGGCTCTTTGGATGAGCTGGAGAGGGACTTCGGCAAGCGCCCGGAGTCGCTGCACCGCCCGCACATCGATGAGCTGACCCGCCCCAACCCGGATGATCCCACCGGCAAGTCCACGATGCGCCGCGTGCCGGACGTGCTGGACTGCTGGTTCGAGTCCGGTTCCATGCCGTTTGCGCAAAAGCACTACCCGTTTGAAAACAAGGAGTGGTTTGAAACCCACTCGCCGGCGGACTTCATCGTGGAGTACTCCGGGCAAACCCGCGGCTGGTTCTACCTGCTGCACGTGCTGTCTACGGCGCTCTTTGACCGCCCGGCGTTCAAGAAGGTCGTGGCCCACGGCATCGTCTTGGGCAATGACGGGCTCAAGATGTCCAAGTCCAAGGGCAACTACCCGGACGTCAACGAGGTCTTTGACCGCGATGGTTCCGATGCCATGCGTTGGTTCCTGATGTCCTCGCCCATCCTGCGCGGCGGCAACCTTATCGTCACTGAGCAGGGCATCCGCGAGGGCGTGCGCCAGGCGCTGCTTCCCATCTGGAATGCGTATACCTTCCTGCAGCTCTACGCCGAGCAGGAAGCCAAGTTCGATACGAGCTCCACGCACGTGCTCGACCGCTACATCCTGGCCAAGACCCACGACCTTGTGGCCAACGTCGATGCCGCGCTGGCGGGGACTGATATCGCCACCGCCACCGAAGAGGTCCGCCTTTTCGCCGATGTGCTGACCAACTGGTACGTCCGCCGCTCCCGCGATCGCTTCTGGGGCGGCGAAGATGCCAACCCGGAGGCCTTCAATACCCTCTACACCGTGCTGGAGACCACCACGCGCGTGGTTGCCCCGCTGCTGCCGCACGTCGCCGAGGTCATCTACCGCGGCCTGACCGGTGAGCGCTCCGTCCACCTGGCGGACTTCCCGAAGGCCGAGGACTACCCCGCGGATGCGGACCTGGTTTCTGCCATGGACGCTACCCGCGCTGTGGCATCGGCTGCGTCCTCGGTGCGCAAGGCCAATAAGCTGCGCAACCGCCTGCCGCTGCCGAAGCTCACCGTTGCTTTCGCGGGCTCGCAGAGCCTGGCGGACTTCGCGGACATCATCCGCGACGAGGTCAATGTCAAAGAGGTTGAGCTTACTGATGATGTCGATTCCGTCGGTACCTTCCAGGTGGTCTGCAACGCCAAGGTTGCCGGCCCGCGCTTGGGCAAGGATGTCCAGCGGGCCATCAAGAACCTTAAGGCGGGCAACTACGAGCGCCGCGGCGATGAGGTCGTGGTTGACGGTGACATCATCTTGAGCCCCGAGGAATATACCGAGCGTTTGCAGGCGGCGAACCCGGACTCCACGGCCCGCATCGAGGGCTTGGATGGCCTCGTCGTTCTGGACACCGAGGTCACCGAGGAGCTCGAGGCCGAAGGGTGGGCTGCCGACGTCATCCGCGGCCTGCAGGATGCCCGCAAGAATTCCGGCTTCGACGTATCGGACCGCATCTCCGTGGTTCTTGCCGTGCCCGAAGATAAGAAGGAGTGGGCGCAGCGCCACGCTGAGACCATCGCAGGCGAGGTACTGGCTACGGAGTTCTCCGTGGTCACCGAGCCGCTTGCGGGTGCCCACGATATCCTCACTGGAGTCACCGCCACCGTAGCGAAGAACTAAGAGCGCACAGCGCGTGCTTTAAGCGGCCCGGCCGGATGCTATCTACAGCGTTCGGTCGGGCCGCTTTGTGCTCTTGTGAATCAACGTGTCCGGTAGGGCGGAAAATGAAATTAAAATACGAGATATGGAAATGCGGACTGTGGTGTGGAGCGTCCCGTAGAAACTGAAGCAATCGGTGGCCCCTGTTTATCTAGGACACCTCTGGTAACCGCTACATTGTGCACTAAAACCGCGTCTCTTCAGTGATCTGACACACTATTTCAGTTAGGTGCTTTTAGGTGGCAAAACAATATGGTTTACTAATCTTGCGTTTAAAACCGCAAATGGCGCGATAAAAGTCGTGTTATCCCACTTTCTGCGGTGTACGCTCATGTTTTCCCTTCCTTGAAGGTAAACCGTGACGTATGGAATCCGTAGCTTGTAGTTCCCCTTGGAAGGTTCGTATGAAACTCAATAAGCGCGTTCTCGCTTCTGCAGCATTGTCTGTATCCCTCGCTACTACCGCTGTTGCTCCCGGCGCATGGGCTGATGATGATGCGCCGCATCTACGGTGCAAACAGAACTTCCGCGTGGGAAGTGATTTTGACGCCGATGCAAACGGCAATGTGGCGGAACACTTGATGCGGAACTGCAAAATGACCGCCGAGCAGATTTCCAAGCTCAATATTGAAGACTTGAAGTCGGTGGCTAAAGAGTTGAAGAAAGCGGACGGTTCTTTCGCTATCAGTCCCGAGGAGATTGACCAGTTAACGACCGCGGAGGTCAACTATGAGGCAGAAATTAATGAAGCTGCCGATAAGGCAAAAGAACCAGGCGACAATCCGGGTGCCGGTGACAAAATGCCAAAGCTGCCGCTGCCGGGCGGTGGATCTGGAGAGGGCAGCTCTAACTTCGGTAATATCTTTGGCGTAATTTCTGGTCTTGCTGGTTTGGCCACTGTGGTGGCAGGCATTGCTAAAATCTTCAACCAGAACGCAGGCCTGGCCAGTATCTTGCAGCCACTGCGTGACTTCTTGGCACAGTTCAACATCAAGTTCTAATTCAATCTGAATTGGCAGATCAGCGCGAGCTTGGTGCTCTGACTGCGCTTCAGACGGGAACTAAACCGGAGCCCTCCTTGCGGAGGTGCTCCGGTTCTTTTTAGTTAATGGGGGTCAGGGAAGCGGAGCATGGTCGATTAGCTTTAGTCTCGCGCTATCTGGCATGCCCGGTGACCATGCCGATTTAATTGGGCCCACTACCGCTAACCGTTACACTTTGCTGCAGGCGCCACCACTGAGTGATCTCGCACACTTTTTAGTGGGGGAACTATTGAACGGGAAACCAATATGGTTTACTAATTCTGCGTTTAAAAACGTAAATGGCGCGATATAGGTCGTGCTATTCCACTTTCTGCGGTGTCGGTTCGTGTTTTTGATCTTTGAAAGTGCATCGTGGCGCATAAGATCCCGTAGCTTGTAGTACCCCTTGGAAGGTTCGTATGAAACTTAATAAGCGTGTTCTCGCTTCTGTAGCCCTTTCTGTATCTCTCGTAGGTGTCGCTGTCACCCCAGTCGCTTGGGCTGCAGACGGGCATCGTAGCTGTGCACAGAACTTTCAGGACGGCATTGATGCTGATATCAATCTGGTGGTTGCCAAACATCTGCGACGTAACTGCAACCTGAGTGTGGAGCAGATCTCTGTGCTAAGTGTTGACGCTATGAAAGAGGTGGCTAGGGAGTTCAAGAAGGATGGTGCTCCTCTTTATTCTGAAGAACAGTTGAAGGGCTTGTCGCCTCAGAATGTCGTAAATATAGCAAGGGGTATCGACACTCCAGCAGGCGATAATAGCAACGGGCCTACTGATGGAGAACAGCAGTCTGGCCCCGCTCTATCGGTAAAGGAAGTCAAAGCTGGAGATACCGTGATTACTGGCTCGGTGTATTTGCTCCCCGGTGAGCAGAAGATAATTCAGGCGCAGTTTCCGAGTCGGATCGTTAAAACTAAAGTGGTACGTTTTAGCAAAGAATCTGGTGAAGCGGGAGAAACCGCTAAAGGTAAAGTTGTTACCTTTAATATCGATGTTCCTGACGAAATTCAACTAAAAGTCAATGATGAAGTGACGGTTAGTCGGCTTATTGATAACTCACAAGAGGCTACCAATAAGGATAAGCCCGTAACAGTTATTGTTAAGCCGGCCGACAATGGTAATGATGAGGCTCCGGGTGGTGGCGATGGTCAGAATCCACCAATGCCACCAGGTGATAATGAGAATCCGCCAAAACCGCCAGCTCCAGGTGGTGACGCTGGAGAGAGTAGCTCTGACTTGGGTAGTATCTTTGGCGTAATCGCTGGTCTTGCTGGCTTGGCTGCTGTGGTGGCAAGCGTTGCGAAAATTTTTAACCATAGCTTAGGTTTAGTTCGTTTTCTGCAGCCAGTGCGTGACTTTTTGGCACAGTTCAACATCAAGTTCTAATTCCATCTGAATCGGCGGAATAGTGCGGGCTTGATGCCCTGACTGCGCTTCGAACAACAGTTAATCCGGTGCCCTCCGTGTGGAGGTGCTCCGGTTTCTTTTTTGATGGATGGGCTGGGGAACGGGACCTTGGACGTATAGGTTTAGTCTCGCATTGGCTGAGGCACTTGGTGATCTGTGATGGTTGTGTCGCCCAAACTGCGTGCTGTTCCGGTGCATACTGTAGGGGGTTGATGTGATCGGGGGCGCTCCTGTTTCATGGGGGACACTGCCGGAAATTGTTACGCTGAGCTACAAGTGTGGGATTTGGGTGATCTCGCGCACTTTTCTAGTTTGGAACTTTTAGACGGGAAACCAATATGGTTTACTAATCCTGCGTTTAAAAACGTAAATGGCACGATAATGTTCGTGTTATCCCACTTTCCGCGGTGTTCGCTCATGCTTTCCATTCCTTGAAAGCATGTCCTGGCATATAGAACCCGTGTTCGTAGTACCCCTTGGAAGGTTCGTATGAAACTCAATAAGCGTGTTCTCGCTTCTGCAGCCCTCTCTGCATCTCTCGTAGGTACCGCTGTCGCCCCAGTTGCCTGGGCATCTGATGAGCAGGTCAACGGCGCACAGGAATTCGGGAATGGGAGCGATTCTGATTCTGGAATCAATGTCACCGATGCGGACAATCTGCAGCCAAACTACGAATTGAGTGAGGACCAGACTTCTCAGCTAGGCGCGGAAGAATTGACGCCGGTTTCTACGGAACTCTCAGAGAAGGACAATGCTCCCGTTCCTGGTGAAGAAGAGTTGCAGCAGTTACTGCCTTCCGGGGCTGCTAGTGAAGTAAGAGCCAACGACGATTCTTCCGGCGCTGATAGCAAGGTTGTTGCTGGTGACGAAGAGCAAACTGGCTCTCCCTTAAAGGTGGACACTGTCAAAGCGGGGGCTAGGAAAATCACTGGCTCGGTGTTTTTGCGCTCAGGTGAAAAGAAGAGAATTCAGGTTAATTTTCCAAACGGAATCAACCCTACTAAAGACCTGCAACTTGACGAAAAGTCTGGTGAAGAGGGCGAAACGCCTAAAGGTAAAGTTGTCACCTTTGAATTCGACGTTCCTCAAGGGCTTGAGCTAAAGGCTAACGATAAAATAGCTGTCCTCCCACTTTATTATGATAGTCCCATCGATAAACCTGTTTTAGTCACTGTTGAGCCAGCTGATGAGAGTAGCGACTCGCAACCCGAGTCGAGCCCTGACAGCGGTAGTGGTCAGGTTCCGGGCAAGGGTACCGAAGAGGGGTCGGTGAATCCGCCAGCTTCGGGTAAAGATGGTAGTGAAAGCCAGGAGAAACCCCAGGGTCCTAGCAAAGATGCTGGTAAAGAGTCGGAGAAGCCAAAGGCCCCGGGCAATGGGGCTGGTGAAGGCTCGGAGAAGCCAAAGGCCCCGGGCAATGGCGGCGGTGAAGATTCGGTGAAGCCGCCGGCTTCGGATAAAGATGGTGGTGAAAACCAGAAGAAGCCGCAGGGCCCAGGCAGTGGTGCTGATGAAAAGCCGGGCAAGCCGCAGGTTCCGGGCAATGGCGGTGAAAAGGGCGGCTCTAACTTCGGCGCTGCCTTTGGCGTAATCGCTGGTGTGGTTGCTTTTGTGGCTGGCGTTGTCAAGTTCTTCAACCAGTTCTCTGGCATCGCGCGCTTCTTGCAGCCACTGCGTAACTTCTTTTCGCTGTTCAAGTTCTAATGTAGCCTGAATTAGCGGATTAACAGCTGCTTGAAGCCTGGACTAGGAACCAAGTAGTAACTAAACCGGAGCCCTCCATGCGGAGGTGCTCCGGTTTCAGTGTTGTCTGGTCAAATGTTGCGGGACTTGGCCTAGCGCACTGGGCCGGGCAGGTGGGCGCGCCAGCCGTGAATCACGTTGATGAGGCAGCATGCGGCGAGAAGGGAGCCGATGAGGAATAGCGCCGTGAAGCCAATATAGGGGGCAGGGGTGCTAAAGACCATGGGAATAAAGAAGCCGGTATAGGACACGGAATAGAACACGGCGGTAAGGCACAACGATGCTCGGCACGGGCCTGCGGCGGGTCGCTGCCGGAGCGGGTGATGAGGTCGGAAATCCAGGTGGAGCCGACCGCCATGACGATGCCCAGGGCGAGGTTTGACAGGACACGGCCGGCGGCAATGGTGAGGAGGCTCTTCAGGCGTGGGCGGAGTGTGGAGAGGCAGCTGTGCGGTTTTCGGCTCCGATGCCTTGCGCGGACTCCAAGATGCCCGCACGAACAACAGGTTTGACGTATCTGACCGCCTCTCGGTGGTCCTTTGCGTGCCCGAAGATAAGAAGGAGTGGGCGCAGCGCCACGCTGACACCATCGTCGGCGAGGTATTGGCTGCGGAGTTCTCCTTGGTTGAGATTCCCTGGTAAGGCGTATGACGTTGTCGACAGGATTACCGCCAACGTCGCGAAGAAGTAAGTAAAACTCTCCTCTCATCGTCCGAGTGGCCAGTGAGAGGAGGCTGTGGAATGTCTAAATCCGTATTCTTGAGATTGCGTAGAATGGTGGAAATTATGGCCCCCATTCAAGAAAGAAATTTCATGAGCAAGGACACCGAAAGTGAATTCGCTGAGGCTATCCGCAGCGGCTCAGCCTCGCTGGGCGTGGAGCTAGGCTCAACTCGAATTAAAGCTTGTTTGATTAATCAGTCGGGCACGGTTCTAGCTACCGGTTCGCATACCTGGGATAACGACTATATCGAGGGGCACTGGACCTATTGTTTAGAAGATGTCTGGTCCGGGCTGCGTGCCGCCTACTCAGAGGTCAAAGCCACCGTGGAGCAGCAAACGGGGCACGGCCTTTCTCGACTCCGCAGCATGGGTGTCTCTGCGATGATGCATGGTTACTTGCCATTTGACGTCGACGGCAAACAGCTCGTTCCATTCCGGACATGGCGGGACACTTATACCGGAGAGGCCGCAGAAGAGCTTTCCGATTTATTTGGCGTCAATATTCCGATGCGCTGGTCGGTGGCCCATTTTTATCAAGCACTACGTGCTGAAGAACCCCACGTAGGAGACATCAAATTCCTCACTACGCTGGCAGGCTATGTTCATTGGCAATTGACCGATAAGAAGGTACTCGGCGTCGGCGATGCTTCAGGCATGTTTCCCATAGATCCTCACACGGGTGAATATGATTCAACAGCCCTAGAGAAGTTTCGAGAAACTACCGGTTATGATATTGCTGCGCTATTGCCGACTCCACTGTCCGCAGGCGCGGAAGCAGGCGTTTTGGAACACCCTGAACTGCTGGATCCAAGTGGTGATCTTCAATCGGGCGTGGCTTTGTGTCCACCCGAAGGTGACGCCGGTACCGGAATGGTGGCGACGAATGCCGTCAGTGTAAATACCGGAAATGTCAGTGTGGGAACTTCAATTTTCGCAATGCTGGTTCACGAAAATCCTTTGAGTCAGGCTTACCCGGAAATTGACCCAGTTACTACTCCAACGGGTATTCCCGTTTCAATGGTCCACTGTAATAACGGTGCACAAGAGATTTCGGACTGGACGTCGCTCTTCAGCGATGTAGCGGTAGCCTTCGGTGCCAAAGGCATTGACAGTATGGACGATGTTTACACCGCCATTTTGACCGAGGCCCTCCGCGGTGAGCCCGACGGTGGTGGGGTAGTAGTGTACCCATTTCGAGCTGGTGAGCCAGTAGCGGGCCTACTTGAAGGCCGCCCCATGGTAGCGCGTACTCCAAATGCCAATTTTACCCTCGCGAATTTGATGCGTGCGAACCTGTACAGTGTGTTCGCCTCCCTCGCCCTGGGCATGCGGTTATTAGAAAAAGAGGGAATTTCGGTCGAGGTTATCCAGGCACACGGTGGGATCTTCCGCACCGTGGGCGTCGCCCAGCGCTTTCTGGCAGCTGCATTAAAGACACCAGTGGCTGTGGCTGAATCAGCCGGTGAAGGGGGAGCATGGGGAATCGCCCTTCTCGCGAGTTATATGGGTTCGGAAAAGGACCTGTCAGATTATTTGAACGAGGAAATTTTTAGCGGCGATGATGCTACGCGAGTACGTCAACCAGATCGACGCGAAATCGACGGCTTTGCTACGTACCTTGACCGTTTCGTCTCCGGACTGGAAATGCAGGAAGCGGCTACGAGAGTGCTGCCAATAGATTCTCAAGAAGACTAAAACAGATTTACCAAAAAGGAGAAGCAATGGTACAACAACTTTCAGATTTTCACCCGGAAGTACGGGCTAAGGTTGCTGAAACTCGTCAGCGCGTAAGCAATCTGCATGCAGAATTGCCGCGATGGGAATTGGTGGTATGGACTGCGGGAAATATCTCAGAACGAATCATCATTGCCCCTTCGGGTGAGCCAAGCGAGCAGGACATTTTTGTAATAAAGCCCTCCGGTGTGCGCTATGAAGAGCTGAGCGCCGAGGCGATGGTGGTCTGCGATATTGATGGTGAGCTCATCGATGGAACTCGTGCCCCATCGTCCGATACTGCAGCCCATGCTTATGTGTATAAGCACATGCCAGAAGTTGGCGGTGTTGTCCATACCCATTCGAGTTTTGCGACTGCGTGGGCGGCTCGCGGCGAAGAGATACCGTGTGTTCTGACCATGATGGCAGATGAGTTTGGTGGTCCAGTGCCAGTCGGCCCCTTTGCCATTATCGGCGATGATTCCATTGGCCGGGGCATCGTGGAAACTTTGCGCGAGTCCCGTTCACCAGCGGTGTTAATGCAAAACCATGGACCTTTTACCATCGGTGCAGATGCAGAAAAGGCTGTAAAGGCTGCAGTAATGGTTGAAGAAGTTGCGCGGGCCGTGCACTTGGCCAAAGAACTAGGTGAGCCGAAGCCTATTCCGCAAGACGCTATCGAAAGCCTAAATAACCGTTACCAAAATGTGTATGGGCAATAGTAATACTGAATGAAAAGAGGACGACAGTTCATAGTCCGTCGTCCTCCATGGTGCAACGTGCTGATGTGTAACCCCGCGGTTTGACCGCAAGACACCGTCCAATTATTGAGCAGTAATGAAAATCTTGATGTGTTCTGGGCTCTTCATCGCCTCAAGTGCTTCTTCATACTGATCCACGGGGAAGGTACCAGTGACCAAATCTCCGAGTTTCTCGTGTAATGAAGCCATGCGTTCGGCAGCAGCCGGATACATATTGGCCAAAGACTGGGACCCAATCAGCGAGATTTCCTTTTCGAAGAGATCGATGGGATGGAAGTCAATCGTGGCATCTGGAGATGCGACGCCCATTTGGATGAGGCGTCCGCGTTTACCAAGGAGGCGAATGGCATCAGAAATCGCGTCCGCGTGCCCAGAAGCATCGAGCGTGAGGTCATAGGAATCACGCTCCAGCTCAGCCGCGGATTCCACAGCTTGCGCTGCTCCGAGCTTGAGGGCTTGTTTGCGACGCGTTGGGTTGGGCTCGACGACGGAAACACTGGTAGCGCCTTCATCCAGTGCGACGATAAGTGCCACTAGGCCGATAGAACCTGCACCGAAGATAACCATGTCTTGGTCCCTCCAATCCGGTGCTCGATCGAGCGCATGCAGGACACAGGATAGAGGCTCGGTCAGTGGAGCGACGTGGTGGGGAATATCAGCTGATAACTTATAAACAAACTCTGCAGGCATGGCTACGTACTCTGCGCACGAACCATCTTGGATAATGCCGGCTGGCGAGATTTGTTCACAGAGATTGGTGGCTTCTTGTTTACACCATGTGCATTTACCACACGTGACATTGGGATTTGCTCCCACGTAATCACCAACGGCAATGTCCAAGACATCGTCTCCCACTTTAGTGACGTAGCCAGCCATCTCATGTCCTAGGATTAGAGGGTACTTGCTAGTGACATAATCACCTTTTACTAGATGTAAATCGGTTCCGCAGATCCCTGTTCCTACCGGTTCGATGACCACTTCTGTGGGCTTCGGCTGGGGTACAGGGACGTTTTTGATTTCGATATCGCCATGTCCGGTCGTTACCACAGCGCGCATAGTGTCAGTCATTGGTACTCCTTAGAATTTTCGATTAGTCCAGCTCAGAAAGCAGCATATCTAGCGTAGCTATGGAGCCTTGGGCATGCAGCGATTCAAGAACGCGAGCGTACTCAGCGGTAAAGATAGAGTTCTCGCATAAGTCGCCAAAGATTTCTCGGTCGCGGAGGAAGGCTAAAGAATCAGTGCGGTTGCTTTGTGCATTGCGCTGCAGGCGGTCAGCCAGGGGATCGACGATAGTGATCGCGTCACCACTCTCGTCTATGCCCTCAGCGTAGCGTGCCCACGATGCCACGATTGCCGCCGACAGGGTTACCGGCGCGTTGCCAGTGGCCAAATTCTCCCGCACGACAGGCAGTAGCCATTTCGGAATACGATCCGAAGATTCGGCACATAGGCGCGCAACGGTGTCCTTGACGGCCGAATTGCCGAAGCGGTCAATGAGTTCCTTACGGTAGGCATCCAAGTCGACTCCCGGCAGAGGCTGCAAAGACGGAGTGCCTTCCCGCTCCATATAAGCAAGCAGAAAGTCTTGGAAGCGATGATCTGCCATCACATCGTGTACTAGACGGTGACCTGCGAGATAGCCGAAATAGCATAGGCCCTGGTGAGAAGCATTGAGCAGGCGTAGTTTCATGAGCTCATAAGGAACAACATCGTCGACTACTTCTACACCAACATCTTCATAAGGCGGACGATCATTGACGAAATTCTCCTCGAGCACCCACTGCGTGAAGTCCTCGCAGGAAACAGGCCATTCATCAACGTAGCCAAATTTTTCATTAATTTCCGAGCGGTCTGCATCGGTTGTTTCCGGGGTAATGCGGTCAACCATGGAATTTGGGAACGAAACATGCCCCTCGATCCACTCCGCTAATTCGGAATCTACAGCGCCTGCGAAGGCTTTGAACATGCGATGCGCCATTTCGCCATTGCCCTGGATATTATCGCAGGACATAACCGTGAATGGAGCAGTTTCTTGGCGCCAGCGAGAAATCAACGCGGCAGTGACTAACCCATAAAAGGTCCGAAGCTGAGAAAAGTCTCCTTTTTGCAAGTCCAAAATATCGGCAGCGACATGTTCATTTTTTAGGTCGAATTCGCCCTTAACGTGGTCGAAATTATAGCCACCTTCCGTCACCGTCAGCGAGACAATGCGGATTTGTGGATCGGCGAGAAGCTTTACCGCAGCTGCTGGGTCATCAGGGGAGTAGACGTAATCGATTATCGATCCCACGACGCGAGATTCTTCCGTACCGTCTGGGGATTTTTCAGTCAGGGTGTAGAGGCAGTCTTGGGAGTGGAGGGCGTCGCGCATCCGGGCATCGGAAGGCATAACGCCCATTCCAATGATGCCGAAATCCATCGCCTTGCCTTGGCTCATGAGCTTATCTAAGTATAGCGCCTGGTGCGCGCGGTGGAATCCGCCAACGCCAAAGTGGACGATACCTGGGGCGACTTCGCTCCGGTCATAGTCTGGGACCTTTACCTGAGCGGACAGGGCGTTGAGATTATTCGTGGATAGGTGCATGAAAGACTCCTATGGTTTTTGGATTGGGGGAACGTCACCTTGGGCCGCGGCTTCTTCAAAAGTCTCGTCTTCGGCAAGCTCAGGGACACCATCAAAGCCTGGTTGGGTCCCCCGAAGGCTATGCGCCATGAGAGCTGCCAGTGCAAATAAGATGACGAAGATGATTACGAGACCTGTAGCTCCAACTAAGGGGTAAAAGATGGCCACCAACGCAGGGCCGGCAGCGACGGCGCCACCGACACCAAGGTTATACGCAGCCATCGCGGCACCTGGGCGAGAAGGATTTAGCGAGACTGCAAGTGGCGAAAGCGGTACGAATCCGGCCAAGGTGACGCCAAAGAGCGCGCCGCAGGCAAGAGTCAATGCGAACCCGACGCCGTCCGGCAGGCCAATGCTGACTGACATCATGGGCACGAAGTACACCAGTGCCATCATGACTCCGCAGCCGACCGCACCGGCCCATACGACGGTTTTGGACCAGCCGAGCTTATCTCCGAGGTTGCCGAAAAGGAGATTGAACGGCAGGTTCACGGAGTAAATCACGGTGGTCAAGATGAGGAACCATGACAGGGGCCAATTTAGGTCGTCGGTGAAATAGGCTGGGAAAAATACCGCCATTGCGTAGGTAGGAATGGAGTTGATGGTGCGGATATAAGTAACAAACCGCGCCTTGCGATTCCGGATAATCAGCCGGAAGGAAGCACCTAGGGTTTGTGTCACATCATCAGCATCTTCTACCAGCGGCTTGCGACCGATGCGCTCTTTGACTCCGATAAGTGCGCAGGCAGCACCAATGATGACCAGGGTCAGAGAGACCCACAGGGTCTGATAGAAATCCAGGTTGAACCAGGAAATGGAAATTGTAGCGACGAGGGCACCCAAGGTGGGAAGTCCAGCAGAGAAGGAAACATAGAACCAGCCCGTGCCTGTTCCTAGTTTTTTGGCAGGAGATACCGCGGTAATCCAGACCAAAAAAGCGTAGGCGAATAGCGGGTAACCGAAACCGCGTAACCCATACGACAAAAAGATGAGCACTGTATTGCTAGTGGTCAATGCCAGAAGCAGGAAGATGAGTTCGAAAAATATCCAAATAGCGGCACCGAGCATCATGACTTTGCGTGGACCCCACAGGTCGGACAGAGCTGCGGCAAAGAAGGCAGCAATTGCCACGGCGATGCCGTAGACAGTTACGAGGGTGCCCGCAAGGGAGACGCTGAAACCGTGTTCGCTGGAGAGGAAAGGCTCCAAGATGTTGGTCTCAACGCCATCACCAATCATGAAAATTGTTAAGCCGATGAAGCCCCAAACCAGTGGCCTTGGCAAACCAAGGCGGTCCACAAGTGGTTGTTTTGCCATGGGTTCTCCGTTTCTTATTTCAACTCTGCCCGAACTAGTGAGCTGTGGTAGGCAAGAGCGTTTATGTGATCTGTATTTCATAAACTAACATCAAATCCACAAACGTCAACATTTTTAGGGCGAGAGTCCTTGGAAATATGGAATTTTACAAACTTAATGATGTTTTGTTTGTTCAATCATGTTGAAAATGAGGAAAGTCTGCTAATAATTAGCACATGTAATGTTAATTTTTTCGGTCGCGGAGAGAGGGATTACGTGGAAAAGATGGGTGCCCGTGCGCGGCGCGCTGGAATACTGGACACACTGCGAGTAGAGAAATCAGTTCGCACCGAGAGCTTGGCGGAACGGTTTAATGTGAGTGCGATGACCATCCATCGCGACCTTGCAGAGCTGGAAGCTAGCGGAAAGCTGAGCCGTGTTTGGGGCGGTGCCCGCTCGGTGGATAGTGATTTCATCGAAAGGGATGTCGCCATCAGGCGGACTACCAATAAGGAGATAAAAACAGCGCTGGCTAAGGAAGTCCGCAGTTTAGTTGAGCCTGGGGAGATAATTGCCTTGGATGATTCGACGACTGCAGAAGCCTGCTTGCGTTCTTTGCTGGAAACCAAACCTGCAGGGGTCATAACGCATTCTTTGCATATAATGCAAGAAGTAAGCAAAGTAGCGCCGGAGGTGACCTTGACTGGTGTTGGAGGTAGGTATGTCGCCGCTACGGATTCATTTTTGGGAAATTCTTCTGTCCGAGCCTTGAAAAGTCTGAACGCGACGGTATCCATTGTCTCCACAACGTGCATCACGAAAGCAGGACTGTGTCACCCGGATGAGGATGCGGCCGTGACTAAAACGGCCTTTCTCGAGTTGGGCGCGCGCCGGATTTTAGTCAGTGATTCCTCGAAGTTTGCAAACTCAGGGATGCATTTCGTCGCGAAACTGACTGACTTTGACCACATTGTTATGGATATGAATACGACAGAAGAGCAGCGCCAACAGTTAGAATCATCCGGAGCGCAATTACACTGGGTCGAAACTCCCAAGCCAGAGCCTACGGTGCCAACGCCATTTCTTCTGTCCTAAGTAACGAAAGCGAAGCACATGACTTATGTTCTAGGAATTGATTCCTCGACTCAATCTTGCAAGGCATTGCTTGTCGATGCCGTCACGGGCGAAATCGTAGATAGTGGCCGAGCGAGCCATCCTGACGGTACACAGGTGGATCCACAGGCGTGGTTGACTGCAATGGAGGAGGCTACAGCAGGGTTGATCGACCGTGCCGATGCTGTCGCCGTGGGTGGGCAACAACATGGAATGGTGCCGTTGGATGCGAACGGAGAGGTTGTACGCCCAGCGATGTTGTGGAATGATACCTCTTCTGCCAGCGAAGCCGAGGAGCTTATCGACGAGCTCGGCGGAGAGCAAGCGTGCGCAGACACAGTGGGGTCGGTACTCGTGGCCTCGCTTACCGGTACAAAATTGCGGTGGTTGCGAAATCATGAACCTGAAAATGCCAGAAAAACTTCGTCCGTGTTATTGCCGCATGATTATTTAACGTGGCATTTGGGTGGTCGGAAAGAGAAAACAACAGATCATGGAGATGCGTCCGGTACGGGATACTATTCGACACGGGATCGGAAAAGCTTGCCGAATCTAGCAGAACAGTATATCGGTCATGCTCTAGAACTGCCTCGCGTTGCGGAGCCGAATGAAGTGGTGGGCAAGACTGAATCCGGGGCATTGATCGCACCGGGAACGGGCGATAATATGGCCGCTGCCCTTGGACTAAACCTCCGGCCCGGAGATGTATGTGTCTCTATTGGTACCTCTGGGGTAGTAAGCGCGGTCAGCAAAGAAAGTGTGCATGACCCTTCTGGGTTGGTGACGGGATTTGCGGATGCGACAGGAAATTACTTACCTCTGGCCTGTACTCTCAATGGGGCCAAGGTTCTCGATTTCGCAGCCATGCTCTTAGGTGTGGATCATGGAGGACTTTCCCAGTTGGCATTGAGCGGTAAGCCGGGAGCTGGGGGAGTAACGATGCTTCCGTATTTTGACGGTGAACGAACCCCGAACCGGCCGGACGCTACCGGCCATTTTGCCGGATTGACGACACGGACTACCCGGGAAGATATAGCTCGCGCTGCCGTCGAAGGAATTCTATGTTCCCTGCAGGACGCTATCAACGCGGTCGAAGCGGTGACCGGAAATAAGGCGCAACGCGTCCTTCTAACTGGCGGTGGGGCGCGTAGTGAGGCAATGCGACGAATTGCACCAGAAATTTTTGGCGTCGATGTCATCGTGCCGGAACCGGCGGAGTATGTGGCGCTTGGGGCGGCTCGCCAAGCAGCATGGGCCCTCAACGGTGCAGGGAGTCTTCCGGAATGGGGATTAGCGAAAGAACAAACCTTTAGCGGCAAACCAGCTCCGGAGACGGTGGATAAATATCAACGCCTGCGAGATTTAACCGAAAATTTCTAATTTCCGGCGGCGTGGTCGTTAGCGCACTGGGCCGGGCAGGTGGGCACGCCAGCCGTGAATCACGTTGATGAGGCAGCATGTGGCGAGAAGGGAGCCGATGAGGAATAGCGCGGTGAAGCCGATGTAGGGCGCAAGGGCGCTAAAGGCCATGGGAATAAAGAAGCCGGTATAGGACACGGAATAGAACACGGCGGTTAGGCCGGCGAGGTCATCTTTTCCGGCGATGCGTTGGACCTCGGAAAGGCCGGCGACAAGTGCTAGGCCGTAGCCGGCGCCCATGACGGCGGCGCTGGTGATGCCTAGCGGGAGAGATAGCGTGCGCGCGGCGATGGCGCCGAAGATGGTGCCGACGGTAATGACGGCCATGGCAACGGCGGAAGCGCGTGCGGAGCGGTGGGTATCAATGACCTTGCCAAACATTTGGATGCCAACGCCGCAGCCCAGCGTGATGACGGTCATGAGGCCGGAAAAGGCGATGGGGGCATCGCCGGCGGAATCGGAAAGCAGCTGCGGCAAGAGGGCATAGGCTGCACCGGCGCAGCCGAATACCCAGGGGGCTACGGGAAGCACGATGCGGGAAAAGCGGCGGTGCGCGGCAGATGGGATGTGCAGCATGTGCAGCATATCGCGGATGCTTAAATCCAGGAACGTGTCTTTGACGGTCGCGCCGCGGGGTGGACGGGTTTCGGGGGTTTTCAATAGCCACACCGCGGTAATGACGGTAAGCAGGATGTGTAGGACGTAGGCCAGGTGGGTGGGCCACGGGCCCCATTGGGCCAGCACCGAGGCTAGGGCGGCGCCGATGAGGAAGCCCAGGGTAAGGCACATCGATGCCTTTCGGGGGCCTGCGGCGGGGTCGCCGCCGGAGCGGGTGATGAGCTCTGAAATCCAGGTGGAGCCGACCGCCATGACGATGCCCAGGGCGAGCCCGCACAGCACGCGGCCGGCGGCGATGATGAGGGGTTCTTCGGGAGCGATGGACAGCAGGAAGGACCCGGCCAGGGAGAGCGGTGCGGCGGGCAGCATCGTCGGGCGGCGGCCGATATAGTCCGACAGCGGCCCGGAGATAAGCAGCGCGGGCACGATGCCAATGACGTAGGCCGCCAGGAGGCCGTTGACGGTGACCTGCGAGAAGTGGGATTGCTCGCGGTACATCACGAGCAGGGGAGTAAATTCATTGCCGCCCCAGGCAACGGCCACCATGCTGCCTGCGACGGGTAACCAGTCGCGATTAGTGGTGTCCTGACTCATAGTTGATCCTTCGAATTCTTCAGGTGCGAACGGAGTGCGGAAAGGTAGGCGGGCAGGTTGGCGGTGAGGAGGGCATCGGCAAGCACGCGGTGCTGATCGACGAACGCGCGAGCCCGCGCCACATTGCGCCCGATGGCGGTGGCGGTAAAACGCTGCTGGCGCTCGCGCAGCTGGTGGCCCACGTTGGCCAGCAGGCTATTGCCGGCGCTATCCATGATGATTTGGTGGAATTGGGCATCCAGGCGCGTGTATTCGCGGAGATCCTCGGCATCCAGGGCGGCGTCTTGGGCCGCAATGTTTTCTTGCAGGCGCTTGGCGATGCCCCCACGTTCCGCCTCACCCAGCTCGCAGATCTTTTCGGCACTGTGGGCATCGACAAGCAGGCGCGCCTCGTAGACCTCGCGGATTTCTTGGGGGCTAATCGGCACGACCAGCGCGCCGCGCTTGGGATAAAGCTGCAAAAAGCCCTCGAGCTCCAGGCGCAGGAAAGCCTCGTGGGCCGGGGTCCGGCTGACCCCAACCTCGGCCGCGAGTGCGGCTTCTGACAGCATCTGCGAGGAATCGATGGTGCCGTCGATGATCCTTTCTTTGACCAATTCATAAACCCGCTCCGCGGCAGGCTGCATGCTTGTATCGCTCATGCATACATCTTGCATACAAGTTAGTTTAAGCGTCAACCTATTCCCAATTCTGGGGTTGGCGTGGCTTAGACTGGAGGGCATGCAACGTTGGGTCTTACACATCGATATGGATGCGTTTTTCGCCTCCGTCGAGCAATTGACCCGACCGACTTTGCAGGGCCGGCCGGTGCTCGTCGGTGGGGTCGGCGGCCGCGGGGTTGTTGCCGGTGCGTCCTATGAGGCGCGCGAGTACGGCGCGCACTCGGCGATGCCGATGTATCGCGCCCAGCAATTGGTGGGCCTGCACGCGGTGGTGGTCAGTCCGCGCCGGGCGGTCTATTCGGCGGCCTCGCGCCGGGTATTCGAGATCATCTCCCAGCACGTGGAGGTCATCGAGCAGCTATCCATTGATGAGGCCTTTATGGAGCCAGAGGCGCTGGTAGGTGCGACGGCTGATGAGGTGCAACAGTGGGCGGACGACCTGCGCGCGCTCATCCGGGAGGAAACGGGCCTGCCGTGTTCCATCGGCGCGGGCTCCGGCAAGCAATTTGCCAAGATTGGCTCCGGCGAAGCCAAGCCCGATGGCACCTATGTCATCCCAGCGGATAAGCAGCTGGAGATGCTGCATCCGCTCCCGGTGGGAAAGCTGTGGGGCGTCGGTCCGGTTACGGAGGCCAAGCTCAAGGGCATCGGGGTGGAGACCATCGGCGCGCTGGCCGCCATGACCCAAAAGGAGGTGGAAATCTCCATCGGCAGCGTCGTTGGGCTGCAGTTGTGGCAGCTGGCGCAGGGCATCGACGATAGGGAAGTTGCCCCGCGCGCGATTTCCAAGCAGATTTCTACGGAGCATACCTATCCCAAGGACCTGCTGACGGTACCGGATGTGGACGCGGCGATTACCCGCGCGGCCGAGGGTGCGCACCGCCGCCTGCTTAAAGATGGCCGCGGCGCGCGCACGGTGACGGTAAAGCTGCGAATGGCGGATTTCCACATCGAATCGCGATCGACCACCCTGGCCTATGCCACCGATGACCTGGAGGTATTGACCGCCGCCGCCTTCAAGCTGGCGCGCTACCCGGATGAGCTGGGCCCCATCCGCCTGGTGGGGGTGAGCTATTCCGGGCTGGAAGCCGCGCGCCAAGACGTACTATTTCCTGAGCTCGACCGCGAAATCGTGCGGCCTGTGCTGCCGGATAGCGACTATGAAACGGGCGTGAGCGATGACTCCCCGCCACCGGCGCCGACCACCGTGGTAGTCGAAGACGATGTGGAGGATCAGTGGCACGCCACCCAGGACGTCTACCACCCGGAATTTGGCCACGGTTGGATCCAGGGCACCGGGCACGGGGTGGTCAGCGTGCGTTTTGAAACCCGCGCCACCGGACCCGGCCGCACGAAATCCTTTGCCGCCAGCGACCGGGATTTGGTGCCGGCGGATCCGCTCGATTCCTTAGATTGGCAAGACTGGCTGGAAACCCAAGACTAGGCTTCGCGGTAGCGCTTGGGGTCAGGGCTTTGCCGGAATACCTCGGCAGGGTCCGTGCCGGTGGCCAGCACCGCGGCCAAAAGAATACGCGCCTGGCTGGGGCGGAAGGCACCCGCGTTGATCGCGCCCAAGCTATGCAGGCTCGCCCCGCCGCCATCGCCGCCATAGGACAACGCGGTCGCGCCGTACGGGGTGCGGGTGGAAATAACGACGGGGAGGCCATCGCGGAGGGCATCGGCAAGCGCGCGGCCCATATCCCCACTCATATTGCCCGCGCCCATGGCCTCGATGACGAGGCCGGCGGCGGAAGTGCGGGCGGCATCGACAAGCACGCGCCCCGCGCCGGGGTAGGCAGGGATGATTTCTACCGGGTGCGGCGCCAAGGGCTGCGGCTGCAGCCGCGGGGTGGCATCCGGGACCCGCAGGGACTCAAAAGCGCGCAGGTCAGAGGTGTGCTGCTTGCGGGCCCCGCGCGCAGGGATGGTCATGCCGCCAAAGCGGATGAAGACGCCGGGCTGCCCGCTAAGAGCGAGCTCGCGCGCATCGCGGAGATTGCGCGGGCCGTCCGGGTGCGGGTGATCGTAGGAGCGCTGCGCGCCGGTGAGCACGATGGGCGTATCGCCGGCGCAAAAAATCTCCAGCGCCATCGCCGTCTCCTCCATCGAATCGGTGCCATGGGTGATGATGACGCCGTCGATGTCCGCGCGGGCGGTCTGCTCGTTGACCACCGCGATGAGCTCGTCGAGGTCCGCGAGCGTAATAGAAGAGGAATCGAGCTGGCGAAATTCCACCACTTCGGCGTCGATATCGGCCGCGAGCTGCGCGCCGGTGACGGTGGGGACGAGGGAACCATCCCGCACAGTGGTGCAGGCAATCGTGCCGCCGGTGGCGATGAGGGCGAGGTTAGTCATGCCTTCCAGAATAAAAGAAGACGCGCCGAGGCGGCAGGCGCGGACCAGAAAAGCTGGTGCAAATGTAAACTGATGGGAGTTTATAACCCAGACGTGAGGAGTGAGAAGTGAAATTCCGCAAATTTGGTGCCGCGTGCCTCGCATTGAGCGCGGCGGCCGCCCTGTCCGCCTGCTCTTCTGATGACGAGCAAGAAGACACCACCAAGAACAGCGAATCCAGCGAATCCGCGTCCGCCGACGGCGACTCCGCGGCCCCCGCACTGCCAACCGCCGCCGATTTGAACGCCATCCTGGCAAAGGCCACGGATCCGGAGGCATCGCAGGAAGAAAAGACCGCCACCGTGGAAGGCGGCGAATCCGCCCCGGAGATCTTCGACACCATGGCGCGCTCCAAGGAGGAGTCCGGCGCGGAGTTCGCGGTCGTGGATCCGGTTTTGCCCGGCTATGACCCGCAGTCCGTGCTGACCACGGTGAATTTCTCCACGGCCGATGGCCAGGAGCAGACCGCGGACCAGGTGGAATTTATTTATCAGGACGGCACCTGGAAGCTGTCGAAGACCTGGGCCTGCACGCTGATTCAAAACACGGTGCCGCCTGAGCAGGTGCCGGAGATGTGCGCCGATACCGGTGCGGGCGCGCTGCCAGCAGATGAGGGTGATGGCGCACCAGCCCAGGGCGATGCCCCCGCGGCCGGTGCAGAGCAGGCGCCTGCCGAGGCCCCCGTAGAGGCCCCCGCCGAGTAAGTCCTGCTACTCGGAAAACGCCAGCTCCGTCAGGCTTGATTGCACGACGCGCAGGTCTGAATCGGCGGTGCCGTAGGTTACCTTCGTATCGAAGGAGACGTCACCGCCCACGGGGAGCGGTTTTGTTAGATCCACCGTGATGCTTCCCGAGGAGTTGGTGGAAGAATCCAGCACGTCGAGTTCCTTATCCTTTAACTCCGTGCCTTCGGCTTGGCCCTCGAAGGATAATGCGCCCAGGGTGGGGCGCTGTTCCACCTCGACGGATAGCGTGACGCGGTCACCATCGATGGACTTGACCGTATAGCGGGTCGTCTGCAAGAGCGTCGATTCCCCGGTCACGCGCGAATCCACGGTCCACGTCGCGCCGGTGCCCACCTCTTCTTCCGGGAAGACGATGGGCAGCGCGGTCAGCTTCATGATCGCCTGCTCGACGGTGCCGCGCGCCTCATCGCTCGCCTCCTGCGGGGCGGCCAAGCGCAGGGAATTCATCTGGCCGTTGTCTTGGCCGCGCCAGCCAAATTGGAACCCGGAAGCAGAAGAGACATCGGTATCGCCGGAGTATTCCGGATCCCCCGCGGTGACAAACGCGTTGCGCGAGGCCGGGAGCTGATCCTCGACGTCCTCGGTGGCCTTATCCACCGACGCCGAAAGCGGCAGGGTAGTGGTCGCCTTATCCACATCCGCGGCCTGGAAATCGGCGGCGGCGGATTTATTCAGCAGGTCCTGCGAAAATCCCTCTGTGGCGCGGTAGGTTACCTCCTGCGAGGAATCGATGTCGTGATATTCCAGCAATTTCTTCTCACCGGTTCCGGCCTCTTCGACGGTTAGGCGCGGGGCATCGATAGTCAGGCCGACGGGCTGCTCCACGGCGGGGCCGGGGGTCTCATAAGAACAGGCGCTTAGCGCTACGGCGACGGCGGAAAGGGCTGTAAAAACTTTGACTCGAAACACGCTTACCAAAATACCGGACGCTCCTGATTAGAATGGTGTGGGTGAGCCAAAAACGAAGGAGTCAGACAGGTCTTATCGCCGCGGTGGTTATCGCCGTGGCGGTTGTGGATCAAGCCGTAAAACAACTCATGCTGACCGTCCTGACGGAGGGTGTGCCGCACTATGTCATCGGGGACTGGTTCAGGTTTACCCTGCTCTTTAACCCGGGCGCGGCGTTTTCCATCGGTGGCGAGGGATCGACCTGGCTGTTTACCACCATTCAATTGGCGTTCGTCTTAGGCGTTGCCATCGCCGCCCCGCGCATCCACAACACCGGCCAGGCGCTGGGGCTGGCGCTCATTGCCGGTGGGGCATTGGGCAATTTTGCAGACCGCATCTTCCGCGACCCGGGCTTCTGGTTCGGTCACGTCGTGGACTATATCTCGGTGGGCTCGTTCGCGGTCTTTAATATCGCAGATGCGGCCATTACTTGCGGCGTCGTCATCTTCATCGGCGCCATGCTGCTCGCGGAACGGAGGGCGGAAAATGAATAGGCAATTACGTAGTTTTCCCATTCCAGAAGGCTTGGAAGGCATGCGTGCCGATGCCGCGCTTGCCAAGCTCCTCGGCCTCTCCCGCTCGGCCACTGCCCAGCTGTGCGCCGAAGGCGGGGTCACCGTGGATTCGCAGGAGCTGGGTAAATCCGAGCGCCTTGCTTCCGGCCAGGTGGTCTCGGTGCTGCTCCCAGAGCCGGAAAAGCCCCTGCTGCCGCGCGAGGAGCTGGTGGAGGGCATGGACGTTTTATATAGCGACGCCGATATCATCTGCGTGCACAAACCAGTGGGCGTCGCCGCGCACCCGAGCGTGGGCTGGGATGGTCCTACGGTCATCGGCGGGCTGCGCGCGGCGGGGTATAACGTGGCCTCGCTTGGCCCCACCGAGCGCCAGGGCATCGTCCACCGCCTGGACGTGGGCACCTCCGGGGTCATGGTCGTGGCCTCCTCCGGGCGCGCCTATTCCGCACTCAAGCATGCGTTTAAGTACCGGACCGTGAAAAAGACCTATCACGCGGTGGTCCAGGGCCTGCCCGATCCGATTGAAGGCACCATCGATGCGCCCATCGGCAGGCACCCGAAGTCGGGCTGGAAATTCGCCGTGCTTGACGATGGCAAGGCCGCTGTCACCCATTACCGCCTCATCGAGGCCTTTCGCGAGGCCAGCCTCATCGAGGTGCACCTGGAAACCGGCCGCACCCACCAAATTCGCGTCCACATGTCCGCCACCGGGCATCCCTGCGTCGGCGATCCCATGTACGGCTCGAACCCGCAGCTTTCCGCCCGCCTGGGACTTGAGCGCCAGTGGCTGCATGCGGTGCAGCTGGGTTTTACCCACCCCGGCACCGGGAAGTGGTTCGAGGCCCGCGCGCCGTACCCGGATGACCTGCACCAGGCCCTGGAGCGCCTGCAGGGATGAGGAAGTTTTATCGGCGGCGCCGCCTAGCGGCACTGGCGCTGGTGCTGGTGGCGATCGTGGTGGCCCTGGTGCTTTTTGGCACGCTGGGCACGCAGGCATCCACGCGGGTGCAAGGCGATCAGCTGGGCCCGGATGGGGAATCCCGCGCGGAGTATATTGAGCGCGTTAATTCCATGGACATCGATCCGGATGCCGCAACGTATGCGCTGGTCACCTTCGATACCGAGCTGCCGCCCGTCGCCGTCGCCGCCGCCCTGACCGATATTCCGCGCATGGACGCCATCCTCATGGGCTCGACCGCGCCCATCGCGGTGCCGGAGCCCATCGCCGGCGAAGATCGCGCCGCGGTGATTAACCGCACCTTCGACCGCATCGGCGCCTACTACGGCCAGCGCCCCAGCGAGGTGAGCGCCGCCGTAGTGTGGGGCACGGGCACGCAGCTTGCCGATGTCGCCTCCCTCCCCGCCGTCGCCGCCGTCGAGCCCGCGCCTGCCGATGCCGCCTGGGGCAGCTTCGCCGTGCGCCTACCCAGCTAAAATTGCCATCCTGAACGCTTCGCCGCGCGGGGTGCGGGGGTGCGGCTTAGCATCGGGGACATGGAACACATTCGGGCATATATTGCGGCTCTAAACTCGGCGATGGATATCCTCGCCGAGGCCGCTGATATGCCCGCCTCCGAGCTGACAGCCGCCGGCATGCCGGATGCCGCCGCCGAGTCGATAGCCCACCTTGCCCAGATTTATTTCGGGCCGACCAGCTTTACGCGCCGCCAGCGCCGGGCGGTTGAGGGAGCGCGGCGCAATGGGCACTCGCTGCCGACGTTGGAGGTCATCGAAAAGCACGCCCGCCGCGCGCCCACCCAAGCCCGGGCTTGGGCCCTGCGCGCGGAGCTTGCCCAGGTATCGGCCGATACCCAGGCGATGGACAAGCTCGCCCGCAAGAAGGTGCGCGCGCTGCGCCCGCCGCGCGAGCCCAAACCCGGGGTGCGGCTGCGCCGCCGAGCCGCCGGCAAACCATGGACGCTGACGATTACGGGCAGCTCCAGCCTCGTCGCGGAGCTGCATAACCAAGCAGGCACGCTTGCCGATGTCGCCGCCCTCTTCCACTCCGGCGCCTCCACCTCCACCGTGCGCACCAACGTGGTAATCCCGCTGGATAAGCTGAGCGCTATCGCGCAGGGCGATAAAGACGTCACGGTCACCATGACCAACGGCGCGCAAATTAGCGGCGCCGAGCTGGCCCAGCGCGCAATGGCGGAGGAAGGTTTTATCACTCTTCTCCACCCCGTGGAGGGGCCGGTGAACCTGTACCGCATGCGCCGCGGGGCAACGTGGAAGCAATTTATGATGGCCGCCGCCGAAAACCCCGTCTGCCCGGCGCGCGGGTGCCACCGCCCAGCCGATGAATGCCAGGTTCACCACATCTATAGCTGGGCCGGCGGCGGCTGGACCAATGCCAAGAACCTCACCGTAGCGTGCCCGCACCACAACGGCCGCAATGACGACGACCGCGCCGCCCGCCCCCGCAATGGCCGCTTCGAGCGCGTACACGGCGGCGTGCGGTGGATTAAACCCTGGCAGCCGCCACCGCCGGACCTCGTTGATACCGGGCCCAGATAGCCACAGCTTTGAGCCCAAGGCCCGCCCCTCAGCGGCGACCATTACGCGCCGTTTTCCCGTGCCGTACACTCTCGCGAACCCCTTTTCACGCAGGACATTCCTGCGTACCGTTTTCCTGCGCACGCAACCATTTCGCATTCCCCCTCGCCGCGGACTCTTGCGTGCCGCTTACCCGTGCCGCGAACTTCTGGGCGCCGCTAACCTGCGCCGCGCATTCTTGCGTGCAGCGCTCTGGCACCCTTCTCCCGTGCCGCGCACTCCTGTGGGCCGCTTACCCGCGCCGCGCACTCTTGCGCGGCGCGCTTTGGCGAACGCGAATGAGATCCGCAATGTAGATGCTGACCGCTACGCCGATGATGGCGAAGCCAATCCACCGGTGCGCGGAAAAGTGCTCTTGGGTGACAAAGAGCGCCCATAGCATCTGCATGATGGGGGTGAGGTATTGGAGCATGCCGATCGTCGACAAGCGCAGCGTCCGCGCGCCCTGGGCGAAGCACAATAGTGGCAGCGCGGTGATCAGGCCGGCGCTGATTAATAGCAGCATGTGTGGCGTGCCTTCCGAAGTGAACGTGCCGTGGCCGGCTTGCTCGAGCCACACGATATAGGCGATGGCAACCGGGGAGACCACCAATGCCTCCGCCGCGACCGAGACCGCTGCCGAAACCCGCACCTGCTTCTTGATAAGCCCGTAGATGCCAAACGATGTCGCCAATAGCAGCGAGATATACGGCGCCTGGCCGGTAAAGAAGGTCAGATACAGCACCGCGATCGCCGCCACGGCGACGGCGGTCGCCTGCCATGGGCGCAGCTGCTCCTTTAAGAAGATCATGCCGAGCGCCACCGATACCAGGGGATTGATGAAATAGCCTAAAGCGGCATCGGCCACGTGATCAGTATTAATCGCCAGCACATAGGTGCCCCAGTTGACCGTGATAAATACGCCCCCGGCGGCAAGCCAGCCCCACGTGCGCTTGTCCATGCGCACCAATTCGCGCCAGCCGCCGCTGAATATTAAAAACGCCGTGACGATAACCGCGGTCCACAACACGCGGTGGGCGAGGATTTCCAGCGGCGTGGCCGGCAGCAGGAGCGGGAAGAACGCGGGGAAGAACCCCCACATGATGTATGCGGCGAGCGTGTAGATCATCACCGCATAATATCGTCATCTTGACCGCCCCGCTAAGATGACCGCATGGCCAAAAACTCCTCCTTCGTCCACCTGCATAACCATACCGAGTTCTCCATGCTGGACGGCATGGCCAAGGTCGATATGTTGGCTGATGAGGTGGTCAAGCAAAACATGCCCGCCGTGGGCATGACAGACCACGGCAATATGTATGGATCCGACGCCTTTTACAAGCGCATGACCAGCGCCGGGGTCAAACCCATCATCGGCATCGAGGCCTACATGGCCCCGGAATCGCGCTTTAATAAAAAGCGTGTGTTGTGGGGCACCCCGGACCAAAAGCGCGACGATGTCTCCGCCTCGGGCGCGTATTTGCACCAGACGATGATCGCGGAAAACGCGACCGGGCTGCGCAACCTGTTCACCTTGTCTTCGCTCGCCTCCTACGAAGGCCAGCTGGGCAAGTGGCCGCGCATGGATGCAGAGCTCATCGCCGAGCATGCCGATGGCATCATCGCCACGACCGGCTGCCCATCCGGCGATGTGCAGACCCGCCTGCGCCTCGGCCAATTCAACGAGGCCCTCGAGGCTGCGGCGATGTGGCAAGACATCTATGGCAAGGACAACTTCTTCTTGGAGTTGATGGACCATGGGCTGGACATCGAAAAGCGCACGCGCGATGGGCTGCTCGAAATCGGCCGGAAGCTGGACCTGCCGCCGCTGGTGACCAATGACTGCCACTACGTGCTGGAATCCCAGGCTCCGGCGCACGAGGCCATGCTGTGCGTGCAGACCGGCAAGACGTTCATGGACCCGGACCGCTTCAAGTTCGGCGGTACCGGCTACTACATCAAGTCCGCCGCGCAGATGCGCGATACCTGGGATGACCTGATTCCGGATGGCTGCGATAACACCCTGTGGATTGCCGAGCGCGTGCAAGACTACAGCGAGGTGTGGGAGGAACACCCCCACGACCGCATGCCCATTGCCGATGTCCCCGAGGGCCACACCCCCACCTCCTGGCTGACCCACGAGGTGATGGAGGGGCTGCAGCAGCGGTTCCCCGGGCGCGATGTGCCGGAGGAGTATATCGAGCGCGCCAAGTACGAGATTTCCGTGATTGAGATGAAGGGCTACCCGTCCTACTTCCTCATCGTGGCGGAGCTTATTAAGTATGCGCGTTCGGTGGGCATCCGCGTGGGGCCCGGCCGTGGTTCCGCGGCGGGCGCGCTCGTGGCCTACGCGCTGACCATTACCAATATTGATCCGCTAGAACATGATCTGCTCTTCGAGCGCTTTTTGAACCCCGAGCGCCCATCTGCGCCCGATATCGATATCGACTTCGACGATCGCCGCCGCGGCGAGATGATTACCTACGCCGCCGAGCGCTGGGGCGAGGACAAGGTTGCCCAGGTCATTACCTTCGGTACGGTGAAAACCAAGCAGGCCATTAAGGACTCCGCCAAGGTACACTTTGGCCAGCCCGGCTTCCAGATGGCCGACCGTATCAACGGCGCGCTGCCGCCGGCGATTATGGCGAAGGATATTCCGCTGCGGGGCATTACTGACCCCGACCACGAGCGCTATTCCGAGGCCGCCGAGGTCCGCCAGATGGTGGAAACTGACCCGGATGTGAAAAAGATTTATGACACCGCGCGCGGCTTGGAGGGTGTTGTTCGCCAGGCTGGCGTGCACGCCTGCGCGGTGATTATGGCCTCGGTGCGGTTGATGGACCACATCCCGATGTGGAAGCGGCCTGCCGATGGCGCCTATATCACCGGCTGGGATTACCCCGCCTGCGAGGCCATTGGCCTGTTGAAGATGGACTTTCTGGGCCTGCGCAACCTCACCGTTATTGGCGATGCCATCGAAAACATCAAGCGCAACCGCGGCGAAGAAGTGCAGCTCGAGCAGCTGCATGCCGATGACCCCAAGGTCTCCAAGGTCTATGACCTGCTCTCGCGCGGGGATACCTTGGGCGTGTTCCAGCTGGACTCCGGCGGAATGCAGGAGCTGCTCAAGCGCATGAAGCCTACCGGATTCAAAGACATCGTGGCCTCCTTGGCCCTGTACCGCCCTGGCCCGATGGGTGTCAATGCCCACTGGGATTACGCCGACCGCAAGAACGGGCGTAAGGAAATCACCCCGATTCACCCTGAGCTCGAGGAGCCGCTGAAGGAAATCCTGGATGAGACGTATGGTCTTATCGTCTACCAGGAGCAGATCATGCGTATCTCACAGAAGGTTGCGAACTACACCGCCGGCGAGGCAGATGGCTTCCGTAAGGCGATGGGTAAGAAAAAGCCCGAGGTCCTGGCCCAGCAATACGATAAATTCTGGGGCGGCATGCAAGAAAATGGGTACTCCAAATCCGCCATGGATGCGCTGTGGGGGACCATCGAGCCCTTCGCGTCGTACGCGTTTAACAAGTCTCACGCCGCGGGCTACGGGTTGGTCTCGTTCTGGACTGCCTACCTCAAGGCCTACTACGCGCCGGAATACATGGCAGCGCTGTTGACCTCTGTGGGCGATAAGAAGGATAAGTCCGCCATCTACTTGTCGGACTGCCGCCACTTGGGCATTAACGTCTTGCCGCCTTCGGTCAATGAGTCCGAGGAGGACTTCCAAGCTGTGGGCGAGGATATTCGCTTCGGCATGGGCGCTATCCGCAACGTGGGCTCTGAAGTGGTCGAATCCATCATTGCCTCGCGCAAGGCAAAGGGGGCGTTTACGTCCTTTAGCGATTACCTCGACAAGATCGACCTTGCGGCGTGTTCCAAGCGCGTGACCGAGGCGCTGATTAAGGCCGGCGCCTTTGATGATTTCCAGCAGCCGCGCAAGGGCCTCATGTTGATTCACGAGGACGCCGTCGATGCCGTGCAGACCACCAAGAAGGCGGCGGATAAGGGGCAATTCGACCTCTTTGCCGGCTTCGGCGGTGGTGACGATGCCTCTTCGGAGGGCGCCTTTGCCATTGATGTTCCGGACGACTCGTGGGATCGCAAGCACGAGTTGGCACTTGAGCGAGAGATGCTGGGCCTCTACGTTTCTGGCCACCCACTCGATGGTTTCGAAGAGGCCCTAGCTGCGCAGACCAATACTCCGCTGACCAAGATCCTCAACGATGAGGTACACAATGGCCAAGAACTCATCATCGGCGGCATCATTTCCGGCGTGGACCGGCGCTTTTCTAAGCGCGATGGTTCCCCGTGGGCGATTGTCACGGTAGAAGACCACAACGGCGCGCAGGTAGAGATCTTGGTATTCAATAAGGTCTATTCGCTGGCAGCGCCGCATATCGTGGAAGACAACATCATCTTGGCGCGCGTCAACGTCAAGGTGCGCGATGAGCGCCGGTCGCTGTTTTGTTCCGATATTCGCGTCCCCGAGCTGGGGCCTGGCGGTGGCGCGAGCCTGCCGCTGCGCCTGACCATGCGCACGGACCAGTGCACGATGGAAAATATCGCCCGACTCAAGCAAGTCTTGGTCAAAAACCACGGTGATTCCGATGTTTACCTTGAGCTTGTCGAAGGCGATCAAACCACCACGATGGTCCTAGGCGAGCACCTCCGCGTGCAACGATCCGGCAACCTCATGGGGGATCTGAAGGCCACCATGGGCGCTGGCATTTTGGGCTAGTAGAATTTGCCCGCCTCGTCCCTGCGCTCCCTCTTTCTGAGGCGAACAGGGATTGAGGTGGCGACGGGCCTCGGGCGAAGCCGCCAGGCCGCCTGCGCGAAAAGCTGGGCATAAAGAAATGGCCGCCGTGCACATGCAACGGCGGCCATTTTTTGGGAAATCGGAGATTAGTACTTAATTCCCAAGCGGTCAAGCGCAGCCTTCAGCGGTTCGAGAACTGCCGGGTTGAACTTGGCGATGGCGGCGTAGGTCTGCAGAACCGCAGCGACGGCACCGGCGATGACGGCGGTCCACTGCGAGACCTTCAGGAACTTTTCTGCAGTTTCCTCGGAGGAGCCAAGCTTGGTCAAGCTATCGAGCTGCTGTTGCTGTGCCTCTTTAGTCACGCAATCTGGCTGCTTCGGCATGCCGGCGGTGCCGTAGCCATTGAGCAAGCCCTCGAGGAACTTATTTGGGTTGGACAGGTTGACCCCGCCCTTGCCCTCTTCGATGTTCTTGAGGTGCTCTTGCTTGGCAGCCTCTACCTGGGCCCGGCATTCAGCGCTGAGCCCCTTGCCGGGCTCATCTGCGGAAGCAACAGCCGGGGTGACAAGGCCCGCCGCCACAGCGGTGGCAGCGACGAGAGAGGTGCTGAGTCGTTTACGCATAGGGAAAGGCTCCTTAAAGTTCAGATTTTAGCTTGTTAAAACGTAGCAGCTTTAAGGCTAAAAATCTATGGAAGTAATTGCCGGATGGGTTCAGGAAGCATCTTATAAAATTGATCCGCCACCTGCGGCATGAAGTGCAACACCCCGCTCAACATGGCACCGAGGGCAATGACACCGGCGATAATCCCGATACCTTTCCCGATGAAGCTGCTGCCGGAACCGTCATCAGGCAGCGACGCCCCGGGAGTATCGTCGCCATTTTCATCGGAGTCGGCGTCGTCGCCTTCAGCCTGGGCGCCGCCCACGAGATCGGCGACGGAGAAGACCGTGGTAGTGCCGGATACCTCGTTGCCGGCGATAAGGAGGGCATCGGCAGTAGGCGAGTCTTCCTTGCTAACGAACGTCAATCCCTCTGGGCCCAAGTCGCCGGCCAAGCTGGTGGCGGCGACATTATCTTCGTCGTAGTCCACGGTGAAATCGCGGTTATTGGTATAGGTGACGAACTCGGCTTGAGCGGGGTCGGTGACGTCATAGACAAAGATGCCGCCCACACGCTCCATGCCGATGAAGGCATAGGTGCGATCTCCAACTGATCCAATCGTCAGGGCTTCCGGTTCGGGGCCTTTATTATTGGAGCGATCGTCGAAGTCGGGGTCTTCGTTATCGGCATTGAAGTTAAGTCCCTCGATGTCTTTGGTGATTTCCTCGAAGTCGGAACCGGAATCGAAGACGACGTTGCCCTCGGCATCGTAAATGCTAAAGGAGCGGGACCCGAAGGAATACAGGCCATCGAAGCAGCCCTTTTCCTCATTCCACCCAGAGGCATTGCTTAACTTGAGGTTACCGGCGTATTTCTTGTCCTCGATGCCTTCTGGCAGGTCGACGGAATCACAAACCTGGCCCTCTTCAACGAGCTCTTTCAGTTTGACCTCATCGGTGTAGCCGCCCCAGTCGCGGGCATCGCCCTCATTGGCGGTTGCGAAGTAGGTCTGGCCGTTGGTCTGGAAGGCGCCGATCGAATCCGGCATGGATAGCCCATGCACAGGGATCGTGCGCAGCTTTGCCTCGCCGTCCTTATTGGAGGGATCGAGGGGGACAACGGAGTGATCCGCGATGTGGGCGGGCAGCACCTTTTCTACGGTGGCGGAGGCGATATCGATCACGCCGATGGCGTTGTTTTCTTGCAAGGTGACATAGGCCTTGCCATCGGCGGAGGAAATATACTCCGGCTCGAAGTCGAGCGAAGGTTTGTTGTGGTGGTTTTCTGGGCCGAAGACGCGAATGGACGGGTCAAGTTCTGCATCAGGGCCGTCGAAAGCGCGGAAATCGGCGGTGCGAACATCGGCAACAGAGGGCGCCGCGACACCATCAGGCAGGGAAATCACGGATACGGTGCCTTCTGGGTCTTTTGCGTATTCGGTGCCGTCGGCGGTGAGCTCATCGGAGGGCTCGCCCTCATTCGCGGTCAAGGCATAGGCGCCGTCTTTAGTGATGTGCACGTTATCTGGCAGCGCGCCGAGCGGCACGCGGCCGAGCTCGTCGCCGGAGGCGGCATCGAAAAGCAGGGCCTCGCCGTTTTCGGTTTTGTCTGCCTGCTGCACGGCGGCGATGGCGAGGCCATCGGGGCGCACGGTCACGGAGTTGATTTCCTTATCGCCGCCGGCAGATACCGAGGCAACCTTATTGGGGTTGGTGGGATCGGAGGCATCCAGGATATCCACCTTGCCCGATTGCGCGTTCACCGTGAGAATGCGCTGGGAGGCGGCGTGGTAGGCCACGATTTCCGCTGCTGATTTGCCCATGACCCCAGCTTCATAGGAGCCAATGGGGCTGAGCTTTACCGCAGCATCGTCGGCGGAGCGTTCCAAAACATTATCGACGATATGCGCGTTGGCGGCCGGGGCGCAGCTGAGCGCAAGGCAGGCAGCCACGCCGATGGATGTGCGCTTAAACATAGAGAGAGTCCTTTCTTGTTGAGCGCTCCATTGTCTCGGGCCCACGTAACAGGCGCGCTACACCGGAATGAAATCTAGGTGAATCGGTCGAACACTAGGTAGGGCGAGTAGACTCTGCAATCATGACTGAATCGACCATCCACGCATCCGATATCCAGCAGGCACAGGCACGCATCAGCTCTGAAATCGCGCCGACGCCGCTGCAGTATTGCCCCCGGCTTTCTGCGGAAACGGGCTGTGAGGTCTATTTAAAGCGCGAGGATCTCCAGGACGTGCGCTCGTATAAGATACGCGGCGCGCTCAATAGCATCTCCAGCCTGTCGCAGGAGGAGCGGGAGAGGGGCATCGTGACGGCATCGGCAGGCAACCATGCCCAGGGCGTGGCGTATGCGTGCCGCACCATGGGGATTCCGGGCAAGATTTTCGTCCCGGAGCCCACGCCCATGCAAAAGCGCGACCGCATCCACGTGCACGGCGGCGATCAGGTGGAACTCGTAGTAGTGGGTGGCAACTTTGACGAGGCCGCGGCCGCCGCGCATGCCGATGCCGCCGAGCGCCACGCCACCTTCATCGAGCCCTTCGATGCCCGCGATACGATCATTGGCCAGGGCACCGTGGCGGCGGAGGTCTTGGCGCAGCTTTCGGCAAAGGGCGCCTCGGTCGATACCATCGTCGTTCCCGTCGGCGGCGGCGGGCTGATTTCTGGCATCACCTCTTACATGGCGGATATGGCGCCGCACGCGAAGGTGGTGGGGGTGGAGCCGGAAGGGGCGGCATCGCTAAGAGCAGCCTTCCGCAACGGCGGGCCGGTGGCACTAGAGAGCGTGGATCCGTTCGTCGATGGCGCGGCGGTCAAGCGCCTGGGCGCGCTGCCGTATGAGATTTTGGAGGCCAACCAATCGCGCCTGCACTGGGACACGGTCTCTGAGGGGGCGGTGTGCACGGACCTGCTCAACCTGTACCAGAATGAGGGCATTATCGCCGAGCCCGCCGGTGCGCTGTCCGTGGCTGGGCTGCAGCGTGTGCCGCTGGAGCCGGGTTCGACGGTGGTCTGCGTGATTTCTGGGGGAAATAATGACGTGTTGCGCTACGCCGAAATCATGGAGCGCTCGCTGGTGCACCGCGGCCTGAAGCACTACTTCTTGGTCAATTTCCCGCAGGAACCAGGCCAGCTGCGCCACTTCCTGTCTGAAATCCTGGGGCCTAGCGATGACATCACTCTATTCGAGTACCTCAAGCGCAATAACCGCGAGACCGGTGCCGCGCTGGTGGGCATCCAGCTAAGCCGCGCCGAAGACCTGGCAGGGCTGAAGGAGCGGATGGCCGAGTCCAAGATCTCGGTGCAGCACCTGCAGCCGAATACCCCCGAGTACGATTTCCTGGTGGCCTAATGCGCGATACCTATCGGCGCCCCACCGGCCAGGTAGAACACGAAATTGAGATCAAGCGCTCGCGGTTTATCACCCTGATCGGCCGGGTCACAAACGAGGAAGAAGCACGGGCGTTTATCGATGCCGCCCGCCAGCGCTTTCCCGATGCCCGCCACCATTGCTCCGCCTATGTCTACCACGTCGACGACGCGAACCCAGTGGAGCGTTCCTCCGATGATGGCGAGCCTTCCGGGACCGCTGGAAAGCCCATGTTGGATGTGGTGAACGGCTCTGGAATGCTCGATATTTGCGCGGTGGTCGTGCGCTACTTCGGTGGCATCAAGCTGGGTGCGGGCGGGCTTGTGCATGCCTATGGCGGGGCGGTCAGCGAGGCCATGGAAAAGGTCGAGGCGGTCACCCGGGCGCGCCGGGAGCTTTATACCGTGGAATGCCCGCACGCCACGGCCGGGCGCCTCGAGGCGGATTTGCGCGGGCGCGGCATCGATATCACCGATACCGAGTACGGTGCAGCCGTAACCTTTACCGTCGCCGTGCGCCCGGGTGGGCTCGATGAGCTCCAGGCGATGCTCGCCGCGCTTTCCCAAGGCGAAATCAGCGCGCGCGAAGCAGGCTCTGCCTGGGTTGAGGTAGGATCTGGGTCATGACTATGCAGCAGCGACCGAATAACCCCATTGCGCAGCGCAAGCAGCAGGTGCGCAAGCACTCCCGCAACGCCGTTATTTCCGTTGCCGGTGGCCTCGGCGCAGGAGTTGTTTTAGGTGTGCTTTCTGCTAATTTGGCCGCTTGGATGGTTTTGGGCCTTATCATCGCCGTGGTGGGTGGCGGATATAACTGGTTGAAGATTCGCAAAATCGTCAACGAGAACCACAATAATTATTAATGCCTACCCCGGAGCCAAGCGGCCGCCCCGTCCGCATTGATGCTTGGGTATGGGCGGTGCGCATGTTCAAAACCCGATCCGCCGCGGCCACCGCAGTGCGCGCCGGGCACGTGAAAATCAACGGTGAAGCGGTCAAACCCGCGCAACAAGTCGTGCCAGGCGATAGGGTGCGCGTGTGGCGCAACCACCACGAGCACGATTTGGAAGTGCTGGCTACCGTCGCCAAGCGCGTGGGCGCGCCGGTGGCGCGCACCTGCTATACCGATCACGCGCCCCCGCCGCCGCCCAAGGAGTTCATGCCATCCGTACCGGTGCGCCCCCGCGGCGCGGGCCGGCCGACGAAGAAGGAGCGCCGTGATATGGAAAAATTCCGCGGCGGGTTCCGCTAGGAGTTGGCGCGCAGCGCCTTAAGGCGCGCGTTCAGGCGGCGCCGGCGGCCGGCGCGGTCGCCGGATTCAGCGGTTGCCTCGATGTGCTGCTTGCCAAACTTATTGAGCAGCAGGTCATCGATAAGGCGCACTTGGCCGGGCCGAAAGCGATAGCGCATGGTGTCGTGGACGTGGGCAATGGCGTCATCGTCAAGCAGCTGCTCCAGCTGGTCCAAGGACCGGATATCGTTTTCCTCCAAGATTTCCGCGAGGAAGCGGTAGTGCTCCGAACGCGAAAGCGGGAAGCGATTGCCCAAAATGATGGCCAGGACGCCAGGCAGGGTTTCCGGAGTAAGCTCCACATCCGTGTCCGCCTCCGTGCGCGGGGCCTTGAGCGCGGCGATTTCATCGAATTGCTGATCGGCAAGTTCGATGAGGCCGGCGGCCAGCGTAAATAGGCGGTCGACCTCGGGCGAGGGCGGGGTAGGGCCCTGCTTATAGCGGATATCGTGCTCGAATTCCGCCCACGCGTGCTGCAGCACGGTGCGGATTTGCACCTCAAAGGTCCAACCCACAAAATCGGCGAGCTCCTCCATGGCCGCCGCGCTATCATCCGTCACGGTGAGCACCAGGTGGTGGGAACCGTAGCCAAAGCCACCGGAAATGCGGGTCTCGGCCGCCTTATCCACAGAGCGCACGACCTTGAAAGATTCGCCCAGCACGTCTAGCGCATTGGGAATGGTGGTGGAGTGGTACAAGGTGACGCGCACGCCCATGACATCGTGGATATCGTCCCACGGGGTGGGGTAGATGAAATCGCCGCCCTCGCCCCGCTTCTTGGCCTTGCGCTTGAGTGAAGACCAGGCCTTGACGCGCGTCGATACCCGGTCAAAGATGATGCCGGCGTCATTGAGCAGGTCCTCGATGGCGGTGCGAAAATCCTCCGCCGCCGTGGGGTGGCTGCGGGTCCAGGCGTGGTACTGATTGCTCAGCCGCGACATCCTGCTTTCCGCCATGGTGCTCCTCTCATAATTCGCGGGGAAATCCGTTAGACCATACTAGCGGGCGCGAATGTAAAACGGTGCGATGGCCTGGAAGTTGTTCGGCGGCGGCGCGGGCGAGGTCGCGAGCATATTCATCGGGTAAGTGGGCGAAGACAAAAACCGTCGCGGAATCCGGCACCAGGTAGGTCAAAGAATGCGAGCGCATGAGGCGGCGCATGTGCTTATCCAGCACGGTAAAGGTTTCTGGGTGGGCCAACCAGGAGGAAATCGGGGCGCCGTGGGAGCGAACTTGCAGGCCGCCATAGGGCGCTGCGGCAGGCAGGGCGCAGCGAGCTGGGCGCGTCCAAAAGCGCAGGCCCTGCGAGTCGAGCGCGGCGCGCTGCAGGTTCAGCGAGGCACAATTCCACGCCTGGCGGGTCGAGACATCCAGGTCCGCAAGGCCGCGGTGGCTGAGCCGGCGAAAGGTGCGCTGCCCGGGAAAGACTAGCGCCATCGACAGGTTGGGGGAGAGCTGGATGGTGGCGAGGGAGTAGCAAAAGCCGTCATCGGAAAGCCGCTGGTGCTTAATCCACGACCGCGCGAATAGCGCCGGCAGCAAATTAGTGGTGGTGGGGCGGGGTGCATCGAGCGTCAAGGTCATGGCGATTTCTCCAGGGTCGTGAGTATCCGCCCTTATTGGACTGGAGAAATAGCCGGGTGGTTCCCTGCGGGTTTAAAAAGGCGGCTCGGCGTCGAGCTCCAGCTCAGAAAAGAGCTGGGCACCGGACCACATGGTGATGTCCTGGCCCTTTTCCTGCAGCTCTTCGGCGCGCTTTTCCTTGGAGGTCTTCTTTGCCCATTCGCCGACGACAAGCAGCGTGGTCTTCTTGGTGACGTTTTTGCCCACTTGCCCGCCGCGCTTGGCGATGCCCTGCCACAGCAGTCCCTTATCGTACGGCTCGAAATCGCCGGTCAGGGTGACGTGTTGGCCGTAGAGTGCGCCTTGAGGATCGGCGTCGGGATTGGGATCCGGGATGGTATCCGGGGTGGCCACGGCCTGCCACGGCGCCCGGCCGGAAGACGCGGGCTTCTTGTTGGTTCCGGCGGACCGGGTGGAATCGCGGAAATCGGTGCCGGCGCCCAGATCGTCGCCGGAGGTGGGCGCGGTATGCGCGCGCAGAACCGGCAGGATGGCCGAGGATTCGAGCCTGCCGAGGCTAAACTCCCGGCTGGTAAAGAGATCGGTGATGCTTCCGGTATGCCCAAAGCGCTGGGCTAGCCCGGTGATGATGGTGCCGGCGGCGCGGGCGTCCTCGGTGGCATCGTGGTGGGTAAAAGAGGCGCCGCCAAGGTGGCTTACGACGGTAGGAAGCTTGTGGTTGGCCACCGAGATAACACCTTGCCTTGAGGCATCGCGAGACAAAGCGAGTGAGCAGGCCAGCGGGACGGTGGGGACATCGGCGCCGGCGGCCAGCAATCCGGAGCGCAGCGCTGAGGAGTCAAACTGGACATTGTGCGCGACGATGACATCGCTGCCGATGAAATCAAACAGCTCTGCGGCCGCTGTGGCAAAGGGCATTGCTCCTTCGACATCGGCGGCGGTAATACCGTGGATGGAGATATTGACTTCGGCAAAGTGCTCCAAGCCTGGGGGAGGGGTGCACAGCCACGACTGGGACGCGGTTTCCCCGCCATCGCGGTAACGCACGGCGCCGATCTGGCAGATGGAACCCCAATTATCATTGGCGGTTTCTACATCAACCGCGACGAAATCAAGCCCCGGGTTGCCCACGGAGGATTCTTCGCTAGAGGATGGGGCTGCGGCTTCCGCGGGTGCGTCGCCCTGCTGCGCCGCCTTAATGGCGCGCGCCACGCTGTGGGGGTCTTGGTGCGGGGCGAAGGCAATGCTGCCGGCGCTGCCTAAGGACAAGGAACCAAAACCGGTGGCGGTGGGTTCGTGGGCGCGCAGGTCATCGATGGCATCAAGGGCGATTTCTGCGGTGGCAGGCGCGCCCAAGCTGCGCGAGAGCAGGCTGCGGTGAAGCACGACTTTTTCCGCAGTGACATCGATCAATACGCCATGCGCGGGATACGACACGAAAATGGCCTTTCTTCTGAGGTGACTATCTAGGAGGGCTGCTGCACAGAGATCGTACTCGCTTGTGCTTGGCGGAAATCCGCCGCGGGGGTGAAGCGTTTTAATCCGCCTCGCTGTGCTGCAATCCGGCATTGATAATCCGCACGCCACGCACCAAATCGGCGCGGTAGTCCGCCGCGGTGGTCCCGCCGGTGGTTTCTAGCAGCTGGCGCTGGGATTGCTCGAGCAGCGTGGCGCCCAGGACGAGGTGCACGGCGGAAAGGGCAGCGGCCTTGCGTGCGGCGGCATCGAAATCGGGGCAGGTGGCGGAGCTAAACTGCGCGACGAGGTGATCCCAGGCCTGGGAATCCGGCTGCGAGAGGCCGGCGATGGCTACCTCCGCGCCATCGCGCCGGGCCAGGAGCAATTCGCGCAGGTGCAGGCTAATCTCTTCCAGCGTGGATCCGGCGACGGGGGCGATAATATCTTCAGCAAGAGCGGCAATGAGCGCCTGCTTATTGGCGATGTGCCAATACAGCGCCCCCGGGGCAACGCCGAGGGAGGAGGCGACGCGGCGCATGGTGACATCGGCAAGCCCATACGTATTCAATAGGGTCGTGGCGGCGTCGATGATGGCCTCGCGATGTAGTTGCACAGTGGAAATTGTACGTGTTTCGCCGCGCTAAGGAATAGCTCACAGGTACTTTTCAGACTGCAATAATGTCCCTTGCAAACTTGCATTGTTAGGATTGCGGGGACATAAGAACCCGTCGTGAGGCGGCTTCGCATTCGAAAGATTGATTCAGGAGCTCTCCCTTGTCCTTTTTGACCCCTGCTAAGAAGTCCCTTTTTGCGGTCGCTATGGTTGCCCCGCTTGCCTTAGCTGCATGCAGCTCAGATGACGAGGACGATTCGACGAAGACCGCGTCGTCTTCGTCCGCCTCCTCGTCTACTGAGACCTCCGCAAAGGAATCGGCGAAGAAGTCTGAGGACAAAGACGCCGACAAGGATAAGAAGGAAAAGGAAGAAAAGGATAAGAAGAAGGCCGCCGAGGACCCTAAGGACAAGGGCGAAGAAGGCGGCAATGAGGGCGCTAATACGAACCCCATGCACAACGGGGACGATCCCTTCGCCAACGCCCAGGACATTAAGCCCATTGAAGGCGGACAAGAAGCCAACGATGGCGATAAGCAGGCCATTGAGCAGTTGGTGCGCGGGCAGCATGAGATTGACAACGTCAAGGAATACTTTGGCTACATGCCAGCCCACGCCTGCCGGGCCGTGCGCGAAGGCGAGTCCGGGGATTTCCAGCAGTACCTCAACTACGTTGACAGCCTGCCCAACCAGTCCTTTTCCGAATACGCAAACTCCATGCGCCAGCAAGGCCAGGGCAATCCCCAGATCAACGAATTTGCCAACCAGCTAGAGGCCATTCCTACCTCCACCAAGCTGGAATCGGTCAATGACGTTGTGGTCAACGGCGATGACGCCTCCGCCACCGTGAGCGTGTCAAACTCGGAAGGTACCGATACCTCCACCGTTCGTTTCCGCCGCGAGGACGGCAACTGGACCTTCTGTAACTAAAGTGTCTTCCCGCCAAGCTCGCTTGCCCCGCACTCTCGGTTTTGGTGCGGGGCTCCTCGCGTGTTCCCTGCTCGTTTTCGGCATCTGCGGCGCGCTCTGGGGTTTTATGCGCCCCACGATGACCGGCCGCGCTGTCGACGGTGGCGGCTATGCCATTGAAGCGGTGGGCAACGCGCAATTCGTTGCGTTTATGACCTTTGCGCTCGTTACGGGTTTCTTGGGGCTGTGCCTGGGGCTAGCCGCATTTGTCCAGCGCCGCGGGCGCGGTCTCGCGATGTTGCTGTGGGTGGGGGCATGCGCCTTCGCCGGTGCCGTGTCCTTCTACGTCTTTGGCGGCATCACCGCGACGCACCCGCCGGAGAACCCAGGCGATGTCGTGGAGTTTGCGCCGAACTTTTCTCCCGCCGTGGCCTGGGCGGTAGCGCCATTTTTGGCCATGTTTTCCTACTGGTGCACCGCGTTTATTAGCTCCGACGCGGACTGGGAAGTTGTGGGGCGAGAGGCTGCGGATGAGCCGCAACGGGAAGTTACGCCCACTTAACCGGGGAGCTGCCGCAAAATTCCCGCGCGATTTCATCGATAGCGTGCAGGATCGCATCGAGGCTCTGGCTTAAAACCCGCTGCAACTGGTCTTGGCTTAGACCCGCCCCAATAAGCGTCGGCACGTCGACGTGGACGTGGAGGCCGTCGTCGCTGGCGCGGCAGTAAGCCGTGGCGCTGTGGCTTATCAAGTTCCAGTCATTGCAGATCAAAAACAAACGGGTGAACTCGTCCTCATCCGCATTGAGAGTCCACCGGCCGGTAATGATGAGGCTTGGCCCAGAGTCGAGGGTGAAGGTGCAGGCGATGGAATTGACCAGGGCAAATAGGCAGATGTCACCATCGCTATGGAAGCTGTCGATCCCTATCTGCGGCAGAGTGGCGGCGAGGAAATCCAGGGTGACTGCGGGCGGGGAAGCAGCATCGTCTTGAGCTAGCAACAGCTCTGGTTCTTGGGCAAGGGCCGGAAATTCGCGCGTCGCCACGCTCATGAGCACCTCGGCGCCGCGGAGCGCGGCGGGCACAAACGCGGCCAATTGATCGTGGGTTGGTGCCGTCCCGGTGGTGAAGTGGCTCTGCCCACACAGCACCAGCGAGCCCGCCTCGTCATAATCCAGCAGGGCGGTGGGGTAGAGGCAATCGGCATTCCATGTGGTGATGAAGCGGGACAGCTCGGCGGCATTGCCCAGCGCAACCGCACCGCGCGGAGTGGTGTGCAGGTGGATTACCACATCGTCGGCCTGCGACACAGACACCAGGGTGGATCCCTCCTGCCCATGGGAGATGACGAGTTCTCCAGTGGGCAAGGCCCAATAGGAAAAGTCATTCTCGCGGACGATGGCGCGCAGGTGCCGCTCAAGACTGGTGGATTCAAATTCGATCATCATGCACCGCACACTCGCCTTCGCTGGAATTTGCTTTGAGTCTATCGCCCAAGAGGGTGTTCCCGCGGCGCTTTGGGCGATAGTATATTGGTTTGTCTACAGATATAGCCCACGGTGATCAACCAGAAAGTGAGCCAGGAATGCTTCGAACCATCGATCTCCGCGGTCAACAGCTCCGCCCCGCTACGCTGCGCCGCGTCCTTCCGCGCGGCGGCACCGATGTGAATTCCGTCATGGGGACCGTCGTGCCGATGGTCAATAAGGTGCGCGATGAGGGCACCCAGGCGGCGTTGGATTATGGGGAGCACTTCGATGGGGTGCGCCCGCCGTCCCTGCGCGTGCCTGAGGCGGAACTGCAGCGGGCCGCCGACGAGCTTGATCCCCTGGTGCGCGCGGCCATCGAGGCCTCCATCGAGCGGGTGCGCCGCGTGCATGCGGATCAAAAGCCGGAGTCGCACACCACGCAGCTGGCCCCCGGCGCCACCGTGACCGAGGTATTCCGCCCCATCGAGCGCGTTGGCCTCTACGTGCCCGGCGGCAAGGCGGTCTACCCGTCCTCTGTCATCATGAATACCGTGCCCGCGCAAGAGGCCGGTGCCTCCAGCCTGGTGGTTGCCTCCCCGCCGCAAAAGGAGCACGGCGGCCTGCCGCACCCCACGGTCTTGGCCACGTGCCACATGCTGGGCGTGGAGGAAGTCTGGGCCGTCGGCGGGGGCCAAGCGGTCGCGCTTTTGGCCTACGGCGATGCGGACGAAGACGTAGAGCCCGTGGACATGATTACCGGGCCGGGCAATATCTTTGTCGCCGCAGCCAAAAGGGCGGTGCGCGGGGTGGTAGGCACCGACGCGGAGGCCGGCCCGACCGAAATCGCCATCTTGGCGGATGAGACCGCGAACCCCGTCTACGTGGCCTACGATCTCATCTCCCAGGCAGAGCATGATCCGATGGCGGCAAGCGTGCTGATTACGGCATCGGAAAGCGTGGCCCAGCAGGTGCAGCAGGAGGTCGAGCGCCGCTATACGGCAACGGAGAACTCCGCCCGCGCCGCCGAGGCCTTAACCGGCGAACAATCCGGCATCGTCCTGGTGGATTCCCTGGACGCGGGCATCGCCGTGGCGAATGCGTATGCCGCCGAGCACCTAGAAATCCACACCGCGGATGCGCGCGCCGTGGCAGAGCGCATCAACCACGCCGGCGCCATTTTCGTCGGCGCGTATTCCCCCGTGCCCTTGGGGGACTATTCGGCCGGTTCCAACCACGTGCTGCCCACCTCGGGCACGGCGCGGTTTTCCGCGGGGCTTTCTACCCACACCTTCCTCCGGCCGGTCAACCTCATCGATTATGACCGCGGCGCCCTGGAAGAAATCGCCCCCAACGTCATCGCCTTTGCCAATGCCGAGCGCCTTCCCGCCCACGGGGAGGCCATCCGCGCCCGATTCGAGGAGAAATAAATGGCCCAGCTACATGACCTACCGCTGCGCGAGGAATTGCGCGGCGAGACCGCCTATGGCGCCCCGCAGCTGCGGGTGGCCTACCAGCTCAATACCAACGAGAATCCTTTCCCGCCTTCGCCCGCGCTTGTCGATGCCCTCGTGGACGAGGTCCGCCGCTGCGCCAACTCGCTCAACCGCTACCCAGAGCGCGATGCGGTCGAACTGCGCACCGAGCTAGCCCGCTACGTTTCGCAGCAAACCGGCGTGGATGTCACCTACGAGCAGGTCTGGGCCGCCAACGGCTCCAATGAGATCCTGCAGCAGCTGTTGCAGGCCTTCGGCGGGCCCGGGCGCAGCGTGCTGGGATTTACGCCGTCGTATTCCATGCACCCGATCCTGTCTGCCGGTACCCACACCCGGTTTATCGAGTGCCCGCGCGATGAGAACTTCGTCATAGATATGGACCGCGCCTTGGCGGCGGTGGCCGAGCACCAGCCCGACGTCATCTTTATTACCACCCCGAATAACCCCACCGGCGGGGTAACCAGCTTGGACGATATTGCCGCGCTTGTCGATGCCGCTCCCGGCATCGTCATCGTCGACGAAGCCTACGCAGAGTTTTCTGACTCGCCGTCCGCGACGAGCCTGTTGGAAAAATACCCCACCAAGCTCGTGGTGTCGCGCACGATGTCGAAGGCCTTCGACTTTGCTGGCGGGCGCCTGGGTTACTTCGTGGCGGACCCGGCCTTCGTGGAGGCCATCATGCTGGTGCGCCTGCCATATCACCTCTCCGTCTTATCCCAGGCCGCGGCCACTGTGGCCCTGCGCCACAGCGCAGATACCCTCGCCACCGTGGAAACCATCGCCGCCGAACGCGACATGGTGGCCGGGCGCCTGCGCGAGATGGGCTATACCGTCATGCCGAGCGAATCGAATTTCCTTTTCTTTGGCAATTTCGCGGACCAACACCGCGTGTGGGAGCAGTTCTTGGATGAAGAGGTGCTCATCCGCGATGTAGGGATCGACGGGTACTTGCGCGTGACCATTGGCCTGCCAGAAGAAAATGCGGCCTTTCTGGCTGCGGCAGAAAAACTAGCGACTACAGTAGGAGCGGATACTTCAAAGGAGTGATTTATGACAAACCGTGTGGGGCGTGCCCAAAGAGCTACATCGGAATCGGACATCGCCGTTTCCATCGACCTTGACGGCACTGGGAAAAGCGACATTTCCACTGGGCTGCCGTTCTTTGACCATATGCTTACCGCATTTGCCACACACGGGCTCTTTGACCTGCAGGTTAAGGCCACCGGTGACGTGGAGGTAGACGCCCACCACACCGTGGAAGATACCGCCATCGTATTAGGCCAGGCCCTGCGCGAAGCAGTGGGGGATAAGGCCGGGATCCGCCGCTTCGGCTCCCAATTACTACCCATGGATGAGGCGCTGGTAGAGGCGGTCGTGGATTTTTCGGGCCGCGCCTATTTCGTGATGAATGGCGAGCCGGAGCACCTGCAATGGCAGGTCATCGGCGGGCACTATGCCACGGTGATTAACCGCCACTTCTTCGAATCCTTGGCCACGCACGCAGCCATTACCCTGCACGTCAACGTGCGCTACGGCCGCGATCCGCACCACGTGACCGAGGCGGAATACAAGGCGGTAGCCCGCGCGCTGCGCGCTGCCGTGGACCACGATCCGCGCCAGACCGGCATCCCTTCGACGAAGGGAGCCCTGTAGCCCGTGCAGTTTATGATCCTCATCCTGTTTCTGGTGGCAGGCCTCTTGGTAGGAGGGGCCTGGTCCGCGTATCAGCAGGGCTCGAAGTTTTTTACGGTTGTCGCCGCGCTTTTAGCCGTTATCACCGCGGCCGCGGCCATTGCCTGGATGGTTGGAGGCTTTAGTAAATGAGCGAATCTCAAGAGACCAATATTTGGAAGGTGCCCGGCTATACGCCGACGATGGTAGCCATCGCCGCCGCCTTTGGCGCTTGGTCCATCCTGCTTCCCGTGGTGCCGCTGGCCGTCATTGACTCCGGCGGTTCCGCGACCCTGGCGGGTGGATCCACCGGTATCTTCATGGCCTTTACGGTTGCCACGCAGATCATATCGCCGTGGCTGTTGCGCCGCTGGGGCTACAGGCGCGTGATGGCGCTGTCCGCCTTTACCTTGGGCGTGCCGGCCTTCGGCCACCTGTTGGGTACCGAGGCCTGGATCGTCTTGCTATTTTCCGCCATGCGCGGGGTGGGCTTCGGCGCCCTCACCGTGTCCGAATCCGCGCTGATTGCAGAGCTCTCCCCGGTGCGTCTGCTGGGCAAGGCCACCGGCATGATTGGTGTATTTACAGGCTTGGGGCAGATGATCTTCTTGCCGCTCGGCCTGTTCATGGCGGATTCCTTAGGCTACGCCTCGACCTATATCACCGCCGGCCTCATTGGCTTCTTGGGCTTTGCCATGTGCCTGCGCATCCCCAAGATCAAGGTCACCTTGGCCGAGGATAATGATGAAGAAGTCAATATCATTCGGGTTCCTACCTGGAAGCTGGTTGCGGTTCCGGCCTTGGCCTTGACCACCTTCTCCATGAGCTACGGTGCCATTTCCTCGTTCTTGTCCCCTGCGATGCAGGAGCTCGATGCCGCAAGGGGCGCCAGCCTCGCCGGCATCATGCTGTCCATCGTGGGCGGCGCGGCGATGATCTTCCGGTACTTCGCCGGCGTGGTGGCAGACCGCACTGGGGCCCCAGGCAGCCTGTACATTCCAAGCCAGATCATGGCGATCATCGGCGTCGGGACGATTTCGCTGACCCTATTTATGGAAAGCTCCATCTGGTGGCTGGTGCTCGGCGCGGTTCTATTCGGTGGCGCCTTCGGTATCGCGCAAAACGAGGCCTTGCTATCCATGTTTGACCGGCTGCCCCGCGAGCGGGTCTCGGAGGCCTCGGCGATTTGGAATATTTTCTACGATAGCGGCACCGGTCTAGGCTCGACCTTGCTCGGTGCCATGGTGGCAGGCTACGGCTACGACGGCGCCTTCGGAGCGGGAGTTGCGATCCTGATCGCCGGTTTGCTGCTTACCACGGCGGACTTCATCCTGGGCCGGACTCGTATCAGCGAGACCAACGATATCCGCACTCGTTTGCGTCGAATGCGTAAGGTATAGCCCATGACAAAATCGGTGGTGTTATTGGACTACGGCGCGGGCAATATTCGCTCTGCCCAGCGTGCCCTCGAGCGCGTCGGGGCGGAGGTCACCGTCACGGCGGATCCTTATCAGGCCCTCGAGGCAGACGGGCTGCTGGTTCCCGGCGTGGGCGCGTTCGATGCCTGCATGACAGGGCTTAAGGCGGTGAATGGGCCGAGGGTCATCGGCCAGCGGCTGGCAGGAGAGCGGCCGGTCATGGGCATTTGTGTGGGTATGCAGGTGCTTTTCGATGCCGGCGTCGAGCACGGCATCCACTCCACAGGCTGCGGCGAATGGCCGGGTACGGTCGAGCGCCTGCAATCCGACGTGTTGCCGCATATGGGCTGGAATACCGTCGAGATGCCAGATGGCAGCGCCATGTTTGCCGGGCTTAACGTCGATGAACGTTTTTATTTCGTGCATTCCTACGGCGTACGCCGCTGGGAATTGGAAACCGTCATTACCCGCCCGCCGCTGGTGAGCTGGTCCACGCACGCTGGCGATTCTTTCGTGGCGGCGGTGGAAAATGGCGCGCTCTGGGCCACGCAATTCCACCCCGAAAAATCCGGGGATGCGGGCGCGCAGCTATTGGAAAACTGGATGCACACGCTCTAGGTAGGATGAGACCATGACTTTTACGCTTTTGCCCGCAGTCGATGTCGCCGGCGGCAAGGCCGTGCGTTTGGATCAGGGAGAGGCCGGCACCGAAAAGGTCTACGGTGCCCCGCGGGATGCAGCCCTTGAATGGCAGCGCCAAGGCGCCCAGTGGCTGCACTTTGTTGACCTCGATGCCGCCTTTAATCGCGGTTCCAACCACGAGCAGATGGCGGGGATTACCCAAGAACTCGGCATTAATGTCGAGCTTACCGGTGGCATCCGCGATGATGCCGGGGTAGAGCGCGCGCTGGCTACCGGCGCGAACCGCATCAATATTGGCACCGCCGCCTTAGAGAACCCAGAGTGGGTAGAAAAGATTCTTGGGCACTATGGCGAAAAGGTCGCCGTGGATTTGGCGGTGCGCTTAGAAGATGGCGAATGGCGCACGAAGGGCAATGGCTGGGTCTCCGATGGCGGGGATCTCTGGGAGGTGCTCGAGCGCCTCGATGCCGCAGGATGCCAACGCTTCGTGGTCACGGATGTGTCCAAGGACGGGACGCTTTCTGGGCCCAATGTGGAATTATTGCGCGAGGTAGCAATGGCAACCGATGCCAAGGTCACCGCCTCCGGTGGCATTTCCTCCCTGGCGGATGTTAGCGAGCTGGCCCGGTATGAAAATGAGGGCATCGATTCGGCGATCATCGGCAAGGCGCTGTATGAGGGAAACTTCAGCCTGGAGGAGGCGCTAGCGGCGGTGGCAGAGGTAGAGCCGCTGCCCGCAGAGGTGCCCATCGATCCTTATGACCCCGAGGAAGAGTAAGCGATGATGGATCCGCGCGAATTGGTGGCCTTTGCGGAGGCGGCCGTTGACCAGGTTGAGCCCATCTTTCGATCCGGCATCGGGGCGCCACCGGCCCACTTTAAAAGCAGGGGCGATTTTGCCACAGAGGTGGACTTGGCCATCGAAAAGCAGCTGCGCGATATCTTGCAGCAGATGACCGGTATCCCGGTCTATGGGGAGGAATCCGGCGGAAGCATCCACGACACCGTGTGGGTGGTCGATCCAATCGATGGGACCGCGAATTATTCCGCGGGCAACCCCATGGCGGGTATCTTGGTGGCTTTGGTTCACGAGGGCCAGACTGTCGCGGCCATCTCAGATTTTCCCCTCTTGGGCAGGCGCTTGGTGGCCAGCGACGGCTCGCCGCTGCGTTCTGCCGGTGGGCCGTCCGGCGGTTTCGGTGGCGGGGAAGAGTCCCCAGAATTCGATGATGCCCGTGGGCACGTGGGATGTTTTTCCAACCTTCCCACTGCGGCATTCCACGAGCTGCGCGAATCCGGCTTGCGGCCGCGCATCACGGGCTCGGTGGGACTAGATAATGCCTTCGTGGCCCAGGGCGTATTTGACGGTGCCGTGAATTTCTCGCCGCACCCGTGGGATAACGCGGCGGGAGCGCTCCTTATTAAGGCCGCTGGGGGCATCATCACGGATCCGGAGGGCAATGCGTGGACCGTGCAGTCGCGGGGTATGGTCTCCGGTACGCCGCAGGTGCACGAGACAATCCTAGAAATCCTATCTCATCACTCAGATTAAACCTGTGAAGGAGTAAGCCCCGCATGGCTGTAGCCGTACGCATTATCCCGTGCCTTGATGTGGATCAAGGCCGCGTAGTCAAGGGCGTAAATTTTGCCCACCTGCGCGATGCAGGAGACCCCGTGGAATTAGCCGCGCGCTATGAGGAATTGGGCGCGGACGAGTTGACGTTCCTCGATGTCTCCGCGTCCAAGCACGGCCGGTCCACCATGCTCGATGTGGTACGCCGCACCGCCGATCAGGTCTTTATCCCTCTCACCGTGGGCGGGGGAGTGCGCAGCGTTGACAATGTCCGCGAGCTCCTGCGCACCGGTGCGGATAAGGTATCGGTCAATACCGCGGCGATTGGCAATCCAGACCTGCTGCGCGAATTGGCAGAGGTCTTTGGCTCGCAGTGCATCGTCTTATCCGTGGACGCGCGGCGCACCGACGCGGCGCACGCACCGTCGGGGTTTGAAGTCACGACTCACGGCGGGACGACATCGGCTGGCATCGATGCAGTGGAATGGGCCCGCACCGGCGCCGAACTGGGCGTGGGGGAGATCCTTTTAAACTCCATGGACGCCGATGGCACGAAGGCCGGATTCGACCTCGAGCTTCTGCGCGCGGTGCGCGAAACGGTGAATATTCCCGTCATCGCCTCCGGTGGGGCGGGTGCGGCAGCGGATTTTCCACCCGCCGTTGAAGCCGGTGCCGATGCCGTGCTGGCAGCCAGCATCTTCCACTTTGGGGAGGTAGAAATAGGCGAGGTCAAAAAGGCGCTGGCAGACTCCGGATACGAGGTGCGCCGGTGAACACTCCCGCAGATTATGAGCTAGACCCGCAGATAGCTGCGCTGCTCAAGCGCAATGAGCAAGGGCTCGTGCCGGCGGTTGCCCAATCCGATTCCGGCGAAGTGCTTATGCTTGCCTGGATGGATGACCACGCGCTGGCCCACACGCTGGCGACGCGCAAGGGCACTTATTTCTCGCGCTCGCGCGGCGAGTATTGGATTAAGGGCGAGACCTCCGGACATACGCAGGACGTGCTCGGTGTGCGCCTTGATTGCGATGGCGATACCATCTTGCTGACCGTGCGGCAGCGCGGCGCGGCGTGCCACACTGGAGACCGGACCTGCTTCGATGCGAGAGTTCTTTTAGGGGATGATTCCTGATGACGAGGCGACTTGGCCCGCTCCTTATTGCGGTGGGCACGGCGGTGCTGTGGTTTTCTTCCCGCAGCACCTGGGTAAAAGCGGTAAGCGAGGACGATAAATCGGGCTCGGCAACCAATGAGATCGTGGGTTCCGCGTGGTCCCTAGAGCTGATGGCATTAACACTGGTCCTCCTCGCCGGGGTGCTCGCGGGGATTGCGCTGCGCCGAACGGGGCGGCGCATCGTGGCCATTGTGTGCGCCCTCGCCGCGGCCGGCGCCGCGTGGAGCCCCATTAGCCTGCTGACCAGCGGTGCTGACGCCCAGCGCGCGCAAAAAATATTGCAGGGCGCGTCCGCGAATGAGAACGCGGTGGATTCTGCCGCAATCTCCGAGTGGGCCACCGTCATCTCGGTGGAGGTCACCAAACTTGGCCCCATCGTGGCCATTATTGGTGCGGCCCTAGCGTTCTTTGGCGCCGTCCTCCTCGCCCAGAACCCAGGCAAGGACAAGGCCAAGGCATCGAGCAAGTACGAAACCCCCGCCGCCCGCCAAGAAAAGCTGGCGGAAGATTTGGAGACCTCATCCGATTCCGGCCGCGTGATGTGGGACGCGCTCGATAGCGATATCGACCCGACCGATGTGGGCCGCAAATAGCCCCGTTCGCGCAGCGCAATTTCCGGAAACGCCTCGCATAGCGTTAATCTAAGTGTGATCTTAATCGCGCTTGGAGGGAGGTGCTCATGCCCACACCCATAGCCGTCGATCACCTGGTCGCTGGGGTGCTTGAGGATGTCGCCGCGCGCGAAGCACGCGTTTCCTTCCAAGACATCAAGGCGCGCTCCCGGGACATGGAGCCTCCCCGCGATGCCCGCGCGGCGCTTTTAAAACCAGGGTGTTCGGTCATTACTGAGCTCAAGCGCGCTGTTCCTTATACCGGGGAAATTGCCCACGTGGGCTCGGCCGAGCAGATGGCCGAATGGGCGCGCACCTTTGAAAACTGCGGCGTGCATCTGATGGCCTGCCAAACGGATACGCGGCGCTTTAACGGTTCGCTTGAGGATATGGCGGCCGCGCGCGCTGCTATCGATATTCCGATGATGGCGCGCGACCTCATCGTGGATCCGTACCAGATTCATGAGGCTCGTTGTTTTGGCGCCGATGCAATCCCGCTGCAGGTCGAGCTTTTAGAACAAGCTCGATTGGAAGCCCTTTTGGACCGGGCGGAATCGTTAGGGATGACCGCCATCGTGGAGGTGCGAACCTGCGGGGAGGTCAACCGTGCCATCAAGGCCGGCAGCAGTGTCATCGCGATCAATGCGTGGTCCCTTGCCTCTGATGAGATCAACCGGGAGGCCTTCAACGATATTGCCCCGGGCCTGCCGGAATCCCTCCTGCGCATCGCCGTGGGTGGGGTGAATAATGCTCGCAACCTCTTCCACTATGCCTCCCGCGGGGCGGATGCGGTATTGGTCGGCGAATCCGTCATGGCGGCCCAGGATCCCACCGCCTTAGCACGCTCCCTGGTGGCCGCGGGCCAGCACCCGGCGTGTCCGTCGCGTAAAAGTTCCTAGGAAAAGTGACCCCAAACTAGCTCACGGGCACGCCGATAAGGCACACTATCTACGTGCATACTCAGAATCTTGCAAATATCCCCTCCCCGCCGCAGGGCGTGGTGTGGCATCTTGGCTCCATTCCAATCCATGCGTATGCGCTGTGCATCATCGCCGGCATCCTCGTGGGCATGTGGATGACGCTGCGGCGATACACAGCCCGGGGCGGCAATCCCGATACCGTGTGGGACGCGACCATCGTCGTCATCCCCGCTGGCATCGTGGGCGGGCGGCTCTATCACGTCATCACGGATAATCAGAAGTACTTCTGTGAGACCTGCGACCCAGTCGACGCCTTCAAGGTCACCAATGGTGGCCTTGGCATCTGGGGTGCGGTTGCCTTAAGCGCCGTAGCGCTGTGGGTGATGTTTCGAATCAAAAAGATCCCGCTTGCACCATTCGCGGACGCGGTAGCGCCTGGCCTCATCCTTGCCCAGGGCATCGGCCGGTTGGGCAACTGGTTCAATCAGGAACTTTACGGCCGGCCGACCGACGTTCCGTGGGCGCTGGATATTTACTACCGCGTCGATGAGGCGGGGGAGTACGCCCCAGTTTCCGGGCATTCTACCGGCGAGGTCATCGCTTCGGTGCACCCGACGTTTTTGTATGAGCTCATTTGGAACGTGCTGGTGTGCCTGTTCCTTCTGTGGGCGCACAAGGCATGGAAGCTGGGGCGCGGACGGGTATTCGCCCTCTACGTCGTGGGCTACACTCTGGGCCGCTTCTTTATCGAAGGCATGCGCTCTGATGAGGCCACCGAAATCTTCGGCGTCCGCGTAAACCTCATCGTCTCCGCCGTTGTCTTTATCGCAGGTCTCATCGTCTTTTTCTTGCTGGACAGGCAACGCAAGGGCCCCGAAACTCCAGAGGAAGTTGACCCGCGGTACTACCGCGAGCAGGCGGAAAACGGCGGCGAGGGCGACGAGAAACGCGTGGCAGCCACGCATGCTAACGGCACCTCGGGCACTGCTACCGGCCGGAAATGACCGGTTATGTGTGATCGTGTCCGATTGCCGTAGTTAAGGCGCCAAAAAATTGTGGCCTAGCCGCGCGCGAGGGAGTAGGTTGGGGGTTGTTCAATTTCCCCGATGGAATAGGCCAATAATGCTGGATAGAAGAACCAAAATTGTCTGTACTCTCGGCCCCGCGGTAGCTAGCGGGGACGGAATTTTGCGCCTTGTAGAAGACGGCATGAACGTCGCGCGCCTCAACATGTCGCACGGTGAGCATGCGGACCACGAGGCCAATTACAAGTGGGTCCGCGAAGCCACCGAAAAGACCGGCCGGAACGTAGGTATCTTGGCCGATCTTCAGGGCCCCAAGATCCGCCTTGGCCGGTTTAAGAACGGCGAAGAGCAGTGGGATAACGGCGAGATCGTCCGCATCACCGTGGACGATGTCGAAGGCACCCACGACCGCGTATCCACCACCTACAAGGGCTTGGCACAAGACGCGAAGCCCGGCGATCGCTTGCTTATCGATGACGGCAAGGTCGCCGTCGTCTGCAAGGAAGTAGACGGCAATGACGTGGTGTGTGAGGTAACCGAGGGTGGTCCCGTATCCAATAACAAGGGCGTCTCCCTGCCCGGCATGAGCATTTCTGTGCCAGCCCTGTCTGAGAAGGACATCGAGGATCTACGCTTTGCCCTGCAGCTCGGCGTGGACTACATCGCGCTGTCCTTCGTGCGTTCGCCTGCCGATGTCGACAAGGTCCACGAGATCATGGACGAGGAAGGCCGCCGCGTGCCGGTCATCGCCAAGCTGGAAAAGCCCGAGGCTGTCGATGCCCTCGAGTCCATCATCTTGGCCTTCGATGCCGTGATGATTGCCCGCGGTGACTTGGGCGTTGAGGTTCCGCTGGAAGAGGTGCCACTGTTCCAGAAGCGCGCTATCCAGATTTCCCGCGAGAACGCCAAGCCGGTCATCGTGGCCACCCAGATGCTGGATTCCATGATCGAGAACTCCCGCCCCACCCGCGCGGAGGCTTCCGACGTGGCCAACGCCGTGCTCGACGGCGCCGATGCGGTGATGCTGTCTGGCGAGACCTCCGTGGGCGCGGATCCACACAACGTGGTGCGGACCATGTCGCGCATCGTCAAGCGCTCCGAGACTGATGGCCAGGTCCCGCCGCTGGCGCACGTTCCGCGCACCAAGCGCGGCGTGATGTCCTATTCCGCCCGCGATATTGCAGAGCGCCTGAACGCGAAGGCTATCGTTGCCTTCACCTCCTCCGGTGATACCGCAAAGCGCGTCGCCCGCCTGCACTCTGACCTGCCGCTTTTGGTATTTACCCCGGACCAGGACGTGCGCGCCCAGCTGGCGCTGACCTGGGGTGCAGAGACCTTCTTGAGCCCCGACGTCAAGTCCACGGATGAGATGATGGAGGCCATCGATAAGTACCTGCTGGACTTGGACGAGTACGACGAGAATGACTTGGTCGTCGTTGTTGCAGGTACCCCTCCGGGAATCTCCGGCAATACCAACATGATTCAGTGCCACATTTTGGGAGAGACCATCAAGGACTAGCGCACTGAAAAGCCGCCGCGCCCCACACTCCATTGAGAGAGTGGACGCGGCGGATTTTTTATGGTGAGTTAAGCGCCCAGGTACGCCAGCACCGCCGCATGGGCGGCTTGGGTGGAGGCCTTGACCGTCGGCTCGTAATCCGGCAGGAAGTTGGCCTGGTGGTTGACCGGGGGATCGGCTAGCTCAGATTCCGGGGTGCACCCTACGTGCCAAAAGACGTACGGCACGCCCCAGGCCTGGGGGAGGTAACAAAAGTCTTCGGAAGCGGTCGAGGGGGAGGCGGTAACGGATTCTTCCCCGAACGTGGCCGTAAAGACCTCGTCGATGGGCGAATACGCGGCGGCATCATTATCGGTGACCTCGCCGTGCGCGTAGTACTCGAAGGTGGGGTCCTTCTCGCAGCCGGAGGCCACGCATTCTGCCTTCACCATGCGCTCTAAGGAGGCATAGACCTTCTCCGCCAGGGCTGGATCATAAAAGCGCGTATTGAGCACGAGCTCGGCGGAATCCGGGATGATGTTGTTTTTATCGCCGGAGTGCAGCTCGCCCACGGAGATGACGAAGAACTCGTGCGGTGCTACCTCGCGGCCCACGATGGCCTGGAGCCGGGTAACGATCATCGCCGCGGTATAGGTCGGGTCGATGGAGTTATGCGGCATGGAGGCGTGGGCGGATTTACCAAAGATGCGGATGCGTAGGGAATCGCAGCCGGCCATGATGGGGCCGGCGGTGTGGCGGACGGTGCCGGCGCGGCCGGGCATGATGTGCTGGCCTAAGCAAATATCGGGGCGTGGGACGCGCTCGGTGAGGTTATCGGCGATCATGTATTTCGCGCCCATGGATGATTCCTCCGCCGGCTGGAAGAGAGCGAGAAAAGTGCCGGACCAGGTGTCGCGGGAGGCATTGAGAAGCGCACAGGCACCGAGCAAGGCCGTGGTGTGCATGTCGTGCCCGCAGGCGTGCATGTAGTCATTGGTCGAGGAATAGGCCACGCCGGTGGCCTCCTTGACCGGCAGGGCATCGAAATCGGCGCGCATGAGGGCGGTGGGGCCATCGCCGTTGCGGAAAATGGCCACCATACCGTGCCCGCCGATGTTTTCTTCTACCTCGCACTCAAACTCCGCCAATTTGGCGCGGATGCGCGCCGCGGTGCGTTCCTCATCGTGGGAAAGCTCGGGGTGGCGGTGCAGATCTTCGTAAAAATCCCGCTGCCACGCCAGGTCAGTATCCGCAGAGTGGACCACGGAAGCGATGTTTGTGGAATAAGACATAGTTTTCATCCCTTTGGTTAGGGTAGGGTCAGCTATATGCCGACTATTCAATTCGATGTATTGGTTCCAGATGAGCAAGCGGACCGCGTGGAGGAAATTTTCACCACTGCCACCGATAAGCTGGTAGCGGGCGGATCGCTTACCTCCGCCGAGGTTACTCGCCCGGCAGATCCCCAGTTCCCTGAGGGCTTGGAGGAGCAGCTGCAGCAAAATTACCGCGATGAACACGAAGAGCGCGATTTAGAAGGCGCGCACGCCTACCGCTATAACATCGCGGTGGCGGGAGCGACCGGCTCCGTGAACCAGCTGGCCATGGTGCTGTCGCGTTTGCTCACGCCGCATGCCGTATTGCCCAAGGATCACGTGCTGCTGGAGGATGAGTTGGCGCATGAGCGCCCCGCCATCTTTCCGTGGACGGTCGAGATTCGCCCTTAGCCCAGCTGCTTGACGATGTCCCGGGCCGCCCTAGCCAGCTGCTCCGGCATCCCACCTTCTTGATCTAGCTCCGCGGTGACGTGCTCGGTGTCCTGGTTGATGGCCCCGGCAATGATGCCGACGGGCGTAGAGGACTCCGCCGCCAGGTCCGCGACGGTGCCGACGACCTTGCCGGTTAAGGATTGCTCATCAAAGGCGCCTTCGCCGGTGATGACGAGGTCCGCCTGAGAAATGGCATCCGCGAGACCAAGGGCCTTCGCCACGTGGGCCCCGCCAGAGACGACGCGGGCGTGCTCATCGGTGCCCCACAGGGTGCGCGAAAGCCAGGTAAGGCCGATGGGAATGCCACCGGCGGCACCGGTAAATTCCGTTTCCGGATCCGTGCCGGTGACCTTGCACAATTGGAGCAGTGCCCCGGCAAGCAGGGCTATTTGTTCGCCCTCTGCGCCTTTTTGTGGCCCGTACATGGTGGCAGCCTGCATGGCCTTAGCCCGGGTATCGGCCAGGAGTGTGAAATCAACCATGCCCGCTTTGATGTTTAATTGCGCGGTATCGATGGAATCGAGCTGCACTAGCGGGGCGCCGCCCTTGGGCAGGGCATAGCCGCGTGCATCGTGGGCGGCAGCGCCGAGGGCAGCAAGGATTCCCATGCCACCGTCGATGCTGGCCGTGCCACCGAGGCCGAGCACGATGGAGGTGGCGCCGCGGGATTGGGCATCGGCAAGCAGCACGCCCGTGCCATAAGAATCCGCGTGAAGGGGATCGAGTGCGTCGCGGACCGCGGGCAGCCCCGTGGCGGCGGCGACGTCGATGAAGGCCGTGCGTCCAGCGAGGAAATACTGGGCCTCGGTCAAGCGCCCCACCGCATCAGTTGTGGGAAGGGTAATGGTCTGGGTTTCTTGCCCGCCCGCCGCGGCGGCCTGGGCCAGCACCTGGGCGGTGCCTTCGCCGCCATCGGCCATGGGCAAGGTGGTGACGGTGGCGGTGGGGTAGTGCTGGCGGATTCCGTTGGCGATTCCGGCTGCGGCTTCCGTGGCGGAAGCGGTACCTTTAAAAGAGTCTGGCGCGACAACAATATGCATGCCCGCGATTATAAAGCCCGAGACCCGTTCGGCGGCTTTCCGCTAGGAATCCGAACGTTCGACAGAAAATATTTACCTTTATCATCGCAGGTAAAAGCCGGTAAGCGGGGGAGTGAGAAATAATTGCACTTGCATTATCGGTAGATTGATAGGAAACTGGTTTCTGCTAGTCAAACTCCACGAGAATGGGATTTATACACTATGTCTGTTGATAGCCAGATTTCTGAGTACTACGACAAGCTACTCAAGCGTAACGCCGGCGAGCCGGAATTCCACCAGGCGGTGTCTGAGGTGCTGGATTCGCTCAAGATCGTCCTGGATAAGGACCCACACTACGCAGACTACGGTCTGGTTGAGCGCCTGTGTGAGCCAGAGCGCCAGCTCATCTTCCGCGTCCCATGGGTTGATGACAACGGCGAGGTGCAGGTCAACCGCGGTTTCCGTGTGCAGTTCAACTCCGCGCTCGGCCCGTACAAGGGTGGCCTGCGGTTCCACCCCTCGGTAAACCTGGGCATTATTAAGTTCTTGGGCTTTGAGCAGATCTTTAAAAACTCCCTGACCGGCCTGCCCATCGGTGGCGGCAAGGGTGGCTCCGACTTTGACCCGAAGGGCAAGTCTGAGCAGGAAGTTATGCGCTTCTGCCAGTCCTTTATGACCGAGCTGCACCGCCACATTGGCGAGTACCGCGATGTTCCTGCCGGCGATATCGGCGTCGGCGGCCGCGAAATCGGCTTCCTCTTCGGCCAATTCCGCCGCCTGACCACCCAGCACGAGTCCGGCGTCCTGACCGGTAAGGGCCTGACCTGGGGCGGTTCCTTGGTGCGTACCGAGGCCACCGGTTTCGGTGCCGTCTACATCACCGAAGAAATGATGAAGACCCACGGCGAGTCCTTCGATGGCGCCAAGGTCATCGTCTCCGGCTCCGGTAACGTGGCCATCTACGCCGCCGCAAAGGCACAGGAACTGGGTGCTACCGTCGTCGCAATGTCTGACTCCTCCGGCTACATCACCACCCCGAATGGCGTGGACGTTGACCTGCTTCGCGATGTCAAGGAAGTCCGCCGTGAGCGCATCTCCACCTACGCCAAGGAAGCTGGCAACGGCGTGGAGTTCCACGAGGGTGGCAATATCTGGGATGTCCAGGCTGATGTTGCACTGCCGTGTGCGACCCAGAACGAGCTCGACGGTGAGTCCGCTAAGAAGCTCGTCGAGGGCGGCGTGCGCTACGTTGCAGAGGGCGCTAACATGCCGTCTACCCCGGATGCGGTGCACGTATTCCAGGACTCCAAGATCAACTTCGCACCCGGCAAGGCTGCTAACGCCGGTGGCGTGGCAACCTCCGCACTGGAGATGCAGCAGAACGCATCCCGCGACTCTTGGTCCTTCGAATACACCGATGACCGCCTGCGCGGCATCATGAGCAACATCTTCAAGAACATCGACAACACGGCCAAGGAATACGACCGTGAAGGCGACTATGTGGCTGGCTCCAATATCGCCGGCTTCAAGAAGGTGGCTGACGCCATGCTGGCACAGGGCGTTATCTAAACTCCGATAACCAACGGCTCCCCATTTCTCCGCATGCGCGGGGAGGTGGGGAGTTTCTGCATTGCTGCGAAAGCACCGCGGCCGCATGCACCTGTGCCGCGGGTATGTGGAGGGAAAATGGACTAATCGCACACGGGGTGCGAATCGAACTCGGAGAGCATTAGCCCTCGTTGCACCGGCCTGAGGATTCAAGGCGCGCCCTCCACACAATGCGGGGTGCTGCGTTGTAGAATTCCCAGCATGTACCGTGTCTTTGAATCCCTTGATGAATTAGTTCAGCATTTGGAGCAGGCTTCTGGCTTTCCCATGACCTCCAATTGCTTGGTCCCCCGCCATGAGATGCTGGCGCTTCTCGATGACCTGCGTAACGCGCTGCCCGTAGAAATCGACGATGCGCAGGACGTTTTAGACAAGCAAGACGAGATTATCCGCGGCGCCGAAGAGCGTGCGGATAACACCATTAATGAGGCGAATGCGCAGGCCACCGATATGGTCAACCAGGCGCGCCAAGAGGCCGATACCACGATCGCGCAGGCAGAAGAACATGCCCAGCGGCTGATGGCTGATGCCGAGGCGCGCGCCCAGTCCACTGTTGAGCAAGCCCGCGCAGATGCAGACCGCACCATTGCTCAGGCCAACGAGGAATACGAGCGCTCGGTGGCCGAAGGCCGCCAGGAACAAGAACGTTTGGTTTCCGAATCTGAAGTTGTCCGCCGCGCCAACGAAGAAGCCAACCGGATCGTGGAGACCGCATACACCGAATCCAACCGGCTGCGCACGGAGTGCGACGACTTTGTAGATAGCAAGCTCAGCGAATTTGAAAGCTCCCTCAGCGGCCTCTTGCGCACCGTTAATTCCGATCGCTCCGCCTTGCGCGGTGGGGCCGGCGTGCGCTCTCGCGGCGGCGACTACCTGCCGTCCACCAACGCTGGTTCCTCTCGCGGTGGTGCTAGCGCCCCGCGCTATGGCGACGATGACGGTTACGAGCGCCGTTATACCGAGCGCTAAACGCTTAAACTACAAGGCACGACGCTTAAAAAGTCCTGCTGCACGGGGTACATCGCGAAAATCGCGGCACCGTGTAGCAGGACTTATTGTGCCTGTGGGAGTCTAGACCGAGCTGCGCGAGTTGGAGTGGTGCGGCGTGGGGGATGAGGGGGCATCGGCAAGCGAGGCGTCAACAGCATGTGCAGTGGGGTGTGGGCGCTGGCTCTGGACCGCCACGAAGGCCACGATTCCCGCGCTGACCAGGCCAGGGAAGAGGAAGGTGACCAAGGCCGTGGTGAAGTAGGACGAGAGCGAGGTCATCGAGCCGCTCATAAAGTCTTGGGGGAAGAACATCGCGCTGAGGCTAATGACCGCGCCTGCGGTAAGGAACATGGTGCCGACGCTAAGCAGCGCGCAGGCAAGGGCTTCGCGCGAAAGCCACGTGATGGCGGCGGCGCTGGCCGAAAACACTAGGGCACCGGTAAGTACTGTGAGGTCGAGTCCGGAAGGGATGACCAAAATCGCGCCGGCGATAAGCCCCGCGCACAAGCTGAGGATGAGGGCGGAGGAAAGGCGCAGGCCCCTGTCGCCGTAGATGCCAGAGTGATCAGCCTTGGGCAGGCGATGGAGGACTGTCCCAGAGATGACCAAGAAGGTGACGGGAAGGCAGCACAACACTCCGAATCTAGGAGCGATAGCGCTCAAATCTCCTGAGGCCGCGGCCAAGTGGTAAGTCATGCCTTTAGGCTAAGGCGGCTGCGGCCTGCAGGAAAGGGAAAACCGGCAAGCCATAGCGCTTTATGCCCAAACCTTCAGTTTCTTGCCAGAAAAAGCGGCCGTGCCAGCAACTACGCGGAGTTTGCGAGGCAGGGTAGACTACCAACTGTTATGACATCTCCATTGAAGTTCGATGTGGGCGAATTATTAAACGCCCAAGGCGCTGACGCAATGCCGGAACAACGCACCCAGACGGGACCTGCACCGGAAAGGATTGGCGTGGAAATGATCGCCATCCCTAAGGGTGAAGATCTCACCGTTGCCGCGATCCTGACCCCCCTGGGGTCAGGCGTTCTGGTTGATGCGGATATCTCGGGCGTTCTCACGGGCGAGTGTGCGCGCTGCTTAAAAGAGCTCCACCCACAGCTGGATTTGCACGTGACCCAGGTCTTTGCCGCCGATGAATCTTTTGTCAGCGGCGATGACGCCGATTCTGATGATGCCGGCTCGGGCGATGAAATCCCAGAAATCGAAGACGATGAGCTGGATCTGCTCCAGGCGGTCATCGATGAAGCAGGCCTGGACCTCCCGTTCGCCCCCGTCTGCGAAGACGGTTGCGATATTCAGACCCCAGAGGGTGTGACCACCGGAATTTCTGGGGAAGAAGAGGAAGAGGAGAAGGTAGACCCGCGCTGGGCAGGTCTGGAGAAGTTCCTATGAGCCGCAAGAAGAAGCTAACCGGGCACGAGGCATGGGAGGCCGCCTTTGCGGCGGTGGACCACAGCCCGCTCTTGGAATCGCTCGGCGTTGCCTTGGAGCCGGAAAACCTGCGCTTGGCGCTTACGCACCGTTCCTTTGCCAATGAAAACGGGCACCTGCCCAATAATGAGCGCCTCGAGTTCTTGGGCGATGCCGTCTTGGGGCTCTCGGTGGCCGCGAAGCTATACGTGACGTATCCATCGCGCCCGGAATCCGATATCTCTAAGATGCGCGCGTCCATTGTCTCGCGCTATGGGCTTTCCGATATCGCGCGTGAGATTAACCTGGGCCCGCATATCTTATTGGGCAAGGGCGAGCAGTCCACCGGTGGGCGCGATAAGGATTCCATCCTTGCGGATACCACCGAGGCGATTTTCGGCGCCATTTACCGCGAGCACGGCTTTGAAACCGCCCGCGATGTCATCCTGCGCCTCTTCGCGGAAAAGATCGATAATGCCTCTGTCAGCGGGCGCCACTTGGACTGGAAGACCACCTTGCAAGAGCTGTGCGCTGAGCTAAAGGCACCGATGCCGGTCTATTCGGCTACCGCCACCGGCCCAGAACACGATCAAACCTTCAGCGCGGTTGCCACCGTCGCTGGGCTGAGCGTGGGAAATGGGCAGGGGCACAATAAGAAATTAGCGGAGCAGCAGGCCGCGCAAGAAGCATGCCAAACCCTGCGCGAAACCCCGTTGCTGGTGCAAGGGACCGCTCATAAAGAAGGCTAAATAATGCCAGAACTGCCCGAAGTGGAATCGGTGCGCCGCGGGGTGGAAACCTACGTCGTGGGTAAAGAAATTACATCGGTAGACATTGCGCACCCGCGGGCGAACCGCGGCCAAGATGAACCCCTGGCGGGTCTTGTCGTGGGCAAGGAAATCGCCGCGGTGGCCCGCCGCGGCAAATTCATGTGGCTGGAATTCGTGGGGGAGGACCCGATGGATAGCCACCGCGACGTGCTTTTTATTCACTTGGGCATGTCGGGGCAGCTGCGCATCGGCCACACTGATTCGCCGCACCGCCGCATCACGGTAGTACTTAGCGATGCCACCGAGCTGCACTTCGTGGATCAGCGCACCTTTGGGTACTGGCTGTATGCGCCCTGGTCCGCGATCTCGCATATTGGTTTAGATCCCCTGGAACCCGATTTTGATATCGCCAGCGCCGCGCGCCGCCTGCGGAAGAAGAAAACCGCGGTAAAGACGGCGCTATTGGATCAAACGCTGGTATCTGGAATTGGCAATATCTACGCCGATGAAGCGCTGTGGGCAGCGCGCATTTCACCGCGCAAGAAGGCTTCGGCGCTGCGGCAGAAAGATGCCGTGGCGCTATTGAGCGCGGCACAGACCGTGATGTCTGCCGCCCTCAAAGCGGGGGGAACGAGCTTTGATTCTTTGTACGTCAACGTCAACGGTGAATCCGGCTATTTTGCGCGCTCGCTTGCGGCCTATGGCCGTGTTGGCCAGCCATGTTCCCGTTGCGGCACGCCCATAAAGCGGTGCGTTTTAGGGGGCCGCTCGAGCCATTATTGCCCCCACTGCCAATAAGCCTGCCCCCGTGAGGTTCACGTTGTGCACCTTTAGGCAGTAAATTAATTCGCATGGAATTTCTCGAAAATGTCGTCACGACATTTAACGATGGCGTGTGGACATACATCCTGCCTTGGCTACTCATTGGTGCAGGCCTGTTATTCGGTGCGCGCACCGCAGTGGTGCAGATCCGCAAGGTGCCGGATATGCTGCGCGCCGTCGTCGAGCGGCCCCAAAGCGATGATGAGGATGAGGGCGCAGGAAGCGGAGGTATCTCCGCATTTAAGGCGTTTACCATTTCTGCGGCATCGCGCGTGGGTACCGGCAATGTGGCCGGTGTGGCAGTGGCCATTTCCGTAGGTGGACCTGGCGCCGTCTTCTGGATGTGGATCATCGCCCTTCTCGGCGGCGCGACCGCCTTCGTGGAATCCACACTGGCGCAGCTGTGGAAGGTCCGCAATGGCGATACGTACCGCGGCGGGCCGGCTTATTATATGAAGCGCGGCCTGGGCTGGGGCCCGCTCGGCGTTCTTTTCTCTATCGCCATCGTCTTTACCTTCGGCTTGGTCTATAACTCCTTCCAGACCAACGCCATCGCAGAGGCCGTGGCCTTTTCCTTCGGCCGCGAAGACGATGCCACCTTTGGCTCCATCATTGGCATCATCATCGCGATTGCCGCGGGCCTCATCATTTTTGGCGGCGTAAAGCGCATTGCCAATATCACCCAGGTGGTCGTTCCGTTTATGGCCCTGGCGTACCTGCTCATCGGCGGCTTCGTGGTCATTACGAACTTTGACAAGGTCCCGGGCATGCTGGGCGATATCATCGGCCACGCGCTCGGCTTTAAGGAAATCGCCGGCGCGGGCATCGGCGCCGCGATGATGAAGGGCATCCAGCGCGGCCTGTTTTCCAATGAGGCCGGCGAGGGGTCTGCCCCTAACGCCGCGGCTACCGCCACCGTCTCCCACCCGGTAAAGCAGGGCTTGGTGCAGACCTTGGGCGTGTACTTCGACACCATCGTGGTCTGTACCATTACCGCCTTCCTGATCCTGCTCGGCCCGGAAGTTGCCTACGGCGAAGAGGCCGAGGGCGTTTCCCTTACCCAGGCGGCCTTGTCCGCCGAGGTTGGCCACTGGGGCATTCACTTCGTCAGCTTCATCTTGTTCTTCCTGGCCTTTTCTTCCATCTTGGGCAATTACTACTTGGCAGAAGCCAACCTGGAATACCTCACCACCAATAAAACGGTGCTCAATATCTTCCGCCTCGTGGTGCTGTTCTTCGTCTGGTTCGGCGCAGTCGGATCCCTGCCATTGGTCTTCGCCCTGGCAGATACCGGTGCGGCGACGATGGTGATTCTGAATATCATCGCCATTGTTCCGCTATCCGGCGTGGCCATTCAATTGTTAAAGAACTTCAACGAGCAGCGCAGTAAGGGCATCGATCCGGTCTTCCACCGCGATATGCTTCCCGATGTCCCCGGTGTGGAGTGCTGGGACGGTTCTGACCCCGTGACCCGCCGCAGCGATGCGGACCGCAAAATCTTGCGCGATCGCGGCGAGGCCGATCGCTACTAATAAGGAAGGTGCAGTGACATGGAAAGAATGACTGCCTTTGTGCACGGCAACGTGCAGGGCGTGGGCTTTCGCTGGTGGATGCGGTCGCGCGCACTGGAATTAGGCCTTTCTGGGCATGCGACCAACCTGGCAGATGGTCGCGTGCAGGTTGTTGCTGAGGGCCCGCGCACAGACTGCGAGAAGCTCTTGGAACTATTGCAGGAGCAACCGAGCACCACCCGTCGCCCCGGCAGCGTCGATCTCGTGGTCGAGCAGTGGGCGGACGCAAAGGGCGAAAGCGGCTTTGTTGAGCGCTAATAGCCAACCCAATGCTTGCTGCAGCTCGTGTCTTAAAGGCTTGCTACACTATCCCAAATGCACCTGAAATCGCTGACGCTCAAAGGCTTTAAGTCATTCGCGTCGGCGACGTCTCTCAAATTTGAGCCGGGCATCTGCGCCGTCGTCGGCCCGAATGGTTCCGGTAAGTCCAACGTGGTCGATGCCCTTGCGTGGGTCATGGGAGAAGCCAGCGCGAAAACCCTGCGCGGCGGCAAGATGCAAGACGTCATCTTCGCCGGTGCGGGCGACCGCAAGCAATTGGGCAGGGCCGAGGTTACGCTCACCATCGATAATGCCGATGGTGCCCTGCCCATCGAGTACTCCGAGGTATCCGTTACCCGCCGCATGTTCCGCGATGGCGCGAGCGAATACGAAATCAACGGGGCAAAGGCCCGGTTGATGGATATCCAGGAGCTGCTTTCTGATTCCGGCATTGGCCGGGAAATGCACATCATCGTGGGGCAGGGCAAGCTTTCTGAAATCCTGGAATCGCGCCCCGAGGATCGCCGCTCCTATATCGAGGAAGCCGCAGGTGTCCTCAAACACCGCCGCCGCAAAGAAAAGGCCCAGCGCAAGCTGACGGGCATGCAGGCCAATTTGGACCGCCTGCAGGATTTGACCGATGAGCTGGGAAAACAGCTCAAGCCCTTGGCGCGGCAGGCAGAAGCCGCCCAGCGCGCGGCAACAGTGCAGGCGGATGTGCGCGATGCGCGCCTGCGCCTGGCCGGAGATCGCATCGTCGGCCTGCGGCAGAAGCTTTCCGCTGCCGAGCAGACCGCGACGGCCCTATCCACCCAGGTGGAAGAGACCACGGCGCAGCTCGAAGAGGCGACCGAGCACCAAATGGAGCTGGAAACCCAGCTAGAGGAGGTCAATCCGCAAGCGGAAGCCGCCCAAAAACTGTGGTTTGATCTCTCCACCTTGTCCGAGCGCATTGCGGCGACCCAGCGCATCGCGGAGGAGCGGGCGGATAATGCCGGGTCCCAGGTCGCTTATGCCGGCCAGGATCCGGATGATTTAGAGGCCAAGGCGGCGCGCGCGGACGAGGAGCACGAGGAGCTCGTGGTGGCGGCGGAAGAAGCCGCGGAGCGGTTAGAAAGCATCCGGGAGGAAGTGGCGGAGCGTCGGCAAGCATTCGAGGCCGCCGAGCACGAACATATGGCACAGGTGCGTGCCATTGCGGATCGCCGCGAGGGCGTGGTGCGCCTTTTTGCCGCCGAGGAAAAGGCGGCGGGGCAGGTAGCCAGCGCGGAAGAGGAGTTGACGCGGCAGGAAGAGGCCGTGGCTTCGCTGCAGCGCCGCACCCAGAATGCGCAGGCAGAAGCTGCTGAGGTAGCGCAGAAGCTGGATAATTATGCCGCGGAGCGCCAGCCTTTGGAGGAGGCGCATACGCGGGCTGCCAGCGAGTCCGGTGCTGCCGATAAGCGCTTGGATCAGCTCCGCGATGCCCAGCGCGAGCGCGAGCGCAGTGTCTATACGCTGCGGTCCCGCATCGATACGCTGTCCCAGACCATTCCCGAGTCGGTCGAGGTGGGCGAAGAATTCCAGCCATTGGCCGCGTATATTTCCACCACCTATGAATCGGCGGTTGCGGCCGCGTTGGGCACCTTTGCGGAGGCGCAGGCAGGGCAGTTGACCGAGGGCTTGATTGCGGATTTGGAGAAGGGCCCGCGCTCAGCGCTGCTGGATGCGGCGGCGGCAGCGCCTGCGAGCTCGTGGCGCGTCGATGCCGATCTGCCGCCGCAGACCTCCTGGTTGCTGGATCACATAACGGTCCAATCTGCGGTGTCGGCGGCGTTACACAGGCTGCTTGCCGATGTCGTCCTCGTCCCCGATATTGCCCACGGCCGGCGCCTCGTCTCCGAGGATCCGCGCCTGCGCGCCGTGACCGCCTCCGGCGTTGTCATCGGCGAAGGCTGGGTCGAGGTCGGCACCGGTTCCTCGTCTACCGTGGAGGTCACCGCCCGCATCGCGGAGGCTGAAGAAGAACTAGAGCAGGCAAATCAAGCCCTGCACGAGCTTTCCGGGACTTTGGAGGGGGCAAAGATTGCCGCCGAAGATGCCCGCGTGACGGCCGCGTCCGCCAAGGCCGCGTTGCGGGAGCACGATACCGAAGTCGATGCCTGGAAGCGCGATCATCACCGCCTGGAGAAGCAGTACGAGGCGAATAAGGCGGAGCTGGAAAAATCCGCGCAGCGCGCCACTGAGATCGAGATCCGGCTGCAGAAAGCCAACCAGGAGCTTGCCGATGCCCGCGATAGGCTCGCCCGCGTCGACGCCGACGATCAACCAGACGAGCCCTCGTCCGCCGATAGGGACGCCGCCTCGGCCGCGCTGGAAGAGGTAAAGTCCATGGAAATGGAGGCCCAAGTCGCGGCCCGCTCGGCGCAAGAGCGCGTGGGCCAAGTTGCCGGCAAGGCCGATAATTTACGGCGTCAGGCCCAACACGAACGCCAGGCGAAGGCCCGCCATGAACAGGCCATGGCTCGCCGCAAGGCGCAGGGGCAATTGGCATCGGCAGTGGCGCGACACGCACAGGATTTGGCCGCGCGGGCGAACCAGCTTTTAAGTCGCGCCACCTCCGAGCGCGATGAGTTTGTACACGAGCGCAACTCCTTAAATTCCCAATTGCAGCAAGCCAAGCAGGCGGTATCGGCCGCACGCCAAAATAGCGACCGGCTAACCGCGCGGGCGCATGAAGCAGAACTGGCCCGCTCGCAGGCACAGGTGCGCCTGGATGAAGCCGAGAAAAAGATCGGCGAACAGCTGGGCATCGCCATCGCAGACCTCTTGCGCGATTTCACCCCGGGCGAAGATTTCGACCGCAGCGCCGAAAAGTCGCGGCTGCAGCAGGCAGAAAAGGATCTGAACTCGCTGGGCAAGGTCAACCCCTTGGCCTTGGAAGAATATAAGGCGCTGGAAGAGCGATACAGCTACCTGTCCACGCAGCTCGATGACGTCATCCAAGCCCGTCAGGACCTCGCCGGGGTAATTTCGGATGTGGATAAGCAAATCCTGCAGCTATTTACCGATGCCTGGCGGGATGTGGAAGCCGAATTTCCCAAGGTATTCAATACCCTTTTCCCGGGTGGAGAGGGCCGGTTGATCCTTACCGAGCCCGAAGACATGCTCACCACCGGCATTGAGGTCGAAGCCCGCCCGCCAGGCAAGAAGGTCAAGCGCCTATCGCTGCTTTCCGGCGGCGAAAAATCCCTTACCGCACTGGCCATGCTCGTGGCGATCTTCCGCGCGCGCCCCAGCCCGTTCTACGTCATGGATGAGGTCGAGGCAGCGCTTGATGATGTCAACCTGCGCCGGCTCATCGCCCTATTTGAGGAATTGCGGAAGGATTCCCAGCTCATCGTCATCACGCACCAAAAGCCCACCATGGATGTGGCCAATGTCCTCTATGGCGTAACCATGCGCGGCGATGGCATCACCCGGGTCATCTCCCAGCGCATGAATCCAGCCGGGCTCGCGCCGGGAGCCGAGCAAGCAAGCCGGGATGCGACGCGGCTTGGGGTTGATGCGCCGAACTCAGGTGGTACGCCGCAGTCAACGGAATAGAAGTTTTCGCCTCCCTTTTGTGCCGCAAGCCCGAAAGGCTGGCACTATAGAGGCATGAATTCTTTATGGTTATGGATCGGCATAGCAATCGTTGTCATTGTGCTGATTGTCGTCTTTATTGCAATTGGCAAAAAGCGCGGTGAATCCAAGAAGGTTTCTTTCGAGAAACCCAAGGAAGAAGAGCCTAAGCAGCTAACGCAGGAGCAAAAGTCCGGCAATTACCAGGCCAAGTCTGGCTTCAACTTTGCCCCAGCGGGCTCAAAAGAACCCGAAAAGGTAGCGCAGGGGAAGCCGCAGCAGGCCCAGCCACAGCAGGCTAAGCAGGAGCAGCAGCCGGAGTCCTCGGAGAAATCGGAGCAATCGGAGCCGAGCGCTACCGATATCGCCAATGCGCAGCTCAACGGCGAAGAGCCACCGGCGGCCAAGCGACCTGAACCGGCTAAGGATAAGGACGCTGCCTCCACAAAGGAGGCCAAGCAGGAAGAACCGCAGCGCCAAGAACCTGCAGCTGACGAGCAGCCGAAGAAGTCCGCAGAGCCCGCGGAATCCAAGAAACCTGCAGAAGACGGCGACGTACCCAACCAGGATAAGGACACAGGAAAAGCCGACGTCGCTGGCGATGAGGCTAAGTCCGAGTCCAAATCCGAGTCTGCTTCCACTTCGGAAGCGGAGTCCAAGCCTGCCGCGGATAAGCCTGCGGCGGATAAGACTGAAGGTAAGGGCACTGCCGGTACGGCCGCTGCCGCTGCGGCCGCAGCTGGGGGAGTCGGCTCCGCCGCTTCTGCAGCCTCTGGTGACCGCCAGGAATCCGCCGCAGATGATGCGGATAAGGAACCTGCAGATCAGGCAACTGACCAATCTGATAAGCCGGATTCCGCGCAGGCTTCCACACCTGCTTCCGGTGAGGCGGAAGCAGAGGATAAAGAAGCAAAGGGCAGCGAGCAATCCGCCCCAGCTGCAGCCGAGAAACCCGCAGCAGAAGGCACAGACGATCGGCACCGCGGCGAGCCGGACCATGAAGAAAAAGACCCAGAAGACGTTGTATCCGTCGAGGCCGCCGAGGTAGAAGACGAATCGCCGGTCTTCGATGCGGTGGTAGATGATAAAGACGCTGACCACATCGAAGAACGCGTTGATAACCGCGAGGAAGCCGAAGAAGCTGCGGCTGCCGCCGATGCACAAACGGATGCTGCAGAAGCAGCCAAAGAACAAACCCCTGTGCCTGATGGCGAACCTGCTGCGGCGGGCCAGCCCACCGAAGACATCGCTCCGGCAGGCGGCCGTCTCGGCCGGCTGCGCGGTCGCCTCTCTCGTTCCCAGAACGCCATCGGCCAGGGGCTGATGGGAATTCTTTCCGCAGGTGATCTGGACGAAGACGCTTGGGAGGAAATCGAAGATACCCTCATCATGGCGGATCTGGGCACCAAGTCCACGATGAAGGTCACCGATTCTTTGCGTGACAAGATCGCTGAGCGTGGCGTGTCGAGCGAGGAAGAGGCGCGTGCGATGCTGCGTGAATGCCTCATCGAGGCCTGCCACCCAGAAATGGATCGCTCGATTCGCGCGATGCCCAATGACGGAAAGCCCGCCATTGTCATGGTCGTAGGCGTCAACGGCACCGGTAAGACCACCACCACCGGTAAGCTCGCCCGCGTCCTCGTATCGATGGATCACAGCGTCCTGTTGGGTGCGGCAGATACGTTCCGTGCTGCGGCTGCAGACCAGCTAGAAACGTGGGGACGCCGCGTGGGCGCCGAAACCGTGCGCGGCAAGGAAGGCGCAGACCCAGCCTCCGTGGCCTTTGATGCCGTGGCCACCGGCGTGGAACAGCAGGTCGATGTCGTCTTGGTCGATACGGCCGGCCGCCTGCACACCTCGACGGACCTGATGGATCAGCTGGGCAAGGTCAAGCGCGTCGTAGAAAAGAAGACCGAGGTTGATGAGGTCCTCTTGGTTCTCGATGCCACGGTGGGCCAAAACGGCCTGGCACAGGCTCGCATTTTCCGCGAGGTCGTGGATATTTCCGGCGTGGTGCTCACCAAGCTGGATGGCACGGCGAAGGGCGGCATCGTCTTCCAAGTGCAAGAGGAATTGGGCGTTCCAGTCAAGCTTGTGGGCTTGGGTGAGGGCGCCGATGACCTTGCGCCATTCGAAGTTGAAGGATTCGTCGATGCCTTGTTAGGTGAGAAATAGGGTCTTCTCCCTCAACCGTTTTAGATAACTCCCCAGTACCTGGCTGCTCATAAAATGAAGTAGTCGCGGGGGCTGGGGAGTTTTTCGCGCCTATGTGCCTTGCAGGTATGTCCTGCGAGCATGGGGAGCCGTGGATTGCTGTGATCTGCATTGAGCTGGTGAGCAATGGTAATCTGGTAGGGCTGTATTTAGTGATTCGGTGCGAAATTCGCACCATTCCAAGACCAAGGTTCGTGAGGCAAGTATTTCGTGACGCTACTTTTTGCTGTCCTCCTCGCAGCATTGGCAGTGATCTTGGCACCGGTGACCGTAAAGGTCATGGACCGACAGGCGGGCTATCCATTAGCCGTCCTCTTTCTCATCGCAGCGGTGCTCATTGCTAAGGATTTTTCTGCCATTGCAGCGGGGGAGGAACTCAGTTTCCAAGCCACCTGGGTACGCGATTTTATTGCACCGGGGGTTGATGTAAGTTTCGCTCTGCGCGGAGATGCTTTGAGCATCTTCTTCGCCATGTTGGCTCTTGTCATTGGCGCTGTCGTGTTGACCTACTCGGCAGCGTATCTCCCGAAAAATGAGGGAAATACGAGCTTTTATACATTGATGACGGCGTTTACGCTGTCCATCTTGTTGCTGGTTCTGGCCAATGACGTTGTTGTCCTATTCCTCGCCTGGGAGCTTGTCTCCTTGGCTTCCTTCATGCTCATTGCGCGTTCTGGCTCCGGGGGAGAGGCAGGTTCACAGCGTACCTTAATCCTGACGTTCATCGGTGGCCTTACACTATTGACGGCATTGGGAATTGCCGCAGTGACCACCGGTTCGACCACCATTTCTGAGATCCTCGCATCCTCGGTATGGGACGACCGTCCAGGCGTGACCGCAAGCGTTGCCGTGCTTATCGCGGCGTCCGCCTTTACCAAGTCCGCTCAATTCCCATTCCACTTCTGGCTGCCAGAAGCTATGGCTGCTGCGACGCCAGTCTCGGCGTTCCTGCACGCCGCGGCCGTGGTCAAGGCGGGCATCTACTTGCTTATTCGCTTCTCCACGATCTTCTACGATGTCGCCGTGTGGAACTGGGTGCTCATCGTCGTCGGTATGGGCACGGCTGTTATGTCCGCGGTATTCGCGGTGCAAAAGACGGACTTGAAGAAGCTGACCGCTTATTCCACCGTGTCTCACCTGGGTTGGATTGTGGCCACCATCGGTGTCGGTACCCCGTTCGCTATTGGGGCAGCACTGGTGCACACCCTGGCACACGCGCTCTTTAAGTCCTCGCTCTTCATGCTCATCGGCGTCATTGACCATGAAGCGGGTTCGCGCGATATCCGTCGCCTTGGCCCGCTGTGGAATAAGATGCCGTGGACGTTTGGCTCTGTCGTCATCGGCGCCGCCTCCATGGCTGCGGTTCCTCCGCTGCTGGGCTTCGTGTCCAAGGAAGGCATGCTTACCGCCTTCGAGGATGCCCCCATTGGCGGCGCAGGCCAAGCAATCTTGCTTGCCGTGGCGGGTATCGGTGCGTTCTTTACCTTCACCTACTCGGCAAAGATCGTCTTCGGTGCATTCTTCGATGGGCCGCGCTCTATGGACGATGTCCACGAAGCCCCAGTTGCCCTGTGGCTTCCTGCTGCGCTACCGGGCTTTATGTCCCTGCCGCTCGTCTTCGTCCTGGGTATTTTCGATGAGCCTTTGGAGCATGCCGTTGCCGCTGTGGGCATGGAAACGCATTCTCACCTTGCGGTATGGCATGGAATCAACGTGCCATTCATCATCTCGATTCTCGTGCTGGTGGCCGGTATCGCTGGTCTCTTTGCCCGCAAGAAGATGTGGCCGGCTTTCGAGGGCCGGAACTTCATGCCGCGCAGCGGCAACGAGCTCCTGCAAAGCCTGCAGGATGGCTGCGCCAAGCTCGGCCAGGTATTGGGCAAGATGTCCGATTCCCACAACCCGTCCCGGCACATCCTGCCGATTGTCATCGTGATTATCGTCCTCGCCGGTACTACCTTGTTTGGTGAGGGCGTCGACGGCGTACCGCTGCAACCGCGCGTCGATGGTCTCGATAACCCGTGGGACCTGCTGCCGTTGGGCATCATTGCCTTGTCCGTATTCGGGCTGGTTCGTACCAAGAACCGCCTCACCGGCGCCGTCATGATCGGCATCGCAGGTACCGGCGTTACCTTGCAGATGTTCCTCTTGGGTGCACCGGACGTGGCACTGACGCAGTTCATGGTGGAAGCCCTGTCCGTGGTCGTCATGATGATGGTGCTGCGTTACCTGCCGGAGACCTTCCAGCCGGTTACTGATAAATCCCGCAGGGTAGGCTCCATCGTTATCGCCGTGTTGGCCGGTATCGCTGCCTTCCTCGGCGTGTGGGGCCTGATGGGCCGCCACGAACGTTCGGACTTGGCGCTGTGGTACCTCGACGAGGCACCGGATATCACGGGTGGCGATAACGTCGTGGCCACCATCATCGTGGAATTCCGTGCACTCGATACTTTGGGCGAGCTGTCCGTGTTGGGCATGGCCGCCGTCGTTATCGCAGCCATTACCACGACGCTGCCGCGCTTCCCGTTCAGCTCGGGTACGCGCCCAGCGCCATTCGGTCAGTCGCAGCTGAACTCCGTGCCGCTGCGCAAGGGAATCAATATTGTCATTCCTTTGCTCATCATCATGTCCGTCATCGTGTTCTTCCGCGGGCACAATTCCTCCGGCGGTGGATTCCCAGCGGCGCTCATCATGGGTGCGGCTATTGGCTTGACCTACCTGTCCCGCGGCTCCGATGAAATTGTCTTCGGCCGGATGACCCCAGTTCACCTCACCGGAATTGGCATCATAACGGCGCTATTGGCAGGCTTTATTGGCTACTGGCACGACGGCTTTGGCAATGGTGGTTTCCTCACCGCCCTGCACGGTGAAGCCTTTGGCCAGCACTGGACGACGTCCCTCATCTTCGACCTCGGTATTTACCTGGCCGTGTTGGGCATGCTCACGATGGCCATCAACGCCTTGGGCGGCTACCTCAGGCCAGGTACCGAGCGGGACTTCCTGCCGTGGATTCATGACGATGACTCGGCCCTGCCGGCCACGCCGCGCATCGCCGTTGAGGATGCGGACGATCCGTATCCAGACCCAATCAACCCGTCGACGGATCCGCTCGCTTTGCTGAGCCCCAAAGAGGCAAAGACAAAGACAAAGCAACGTCGCCGTTCTAACGCCAACCGAGGAGGGGAGAAGTAATGATTCTCGCGTTAACTATCGCCATCCTCATCGGTGGCGCCGTCTATCTCATTCAGCAACGCGGCTTGGTCCGCATTGTGTTGGGCATGATGGCATTCGGCCACGGTGCCAACCTGACTTTGTTGGCCACTGGCGTGTACTCCTACCGAGGCGAAGCCTTTCCCTCGGAAGTACCGCATGACCAGATGGCAGATCCGCTACCGCAGGCATTCGTGCTGACGGCCGTTGTTATCTCCATGGCAACCTCGACCATCTTGTTGACCATGGCCGCGATGGGTAAAAACGATGACACCGATGTGGTGGAACCCGTCGATGACAACACCATCGATCACGCATTTTCTACCTTGGGCCGCGATGCCCAGAACCGTGCGATTTTGGAAGAATCCGCGAATGAGCTCGATCGCATTGGCCGGGTAGACCACGACACTCCCGTGGCTGAGCGCGGGGTAAATAGGAAGAAGGAGGATGAAAAATAATGGCTGATGTTGTAGCCCAACTTCTTCCACTTTTCCCGGGCATTCCGCTCATTGCCGCGGCTCTTGCCTTGCTGGCGCCGTGGCGCGCCGTCCGCGATGCGATCATGCTCATCATTCCCGGGGTCGGTGTCTTCGCCGGCCTGGGACTGTTGATCTACACCATGAACAATGGGGTAGTGGCGCATACCGTGGGCCTCTACGTAGGCAATGTGGGTATTCCGCTCGTTGCGGACGCCTTCTCCGCGCTGATGATCATCACCACGATGATCGTGGCCTTTGGTGCTAACTGGTTCGCCATCGTGGGCGGGGAGACGAAATCTCGTTACTATCCGTCGCTCACCCTGATCCTTATTACTGGTGTGTGCGGTGCGCTGCTGACCGCTGACCTCTTTAACTTCTTCGTATTCATTGAGGTCATGCTGCTGCCGTCGTACGGCCTTATCACCATGTCGGGCACGTGGTCGCGCTTGGCGGCAGGACGCGCGTTCGTCCTCGTTAACCTTTTTGCCTCCACGCTGCTGGTGGTTGGTGTCGGTTATATCTATTCCGTCACCGGCTCGGTTAACCTGGCTGCCCTGCAGGGGGCCGCTGCCGGCAACGGCCCGGTCACCGTCGCCGCGGGCATTATCCTTATTGCGATTACCGCCAAGGCCGGTGTCTTCCCGGTGCAGTCTTGGCTACCGCGTACCTATCCAGGCACGTCGGCCGCGGTGATGGGCCTTTTCTCCGGCCTGCACACGAAGGTCGCCGTCTACATGCTCTACCGGCTGTACGTGCAGCTTTTCGATCTTGAGCAGCGGTGGAACGTCCTTATCATCGTCCTCATGCTGATCTCGATGATGATCGGTGCCTTTGGTGGTCTGACCGAAAAGACCATTCGCCGCGTGCTGGGTTACCAGATGCTCAACGGTATGCCGTTCATCTTGGTGATGCTGGCCTTTACCTCGGAAGACCCAAGCCGCGCTCTGGCCGCCGGTATCATGTACACGATTCACCACATGGTGACCGTTGGCTCGTTGATCCTGGCGTCCGGTGCCATCGAAGAGACCTACGGTACGGGTGACTTGACCAAGCTATCCGGCCTCGCGCGCCGCGATACCATCATCGCCTGGATTTTTGCCGCCGGTGCCTTCTCCGTGGTGGGCTTCCCACCATTCTCCGGCATGTGGGGCAAGCTCATGATCGTCTTCGAGGTCGCCCGCAACGGCGGCGCTTGGGCCTGGATTGCTATTGCCGCCATCATCATCGCTTCCTTCGCCGCATTCTTGGCGATGTTGCGCGTCTGGCGCGAAGCCTTCTGGGGACACGATTTGCCCTCGGACAAGGTTCCCGATGAGCTCATCATCCGCAAGAAGCTGATGGCGCCTTCCGCAGCGCTCATCTTGGTCTCGCTGGGCATGTTCATTTTCTCCGGCGTGGTTATTGATGCGGTGGAAACCGCAGCCGAGCAACTGCTGGACACGACGGCTTATACTGACACCATCTTGGGTGATGATTCAGCCGCACTACCTAATATCGATGACATTCAGGAGGGCCGATAAATGCATGCCGTAGCTTATGCACTCTGGCTCATCAAGGAGATTTTCGTTGCTGGGTTCACCCTGGCGATGTCAGCATTTAAGCCCGATAACGAATACCACCCGGTGATCATCCGGTATCCACTGCGCGTTACCAGCGCCTGGGAGATTTTTTGGTTCACCTCGTCCATCACCGCCACCCCTGGCACGCTGTCGTTGGGACTGCGCGAACCACCGCGCAAGGGCTTGCCCCGCATCGTGCTAGTACAAGCGGTACAGGGTTCCGATCCTGCGGCGATTGTGGCTGACTTGGCCGATATGGAAGAGCACTTGGCACCGCGCGTGAAGAGCATCGACTATGGCGTTCCTGGGCAAGGGGATACGACGGAGCTCGATGAGGCTTTCTACGAATTCCCCTTGGATACCCTGGGTCGCTATATGCGCTCGCCGGACCTCGCGCGGGCGGAGGACACTCCGCTTTCGGAGAGCCAAGCGGACGTCGAAAAGCCCAAGCACCTCGCCCGGAAAATTCAACGCAGGAAGGAGACCGACCGATGATTGATTTTGCAACATTGTCCCCATTCGGTTGGGTTGTACTGGTGTGCGTGTTCATCATGGGCGGGGCCGCTTGGTGCGGGGTGCTATTAGCGCTGCGCACCCGCGATGAACTCACCCGCGCGGTGATGTCAGACATCGTCTTTTACGGCATGATCTGCATGTACCTCGGCTGGTCAATGATCAACAATGCCCCCTTGGCCTATGACATTGCCCTGATTGGCGCCATCGCGGCCGGTATTTTGCCGACCTTGTCTATGGCACGCATTATTTCGAAAGGTCGGCGATAAGTCATGGCTGTTTACGAGATTATTGCTTCGATCTTGCTCATTGTCGCCACCATCCTCGTGGTGGCAACCGTGGTCTCCTTGTGGCGCGCGCCGGATGCCTTGACCCGTGCCAACCTGATGGGCCCGACCGTGGGTTTGGCGGTGCCGCTTATTATCGTCGCCAAGCTCGTGGTGGATTTTGGCCAAGATGGCTTTTCTTTGGGCCTTCTTATCAAAGGCCTCATCGCCTGCTTCGGCGTGTGGATTATCGGCTCGGTGGGCTCGTTCTACCTGGGCCGTTCCATCTATGGCGTTGCGGTTACTGACGTCAAGCACGCCAAACACAATAATGAGAAAATCCAGACCGTCTATGCAGATGAAGACGAAATCTAGGGTTATTCTTTCCTCATGAGTAACGCGGGTGCGTACCTTCTCCAAGGAGGGGTGCGGCCCGCGCTTCTTTTGCGCTGCCGCGGTGCTTAGCGCAGCGGGGAGCCAGCCGTAATTTGCCGATTGCCACCTTAATTCGGGCACATTCGGAAGTTGGGCGGGGCTAGACTGGAATGCAGCATATCCGCGCCAGGTTTGGCCGTTGAATTTTACTTTTCTTCAGGAGAATTAAATGAAACTTATTACCGCCATTGTGAAGCCGTTTACTCTGCCGGATATCCGGGAGGCATTAAAACAGCAGGATGTCCACGGCCTTACCGTGACCGAAAGCCAGGGCTTTGGGCAGCAGAGCGGGCACAGCGAGGTCTACCGCGGCGCCGAGTACGCCACGGACTTTGTGCCCAAGGTGAAGCTGGAGGTTTTGACCGCTGATGACCAGGTGGAAGACCTCATTGATGCCATCGTGGATGCCGCTTATACCGGCAAGATTGGCGATGGCAAGATTTGGATTACCCCGGTAGAAGACGTCATCCGCATCCGCACCGGGGAGCGCGGCGAGACCGCCCTTTAAGCACACATGGTGGCAGCATCCGCTCTTCGCAGCGAGGCTTATGCCGCGGCGGTGCGCATACTCCAGGGTTTGGACCTGCCGCCGCACACGGCGCTAGCAGCAACCGGCTCTGTGGCCCGGCAGGAGATGACTCCCTATTCCGATATTGATGTCATCCTGATTTTCCCGGAGGACCACGAGCCAGACCCCAGCCAGGTAGAAAACTTGTGGTACCCGGTGTGGGATGCCAAGTATCGGTTGGACTTTGCCCTGCGTACCCCGCAGGAGTGCGCGGAGATTGCCCTGCAGGATGCCTCGGCTGGCTTCGCTCAATTGGATCTGACGTATATCGCAGGCGATAAGCCGCTTGTCGATGACGCCCGTCAGCGCCTCCTGCACGCGTGGCGGCGGCAGCTGCAGCGGGGCTTTGATAGCTTCGTCGATATCGCCATCGCCCGGTGGAACCGCTCCGGCGCCGTCGCCACCATGACCAACCCAGACTTAAAAAACGGGCGTGGGGGATTGCGCGATATTCAGCTCCTGCGCGCTTTAGCCCTGGGCAACCTATGTGATCTGCCCGCGCTGGAGGAAGAGCGGCGGCTGCTACTCGATGCCCGGACCCTGCTGCACGTCAAGGCTCGCCGCCACCGCGATATTTTGGATCCGGACTTTGCCGCAGATGTTGCTGATGAATTGGGCTTTAGCAGCCGCTATGAGCTCACCGCGGCGTTGGTTACTGCTGCCTCTGCGGTCGATGAGGCAGTAGAGCGTAGCTTGGCCACAGCCCGCGGCGTTTTGGGTAGCCGCAGCGCTGGTCCGGCGCAGGGGCGAGACCGCGTGCGACGTCCCCTCGACGTGGACGTCGTGGCCGATGGCGCCGTTATCTCCCTGGCCCGCACACCCAATTGTGAAGATCCATGGTTATTGACCCGCGTTGCGGCGGCCGCGGCGCGCACGGGCTATTCCGTATCGCTAGCGACGTGGCGAGCGCTGCAGGAATTACCGCCCCCACCGCAGCGGTGGCCGCGGGCGGCCGTGGATGACTTTTTCGCCATCTTGTCCTCGCCGGCCCATACCCCACGGGTGATTGCGGAGTTGGATCGCTATGGGCTGTGGGAGCGTTTAGTCCCCGAATGGGGCCATGTGCGCGGATTATTGCCCAGGGAACGCAGCCACATGCATTCCGTGGATTATCACTTGGTTGCCACCGTGACGCGCTGCGCCGAGGTGCGCACATCGGTGGCCCGCCCAGATCTCCTCCTCTTGGCTGCGTTGTATCACGATTTGGGAAAGGGCCATGACCGCCCGCACGAGCAAGTAGGAGCAGAGATGGTGGCGCGGCAGGCCGCGCGCATGCGGTTTAACCTTGCAGATATCTCCCGCGTGCAAACCGTGGTGGCAGAGCATACGAGCCTGGCGCGATTGGCGGCGACGATGGATCCGCGCTCGGATGCCGCGCGCGATGCCCTATTAAACGTCTGCCATTATGACCAATTGACCATTTCGCTGCTTGCGACCTTGTCCAAGGCGGATGCCTTATCGACGGGCCCTGGGGTCTGGTCCGCCCGCACCGCGCAGGCGCAGGGCCTTATCGTGGCCCGCGCTTTGGAAGCGAATAAGCCTCGCATAGTCACCCACCCTTTAGTTCGCGTTCCCCAGGACGATTACGGGGTAGGCCTGGCGGTCGATTGGCAAGAGGAAGTGGTCACAGTGACGTGGTCTGGTGCCAATAAGGCAGAGTTTAAGCGCATTTTTGCGCTGATTTCCGCCTTGGGGTGGACCATCGTGCGGGCCAATTTCGTGCGCGGTGATGCTGGTGACTATCAGGCGGAATTTGTCATCCGTACCGTGCAAAAGACGCTCACAGAGGCCGCGGAACCGGATAGGTTTATCCAGTCCTATAATTCGCGTACGTACACAGAGCTTCCCGATATCGCAGGTGAGCCCACGACGGCAGCCTTTAACGTAGGCGGAATCTTAGAGATTCGCACCGTGGAGAGAATAGGTGCATTGGGTTATTTGGTGGAGTCATTGCCGGAGTTTATGTGGCTGCGCCATGAGATTTTGGGCGCCACGATGATTGTGCACGTTTTCTTTGGCGCTTCGGTTTCTCGCGCCCAGGTGGTGGGGAATGTGACCAGGGCCCTGGCTAGGGACTAAGATTGGATAATTGAACTTTAGATCGATCTAATTTAAGGGAGCGCATCCGTAGTGTTTGACTCACTATCAGACCGCCTACAGTCAGCCCTGGCGGGCCTGCGCGGCAAGGGCAAATTAACTGAGGCGGATATCAACGCCACGACTCGTGAGATTCGTTTGGCATTGCTGGAAGCTGACGTTTCTCTGACGGTGGTGCGCGGGTTTATCAAGCGCATCAAGGAACGCGCCCGCGGCGCGGAAGTCTCTGAGGCGCTCAACCCCGCCCAACAGGTGGTCAAGATCGTCAATGAGGAACTCATTGAGATCCTTGGCGGCGAAACCCGCCGGTTGAACCTGGCCAAGAATCCTCCGACCGTCATCATGCTGGCCGGTCTGCAGGGTGCTGGTAAAACCACCCTGGCCGGTAAATTGGCCAAGCACCTCACGAAGCAGGGGCACACCCCCATGCTCGTGGCCTGTGACTTGCAGCGCCCAGGCGCTGTGCAGCAGCTGCAGATCGTCGGCGAGCGCGCGGAGGTCCCGACCTTCGCCCCAGATCCAGGCACCTCCCTGGATTCCAATGACCACGAGATGGGTACCTCGCACGGGGACCCGGTGGACGTCGCCAAGCGCGGTATTGCTGAGGCAAAGCAGAAGCAGCACGATGTGGTCATCATCGATACCGCCGGCCGCTTGGGTATTGATGAAACCTTGATGACGCAGGCGCGCAATATCCGCGATGCCGTCAACCCAGATGAAGTTCTCTTCGTCATCGATTCCATGATTGGTCAAGACGCCGTGCAAACGGCGGAGGCCTTCCGCGATGGCGTGGACTTTACCGGCGTGGTTCTCACGAAGCTGGATGGTGACGCCCGCGGTGGTGCAGCGCTGTCCATTCGTGAGGTCACCGGCAAACCAATTTTGTATGCCTCTACCGGCGAGAAGCTCGATGATTTCGATGTCTTCCACCCAGAGCGCATGTCCAGCCGCATCCTGGGCATGGGTGACCTGCTCTCCCTGATTGAGCAGGCGGAAGCCACCTTGGACCACCAGAAGGCCGAGGAAGCAGCCTCCAAGCTGGGCTCCGGCGAGCTCACGCTGAATGATTTCCTTGATCAGATGCTGATGATCCGCAAGATGGGTCCGATTGGCAACCTGCTGAAGATGATGCCTGGCGGCAAGCAGATGAATGAGATGGCCGCCATGGTGGATGAAAAGCAGCTGGACCGCATCCAGGCGATCATCCGCGGTATGACCCCAGAAGAACGCGAGAACCCAAAGATTCTGAACGCGTCGCGCCGCAAGCGCATCGCCAATGGTTCCGGTGTGAGCGTGTCCGAGGTCAACCAGCTCATCGAGCGCTTCAACCAGGCCAAGAAGATGATGTCCAAGATGGCCGGGCAATTTGGCATGGGCGGTGGCGGTCGCTCTGCCACCAAGAAGAAGCCCAAGGGCCGCAAGGGCAAAAACGGCAAGCGCAAGAAGGGCAAGGGCGGCGGTGGCAACCGCGGCCCCAAGATGCCGGGCGGTATGCCGGGCATGGGCGGCGGGATGCCGTCGATGGAAGAGCTACAGCAGCTGCAGCAGCAAATGGGCGGCGCCGGCGGTGCCGGTGGCCTCGGCGGTGGAAAGATCCCCGGCATGCCCAAGATGCCGAAAGGCATGGAGAATATCGACCTCGATAACCTCAACTTTGGCAAGGGCAAAAAGTAGCCGCGCAGAGTCATAAATAAAAGGTGGCCCATTACTTCGCAGGTAATGGGCCACCTTTGTGCGTGCCATCGCGCGGGAGCGTTTACACCGGATCGTTTTCCGGGGTATTGGGATACGGCACTGGGTTGGCGCGCCGCGTGCCACCGGTGGTGGGGGCAGCCGGCGATTCCTCTAGTGCTGCCTCCGCCTCTTCGGGGGAGATTTCCGGTGCCTCTTGCTGGACCTTTTCGCCGTTCAAGAAGGGCGTAAGGGCTTCTCGGATCATCGGTATCGCGGAATCCGCGAAGGCATTGGTGATGTGGTGCATATCGCGGTAGACCATGGTGTTGCCAATGACCACCGGGCAATCGCCGTTAGCATCGCAGAACCACGGCGCGGTATCGAGGGACAGCATGTTCTCGTACTGCGATAGGACTACAGCGCCTGGATCATAAGGTTGATAGACCTGCTCGAATCGCATGCCACAGCCCACAGCATCCTCGTTGGCTACATAGCACTCATCGAATTCGCGCGGCTCCCCGTCTTCATCGAATCCCCACGGGTTATCGCGGAAGCCCAGGAAGGGGATATCGCGCTTGGACAGCTCATCCCAGAAGGCTTGGTAGCCGGCGGGGACCGCATCGGGGCCATGCCCATATTCGTTTTGCGGGCGGGTGGTATTGGAGATAACCAGCGCTGGGTGGGCCTCGGCAATGCGGTCCATGACCAGCTCGCCCCACTCGGCGCACTCGGGGCTGACCGTGACGTCATCGCCAAGCTCGATGGGGCAGCCTTGGCGCAGGAGGGGGACCAGCTTGAAGCCCATCTCGCGGCCCAAGTGGTCGAGGGCAGAGGAGTATTGCTCCGCGTGGGATCCTCCCACCAAATAGACTTCTTTTTCGGAATTGGTATCGCCGAAAATGCACGGCGTCTTGCCGTCCCTGCGCGTTTCAAAGAAGAAATCGGCGGGCTGGCTATCGGGAACAAAGCACCAGTTTGCGGCGACCGGCGGCTGGATGCCCCCGGCCACGATGGGATCAGGTTTGATCTCTACGCCATCTGGTGGGGTGATGTCATTAATGAACGTGGTGGCGCCCGGATATTGCTTGGGGTTGAGAATCTCCGCATCGGCGATATTCAGCGTGCGCAGCCACAGCGGCTGAATGAGAAGCAGTGCGGTGACACAGCTGGCGACCACGACACCGCCGATGGCCCGACCGGCCCCAGCACGGGTGGATAGGCCGGAGAGAGCCTTGTGGGCTGGAAGGTCCTCTGCCAAGGGGCGCTTGCGGTGCTGGCGCAAGGGGCGCTCGATGAAGCGGTGCGTGGCATCGGCAAGCAGCAGGGAGATGGCAATGATAATGATGCCCAGCCACCACGGCGGGGTTTGCTGACCCAAGTACGAGGTGGACAAAATGAGCAGCGGCCAGTGCCAGAGGTATAGCGGATAGGCGACATCGCCTAGCCAACGCGCCTTTCCAGAAGCCATGGCCTTGGAGATCTTGCCGCCACCGCCCAAGATGATGAGCACGGCGCCGCCCAGAGGCAACAGCGATAGCGGACCTGGATAGGCGGTGGTCTCTGCGATGATGGCGCCGGTAAAGACCAACATGAAAAGGCCGAGGCCGGTAAATAGGTCATAAAAACGGGCCGGAATCTTCCAGGCGGAGCCGTAAATAGCAAGTACCGCGCCGAGGGTCAGCTCCCAGGCGCGCGACCACGTGGAGTAGTAGTTCTCCGGCGTTCCGTGCAGCCCATGGCGCGAGGCATAGGCAAAGGAAGCGATGGTCACCACGATGAGAATGGGACCGGCAATCTGGTTGACCGTGGGGAAGCGGCTGGTGCGCAACGAGGACTCCTGCGGGCGCAGTTTCATTATCGCGGCCAGAATGAGGGCGAAAGCAATGCCCATCAGGTAAAACTGGCCCTGCACGGACATCGACCACATATGCTGCAGCGGGGAAGTATCGGCGGCGGCCGCGGTGTAGTCGGCGTTTTGGCGGGCCAGCTCCCAGTTCTGGTAGTACAGCATGGTTGCCGTGATTTGCTGGGTAAATTCAGTGCGCATGAGCTGCGGGGTGAAAAGGCGCACCAAGATATACGTCACACCGATGACCAAAACGAGGCTTGGCACCAAGCGGCGCAACGTGCGCCAGATTGGCCACCAGGGGTTCAAAGATGCGTTGGGCTTGCCGGCATAGCGCAGCTGGGAGCCTAAGAAGAAGTAACCGGAAAGCAGTAAGAAGACATCCACGCCGCCAGAGACACGACCGACAAAGACGTGGTAGATAACTACGAGGCCAATTGCGATACCGCGCAGACCGTCGAGGTCATAGCGATATCGAAAGTTGCGTGGGGAATCTGTTGTCATAAAACGTCATTTCGTGCGCTTGTCCGTGGGAGGCACAAACGCGGCGTACTTTTAAGCCTTCAGGGTCAAAGGATTGCATTCGGCTCATAAGGGTACTCTTTAAAGGTCTCGGAAGCATAACGAGCCCAGGCTAAGCGTAGGGAAGCGGAGATTTTAAAATACTGCCTGCACACGCTAAAATGGTTCAGGTTATCGCAGCGGTGCGAATTGCTGCTGATAATGAGACGTTTCATTCTGCGTAACACCGTTCCCGTCTACGGTCGGCCGGTACGTCACGCGCAGATAAAATCCAAGGGTTGAACCGGCGCGCTAAAAGGCGCGTGTCTGAACTGCCCAGTGACTAGAAAAGGAGCCATCATGGCTGTCAAAATTAAACTGCAGCGCGTAGGTAAGATCCGCGCCGCTGAATACCGCGTAGTTATCGCTGATGCTCGTACCCGCCGCAGCGGCAAGGTCATCGAGAACATCGGCATCTACCACCCGAAGGAAGAGCCTTCCCTCATCAAGATCGACTCCGAGCGCGCACAGCACTGGTTGTCCGTTGGTGCACAGCCCACCGAGCCGGTCTTGGCACTGCTGAAGGTCACCGGTGACTGGCAGAAGCACAAGGGCCTGCCGGGCGCAGAGGGCACCCTGAAGGTTGCTGAGGAGAAGAAGTCCAAGCTGGACCTCTTCAACGAGGCATTGGCTGAGGCTAATAACGGCCCAACCATCGAGGCCATCACCGAAAAGAAGAAGGCCAAGGAAGAAGCAAAGAAGAAGAAGGAAGCTGAAGAGGCTGCTGCAGCTGAGGCTGCCGCTGCTGCTGCCGGCGAAGCAGACGCTGAAGCAGAAGCTTCTGAGGAGTCCGCAGAGTAATCTGCTCGGGTTTCTAGCGCCCTCTACCAATAAGAGGGCGCTTGCATAAACTTCATCCCCCACCTGCCATCGTTGCATTGACATACGGTGGCGAGTGGGGGACTTTGCGCGCTTGGCCAGCGCGCGGCCGCCGCAGGCTAGTGCCTAATGCTCCCCATCGTGTGGGCGCAACTGGGGGTAATTGCCATATACATCGTCCGGATCTTCAAAGTCCATTCCGCGCAGGCTGCCTGCGACGACGGGCTTGAAAAGCTTATAGATTTCTTCCCGCGGCAGCTTGGACAGGGGGCCGTCAATGGCAAGCACGGTAAACCCGTGGACGGCGGACCAGGACAGCAAGCTATTGTGCAGGAAGTATTCTTTCTTGGGCGTTTGGCCTAGGGCCTGCGCATGGCGCGCCAAGAGATCGAAGTAGCGCTGAATCAGGTTCAGGTGTTCGCTTTTTGGATCATCGGGGGTTGACGGGTCCACGCCGAGCATAAAGCGCAGCGCCTTCCACTCCAGCATGCAGCGGAAGAAATTCGTTTCATCCAGGGCGAAGTCGAGGTAGGCAAAACCTATCTGCACGAGGTGATCGGGGAAGGCAAGGTCACCAGCTTCATTGGTGGTGCGGTGCAGGCGGCGCACGAGCTCATCGGTGGCGAGTTCGGCCACCTTATCGTGTAGCTCTTCCTGGTCCTTAAAGTGCCGGTAAGCGGACGTAGGGGACACTCCTGCCGCGCGGGTGACGGCGCGGATGGTAATAGCCTCAGGACCTTTTTCTTTGCCTAATTGCACGGCGATGCGCAGCAGCTCGTCGTGGAGGTTGCCGTGGTGATAAGGCTTGTTATGAGACTGCGTTGTATCCAAAATCTGTCCTAACCGTGTGTGTATTTCAATTAGCCCGTAAGCATCGTTAAAAGCATCAGTGCAGGCTGCGCGTCCGCCTGTTGTGCGGGCGAATCCAAATTAACATCCGGTTGGGGCGCGGCAACGCTATGTACTGTATAAGCCGGCAAGTGCACCATATTACCCGGGGATAGGGTGACCGTTTTCTCCCCGCAGGTGAACTTCACCTCGCCGCGTATGGCCTGCACGGTAATCGGGTGGGCGGCTTTGTGGTCCGGCAAGGTTTGCCCCGGTGCGAAGCTAAAAAGGATGAGGTTGGCGCGCTCACCGTTCAAGACCCGCTTGACCCCAGGGCGCTTGCGCTCAGGATCGGTGGCAGGCGCCAAGGCTACGAGGTCAAGGTCAATCAAGGGCGAGTGCGGTGCCTCCTGATGTGCACCGCGTGGCTCGGAAGCAGGGTTGGGTGAGTCGTTCATGCCACAAGCCTAATCCTTGGCGGCGGGATTGTGGGGAACGCGGCAGGAGATAAAGGCAACGGGGTGCATGCGGTAAACTTTGCGCCATGGAATTGATGATTGGGCGCGTCATTAAGTCGCACGGTATCAAGGGAGAAGTGGTGGTAGAACCCACCACCGATGAGCCTGAGGTGCGCTTTGCAGTGGGAGAAAAACTGCAGGGAAGGCAGGGCCGCAAGGAACACGAGTTGACCATCTCTGCGGTGCGCAGCCACAAGGGCAGGCTTTTGGTGACGTGCAAGGAAATTGCCGATCGCACCCAAGCGGATAGCCTGCGCGGCACCCAATTTTTCGCCGCCCCGTTAGAAGATGATGACGAGGGCTTTTATGATCATGAGCTCGAAGGTTTGCGCGTTATCCGCGACGGGGAAGATATCGGAGCTGTGGTTTCCGTCGTGCACGGGCCTAGCCAAGACCTCTTGGAGGTTGAGCTGGCTTCGGGCAGCTCCGCCTTGGTTCCCTTTGTCCATGCCATCGTCCCCGAGGTCGATGTGGAAGCCGGCACGTGCACCATCCAACCCCCAGAAGGGTTGTTGGATCTATGAGGCTCGATGTGGTGACCATCTTTCCGGAATACCTGCAGCCGCTGCGCCATGCCCTTTTGGGCAAGGCCATCGAGCAGGGCCGCCTCGAGGTGGGCGTGCACGATCTGCGCCAGTGGGCCACGGATGCGCATAAATCGGTCGATGACTCGCCCTTTGGCGGCGGCCCAGGAATGGTTATGAAGCCTGAGGTATGGGGCCCTGCGCTTGACGATGTCGCACTCGGGACCACCGCTCCCACACTCGACTCCTCCCTGCCGCACCTCAACCGCCCGCGCCACGATGAATTAGAGGGCGTCGAAGCTCAGGCGTATGGCCCCGAAGTGGCGCACGAGGAGCGAGAGAGCAACAGTGAAGATAGCGATCTCCCGCTGCTCTTGGTTCCCACCCCGGCTGGCGCGCCTTTTACCCAGGCGGATGCGCGGGCATGGTCTACCGAGGAGCATATTGTTTTTGCCTGTGGGCGTTACGAGGGCATCGACCAGCGCGTGGTTGAAGATGCAAAGAAGCGCTACCGCGTTCGGGAGGTATCCATCGGGGATTATGTGCTCATTGGCGGGGAGGTCGCCGTATTGGTGATTGCAGAAGCCGTCGTCCGCCTTATCCCCGGGGTATTGGGCAATAAGCGCTCGCATGAGGAGGATTCCTTTTCTGATGGCCTGTTAGAGGGACCGAGCTATACCAAGCCGCGGGAGTGGCGCGGGCTTGCGGTGCCGGAGGTTTTGACGTCTGGAAACCATGGGCTGGTAGATAGGTGGCGCAGGGAACAAGCATTAGAGCGCACCTGGCAGCGCCGCCCCGAGTTATTGGAACACGTGGAATTGAGCAAGGCGGACAAGGCATATCTAGCGCACGTGCGCGAGCGTGAATCTGAAGGAGAGCCACAGTAGTGCAGGTCAGCGTGGATCTTTCTGTGCTGATGACCCAGGAAGAATGGGAAGGATGCCAGGAAGATATGCCGCAGAAATTACGCGATGCAGGTTTTACGCCGGTAAATATTTTTGCCACCGTGGTTGCCCCATCGGCGCCGAAAGATAGCCCATTGGCTCAAGAATATGCCTTCAGCAATGGAACCGCGGCGGAAGGAACGCCGCTGTGGCGGGTCATCGTCAATGGCGATACCACAGCAGCCCTGCCTTCCGTCGCGCCGGTGGTTGCTGAGTGCCTACCGCCCACCGCGGCGTGGTTGGGGAGCACGGAAATCGGCCATACCGAATTCGCGTGGTCGGCCGAGCCGGTATGGAGCGCAGAACCCTCCGAAGAAATTTAAGAAAAGCTCTCTAGAAAAACGTGTATCGATGCTGGGTAGTGCTACTGTAAGTGCAGCATTTACTCGCATTTTTTACTTGCTCTCCAAGGATTCTCTCGCATGACTTCTCCCAATGGAAATGACTTTGGCGGATACAACCAACAGCCGCAGTACAACCAGTACCCTGCGTATTCTCAGCCGCAACAGAGTCGCGGCGGGAATGGGGCCATGATTGCGGCGATCATTTTGGGAGTTGTGGCGCTATTGGCCGTTGCTGCTGCCGCATTCTTTTTCGTGCAGGGAAATGGCAATAAGTCCAGCGCCACCGCGCAGGAAAGCCAATTCCAGCAAAAGGTTGACTCCACCAAGGTCGATGCCAAGGACGACGGGAAGTCTGGCAGTGAAGCTACCGTGACCAAGACCGAACAGGCTCCCGCGCCCGCACCAGCACAGGCGGCTGCAAGCAGTGGCAATGGGCACTCGTGGGGCGATTACACGAGCTATTACGCGGCCACGAGCAAAACCTCAGAGGCCTTTGCCAAAAACGTCTACAACACCTTCATGAATAACTGGGTGGCCGGCGGCGGAACGGATGCCACCTTGAGCGTTTATTCTCCTACTACCGGTGGTACCTATACGATGTACTGCTCCGGCAGCTCCTCGCGGGTAAGCTGCACCGGCGGCGATCGGGCCGAGGTAGTCATCCACTAAATCGGGGCGTCTTTTACTCCTCTTCTTCCTGCTTGTAGCGTGCGGGAGGGAGAGGATTTTTGTGTGTCCGGCGGTGGCAGGCCGGGGCGGTGGACAAGGCATGCGGTAGATTGGGTGGGTCCCGTACCAAGCTTTGAAATAGAAGTGTGAGGAATCTACGTGAATATTGCGGCTACCATCGCGGCGGAGATCGGCGCTCAAGACACCCAGGTTTCGACGGCGCTGAAACTCCTTGCGGAGGGAAATACCGTGCCTTTCATTGCGCGCTATCGCAAGGAGGTCACGGGTGGTTTGGATGACGCGCAACTGCGCACCATCGAAGAGCGGGCCACCTACCTGCGCGAGCTAGAAGAGCGCAAAGAGACGGTCCTTGCCGCCATTGATGAGCAGGGCAAGCTTAGCGATGACCTGCGCGGCCAGATCCTTGCCTGCGATACCAAGGCGCGGCTTGAGGATTTGTACCTGCCGTATAAAAAGCGGCGAAAGACAAAGGCGGATATCGCGCGCGAAGCCGGCTTGGAAGAGCTGACCGATACATTGATCGCGCAGCCGCAGGCCCAGCCGGAGGAACTGGCGCAGGACTATCTCACGGAAGGTTTTCCCGATACCAAGAAGGCGCTCGAGGGTGCGCGCTCCATCCTCATTGATCGCTTCGCACTCGATGCAGACTTGGTCGGTGGCGTGCGCGAGCGCATGTTTAACCAGGGTGCCATGCAGGCGCAGGTGGTAGAGGGGAAGGAAGCCGAGGGCGCGAAGTTCAAGGATTACTTCGACTTCAACGAGCCTTTTTCTTCGCTTCCTTCCCACCGCATTCTGGCGCTCCTGCGCGGGGAGAACGAGGGAGTGCTGCAGCTGCACCTGGATGCCGGTGACGATGCCGACTACGAGGACCTCATTGCGGATCGCTTCGGTCTGGATCGCAGCTCCGCGTGGCTGGATAACGCTGTGCACTGGGGATGGCGCACCAAATTGTATGTTTCCTCCAGCCTGGATGTGCGCATGCGCTTGAAAGAAGTAGCAGAAGAAGGCGCCCTCAAGGTCTTTGCCACGAACCTGCGCGACGTGCTGCTTGCTGCCCCTGCGGGCCAGCGCGCGACGATCGGCCTCGATCCGGGCTACCGCAACGGCACCAAGTGTGCCGTGGTGGATAAAACGGGCAAGGTGCTCGATACCACCATTGTCGATCCTCACCAGCCGCAAAACCAGTGGTCGCAGGCGGTGCAGACCCTGTCCACGCTGTGCGCGCGGCACTCGGTTGACCTTATGGCCATCGGCAATGGCACTGCGTCTAGGGAAACGGAAAAACTTGCACACGAGATTGCTGACCTGCTCAAGCAGGCTGGCGGCCAGCGTCCGACGCCCGTCGTGGTCTCCGAATCCGGGGCATCGGTCTACTCCGCATCGCAGTTGGCGGCGGAGGAATTTCCCGATATGGACGTCTCGCTGCGGGGGGCGGTCTCCATCGCCCGGCGCCTGCAGGATCCGCTGGCAGAGCTGGTGAAGATCGATCCTAAGGCCATCGGCGTGGGCCAGTATCAGCACGATGTGAACCAGACGTCGCTGGCGCGCACGCTGGATGGCGTGGTGGAAAGCACCGTCAATGGCGTTGGCGTTGATCTCAATACGGCCTCGGCGCCGCTATTGGAGCGCGTGGCGGGTATTAACCCCACCATTGCCGCCAATATCGTGGCCTACCGCAATGACAACGGCTCTTTTGCCACCCGCAAGGAGCTGAAGAAGGTGCCGCGCCTGGGGCCGAAGGCCTTTGAACAGTCCGCCGGCTTCCTGCGCATTAATGGGGGAGCGGACCCGCTCGATGCGTCCGCGGTTCACCCGGAGGCCTATCCCATCGTGACGCGGATAGCGGAGCAGACGGGGCTGGGCATCGGCGAGCTCATTGGCAATACCCGCGTGCTGGACAAGCTGGATCCCGCCAATTTCGCCGATGAAACCTTCGGTATCCCAACTGTGAGCGATATCATCGCCGAGCTGGATAAGCCCGGCCGCGATCCGCGCCCTGAGTTTAAGACCGCCACCTTTAAAGAAGGCGTGCATAAGGTCTCTGACCTTACCCCAGGCATGGTGCTGGAGGGCACGGTCACCAACGTCGCGGCCTTCGGCGCGTTTGTGGATATCGGCGTGCACCAAGACGGACTCGTCCATGTCTCTGCAATGAGCCATCAGTTTGTTTCTGATCCCCATGAGGTCGTGCGCTCCGGCCAGGTGGTCAAGGTCAAGGTGATGGAGGTCGACGTCGATCGCCAGCGCATCGGCCTATCGCTGCGGCTGGATGATGAGCCGGGCCAGCCCGCGCCGAAGCGCCGTGGCGGCGACTCGCAGCGCGGATCCGGCAAGCGCGGCGGTCAAAAGCCTTCGCGCGCAGCGGGGAAGAAGGGCGGACGCAACTCCGATCGTGGAGGCTCCCGCGGGCGCCCGGCAGCCAAGGGGACCATGGCCGATGCCCTGAAGAAGGCCGGCTTCTAGCTTCTCTGTGCAGCGGCCTACCAGCACCGCAGGGTGGGCCGCTGCTTGAGGCCGCGGTGGGGAAAATATCCCCGCCAACCGCGGACGACCCGAAAAATATGACCGCCACATTACAATCGATGCGGACTCCCGCATCCAATAATGGTAAGTTTGGCAAAACTAAGTAAATGGCGTCCTTCTTCTCCTGCTTCAGCGAGGTGCTCCTGGGCAGATGGGGGCAAGGGGGACGCTGAACTACTGCCATAAGGAGACAACTATGAGTCGTGCGGCCGATAGCGGTCACGGTGCCGAGGACACCGCAGCGATGGCCTCGATAAGCGGCGAGGAACATAAGGGCCGGGGAGTGCTGGGCTGGCACCGCCTCCTGGACTGGCGCCCACGCAGCGCTTTGTCGCGGGTGCTTATCGTATTCTTCCTCGTTGCGCCCATCATCGTGGCCGGAACCATGATGTGGGCCATGTGGGATCCATCCAAGTACATGCGCAATATTGACCTCGCAGTGGTCAATGAAGACGCCGGCGTGGACAAGCAGGGCAAGCACACCAACTATGGCGACCAAGTGGTCGAGGGCCTGCTAGAGACCGATTACCTCAAATTCTCTGAGGTCAATAAGGAAGAAGGTGATGAGGGTCTGGTCAAGGGCAAGTACTTGATGGTGGTGACTATCCCGAAGAACTTTTCTGAGCAGGCCGTGACCATCATCAGCGATAAGCCCGAAAAACCGGAGATCAACTTCGCTACGAATGACTATTACGGCACGAATGGCTCGGTGATTTCCTCCAGCCTTATTCCGCAGGTACAAACGAGCGTGGAAAACGCCATTTCCAAAAAGTACGCCGACCAGGTTATTGAGGGGCTTACTAAGCTGAGCGACGGCCTGGGCAATGCCGCGGACGGCGCGGGGCGCCTCGATGAGGGCGCTGGAAAGCTGCAAGAGGGCGGCGGGCGCGCGGTTGAGGGCATCAACAAGCTCGACAACGGTGCGGGCACGCTCAATAACGGCACAGCCGAGCTCCTCAACGGAACGACGCGGCTCAATGACGGCGTCGGGCGGTTGAATGATGGTGCAGGCAAACTGAGTGATGGCGCGGCGCGCCTCGATGACGGTGCCTCCCGGCTTGCCGATGGCTCCGATAAGCTCCTTGCCGGTACCGGCCGCCTTGCCGATGGTGTGGGCCAGATCGATGCCGGGGTCAATCAACTCACCGGCATGCTCATCCCCGTGCTGAAGCAAGCCCAAGCCGTGGTACCTGGCCTTACCCAGCTGGTAGATATCTTGCGCGGGCTCGGTATGACCCAGCAAGCGGATCAGCTCTACTCGTTGGTATCCAGGCTCGATCCCGCCTCTAGTGGAAATATGGTGGGACAGCTGGAGAAGCTTTCCGCAGGCACCGGGCAGCTGCACTACAACCTGTCCGACCCGCAATCGGAATACCTCGGCGGGCTGACCACACTGAACGGCGGTGCACACCGCCTGTCCGATGGCATCAAGGAGCTGCGCGGCGGAGTTGGCAGGCTTAGCGACGGTACCTCGCAGTTGCAGGATGGTGCGACCCGCCTGCAGGACGGTGCCTCCCGCCTCCACGATGGCACGGGCGCGCTCAAGGAGGGCACCGGCCGCCTGGCTGAAGGCGGAGCCGAGCTCAAGGGCGGCTTGGACCGCCTCAAGGAAGGCTCTGGCGAGCTATCTACGAAGCTTGCCGAAGGCGCCGCCAAGGCCCCTACCATTTCCCGCCCAGAGGATTCCGCACAAAATATAGCGGTTCCCATTAACTTCACCGCATCCAATGTCCATCCCGTGCAGACGGTGGTCAACCCAGCGGACCCGACCGAAAAGAATATTACCGGCGGCGCCTCCATGCTCTTCGTGCTCGTATTCGGCTTCCTCGTCATGCTGCTCTTGGCGATGACGCTGCCGTACTACATGGCGCGCCGGGGAGCCCGCGCCACCAGCCCGGCCCGCAGCGTATTCGGTGCCTTTGCCGCGTTGACCGGCCTGAACTTCCTTATACTGGTGTTTATGGCCCTGATGTCTTCCACCCTGGGGTGGCAGCCGGCAAGCTGGTCCATGATCGCGCTCGTGCTCGCCGCGATTTCCGCCGTGGGTGCGGCGACCTACCAGTTCTTCCTGATTACCTTCGGGCGCAAGATCGGTTCGATCTTTGCAGCCGGCGCGTTCGCCCTGGGCGTGATGGTCTTTGGCGGGGTCTGGCCGGTCCTGGCGATTCCGCGCGCGCTCAGCCTGTTGCACCCTTTCCACCCGATGTCCTACGCCAAGGACGCGTTTACCCGCGCTACCGACGGCATTCATGATGGCACCTTCTGGAGCAGCATCATTATCCTCTTTAGTATCACGGTGGGTGCCGTGGTGGCGTCGTACTTGGTCTTCCGGGCGCGATACCTGGGCACGGCAAAGATCCTCGATGAGCACCACTCCATCCTCCGCTCGCCCATGCCTGCCTAAGGCGTGCTGCGCGCCCGGCTCGCCCCAGGTAGGGTAGTAAATCCGCGAAGTAGAGGAATTTGGAATTGGCCGGTTCCTATGGAAAGATAATCCATCGTTCTATGTAACGGGCACGAACCGGTCAGGCCTCCGGCCGCCAGGGTCCTCTGTCCCAAACTGAAAAGGAATATTGGCATGACCAACATTATCGACAAGGTCGATGCAGCGCAGCTGCGCGACGACATCCCGTCCTTCCGCCCCGGCGATAACCTTGACGTCAACGTCAAGGTTATTGAGGGTAACAACGAGCGTGCACAGCTCTTCAAGGGCATCTGCATCCGCCGCCAGGGCTCCGGTATCCGCGAGACCTTCACCGTGCGTAAGGTTTCCTTCGGTATCGGCGTAGAGCGTACCTTCCCGGTTCACTCCCCGAACCTCGAGTCCATCAAGGTCTCCCGCCGCGGCCGCGTTCGCCGTGCGAAGCTGTACTACCTGCGCGATCTGCGCGGCAAGAAGGCTCGCATCAAGGAGCGTCGCTAGTTCTAGCGCCCGCCCTGGGCAGCGCCTATCTCCCTTCCTTTCCTGCATGCACAGTGCTAGAAAGGGAGGGAGATTTTTATTGTGCACTCCTCGAATCATTTCGATTTCCTGTGAATCGCCCCGCAGTCACGGGAGCCAATCCAGATCGCGGGCACGCAGTTGCTAGGATCTGACGGGTGAATAACGAAAGCATCTCGCAGGGCAAAGAAGCGGCCGCGGAGGAAGCGACCACGGAGAAAAAACAAATGCCGTGGTGGCTGGAGACTCTCGTAGTCGTCGTCTCCGTGCTGGTGGTCGTGGGGCTATTCCAAAACTTCATCGGCCGCCAATACGTGATTCCCTCAGGATCCATGGAGCCGACGCTGCATGGCTGTGAGGGATGCACGAATGACCGCATCTTTACAGAAAAGGTCTCTTACTACGGCGATAAGGGGCCAGAGCCAGGCGATGTCGTGGTCTTTAAGGGCACCGACGACTGGAACGGGAGTTACGTCTCCCCGCGCTCATCAAATGCTGTCATTCACGGCATTCAGGATGCGCTGAGCTTTATCTCCTTAGCACCGCCAGATGAAAATACCCTGGTCAAACGCGTTATCGCCACCGGCGGGCAGACGGTGTCCTGCCAAGAAGGCGATCCCGCCGTCATGGTGGATGGCAAGCCCATCAAGCAGGATTACGTGCAGGATCCGCCGACCTACCCGGTGGATGAATCGACTGGATCGGAAGCCTGCGGTGGCCCGTATTTCGGCCCGGTGAAGGTGCCTGAGGATAATATCTGGGTCATGGGAGATAACCGCACCGCATCTGCCGATTCGCGCTACCACATGGGCGATAACTTCCACGGCACGATCCCAGTAGATAACGTGCGCGGAAAGGTGCAGTTCGTATTCTGGCCATTCAACCGCATTGGTGGGGTCGATGACCCAGACATCCAAAGCTAAACCACAGCAACAGCGCCTGCGCACCCGCGATTTCCTTGCGCCGGTCATAGGCGGCTTCGTGCTCCTAGTCTTATTGCAGGCATTCGTTGGCCGGATGTATGTCATTCCCTCCGCGTCGATGGAGCCCACGCTGCATGGCTGTACTGGCTGCGATAATGACCGCATTGCGGTGCAGAAGATGAGCTATTACTTCCACGACCCGGACCCAGGCGATGTCGTGGTATTTGAAGGCCCTGAGTCTTGGAATACGGAATTTGAGGTGCAGCGCTCCGATAATGTGCTGGTGCGCGGTGCCCAAAACGCCTTGGCGTCGGTGGGGCTTTTGCCCAATGGGGAAAATATCCTGGTCAAGCGCGTTATCGCCACCGAGGGTCAGACGGTCAAGTGTGAGGAGGGCGATTCCGCGGTGATGGTGGATGGTGCACCGATAGACCAGAGCTTCACGTTGGATCCGCCCGAGATCCCGGTTGATCCCGGCTCCGGCTCGCAGGCCTGCGGCGGCCAATACTTCGGTCCCGTGACCGTCCCAGAAGGCAATATGTGGGTCATGGGGGATAACCGCACCAATTCCCTGGATTCCCGCGCGCATATCGGCGATCACCTGCAAGGCACCGTGCCGGTGGACAACGTGCGCGGCAAGGTAGAAGCCGTGGTCCTGCCCGTATCGCGCTTTGGTGGCATCGACGATCCGGATATCCAGGATGCGGCGGCTTAAGCAGCAGCGCACCTTTGAGGTGGCGCTGGCCCGGGCGGGGCTCGGCCCCGTCGCTGGGGTGGATGAAGCCGGCCGCGGTGCGTGCTGTGGCCCCATCACCATCGCCGCCTGCATCCTGCCCGAGCGCATCGTGGGCGAATTGGATACCTTAACCGATTCCAAAAAGCTCACGCCCCGCCAGCGCGAAAAACTCTTTCCCATCATCAAAGACAAGGCTGTGGACTGGTCAGTGGTGCATATTGGTGCGGGGGACATCGACAAGCGTGGCATCCAACACGCCAATACCTCAGGCATGCGCCGGGCAGTAGCGCGCCTGGAACAGCGCCCAGGCTATGTGCTTTCCGATGCCCTCTTTATCCCCGGCCTCACCCAACCCCACCTGCCCATCGTTGGTGGGGACGCGGCGGCGCGGTGCATTGCGGCGGCGAGCGTGCTGGCCAAGGTAAGCCGAGATCGCCTCATGCGGGATCTAGACGAGCGCTTTCCGGGTTATGGATTGGCTGGGCATAAGGGCTATGGAACCAAGGCGCACGAGGCCGCGATTGCCGCTTTGGGGGCGAGTCCAGAACACCGCATGAGCTACAGCAATGTGCAGCGCGCGCATGCCCAATTCACTGCGCGTGCCTAGCGAAAATTGTGGTTTCTGCGCGCTAAGCTAGGGCGAGCTATCCCATATTTTGGAGGTCCACAGTGAGTGCAGAGGAACTCGAAAACTACGAGGCAGAGGTAGAGCTGTCCCTTTACCGCGAATATCGCGATGTCGTCAGCCAGTTTTCTTATGTCGTAGAAACCGAACGACGTTTCTACCTGGCCAATGCCGTAGAACTGATTCCCCATACCGCCGGGCCCGATGTGTACTACGAGGTGCGCATGTCCGATGCCTGGGTGTGGGATATGTACCGTTCCGCCCGATTCGTGCGCTACGTCCGCGTCATTACCTACAAGGACGTCAATATCGAGGAACTGGACAAGCCGGATTTCATCATGCCGGACTAGGGCACTGGGCGCCTGTCAACCCGGCGCCCGCTTCATACCGCCGCAGCTGTGGATAACTCTTCGTGATGCCGAAGTTATTCACATCCGCGGCGGTTTTCTGGTTTTCGGGCTTGTATCCGGCCCGCATCCTGCGGTGTTCTGTGCGTGCAGCACAAACAGCACGAAAGAAAAGGACGCCGCACATGCAATTTGCATCCGATAAACACCTCGCTACGAAGCACCCCCGGCACAGGCAAGAACTGGGAAAGCGGGGAGAATCATTCGCCGCGCGCTACCTCCGCGAGCGCGGATCCGATATCATCGCCGCCAACGTCTCCTACCGAGTGGGAGAAATCGACCTTATTGCCCGCGAGCCCGATGGCACGATCGTCTTCGTAGAGGTAAAAACCCGCTCTACCGCGAGCTTTGGCACAGCCGAGGCGGTGACCCCACACAAGCTTGCCCGCATGCGCAGGGCCGCCGTCCAGTGGCTAGACGGCAAGCCGCTGGCTACCGTACGCTTCGATGTCATTGCTCTCGTGGTCAATGGCGAGGGTTTTGAATTAGAGCACTTTACGGGGGTCGACGATGGCTCTCGGTAAATGCCTAGCAGTCTCCCTACACGGCGTGCTCGCCCGCGTCATCAACGTCGAAGCCAACGTAGGGCATGGCCTGCCCGGAATCCATGTGGTGGGGCATGCGGATACCGCGATATCTGAATCCCGCGACCGCATCAAGACCGCCGCCGCGAATTCCCGCCTGCCATGGCCGAAAACCAAGGTCATCGTCTCCATGTCGCCGGCCTCGCTCCCAAAATCAGGTTCCCACTTTGATTTGCCCATGGCCCTTGCGATTCTCGCCGCCCACGTAGAACAGCACGGCGCTGACTACGCGCGCTCCGTGCAGTCACCCAACCGGGTCCTTGAAGAAACTCTGGTGCTCGGGGAACTGGGCCTGGACGGCACGGTTAGAGCAGTACCCGGCATTATCCCTGCGCTTCTCGCCGCCCGCGAGGAGGGCATTTCTACGCTGGTTATTCCGCCAGGAAATGCGGCCGAGGCCACCCTCGTTCCCGATTTGAATGTGCTGGTTGCAGCCACGCTCTTTGATGCCTTTGCGTGGGCGCTTGGAGAGCGCGACCTGCCCCGCGCGGCCGAGTGCTGCTCTGATCAACCCGCACCGGCGCCCGCACAGGAGCGGCTAGATTTCTGCGATATAGCCGGACAACACCATGCCAAGTGGGCGGCGGAAGTCGCTGCCGCCGGTGGGCACCACCTGTTGATGATTGGCCCACCAGGCTCGGGAAAATCCATGATCGCCTCGCGCCTGCCCAGCATTCTTCCGGCGCTAAGCCCAGACCAGATGGTAGAAACCACCGCGGTCCACTCGCTCACGGGGACCCCCGGTGAAGTGGTCTCCCACGCGCCCTTCATCGCCCCGCACTCTTCGGTTACCCGTGCGGCGCTCCTTGGTGGTGGAAGCGGCCATCCTCGCCCAGGGGCGGTGAGCCTGGCCCATAATGGGGTGCTCTTCCTCGATGAGGTCAGCGAGGTAAGCGCCCCAGTCCTCGACGGCATGCGCGCGCCTTTAGAAGAAGGTCATGTACGCCTGGCACGCGCGCAGCAGGAGATTGACTACCCGGCGCGATTCCAACTGATTATGGCCGCTAACCCCTGTCGGTGCGCCGCCGAGGATCCCTCTCAATGCACGTGCAATCCGCATGACCGGCTTCATTATCTATCGAATCTCTCCGGGCCGTTGCGCGACCGCTTGGACATGGTGGTCACCCTCTCCGGACAGTCAGCCACCATCAATGCTGAGGGCGAAGAATCCTCTGCCGCCATTGCCGAGCGGGTCGCCGCAGCCCGCGACCGTGCCCGGGCGCGCTGGGCGGCCGACGGCATTCCCGCCCGCGTCAACGGCGCCGTGCCCTCGTCCTATTTGCGCCGGCACCGCCCCGCATCTGAGTCCGCGATGATCATGTTGTCTGCCTACCTTGCCGAGGGCGAGATTTCGCAGCGCGGCATCGACCGCGTCCTGCGCGTGTCGTGGACCTTGGCCGACTTGCACGGCAGTTCCACACCCGATCTTGCGGAAGTGGGTCAAGCCCTCGACCTTCGTTCGAGCCAAACGGTAGGGAGGATTTCGGCATGAGCGATCTTGATTTATCGACTCCACTTGCCACATGGGTATATCTCAATCGCGTGGTGGAAGGCCCGTCCGCCTCCTTGCAGGCCTTGCTGGAACATCATTCGGCCGAAGAGATTGCCCACGGGATTTATCACCGAGCCGATTGGATCGGGTCTCTCTTAGCGCGCACCGCCTCACGGTTTGATTGGGTGCGGCAAAAAGAAGACCTCGCCGCCGCAGAGCGCGTGGGGGCGCGATTGATCACTGCCGATAGCCCCGAGTGGCCAGCCGAGGCGTTTTCTTCTGCCTTTGGTTTTTACCAGAATGGCGCGGACGCGCCGGCCACATTCGATGAGCAAGCAGTACCGCCGCATAGCTTGTGGGTACGCGGCTCAGCGCTTAAACCCGAGGTAGGGCAGGCCGTGGGAATCGTGGGCACGCGCGCCATTTCGCGCTACGGGTGGCAGGCAACCCAAAGTGTGGTCTCAGGCCTAGTGAACCATCAGTGGACTATCGTCTCCGGCGGGGCTTTGGGAGTAGATACCGTGGCGCATGAGACCGCCTTGCACAATGCGGGGCGCACCATCGCGGTCGCCGCGTGCGGAATCGACAAGAATTACCCGGCCCGCAATGGTGGACTCTTTGACCAGATAGCCGATAATGGCTGCATCGTCTCCGAATTCGCTCCCGAGACAGCACCCAAGCGGCATCGCTTCCTCATTCGCAACCGCCTTGTTGCTGCGCTAAGCCAAGGAATCGTGGTCATGGAAGCGGCATATCGCTCGGGCGCGCTTAATACCCTCAACTGGGCAGAAGCCTTGGGGCGCGTTGCCATGGCCGTGCCGGGACCAATTACGACGAGCGGTTCGCTCGGGTGCCACCAGCGCATCCAGGATGGACGAGCCCAGATGGTCGCCAGTGCTGACGAAGTCCGCGCCCTGGTGGGCCGCGCCGGGACGGTTGATCCGGAGGCGCAGTATGAAATGAATTTTGCGGCGTCTTTAACGCAGCGACTATCGCGGAATGAGCTGCGGGTCTTTGATGCGACCCCGCCGCCGGGCAGCCCTCCGGCTACTGCTGAAGATATTGCGCGGGACGCGGGATTCCGCCTGCCCCTTACTATCCACTTATTGCTTGCCCTAGAGAAAATGTGTGTGATCGTGCGGGAGGGGAATAACTGGGTTCGCTTAGAGATGGGCTGAAAAGCAAGTAAACTCGTGGGGTATGAGTGATAAACGGAAGGCCGCAGAAAGTCGTGGCCCGGTCGGGCAAATGGACGAGGCCATCGAGGACTTTGCGGACTTCCAACTCTGCGTCAAGGGCCGTGCGGAGGCCACGGTGCGTGGCTACCGCGCGGACTTAAAAAACCTGGCTCAAGACATCGATACCTTTGAGGACTTTAACCTCAATAACCTGCGGCAGTGGCTGGGCAACGCGGTCGCAGAAGGAAAGGCGCGCGCAACGCTGGCGCGCAGGACTGCCTCAGTGAAAGCCTTTTCTACCTGGGCGGAAAGGGAAGGCTACCTCACCCGCGATGTTGCGGCACGATTGGTAACACCGAAGGTGGGCCAGCATCTCCCAACAGTCATGGCACCGCAGCAGGCGGGCGAACTTGTGGGCAACGCCGTTTCTGTCGATGAAGCACATTTTCAGCGCGATAGTGCCATTTTGGAGCTCCTTTATGCCACCGGAATGCGCGTGGCGGAATTGGTCCGCCTCGATCTAGAAGACGTGGACTTTAAGCGGTCCACCGCACGTGTAACCGGTAAGGGAAATAAGCAACGGGTCGTGCCCTTTGGTGCCGCCGCAACCGATGCCCTGCAGCAGTGGATAGACGGCGGGCGCAAAGAAATGGCGCGGGGAGAAACCCAGGCCATCTTTGTAGGCAGCAGGGGAGCGCGCATTGACCAGCGCCAGGTGCGGCGCATCGTAGACAAAGCCGCCACGGTTACCGGCACAAGCGGCCTAACGCCGCACGGGGTGCGACACCTTGCGGCTACACATCTTTTAGAAGGCGGCGCGGACCTGCGCGTGGTCCAAGAGTTATTGGGACACTCGTCTTTGAGTACCACGCAAATCTATACGCATGTTTCCGCAAAACGGCTAAAGCAGGTCTATTCCCAGGCCCACCCGCGGGCCTGAGTGATTCTTATAAAGGCTTGAGGCGGATAACCGGCATATCCAGCAGGCTTAATGGGTCAATGTAGCTGTCCTTGGCAATCCGCGCGCCCCAATGCAGTCCTGGTGTGCCGTCTACTGGGTGGCCGAGTTTTCCTATGGTTTGGCCCTCGCGCACTTCTTGGCCTTGGGTGACGCTCGCGTGCACGGGTTGATACGTGGTACGAATGCCATCTGCATGGTCTATCGAAATGACCGGGGTTCCAGCGACGGTGCCGACAAAAGCGACGGTGCCGGATTCGGCGGCGACGACGCGGCCGCCAATTCTTAGGTCCATATCGACGCCGCGGTGGCCAGCGCTCCACTTATGCTCGGGCTTATCAAAGCCGCGCAGCACCCGAACCGGGCGCGGTTTACCCGAGGCGGGATCGACGTATGCGGCAGCGGGTGCCGCGCACAGTAGCACGAGCGCACCAGTGAGGGTGGTGGCGAGGGTGGGGATAAGGGGGCATCTGCAAGCGGCATTATTGCGTGGTCGTGGAAAAAGGTTCATGGGGCACAGTGTGTAGCGCCAGGGCAAATAATGTCCTGCGAAGCGTGGGCTGGCTGTGGATAAACTGGCAGCGGTGGGGTGGAAGAAACCCGAGTGACAATCGAGGCGAAACGTCCAAAGAAACTTGTGGAAAAGTGCTTGTTCGGTTTGGAAAATCTAGCTGGCTGGGATTATTGTCTTTCATAGCAGTGTGTCCGCTGGGAGTTAACCCTCACGGAGGCATTGACTACGCGCGACGAAGTTGTTGCATCCTGCGTTAAGGGTGTGGCGGCCCGGCAGCTGACGTGGTCCTTGGAAACAAGGTGTTGGCAGGGCCTTCGTTGCTAGGGTGCGGAATAAAACACCGCACATTTGGAAAACCGAAAGACAAGTAAAAGAAAGCGAGCGAATCATGGCAGTTGTAACCATGCGCGAGCTCCTCGACGCTGGTGTGCACTTTGGCCACCAGACCCGTCGCTGGAACCCGAAGATGCGTCGTTTCATCTTCACCGACCGTAACGGCATCTACATCATCGACCTGCAGCAGACGCTGACCTACATCGATGAGGCATACGAGTTCGTTAAGGAAACCGTCGCTCACGGTGGCACCATCCTTTTCGTTGGCACCAAGAAGCAGGCGCAGGAAGCAGTTGCTGAAGAAGCAACCCGCGTCGGCATGCCTTATGTCAACCACCGCTGGTTGGGCGGCATGCTCACCAACTTCCAGACCGTGTCCAAGCGTCTGAAGCGCATGAAGGAACTTCAGGCTATGGATGAGCGCGAGGACGGCTACAAGGGCCGCACCAAGAAGGAAGTTCTGATGCTCAACCGCGAGCGCGCCAAGCTTGAGCGCGTTCTGGGCGGCATCTCTGAGATGGCCAAGACCCCGTCCGCACTGTGGATTGTTGACACCAACAAGGAGCACATCGCGGTTAAGGAAGCCCACAAGCTGAACATCCCGGTTGTTGCCATCCTGGACACCAACTGCGACCCGGATGACGTTGACTTCCCGATCCCAGGCAACGATGACGCAATCCGTTCCACCAAGCTGCTGTCCGGCATCGTGGCTTCCGCCGTCGAAGAGGGCAAGAAGGCTCGCGAGGAGCGCCAGCTTGCAGCCGCTAAGGAAGCTGCCGGCGATTCCGCAGAGAAGGAACAGCGCGATGCTGAGGCTGCTGCAGCCGCATCCGATCCTGCTTCTGCAGAAAAGGCTGAGGAAGCCCCCGCAGACAAGCCTGCACAGTAGGCCTGCCTCTTGTGAGGATTCTTTCTTAACTGCACTTAATTGAATACCCCACGCACATCTTGGTGTGGGGCAGCTAGGGAATAATTCCTGTACAAGGCTGTTTACCTAACCCCTACCACCGTGTGCTACGGCGGTGGGGGTTACTTTTATCTATGCTGGAGGCGGCTAAAACTAGCCTCCGTACAATCGCATTGATGAAGGAAACTGGGGTAGATACCCCCACCCAAAGACGGCGCGAGACCGTTTCTTCGGCTACGCTGTTTCAACGAACACTGACTGATTTTCAAGGAGGATCGCCCTAACTATGGCGAACTACACTGCTGCAGACGTGAAGGCACTGCGCGAAGCAACTGGCTCCGGCATGCTCGATTGCAAGAAGGCCCTGGAAGAAAACGGCGGCGACTACGACAAGGCCGTTGAATTCCTGCGCATCAAGGGTGCGAAGAACGTGTCCAAGCGCGCTGACCGCGAGGCTACCGAGGGCCTCGTTGCCGTATCCGGCAACACCATGGTTGAGATCAATTGCGAGACCGACTTCGTGGCAAAGAACGAGGGCTTCCAGTCCTTCGCCAAGAAGATTGTTGAAGCTGCAGCCGCAGCCAAGGCTAACTCCCCGGAAGAACTCAACAACGTAGAGATCGAGGGCCAGAAGGTCTCCGAGTTCGTTGACCAGGAGTCCGCAAAGACCGGTGAGAAGCTGCAGGCACGTCGTGCAGTCACCGTTGATGGCGACAATGTTGCTGTCTACCTGCACCAGCGCTCCGCTGACCTGCCTCCTGCAGTCGGTGTCTTGGTTTCCTACGAAGGTAACAAGGAAGGCGCACACGCTGCCGCTCTGCAGATTGCAGCTATGAACGCTGAGTACCTGAAGCGCGAAGACGTTCCTGCAGAGATCGTCGAGAAGGAGCGCTCCATCGCTGAGGCCACCACTCGCGAGGAGGGCAAGCCTGAGGCTGCTCTTCCAAAGATCGTGGAAGGCCGCCTGAACGGCTTCTACAAGTCCGTTGTTCTGCTGGAGCAGGCTTCCTTGTCCGATAACAAGAAGACCGTTAAGCAGGTTGCAGAAGAGGCCGGCACCACCATCACCGGCTTCGTCCGCTACGAGGTTGGCGCTTAAGCCTCAGCCGCTTTTTAGCCTTTAAAGCCCACGGGAGGTACACCCTCTCGGTGGGCTTTTCTGCTGTCTAGAGGCGATGGGGAAGGGGCGCCTGCCGGGCTGCGGTGCGGTGTGGGGAAGCGGGGACAGTGTAGGTAAGATGGAAAAGAAATAAATCAGCCCGCGCAAAAGGAGACGATGAAGGCGTGACTTCTGCAGACGAGAAGCGAACCGGATACAAACGAGTAATGCTGAAACTCGGCGGCGAAATGTTTGGCGGCGGCAAGGTTGGCATCGACCCAGACGTTGTCGATAACGTTGCTCGCCAAATCGCTGAAGTGGCCGAGCAGGGCATCGAAATCGCCGTGGTGATCGGCGGCGGCAACTTCTTCCGCGGTGCAGAGCTTTCACAGCGCGGCATGGACCGCGCCCGCTCTGACTACATGGGAATGCTGGGTACGGTCATGAACTCGTTGGCCCTGCAGGACTTCTTGAAGCAAAAGGGCGTTGATTGCCGCGTGCAAACCTCTATCAACATGGCGCAAATCGCCGAGCCGTACCTGCCACTGCGCGCTGACCGCCACCTTGAGAAGGGCCGCGTCGTTATCTTCGGTGCCGGCATGGGCATGCCGTACTTTTCCACGGATACCACCGCCGCGCAGCGCGCCCTGGAAATCGGCGCCGATGTCCTCTTCCTGGCCAAGGGTGTTGATGGCGTGTACTCCGACGACCCACGCACGAACCCCGATGCGGAGCTCTACACCCGAATCACTCCGCGCGAGGTTATTGAAAAGGGACTCAAGGTAGCCGATGCAACCGCCTTTAGCCTGTGCATGGACAATGACATGCCGATCTTGGTCTTCAACCTCTTGGAAGAGGGGAATATTGCCCGCGCCGCAAGCGGCCAGGTTATCGGCACGCTGGTGCAGTCCTAATTCTAAAACGGCACAGAACCTGCTACCTTTTATACAGCTACCCCTCAACGTTGAAGGATGATTCAGCCTCATGATCGATGACATTCAGCTCGAAGCCGAAGAACACATGACCGCTTCCGTCGAGCACACCCGCGAGCAGCTGGTGACCATTCGCACCGGCCGCGCGAACCCGGCGATGTTCAACGGACTCATCGCGGAATACTACGGTGCGCCGACCCCGATTACTCAGATGGCTACCATCTCCGTGCCAGAGCCGCGCATGTTGCTCATCAAGCCCTACGAGCAGTCCATGATCCAAGAGATTGAAAACTCCATCCGCAACTCGGATTTGGGTGTTAACCCCACCAACGATGGCCACGTTTTGCGCGTGACCGTTCCGCAGTTGACCGAGGAACGCCGTAAGGAAATGGTCAAGCTGGCCAAGAGTAAGGGCGAAGACGGCAAGATTGCCATCCGCAATATCCGCCGCAAGGCCATGGAACAGCTGAAGAAGCTTCAAAAGGATGGCGAAGAAGGCGAGGATGAGGTCCTTGCCGCAGAAAAGGAAATGGAAAAGATTACCGCTGGCTATGTCGAGCAGGTTGACAAGCTGGTGGAAAACAAGGAATCCGAATTGATGGAGGTCTAGGTCTTTTCCACTGCCGCCGCGCCCACCTCGGCCGGCGGCGCTTTTCTGTACGTAGTATTTTTGTATAGGAAATAGATAAGCCCCGCGACGCGCATACAACGTCAAGTGAAAGGAGCCGGTCACGGTGAGTGACGCCTTGAACCGCCGATTGCCGCAGCCGAAAAATGGCCCAGGCCGTGACTTGCCGGCGGCTATTGGAGTAGGCGTGGGGCTCGGCGCCCTCGTTGTCCTCGCCGTGTGGGCTGGCCCCTTGGCCTGGTATGCGGTGGTTGCCGTCGCAGTCGGCGGGGCCATGTGGGAAGTTCTTACCCGCTTGCGGGAGAATTCATACTATATCCCGCGCACGCTGTTAATCATCTTGGGCCAGGCCATGGTGTGGATTTCCTGGCCGCTTGGCGCGCCCGGCCTCGTGGCCGTCTACGTCACCGCCGTACTCATTTTGATGTTCGGCAGGCTTTTCCATAACGGGCGGCATCGCCCTCCCATCAATTACCTGCGGGACATGTCCGTCGGCATTTTCGTGCTCACGTGGATTCCGCTTTTCGCGACTTTTGCAGCGATGCTGTCGTTGATTTCTACCCCGGTGGCCAGCGGCGCCGCTTCCATCGTGGTCTTCATGCTGTGCGTGGTCGCCTCCGATACGGGCGGCTATATCGTCGGCGTGATGTTTGGCTCCCACCCCATGGCACCGGCCGTGAGCCCGAAGAAATCGTGGGAGGGCTTTTGCGGCTCCATTGGCTTCGGTGTCATCGTTGGTGCGGTGTCCGTCCATTTCCTCTTGCACCATTCGGCGTGGATCGGCGCCTTGATGGGGCTCGGCCTTGTTATTTGCGCCTCATTGGGTGACTTGGTGGAATCGCAATTTAAGCGAGAGCTGGGCATTAAAGATATGTCCCACATCCTCCCCGGGCATGGTGGTTTGATGGACCGCCTTGATGGCATGCTTCCCTCTGCCATGGTTACCTGGGTGGCCATGAGCCTCATGGCAAACTTCGCGGTCTAAACCGGGTTGCAGCCACCGCGTATAAGGGTGCTGCGCATAAACCGCCCGCTTCCCGCTTCGTCACCGAAAAATCTCGGAGCAGGGAGGAGGGCGGCAGTAGAGCTCTTTTAGCCTTCGGCCTGCTTGCGCAATTGGCGGCGCAATTCAAGCATGCGCCACACACCTACTAGCGCCATGATGAGCGCGCCGCCGATGGTAAACATCAGGTAGGCAATGCCCGCTGGGAACTGCCCCGACCAGCCCAGGAAGTTCATCGGCACTTCTTGCTGGTTTTGCATGATGAAGATGATCAACACGATTAGCAAGAGGAAACCGACAATGAGCGCTGCCCAGGTGCTAGCGGCGAACGAACCTTGGGCTTTTTGTGGTGCGGCAGCGGGCTCGGTGGTGCCGGCGCCGGCATCGGTGGAGACTTCCTTGCTTCCGGTTTCGGCCAAAGCGGCATTATCGCTTGCCGCGGTGGCCTCATCATCGGAAGCGGAAAAGTCATCTTCGGGGTATTTCGGAGTGGTCATATGTCCATTATTTCTGTAAACCCTTCCAAAATTCCACTTGGCTATAAATTGAGGCCTTCCCAATTGGAAAAGTACCGGTAAACCGTGGAAAGATGGGCGTTATTATGGCTCAACCAGTAAAACTTAACTTCTCCGCGCCGCGGCGCGGTCTGCCGCCCAAGCACTTTGCGGATCTCTCTGAAAGCGAGCGCATCGATAAGCTCGCAGAAATTGGCCTACCTAAATTCCGTGCTAAGCAAATTGCCAAGCACTACTACGAGCATCTCACCGACGACGTCGAAGAGATGACAGATATCCCCGCCGGCAAGCGCGAGGAGGTCAAGGAGGCCTTCTTCCCTGAGCTCATGAAGCCTATTCGTACGACTTCTACCGACGATGGGGAAACCACCAAGTCCTTGTGGCGCTTGCACGACGGCACCTTATTGGAGTCCGTACTGATGCGCTATCCCGGCCGCGCTACCTTGTGCATTTCTTCCCAGGCCGGCTGCGGAATGGCCTGCCCGTTCTGTGCTACCGGCCAGGGCGGACTAGACCGCAACCTTTCTACCGGCGAAATCGTCGAGCAGTTCCGCCATGCAGCCGCGGCGATGGCGGCCGAAGGCGGACGCTTGTCCAATGTGGTCTTCATGGGCATGGGCGAGCCGCTGGCAAACTACAAGCGCGTGGTCCAGGCGGTGCGCCAGATTACCGGCCAAGATGGAACGGGCTTTGGGCTCTCACAGCGCAATGTGACCGTATCCACCGTGGGCTTGGCACCTGCCATCCGCAAGCTCGCGGACGAAGACCTTGCCTGCACACTTGCGGTTTCGCTGCACACCCCGGATGATGAGCTGCGCGATAGCCTGGTTCCGGTAAATAACCGCTGGTCCGTCGATGAGGTCCTCGACGCAGCACGATACTACGCCGATAAATCCGCCCGCCGCGTGTCTATCGAGTACGCCCTTATTCGGGATAAGAATGACCAAGATTTCCGCGCCGATATCCTGGGCCGCAAGCTGCACCAGAAGCTCGGCTCCAAGGTGCACGTCAACGTGATCCCGCTCAACCCGACGCCGGGCTCGGAATGGGATGCAGCCCCCAAGGCGCGGCTTAATGAATTCGTGCGCCGCGTCCAGGCACAGGGAGTGCCGTGCACCGTGCGCGATACCAAGGGCGATGAAATCGCGGCAGCCTGTGGCCAGCTTGCCGCCGATGAACGAGAAGACATGTCGGCCTAAGAGTCCGCTGCCGCACAGCCACCTAAGCATTTTTGAATAAGTGCTTAGGTGGTTTTCTCGTTGGTGCATGCCGCGTTTACACACGCGGCCCAGCCAAACGCAGTACAGTTATGCACCCAGTAAAACCACGAAACCGCCGAGCCCCTCGCAATAAGGAGGCTCGGCGGTTTTCCGTAGCTAGGATTACAGCGCGTGCTTGCCGGAGCTTACCTCGGCAGCGTCGGACGCGGAGTCAACGCGCAGGTGGGCTACGCGGGAAGGCTCGATATTCAACGCGCGCAGCTGGGAGTCGGTCAACTCGGTGTAGGCGCCAGAAACGGTCTTCTGGTCATAAATCCAGTCGCGCTCCAGGTGGTCGGCCGGCTTGTTATTAGAGGTGATGGTGCGGACCTGGTTGAGCTTCGGCTCGAAGGTGAAGATGAGCAGGCCCACAACCAACAGGACGGTCAGGGCGACGAGCCAGACGGTCTCCACGTGGCCCTTGTGGTTACCAAAGTTGAAACCAATCATGAAGATCACGGAGATCCAACCCGCGATTTGCACACCAGAGCGGCTGATGCGGGACCAACCGAAGCCTGCGGATGGAACATCTTCGGTAGAAACACCGTCATAAACCTGCGGTACCGGCTTGTGGGAAGACACTTGCTCTCCTTCGCTATCGCGTGTGTCCATTAATCGAGGGGGCACACCAATGCCATTTGACTGACACCTATTTTAAAACATCGTGGCTGTAAAGGCGATTAAACACCCCCGCCTGCTTGACCGGTTCCACCCCATAGCAGGGCGCGGTAAATGACCGCTAGGGTAGAGGGGTGACTACTCAGCGAATCCTTATCCTTGGCTCCACCGGCTCTATTGGCACGCAAGCATTAGAAGTAATTGCGGATAACCCCGATAAATTCGAGGTCGTGGGCATTGCCGCGGGCGGCTCTAACCCGCAGCAGATCATTGAGCAGGCCCGAAGCTTCCACCTTTCGTTTGACCACATTGCCGTTGCCCAGCCTGCCGCGGCTGCGGAGGTTTCTGCGGCTTTAGGCGGCACGGTACTTTCTGGTGATGGTGCTGCAGAAGAGCTGGTGCGCTCGGTTCCCGCCGATACCGTGCTCAATGCCCTAGTGGGATCCCTCGGGCTTAAGGCTACTTTAGCCACGCTGGACATGGGCGAGTACCTTGCGCTAGCGAATAAGGAGTCCTTGGTTGCTGGCGGCACGCTGGTCACGAAATCCGCGCGGACAGGCCAGATCATCCCCGTGGATTCGGAGCACTCTGCGATGGCGCAATGCCTGCGCGCGGGCGAAGAGGGCGAGCTGGCCAAGCTCGTTCTCACGGCCTCGGGCGGTCCCTTCCGCGGCCAAACGCGTGAGCAGATGTGGGACGTTACCCCGCAGCAAGCCGCGCAGCACCCCACGTGGTCCATGGGGCAGATGAATACGCTGAATTCCGCCACCTTGATCAATAAGGGGCTCGAGCTCATTGAGGCGACGCTGCTTTTTGATATTGAGCCAGAGCGCATCGATGTCACGGTTCACCCGCAGTCGGTCATTCACTCGATGGCCACCTTTAAAGATGGCTGCACCATCGCCCAGGCCTCGCCGCCGTCGATGAAGCTGCCCATCTCCCTGGCGCTGAATTGGCCCCAGCGTGTGCCAGGCGCGCAGCCGGCACTTGATTTTTCCCAAGCGCATACGTGGAATTTTGAGCCGCTTGATGATGTCTCTTTTCCCGCCGTATCCCTCGCCCGCGAGGCCGCGGCGCAGGGCACTGGCGTGATTTATAACGCTGCCAATGAAGAGGCCGCGGCGGCCTTCTTGTCTGGTCGCATCCACTTCCCAGAGATTGTTGATGTTGTAGGCGAGATCCTCGGGGAGTCTTCCCAGTTTGCTGGTGTAGTCTCTACCCTCGATGAAATCCTCGCCGTAGAAGGCGAGGCTCGCAGGCGCGCGAATGCGCGCATTGACCGTTTAGCTGACTAGAAAGCTTTCTTTAATGGCAAATTTGCTGGGCATAGTGTTTTTCGCCCTTGGCATCGGGCTGACCGTGGCACTCCATGAGGCGGGGCATATGTTTACTGCCCGCGCCTTTGGCATGCGGGTGCGCCGGTATTTCATTGGCTTTGGCCCGCGCGTTTTCTCCTTCCGCAAGGGGCATACCGAATACGGCCTTGCCGCGTTCCCGGTGGGTGGATTTTGCGATATCGCCGGGATGACCGCGCAGGATGAATTCCTCACGGAGGAAGAAAAGCCCTATGCGATGTATAAAAAGCCATGGTGGCAGCGCATCATCGTCCTCGCAGGCGGTATCGGCGTCAACCTGATCCTTGGCTTTGTCATCTTGTATTTTGTGGCGATGACTGCGGGACTTCCCAACCCAGATGCCGATGTGCGCCCGCGGGTGGGGGAGGTAACCTGCACCGCTGACCAAAAAGAAAACCAGGAGCTGGAATCGTGCACCGGGAACGGGCCCGCTGGTAAGGCCGGTGTCCAGGAAGGCGATATCATTCTCGCACTCGATGGCGAGCACTTGGATTCCTTTACGCAATTGCGCGATGAGGTCATGCAGCGCCCCGGCGAGACCGTGACGCTTACCGTAGAGCGCGGCGGTGAGGAAAAAGATTTCTCCATTGAGCTAGAAACGGTCAAGCGCCTGAATCAACAGGGCGAATTGGTCGATGCCGGTTCGATCGGGCTGAGCAATGAGGTCCTCGACATCGTCGAGAAGTACTCAGCAACGCAAGCTCTTCCTGCAACCTGGCATTTCACCACCTATTCGCTCGAGGCCACGGTGGAGGGAATCAAGCAATTCCCCGCTAAGGTACCGGGAGTGGTGGCCTCCATCTTTGGCCACGAGCGGGATGTCAATGGGCCGATGTCTGTCGTCGGTGCATCGCGGGTTGGCGGCGAACTCGTAGAGCGCTCCCTGTGGGCATCGTTCTTCATGATGCTGGCGACGCTGAACTTCTTCCTCGCCCTGTTTAACCTCATTCCGCTGCCGCCCTTTGACGGCGGCCATATCGCGGTCATCTTGTACGAGAAGATCCGCGATGGCATCCGCAAGCTGATGGGCAAGCAGCCGCTGGGTCCTGCCGATTACACCAGGCTAATGCCCATCACCTATGTGATGGCGGCCCTGCTCATGGGGCTTGGCGTCGTTATCATCATCGCGGATGTGGTTAACCCGATCAGGCTATTTGGCTAGGTTTGCCCTTCCCGCGCCCGCCGCGGGAAGTGGGTGGAGAGCTCAACGTATAGTGCACATTTGCAGCGCGAGCGGGAACTTTAGCGCTTAACCATCTAGTGCTAGAGTGGGGACGTTCAACACTTATTGTGCAATAACGTTTAGCAACGAGCCACGAGCTAGAAATAAGGAGCATTCATGTCTAGTCCTATCGGTCTAGGAATTCCTGACGGGCCTCCGCCAGTATTGCACCCGCGCCGGAAGACGCGGCAATTGCACGTAGGCCCGGTGGGCGTTGGTTCTGACTACCCAATTTCGGTGCAGTCGATGACCAATACCAAGACCCATGACATCAACGGCACCCTGCAGCAAATCGCACAGCTTACTGCCTCTGGCTGCGATATCGTGCGCGTGGCCTGCCCTAAGCCGGTGGATGCGGAGGCTCTGCCGACCATCGCCAAGAAGTCCCCGATCCCGGTCATCGCGGATATCCACTTCCAGCCCAAGTACATCTTCCAAGCCATCGATGCCGGTTGTGCGGCGATTCGCGTTAACCCAGGCAATATCCGTGAGTTCGATGGGCGCGTTAAGGAAGTAGCCAAGGCCGCGGGCGATGCGGGGATTCCCATCCGCATCGGCGTCAATGGCGGTTCGCTGGATAAGCGCCTGCTAGAAAAGTACGGCAAGGCCACCCCAGAGGCACTCGTTGAGTCCGCTATGTGGGAAGCTAGCCTGTTTGAGGAGCACGGCTTTGGTGACATCGCCATTTCCGTCAAGCACTCTGACCCCGTGCTGATGGTGGAGGCCTACCGCCAGCTGGCCGCGCAGACTGATTACCCGCTGCACTTGGGCGTGACGGAAGCCGGCCCGAAGTTCATGGGCACCATTAAGTCCTCCGTCGCCTTTGGCGCCCTTTTGGCAGAAGGCATCGGCGATACGATTCGCGTTTCGCTCTCCGCCCCGCCGGAAGAAGAGGTCAAGGTGGGAGACCAGATTCTGCAGTCCTTCAACTTGCGCCCGCGCAAGCTGGAAATCGTCTCCTGCCCGTCGTGTGGCCGCGCGCAGGTGGACGTGTACAAGCTGGCGGAAGAAGTTACCGCAGGCCTCGAGGGCATGGAATTTCCCATCCGCGTTGCCGTCATGGGCTGCGTCGTCAACGGGCCGGGCGAGGCCCGCGACGCAGACTTGGGCGTGGCATCCGGTAACGGCAAGGGCCAGATCTTCGTCAAGGGCGAAGTGGTGCGCACCGTGCCGGAGGACAAGATCGTGGAAACCCTCATTGAAGAGGCAATGCGCATTGCGGATGAGGAAGGCCTCGAAGCCGTGGACGGCGCTAAGGCCGATGTCCGCGTGACGCAGTAAGCCGCGCGCCTCTACGCTAATTATTAATAGACTGCCCTGCACCTCGGTGTGGGGCAGTCTTTTTTGCTGCGTGCGCTGCTAATGTGCCAAAGCATGAAGAAGTTATTCGCACTGGTTGCTACGGTCTCGCTTAGCGCAACTGGTGTGGTTGCTTGCACCCCTAAGCCCGTATCCGCCGAGCCGGTGGCAGAAGAGTTCATTGAAGGCATGGAGAGCCGAAATAACGAGGGCTTGGCTGAGCTTACGGATTCCCCCGATGACGCCACGCAGGCCCTCGATGCTACGTACTCGGGCTTGCAGGCAGAGGGCCTCGATATTGAGCTCGAGGGGGTAAAACAGGACGAAACCGTGGCCACGGCGGATTATAAGGTCACCTGGGATCTGCCCAAGGATCGCAGCTTGAGCTATACCACGCAGATGACCTTGACCAAGGCCGAAGACGAGTGGACGGTGCGGTGGAAGCCCAGCATTATTCACCCGGACCTGGGCGCGCACCAGCATTTGGAGCTGCGCGCCTTGGAAGCCACGCGCGCCAGCGTCGTTTCCTCCAACGGGGTGGAGCTGATGAGCCCCGGGCTGAATTACCGCGTCATCGTGGATACGAGCTCGCTTTCCGATGTCCGCCCCACGGCCTCCAAGGTCAGCAGCGCCCTGGCTGCAGCGCACCGCGAGGACGACTCAATCGCGGAGGTAGACGCCAAGGAGCTCGCCGAAAAGCTTGAAAAGGCAGATTCCGCCTATTCGGTGGGGCTTTATACAGAAGAGCAGGAGTCCGTCATCCGCGCCAAGCTGGAGGGGATGGACGGCGTCCGTATTAATGAAGAGCCCGCGCTGGTGACCCGGGACCGTGGTCTTGCGCCCGATCTCTTATCGCGCGTGCGCTCGGCCGTCAATGACGAGCTCGACGGCGAGACCGGCTGGTCCATCGCCGTCGTCAATGAGAATGGTGCGGCGCTTTCCGATGTCGAAAAGCATGCGCCCGAGGCCGCCCCCTCCATCAAGGTTGGCTTGGATTATGACGTCCAACGCGCGGCCCAAGAAGCGGTGAATCAGCGCTCGGACGCCCAGGCCATGCTGGTTGCCATCCGGCCTTCTAACGGCGATATCCTGGCCGTAGCGCAGACCGAAAAGGCGGACGAGGACGGCGACGTCGCCTTGCAAGGCCAATACCCACCCGGCTCGGTTTTCAAGATCCTTACCGCCGCTGCGGGTGTAGAAAAACAAAACCTGACCACGGATACCATCGTTCCGTGCCCTGGCACGATGGATATTTATGGCCGCGTGGTGACCAACTACAACGCGTTTTCGCTCGGCAATGTGCCGTTAAGCCAGGCCTTCGCGCAATCGTGCAACACCACCTTCGCCGATATTTCCACCAAGCTGGCACCCGGTGAATTGAAGGAAACTGGCAAAAAGTTTGGCTTCGGGGTGGATTATGAAATCCCCGGGCTGACCACCACGACCGGCTCGATTCCGGAGGGCAAGGAAGTTTTGGAGCGCACCGAGGCCGGCTACGGCCAGGGCTACGACCTTGCCAGCCCGTTCGGCATGGCTATGGTTTCGGCCTCTGTGGCAGCGGGAAAGACCCCAACGCCCACCCTTATTGAGGGCCGCGAGACCAAGGCCTCGGATAAGTCGGCGCCGATTCCAGACCACGTGCTGAATAACGTGCGCGGCATGATGCGCCAGGTGGTCACCAGCGGTACCGCCCGTGGGATGCAGGCGGGCGGAACGATTTACGGCAAGACTGGTGAGGCCGAGATCAATGAAGGCTCGCACGCGTGGTTTACCGGCTACCGGGAAGAAGACGATATCGCCTTTGCCACGCTCATCGTATTGGGCGGCGGCTCCGAATCCTCGGTAGCTATTACCGATAACTTCCTGCGGAAGCTGGATGATTACCGCTCGCGCCCCAATGATGGCCCGGCCCCCAAGGTCGAGTAAGCCGCGGACACTGACTGGCCACCCCGATACTGCGTGAGCCGGAATGAGGACTACCATGGGCAATTATGAGTACTCGTGGAAAATTGAAGCCAGGTAAACCAACCCCCATCCGGCCGGTGCCAGAAGATATCGAGCGCCCGGAATATGTGTGGAAAGACGAGGTACAAGAGGCCATCGGTGAGCCTTTTGTGCAGTCCCCCGAAGTGATTGAGAAGATGCGGGAGGCCTGCAAGATCGCGGCCAACGCGCTGAAGGAAGCCGGCAAGGCCGTAAAGCCTGGCGTGACGACGGATGAGGTCGACCGCGTGGCGCACGAGTATATGTGTGACCACGGTGCGTACCCATCTACCTTGGGATACCGGGGATTTCCCAAAGGCAGCTGCGTTTCGCTGAATGAAATTGTCTGCCACGGCATTCCGGATACCACCGTGATTGAAGAAGGTGACATCGTCAATATCGATGTCACCGCTTATAAAAACGGCGTGCACGGCGATAATAACGCCACCTTCTTGGCAGGTGACGTATCAGAGGAGCACCGCCTTTTAGTAGAGCGCACCAAAGAAGCCACGATGCGCGGCATTAAGGCCGCAAAGCCTGGCCGCGAGATCAACGTTATCGGCCGCGTTATCGAGTCATATGCCAAGCGCTTTGGTTATAACGTCGTGCGCGATTTCACCGGCCACGGCGTAGGACCCACCTTCCACAATGGGTTGGTGGTCTTGCACCACGATTCCACCACGTACCGCGATATCTTGGAACCGGGCATGACCTTGACGGTAGAGCCGATGATTAACCTGGGTTCGCTGGATTACGATATTTGGGACGATGACTGGACCGTGCAGAACCGTGATGGCAAGTTCACCGCCCAGTTCGAGCACACCTTGGTCATCACCGATGATGGCAATGAAATCCTGACCATCCCAGATGAGGATTAATCGCTAGGGCCCTTCTTCAAGGCCTAGGAACGGCGAAAGCCGCCTCCTTAACCACTGCGCACGAATCTTAGCGCGTGGCCCGGGGAGGCGGCTTTTGTTATGGAGCCTTAGATATGTGCCTTAGTCCCATTCGAGGCCCAAGAGGGCGTTTTCTACGACCTCTGGCAGGGCTGGGTGGATCCAGTACTGCTTGCGGGCAAAGTCGCGCAGGTCGATCTCGTAGGCCATCACCGTAATCAGCTGCTGGATCAGGGTGGAGGCCTGCGGGCCCATTAGGTGGGCGCCCAAGAGCTGGCCCGTCTTGCGGTCCGCAATCAGCTTGCAAATACCGGTGGTATCTTCCATGGCCCAGCCGTAGGCCACGTCGCCGAAGTTTTGAATCTTCACGGTGATATCGAAGCCCTGCTCCCGCGCTTCTTCTTCCTTCAAGCCCACAGAGGCGATCTGCGGGTGGGTGAAGATGGCGGCAGGAACGTTGTCGTGCGGAAGCTCCTGCAGATCCTCCGGGTGGAGCAGGTTGTGCTGGATGGTGCGGGCTTCGGCGTTGGCGACGTGCTTGAGCATGTAGGGCGAAGAGACATCGCCAAGCGCCCAGACGCCTTCTGCATCCGTGAGGCCATGCGCATCGGTGGAAATGCGGCCATTGTCCAGCAGCTTGATGCCGGCCTTGTCCACATCCATGAGATCGCCATTTGGCTTGCGGCCGGTGGCTACCAGGATGGCGTCTGCTTCGAGGCTCTCGCCATTATCGAGCTCCAGCTTTACGCCCTTGTCGGTTTCTTCCAGCTTGGTGCCGTTAGCAATTCGCACATCGAAACGCTCGCGGGCAATTTCGTTAAAGCGCGAGGAGATATCGGAATCGAGGTGGCGCAGCAGGGTCTCGCTGCGGTTGACCACGGTGACCTTGGTGCCGAGGCCATCGAAGACGTGGGCAAATTCCATAGCGATATAGCCGCCGCCGACGATGATCAGGCTTTCTGGTTGGCGATCCATCCGCATGATGTCTTCGTTGGTGTAGTACTTCACACCGGAATTGGCGTAGACCTCAGGGATTACCGGGCGGGAGCCAGTAGCAACAACGATCTGATCGGCGCTGATGACGTGGTCGCCGGTCTGGATGGTCTTAGGGCCGACGAAGCGAGCGTGCTCGTCGTAGACGGTGATATTCGGGGTCTTGTCGCCGCGACGGTAGTCCTCGCCGCTTTGGGCGATCTGGTCAATGCGGTTGTGGAAGACGCGCTCCACAATGGAGTTCCACTCCACGTCGTTGACCTGGGCATCAATGCCAAGGCGCTCGCCTTCGCGGGCGGCGAGGGCGACATCGGCTGCGTAGACGTACATCTTGGTGGGGATGCAGCCGACATTCAGGCAGGTGCCACCGAAGCGGCCCTTTTCAATAATGGCAATTTTCTTATCGTGAAAATCGCGGTTGGCAATGGAGTTGCCGGAACCGGTGCCGATGATGATGAGGTCGTAGTGTTCCTCAGCGGCCGGAGTATTTGCTGTATCAATTGTGGTCATATCAATACCTTAATCCATGTGTCCAATTCGGGTATTTATGCTGGTGTGGGCGCTTCCACGATGGTGGGAAGCCAGGCATCGCACGCTGCGAACGCCTCCGCTAGGGGGCCGGAGAGGGATAAAAAGACATCGTGGCGCGCACCTTCGATGGAACGCAGCGAGTAGTGCGCATTGAGCTCTTTTGCCCACCGTCGGGTCTGTGCGACATCGATGATGCAATCGGCATGATTGACCGCATCGCAGTAGGGCGTTCCCAATAGCGAGCGGGTAGATTGCAGCGTCAATACGGGGACCCCGGCATTAATGCGGCCGCTGTGAATGGCGTCGAAACCGTGGAAGACGGCGGCCAGCCAGCCTATATATTTCTTATGCCCGGCTAATGGTTTCAGGCTGAGGTCGTAGTCCCACTCGCCGTAGAAGTCACTGTGCACCGATTCGCCATAGGCGGTGAGGTTGCCGCCAGGCAAGGCGATCTTGGGTGCGATCTTGGCGGTGGAATATATCGCCGGCTTCAGCGCTGATACGGCCCAGCCGGGAACGCCCATCATGTCCAGCCAGGGGCTATTGAGGATGAGGCCTTTCAGGCGGGAGAAGCGCTCCGCGTCATGGCGGCGTAGAAAGTCCATCCACAGCGGCGCAATCAGGCCACCGGTGGAGTGGGCGATAACGATTACTTCGTCGTTTGTAATGGCATCGAGGGCTGCGGAAAGATCCGCGTTATATAAGGACAAGTCCGAAACGTAGTGCCAGGCTTGGCCCGGGCGGTGCGAGCGGCCGCATTTGCGGAGATCGACCGCGTAAAAGTCATAGCCTTGTGCCGCGAAGTGCTGTGCGACGTGCGTGTGGAAGAAGTAGTCAGTCATCCCGTGCAGCCATACCAAGGCCGGGCGGGAAGTGGGGTAAGGCGAAGAAGAATCGGCGGGGCCCGAATCCGTGGAGCCTGCAGCCGAGCCTGGTGCATAGCGGACGAGGGTGGTGACAACGTCGCCCTCGCCATCAGGATCGGGGCCGAGGTTGAGGGTGGCTGATTGAAAATCGGGGCCGAGGATATCGGGCCCCCATGACGGAGTTGCTGTAGCCATGACACGAGTCTAGTCAACTGCGGGGCTTTACTATGGTAGCTGCGTGACCTGCGATTATTTCGGTGAAATGTGAAGTGTATAACAGGTCGCCACATATTGTGGTGACCAGGGTGGGGGAGAAAAACCAATCGAGAAAAGAAAAGCGTAAGGTAAGGCGTTAATGCGTGACACATCGGCAGGTTGGCTGTGCACAACAGTCGCGGTGTGGGGCGCAAAGCGCTTAAAATATATGGTGCAGAATGCGCCGATGTATATAAATTTTCAATTCGAAGAGGTTATAACACAGTGTCCTCAGCAAAGAAGACAGCACAAGTTGTAGATGAGGTCGATGTCGCACTGGTCGGTGCCGGCATCATGAGCGCCACCCTGGGCGCTATGCTCCGCGAGTTGGAGCCGAGCTGGACCCAGATGATCTTTGAGCGCCTTGATGGCCCCGCCCTGGAATCCTCCTCTCCGTGGAATAACGCCGGTACCGGTCACTCCGCCCTGTGCGAGCTCAACTACACGCCAGAAAAGAACGGCCGCATCGATATCTCTAAGGCGATTGCAACTAACGAGAAGTTCCAGAAGTCGCGCCAGTTCTGGTCCCACCAGCTCAACAACGGCATCCTGACTGAACCTAGTGAGTTCATCAACCCAGTCCCGCACGTCTCCTTCGCCCAAGGCGAAATCCAGGCGGACTACCTGAAGCGCCGCTACGAGGTACTGAGCGAAAAGCACATGTTCCCCGGCATGCAGTTCTCTGATGATGAATCCACCTTTGCGGAGAAGCTGCCGCTCATGGCGGACGGCCGCGACTTTTCCAATAAGGTCGCTATCTCTTGGACCGAAGTCGGCACCGACGTGAACTTCGGCGCCCTGGCCAAGCAGTTCCTGACCGCGGCGCGCGCATCTGGAACGGAGATCCGCTACGGCCACGAGGTCTTCGATATCGACCGCGACGGAAATGACTGGAAGGTCTATTCCAAAAATAAGCACACCGGCGATATCACCGTGGTGAAGGCGAAGTTCGTCTTCGTCGGTGCCGGCGGCTACGCCCTGGATCTGCTCCGCAAGGCAAAGGTGAAGGAAGTAGCTGGCTACGCCGGATTCCCCATTTCCGGTCTGTGGCTGCGCGCCAAGAACCCGGAGCTCATTGAGCAGCACCAGGCCAAGGTTTACGGTAAGGCAGCAGTCGGTGCTCCTCCGATGTCCGTGCCGCACCTGGATACCCGCGTTATCGACGGCGAGAAAGGCCTGCTGTTTGGCCCGTACGGCGGCTGGAGCCCGAAGTTCTTGAAGAAGGGTTCCTACCTGGATCTTTTCAAGTCCATCCGCCCGGATAATATCACCTCCTACCTGGGCGTTGCGGTACAGGAATTCGGCCTGACCAAGTACCTCATCGATGAGGTGCGCAAGGACTTCTCCGACCGCGTTGATTCCCTCCGCGAATACGTACCAAATGCGAAGGAAAGCGACTGGGAGACCGTGATTGCCGGCCAGCGCGTACAGGTCATCAAGCCTGCTGGTGCACCGCGCTTTGGCTCCCTCGAGTTTGGTACCGCACTGGTCAATAACCAGGAAGGCAATATTGCCGGCCTGCTCGGTGCCTCCCCGGGTGCTTCCATTGCCCCAGCCGTCATGCTGGAGCTACTGGAGCGTTGCTTTGGCGAGCGCATGATTGACTGGAGCGATAAGATTCGCGAGATGGTCCCGTCCTACGGCATGAAGCTGGCCAATGATGAGGACTTCTACAACGAGATGTGGGAATACACCCAGAAGACGCTGAAGCTGGAGCGCTAAAACGCCTTCGGCTTGGGGCTAAGTCCTCGGCTGCAAGCCCTCCGTGCAGAACCTACTGTGTGGAGGGCTTTGTGCTGCGCAATCCCTGAATTCGGGGTCGCAAGCAATTTAGGTACCGCAGTAGGTGAGAAAACCTGCAAGCCCATTCGGATCGGGCTGTTCGTAGGACGGATGCGGCTGCCACGGGTGGGTCACGGCGTGGAGCAGCTCAGTAAAGGGCTTAATATCGCCGGCCTCGGCGGCGCGCAGCGCGGCTTCGACGGCCATGTTGCGGGGAATGACCCGGGGCATGGCAGCATCCACGGCAGCCGGGGCGGGGTGAGTGGCTAGGTAGCTATCTAGGAAGTCTGAATCTGGGAAGAGCTCTTGGGCAGGAAGGGTGTGGCCGCGGGCGGCATCGGCAAGCGCGCGGTGCGCCAACGTGATATCCGGCCGGGATAGCTGCATCGCAGTAAGGTAGGCCGAGGCGACCTCGGTGGTGGTATCGAGGGCCGCGGCTATATCGCTGCGGCGCTGGGTGGCGAATTTCTCCTGGAACCCATTGATGGTCTCTTGCGCGAAGTCGACCCCGGCATTGATATCGGCATCGAAAAGCGGCACGAGCGATTCCGTGAGCCGGGCGAGGTTCCAGCCCAGGATGGCTGGTTGATTGCCAAAGGCATAGCGTCCCTGCTGGTCAATGCTGGAAAATACCGTATCGGGAGAGTATGACTCCATAAAGGCGCACGGGCCATAATCAATGGTTTCGCCGGAGATGGTGGTGTTATCCGTATTCATCACCCCGTGGATAAAGCCCAAGCGCATCCATGAAGACACGGTGGCTATCTGGCGGTCCATAACGCCCTGGAAGAACTCCCGGTAGTCTGCCCCAGGATAGTGGCGCGCGATGGCGTAGTCCGCGAGAGCCTGGAGGTGCCCGGACTGCGCGGCATAGTGAAAAGTACCGACCCGGATGTGGCTGGCCGCCACGCGGACCAGGACACCCGCCGGCTGCACGTGGCCGCGCTGGATGGGCCGGCCGGTGGAAATCACGGCGAGGGAGCGCGTGGTGGGCACGCCGAGGGCATGCATGGCCTCAGAAACCAAGTATTCGCGCAGCATGGATGAAAGGGTGCCGCGGCCATCAGCACCCAGGCGGGAATAGGGGGTAAGCCCCGTGCCCTTGGCGTGGAGATCCCACAGTTTTCCGTCTTTTTCCACCTCGCCCAAGAGCATGGCCCGGCCATCGCCCATCTGTGGGTTGAAGGAACCGAATTGGAAGCCGGAATAGGCCATGGCATGCCCGCCGTCGCGGCCCAAGAGGAAATCCAGGCCCTCTGCGGAGCGCAGCCAGTCAGTATCCAGGCCCAGCTGCACTGCTAGCTCCTCATTGAGGACCACGAGCTGTGGATCCGGCTGCTCTTCGCCGTGCGTTGCCGACACTAAGTCCGGCAGGTGCTTTGCATAGTCGTGGTGTAGGTGCATTTTAGACCTCCAATTGTCCTTGCACGCGGATGTGGACGCGGCCGCCGACCCAAATATCGGTGCCGTCATCGTGAATAAAGACCTCGCCGTCTCTTCCCAGTTGGCTGCCCTGGCAGGCGGTGTAGCGGGCGGAGACGAGGCCTCGCGAGCGCATGAATTGCGCGGCACCGCCGTTGAAGGAACCGGTGACAGGATCCTCGAATTCTGCGGTAAATGCGCGCACTTCATAGGCAGCGGAATCCCTACCCGCGGTGGTATCCAGCATGCCCACCACGCCCACCTTGGGGCGAGTGGCGGCGGGCTGAACCGCGCGCACGGCCGCGGCATCGCGCAGCTGTATAAGCCGCCAACCAGGCCCATTGTCCACCCAAGCGGAATCGATGACATCTTCTTCTGTGATATTCAATCCCGCGCAGGCCTCTGCCAGTTCGGCACTGCTTAATGGCCCGCCCGCGCGCAGCGGAGGGGTGGCAAAAGAATAAATACCTGCGTTCTCGCGCACGGAGACCAACCCCACCCCGCATTCCTGCACTATGGTGCCCTCCTTCTGCGGTTCATTGCCGAGCGCCCGCCAGACGGCGGCGCTGCCCAAAGTGGGGTGGCCGGCGAAGTCGAATTCCTCGTGCGGGGTAAAAATGCGCACGCGATAGTCCGCCGCGGGATCGGTGGGCTGGAGCAAGAACGTGGTTTCAGAAAAGTTGGTCCAGTGCGCGATGGCCTGCATCTGCTGTCTCGAGAGCCCATCGGCATGGGCCACGACCGCGAGCGGGTTACCGGAAAACGCCGAGGTGGCAAAGACATCGACTTCAAAGAACTGGAATTGCATGCCAGCCAGTCTAGTCAGCCCTGAGGATGAGGACGGCAGGCTGGCTTCTGCGCTAGCCTTGCCCTTATGTCTAAGCTTTGGCCGGATCGTCTGCGCGATTGGATTGGCCCGCCGTGGCGAATCATCATCCCCGTGTTCTTCGGCGTGCTCTTGCCCAATGCCGCGAACTTTTTGCACACCGATTCACCCTTCCAGGCCATCGTCGCGGTCTTGTACACCGTCGGCATTCCGCTGGCGCTGTGGCTGCATCCCAAGCTGCAAGAAAAGTCCATTTTCTTCATCGCCGGCACCATGACGCTGTGCATTTTCACGCCCTTGGCCTCCCTGGAGAACTTCCACGCCCCGATTTTCGCCTACACGGCTTTTCTCATCGGCACGCACTCGCGCAAGCGCTTGCGCTATATCTGGCTTGCCTGGATTGCCCTGGGCTCGCTGGCGGGAACCACCGCAAGCCTATTTGGGGAAAAGGTCTTCGCGGGCAGCGATATCGGCTTGGGCGATGCGACCATGAGCCCGCTGCTTGTCTATGCTGGCACGGTCCTGCTCGGCTGGCCGGTCCTCGGCTTTTTCTACCTGCTCGGCACCAATAACCGGAAGCGCCGGGAGGGCCAACAGCTGCTCATCGAGCGCGCGGAGATGGCCGGCGCCGTGGAGCGCAATCGCATCGCCCGCGAGATGCATGACATCGTCGCCCACAATCTCGCCGGCGTCATCGCGCTTGCCGATGGCGCCCGGTTCGCCGCCGCCAAAGACCCCAAGGTAGCAACGGAGGCACTCGATACCATCGCCTCTACTTCCCGCGAATCCTTAAAACAGATGCGCAGCCTGCTTTCCGTCTTGCGCGAAGAAGACGCGCGCGGGGAAACCAAGGCCCCAGGCACCTCAGACATCGCAGGTCTGTTTTCGGAAGCCCGGCGCGCCGGCTTCGATATCACCGTCTACGGCATGGAAAAGCTACCCGCCGATAGCGATGAGCTCTATCAATTCACCATCTACCGCATCGTGCAGGAGATGCTGACCAATATGCTCAAATACTCCAGCCAAAATAGGGGAACCCTGCGCTTTCGCAGCGATAGGTCGGCGCTTGTTATCGAGGGGCACAACCCCATGGCGCAGCCGGACGAGGACCACAGCCCAGGCTATGGGCTCATCGGGATGAAAGAGCGCGTGAAGGCCTATGGTGGCAGTGTGTCCACCAAGGCCGAGGATGGAACGTTTGCAATCATCGTGGAGGTACCGCATGTCTAATCCGGAACAGGAATCTGAGCCCATTCGCATTGCGCTTGTCGATGACCAACCGCTCCTGCGCGCCGGGTTCGCCATGCTGATCGGCTCGCAGGAGGATATGAGCGTGGTCTGGCAGGCCTCCGATGGCGATGAGGTACTGGACCTAGCCCGGCAAGAGCCCGTCGATATCATCCTCATGGACGTGCAAATGGCGCGGGTTAACGGCATTGCGGCCACGGAGGAAGTGCTCCCTGAATTCCCGGAGACCAAGGTCATCATGCTGACTACCTTTGATGATCACAACTTTGTCCACGGTGCAATCTCTGCAGGGGCATCGGGATTTTTGCTCAAAGACGTCGAGCCCGAAGAGCTGCTCTCAGCCATTCGCACCGTGCACTCGGGCGAGGCCGTGCTTTCGCCGCGCATTACCGCCCAGGTGCTCCAACAAGTCCGCAGCGAGGAGGGTGGGGACAGTAGGAAGGCGCACTCGGCTTCGCACACCGCCGCGGCTGCACAGCCAGGCGCCACCACCGCTACGGCCCCGCCGTCCGCGGAACTTACCCCGCGCGAGATGGATATTTTAAGGCTCATGGCGCTGGGGTATTCGAATACCGAAATATCCGAAGAGGAGTTTGTCTCCATGGCAACGGTCAAGACCCACGTGCGCCACGTGCTGACCAAGACTGGGTCCCGCGACCGCGTCCAAGCCGTGCTGTATGCCTATACCCATGGCGTGGTCACCGTAGAAGAACTGCTTTCTCATCCCCAGGGATGAACGGCTAAATCCGCCTCGAGGATGGTTACTTCGCGCCGGGAAAGCGCCAGGATAAAACCATGCTCACAGTCACACAGCTTTCCAAGAAATACGGTTCCTTTACAGCAGTAGACAACCTTTCCTTCGAGGTTCCCGATGGCCAAGTCACCGGGTTCTTAGGGCCCAATGGTTCCGGCAAATCCACCACGATGCGCATGTGCGTGGGGCTAGAAAATCCCACCTCCGGCACCGCCACATTCGATGGCACCCCATTTCGCGAACTACCCGATCCCGCCTCCACGGTGGGCACCCTGCTCGATGCCAACTGGTTCCACCCCGGCCGCAGTGCTCGCGCGCACCTGGGCTATATGGCAGCACTCCAGGGAGTATCGATGAACCACGTCGATGACACCCTGGAGCGAGTCGGGCTCGGAAAGGTGGCGAAAAAGCGCATCGGGGGCTATTCGCTTGGCATGAAGCAGCGCCTGGGCCTCGCCTGCGCCATGATGGGACAGCCCAAGCACTTGCTTCTCGATGAACCCGTCAACGGCCTGGACCCTGAAGGCGTGCACTGGATGCGCGACCGCATCCGGGAATTCGCCGCCGGGGGATGCACCGTGCTGGTGTCGTCCCACCTGCTCTCAGAAATGCAGCTCACGGCGGACCGCCTAGTGGTCATCGGCAAGGGCAAGCTCGTTGGTGAAGGAACGGTAGAAGAATTTGTCAATGCCTCTGGTGCCTCCACCGTGGAGGTCGTGGTGGATCAACCAGAAGAACTGGCCCGCCTGCTGCACGATTCGCAGGCAGAGACCTCCTTTGATGGGGAGGTTCTGCGCATTACCGGCCTAGACCGCGACGAGGTCGGCCAATTGTGCTTTGACCACCGCATCCGTATCAGCAGCCTTGAGGTGAAGCACCCCTCCTTGGAAGACGCCTTCCTCGGTGCTACCGCAGACCACCTGGATTACCGCTCCGCATAACCCTCGTTATCCGTTATCGAAAGGCAGAGTACGAGCCATGAACACCATCGTTTCCGAATCCCGCAAGATATTTTCCCTGCGCTCAACGTGGGTCTACCTCGCTATCATCACCGTTGGGCTAACAGCCGCCAACGTGCTGATGGGGGCTATCCGCACTGACGACAGCGCCCTCCAATCCTCCGACCTAGCCATCGGCGCCATCTTCGCCGTGGTCATCATGATCTTTTCCTCGGCCACGCTCGTCGGCGGCGACCTCCAAAAAGGCACCGTCGCCTGGAGCTACCTATCTACCAACCGGCGCATGCGGGTGCTCTCGAGCCAAATACTCGTTATCACCGTGGCCAACGTCGCCGCGGCGGCCCTGGCGGGCATACTCGGAATGTTATTTAACGCTGCGCTCGGCAGCTCGTATGACTTCTCCAGCTTCGTGCACTACCCGGATAATGCGGTGTTCCTTTTCACCTTCGTGGAATACATCGTCTATACCCTGCTGGCTACAGGCCTGGCATATATCCTGCGCAGCGGCACCTTTGCAGCCATGCTGCTCATTATTGAGTACTTCGTCATCGAAAGCGTGCTGACTTCAATGGATATGGGCTGGGCCAAATACATCCTGCAGATTTTGCCCGATGCCAACCTGCGCACCTTCTTCCAAGGCCAAGACACCTTCGGCCTTATGGCCCCGCAATGGGCATCCGGCGTCATTGTCTTGGCCATGGTGGTAGCGGTCCTCGGCGGGGCCGCAGCCGTCCAGCGCCGCCGCGCCGTGGTCTAGGCTCCCCGCAGGCGCTCGCGCGTTACGGGGATACGACGAGGGTAAGTTCCCGTGAGCCGTGCGGTGGTTCCTCCACCGTCATGCCGGCCGCGCGGGCGATAGCGGCGACATCGGCGGCGCTGAAGGCATCGGCAGGCGAAAGCGCCAGCTCCCGGGCCAGCAGGCCCTTGTATTGCTTGTTAAAGTGGCTGACCACCTTGCGCGAGCCATCTGGTTGCACGCTTTCTACCCGCACCGTCACCGCCGAAGGCAGCCGGCCCAATTGCTGGTAGGTGCCCGAGCGGAGATCCACAACCAGCTCGTCGATGTTTTCTAGCGCCTGCGTTATCTGCTTGCCCCAAAAAGACTTCATGGTGTGACCGTCCAGTTTGGAACCGCCCGATAAGCGGTAATGGGGGATGGGGTCGTCCGCGCGCAGGAGGCCGAAGAGGGCATCGCCAATAGCAAGGCGGCTCCACGAGGGAAGGGTGGACGCCGAAAGTGCATCAAAAAGCACGCCAGTATAGCGCTCCACCGCTGGCATGGTGGGGGTGGTAAAAAGCTGACTATTGGATTCGGCCTCACCGCGCAGCTTCTCCGAGAGCTTCAGCGCGACCATCGCCTCATCAACGGGAAGAGACTGCAGCTCAGCGGCTATTTCGCGCCGCGTATCGGTAAGTTCTGGAAAAGATAGGTTGGCAAAATCAAGCGGCTTTCCGGTGCCGCCATGGGCCTTGGTTTCTGAAGGAGGGAGGACAATGAGCATATAGCTAGGGTAGCGATGTATATTTTGACCATGATTACCCGCCTTTCTGAACTATTTCTCCGCACCCTTCGTGAGGACCCAGCCGATGCCGAGGTCCCCAGCCACAAGCTGCTGGTGCGTGCCGGTTATGTGCGCCGCGTCGCGCCGGGCATCTACACCTGGCTGCCGTTGGGTCTGCGCACCCTGCGCAAGATCGAAGACGTAGTACGCCAAGAAATGGATGCCATTGGCGGGCAAGAAATGCTTTTCCCGGCCCTGCTGCCGCGCGAGCCCTATGAAAAGACCAACCGGTGGGTGGAATACGGCCCCAACCTATTCCGCCTGCAGGACCGCAAGAATGCCGACTTGCTGCTCGGGCCAACACACGAGGAAATGTTCGCCAACGCCGTAAAGGACATGTACTCCTCGTACAAGGATTTCCCAGTCACCTTGTATCAGATTCAGACGAAGTACCGCGATGAGGAACGACCCCGCGCCGGGGTGCTGCGCGGGCGCGAGTTCGTGATGAAGGATTCCTACTCCTTCGATATGAACGATGAGGGGCTTGATTCCTCCTATGCCCGCCACCGCAAGGCATATCAGAATGTTTTTGACCGCTTGGAAATCGATTACGCCATTTGTAAGGCCACCTCTGGCGCGATGGGCGGGTCCGCCTCCGAGGAGTTCTTGGCGCTTTCTGAGGTGGGCGAAGACCTCTTCGTGCGCTCCACCGAGGGCGATTATGCGGCCAATGTAGAGGCGGTCGTGACCCAAGCGTCCCCAGAAAAAGATATTGCGGGCCAGCCCGCGGCGAAGGAATACCGTACCCCGGATGCCGCCACCATTGAAGCGCTTGTGCACTGGGCGAAGACCGAGGACATCGCCGTCGACGGCCATGAGGTCCGAGCCGCCGATATCCTTAAATGCGTCATGGTGGAGGTAACCCACCCAGCGCTAGAGGAATCTGCAGAGAAGAAGGAATTGGCGGCCGTGTTGATTCCGGGCGACCGCGAATTGGATCCCAAGCGCCTCGAGGCGGCCTTGGAACCGGCAGAGTTCACCCTGGCCAGCGATAAGATTTTTGCGCAATACGATTTCTTGGAGCAGGGCTTTGTGGGCCCGCGCGCGCTGAACTCCAATGGCGTGAAGGTCTTTGCCGATCCCCGCGTGGTCAAGGGCTCTTCCTGGATCACCGGCGCGGATGCGCAAAACTGCTACGTCGTGGGCTGCGTGGCCGGCCGCGATTTCCACGTCGATGAGTTTGTGGAAGCAGCAGAGGTGAAAGAGGGCGATCCCGCACCGGATAACCAGGGCACATTGGCCTTGCAGCGCGGCATCGAGCTGGGTCATATCTTCCAGTTGGGCCGCAAGTACACCGAGGCCTTTGACGTGCAAATCCTCGATGAAAACGGCAAGCGCGCCATCCCCACGATGGGCTCTTATGGCATCGGCATCTCCCGCATGCTGGCCGTGCTGGCAGAACAACGCCACGATGATAAGGGCCTGAATTGGCCGGTGGCGGTAGCGCCGTACCAGGTGCACGTGGCGGTGGCGAATAAGGATGCCGCGGCCATGGAGGCCGGCGATAAGCTGGTAGAAGAGCTATCCCAGGCGGGCCTTGAGGTGCTTTTCGATGACCGCCCCAAGGTCTCCCCGGGCGTGAAGTTCAAGGACGCAGAGCTACTCGGCATGCCGTTTGTGGCCATCGTGGGCCGCGCTTTCAAAGACGGCATCATCGAGCTGCGCATCCGCGGCCAAGAAACGCTGGAGGTACCTGCGGATGAGATCGTGGACAAACTCCTCGAGTTGGTGCGAGCTTAACTTAAAGCACCGCGCTAAAGCCCGGCGCCTATAAGTACCGGCAGGGTAGCGTAGGAAGCATGAGACTTAATAAAAACGTGCTCCCCACAGCCCTTATCACGATGGGCACGCTGCATTTCCTGCGCGCCAAAACCTTCGAATCCATTGTGCCGCCACAGCTGCCGGGCTCGCCGCGGTTGTATAACTTCGCCTCCGGCGCCTGGGAGATAGCTACCGGTTATTTGCTCACCGATCGCGCCACCCGCGAATCCGGCGGCGCCTCTGCCGCGGCGCTATTTCTTGCCGTGTGGCCGGCGAATATGTACCACGCCTGGATCGAGCGCGATGCGCGATGGCCGAAGAAGCTGTATCACATCATTCGCCTGCCGCTGCAGATTCCGTTGATTCGCTACGCATGGAAGATCGCGCAGGGTAGGGCATAAAACCTAAAAAGAACCGACTCCCCAATTTTCCCGGGAAATAGATCCCAAGTGGAAAATGGGGGAGTCGGCTGCTTGCGTGATGCCGCGCTCAAGGCGGCATCACGCTACCGCTGTATAAGGAAGCCGATTAGCCGGCCACGGGGCCGCCGCAATTAGGCCATGCGCCAGCTCCCTGGGTGGCAAGGACGTTTTCAGCGATTTCAATCTGCTGTTCCTTGGTAGCTTGATCAGCGGTGGGCGCGTACTGGGTGCCGCCGCTACCAGCCCAGGTTTGCTGCGAGAACTGCAGTCCGCCGTGGTAGCCGTTGCCGGTGTTGATATGCCAGTCACCGCCGGACTCGCACGCGGCGACCTGGTCCCACGCGCTTTCCGGGGCGGCGTTGGCGGCAGGGGCGGCAATGCCCGCGATGCCCAACGTAGCTGCTGCCATAGTGAGCAAGGTCTTCTTAGTACGCATTGAGAAAGCACTCCTTCTCATTGTTTTGGCTCGTGGAATCTCCAACAAGCACGTAATCCACCAAATTACGTAGGGTCCGGAGGCATTAGCAATGAATATCGGCCTATAACTCGCTGATTTTTCACTGCCCGCCGGCCAGTGAATCTTCAGGCTGGGGGGTATCAGGCAACGCTGGGCGCTATGCGGCCTGGGATTCGGCGGCGATGCCGATAAGCCAGTTCAGCCACTCCTGGTTTGGGCTTTCCTGTTGCGCTGCGGCCACTGCGGCAGCGTGCCACTTATCCGCGTCCTGCTCCATCAAGGTATCCAGGAATGCGGCAGCGGAATCCGCATCGCTGGGAAGCGTTGTTCCACCGGAAGAATAAGCAGGCTCAGGCTGTGGAACCTCGCCGTTTTGGCTAATCGCCTCCTGCAGCTGGTCGATGCGGTGGTGATGGAGGCTTAAGAGCTTATCGATGCGCCCCTCGGCAGCAGGATCGCTATAGGCCCGCGCGAAATCCAGCCCAAAGACCTGCTCGTATTCCCACTGCAGCAAATCGGTGGCGCTTTCGCGCTGGGGTTGGGAGAGCGTGGGGATGTCGGGGGCATCGCCAGGCAGCCAGGCATTGAGCGTAATGGCCTGTTGGGTAACTATCGGCCGCGACTCAGAACTGACCTCATCGGCGGCTTCCGTGGTGGCCGAGGCGGCCTCCTCTAGCACCTGGGAGGAATCTGTGGCAGGAGGTGCCTGCGTGGGCCGTTCCACCTCACAGCTGTGCGGGACATTGCCTTGGTCATCGGTGCCGCAGAGGCGCGCAATTTCCGCAAACAGCGCATCGGCCTGGGAGCTGCGCATATTCGCGGCTTCATCGTCGATACCTTGGAGGGCGAGTCCATCGCTCGCGGCGGCCACGGCGAGGCGCTCGAGTGCGTCTTCTGGGCGCGGGCCAAAATAGTCGACGACGGAATCGACTGCGGAACAACCCGCAAGAGCGGGCAGGGCGGCAGTCGAGGCTACACAGGTTAAAGCAATACGTCGGCGGTTCACCCAAAAGACTGTACCTCGAAGGACGTAGGCTAGTGGGCATGGCTTTCCCAGATGCACAACAATTAACTGATTTGCTCCAACCTCGCCTTGCAGCCCGCGGGCTCGACGTGGAGGATATTAAAACCACCAAGGCGGGAAAGAAATCACAGGTCATCATCCGCATCGATGGTGATAAGCGGCCTAGCTCCGATGTCTTGGAAGAGGTCTCCGACGATATTTCGGCCTTCTTCGATGAGAAAGAGGAAACGGGTGAGCTGAATTTTGGCGCCGGATATACCTTGGAGGTATCCACCCCAGGCGTGGATCTGCCGCTGACCGCACCGCGCCACTGGCGCCGCAATCAGGGGCGGAAGGTGACCTTTAATCGCGGCGATGACAAGAGCCATACCGCGCGCATCGGTGCGCTCAACGCGGCCGAAGATGCCGTTGTCCTTATCACCTCTGAGAAAAACGAGGTGCATACAGAAGTGGAGCGATTGGAAAACATTGCCCACGCAGTGGTAGAAATTGAATTTGCACAGCCATCACAACGTGAGCTAGACGCCGTGCACCAACCATTTGCAGAAGCCGAGAGCTAACCGGCAATCGAGAGGACAGACAAGTGAATATTGATCTTGAGGCACTTCGCACTATCGAATCCGAACGACAGGTCCCCGTCAATGATCTGTTGGAGGCGATTGCGAGTGCCTTGTTGTATTCCTACCTGGATTACCGCGAATCCACCGCGGAGGGTAAGGCCGAAGGCACCAAGTCCCGGGTAGACATCGATACCACCACCGGTGCCGTCAGCGTCATCGTTACTGAGCGCGACCCCGAAACCGGGGAAGTAACCAGTGAATACGATGACACCCCGGATAACTTTGGCCGCGTGGGTGCACGCGCCGTACGCGAAGCGATTTTGCGCAAGCTGCGCGAGGCCGAAGCCGAGCGCACCTTTGATTCCTATTCGGAGCTTAGCGGGCGCGTTGTCAGTGGCATCGTCCAGCGCGATGCGCATGCCAATGCCCGCGGCATCGTCGTGGTCCAGCTCGGCTCTGAACTGGAATCGCAGGACGGCATCCTGCTTCCCGCAGAACAAATCCCCGGGGAAAAGCTGCAGCACGGTGACCGCATCAAGGCTTATGTGGTGGGGGTAAACCGCAATGGCGCCAATGTGCAGATCAACTTGTCCAGGACCCACCCGGAGCTGGTGCGCGGTCTTTTTGAACTGGAAGTTCCGGAAGTTGCGGATGGCAGCGTGGAAATGATCGCCATTGCCCGCGAAGCTGGGCACCGCTCGAAGGTCGCCGTCATCGGTCACGCGAAGGGCCTGAACGCCAAGGGTGCGTGCATCGGCCCGCGCGGCCAGCGCGTGAATAACATCATGCGCCAGCTGGGTGGGGAAAAAATCGACATCATCGATTACAGCGAGGATCCCACCGTGTATGTGGGCAATGCTTTGGCCCCCTCGAAGGTGATCAAGGTGACCGTGCTCGATAGTGAAGAGCAGGTGGCGCGCGTCATCGTCCCTGACTATCAGCTATCCCTTGCCATTGGTAAGGAAGGCCAGAACGCGCGCCTAGCCGCCCGATTGACCGGATGGAAGATCGATATTCATTCAGACGCGGACGCGAATTAAGGAATTGCGGATATATAGCGTAGGCTAGTAAACGGCCCAGATGCAGAAAGGGACATGAAGACGCAGCGAAAGTTAAGGAGTTCGATGTCGCAGACTCAACGGCTTCGTACTTGCATCGCTACGCGTCAACGCATGCCCGATACGGAGTTGCTGCGGGTGGTCATTGATGCCAATGATCCCCACGGCAGCCGTGCGGTGGCGGATCCATTCCGGCGGCTTCCCGGCCGCGGCGCATGGATTAGCCCCACGCTTTCTGCACTCGAGCTAGCTGAGCGCAAACATGCTTTCAAGCGCGCGCTCCGCACGTCCGCATCCGTGGACACAGGTCAGGTACGTAGGTACTTGGAAGCACAGTGCGAAAATGTACAGGGCGAAAAAGTACCGTGTGCGGAACAACCTGCACAAGATTCGTACACACCAGAGTTAAAAAGGAAGACCGAACACTGATGAGCGCACAACGATGAAGCATCAGCGATGAAAGTCCAGAACGTTTAACTAGGAGTCAGGCCAGTTTTTCGCGGCCTTGGCTCCTAGGCGATACCAAGAGGAGACAAGTGCCCGGAAAGCTACGTGTTCACGAGTTGGCAAAACAGCTCGGAGTAACCAGCAAGGAACTGCTCGCCACCCTGAAGGAACAAGGCGAGTTCGTTAAAACCGCATCCTCGACCATCGAACCACCGGTGGTCAAGAAGATGCGTGCTCACTATGAAGCACAGTCCGGTGGCGATGCCACCGAAGGCAAGGCAGACAAAGCTGAGAAGGCTGCCAAGCCCGCTAAGCCCGGCCAGGGCAACGCCAAGAAGCCGGCATCGTCTGCGCCGAAGCCAGGTCAAGGTGCACAGGGCGGCGCGAAATCCGCTGCGCCGAAGCCCGGCGCCCCTAAGCCAGGTGCACAGGCACCGAAGCCATCCGACGCTGCGCCGAAGCCCGGCGCAGGGTCCGCTAAGGCTGCCCCCAAGCCAGGTCAGGCAGCACCAAAGCCAGGCGCTGCCGCTGGAAAGACAGCGCCAAAGCCTGGCCAAGGTGCACCGAAGCCAGGCCAGAACGCGGGTCAAGGCGATGCCAAGAAGTCGGGCGAGCGCCCGACCCCAGGCAACGCCATGCCGCGACCGATGCCTAAGCCCGGCGGATCCCGCCGCGTGGCCAATAACCCATTTTCCACGGGTGGCGGGGACAACCGCCCAGGCCCACGCCCCGGTGGCTCTAAGGGCCAGCGCGGCAACCGCCCCGGCGATAACCGTGGTGGAAAGCGCGGCGGCCGCAACGAAGGCGGTAATAACCGTCAGGGCCAGGATCAGAACCAAGGCCAGGGTGGCGGCGGTGGACGTCGTCCATCGCCTGCCATGATGCCTTCGCATCCGAACCCAGCCTCGATGCCGTCCAAGGCACCGAGCGGTGGCGGACGCGGTGGCCGCGGTCGCGGTGGCCACGGCGGACCTGGTGGTCCAGGTGGCCCAGGTGGCGGTCGTCCCGGCGGCTTCCGCGGTGGACGCGGTGGGCGTCGCGGCGGTACCGCCGGTGCATTCGGCCGTCCAGGTGGCGCACCACGCAAGGGCAAGAAGTCGAAGCGGCAAAAGCGCCATGAGTTTGAAGAGCAGCAGAAGCACGTCGTAGGCGGCGTCCGCTTGCCAGATGGCAAGGGGCAGACCGTCCGCCTGCGCCGCGGCGCTTCGCTGTCTGACTTCGCGGAGAAGATCGGTGCCGATCCAGCAGCATTGGTGCAGGCACTGTTCAACCTGGGTGAGATGGTCACCGCAACCGCATCCGTATCGGAAGATACGCTGCAGCTGCTCGGTGACGAGATCAACTACAAGGTAGAGGTCGTCTCCCCAGAAGACGAGGACCGCGAGCTGCTCGAGTCCTTCGACCTGCAATTCGGCGAGGACGAAGGCGGCGAAGAGGCCCTCGAACATCGCCCTCCAGTCGTCTCCGTCATGGGCCACGTTGACCACGGTAAGACCCGCCTGTTGGATACCATCCGTAAGACCAATGAGGCAGCCGGCGAGGCCGGCGGTATTACCCAGGGAATCGGTGCTTACCAGACCACGGTTGACGTGGATGGCGAGCGCACCATTACCTTCCTGGATACCCCTGGTCACGAGGCCTTTACCGCCATGCGTGCCCGCGGTGCGAAGTCCACCGACTTGGCCATCTTGGTTGTCGCCGCCGATGACGGCGTCATGCCACAGACGGTTGAGGCCATCAACCACGCCAAGGCTGCCGATATCCCGGTTGTCGTGGCCGTGAACAAGGTGGATAAGCCGGAGGCCCAGCCGGAAAAGATCCGTGGCCAGCTCACGGAGTATGGCTTGGTGCCTGAAGAGTACGGCGGCGACACGATGTTCGTGGATATCTCTGCTAAGCAGGGCCAGAACATCGACCAGCTGCTGGAGTCTGTCATCCTGACTGCCGATGCCGCCCTCGAGCTCACGGCTAACCCAGAGATGGATGCCCAGGGCGTGGCCATCGAGGCCCACTTGGACCGCGGTCGCGGCCCGGTGGCTACGGTCATCGTCCAGCGCGGTACGCTGCACGTCGGCGATTCCATCGTGGTAGGCGATGCGCATGGTCGCGTGCGCCGCATGCTCGATGAGTTTGGCGAGGACGTTAAGGAAGCCGGTCCTTCCCGCCCGGTACAGGTACAAGGCCTGTCCGGCGTCCCAGGTGCTGGCGATAACCTGCTCGTGGTCGATGATGACCGCGTGGCCCGCCAGATTGCCAACCAGCGCGATGCTCGTAAGCGTTCTGCTTTGCAGGCAAAGCAGCGCAAGCGCGTATCCCTGGAGGATCTGGACAAGGTATTGCAGGAGACTTCGACCCTCAACCTCATCCTCAAGGGCGACAACGCCGGCTCCGTCGAGGCGCTGGAAGATGCCCTGCTGGATATCAAGACCGAGGACGAAGTCGAGCTCAACATCATCGACCGCGGTGTTGGTGCCGTAACGGAGACCAATATTTCCTTGGCCGCCGCTTCCGATGCCGTCATCATTGCCTTCAACGTTCGCGCGGAAGGCAAGGCTACGGAGATCGCCACCCAAGAGGGCGTGGATATCCGTTACTACACGGTTATCTACAAGGCCATCGAGGAAGTCGAGGCCGCTCTCAAGGGTATGCTCAAGCCGATTTACGAGGAACGCGACACCGGTGCGGCCGAAATCCGCGCCCTGTTCAAGTCCTCCTCGGTGGGTACCATCGCAGGCTGTATGGTCACCGATGGCAAGGTTGTCCGCAACGGCAAGGTTCGCTTGCTTCGCGATAACAACGTCATTACTACCGATGCCAAGATTGAGTCCCTGCGTCACGAGAAGGACGACGCGACCGAGATCAAGGCCGGCTATGAGTGCGGTATGGTGCTGTCCTACCCGGATATCCAGATAGGCGATATCATCCAGGCTTATGAAGAAGTCGAGGTACCGCGCGACTAGTCGCTGCTAGTTTCGGCCCGCTGTGCGTGCCCACCTTGAGGGCCTTTCTCCACGGAGTTTGGCCATTAGGTGCGGCAGGTATCGCGGGCCGTTTCGTGTTTTCGCGTGCGGGATTTTCAAGCGGTTTCCATTGGGTGCGGTGAGTTACTAAACTGGTAGTTTCTGATACCGCGACACGGTAATTTAGGAATAAATTTTTCCCCTTTAGCTTGGAGGTTCTCATGGTCGATCACGCACGTGCGGCGCGGCTAGCAAAACGAATTCAGGAAATCGTGGCTAGCGCGATTGAGCTGCAGATTAAGGATCGCCGCCTGGAGATGGTCACCGTGACCGATGCCCGCGTCACCGGTGATTTGCACGACGCTACCGTCTTTTACACGGTGCGCGGCCACGATATCGAGGCAGAACCCGATTATGACCAGGCTGAGGAAGCACTCAAGCGCGCGAAGGGGCAGTTGCGCAAGATCGTTGGCGATCAGCTCTCCGTGCGCTTTACCCCAACCCTGACGTTTGAGCTCGATACCGTCCCAGAGGCCTCCGCGCACATGGAAGAGCTTTTGGCGCGCGCTCGGGCCCGCGATGAAGAGCTAGCGAAGCTGAAGGAAAATGCCCAGCCCGCGGGTGAGGCCAACCCATATAAGACCTCCGATGAAGACGAGGCTTAAGTGACCCGCAAGGAATATCAGGACGCAGTCGATGCCATCTCCGGCGCGCAAAGCATCTGTATTATCACCCACTTGCGCCCGGATGCCGATGCCATTGGTTCGGCCACGGCACTGCTCTTAGCCATGCAACAAAGCGGGAAGGATGCCTGCGCGGTCATCGGCCAGGATAAGGACTTTGCGCCTAACCTTTACTCCATTCCAGGAGCGGATCAGGTCAAGGTTACCCGAGAGCTACCGCAGGGCTATGACGTTTATGTCACCGTGGATTGCGGGTCGATCGACCGCACCGGCCTATTTTCCGCAGACATCGCCGAGCTGGCGGCGGCAGGGCGCGTGTTGTGCATCGATCACCACTCATCCAATCCTGGGTTTGGCTCCGTGAACTTGGTTGATTCAGAGTGCGAGTCCACCACGGTGGCCATCTTGACCATCCTGGACATGCTGTCGGTGCAGATAGAAAACACCATCGCGCATTGCCTGTACGCCGGCCTTTTGACCGATACGGGTAGTTTCCGGTGGGGCAGGCCCGCCATACACGATGTGGCCACCCGTTTGATGCACTATGGCCTGGACACCAAGCAGATCGCCACGGATTTACTCGATGCCACGACCCCTGATGATCTGCAGATGGTCGGCCGCGTGCTCGCGGGACTGCGCATTGAACATGCCGGTGAGCTGGGCATAGGTATCCTGATCGCGGGCCTAGCCGATATCGAAGGTCATTCGGACTCCGCAGTGGAATCCCTGGTGGATTTCGTGCGCGCCCTTGAGGGCACGCAGTTGGGCGTGGTCTTTAAGGAGCAGTCGCCCGGGATTTGGGCGGTATCGCTGCGTTCGACGGCGATCAACTGCGCAGCCCTAGCGGCTACTTTTGGCGGCGGCGGGCATGTTCCGGCTGCCGGGTACATGACACAGGGAAGCGAAGAAGCCATCGTTGCGGAGCTGGTGAGTGCCATCGATGAGCACTAGGCAGTCAACCCCCACGACAGTAAGCGCACGCGAGGTCTTTGGCCTCGCGTTTCCTGCGCTTGGCGTCCTGGCCGCGATGCCGCTCTACCTCCTGCTCGATACCGCAGTGGTGGGGCGCTTGGGTTCCCAGGAACTGGCTTCGCTCGCCGCGGCAACCACGATCCATACCGTGGTGACCACGCAGCTGACCTTCTTGTCCTACGGCACCACGGCCCGCTCGTCCCGCCTGTTTGGCGCTGGAAAGCGCGCCGAGGCTGTAGCGGAAGGCGTGCAAGCTACCTATGTGGCTTTAGGCGTCGGCGGGCTTTTGGCCATTATTATGTGGATCTTCGGCGGCGTATTTGCCCAGTGGCTTACCGGAGATCCCACTACGGCGGCCGGCACCGCGCTGTGGCTGCGGATCGCCGCGCTGGCCATTCCCGTAACACTGGTGGAAATGGCCGGAAATGGCTGGATGCGCGGCGTACAAAATACCAAGAAGCCGCTCTATTTCACCCTCGCCGGAATGATTCCCGGTGCCATTGCCGTGCCTGCATTCGTGTACTGGTGGGGCCTTGCCGGTTCTGCCATCGCCACCGTAATGGGAATGAGCATTATCGCGAGCCTCTTCGTGCGCGAGCTGTATAAACAGCACGAAGGCTCGTGGGCATTTCGTTGGCACATCGTGCGCGAACAGCTCATCTTGGGCCGCGATCTGATCTTGCGCTCCGCCAGCTTCCAGGTGGCCTTTCTTACCGCCACGGCCGTGGTGTCCCGCGTGGGCACTGCGGCCTTGGGTGGCCACCAAATCATGATGCAGCTGTGGAATTTCATGTCGCTGATTTTGGACTCCCTGGCTATTGCCGCCCAGGCCTTGACCGGCGCAGCTTTGGGCGCTGGTTCGGCGCGCCACGCGCGCAGCGTGGGAAGCAAGGTAGTGATGTATTCCACCATCTTTTCCGCCTTCCTCGCCTTGGTTTTCGCCGCCGGGGCCGGGGTCATCCCGCGCGTGTTTACCTCCTCGCAGGAGGTCATTGATGCCATGAGCCAACCGTGGTGGATCCTCGTTGGCATGGTCATCGCCGGCGGCGTGGTCTTTGCCCTCGACGGTGTTTTGCTGGGAGCAGGGGACGCGGCATTCCTGCGCAGCCTGACTATCGCCTCGGTTCTTCTGGGATTTTTGCCTGGGGTGCTCCTCGCGCATGCCATGGGCACGGGCCTTACCGGTGTGTGGTGCGGCTTGGCCGCGTTCATTTCCTTCCGCCTGATTGGCGTGGTCTACCGCTTCTATTCCATGAAATGGGCTGTAATAGCAGAGTAGTACCTGCGCTACAGTGGCTGTAGCGAGTAATAACAGCACTTTAGAAGATGAATAAGGAAGGCGGGTGGGAACGGCAATGCCAACGTTATGGGCAGTAGCAGACCTGCACGGCGCGATCAGTGACAACTTTGCGCGCATTGCAGAGCTAGCCCCACCAGATCCCGCCGATTGGCTCATTGTGGCAGGCGATGTTGCAGAGCGCAGCGAGCTTATCGTGCGCATCTTGCGGGACTTGGCCGCACGCTATGACACCGTCATTTGGGCGCCGGGCAATCACGAGTTATTTTCCCGTTCCCAAGACCAGTACAAGGGGCGCGAAAAATACGATCACCTGGTTGCCGCCTGCCGGGAGATCGGCGTTATCACCCCGGAGGACCCTTACCCGGTCTTTAACGGAATAACGATCGTGCCACTTTTTACCCTGTATGACTACAGCTTCCGCCCACCGGGGACCTCGGTGGAAGAAGCGGTGCAGCAGGCGCGCTCCAAAAAGCTTGTCATGACCGATGAGGTAGCTATCGCCCCTTTTGTAGACGTGCGCGCGTGGTGTTGGGACCGCTTGGCGTATTCCATTAAGCGTTTATCCCGAGTGCAGGGCCCAACCATCTTGGTCAACCACTGGCCATTGGTGCAGGAGCCCACGATGGTGCTGCGCTTCCCGGAAATCGCCCTGTGGAGCGGCTCGCGGCATACGCGCTCGTGGCCGCGGCGGTACAAGGCAGAAGCGGTCATCTACGGCCACCTGCACACGCCCTCAAAGATGAATGTGGATGGGGTAGACCATATCGAAGTCTCCCTAGGTTACCCGCGCGAATGGCGTAACCAGCCGCACCGTATTGCCTGGCCATACCCAGTTACCTCAACCTTTGGGGAGGTGAATTAATGCTTTATCCCGACCTATTCCCAGAAACTACCCGTTATTGCTATGTGCGTACGGATGCCCGCGAGTCCGATCTGCTCAACTATGAGCATCTTGACCCTAAAGAACAGTCCATAGTCTCGCACGCGGTTGATATCCGGAAATCCGAATTTGGCGATGCCCGCTGGTGTGCGCACCAGGCCCTGCGCGAGCTGGGCTTTACAGGCTCGAACCCGATCCTGCGCGGGGAGCGGGGCATGCCGCTGTGGCCCGAAGGATTCATTGGATCCATGACGCATACGGAGGGCCTGCGCGCAGCGGTGGTGGCCTCCACCACGGATTTTCGCTCCATTGGCCTTGATGCGGAGCCGGCGCAGCGCCTGCCCGATCACGTCTTGACCATGATCGCTCGGGCCGGGGAAATGCCGCAGCTGCCCCGCCTAGAAAAGGCTGGGGTGCACTGCCCAGACCGCCTGCTGTTTTGCGCCAAGGAGGCCACCTATAAGGCGTGGTTTCCCATGACGCATCGGTGGCTGGATTTCGATCAAGCAGAGATCGATATCCGCGAGGATGGCACCTTCATTTCCTATATCCTAGCCCGCCCCACGCCAGTGCCGTTTATCACCGGGAAGTGGATTCTAGAGGGCGGTTATGTCGTGGTTTCTACGCTGGTTCCGGCCCTTGATTTTTCAGCCTGAACAGAAACCCGCTCAGATCTCCTCGAGCAATCCCTCAGCCACCGACTTAGAGGGTGGACGGCCGCGCCACAAAGACCGTGGCCAGCCTTTTGCCCTTCTCCTTAATGAGCGCGATGGCCTGGCCATTGGGGGCTACCGCCGCATGAACCCCGGACAGCCCGCGCGGCTCTAACCATTTGCCCATCGCTAAAGCGGCGGCCTCGTCCTCGGTGACGGGCAGGACGGGGAAACTGCGCTTGAGCGCCTCATCGAGGCTCAAGGATAGGCTGGGGTTTTCGGCAAGATCGTTGAGGAGGTGGGCATCGGCAAGCGCAAAGGGCCCCACCGTAGTGCGGCGCAGGGCGGTTAAATGCCCGCCGACGCCCAGGGCCTCGCCCATATCGCGCGCCAAGGAGCGGATATAGGTGCCGGAGGAACACTCCACGGATACATCGAGGTCAATAAAATCGCCCTCGGCGCGCAGGTCATGAATATCAAAGCTGTGGACGGTGACCGGGCGGGCCGGGATATCTACCTCTTTGCCCTCCCGCACCAATTCATGCGCCCTTTTGCCTTTGATCTTGATGGCGGACACCGCGGCGGGCTTTTGCATAATCTCGCCGGTCAATGCGGCAACTTCGGCCTCGATGGCGGAACGGTGCAGTGCGGCCGCAGGCTTGCCCCAGCGAAATTCGCCCTCGGCATCATCGGTGGTGGTAGAAGCGCCGAGGCGGATGGTAGCTGAATAAGACTTGGTGGAGGCGACCATGTGCGCGAGGAATTTGGTGCCGCGTTCGATGCCGAGGACCAGCACCCCTGTCGCCATGGGATCCAGGGTGCCGGCATGGCCGACCTTTTTAGTGTGAAAATACCTGCGTAGGCGGTTAACAACATCGTGAGAGGTCATGCCGGCAGGCTTATCAACAATGACAAGTCCGGAATGTGCGAGCGCATCAGTCATAGGGTACAAGTCTATGCTCTACGATGGATTTCGTGGATATTTGTTACGGAATCGATGACATCCCCGCGGATGTGGGGCCGACCTCGGTAACCATTGGCGTCTTTGATGGCTTGCACCGCGGCCACCAACAGCTCGTTTCTGCCTGCGTGGAGCATGCGCGGGCGAATAATCAGGTCCCCGTCATGGTGACCTTTGACCCGCACCCGGTCTCGGTTTTCTTGCCGGAGCGCGCCCCGTTATCCGTGGTGAGCTTCGAGCGCAGGCTGGAGCTCGCGGAAGAAATGGGCATCGAGATGGTGCTTGTCATTGACTTCACCAAGGAGCTTGAGGGGGTGGAGCCGCGCCCCTATGTGCGCGACCTTTTGGTGGGAAAACTCCATGCGCAGCACGTGGTGGTGGGGGAGAACTTTACCTTCGGCGCTGGTGCCAGCGGCACCGCGGAAGCCATGCGGCAGCTGGGCGAGGAGTTTGGATTCAGCGTCGATATCATCCCGCTGCTGGATGAAGACGGCGTTCAGATTTGTTCCACCTATATTCGCCAGAGCCTGTCCCGGGGCGCAATAGAATCGGCGAATTGGGCGCTTGGCCGGCACTTTACGGTGACCGGTCCCGTGGTGCGCGGCGCGGGGCGCGGCGGCAAGGAGCTGGGCTTTCCCACGGCCAACCAGTATTTCCCAGATACCGTAGCCATTCCCGCGGATGGGGTGTATGCGGGATGGTTCATTGTCCATTCCGAATCGCCCCTCGACGGGGACATGCAGCCCGAAGTGGCCTATGCCGCTGCGATTTCCGTGGGCACGAATCCCACCTTTGGTGATGAAGAGCGTTCCGTGGAGTCCTTTGTATTGGACCGCGATGCCGACCTATATGGCTATGAGGCAACCGTGAAATTCGTGGGCCACCTGCGCGATATGGTGAAATTCCATTCCGTCGATGAGCTTTTGGAAGCAATGGCCCAAGACGTCGCTGCCGCCCGCACGGTGCTGGCTGCCGATGCCTGCGCGCAAGGCTGCGATAGCGAAGACTATTTCTTAAAGGAGAAGTAAATGAAGGCCATCCTCGATCTTGATACCGGCATTGATGATGCCCTGGCCTTGGCTTATGCCTTGGCCCACCCCGATCTTGAGCTCATCGGTGTGACGTGTACTTATGGCAACGTCACGGTGCCGCTGGCGGTGCGCAATACCCTGGCGCTGCTGGAGCTGCTGGATAGGCCCGATATCCCGGTCTTTGCCGGCCCCAGCCCGGACGGTTTCCAGCCCAGCGAGATTTCCTCCTTCATCCACGGCCAGAATGGCGTGGGCGAGGTCGCGCTTACCCCGCCCGAAAAGACCGAAGACACGCAGCCGGCCACGGATTTCCTCTTGCAGGCCGTGCGCGATTACGGTGATGACCTGGTCATTATTCCCACAGGTCCGTCGACGACTATCGCCCAGGCTATGCTTGCCGATGCCACCTTTGCCACCAACGCCCACATCGTCATGATGGGCGGGGCGCTGACCGTTCCTGGCAACGTCTCCGCGTGGGCAGAGGCCAATATTTCCCAAGACCCGGATGCCACCGATTACCTCTTCCGCCACAGCCAAGATGTCACCATGGTCGGCCTTGATGTCACCTTGCGCACCCTCTTGACGGAAAAAGAAACCGCGCGCTGGCGGGAGACCGGAACGACCGCGGGCGAGGTTTTCGCCGATATGGTGGATTACTACATTCGCGCTTATGCCACCACGGCTCCCCACTTGGGAGGTTGCGGTCTGCACGATCCGCTGGCCGTGGCGGTAGCCGCAGATCCGTCGTTGGTAGAGGTCATCGAAACCAATATGAAAACGGATACGCAAGGCCCCACCCGCGGGCGCACCATTGCCGATGAAACCCGGCTGAGCCAGGAACCTACCGCGAAGGTGGCCGTGGGCGTGGACAACGAGCGCTTTGTCCGTGAATTCGTGGACCGCCTCGAGGAACTTTTCCGCACGGTGGGCGCCAAGTAGTGCAGCGTTTTGATTTGCCACGCTAATTGGCTGTAAGATGACCAGTTGGCTTAGCGACTGTGGTTCACGACAGTTGCGGCACGCGGAGCTCGCCACGGCGGCGCTGCGCGTTGAAGAATAGTGTGGACTGAAATAAAGGAGAAATACTCATGGCATTGACCACTGAGAAGAAGGCCGAAATCCTCAAGGAGTACGGCCTGCACGAGACCGACACCGGTTCCCCCGAGGCACAGGTTGCCCTGCTGACCTCCCGCATCAACACTTTGACGGAGCACCTGAAGTTCCACAAGCACGATCACCACTCCCGTCGTGGTCTGCTGCTGATGGTTGGTCGTCGTCGTGGCCTGCTGAAGTACTTGGCAGAAAACAACGTGGATCGTTACCGTGATCTGATTTCCCGCCTGGGCCTGCGCCGCTAATTGCGACGCGGCTGCGGCCGAATTTTTCCCCTTGCCCTGCGGCAAGGGGAATTAGTGGTTTTATACCCTCTTAATCCTTGTAGGGAGCAGGGGCGTTTGTAATTGCCGTAGCTCAAAAGTGCGGAATCTCTGTTAGAATTTTCACCGTTGTCAAAAACAATGTGGAAAAGGCGGCACCGACGATCGCCTAAAACATTCAAGGAGAATTACTAGATGAGCGTTCAGAACTCCGTAGAGTTCAATATCGATGAAGAATTCGGTATTACCGAAGCTATCGCTGTCCTCGACAACGGGGACTTTGGCACCCGCACGGTACGTTTCGAAACCGGCCAGTTGGCCCGCCAGGCAGATGGTTCCGTAACTACGTACCTCGATGATGACACGATGCTGCTGGCCACCACGACTGCCTCGAACCAGCCGCGCGAGAACTTTGACTTCTTCCCACTTACCGTGGACGTGGAAGAGCGCATGTACGCAGCTGGCAAGATCCCCGGCTCCTTCTTCCGCCGCGAGGGGCGTCCCTCCACCGAGGCCATCTTGGCCTGCCGCCTCATTGACCGCCCGCTGCGCCCCACCTTTGTCAAGGGCCTGCGCAACGAAGTGCAGGTGGTCATCACCGTCCTGTCGCAGGACCCAGAAGAGTACTACGACGTCGTAGCCATCAACGGCGCGTCCGCAGCAACCCAGCTTTCCGGCCTGCCGGTCTCCGGCGCCGTCGGCGGCGTGCGCATGGCGCTTATCGCTGATGACAAGCACCCAGAAGGCCAGTGGGTGGCGTTCCCGAACCACGAGCAGCACGAGCGCGCGCTCTTTGAAATGGTGGTTGCAGGCCGCATCGTTACTAAGGGCCGTAAAGAAGACGTCGCCATCATGATGGTGGAAGCTGGCGCCGGCACGAACGTTGCTGAGCGCATTGCCGATGGCGCCCCGGCACCGCAAGAAGCCGCCGTCGCCGAGGGCCTCGAGGCAGCTAAGCCGTTCATCAAGACCCTGTGTGAGGCCCAGAACGGCCTTGCAGAGCGCACCGCCAAGGAGACCCAGGAGTTCCCGCTCTTCCCGGCTTATGAAGACGATGTCTTCGCCGCCGTGGAAAAGGCTGCTTCCAAGAAGCTGGAGAGTTTGCTGACGATCCCGGGCAAGCAGGAGCGCGACGAGGCTACGAATGCACACATGGAGCAGGTCGAACAAGACCTGCTGCCGCAGTTTGCTGACCTGGAAGAGGCAGTGGCCTCCAAGCAGATTCGCGCTGCTTATAACGAGGTCATGAAGAAGATCGTGCGCCGCAAGATCTTGACCGATGGCTTCCGCATCGATGGCCGCGGGCTGACCGATATCCGCGACCTGTCCGTTGAAGTTGACTTGGTACCACGCGCGCACGGTTCTTCCTTGTTCGAGCGCGGTGAGACGCAGATCCTCGGTGTCACCACCCTGGATATGTTGAAGATGGAGCAGCAGATCGACTCGCTTACTCCTATCGAGTCCAAGCGTTACATGCACCACTACAACTTCCCGCCATTTTCTACCGGTGAGACCGGCCGCGTGGGCTCGCCCAAGCGCCGCGAAATCGGCCACGGTGCGCTCGCCGAGCGCGCCCTGCTTCCGGTCATCCCGTCCCGCGAGGATTTCCCGTATGCCATCCGCCAGGTCTCTGAGGCACTCGGTTCCAACGGGTCTACCTCCATGGGCTCAGTCTGCGCATCCACCCTGTCCCTCTACAACGCGGGTGTTCCGCTCAAGGCGCCGGTAGCCGGCATCGCCATGGGCCTGGTTTCCGGTGAGGTCAAGGGCAAGGAAAAGTTTGTCGCACTGACCGATATCCTCGGTGCCGAGGACGCCTTCGGTGACATGGACTTCAAGGTTGCGGGTACCTCCGAATTCATTACCGCGCTGCAGCTGGACACGAAGCTGGACGGCATTCCGTCTAAGGTCTTGGCTCAGGCGCTCGAGCAGGCCCGCGATGCCCGCGCAACCATTCTGGAAACCATGGCTGAGGTCATCGATTCCCCAGATGAGATGTCTGGCCTAGCCCCGAAGATCACCTCGGTGAAGATTCCGGTCAACAAGATCGGTGAGCTCATCGGCCCTAAGGGCAAGACCATCAACCAGATCACCGAAGATACCGGTGCTGATGTCTCGATTGAGGACGATGGCACGGTCTACATCTCTGCAGTTACCGGCGAGGCCGCAGACGCTGCGATTGAAAAGGTTAACTCCATTGCCAACCCGCAGTTGCCCAAGGTGGGCGAGCGCTTTCTCGGCACGGTAGTCAAGACCGTTCCATTCGGCGCCTTCGTTTCCTTGACCCCAGGCCGCGATGGATTGATCCACATCTCCAACCTGGGTGGGGACGAGCGCATCGAGAAGGTCGAAGATGTAGTCAATGTTGGCGATAAGGTACAGGTAGAAATCGCGGATATTGATAACCGCGGCAAGATCTCCTTGGTGCCAGTAGAGGACTAATCCCTCAGACGCTCTTTAGAGCAGTGGCCCTGTTTCCCGGATATGGTGGGAAACAGGGCCATTTTCTATGCCTGCGCCGTGATCACTTAGTTTTGGAAATCAAGCACGAGGCGTTTGGGGTTCTGCAAGAAGGTCACGGAATAAGGCGTTTGCTTCTTTAGCCCGATGACCAACTGCGTTTGCGCCTCGAAGGTGGTGGTGTAGTTGATCTCTTGCACAACACCGGCACCTGGGGTGATGCCAGAATCCATGAACCTTTGCTCTAACTCTGGTGTTGATGGCCACGGGGTGCCCTCGATACCAAGATTGAGGAATGTAGCGCCTTTGACCTCGACCGGAAGTCCCGATGCCTGGTGGGCGGGCTGATCCGTATAGGTAGTAAACCACCCGGCTTCGCCGTCACCTTCAAGATCAACCACGACGCGGGTAAAAGAGTCATGCGCGGCTACCCGTATCCCAGTGGGAACGAGGCCACCCAGGCCAGGAGGCAGGTGGCGCTGATCCTCGAGGGAGGGCGTGCCCATGCCGCCGAAAGCAGGTTTTGGATCATTGCCCTGCGCGTGTTGCTGATGATGGCTTAACGGGGCAGTGTCTTCTACCGTCTTGGTTGGGTCATCGGCGGTGTTCGTTGTGGAAGGCTCTGATTTCTTTGCCGAAGACGTGGTCGATTCCGCCGTGGAGCTGGTGGATTCCTGCTGCGTAGCGAATGAGGCATCGGCGGCCTCGTCATCGCTGGGGTTAGCGCAAGCAGCCAGCGAGAGCATGCAGCTCATGCCGGCGCCAGCAGCGATAACGCGGGTGAGAGTAGATCGAGACATTGTGACCACTTCCTAGGTTGTCTACCTTGTTGTCTCTTTCAATTCTACCGGTACACAAGTGGCCCAACTGGGGAAGTGATGCAATTGTTGTACAAGGGAAACTAGCGAAGGCGTGGGCCTAACGCTTCAATTGGACGAGCTGGATGAGGTTACCCACGGTATCGTCAAAGACTGCGATAATGGAGGGGCCAACGTCGGTGGGCTCCATGGTAAAGTCCACGCCCTTGTCCTTTAGCTCAGCGTATTCTTTTTCCACATCCTGCGATAAGAATTGGGTGACCGGGATATTATCCGCCTTCAGTGCCTCGGTGTACGTCTTAGCGGCAGGGTGGCCCTTGGGCTCAAGGAGCAGTTCAACGCTGCCATCGCCGTCCGCGTTGGTGACCGTAAGCCACCGGAAATCGCCGTGTGTGACGTCATCTTTTATCCGGAAACCTAGGACATCGACATAAAAATCGTGGGCGCGAGCAACGTCATCTACTGGAACGGACGCAATATAAATCTGCATGACGCCCAGTCTAGCAGTGGTATTTTTGCCGTTCGGACGCCCGCCCGCCCCGGATGGGCGAGCGCGATAGGATGGGAAAGAAACAAAGGATTTACTCAAAGTCGTTAAGAAAGTGAGGCCCGCAATGGCGATCAAAGTAGGAGTCTTGGGAGCGCAAGGGCGCGTCGGCAAGGCGATTGTTGAAGGCGTTAATGCCGAAGATGACTTAGAGCTCGTAGCGGAAATTAGCCGCGGGGATGAACTGCAGCAATTGGTTGATAATCACGCAGAGGTCATCGTAGATTTCACCCAGCCTGATTCAGTGATGGGGAACCTGGAATTTTGCATCGCGAACGGCATTCACTGCGTGGTGGGCACCACTGGCTTTGATAAAGAGCGCTTGGACCAGGTGGAGCAGTGGACCCGCCAAGAGGGCGCTGGAAACGTGCTGATCGCACCGAATTTCGCCATCTCTGCCGTGATGACCATGGTGCTTGCCAAGCAGGCGGCGAAGTTCTTCGAGACCGCAGAGGTCGTGGAATTTCACCACCCCACCAAGCTGGATGCGCCTTCCGGTACCGCCATCCACACCGCAGAGGCCATTGCTCAGGCGCGCCGCGATGCCGAATTGGGCGAGATGCCGGATGCGACGGAAAAGTCCCTCGAGGGCGCGCGTGGTGCGAATGTAGACGGAATCCCAGTACATGCCGTGCGTACCCGCGGCATGGTGGCCCACGAAGAGGTTATTTTCGGTGCGCAGGGGCAATCCCTGACCATCCGCCAGGATTCTTATGACCGTTCCTCCTTTACTCCTGGCGTTTTGGTCGGTGTGCGCGAGATTGCGCAGCACCCGGGATTGGTCGTCGGGCTAGACAAGTACCTGGGGCTGTAACGGTATGGCCACTGCGAGTGAGCTAAATATCCAGCTCATTGCCGCCACCGAGTTTCACCCGCCACAGGGAACGCAGTGGCGTGCCGATGAGACGGCGACCGATGGCGAGGCCCTCGTCGAATTCGCGGGACGGGCGTGTTATGAGTCTTTTGACAAACCCAACCCGCGGACCGCGACGAACTCCGCCTACCTGCACCACATCATGGAGGTAGGCCATACGGCGCTTCTGGAACACGCTACGGCCACGATGTACATTACGGGGCTCTCGCGCTCAGCCAGCCATGAATTGGTGCGCCACCGGCACTTTTCCTTTTCGCAGCTATCCCAGCGCTTTGTGCATCCCAATGAGATGCACGTAGCGCTGCCCAAGCTGGTGGAAGAAGATGAACAATTGCGCCGGTTGGTCATGCAGGCCGTGGATGACACCCGTTTTGTCTACGATGAGCTGCTCGAGGCCTTGGAAGAAAAGCTGGATGAGCCGAATGCGCTGCTGCGAAAGAAGCAGGCGCGGCAGGCGGCGCGCGCGGTATTGCCCAATGCCACGGAAACGAGGCTCGTCGTTACCGGCAATTACCGCGCGTGGCGTCACTTCATTGGGGCGCGGGCGGCTGAGCACGCTGATACGGAATTGCGCGAAGTGGCGGTGGAGTGCTTGAAGCATTTGCAGGAGCAAGCACCAGCGCTTTTCGATGACTTCCATATCACCACGTTGGCCGATGGAACGCAGATGGCCGCAAGCCCTTACGCTTAACACGCGCCACCCCGATGCGGCCAAAAGGTGCCCTAGCGGGTAACCTTGACGGCTATGAGCACAGGTATGACAGCAAAGACTGGCGTTGACACCTTCGGTCGCATTGGCGTTGCCATGGTCACTCCGTTTGATCGTGACGGTGCGCTGGACGTAGAAGCGGGTCGCCGCCTGGCAGCTCATCTCGTAGACAACGGCGTGGATTCACTCATCTTGGGTGGAACGACGGGCGAGTCTCCTACCACGTCCTTGGACGAAAAATTGGAGCTGCTCAAGGCCGTAAAAGAGGAAGTAGGAGACCGCGTTCGGATCTGTGCGGGCGCCGGAACGAATAACACCGCAACCTCGATCGAGGTTGCCCAAGCGTCCGCCGCCGCAGGAGCCGATAGCTTGCTCGTGGTGACTCCGTATTACTCCAAGCCCTCCCAGAAGGGCGTCTATGAGCATTTTGCCGCAGTTGCTGATTCTACGGATCTGCCGATTTGCGTCTATGACATTCCTGGCCGCTCGGGCATCCCAGTGGCGTCGGATACGCTCCGCCGCCTTGCGGAATTGCCGACTATCCAAGCCGTGAAAGACGCCAAGGGCGATCTTTCCGCGGCCGCAGAACTCATCCAAGAAACCGACTTGGCGTGGTACTCCGGTGACGATCCGATTAACCTGCCGTGGCTATCCCTCGGCGCTTCGGGTTTCATCTCCGTCATCGGCCACGCTGCACCGCGTGCCTTGGTAGAACTCTATGAAGCTTTCGATGCGGGCGATTTGGCCCGCGCGCAAGAAATAAATTACTCAACGCTTCTTCCACTGACCCGCGCTCAGGCGCGGTTGGGCGGAGCGACATTTGCAAAGGAAGCTCTGCGCCTGCAGGGCTTTGAAGTTGGCGAGCCCCGCCTTCCTGTCACCGCCGCGAGCGAGGAGGAACGCGAGGTACTTCGCCGTGATTTGGAACAATCTGGAGTCCTTTAAGAATGACTGAACCCCGTAACCGTTCCCGCAAGGTCACCCGCAAGGCGGGTCCACCTTCGGAAACTGAGACCGCCTCCAATGAGGCGGCTTCGCCCGTATTTCAGGCCCCTGCCAATAACGCCGGCACTGCTGGAAATGAAGAGCAGGGCAACTCTGGCAAGAATAACTCTGCCGATAATAAGAACGACGGCGATAACAACGGCCGCCGCTCGCGTTCCCGTGGCGGCCGCGGCCGTGGCCGTGGCGGAAACGGCAATAATGGCAATGGCCAGGGAAATAACCACGGCGGCAATGGCCACGGCGGCAATAACAAGAACAACAACGGTGGCAACGGAAAGAACGGCAACGGCAACGGCAAAGGCCGTGGCCGCAATAATAATAACCGCGGCCGCCGCAACGTGCCGAAGTCGATGCAGGGCGCTGATTTGACCAAGCGCCTGCCGGAACCGCCAAAGCAGGCGAAGGATACCCTGCGCATCTACGCCTTGGGCGGTATCTCCGAAATCGGCCGCAACATGACCGTCTTTGAGTACGGCGATGAGCTGCTCATCATTGACTGCGGCGTGCTCTTCCCATCGTCTGGCGAGCCTGGCGTGGACCTCATCCTGCCGGACTTCGGGCCGATTGAAAAAAAGATCGACAAGGTCAAGGCCCTCGTGGTCACCCACGCCCACGAAGACCACATCGGTGCCATCCCGTGGCTGCTGAAGCTGCGCCCGGATATCCCCATCGTGGCCTCCCGTTTCACCATCGCGCTCATTGCGGCCAAGTGTAAGGAACACCGCCAGAAGCCGAAGTTCGTTGAGGTCAACGAAAAGTCTGACGTGACCTACGGCTGCTTCCGCGTTCGCTTCTGGGCGGTTAACCACTCCGTGCCGGATGCGCTCGGCATCATGCTAGGCACCCCGGCCGGGAATATCATCCACACCGGCGATATCAAGCTGGACCAAACCCCGTTGGATAACCGTCCGACCGACCTTCCGGCGCTGTCTCGTTACGGCGACGAGGGCGTTGACCTCATGCTGTGCGATTCCACCAACGCCACCGTGCCGGGCGTATCCGCCTCCGAGGGCGATATCCCAGCCAACTTCAAGCGCTTGGTGGCTAATGCGAAGCAGCGCGTCATCTTGGCCTCCTTCGCCTCGAACGTCTACCGCGTGCAGGCTGCCATCGATGCTGCCGTGACCAATGGCCGCAAGGTGGCCTTCAATGGCCGCTCGATGATGCGCAATATGGAGATCGCGGAAAAGATGGGCTTTTTGAAGGTCCCGCGCGGCACCATCATCCCCATCGATGAGGCCGCGAAGATGGCCCCGCACAAGACCATGCTCATTACCACCGGTACGCAAGGTGAGCCGATGGCTGCGCTGTCCCGCATGGCCCGCCGCGAGCACCGCCAGATTACGGTGCGCGATGGCGATACCATCATCTTCTCTTCCTCGCTCATCCCGGGCAACGAAGAGGCCGTCTTCGGCGTTATCAATATGCTGTCCCAGATTGGTGCCAACGTCATCACCAATCAGGACGTCAAGGTCCACGCATCTGGCCACGGCTACTCCGGCGAGCTGCTCTTCCTGTACAACGCGGCACGCCCGCGCAATGCCATGCCGGTCCACGGCGAGTGGCGCCACCTGCGCGCCAATAAGGAATTGGCGATTTCCACCGGCGTGGCCCGCGACCGGACGGTCTTGGCGCAAAACGGCGTCGTGGTGGATCTGCGCAAGGGCCGCGCGGAGGTCGTCGGCCAGCTGCAGGTTGGCCACCTCTACGTCGATGGCGTGTCCATGGGCGATGTCGATGCCGATACCTTGGCAGACCGCACCAACTTGGGCGCCGGTGGCGTGGTATCCATTACCTGCGTGATTGATAACCGCACCTCCCGCCTGCTCGAGCACCCAACCGTGGCAACCACCGGTTTCTCCGATGATGACCGGGGTGTTGTGCCCGAGGTTGCGGAGATGGTGGAAAACACCATGAATGATCTCGCCGCAGAGGGCGAGAATGACACCTACCGGATGGTGCAAAAGCTGCGCCGCAAGGTCTCCAAGCTCATGGATTCCAAGTACAAGCGCGAGCCGGTCATTTTGCCCACCATCGTGCCGACGAATTCAGGCACGCTGCTTGCTGATGACGCCGATGTCGACGCCAGCCGCGAGTCCCTGTAGGTTCTGCTACAAAAGGATTTAATTACAAAAGGATTTAATTCCGGCATAGTTTCTGTGCCCCAGCATTTCGATGACCTCGGTATGCTGGGGCACATGTCGTTTTCATCTTCCGAACGCGCCAAGATGGTCGCGCTTCTGCATCAGCTAGGTCCAGACGCCCCCACGCTGTGTGAGGGCTGGACCACGCGCGACTTAGTTGCCCACCTGTGGGTGCGCGAAAACCGTCCCGATGCCGCAGCGGGCATGTTCCTTTCGGTCCTGCAGCCCCACCTAGAAAAGGAATCCGCTAAGGTCGCCCGCCGCGATTTCGATGAGCTTGTCGATGCCTGGGGGAGGGGACCGGCAAAGTTCAACCCCGCACGTTTTCTCGATGCCCAGCAAAATTTGGGCGAACATTTCATCCACCACGAGGATATTCGCCGCGCCAATGGCCAGACCGAACCCCGCGATTTTTCTGTGGCCGTGCAGAAGAAGCTGCACCGTTTTTTGAAGATCTGGGCCAAATTGAGCCTGCGTAAATCCACCCAGCCGGTGATCCTGCAGCCGGACGGGATGCAGCGCATCGTCGTGGCAGATAAGCACGGGGTAGCCGATCGCGGCGATCGCGTGGTCCGCGTAAGCGGGGAGGTTGGCGAACTCCTCCTGTGGGCATACGGGCGCGATGTCGTACAAGTCACCATCAATGGCGACGAGTCAGCCATCAAGATGTCAACCCTGTAGGCTAGAAAAAGCCGCTTTTGTGGCCCGTGCTGCACCTTTTTAGCCCGAACTCGGGACATTTCTCGGTTAACTAGCTCTGCCACGCGTGTGGCGTATGTGATTTGTGGGGTTTTCCGGTTAAGGTAAATGACATGTCTGTCAAAAATGCCTCCTCTCGCGGATCGCGCCGGAACCAGACGCGAGCATCGAAAAGCGCGCCTGGCCGGAAAGCGAACCGGTCGCGGCCGTCTGGCCGCAGCCAGTCCAGCGCCGGTGTGCCAGAGACGCTGGAGATGACCTCGTCTGGGCGCGCGGCAGGAACGACGCAAGAGCGTACGGGGAGTGCATTTAGGGCCGTCGGCAAGGGGCTTGGCTCTGCATTTGGTGCCACCGCGCGCGGAATGGGCAATGTTGCCCGCGGCCTAGGCAATGGCCTTGCGGGCTTAAAACCGAGCCAAGATGCACTTGCAGATGGCACGGAGGATTTCGAGAGAACAAGGGAGCCACAGGAAATTTCTGATAGCGCCGGGAAAAAGAAGAAGAGCAAGGTAACTCGCGCGCGCGATATCGCAGCAGAGGAGGAAGCACAGGCTGCCGAGGAGGCGGCGACTCCTTCTCAGGGCGGGTTGCGAGTCAATAATCCGGATGCGGTTGCCCTGGTGCTCATCGGCGTAGCCATCGTCCTCGCCGCCACCGTATGGTTTGGCGTCGCCGGCCAGGTGGGCGCCTGGGTGGGCAACCTGGTGCGCTACGTCATCGGCGCCGGCGCGTGGGTGCTTCCCATTGCGCTCGTCGCGCTGGCCATTTCGCTCATGATGGAAATGGATGGTCCATCCGGGCGCATTAATCCGCGCATTGCGGGCGGCACGACGATCATCGTGCTGGCGATGCTGAGCCTCATCCACATCTTTGCCGGTAATCCGCCGCTCGGATATACAACCGATACCGCAGGCGGGGCCGGCGGTGTTGTTGGCTTTGCCATTGGCGGGATCCTCGATGCTGCGTTTACCTCCTATGTTGCGGTGCCGCTGCTCTTCCTCGTCATCATTTACGGCGCGCTACTGGTTACGGGAATCACCATCCGCGAGGCCTACGAGCTCGTGGCGGATTCGCTGCGCTCGGCCTTGTCCCGCTTTGGCGGCAGCGAGGCGGACTACGACGAGGCCGACGATGACGATCTCTACGGCCACGTGTCTGGCGATATCGACGATATTGCACATGGCCGCGAGCGCTCCGAGCGTCCTGCGCCGAAGCGTCGCGGCACGTCCGCCCTGCGCAAGACCGGCAGCTCCTATCCGGTGCAGTCGCTTGACGATGCCCCCGCAGACGACCACACCGTCGCCTTCAACACCCCAGTCCGTGCGGGTTATGAGCCCGTAGACCGCAGCGACGAAGAACTGGGCTATGGTGCAGATTCCCGCATGGGGGATACCGATGCCTTCCCGGCAGTAGACGATGCTGACTACGCTGACGACGCGGAATCCGCCCAACCTGCGCTGCCAGAAAGCGAGCCCACCCGCGTCTTGGGTTCTGCCACTGGCGGGTCTTCTACCGGCCGCAAGTCGCGGGCTGGCCGAGCGGCTGGTGCTGGGGCCGCTGGAGTCGCTGGGCCTGCTGGCGCCGGTGCTGCCGCTGCTTCTGGTGTGGCTGGTGCCGCAGGTGCAGCCGCCAAGGCCAAGGGCGCTGCTGCTGGAGCTGCCGCTGGTGCCGCGGCCGCTGGTGCCGCCAAGGCCGGTTCCGATGCTGTGTCTTCGGCGCACGAGGAAGCCCGGCGCCTATTCCGCGAGCGCTCTGGGCGCGATGCGGCCACCGGCGCACAGGTGGAATCCACCGCGGCGGCGGAACAGCCTGCCACACAGCCCCAAGCGCCCGTGCCTGCGCAATTTGGCAACGACAACTATGCGGTGCCCTCTACCGATCTGCTGACCCCAGGCACGCCTGCGAAGGAACGCACCGAGATCAATGACCGCATCATCGAGGCCATTACCGATGTCTTCGAAGAGTTCAACGTCAATGCTCAGGTGACTGGCTTTAGCCGTGGCCCCACGGTGACCCGCTATGAGATTGAGCTTGGACCAGGCGTTAAGGTTTCGAAGATTACGAACCTGCAATCCAACCTGGCCTATGCCGTGGCTACCGATAACCTGCGCTTGCTCACCCCGATTCCGGGCAAGTCCGCAGTGGGTATTGAGGTTCCTAACCCAGACCGCGAAATGGTCCACCTGCGCGAGGTCTTGGACGCGCCCAGCATGACGTCTTCCCCGGACCCAATGTTGATTGGCCTGGGCAAGGATATTGAGGGCGAATATACATCCTTTTCCGTGCAGAAGATGCCGCACCTGCTGGTTGCCGGCGCTACCGGTTCCGGTAAGTCCGCGTTCGTGAACTCCATGCTGGTCTCGCTGCTGACCCGCGCCACCCCGGAGCAGGTACGCCTGATCCTCGTCGATCCAAAGATGGTCGAGCTCACGCCGTATGAGGGCATCCCGCACCTGATTACGCCCATTATTACCCAGCCGAAGAAGGCCGCCGCGGCCCTCCAGTGGCTGGTGGAGGAGATGGAGCAGCGCTACATGGATATGAAGGCCGCGCGCGTGCGCAAGATCGAGGACTATAACCGCAAGGTAGTCTCCGGCGAATACCAGGCCCCGGCAGGTTCCGAGCGCGAGGTTCGGCCGTACCCTTATATCGTCTGCGTCGTCGACGAGCTGGCGGACTTGATGATGACCGCCCCGAAGGAAATCGAGGACTCCATCGTCCGCATCACCCAGAAGGCCCGCGCCGCCGGCATTCACTTGGTGCTTGCTACTCAGCGCCCGTCCGTCGATGTGGTCACCGGCCTTATCAAGACCAACGTGCCTTCCCGCTTGGCCTTTGCCACCTCGTCCTTGACCGACTCCCGTGTCATCTTGGACCAAGGCGGTGCGGAAAAGCTCATCGGCATGGGCGATGGTCTATTTATCCCGCAGGGCAAGCGCCCAGTGCGCATGCAGGGTGCATTCGTTTCCGATGACGAGGTCATGGATGTCGTCGAGGCCGCTAAATCCCAGGCCGCCCCGAACTACACCGAGGGCGTGACCGAGGAAAAGCAGTCTGAGGCGAAGAAGGAGATCGACGATGACATTGGCAAGGACATGGATGACCTCCTCGAGGCCGTCGAGCTGGTGGTCACCGCCCAGCTGGGTTCCACCTCGATGCTGCAGCGCAAGCTGCGCATTGGCTTTGCCAAGGCCGGCCGCCTGATGGACTTGATGGAATCGCGCGGCGTCGTCGGGCCATCGGAAGGCTCCAAGGCGCGCGAGGTGCTGGTGAAGCCGGAAGAGCTCGACACCATCCTGTGGATGATTAAGGGCGCCGACCCTGCCGATGCCCCCAAGGAAATCCAGGACGAGATGAACCAGGAAGAAGACGATGATGCCGGTGATTCCGCAGATTCCGCTCTTTCCGATGCCCCCGACTCGCCCGATTCCGATACGCGGACGGTGCAAGCAACCTATAACCCATCCTCCGGGGCCTTCTAAGTAGTGTAAGATGGTCACGGTCTTGGAGGGGAGTACCCCACATTCGGCATAGATCGTCAACACGGTAGCTGTGCGCTCCCGGTCGTGTCGGCCCAGCGAGGAATATCCGCTGGGCGGGGGAGACCTCCGGTCACTTTCTTAAAGTAAATTCGACCGGAGGGATCTCGCGATGAACGTCCCATTGTGGGTGTGGCTGGTCACCGGTGCGGTGATTTTAGCCTTTTTTATATTCGACTTTTATTCTCACGTGCGCAGTCCACATGAGCCCACCCTGAAAGAGTCGGGCCTGTGGACCCTTTTCTATATTTGCGTCGCCGTAGTTTTTGGCGGCGTCGTGTGGGCCGTGTGGGGCCACGAGCACGGCATCCAGTTCTTTACCGGTTATGTCACAGAGCAGGCGCTTTCCGTGGATAACCTCTTCGTATTTGCGCTTATCATGGGATCCTTTAAAATCCCGCGCAAGTACCAGCAAAAGGTGCTGCTCATCGGCATCATCATCGCCCTCGTCTTCCGCCTCGTATTCATCCTGTTGGGCGCGGCGGTTATCGCGGCGTGGTCCGATATCTTCTACCTCTTTGCCATCTTCCTGCTCTACACCGCCATCAAGTTGGTCATCGATGAGATTCGGGACGCGCCGGAGACCAACCCGAACGATATGGCCATCATCAAGCTCGTGCGCAAGGCGGTAGATGTTACCCCGCAGTACCACGGGGATAAGCTCACCCACCGCGTGGACGATGGCTCTAAGAAGGGCAAGTTCGCCTTCACGCCGCTATTCGTCGCGCTGGTATCCATTGGGCTTATCGATGTCATGTTTGCCTTCGACTCCATCCCGGCAATCTACGGCATTACCTCAGAGGCGTTTTTGGTCTTTACCACCAACGCATTCGCGCTGATGGGCCTGCGTCAAATGTACTTTCTTATCGATGGCCTCTTGGACCGCCTCGTCTACCTGCCTTATGGCCTGGGCATCATCTTGGGCTTCATCGGCGTCAAGCTGCTCTTCCACGCGTTGCACGAGAATAACCTGCCGTTTATCAATGGCGGCGACAACATTGAATCCGTGCCAGAAATCTCCACGATCGGCTCGCTGGTGGTTATCGTTGGAGTCTTGGTCATCACGGTTCTTGCATCGGTTATCAAGAACATGCGCGATAAACCCCAAGGCGTAGTGGCTGTATCCCACAACCACTACGACTGGGACGAGGAAGGAAATAAGATCGTGCGCAATACGCGCGGCGATTACCTGGGCAGGGCCGAGGATCTGTCCAAGGAAGACCTACCCAACTAGGGGAGAGAGCCTAGAAGCGGGCTTTAACCGGATTCCACTCGCGGAAGCTGCGGCCCTGGAGGCAGCCTTCTTGATAGAAGGGATCATCGTTCATCAGCTGGATGACATCGGCTACCTCGGTGTCATCATCGTCAAAGCGCACAATGATGAGCGCGCCGCCTTGGGAATCCGTGAACGGTCCCGAGGCCACGATGGTGCCCTCATCAAATAGTTTCCCGGTGAACTCGCGGTGGGCCGGGCGGACCTTCGCTATCTCTGGGTTGGCTGGGTTGTATTCATAATTGACTGCAAAAAATTTCATACCGGACAGTATAAATTCTCGGGGGAGTGTGCCGCGAGACCATTACCCAAGCGGGTAGTATGTATAGGGTGAATCAACCCGGAGCACAGTCAGCGCAGTCCTCGGAAGTGAATCCGCAGGTCTCTAATTGGAATCTGCCAAATTTCCTCACCTGCCTGCGTATCGTTTTCATTCCGGTCTTTGCATGGCTGGTCATCGGCGGCCATCAGTGGTGGTCTTTTGGCGTCTTCGCCGCCTTAATGCTCACGGATAAGCTCGATGGCGATATTGCCCGCGCCCGCGGGTTGATTACCGATTTTGGCAAGATTGCCGACCCCATTGCTGATAAAGCGCTCATGACTACAGCGCTTGTCTGCCTCAATATCGTCGATCAGCTTTCGGTCTGGGTCACCGTCATTATTTTGATTCGCGAATTCGGCATCACCATCTGGCGCATGGCCCTGTTGCGCCGCGGAAAGGTCGTCCCAGCCTCTAAAGGCGGCAAGCTAAAGACCGTCCTGCAGTCCTTCGCCGTGGGTCTATATTTGTGGCCGCTTCCCTCGTGGATGGATATTCCTACCTCCTTCATCATGTGGATGGCCGTCGTGGTAACGGTCATTACCGGCGTGCAGTATCTCATCGATGGACAGAAGCAAAATAGCTAAACGCAATGACCTTTACAGAATCTGACCTCGTTGCCTTATTAACAGAGCGCCACGAGACCGTGGCCTTGTGCGAATCGCTGACTGCCGGCTTAGCCAGCGCTACTATCGCTTCGGTGCCAGGCGCGTCTGCCGTCTTGCACGGTGGCCTTATCACCTATGCCACCGAGGTGAAATCTCACTTTCTGGACAAACCAGTCTCAGAGATCGAGCGCGTAGGCGTCGTCTCTGGCGAAACTGCAGTTGATATGGCTCGCGCCGCTGCTGCGGAAACCGGGGCGGATTGGGGTTTAGGGCTTACCGGCGTCGCTGGGCCCGATAAACAAGAAGGAAAAGAACCCGGCACGGTATTTTTAGGAATCTATTCCGCCGGGCGCATAGCGCAGTCTTTTTGCTTGCGTGACTTGGGCACTGAACGAAACCAAATTAGAAAGGCCACGGTAGGAGCTGCGATCGCCCAACTTGGTGCGATCCTCAAAAATTTTCCTACCAGTGGGGAACAAATTTCATCGAAGGAGCGTTAAAACTTACGATGAACATTTCTACAGCAGTCCTCGACCACTCGGCGCAGACTGCCGCGGAACCTGCGGCAGCGGCACCATCGGCGCCACAACCTGCCCGTGCCCCCGAGCCACTATTGCGTGAAGCATTGGGCTTGACTCTGCGCGCATTCCGTGCGGATAAGTCAGTTACCCTGCGCGAATTGGCTAGCGTCGCCCGCGTGTCACCGGGCTACTTGTCGGAGCTCGAGCGAGGCCGCAAGGAAGTTTCTTCTGAGCTATTGGCCTCCGTGTGCCATGCGCTCGACGCGTCTGTGTCTGACGTCTTGATCGAGGCTGCCGGTTATATGGCTCTGCCGTCGATGGATGAAGAGCTCGCGCATACCGCGCCGGCTGCTTCTGAGCTTTAACGCGTGCGGGATTCTGAAAAGAATAGCCGCGGTGGATACCTGCGATTAGTAGCGGCAGAGCCCTAGGCGTTGGGTTACTATGAACACGACAACGCGACGTATTACCACATTCCCTAGAAAGGTCTAGAGCATAATGGCGAATCCATTTGTTAAGGGTTGGAAGTACCTCATGGCACTGTTCGATAATAAAATCGAAGAGAATGCCGATCCGAAAATCCAGATTGAGCAGGCCATCGAAGATGCCCAACGTCAGCATCAAGAGCTATCGCAGCAAGCCGCGGCGGTTATTGGCAATCAACGCCAGCTGGAGATGCAACTTAACCGACGCCTCGCCGAGGTCGAAAAGCTGCAGGGCAATACCCGCCAAGCGCTCGAGCTTGCCGATAAGGCACGCGCCAACGGCGATGAGAGCAAGGCCGTGGAGTATGAGAACGCCGCCGAGGCCTTTGCCGCTCAGCTGGTGACCGCAGAGGAGTCCGTGGAGGACACGAAGAAGCTTCACGACCAGGCGTTGCAACAAGCTGAGCAAGCGAAGCGCGCTGTAGAACGCAATAATGCCGCCCTGCGCCAGAAGGTTGATGAGCGTTCGAAGCTGCTATCGCAGCTGGAGCAGGCAAAGATGCAGGAGAAGGTTTCCGAGTCTTTGAACTCCATGAACGAGCTCTCGGCCGGCGGCAACACGCCTTCGCTCGATGCCGTGCGCGATAAGATTGAGCGCCGTTACTCTAAGGCTCTGGGGCAGGCGGAGCTGGCGGAAAATTCCGTCGAAAACCGTATGGCCGAGGTGCAGCAGGCGGGTATCCAGATGGCCGGCCACTCCCGCTTGGAGCAGATCCGTAGCGAGATGAACTCCACGAAGTCCGTAGAAGCTAACCGCACTCAGGCCATCGAGGGCAATAAGGCCTCTGGTTCCGCTGCGGATCAGGCAGCGCAGCCGACCGCGAATGATGACGCCGTCCAGGCTCGCCTGCGCGAGCTGCGCGGAGAGTAACTTCGTCATCCCGGGCTTGCCATAGCGCAAACTGCACACTAGCCTCCGATCTTTCCTTTCCCGTTTCGAGCGGTGGGGGAAGGCGGAGGCATTTTGGTGCTAGTTGGGCATGTGCCTAAGTTTCCTTAGTCACCGACGCCGCGGGCCTGAAGGGCTTCGCCAATGGCGCGAGCGCGCCGAATGGAGCGGATGATGACGGGCGTGACAAACGCCGAGGGGGAAAAGCCAGCGCCGCGCGCCTTGCGGGCATCGAGAACCTCGTAGACCGTTTCGAACATGAGGGGGATGAGGCGGATTGTCAGGGACATCGCCAAGCTGATGTTTTCTACTGGGACGCCGAAACGATTCAGCGGCTGGAGGGATTCTTCCAGGGATTCCATGATCGCGTCGACCGTCGAGGTAAGCGTTAATAAGAAGGCCAAAATCATGGCGGCCAAGATGTTAAGGAACATCACGGCGGCGTAGTCAAAATCCTTCGCCCACCACTGGAATCCAGCTAGGGGAATGAGGATTATTAGGGGCGGCCAGAGCTGGCTCCAGGCAATCCGTGGGGGAATGCGGGCGATGAAATACGTCAATGCTGCAGCGATCACCGCGCCGCCGGCCCACGGCAAAGAGTTGAAAAAGATGCTGGTAACCAGGATAAATACCAGCAAAATGAGTATCTTCCAGCTGGGCTTCATCCGGTGGATTACCGTCGTGCCCGGAACATATACGGATAGCGGAATATTGGTTCTGCGTCGGGTCATTGGAGGTGGCTTTCTAGAGTGGCCGCTGCGCCATGAGATCTCTGTAAAAATCGATGACCTCCTGGGGAGCGCCATCGGCAGCAACCTTGTGGTCATCGATGCAGATGACACGGTCGAAATCCGTGAGGAATTCCAGATCGTGAGTAACGACGATGAGCTGCTGGTCAAGCTGCGCGAACTCGCGCTTGATGCGGTCGCGATTGCGGAGATCAAGCAGCGTCGTTGGTTCATCGGCGATGATGAGAACCGGGTCGATGACCAACACTGCGGCTAAGGCGAGCAATTGCTTTTGTCCACCAGAAAGCGTGTGCGGGGAGCGCTCGGCAAATTCTAAGAGCCCGAACCGTTCCAGGGCGGCATCGACTCGCGCAGTACGCTCGGCCTTAGGCAGCTTGAAGCGGCGCAGGGAAAAAGCGATGTCATCGCGCACATTGGGCATAACGATCTGATTTTCGGCATCGGAAAAGACGAACCCCACCTTTTCGCGCACCTTCTTGCCCTGCTCGCTGGGATTTATGCCGTCGACGGTGACGGTACCCGCGGTGGGCTCACCCAGGCCATTGATAAGCCGAGTCAGCGTGGACTTTCCGCCGCCATTTTGACCGATGACGCCGATCCGTTGCTCGCTTAAAGTGAGGTTGATGTCATCGAGGACCACCGTCTCATCGAAGGCTACCGTGACCGAGGAAAAGTCGATGGTGGGCACTAGGAGGCCTTCCTACCCATCAGGTCGGGGAATGCGGAGTGAACACCAACGGCGATGATAACGGCCACGATGAGCTTTGCGGTGTCAACGAGGACGAATGGGCCTTGCGCCGCGATGGCCGGGCCTACCTCCAACCCGGAGCGAAGCATCAAGCCGATCGCGCCACAGGTGTATTGCACGAGAAGGCCTACGATGGCGGCGATAGCGAAAACCACGGTCATGCCGCCCTTTCCGCGCGGGGCGCGATAAGCGATGGCGCCGGCGGCGATGGGGGAGAGTACGTAACCGATGATGTATCCCACGGTGGGGCCGGCAAGCGCGCGGAGCGTGGTGCCGCCGCCTGCCAATACGGGCAATGCCAAACCGATAAAGAGGAATAGCAAGCCAACGTAGCCGCCGCGTTTTCCGCCCAAGATGAGGCCGGACAAAATGAGCGCGGCGTTTTGCAAGACGATGGGCACGCCGGCGGTGCCTACGGGGATAGAAACGAAGGCTAAAACGATAACGAGGGCGGTAAATACCGCTACATAGGCAATGGTGGTTGCTACGGAGTTCTTCTGCATGGGAAAAGATTAGCACCTTGGAGAAAAACGCTGTAGACACACCAATTTGAACGTCGTTCAAGAAAGCTAATTCTGGGGTCCTGGTAAAAGTTTTGGAAATATTTCCGTGGTGGTGGGTAGGATTGCGCGCATGCGATTGACGGAGTACCACCAATTGGTTGTGGATGAATTTGGCGAATCAAAAGGGGCGTGGATTAGCCATTCGCATGTTTTATCAGAGCTTAATGGAACGCCGGATGAGCTTATCGAACGTGGCGTCGATCCCCGCCGTGTCTGGATAGGACTGTGCAATGACTTCGATGTTCCCCAAGAGCGCCGTCTCGGCGTAGATTACCCAACCTTATAGGGTCTCAGAAAAGCCGAAAAGGTGTGTCTATTTTCTATATTCGAACAGATGTATGTACTCTAGTTGGGGTGTCGGTGTGGGCGACTACAGTGGGATTGCGTTGAGGGCGGAACCATTTAGGGTTCTGCAGCAGTCTAATTAAGTGTTCACGCAGCGTCGTACGAGATAAGGATTTATAACAATGGCAACGAAAAAGAAATCATCCTCCGCCGCAACCAAGGGAGATGACCGCCAGAAGGCGCTAGATGCAGCGATGGCCATGATCGAAAAGGATTATGGCAAGGGCGCCGTTATGCGCTTGGGTGATGATGACCGCCCTCCCATCAAGGCCATTTCTTCCGGCAACACGGCAATCGACGTGGCGCTGGGCATCGGTGGCTTCCCGCGCGGGCGAATTGTGGAAATCTATGGCCCAGAGTCTTCCGGTAAGACGACGGTGGCGTTGCATGCCATCGCCTCGGCACAAAAAGATGGCGGCATTGCAGCGTTTATCGATGCCGAGCACGCCCTCGACCCCCAATATGCACGCCTGCTAGGCGTCGACACCGATAACCTCCTCGTGTCCCAGCCAGATACCGGTGAGCAGGCCCTAGAAATCGCGGACATGCTGGTGCGCTCCGGCGCCATCGACATTATCGTCGTGGACTCCGTGGCGGCGCTGACCCCTAAGGCGGAAATCGAAGGCGAGATGGGCGATAGCCACGTCGGCCTGCAAGCCCGCCTGATGTCCCAGGCCTTGCGCAAGATGACCGGTGCGCTATATAACTCCGGCACCACCGCAATCTTCATCAACCAGCTGCGCGAAAAGATCGGCGTGATGTTCGGTTCCCCGGAGACCACCACCGGTGGTAAAGCGCTGAAGTTCTACTCCTCCGTGCGCTGCGATATCCGCCGTATCCAGACGCTGAAGGATGGCCAGGATGCTATTGGTAACCGCACGAAGCTCAAGGTGGTAAAGAATAAGGTTTCCCCGCCGTTCAAGATTGCCGAGTTCGACATCATGTACGGCGAGGGCATTTCTCGCGAGTCCTCCATCATCGATCTCGGCGTAGAAAACGGTTTCATCCGCAAGTCCGGCTCCTGGTTTACCTATGAGGGCGACCAGCTGGGTCAAGGTAAGGAGAAGGCTCGTTCCTTCTTGAAGGATAACCCTGACCTTGCCAATGAGATCGAAAAGAAGATCTTCCAAAAACTCGGCATTGGGGAAGAGGCGGCAAATGGTGAAGAAGCTACCGCCATGGATGTCCCCGGTTCCGATGATCCATTGACGGATGAATCCGTAGATTTGGTCCCGAACGTCGACTTCGATGACGATTAAGCCTGTCCACCAACACTCCCACCGCTTAACACCCGCGCTATGAATCAACCCGCCCCTGAAAAGCTAGAGCAACTCCGCCAGGCCCTTGAAGCCTATGAAAAAGGAGAAGCCGGGGGCGGGCTTTTTGATCGGGAGGCCGAAGAGGCAAAGTCAAAGGTTCGGTCCCGCGCATTGGGCTTGCTTGACCAGCGTTCGCGGTCCCGCCAGGAATTGTATGACCGTTTGGTTCAGGCCGAATTCGCCCCTGAGGTGGTTGATGAGGTCCTCGATGACTTGGCCCATGCGGGCCTCATTGACGACGCCGCCTTCGCCGCCGAATGGGTGCGGCAGCGGCATAAGCGGCGAGGAAAATCGCGCAGCGTCCTCGACCGCGAGCTTCGGGAAAAGGGAGTAAGCCAAGAAGACAGAGACGAAGCCCTCTCCCAAATTGATGCCGCCGATGAAGAGGCGATGGCCCGCGCCTTGGCGGAAAAGAAGGCGCGCAGCGTGAAATCCGTTCCTGCGGATAGGAAGGAACGGGAAAAGGCCTTGCGCAGGATCGTGGGAGTATTGGCGCGCCGTGGATTCAACGAGGGGATGTCTTTGAACATTGCCATTAGCGCCCTCGAGGAACGGTGCGAGGAGCTGTCTTCTCCTTAAATCCGGCGGATGGGGCTTAGTGCCTTGTTTGCTCCAACCTAGTGACTCGCACACGCGCCCCACCCACCGCGGGCCCGCGCCCCGACGCGCCTCACGACGTGCCCATTCTGGCCCACTTGCCGTAACGGGCGCCGAGCAGCGACGGTTATGAGTTGTTCTGGGTGATGGCTAGACTATGCCGACGTGGAGCAGACAATTCCTGAAACCCGTACCTATGAAGTCCGAACCTTCGGCTGCCAGATGAATGTGCACGATTCCGAGCGCATTTCCGGCCTGCTGGAGGAAGCTGGCTACGCGGCCGCAGACGAAGCCACGGAGCCGGATCTCATCGTCTTTAACACGTGCGCAGTCCGCGAAAATGCCGACAAGCGCCTCTACGGCACGCTGGGCGCATTGAAGAAGACGAAGGAGAACCATCCCGGCATGCAAATCGCCGTGGGCGGTTGCCTTGCACAAAAGGATAAGGACACCGTCCTCGACAATGCGCCGTGGGTTGATGCCGTCTTCGGAACCCACAATATGGCAGCGTTGCCCACCCTCCTCGAGCGCGCCCGCCATAACGAGGAAGCTCAGGTCGAAATCGTCGATTCGCTAGAGGCATTCCCCTCGGTATTGCCCGCTAAGCGCGAATCCGCCTACGCGGGCTGGGTATCGGTGTCCGTGGGCTGCAATAACACCTGCACCTTCTGCATCGTTCCCTCCCTGCGCGGTAAGGAAGAGGACCGCCGGCCGGGCGATATTCTGGCCGAGGTACAGGCGCTGGTGGATCAGGGAGTTTCTGAGGTCACCCTCTTGGGCCAAAACGTCAACGCCTATGGCGTGAATTTCGCCGATCCAGAAATGCCGCGCGATCGCTTTGCTTTCTCGAAGCTGCTGCGCGAAGTGGGCAAGATCGACGGCCTCGAGCGCCTGCGGTTTACCTCCCCGCACCCGGCGGAATTTACCTCGGATGTCATCGACGCCATGGCGGAAACCCCGGCGGTGTGCCCGCAGTTGCACATGCCGCTGCAGTCCGGCTCGGATAAGGTCTTGAAGGACATGCGCCGTTCCTACCGCACGAAGAAGTTCCTGCGCATCCTCGATGAGGTCCGGGAGAAGATTCCGAACGCGGCGATTACCACCGATATCATCGTTGGTTTCCCAGGCGAGACCGAAGAGGACTTCCAGGCCACCATGGACTTGGTCCGGCGCGCCCGCTTCGCCTCGGCGTTTACCTTCCAGTATTCCCCGCGCCCTGGCACCCCTGCAGCGGAGATGGACAACCAGGTCCCCAAGGAAGTCGTCCAGGATCGCTTCGAGCGGCTCGTTGCGCTGCAAGATAGCATCCAGGCAGAAGAGAACCAGAAGCTCGTGGGCACTGAGGTGGAGCTCTTGGTCCAGGCTGAAGGCGGGCGCAAGAACGATGAGACCCACCGCATGTCAGGTCGAGCTCGGGATGGGCGCCTCGTGCACTTTAGCCCCATTGATGACAACGGAGCGGATATCTCCGCTGAGATTCGCCCAGGCGACGTCGTGCGCACTAAGGTCACCGGTGCAGGCTCGTTCTTCCTGCTTGCCGATGCCGCCGTAAGCACCCATACCCGCACCAAGGCCGGCGACATGTCGGCTTCGGGCCAAACCCCCACTACCGCTCCCATCGGGGTGGGCTTGGGGCTGCCGGGCATCGGCAAGCCTGCTGGCGCTGCCGCAGCGGATTCTTGCGGCTGCTAACCGGGGAGTAGGCTAGGGTGCCATGAGAGAGCGAAATACCACCACCGCCGCCCAGGAGGCGGCACAGGCGGAGCGCCGAGCAGCACAAACCATGGATCTGCGTGGGCAGAAAGTGACGCTGTGGATCGCTGTGGCGGCCTATATCGTCTACCTCATCGTTCCTTATGCCGGCTCCGCCCACGGGTGGCAGGCCTTAAGCTTTGGCACCACCGAGGACGGGGTGAAGATCTCGCTGATGGAAACCGTCTCCGCGTGGCTCGCGCTACTCGGCGTGGGCGTGCTGACGACGGCAACCCTGCTGACCCGCCGTGCCACGCTCGGGCTGATTGCGTGGATGATGGTGACGGTTTCTTTCTTCGTTAACCTGTGGGGCTTTTGGTACCGCGGCTCCACTGCGGACGGCCCGGCCATTGGCATGTGGGTGGGCATGCTGGCGACCTTCCTGGCCTTCTTGGGCTTTAGCCTCGTCGCCCTGCGCCGCAGCCCGGAGCAACGCGCGGCAGAAGAAAAGGTTCGCGCCTCGGCGGGCCAGCTGGATGAGGTAGGCAAATTCCAGTCCGATATTGCGTCCCCGCTGCCGCAGGAGATGCTTGTCGATGACCGCCGGAAAAAGGCCGCCGAGCGCCACCGCCACCAGCAGGAGGGCTAAAGGTGCAGCTCCCAGGCAGAAGATTGGGAGATTTCCCGCGCCCCGAGCCGCGCATACAGCGCGTTCATGGCGGCGTCGCCGGCTGCGACGGAACAATAGCAGCGGCGCACCTGCGGCCACGCTTGGTTGACCTCGCGTAGGGCGGTGAGTTTTGCCAATTGCGCCAAGCCTTGCCGGCGGTGGTCGCGGTCGGTGACGGTGAGGGTCCATTCGCAGACCTCCGGATCCGCCGCCTCGTGGCGCGCCAGCTCGGTTAGCGCCACGATGTCCCCAGCATCATTGATGAGCGCCACGAGTAGCGTATGCCCGCGCCGCGAGCGCAGGCGTTGGTGCGCTTCTTCCAACCGCTGCCGGGACCACACGATGGGCTCGGTGGATAAGGTGCCGGTATCGGCATCCGCCGAGGCGACCGTTAAAAGGCGCATGACATCGTCGATATGTGCCTCCGGAATGGCATAGTCCTGCCAAACCGCGGCCGAAAGCCCGGGCGGAAAGAGGGCAGCAGCCGGCTGTTCTGGAATATCGATGGCTAGTTGCCGCTCGCTATGGCGCCGCGTAAAACCCAGGGATTGGTAGACCTCCGCCATCGCGTCGTACTCCGGCGAAGTCTCCGGCGGGTGCAGCAGGCCTACGTGCGCGACGCTGCGTCCGAGCTGTTGGGTGATTTTTAAGGCGGTATCTCCCATCCAGGTAGCCACCTTGTACCCCTCGGCATCAAGGGGGTCACCGGGCAGCGGGAGATCGCACAGGACGCACTCGATTTCCGCGGCATTGCGCTCTTCTAAAAGTGGCAGGCTGATGTGGATAAATCCCACGTAGTCCAGCTCGGGGCTCGGTGCGGTGGCGGGAATCTGCGGCAGACCGAGCTCGGAGACGGGCCCGAGCGTCGCCGGGCCATCGACCACCGCGAAAAGGTAAGTCTGCGATTCGCCCGAACCCTGCAGGCGGTGCACCACGCGGCTAGGCGAGGTCGAGGCCGCCGCATCCCCGCTTGCTTCCTGCGCCGCCAGGTTTGCCCAGAAAACAAAGGATCGGATGCAATCCGCCGGTTCAGCCTCGGCTACCTGGGTCGGGCGCGCAATCTGAACGAGGTGCACTATTTATCGTTGACGGCATTGGCAGCGGCATCGGCAAATTCCTGCCATTGCTCCGCCTGCGCGCGCAGCTCCGCGGCCTTCTTCTCCTTGCCCTTAGCCTCCGCAGCCGCGGACTGGGCCTTGAAGTCTTCCACCTTGGCCTGGAATTGGGCCACGCGAGCCTGCGCTTCAGGGTCGGTGCGCCGCCATTCGGATTCTTCCGCTTGGGTGACGCGCTTTTCTAGCTGCTCAATTTTGGATTCATACTCGCGCACCTGATTGCGGGGCACAAAGCCGATTTCCTCCCACTTTTCCTGCAGTTCGCGCAGCTTAGCCTTGGCCTTGTCCATGCTTTGCGATGGGTCAATCAGGCTATCGTATTCCGCAAGCAGCGCGTCCTTTGCCTTGGCGTTTTCGGCGAACTCGCGGTCCCGCTCGTCGTTGACCGCATTGCGGGCATCAAAGAAGCGGTCCTGTGCCGCGCGGAACTTCGCCCACAGCTGGTCATCGACCTCGCGCGGGGCGCGGCCGGCCGCCTTCCACTCCGCCATCAGATCGCGGTAGGCGCGGGCGGTAGGGCCCCAATCGGTGGAGTCCTGGATGGCCTCGGCGCGCTCGACGAGTTCTTCTTTCTTCTTTCGCGCGGCCGCGCGGGCGCGATCGAGATCCGCAAAGTGCGAACCGCGGCGCCGATTAAAGGAATCGCGGGCGCGCGAATAGCGCTTCCACAGGCCGTCATCGGTCTTCTTATCGATGCCCTTAATCTGCTTCCACTCTTCCAAAATGGCGCGGATGCGGTCGCCGGCGGCCTTCCACTCGGTGGAATTCTCGGCAATCTCTTCGGCCTCGGCGGCAAGCTTTTCCTTCGCCGCAATCGCGTCCTGCCGGCGCTTTTCCCGCTCCGCCTGCGCCTGTTCCCCGGCCACAACGGAGTGATCAATAACCGCCGCGAGGCGGCGATCCAGCGCCGCGATATCGCCAATGACCGCAGCGGTAGGCAGGGTCTCGCGGAGTTCGGCGGCGGTCTGCTTGATTCCTGCGGCTTCGCTGGGGTTGGCGCGCAGGCGAGCTTCCAAAAGCTCAATCTCGGTGGCTAGATCGTCATAGCGGGCGCCGAAGTGCTCGAGGCCTTCCTGCGCAGAGCCTGCCTGCCATTCCCCAATCTTGCGCTCGCCCTCGGGGGCGGACACGAAGATGGACCCATCGGCATCGACGCGCCCCCACTTGGCCGGGTCGTTTTTGCTCGGTGATTGCACGGGCACGGGCTTGGCTGTGGGGCGGGGGCCCTTCTTGGGCATGGAACCTGGGGTAGGGGTGGGAGACATGGAAAGCCCTCCTAGACATATATCGCCGCGCGTCACGGCTGCCGGATGAAATCACTGGTTACATTACCGCGAAAAATCGCTGTGTGCCTAGAATCTATTTAATTACCTCCTCTTGGGTAGATAGTATGGAGGAATAATGTTCAATCTCATGGTTATGCCCGCCTCGCCGGCGCTGGCAGTCGAGCTAGCTCCCAACGATGCCGCCTCGCGGGCGCTGCTGGCAGCGGCGCGCATGCTGGCGGTCGAAGCCGCTGCCGCCGGCATTAACGAGGCAGAAATTATCGGATCCCGCTCCTCGCGGTGGCATACCCGCCACACGGGAAGCCTGCGCGCCTGGGGAGCCCACCAGGTACACGTGGGCGCGGGAGACTACCTGCCAGAAATCATGGCCCACTACGTCCTGTCTACGGTCCCACAGATAACGGTGCGCGATAGCCGCGACCGCCTAGGCACGCCAGACCCAAAGGTACTTAGCATCGTGGTTGCGGACGGCAGCGCGGGGCTTACTGAGAGGGCACCGCTGGCCCTTATCCCCGGCGCGCAGGAGGCGCACCGGTGGTGCGAGGAGGTGTTGATAGGGGCAGCGGCAAGCAGCGAGGCTGAGTGGCTGAAGCAACGCGGCGTGGAAGAGCCGGCGCTCTGGCTCGAGCTTGCCGGCTGCACGCCCAAGCGCGCGCAGGTCCGGGCGACGGACGCCACCCTCGGGGTAGGCCGCTACGTGGCAGGTTGGGAGGCAGCATGCGACCCATCGCAGTAGTTGGCCCCACCGCATCCGGCAAATCCGCGCTCGGGCTGGCCCTTGCCCATGAACTGGGTGGGGAAGTGGTCAATGTCGATTCCATGCAGCTATACCGCGGCATGGATATCGGGACCGCGAAGCTTTCCCCCGCAGAGCGCGAGGGCATCCCGCATCACCAGCTCGATGTCTGGGACGTGACGGAGACTGCTTCCGTGGCGCGCTATCAGCAGGCGGCCTTGCGCGATATCGAGGACATCATGTCCCGCGGCAAGACTCCGATCCTCGTCGGCGGATCCATGCTCTATGCCCAGGCGTTGGTGGATGATTGGCAATTCCCGCCGACCGATCCGCAGGTACGGGCCAAATACGAGGCCCGCCGCGCCGATATCGGAACCGACGCGCTCCACGCGGAGCTCGCGCGCGTCGATCCGGCAGCCGCCGCTATCATCGAGGATAAAGACCCCCGCCGCACCGTCCGGGCGCTCGAGGTCATCGAGCTGACCGGCAAGCCCTTTAAGGCCAGCCAGCCGCCGAAGAACGGCCCGCCCCGGTGGGGGACCAAGTTGCTGGGGCTGCGCACGGATAGCGAGTGGTTGAACCCGCGCATCGAAAAGCGCACGCGCCTCATGTTTGAGCAAGGCCTCGTCGAGGAAGTCGAGCACCTGCAGGATAAGGGGCTTGTGGCCGATTCCACCGCGGGCCGCGCGATTGGCTATGCGCAGGTTCTACAAGCCCAGCGCGGCGAGCTGACGTGGGAAGATGCGGTAGAACGCACGATTACTGGCACCCGCCGGTACGTGCGCCGCCAGCGCTCCTGGTTTAACCGCGATAAGCGCATTACCTGGCTCGATGCCGCGGGCGATACCACCGCCCAAGCTTTGTACGTGCTTGGGCGCTAGGGTAGAGGCTATGAAATTTGCCAAAGGCCATGGAACCGAAAATGACTTCGTCATCGTAGAAGACTTCGACGCCGAGGCGCCGCTCTCACCAGAGCGCGTGGCGGCGCTGTGTGACCGCCAGGCGGGCATCGGCGGCGATGGCCTATTGCGCGTTGTGCGCGCCGGCGCCCTCGTGGACGCGGGCGAGTTGGCGGCACTTCCGGACGGGGTGGATTCCGCCGACTGGTTTATGGATTACCGCAACGCCGATGGGTCCGTGGCGGAAATGTGCGGCAATGGCACCCGCGTCTTTGCCCACTGGCTGCGCTCGCACGACTTGGTGGGCGAGGACGCATTCACCATCGGCACCCGGGCGGGCGCCAAGCAAGTAACGGTGCATTCCTGCGATGCCACTGCCGCTAGCGTCACCGTGGAGATGGGCCCCGCGCGCGTGACCGGAGTATCTACCGCGTCCGTGGGCGGTGAGTCCTACGCCGGCCTCGGGGTGGATATGGGTAACCCGCACCTCGCGGCCGTCATCCCAGGCCTGGAACCGGAAGCATTGGCCGCCAAGGACCTCACGGCGCCTGTCTACGACGAGTCCTTCTTTCCCGGCGGGGTGAATTTTGAGCTGGTGACCCCGCTGCGGGAGGGGCACGTGCACATGCGCGTCTTCGAGCGCGGGGTTGGGGAGACACAGTCGTGCGGTACAGGCACGGTCGCGGCAGCTACCGCCGCGCTTGCCGATGCCGCCCAAGCCCTCGGCACCGTCCACGTCCACGTTCCCGGCGGCGAGGTCACCGTCGAGGTCTATGATGGCGGCACGCGCTTGACGGGCCCGTCCGCCATCGTCGCGACGGGCGAAACGAGCCTGTAAGGGCCTTAGTTTTCGTCGTCGATTTGCCGCGTGCGGTAATCCGGGCCGAGCCGGAAGGCCGCGCGGCGGGCCGCCAGCCACGATTCTTTCAGCTCGCGGGCGCGCTCATCGGTGACGCGGAGGAGGGCTTCCAAGTCCTGTGTGCGCATGCCGTGGGCGTGGATGCGGATATTGAGGCGGCGGAGGAAGCGGCGCGCCCCAGCCAATTCGTAGTGGAACGCATCGATGGCGGGGTGGGAGCAGTCGAGGTCCAGCAGTGCTGGCCGGTACAGCGTTCGATCCGCCAGCGACTCGGCCTCCGTGGAGGTTTCGAATTCTTCGAATTCGGCGATGACGTCCTGGATATCGTCCGCCGAAAGCGAAATGGAGCTGCGCAGGGCCTTTCTTTCCGCGGTATCGGGGCGCGTGCGCAGCATGAACCAGCCCGCGCCCACCAGCATGGCGGCGATGATGAGTCCGGGCAGTTTTAGCGTTACAACGATCGCGATCGCGCAAAGGACCAGGAGGATAAAGACAAGTGTCCTCCGGTTTTGTGGATCGCTAAGGAAAGGCATGGCCTAAAAAATCTAGTGCCCGCCGCAGCCGCAACCGCCGGATCCACAACCGCATCCGCCATCGCCGCAGCCGCCGGACGGCATGTCAATAGCGGCGGTGAGCAGGGCCGTACCGGAGATCACGGAATCCTTGGCCGGCAATTCGCCACTGTCCGCCGGCAGGCAGAGATCGAAGGGGAAAAGCCCGTCCATGACGAGGTGCGCGAATTTCTCGCCGGTGAGTTCATTGGTGCGCCACTCGGCTTCCATCACCCGGGCGGCAAAGGTAGCCGCCGGCGTGGGGGCCTGTGCGCCGGAGCCAGAGGCGATGACGCGGGCGCCCTCGGATTCAAAGAGGGCGGGGTATTCGCCGTGTTCGGCCTCGTAGGCAGCCGGGGACTCGTAGGTAGTGATATCAAGGCCCATGGCGGTCAGCGATACCTGCTGCCATTCCTGCCGCGGTTCTTCTGCCAACAGTGGCCCCTGCGCGAGGTTCGCCGTGACCTGGGCCAGCGGCGTGCCGAACGGATCGATGATGTCCATGATCGCTAGAACGTCATTGAACATCTCCACGTGGGCAAAACCCTGCGTGACCGCATCGAAGCCGATAAAGGTGGCGTAGGGCTCTACCGCCAAGATATTAAGCTGGGCGCCCGAGGGGTCGCCGTATTGAATGAGCTGGCCACCGCGGACCTCGCCGGTAACGGCAAGGCGGTCCGTGGCGATGGCTGCCTCGACCGCGTCCTGCCAGCGTTCGAAATCCAGGCCGATCGCCTGCATTTCGGTATTCTTCTTCTGGGTAGTAGTCGTTGGCCTAGGCTGCGTCGTTTCCATAGCCACCATTGTATCGCTTTGTCCAGTAAGCCCGGAAACCGCAATTCCCGTTTTGCGACCTAACGTGCCAAAATAGATAGCAATATGAACAAATTTTCCCCGCAGAATTCTGATAGCTCGGCGAGCAAGGACGAACTTCTCGCCCAGGCCTTCCGCGACCACGCGGACACCCCGCAGGAAACCACGCCCACCAGCGGCGATCTAGATTTGGCCGAGCGCAACGCCTTCCGCCGCGTTACCCGCGAGACCTCCATCCGCGCCGAGGACACCACCGATGGCTACGAGGTGGAATACCGAAAACTGCGCCTCGAGCGCGTCATCCTCGTGGGCGTGTGGACCGAAGGCACCGTAGCGGAGGTTGAGGCCACGATGGATGAGCTGGCCGCCCTGACCGAGACCGCCGGTGCCGACGTAGTCGAAATGATTTACCAAAAGCGCGATAAACCGGATCCTGGTACTTTCATCGGCTCGGGCAAGGTAAAAGAGCTCCACGATATCGTCGAGGCCACCGGGGCCGATACCGTCGTGTGCGATGGTGAGCTGAACCCCGGCCAGCTCACGGCATTAGAGCGCGCGCTCAATACCAAGGTCATCGACCGCACCATGCTCATCTTGGACATCTTTGCCCAACACGCAAAGTCCAAGGAGGGCAAGGCGCAGGTCTCGCTGGCGCAGCTGGAATACCTCTATACCCACACCCGCGGTTGGGGCGGCAACCTTTCGCGCCAGGCCGGCGGCCGCGCCGGTTCCAATGGCGGCGTCGGCCTGCGCGGTCCCGGTGAAACCAAGATCGAGACCGACCGCCGGCGCATCCGCACCGAAATGGCGCGCCTGCGCAAGGAACTGCGCGGGATGAAAACCGCCCGCGAGGTCAAGCGCTCCAGGCGCCAGTCCTCCACGATCGCCCAGATCGCCATCGCCGGCTACACCAACGCCGGCAAATCTTCGCTCATTAATGCCATGACGAACGCGGGCGTGCTTGTGGAAGACGCACTTTTTGCCACCTTGGATCCCACCACGCGCCGCGCCTCGCTTGCCGATGGCCGCCAGGTCGTCTTCACCGATACCGTCGGCTTCGTTCGCCACCTGCCTACCCAGCTGGTGGAGGCCTTCAAGTCCACCCTGGAAGAGGTGCTCGCCGCCGATATCATGCTGCATGTCGTGGACGGATCGGACCCGTTCCCGCTCAAGCAAATCGAGGCGGTCAATAAGGTCATCTACGATATCGTCAGCGAGACTGGTGAGCAGGCCCCGCCGGAAATCATCGTGATCAATAAGATCGACCAGGCCGATCCGCTTGTGCTCGCGGAGCTGCGCCACGTCCTGGATCATGAGGACGTCGTCTATGTTTCGGCGCGCACGGGGGAGGGCATCGACGAGCTGAGCGCGCGCGTGGAGCTCTTCCTCAACTCCCGCGATAGCCACGTTAATCTGCAGGTTCCCTTCACCCGCGGCGATGTCGTCTCGCGCGTGCACGCCGAGGGCACGGTGCGCAGCGAGGAATACACCGAGGACGGCACGCTTGTCGATGTCCGCCTGCCCGCCACCACCGCCCGCGAGCTCGCCGAATTCATCGTGGAGGAAGATTCCTAAAATTCGTGCTCCATGGGCCATAATGGTGGTTCGTGAGCATACTAGGTTGGACCGTCCACGGCGACGGTAAGAAGATTGCACCAGGCGCCGTGGTCGCGCCCGAGGAACGACTAAGTTGGGGCCGAACCATTGGCATCGGCATGCAGCACGTGGTGGCGATGTTCGGTGCTACGCTGCTGGTGCCCACCCTGACCGGCTTTCCGGTCAATACCACGCTGCTATTTTCCGGCATCGGCACCATCCTCTTCCTGCTGATTACGCGCAATCGCCTGCCGTCCTACCTGGGGTCGTCGTTCGCCTTCATCGCCCCGCTGACCGCCTCGCAGCAATACGGGATTGCGGCGCAGGCCGGATCCATTCTGGTGACCGGTTTGGTGCTGGTGGCGGTCGGATTCGTGGTCAAGGCTGCCGGCAGGCGGGTGCTCGATGCGGTGATGCCGCCGGCGGTTACCGGCGCCATCGTCGCGCTCATCGGGCTTAATTTGGCGCCGAATGCGGCCGAGAACTTCGCCAGCCAGCCCTTGGTCGCAGGCATCACGCTGCTGGTTATTCTCCTAGCCACCGTCGCCGGGCGCGGCATGGTTTCGCGCCTGTCCATCCTCATCGGCGTGATCGTCGGCTGGGTTTTCGCCGCCCTGACCGGCAATTTGGGCGAGGATGCCAAGGCCGCCATCGATGCCGCACCGTGGGTAGGCCTGCCCGAATTCCACGCCCCAGAGTTCCATCTTTCCGCGATCGCCGTGGCCTTGCCGGTGCTCGTGGTGCTGATTGCGGAAAACGTCGGCCACGTCAAAGCCGTCTCCGAGATGACCAACCGCGACTTGGACGACCTCGCCGGCGATGCCCTGATTGCCGATGGCCTCGCCTCCTCCCTCGCCGGTGGCTTCGGCGGCTCCGGTACCACGACCTACGCTGAGAATATCGGCGTTATGGCCGCCACGCGCGTCTATTCCACCGCCGCGTATTGGGTTGCGGCCCTAACCGCCATCCTATTGGCCTTCGTCCCGAAGTTCGGCGCGCTGATTTTCACCATCCCCACCGGCGTGCTCGGCGGGGCCACCCTCGTGCTCTATGGTCTTATCGGCATGCTGGGCGTGCGCATCTGGATGGATAATGAGGTCAACTTCAATAGCCCGGTGAACCTGACGGCGGCTGCGGTGGCTTTGATCGCGGGCATCGGCAACCTGACCCTGAACGTGGGCGGGGTGAGCCTGGAGGGCATCGCCTGGGGCTCTGTCGGCATCATCGTTGCCTATCCCATCATGCGGCGCCTGTACGAAACCGTGGGCGAAGGCCACGATGCTAAATACTAAATTCTGTGGATAACTTTGTTGACCCTGCCGCGAAATAGCGGCGTGGCGGCAAGGTTCGCCGCGTAATCCACAGGCCTTCGTGCGTGCGGTCGCGGCCGCGCGCGGTTGTGCGTTGTACTAGGCGGCATGAACGCACTCGACCGTTATTTGACCGCGCTGGGCCAAGGGATCGACATCATTGCCGCTGCCCAGGGCTTAAGCGAGCGCGACTTGGTGCAGCGCGGCGCCAGCGACGTCGCCGCGCGCGAGGTGGTGCATCTTTGCGATGTCTACTTTGGCCGCTGTGCCTTTAGCGCCAAGCAACGCACGGCCCGCTCGACGACGCACCCGCTCGACGTGCTCAGCCTCATCGAAAAGTTCGCGCTGCGCGCTCGCACCCAGCGCGATGCCTGGGCCGTACGCTCCGAGTTATGCGAGTTCCGCGGAAGCGCCACTGCCTTGCGCAAGCGGGCGCGCGCCCTCTTGCGGGAGCTGCAACCGCCCCGCACTCCCAAGAAAGGCGTGCGGCTCACCCGCCGGCCGCGCGGACCGTGGTCGTTGACCATCACCGGGGAATCCGCCGACGTCGCCGATATGCACTCTGCTCTTGATAACGAGCGCCCACTGGAGTCCGTTAAATCCATCTTCTTCGGCGGGAAGTCTGGGGCGCGCACCACTGCGACCACGCAGGTGGTTATCACCTTGGACGAGCTCGACCGCATCGTCGATGGCGATGGCGAGGAAATAACCCTCCAGCTCACCAATGGCTCGCGCATCAGCGGCGCTGACCTCGCGAGTCGCGTCTTAAGCGATCACGGATACATCACGCTTGTGCATCCCGTTGAGGGGCCGGTCAACTTGTACCGCACGTCCCGGTTTGCCAATGCGAAGCAGCGCTTGATGGCGGCCGCCGTCAATCCCGTATGCCCCTGGGAAAAGTGCAATTATCCTGCCGATGAGTGCCAGATCCACCACCTAGACAGCTGGCAGCACGGTGGCAATACCAATGCCGCTAATCTCGCGACCTGCTGCCCGTACCATAACGGCGTCAACGATGATGACCCGCAGGCCCCGCCGCGGCGCGGGCGATTGGCCCGAATACAAGGAAAGGTCCGCTGGCTTCCGCCGTGGGCCACGAACCCCGGCAGCCCGAACGAAAACGACCGGCCGCCATCCTAAAAATCCGGGACACGAGGATTAGCGCAAAAGGATCCGCGCGCCCGTACGGATCCACAGGCTCAGGGCCAAAAATCTAAGCGACCGCGCAAATGCGCCGCGCGACCTGAATAGCCTGCGCAATGGGCACTGGGAAACGGCCTATGGATCGCAAAAGCTCCCCGCCAACAAGGCGAGGAGCATACTAGGCGTGCTTAGGCACTACTAGCGAGCGGCAGCGCTTAGGAAGCGTCGAGATCCTGCTCGATGAGGCCGGCGATCTTCTCAACGGCTTCTTCGTTATCAGAGGTAACTGTGACCTCGTCGCCCTGCTCGGCACCGAGGGCCATGATCATCAGGGAAGAAGCGGCGTCGGTTTCGTTATCGTCATCTTCTTCACCAACGAGGCTCAGGAAGATGTCCTCGTCGTATTCGCCAGCGGCGTCAGCGATGATGGAGGCAGGACGTGCGTGCAGTCCTACAGAGGAGCCAACCTTTACAGTCTTGGAAGCCATGGAAATTATCCTTTCTGTAGTTAATTTATCGTGATCCAGTGTACGAGCGTTTGGTTTATGCCGCCACGTTCTGGGAAGCGGTTTTGGACCCTGGAGCGGCCTTTTGGGCAGCTTCCTGGACGGTCTTATTAGGCCAGAATTGCTTCATGGCCAAGACCGCGACGGTAGATACCGCCACGCCGGCAAGGATGGCTACCAGGTAGGCCCAGAACGGGTCGATAGCAAAGGCAACGAAGATACCACCGTGCGGGGCGCGCGACTCGACCGACAGCGCCATGGAAATAGCACCCGTCACGGCGCCACCGGCCATCATGGAAGGGATGACGCGGAACGGATCGGCCGCGGCGAAGGGGATGGCGCCTTCGGAGACGAAGGACAAGCCAAGCAACCAAGCGGACTTACCGTTTTCCTGCTCGGCAGGGGTAAATAGCGACTTGCGGATGAAGGTTGCCAAGGACAGCGCGATGGGCGGCACCATGCCGGCGGCCATAACAGCGGCCATGATTTGCATGGAGGCTGCGTCGCCGGTGGACAACCCGGCGGTGGCAAAGAGGTATGCGGCCTTGTTGACCGGGCCACCCAAGTCGACGCACATCATCAGGCCCAAGATGATGCCGAGCACTACGGCAGAAGAGCCAGACATGGAAGACAGCCAATCTTGCAGGCCCTCCATCAGCGCGGCCAGTGGGGCGCCCAGTAGCAGGTACATCGACAGGCCAACGACGAGGGAGGTCAGCAGCGGAATGATGACCACCGGCATGAGGGAGCCGAGCCAGCGCGGGACCTTCCAATTGCCAATCCACAGGGCGATAAAGCCGGCCAACAAACCGGTCACCAGGCCACCGATAAAGCCCGCGTCGAGGGTCACGGCGATAGCACCGCCGACAAAGCCCGGCGCAATACCAGGGCGCCCGGCCAGGGCGTAGGCGATGTAGCCAGATAACGCGGCAACAATAAAGCCCATCGCGGCCTGGCCAATGGCAAAGAGCACTGCGCCTATATAGAGCCCGAATCCGGAGTTCTCGAACGACATGGTCTCGCCGTCGACGGTAATCTCATTGCCCGGCAGGTTGGACAGGGAGTAATCCGTGGAAAGCGCCTGCCAGCCATTGGCCATATCGGCGCCGCCGAAGAGGAATCCGAGGGCCAAGAGAAGGCCACCGGCGGCAACGAACGGCACCATGTAGGACACGCCGGTCATAATCGCCTGCTGGATGCGCTTGCCCCAACCCAGCGATTTTCCTTCCTCTTCGGCGGAGGAGGAAGAGGCGGTGCCAGAGACCTTTCGGGCATTCGGGTTCTTCGCCGCCGCGATGGCTTCATCGAGCATCTTGCCGGGTTCGTTGATGGCGCGCTTGACGCCGGATTCGATGACGGGTTTGCCCGCGAAGCGCTCGCGGTCGCGCACTCCGACGTCCGTGGCGAAGATGACCGCATCGGCAGCGTCGATGGTGGACTGCGAGACCGATTCATTATTGGACGAGCCCTGGGTCTCGACGGTGAGATCGACGTCGTCGCGCTCGCCGGCGGTTTGGGTGAGGGCATCGGCAGCCATGTAGGTGTGTGCGATGCCGGTTGGGCAGGCGGTGATGGCAACGATGCGGGTAGCTTGTGCCGAAGCACCTGCGCTTGCCGATGCCCCTTCCGCAGCCCCAGCTGCAGCCTCCGCGGTGTCCTGCTTTTTGTTCTTCGGCTTTTCCGCGTTGACGACAGCGAGGATTTCCTTGACAATTTCTTCCTTCGTCGACGCGGTGCGCAGGGCCTCTAAAAAGTCCTTGCGCACGAGGGCGCGGGCAAGCTTGGAAAGAATCTGCAGGTGGGCCTTGCCACCGCCGGCCGGTGCGGCGATGAGGAAGACCAACTGGGCGTCGCCGTCTGGGCCGGAAAAATCCACGCCGCGGGAAAGGCGGGCGAAAGCTAGGGTCGGTTCGGTGACGGCCTCGGAACGGCAGTGGGGGATGGCCACGCCGCCTGGCACGCCGGTGCCGGCCTTGGCTTCGCGGTCGATGGCGGGCTGGGCGAGGCCTGCGACCTCGGTCGCGCGCCCGGTATCGTGCACCAAGGTGGCGAGGTTGGTGATAACGGAGTCGACGCTATCGCCAAAGTCGGCGTCAAGCGCGACAAGTTCTGTGGTGATGAGATCGGATGCCATGATGGAAGGCTCCTTTAGCTATAGAGCGGAGATGGAGGTATGGGCGGTATCGGGTTCTTCGGGACGGGGGAATTGGGTGCCGGGCTTTGCGGCCGCAGCGGTGCCATAAGCCACCGAGAGCGCGAGGGAGTCTGCTGGTCCGTGCCCCTGCGTGCGCCCCAGGAGGTATCCGGCCAATGCGGCATCACCCGCGCCAACCGTGGATTTCACCGTGGCGGGAGGCGGGGTGGCGGCCCATGCGCCGTCTGCGTTTACTAGCACGGCACCGGCGCCGCCGAGGGTGACAAGGACTTCCTTGATGCCGCGACCCACGACATCCCTTGCAGCCTCCACGACCGGGCTATAATCCCCGGCCGCAGCGGCGCGCTCGAGGGCGAGGCCGTCCTGGCCGGTCAGCTGCCCCAGTTCGAAACCGTTGGGTTTGATGAGATCCGGGGCGGCGGTAGCGAGCTGCTTGGCGATGGCCTTCATCGGAGCATCAGAGGTATCCACGGCGATGCGCGCCTGCGGGGCGGCAGTGCGGATCTCCTTGATGAGGTCGGTATACCAGCCGGCGTCAACACCCTTGGGCAGCGATCCGGCAAGGGCTACCCAATCGGCGGATTGGGCGTGGTGAGTAAGGGTGGAAATGAGGTGGTTTTGGGTGGCATCGGAAAGCAGCGGGCCAGGGCCGTTGACCTTGGTGGTTGTGCCATCTGGCTCGGTGATGGTGGTATTGACGCGGACGCCACCGTCCATGTCCACGTGGGCGTAGGGGAGGTGGACCTCCTGGATGAGGTTCATGAACGGATCGGCCGCGCGGGAGGGGAAGAGGGCCAGGGTTTCTTTCCCGGCGAGGTGCACGGCGTGGGCGACGTTGACGCCTTTGCCGCCGGCGACCTGGGTAACACTGGCGGCGCGGTGGACATCGCCTGAGGTCAGTTGCTGATTGAGCGCCAGGGTGGCGTCAATGCTTGGGTTTGGGGTGAGCGTGAGGATCATCGAGAACTTATCCCTTTCGCAGAGTGCGTATATTGGGGGCCACACGCAGTCGGTCCGGTTGAAACTCGCGCTTAAGCCCGCCGTAAATGTTTATTCTTGCCCGATTGTGTTGGAAAGTCAATAGAAACCGTGTGGCATACATTGCATTTCTGTTGGATTTGTGATGATCTGGAAATAAATAAGCCGCTATCTTCGAAGGAAGTATCGCCATGGAAAATACGCTTCAGTCCACTGTTAAAGGAACCGGCGTTGTCGCTGGAGTTGCCTATGCAGAAGCCGTATGGGTGCGCCCCCGCCCGGACCTGCCCACTGAAGGAAGTATTGACCAAGAGGCCAGCAGCGAAGCCGAATACGATCGCTTCCTCGAGGCAGTCGATGTCGTCGCCAGCCGCTTGGAAAACCGCGCCGCAGCCGCCGAGGGCCAAGCCTCGGAAGTGCTGACCGCAACCGCCGGCATGGTCAAGGACCGCGGGTGGCACAAGGCCGTGCGCAAGAATATTCGCTCGGGCAAGAATGCCGAGTTCGCCACGGTGGGAGCCACGGATAAGTTCGTCACCATGTTTGAGGCGGCCGGCGGCGTCATGGCCGAGCGCACCACCGATCTGAAGGACGTGCGCGACCGCGTCATCGCCCAGCTGCGCGGCGAGCAGGAGCCTGGTTTGCCCATGGTGGAGGGCCAAGCGGTGCTTTTTGCCGATGACCTCGCGCCCGCCGATACCGCCACCCTGGATACCGCGCATATTCGCGCGCTCGTTACCGAGCTGGGCGGGCCCACCAGCCACACCGCGATCATCGCCCGCCAGCTCGATATTCCGTGCATCGTCGCCGTGGGAAATAAGCTGCGGGAGATTGAAAGCGGCACGCTGGTCTTCGTCGACGGTGCGCTTGGAACCGTGACGCTGGGTGCGGACGAGGAAGAATCCACCAAGGCGGTCGCGGAATACCGCGAGCGCGCCGCCCGCGTTGCCGAATGGACTGGACCAGCGCAAACCAAGGACGGCCACCGCGTGCAGCTTTTGGCCAACGTGGCCGACGGCAACGCCGCCCGCATTGCCTCCGACTCGCAGGCAGAGGGCATTGGCCTCTACCGCACGGAGTTGTCGTTCCTGTCCGCGAGCGAGGAGCCTTCCGTTGACGAGCAGGCAAAAATCTACAAGAAGGTCTTTAACGCCTACCCCAATTCCAAGGTCGTGGTGCGCACCTTGGATGCTGGCTCCGATAAGCCGATTTCTTATGCCACGTTGTCATCTGAAGAGAACCCGGCGTTGGGTGTGCGCGGTCTGCGCATTGCCCGCGATAACGAGTCCCTGTTGACGCGCCAGTTGGACGCCATCGCCCAGGCCGCGGAGTCCCGCGGCGACGATGCCGAAACCTGGGTCATGGCACCGATGGTGGCGACGTCGAAGGAAGCCCAGTGGTTTGCGGAGCTGTGCCGGGAGCGCGGCCTGACCGCGGGCGCGATGATTGAGGTGCCCGCAGCAGCGCTGATGGCAGATAAGATCATGCCGCATCTGGACTTCGTATCCATCGGCACCAATGACCTCACCCAGTACACGATGGCCGCTGACCGCCTGTCACCGCAGCTTGCGTACCTCACCGACCCCTGGCAGCCGGCCGTGCTGCGGCTTATCCAGCACACCTGCATTGCGGGGCACGAATACAACGTACCGGTTGGCGTGTGCGGCGAGGCCGCGGCCGATCCGCTATTGGCCTGCGTATTGACCGGCCTAGGCGTCAACTCCTTGTCTGCTGCATCGACCGCAGTCGCCGGCGTTGGTGCCCAATTGGCCGAGCTGACCTTTGACCAGTGCCAGCAGCTTGCCGATGCCGCCCTCAACTCCGAAGGCCCCTCCGCCGCCCGCGCCGCAGCGATGGAGCAGATAGAAAAGTTCAACTAACGGCAAAAGGTCTCGCCCTCCCTACCTCGGTGAGAAATGGCACCGGGGTAGGGAGGGCGAAGTCGTGCGCATGCTGGAGCTATTCGCTGGCGAGCACGACATCGATCTCTCGCTCGCGCAGGGCATCGACGAAGGATTCCGGCGCGCCGGAATCGGTGATGACGACATCGATATCTGCAATGGAGGCGAAGCTCACCAGGTAGTCGTTGCCCAATTTGCTGGAATCACACATGACCACGACCTTGTGGGCATTCGTGACGAAGGCGGATTTGATGGCTGCTTCTTGGGAATCGGCTGTCGACAAGCCGTGATCGAGGGTCAACGCATTGGTACCGATGAAGGCGACATCGGCGCGCATGAGCGCCATGGTGCGCAGGGCGGTATCGCCGACGACGGCCTGGGTGATAGCGCGTACGGTCCCGCCGAGGAGCTGGACATCGGGAACGCCGCTATTGGCTAGCGACAGTGCGATGGGCAGGCTATTGGAGACGATATTGAACTGCGCCTGCGGGTATTGCTGGCTAATGAGCTCGGCAAAGGTATTAATCGTGGTGCCGGCGTCCAGGAATATGCTGCCGCCGCCAGGGGGAAGGAAGTCGAGCGCGGCGTGCGCGATGGCGGCCTTGGCCCCAGATGCGGAACGCTGGCGGGTATCGAGGGTGAGCTCCGCGGTCTGGAAGGCTTGGGAAGCCACGGCGCCGCCGTGCACGCGGTGGACAACGCCCTCACGATCCAGTACGGCTAGGTCGCGCCGAATGGTTTCAGCAGTCACCTCGAAACGCTCTGATAAATCGGTTACGTTAACGCGACCCTCAACTGCAGTTTGGGACGCGATCTGGCGGCGTCGCTCCTCTGCGTACACGGACCCTCCTTGCTCCTCGCCTTCGGCCGGGCGGTTACTCCATCTGCGAATGCAGGCGCTCGGTGAAAGCTAACTGATGTGGGATTTCTCCCTCCATTGTGTCAAAATTCGGCGGTAATCGGACGAAAACAAAAATTAAGGTGTGCGCTGTTGTCTGGTTTGGGATAAAAGCGCAGGTCAGTCAGCTTTATTTGCCCTAGTTGAAAGCCAACCCTAGTAGCGCTTAACTTACGGATCCGTTATTTCGGGGGTGCTTTCTCAATAAACCCCGCGCGCTTAAGTTGGCTTTTTGGGGCGCGATTGCGAGGCAGAAAGGCGTGGAATGCGTTAAAACTCGTATGGCCCTGCTCCCTATGCGGGGAACAGGGCAGCGTACGAAGTGCAAAGAGCGGGTTTCAAGAAAGCGGGCGCAGAGTGTCGGCGGCGACAACAACCGCAGGCGAACACCCGCGTGCGGCTTGGTTAAAGTAGCTGGCCGGGGCCTAGAGTTTGCGGAAGACGGATACTACCTTGCCCATAATTTCCGCATCATCGCCGTTGATGGGCGGATAGGCATCGTTGTGCGGAAGGAGCCATACGCCAGAGGAATCGCGGTGGAATTCCTTGACGGTGGCCTCGGAGCCATCGAGAAGCGCGGCGACAAACTCGCCTTCCTCAGCCACCGATTGCGACCGGATGATGACCCAGTCGCCGTTGAGGATGCCGGCATCCTGCATGGAATCGCCCACGACCTGCAGCATATAAAGCTCTCCTCCGCCGACGACCTCGTCTGGCATGGGGAAATACGTGTCGATATTTTCCTCTGCAGTGATTGGTGCACCGGCGGCGATGCGGCCAACGACGGGAATATAAGCTACGGCGGCAGACTCTTCAGGGCCGCGGGCAGAGGTATCGGGGACGTCCTTAGCCTTGCGGCCCGGCTTCTTTTCGGCGTCGTCAGTGTTGAGGTGGCGTACGTCGACCGCGCGCGGCTTATTGGGGTCGCGGCGCAAGAAGCCCTTTTCTTCAAGCTGCTTGAGCTGATAGGCCACGGACGAGGTGGATTGCAGGCCGGCGGCGTCACCAATTTCGCGGATGCTGGGCGGGTAACCGCGGAGCATCACTGCATCGCTGATGACGTTAAGGATGCGGCGTTGCCTTTCGGAAAGGGAGGCGTAATCGTTCTTTGCGGTGCTTGCTTTCTTGCGGCCCATGTGCGGCTCCTAGCTAAGGGGTCTGAGGTTCTGCGTTCATAACTTGAAAAGGGACTGGGTGACACCTGCGTGCCATAACTCATTTGTAGCACGAAAAGTACAAGCGTTCGAGATTTACGCGAAAAACTGGACAGGTTTTCGAAATGGTGCTATAAATCGAACATAGAAACAATCTCGAACACAGGAGCGACATTGAGCTCTTGTTGTGTCAAGGGGCCGCTTTAGACTTACGGCGGTCGTCGAAAGGAAAGCAATGTCTCAACTACTTCACTCTCGCAATAACATGGTCAAACAGCGTGCGGCACGTCCACAGATCGTCCCTTCAGCCGCTATTTGGGATATTGATGATCAAAGCTGGGGTGTGCAGCATTCTCCTTCCGAAAAGGGGGAAATCAGGACTTTAAATTCCGTATATCGAACGAACCGTGAAGGTTATTCGAATACGTGGACTGATGAACGTTCCTTACCTGATTTCGCGAACAGGCCGATGGAAGAAGACGATGCGCATAGTTCGCGCAAGAATTACCTCCTCGGTGCAGTATTTGGTGCTGCCGTATTTTTCGGCACGGTTGCCGGCGGGCTGATGGGTACGAGCGCTGAAACGCCGACTGATCCTGGCGCTTCGGTACAGCAAGTAGAAGCAGCGATCGGACAGTAGTGCTGCGTGTACTAAAGCAGGCACTTCGGGGGTTTAAGGCTTAGAGCCTTTTAGGCAGCAGCTTGTCTTCCCGGCCGCAGATAAGGCCCGCTTGCTTCACGGAGACAGGCACTCGAGTAGGAGGAGTCTGGCGCAATGGTGTCAGGTTTTTGGCTTGGGCGTGGGAGGTAAACTAAACCGAGAAGCTAAATTAGCGAAAGGACTAGTGTGTACTGCCCGTTTTGCCATAACGAACAATCCCGCGTTATTGACTCGCGCGTGGTTGATGCCGGCGCATCGATACGACGCCGGCGGGAGTGTGCTTCCTGTAAGGGGCGCTTCACCACTGTGGAAAAGGCCGTACTGCTGGTTGTTAAGAGAAATGGCCTCGCTGAGCCATTTAGCCGGGATAAACTCATTCGGGGCGTTAGGCGCGCATGCCAGGGTCGCGACGTTAGCGATGATGCCTTAAAAAAGTTGGCCCAAGAGGTTGAGGAAACGGTGCGGGGGCACGGGTCCTCGCAGGTAAACGCCAACGAAATCGGGCTAGCGATTCTCGAGCCACTGCGTGACCTAGACGAGGTCGCATATCTGCGCTTCGCCTCGGTGTATAAATCATTCGAGAGCGCGGATGACTTTGAATCGGAGATTCGTTTGATGCGGCGCCGCGATCGCGGGGACCTTTAAACTGCGCAGTGTAGGACGATTTCTCAGCAGTTATACAACCGTTCTTGCGCAGGATCGAAGCAGCCTTAACTGGCATTTTGTGCGCATGATTTCGCTAGGGCCAGCCCAATGTTCACGCCGCCGGCGGCCGAGTAAGCAGATTTTTAGCTTAAGTATGGCCGGCCGGGCGGCGGGAACGTGAGGTTGGGGAGACTAGCGCAGCTTGTCCACCGCTTTTTGAATCCTCCGCAGGGATACTGCGTGGGCTGTGCCGAGGCGTTGGGCAAAGAGCGAGACCCGCAATTCCTCGATCATCCAGTGGATGTCCTTGACCTCGCGTGTCTTTTCGCGACCCGCGGGAAGGTTGCGCATCCGGTTTGCCAGGTAGGCCTTGGCGTTATCGACCTCGGCCTGGCGGTCGGCATCGCGATCCGGATCGAGCGACATGTCCTCCAGACGGATGCGCATTGCCTGAATATAGCGGGGAAGGTGGCGCAGGTGCGTGGCTCCGTGCACGGTGATGGCATTCGGTGGAAGAAGGAAATTAAGTTGCTTTTCCATATCGTCGATGGCGGGACCATCCCACTGGGAAAGCTCGGCGCGGAGATTGGAATACTCAGCCAAGCCAGGCGCGATCGAGACTATTGATTGCCGCACGCGGCCGGGAACCTGTGGTTTCACGGTATCCTGGAGCTCGGAAAATGCCTCTGGCGAGCGCACGGGGCCGCCGGCCTCGAGCATGAGGTCGCGGATCGCCGCGACGCGGGCGTCATTGACCAGCCCGTCGGCGCCGCCATGCGGATAAGAATCCACGGCGACGCGCTGCTGCAGGGGAAGCCCCTTGATCATTTGCGCAGTCGAGACGGAAATCTCGCGCATCAGGAGCGTGAGGGTGGTGGTGACCATGGCGGCATCGGCAGCCGCCTTGGTGGGATGAACCTTAAGCTCAACGCCTTCCTTGGTGGCCACCAACGCTGGGTAAGCGGTGACCTCGTGGCCATCGACGGTGGTGGTGACGGTCTCGTCAACGGTGCCGAGGGTATCGTCGGTCCACTCGCTGACCGCGGTGGATTCGGCGGTGCGGCTTACCCGCGAGACGGACGATTTAATGTGGCCGGCCTGGCGCTCGCGCAGGGCGGCAAGGTCCCTATCGGAATCGATGATGGTGCCACGCTTGTCGATGGCCGCGTAGTTCATCCGCAAATGTTCCGGCAGCTTGTCCGGTTGGAAGTCGGAGGCGTTGATGCCGTGGCCGCCGAGCTCGCGCAGGACATCGGCAAGCTGCTGGGTAAGGGGGCCTTCGAAGGGGATGAGGCGTTCCATGGCGCGCTCGGCAAATTCCGGGGCGGGCACGACGGTGCGCCGCAGGGCCTTGGGAAGGGAACGAATAAGCTCGTTGACGAGCTCGAATCGCAGGCCGGGAACGAGCCAATCGAAGCCTTCGATATCGAGGCCGGCAAGCATGGGAACGGGCACCATGACGGTGACGCCATCAAGGGGATCGCCGGGTTCGAATTTATAAGTCAGCTCGTAATCGATGGAGCCTTTGCGCCAGTGATCGGGGAAGGAGACTTCGGTGACGTCGTGGGAGTCATCGACAAGCGTGGCTGGATCGAAATTCAGCAGATCGGGTTCCTGGCGGCGCTTTTTCTTCCACCAGGAATCGAAATGACGGCCCGTGGTGACCTTGGCGGGAATGCGCTGGTCATAGAAATCAAAGAGGGTATCCTCATCCACGATGAGGCCGCGGCGGCGGGCCTTTTCCTCGTATTCGGCCGCCTCATCAAGGGCCTGCGCGTTTGCCTTGAGGAAGTGATGATGCGCATTCCACTCGCCGGCGATAAGCGCATTGCGGATGAACATATCGCGCGCCGCGACGGGGTCCACGCGGTGATATGGCACGGTACGGTCCGCGACGATGGGCACGCCGTAGAGCGTGGACTTCTGGTGCGCGATGGCGGCCGCGCGCTTGCGGGACCACGTGGGATCGGAATAGTTGTGTTTGAGCAGGTCCGCGCCGAGCTCTTCCACCCACGCCGGATCGATGGCGGCAACGTCGCGTGCCCAAAGCCGAGAGGTTTCGACGAGCTCTGCCGCCATGACGAACTCGGGTGGCTTTTTGGCCAAGGCGGAGCCTGGAAAGACAAGGAAGCGGGTATTGCGCGCGCCGTGGAACTCCTTGGAATTGCCGTCGCGGGCGCCGATATTGGACAGCAGGCCAGATAGCAGCGCGATGTGAATATCGTCGGAGCGGCGTTCGGTGCCTTCTTGGTAATCCCACCCCAGCTGCTTGGAGACGTCTTTGAGCTGGCGGACCAGGTCGAACCACTCGCGGATGCGCATGTAGTGGAGGAACTCCTGCTTCATGCGCTTGCGGAACTTATTGCCCGATTGCTCATTGCGGGTTTGTTTGATGTAATCCCATAATTTCAGCATGGACAAAAAGTCAGAGGTCTTGTCCTTAAAGCGCGCGTGCGCCTGATCGGCTTGCGCTTGGTATTCCAGCGGGCGTTCGCGCACGTCTTGGATGGTCATGGCGGCGACGATGACGATGACATCGTGGAGGCAGCCATTGGTATGGGCCTCGATAAGCATGCGCGCCATGCGAGGATCGAGTGGGATGCGGGCTAAATGGCGGCCGGTTTCGGTCAGTGTCGGTTTCTCGTGCTTGTCCTGGAGCGCACCGAGCTCGTGGAGGAGGTTGAGGCCATCGCGAATGGCCTTGAACTCGGGTGGCTGGAGGAAGGGGAATTTTTCAATATCGCCGAGCTTGAGCGAGACCATCTGCAAAATCACGCTGGCCAGGTTGGTGCGCAGGATTTCTGGGTCAGTAAATTCTGGGCGGCTCTGAAAATCTTGCTCGCTATAGAGGCGGATGGCGATGCCATCGGCGACGCGGCCGCACCTACCGGAGCGCTGGTTGGCAGAGGCCTGCGAAATGGGCTCGATGGGCAGGCGCTGCACCTTGGTACGCGTGGAATAGCGCGAGATACGCGCGGTGCCGGTATCCACGACGTAGCGGATTCCGGGTACGGTCAGCGAGGTTTCGGCGATATTGGTGGACAAAACGATGCGCCTTCCGCGGTGATTGCTAAATACGCGGTGCTGTTCCTGGTTGGATAGGCGCCCGAAGAGGGGCGCGACCTCGACGTTTTTCCATTTTTTGGCCTCGATTGTTTCCATGGCATCGCGGATATCGCGCTCGCCTGGGAAAAAACAAAGGATATCGCCGTCGCCTTCTGCCATGAGCTCCTCGATGGCCTCGGTTAAGCCATCGAGCGGGTCCTGATCCACCAGCTTTCCACCGGCCTCGAATTCGAGGGGGCGGTAGCGAATTTCTACCGGGTACGTGCGTCCAGAGACCTCAATGATGGGCGCGGGAGTGCCATCGGGTTGGGCGAAGTGCTCGGCAAAGCTTTCCGGATCGATGGTTGCGGAGGTAATGATCACCTTGAGATCGGGCCGCTTGGGCAGCAGCCGCTTGAGATATCCCAAGAGGAAGTCGATATTCAAAGAGCGCTCGTGTGCTTCATCGATAATGATGGTGTCGTATTTATTAAGGAAGCGATCGCGCTGCATTTCAGCTAGCAGGATGCCGTCCGTCATGAGTTTTACGGCGGTGGTATCAGAAACCTGGTCATCGAAGCGGATGGCGTAGCCTACCGATTCCCCGATATCTTGGTCCAGCTCGGAGGCGATGCGCTCGGCGACGGTCCGCGCGGCGATGCGGCGCGGCTGCGTATGGCCGATAAGGCCGCGGCGGCCCCGGCCGATGTCGAGGCAGATCTTGGGGATCTGCGTGGTCTTACCAGAACCGGTTTCGCCGGCGATGATGACGACCTGGTTTTTTTCAATCGCGGCGGCGATATCGTCCTTGCGGGCGCTGACCGGCAGGGAATCGGGGTAGGTGAGTGGGGGAACGGCGGCATCGACAAGCGCGAGGCGATCTGCGGCAGCCTGGATATCCTGGCCGATTTCGCGCAGGGCCTTGGGGGCGCGTGCCTTCGATAGGCGGCGCCGGAAGCTGCGGGCCTCGGCGATGGTGACGTTGTCTAATGCTGCAAAAAGTTCATCGCGGCTAGGGGCCTGCGACGTCGTGGTTTCATGCTGTGTCATGGCTAATTTATGAGCTTACCCCGGTTACGTGGAGTGGAAAAAGTTGCTAGTATGAAAATACTTGTCAAACGATACTTTTCTCGTTGCGCCCAACCCGGATACAGAAGGAAGGCACCGCTGATGAATGACAATAAATCCGGTGGAAACGACGATTTTCCACGCTATGAACCGACTAACCACCCAGAGGACCAGCCAAGCTACGGCAACCTGCCCTCCTATGGCGGTAGCCACGAGAGCTCTGGCAATCAAGGATATGCGGGCTACCAAGCACAGGACAACACCGTAAACAACGGCGGGTTTACCGGAAAACCCTCGGCCATCGATTCTATTTCGTGGGCCTTTCGTACGGTATTTAAGAATTGGAAATTGTGGATCCTCGGTAGCTTGCTCGTTGGCGTGATTGCCATCGCTTTCTCTATCTTGGGCGCGGCCGTTGCTCCCTCAGAGGGTGCGGAGGCCTTCGGTGGAGGAGCCATTGTGCAGATCGTGTCCTATGTGTTCGTGGCCGTCATTAGCCTGATGGCGCTGCGACTGGCGCTATTCCAAATCGATGATCCGCGCACTGGGTGGAACTATGTGGGCAAGAATGTGCGGTGGTGGCAGCCGCTAGCGATCATGATCATCATCGGCATTATTACCTGGTTAGTAATGTTCATCTTCGTTGGTGGTTCATTCTTCCTTAGCCCTGATATGGGGACCGGTGCCACAGAGGAAGAGGCGTTGGAATCCATGGCAGGCCTTTTCGGAGTTGTGGCTTTATTGACTCTCATCGGCCTGTTTATTCAGCCGCTTTATATGTTGATGCAGTGGTTTGCGGCCGATGGCGACGGAGTTGGCCAAGCCATCAAGAACGGTTTTAAGGCCGGTAAAGGAAACTACGGCCAGCTTTTGCTGCTAACGGTGCTTAACATGCTGATTATAATTGGCGGCTTCATCGTATTCCTTGTTGGGTTGATTGTTGCTGTACCGGTTACCTTACTGTCTACGGCTTATTTGTTCCGCCAGTGTGCAGGGCGCGCAGCCGGCCAACCTGCGTAATGGCTTTGTCATTGTTTAAGGCCACCGAGGCGGTGCTTCGGTGGCCTTAAACTTATGTGGCGGGAGTAATTGAGCCGAGGGGCCGTGGGGAATCGAAGACGCTTAAGTTTTAGCCCTCCAGCGAGCGGGCGAGGGCATTTTCATAAGCGGCGGTAATCAGGGTGCCGAATTCGCGGAACTCTTCACTGCGTGCGGCAGAGGAGCGGAAGACGAGGCCGATTTCGCGCTCAGCGGTGACATCGGGATCGAAGTAGGCGATGCCGAGGTTCTTGCCGTGGCATTCGGTAGCCAATGCGGACTTGGGGATAAGGGTGCAGCCGAGCCCGCCCATCACCAGCTGCATAATGGTGGTCAGTGATGAGGCGCGCGTGACGGAATTGGTTGCCTCTGCCGGGTTGACGTGGGCGTGCCGGCAGAGATCGACGACTTGGTCGCGGAGACAGTGGCCATCGTCAAGCAGCAGCAGGTCCAAGTCCCGCAGCTCTGCAACTTGCACGTCTGTACGCCCGGCAATGGGGTGATCGGGCGGGCTGACGATGGCGAAGTCCTCGGTGTACAGCGAGCTGTCGACCATGCCCGTGGCCTCCGAAGGCAGGGCGAGGATGGCTAAATCGAGGTTGCCGTTGCGCAGGCGCGTGATGAGGTGCTGGGTTTGCTCCTCCACAAAGCGCGGCTCAAGCTCCGGGTAGGTCTCCGTAATCTTCGCCAGCAAGTCCGGGAGGATATACGGGGCGATGGTCGGGATAACGCCAATGGTAAGCGGGCCGGACAGCGTGCCGTGGGCGCCGCGGGCGTGCGCGAGGAAGGTATCGGCGGCCTCAAGCGTGGATTTGGCATAGGGCAGAAGGGTTTCGCCGGCCGAGGTCACAATGACCTTGCGGGTGGAGCGCTCGATGAGCTGCACGCCGAGCCCCTGCTCGAGCGCCACGAGCCCCTGGGAGAGGGAAGGCTGAGAGATCTCCAGCTTGGCGGCAGCGGTGCCGAAGTGCTTGTTTTCTGCCACGGTGACAAACGTGCGCAGCTGGGCAAGTGTTGGTCGATATTCTTTATTATGCATGCCTATCACTCTAACATTTATCTATAGGATTAGCTATTGACGTGACCGGAATTAATGGTATTGTCTTTGGTGTTGGGCCGGAGAGGGTCCGGCCCGTGGTCCTCGGCACAGGACTGTCGGAAACTTGAAAAAGATTACCCTTTTAAGAAGGAGTTGAAGAACATGCCTATCATGACCGTTGGCGAAAAGTTCCCAGAATTCGACCTCACCGCCCTGACCGGCGGCGACCTGCACAACGTTAACGCTAGCCAGCCAGAGGACTACTTCGAGCAGGTTTCCTTGGACAAATACGAGGGCAAGTGGAAGGTCGTCTTCTTCTACCCCAAGGACTTCACCTTCGTGTGCCCGACCGAGATCGCTGCCTTTGGCAAGCTGGACGAAGAGTTCCAAGACCGCGATACCCAGGTATTGGGCGGCTCCACCGATAACGAGTTCGCTCACTTCAACTGGCGCGCAACCCACCCGGACCTGAAGGATGTTCCGTTCCCGATGTTTTCCGACGTGCGCCACGACCTGATCCGCGCACTGGGCGTAGAAAACGCTGACGGCGTTGCTGACCGCGCAACCTTCATCATCGACCCAGATGGTGTCATTCAGTTCGTCTCCGTTACCCCGGACGCTGTGGGCCGCAACGTTGACGAGGTCCTGCGTGTCCTCGACGCCCTGCAGTCCGAAGAGGTCTGCGCCTGCAACTGGGAGAAGAACGACCCAACGAAGAACATCGACAAGATGGACGTCGTTCAGTCCCAGCTTTAAGCATTAGTTACGTGTGAGCGCTGTCCCCGCCCCATGAGGCGGGGGAGGGCCGGCACCCAACTTGCAATTTAAGTTACTGAGAAAAGATTTAGAAGGAGAAAGACCGTGTCTATCGAGAACTTGAAGTCAGCACTGCCTGAGTACGCCAAGGATCAGAAACTCAACCTCGGCGCGTTGACCCGCACCACCGAGCTGGATGAAGAGCAGCTGTGGGGCACCCTGTTGGCTTCGGCGGCAGCTACCCGCAATGACACCGTGATTTCTGAAATCGCGGAAGAGGCGCAAGAGCACCTCTCTGAGGAAGCTACCAACGCCGCTTACGGCGCTGCCACCGTGATGGCAATGAACAACGTTGCCTACCGCGCCAAGAGCTGGTTGGGCGATGACTACGCACAGGTCAAGTTCGGCCTGCGGATGAACTTCATCTCCAAGCCTGGCGTGGAAGACGCTAACTTCGAGCTGTGGAATATCGCCGTGTCCGCCATCAACGGCTGCGAGCACTGCTTGGGCGCACACACCCAGAAGCTCAACGATACTGGCGCGACCAAGGAACAGGTCTGGGAGGCCATCAAGGTTGCTTCTGTCATTCAGGCAGTCGCACAGGCCGTCCAGATTGAGGCTGCACGCTAAAAGCGCTGCTTAATTAGCCTTTGGAATAAGCCACCCCCGCGCGCTGCTTCCCTCGGTGTCCCCCATAGGACGCCGGGTACAGCGCAGGGGGTGGCTTTTATCGTTTTAGCTAACCCGCGTGTGATTAATACTCGACGCGCAACTCTGACAGGCGGACTTCGCCGGCTTCATCGGAGGCGTCCAGATCAACCGTGGCGACAAATTGATAGGCGCGATCTCCTGCTGGGTCCTTGATAATTTGCCGCACGGGCCAGCTGCGGGAGCTGGATTCTTCCAACCGGAAGTACTCGGGTCCGCGCGCCTCAGGGCCGGTATCAATGTCGTCGTATTCGTCAAAGTAGTCATCCAAGACGGCGCCAAAATCGGGGACCTCGTCCAGATAATCCAATACCTCGGCCAGGCGGTCTTCTTCCTCCAGCGCGAAGAGCTGCGCGAGGCGGAACATGTAATTGCGTACCATGATGCCAAAGGCGCGTCGGTTAGCGGTAAGCGCAGTAGGATCTTCGACGCCGAAGGCCAGCTCGCGGTCGAGCGTATCTTGATCGATGGGGGAGTCTTCGCCGGCCATCTGCGCCCATTCATCGACAAGCGAAGAATCCACCTGGCGGATGAGCTCGCCTAACCAGACGATGATGTCTTCAATTTGGGGCGTCGTGTATTCATCGGGGATGGACTGTTTAAGGGTGCGCCAGGCATCGGTGAGATAGCGGAGGATAACGCCCTCAGAGCGGGCTAAGCCGTAAGTGGCCACCAAGTCCGAGAAGGTCATGGCGTTTTCCACCATGTCGCGCACCACGGATTTGGGCCGCAGCTCGAATTCCTTTACCCACGCATTGGTCTCCGCGAAGGTATCGTAGGCCTGCTCGAGTAGCTCCTCTAGAGGCTTGGGCCAGGTAATATCCTCCACGATATTCATGCGGTCGGTGTAGTCCACCCCGTCCGCCTTGAGCGCGGCAATTTCTTCCCCGCGCCGCTTCTTCTGCTGGGCCTGTAGCACCTGCCGGGGATCATCGAGGATCGCCTCAAAGATAGAGATTACGTCAAGGTGATAGCTGTCTGCCTCTGGGTCCAACAGGGAGAGCGCGGCCAAGGCAAAGGGCCCGAGTGGCTGGTTCAGGGCAAAGTCGCGCGGCAATTCCCGCACGAGGTGGTAGGGGCGGCCGTAGATATCCAGCCCCTTGGTGGATTTTTGGACCACGCCGGAATCTAGCAATCCGCGGAAGAGGTCGAGGGCGGTGAGGATATCCTTGTTTTGCTTGCTGCGGGGATCGTGATTATCGCGCAAGAGGTGGCGCATATGCGCATAGCCGTCGCCGCGGCGGGCTAAGACATTCAGCAGCATCGAATTCGACACCCGGAATTGCGAGGTCAACTGCTCCGGTTCTGCTTCTGTGAGCCGCGCAAAGGTCTTCTCGGACCAAGAGACTTCGCCCTCGCGTGCGGATTTCTTCTTGAGCTTTTTGAGCCGCTTCGGGTCATCGCCAATGCGCCTGCGGGCCTTGGCATTTTCAATCTCGTGCTCTGGGGCCTCGACGACGACGGTGCCTTCCGTGTCATAGCCCGCGCGCCCAGCGCGCCCCGCAATCTGGTGGAATTCGCGGGATTTCAAGATGCGCTGGCGTTGCCCATCAAACTTGGCCAGGCCGGTCATCAATACGGTGCGGATGGGCACGTTGATGCCCACGCCCAAGGTATCGGTGCCGCAAATAACCTTGAGGAGGCCGCGCTGCGCGAGGCGCTCCACGAGCCGTCGGTACTTGGGCAGCATTCCCGCATGGTGAATGCCAATGCCCTTGCGAAGCAACTTTGAGAGGTCCTTACCAAAGGCAGTGGTAAAGCGGAAGCCGCCGATTTCTTCAGCGATGTCCTCTTTTTCCTCTTTGTTAATGATGCCAGACAGCGAGGTCAGGGCTTGGGCCCGCTCGGCGGCCTCGCGCTGGGAAAAGTGCACGACATAAATGGGTGCCTTATTATCGGCGAGCAGCTCTTCGATGGTTTCGTGCACCGCGCTGAAAACATAGGAAAAATCCAGCGGCACCGGGCGGGTGGAGCCGGCCACTAAATTAGTCTCGCGGCCCGTGCGGCGGGTGAGATCTTCCTGCAGCCAGTCGGTATCACCGAGCGTGGCGGACATTAAGAGGAATTGCGCCTTGGGTAGCTCCAAGAGCGGCACCTGCCAGGCCCAGCCGCGATCTGGATCGGAGTAGTAGTGAAATTCGTCCATAACCACTTGGTCGATATTGGCCTCGGCGCCATCGCGAAGCGCGATATTGGCAACGATCTCAGCGGTGGCGGCGATGATGGGGGCGTTGCCGTTTACGGTGGCATCGCCAGTCATCATGCCCACGTTTTCTGCGCCGAAGATTTCACACAGCGCAAAGAACTTCTCGCTAACCAGCGCCTTAATGGGCGCGGTATAAAAACTCCGCTGCCCGCGGGCGAGGGCGATGAAATGCGCGGCGTTGGCCACCATGGACTTTCCGGACCCCGTTGGGGTCGCGAGGATGACATTATCTCCGGCCAAGATGCCGAGCGAGGCCTCCTCCTGCGCGGGATATAGATTGATTCCCTTGCTGGTGGTCCACGAGTTAAAAGTATCCCAAATGGCCTCATCAATGAGGGACTCGGGGACTTCCGTTAAATCTGGCAGCTGTTGAGATAAGTTCACCCCCACCACCTTAGCGGCGATGGGGGCGGGTTCGTTAGATATCGTCGCCTAAGTCTCTGTCATCGTCAGAGTCTTCGCGGTCATCAATATCAGTATGGATAATCTCCTCGCTATCGGACTCATCGAGCGAGGCGAGGAAGGCCTCGAATTCTTCGCTGATTTCCTCAGCGCTGGGCACGGCTTCCTCGCCCGGCATGATGGCTTGCGGGTGCTCTTCGCGGTAGCGTTCCATGAAAGCATCGTATTGCTGCTCCAATTGCTGGACCACGCCCTCAATCTCTTCCGAGCCATTGACCTGCTCATCCAGCTGGCCCTCGACGCGGGAAATATCCGCCTCGATGCTGCCCAGCGGAATATTCAGTTGAGCAGCCTTAGCCACGGAATCGAGGAGCTCCAGCGTTGCCTGCGGGTACGGGGACGCAGCCAAGTAGTGCGGCACGTGCGCGGTATAGCCCGCCACCGTCCGGCCCTTATCCGCTAGGGCCTTTTCTATATAGAGCGCCGCGGCGCCAGGAACCATCATGGTCGAATCCATCTTGACCATGCTGTCCGTCAGGCGGGAGGCGGTACCGTGCGCGGTGACCACGGTGGGGCGGGTGTGCGGCACGGGCATCGGCGCGGCGTAGAGCATGATGGTGTCTTCAATATCGAATTTCTCCACTAGCTTGACCACCGCCGTGGTAAATGCTTCCCAGCGCATATCCGGCTCAGGACCGGAGAGAAGGAGGAAGGACTTGCCGGAATTATCCCGGAGCACCTTCAAGCCCAAATCCATGGGTTCAACCTCGAGGGCCCGGTCATTATCGATGGTGACGGCGGGGCGGCGGGAGCGATAATCGATGAGCTCATCAGAGTTAAAGGAGGCTAGCTGGCGGTTTTCCAGCGCGGCCTTGAGGTGATCGGCGCTCGACTCAACGGCCTGGCCCGCATCGGCATAGCCGTGCATGGCAACAATCATGGTGGGGCCTTTTCCTTCACCGGAATTGTCCTTGACCACCGGAGCGGGGTACTCCAATTCGTACATGCTGCGATCTTCTTCGTGCATGATGTGTTACCTCCTTGGTCTTTTAATCTAGATCAACGACCGCCAGGACCGCACTATTCCCACACGCACTCAGGTCAGTGTTCGCGGAGTAGTTAAATAACCCATTATGCCCTAACGAGGCAACCGGCGCTAGGGCCGGTGCGGTGGGCCTGTGCATAACTGCTTGCCGATGCCCCCTTCCACCCACCTTATCCACAGATTTCGGCCCTCTGCCCGCGATGGGCTTTCGGTACTTGCCGCAGGCCCCGAAGCTAGGAGCCATGAAGATCACAACGCCACAACAGCCCATCCGTACACCCGGCGATATCCTTGCCAATATTCCAGGAATCCTCGGATTCTTCCCAGCAGAATCAATCGTCCTCATCTCCATCGAACCAACCCCAGCAGGCCGCACCATGGGGCCAGTTGCACGCATAGACCTGTCCGATGTCCCCGACGCCCTCCCAGAGATCATGAGCGCCTTTCATTGCGGTAATCCGGAAGTCGTTCTCGGCTTTATCATCTCCCAACGCGAGGAAGTAGAGCTCTGGGAGATGATCGAGGCGCTCTACCACTTCGAAGATGACAAGGGCACCGGAATCGATGCCTGCTGGCTTGTGGAAGAAATCGCTACGTCCACTGCCTACGACCTCGTATTCGGCTTTAGCACCGGCAATGGCAAGGGCCCTATGCACGCTTGGAGCGAAGGAACCATTCCCGCTATTTCCACCAGCTCTTCCATGCGCGCCTGCGTAGAAAACGGTACCTTGCCGGAGCTTTCCCGCGATGAGCTGGTCCAGCAATTTGCCCCGCACAACCCGTACTTTGGGCAAGAAGAAATCGTGTCCATGCAGCGCTGCGCCGAGGAATTGTCCCGGCAAATGCGTGCCGGCCACGGGTATGGCACGACGGATCCAACCCGGGTGGTCCAGCACCTCATTGCAGATGTGCAGTATGTATTAAGCGAGGTAGAGACGCTGGAAGAGACCCTAGACAACGAAGAATTACTCTGCGTGGGGGCGATGTGGATGTCGACGACGTGGATGCGCGACTTGGTCATCCGAGACCTCGTCGAATCCCCGCACGCGGCCGGTACCTTGCTCCTAGCCACGGCGCGCACCTTTGGCGGCACCATCCGCTATAACGCCTTGGCGCTGTTTGCAGCGACCCAGGTGGCGCAGAAATTCGGGCTTTACGCCGGTCCGGCGCTGACCGTCGCCATCGATGAGGCACCGGGCCACAATTTAAGCCAGCTCATCGCTCAGGCCTATCGCAGCGGAATGGGGGAACGCCTCATTACCAGCCTAAGCCGTGGTTGCGACGCGGCGCGGGAAGCAGCGGGGATTGATGCCGATGGCTTTGTGTAGCCCCGCGCTTTAGCGCCGCGCCGAATGCGCCCGGTCGCCCAGCTGGCGCGTGAAATTCCACGCGTCGGTCACGATGGTTTCCAAGTCAGTGCGCTGGGGATTCCAGTCCAGCTCCCGCTTGATCTTGTCTGAGGATGCAATCAGCGTGGCTGGGTCTCCGGCACGACGCGGGGCGATCTCCGCCGGAATCTCGTGGCCGGTGACCTTCCGGCACATCTCGATGACCTGCTTGACGGAGTATCCCTCGCCGGAACCCAAGTTATAGATCCGGTGGGTGCCGGGGGCATTGCTGTGGAGGGCAAGCACGTGGGCATCGGCAAGATCGCGGATATGGATGTAGTCGCGCACCGGCGTTCCATCCGGGGTATCCCAATCCGTGCCAAACATGAAAATCTTATCTCGGTGCCCCAGAGCAACCTGCAGGACAATGGGGATGAGGTGGGTTTCAATCTCGCGGTTTTCGCCGATGGAGCCGTAGGCACCGGCGACGTTGAAATAGCGCAGGGACGTTGCCGCGAGCCCAAAGGCCTGTGCAAAAGAGGTAATCATGTAGTCGATAGCTAATTTGCTAGCGCCATAGGGGTTCGTGGGCTGGGTCGGCATGTCCTCAGTAATAGGGACCTGCTCCGGCTCGCCATAGGTGGCTGCGGTGGAAGAAAAGACGAGGCTTTTCACATCGTTATTGCGCATGGCGTTGAGCAAGCGCAGCGTGGTCACGACGTTGTGCTGCCAGTATTCGTCCGGCTTTTCCACGGATTCACCGACCAGCGAGCGGGCGGCGAAGTGGAGGACTCCCTCAAAGCCGCCTTCGCCCAGTACCTCTGCGGCCTTGTCGGCCACATCGCCTTCTACCACGCGGGCTGCGGGCGGCACGGCATCCCTATTACCCGTGGAAAAGTTATCGATGATGGTGACATCGTGGCCCTGCTCTACGAGGACTGCGGAACACACGCTGCCGACATAGCCGGCACCGCCAGTAACCAAAAGCTTCATGGCCTAGACCTCCACGCGCACGGCGTGTGCGAGATCATCTGCCAAGGTGATGACCTTACCCGAGGGAGTGGTAAGCGAAATCGTGCCGCCATTATTGACCACGGTGACCTCGGTACCGATGCGGATGCCAGCCTCTGCGAGTTCCCTGAATGTGGCCTCATCCACCTGCAGGATCTCGTTAATCTGGATAATCTTTGCGGACTTCTCTTCGCCATCGGGGAGATCGATAGCCCTCGTCCCAATCGATGGCTCGGGGACCTGGAAGCCCAGTTCTGCCAGCGCCGGAATGGGGTTGCCAAAAGGAGAGCGGCTAGGGTCATCGAGGACCGATACCATGCGCTTTTCCACCTCTTCGCTCATCACGTGCTCCCAGCGGCAGGCCTCATCGTGGACCTTGCTGATATCGAGTCCGAGGACATCAGTAAGCAAACGCTCCGCGAGTCGGTGCTTGCGCATCACTGCCGTAGCCAATTCGCGTCCCTTTTCGGTTAGATCCAAGCTCCTGTCCGAACGAACGTGGAGGAGGCCATCGCGTTCCATGCGAGCAACGGTTTGGGATACGGTAGGTCCGGACTGCTCTAGGCGTTCCGCAATCCGGGCGCGCAGGGGAGTGATGCCTTCTTCTTCCAATTCATAAATGGTCCGAAGGTACATCTCAGTAGTATCAACGAGGTCCCTCACGTGGGCATACCTTTCTTTGAAAACAGTAATGCGTGCCGTGCACAAAGCAGACAGCGCTTTTTACATTCTGTATCCAGACTAGCTTAAGTTGCCCTAAGTTTGCTGGAGAGATTTTAAGGAGACGAGTTCGTACTCGCCGCTTGCATAGAGAATGCGACCTCGAAAGTACACTGGAAAAATTCTCGGCGGCACAGTCGAGGTCGCGATTAAATAAGGTTCAGGAGGCGAAAAGTTCTATAGCGCGTACTCGCGCAGGCGGTCGGCGCGGTTGCCATCGCGCAACTTGGCCATGACCTCACGCTCGATTTGGCGTACGCGTTCGCGGGAGAGCCCGAACCGGCGACCAATCTGGTCAAGGGTGCGTGGCACGCCGTCGTCCAAGCCGTAGCGCAGGCGAATAACGTCCTGCTCGCGCTTTTCTAGCGTGTCAATGACGCCGCGGATATCGGAGTGGCGCATGGACGCCACGACGGCGGTCTCAGCGTCGGTGGCCTCAGCATCCTCGATGAAGTCACCCAATGGGGCTTCCTCATCGGTGCCGACGGGCATATCGAGCGAGACGGGATCGCGGGACTGGCGCAGCAGCATCTCGATCTTGTTCTCATCAATGCCGGATTCCTCAGACAGTTCCTCATTGGTCGCCTCGCGGCCCAAGGACTGATACATCTCACGCTTGATGCGGGAAAGCTTATTGACCTGTTCCACCAGGTGGACCGGCAGGCGGATGGTGCGCGATTGGTCGGCCATGCCGCGGGTAATGGCCTGGCGGATCCACCACGTCGCGTAGGTGGAGAACTTAAAGCCCTTGGCGTAATCGAACTTTTCCATGGCGCGGATAAGGCCCAGGTTTCCCTCTTGGATGAGGTCCAAAAGCGGCATTCCGCGGCCGGTGTAGCGCTTGGCCAGGGAGACTACGAGACGAAGGTTCGCCTCCAGCAGGTGGGAGCGGGCCTTCTTGCCTTCGCGAGCCAAGATCTTCAGGTCGCGCTTTTCTGCGCGCGTTAGCTTTTCTGCATTATTGAGCTTGTATTCTGCATACAGGCCTACCTCGATGGTTTGCGCGAGTTCAACCTCGTCCTCGGCGCTGAGCAGGTCGGTCTTACCGATGCCATTGAGGTAGACGCGTACCAAGTCCGCGGAGGGATTGTCATTGGTTTGATTGCGGCGAGACCCGCGGTCTACTTCCTGTTCCTCATCAGTAGTGGCAGTCGAAGTGCCATTGGCGGTGTTGGCAGATGGATTCGTCATCTTTTCAGCCTCCTGAAATTGTCGCCTGTTTCAAAAAGTACAACGGTGTGAGGACGCATTTAGTTCCCGCCCATCCTGAAATGTTTAAAACAGCGACGTGCCGGCCGCTTTGGTCCACCTTTTTGGGGGCGTCGGCAAGCACAGGCGCCACGTGGATGCAGTAAAACCGCTACATCCACGTGGCGGGGTGGTCTTAGCCGCGGACCTGTACGAGGTAGCGATAGACCGTGGGCTCAGATACGCCGAGCCGGGTGGCCGCCGCGGCGATGCCGCCTTTGAGGAGGAAGAAGCCAGCATCCTCGAGGGAAGCGATGACCTCTAGCCGTTCGTGGCGCTGCATCGACTCGACCGGGGTGGAGTGCGTAGAAATCGCGGAATCCAGCATGGAATCCAAGAGGTGCTCGACGTTGGAGCGCAGCGATTCGCTGTAGGGCGCCTCCGGCTCTTTCTGCGCGGGCGCTTCTGGGGCGGGAGTGCGCTGCGGTGCGGTGGTGCCGGGGTAGCCGCCGAAGGCCTTTGCCTTATCGATGGCCGGCTCGGTACCGCCTATCAACGCGTTAGCGGCATCGCGGATCTGGATAAGCTCGGATAATTCCACATTGATACAAAGCATGCCGCGCATATGGCCGGTGGTATCGCGCAGGAAATAGCTCGAGGAGCGGCAGACTTTTCCCTCGCTATTGACCGCGCGGTACCCGGTCATCATAGGAACGGCCGCGGCGTCGCCCTGTTTCATGAACCAGAGCGCAAAGTCTGTGACCGGGCCGCCTAGTTCGCGGCCGGAGATGTGTCCATTGGCAATGGCGATGATGGATTTATCGGGTACATCGAGATCATGGAGCACGATTTCGGTGTTGGGGCCCATGGCCTGACCGAGGAAATCGACGAGTGGTATGTACTGCTCGAGGAAGTTTTCTTCGGGGGCATGGCTGCTAGAAAGATTCATCAGCTGAAGCATGTCCTTATAATTCCTGTCAGATTATTGATAAGGTACCACAAAGTAACGACAAAGAAGGCGAGTACCCGGCCGTGCCCAAGTACTCGCCTCCTTTAAAGGCGCTCTTTCCGGAGCCTAGGTTGCCGGCATTAACCACATACCGGAATGGGCGGGTGCACCGCTAGGGCTAGGCCGCCCTGTGAGGTCTCCCGGTATTTGGCGTTGATGTCCTTACCGGTGTTGTACATGGTCCAGATGACCTCATCGAGGCTGACACACGGCTTGCTTTCGCGGTCCAGAGCCATGCGTGCGCTAGTAATGGCGTCTACCGCAGCTACGGCGTTGCGCTCGATGCAGGGGACTTGCACCTGGCCTAGGACTGGGTCACACGTCAGGCCCAATTTGTGTTCCATACCGATTTCGGCAGCCACGCACACCTGTTCCGGTGTCGCCCCCATCAGTTGGGCCAGCCCGGCTGCTGCCATGGAGCAGGCGACGCCAATTTCTCCTTGGCAGCCAACTTCCGCACCGGAAATGGAGGCGTTCATCTTGTAGAGCGCGGCGATGTGGTTGCAGGCGAAGATATAGTCCGCAAACATGCTCGGGGTAACCGGCTCGACGAATTCATCGAAATAGGCCAGCACCGAAGGCACGACGCCGCATGCGCCGTTGGTGGGTGCGGTGACGACGCGGCCACAGGCGGCATTTTCCTCCGAAATGGCTAGGGCAAACATGTTTACCCAGCTCAAAATGTTGAGGCCATCGTGGGGGTCGGATTGCTCCAGCCTGCGCTTCAGGGCGGCGGCGCGGCGCGGTACGAGCAGGGCGCCGGGGAGCGGGCCATCGGTGGTGGAGCCGCGCTTGATGCCGGTGTACATGACATCGCGGACCTTGCGCAGGTGCTCGTCGATGTCCTCATCGCTGTGCAGCGCCCTTTCATTGGCCCGACCGAGCTCCGGCAGCGTCATATTATTTGTTTCGCACAGCGCCAGTAGTTCTTCCGCGCTGGAATAAGCGAATGGTACATCGACGGTATCTTGGGTGCGCATGGCGAAGTCTTCTTGCTTGACGATGAACCCGCCGCCTACCGAGTAGTAGGTCTTGTGCAGGATGTCTTCCTCGCCGGCAAAGGCGATAAGGCACATGCCGTTTTCGTGCATGGGCAGGTATTCATCGTGGAAGTAGAATCCGCCGTCTTTGGGGAAGCCCACCGTGTGCGTGCCACCGAGCAGGAGCGTTTCGCTCTGGTTGACCTCTTTCATGAAGGCGGAGATGCCGTCGATATCGACGGTTTCTGGTTCTTCGCCGGCCAGGCCCAACAGGATGGCCTTATCGGTGGAGTGGCCCACACCGGTCAAGGAGAGGGAGCCGTAGACGTTGGCCTGGACGCGGGTGACCTTATCCATGAGGCCTTTTTCTTTGAGTTCGTCGACGAAGGCCTTGCCGGCTTTCATTGGCCCAAGCGTGTGTGAGCTTGAGGGGCCGATGCCGATCTTGAACATATCGAAGATACTGATGAACATGGTTTTTCTCCTGGAAAATCCTGAGAAGTGGGTGCTGCTTAGAAAGCCTGCACGATGGAGTAGATGATGGTGGCCAGGGCAACGAGGCCCATGATGAAGACGAAGTAGTTGGAGGCTTTGCCCTTGAAGCGGGCGAGTGCTGGAACCTTGTGGATGGCAATCATCGGGATAAGGAACAGCATGATGGCGATGGTCGGGCCGCAGAGGGTCTCGATCATGCCGAGGATGGAAGGATCCGCCCAGGCAACGAGCCACGCGGTTACCAGCATGAAGACAAGCGTGATGGTGTCGAGCTTGTGGCTGGATTCTGCATCATCTTTATTGGCATTTTTGCTGCCTTTGACCAGGAGGCCTTCAAAGCCTTCTGCAGCGCCGAGGTAGTGGCCCAAGAAGGACTTGGCTACGGCAATCATGGCGATGATGGGGGCAATCCACTGGATGAGGGGGTTGTCAAAGTGGTTGGCCAGGTAAGACAGGATGGTGATGTTTTGTTCCTTAGCCTCGGCCATATCTGCAGGAGAAAGGCTGAGCGCGCAGGAGAAGACGAAGAACATCACGACGACGACCATGAGGATTTCCGCGCGGAGCAAGATCTTGCGGGACTTGTATTCCGCGTACTTGCCGTAGGTTTGGCGGCGGTCGACGGCGAAGGAAGAAATCATGGGCGAATGGTTAAAGGAGAAGACCATGACCGGGACCAAGAGCATCAAGGTAATGCCCATGCTGTGGCCGGAGGCTTCGCGCGCGACGCTGAGGTCGAAGCTGTCAAAGAGTGCAGTATTCCACTTGGGGATGAGGTACAGCGAGAGTAGTACCAGGATGCCGATGAATGGGTAGACCAAGTAGGACATGACGTGGACGACCACGTTTTTACCCATGCGCACGACGAGGATGAGGCCGCCGACGAGAACCAGCGAGGTAAGCCAGCGATCTGGAGGGGTGATACCTAGCTGGTGATCCAGGAAGGAGTTCACCGTGTTGGTGATGGTTACCGAGTACACCAAGAGGATGGGGTAGACGGAGAGGAAGTAGAGGATATTCATCAACACGCCGGCTTTAACGCCGAAGTGTTCTTCCACGACGTCGGTGAGATCGCCGTCTGGCTTTGAGCTTGAAAGGACCAGGCGGGTCATGCCGCGGTGGGCCCAGTAGGTCATCGGCAAGGCGACGACGGTCATGATAAGAAGCGGGATGATGCCGCCGATGCCTGCGTTAATGGGAAGGAAGAGTACGCCGGCGCCAATGGCGGTGCCGAACAGGGAGAGCATCCATACGGTGTCTTCCTTATTCCACGCTGGAGCACCTTCTTGGCCCGCAAATGGCGTTTCTATGCCGTCAGCGGGTGGCTTTTCTTCTGCGGGAAGTTGTTCCGGAATTTGCGCGTCGTGTTCCGGGTGTTCGACTTGTCCGTGGCGCAAGAGTTTGTGGGACATTTTCTTTCCTCCTCTGCATGGGGTTGACCGAAGCTTGAGGGCTCCTGTCACCCTGGAGTGAGAAAAGATTTTCTCTCACCAGCGTGCGCGGGAAAGGGACTGAAATTATTTTTTCAGCTTGTATCCAGCCCATTCGCTTCGTTGCACGTTAAGTATAAGCCCGCGATGATGCCACGTGATAATAATTTATTGTATTCCGGGTAGGTTAATTATCACTCTGAAAAAGCTTGCGCGGCACCCAGAGATATGCATTGTTGAACAAAGTTGCCCATTGTGCGATCTAGCTCATAGATAATTCTGGGTGTGAGTGGGCGCTCGCGCAGGTAGACGCCGGATGAAGAGAAAATGCAGGAGAGGAAATTAGGTCTCGACCAAAACCGTAAATGGGCCTTCGTTGACGGAAGACACGCGCATCATAGCCCCGAATTGGCCTGATTCGACCGCGATAGCGCGCTCGCGGAGGCGCTCGATGATGTACTCGATGACCGGCTCGGCCTCTTCTCCCGGGGCAGCATCGGCCCACGATGGGCGCCGCCCCTTGGCGGTGCGGCCATACAGCGTGAACTGGCTGACCACCAAGACTGGGGCTCCGGCATCTGCAACCGATACTTCACCGTCTAGGATGCGCAGCTCCGCTATCTTGCGGGCCATCTTTTCTGCACGCGGTTTCCAATCGGCTAAATCCTCCCGGGAGACACCGACGAGGGCTAAAAGCCCGCCCGTCTCTGGGCAGTCGATGGCGCCGACGGTCTCGCCCGCAACGGTGACAGCTGCTTCGGATACGCGGGTTAGTACTGCGCGCATGCCTGTACCTTCCTTTCCTGGGCGTTCGGAGCTATTCGGTGTGGGCAGTCGGGGAAGCATCATCCTCGAGCAGCAGATCGGCGGGGATGAGCAGGCCGTGGCGAACCATATCGATGATGGCGGGAAGCGCGGCCGCGGTCAGTTCTGCCTCATCGAAGCCGTGCGCCACCGCATACAGGCCAACGGTCTCTCCAAGGTTGAGCCCATGGGGAGATAAGCCAGCTACGATTGCTGCCAAGTGCTCATCAACTTCGTGGCTCCACCGGGGCCCATCGGTACGCGTCAAGCGGATAACCGCCCGGCTAAATCCTTGTTTATTATCGGTATCGGCCACGCTGACTTCTTCCTTCGCCACCTGTGGGCGCACCTGGAAGTGCTTTCCCTCCAGCTCGCCAGGAACCAAGTCGCGCAGCCATGCCACGCGGGCGAAGTATTCCTCCACCTCGGGTCCCAATGGGTCACTAAAGTGCTGCGGCATTTCCTCGGCCAAGATATCGGAGGGCTCATCATCTGCGATTTTTTGGATGGCGACGAACCCAAACCCGATGCCCGTGACATCGTGATGGTGGAAATGATCCAGCCAGGCCTTAGAGCGCGCCTTGCCCTCGTCGCTGCGCACATCCAACGATTCGTCCTTAAGCCACGTGGATACGTAGAGGGAGGGATCGGCGATATCGCGCTGAATGATCCAGGCGGCTATTCCCTTATCCGGTAGCCACGAGGCCACGCGCTGTTGCCAGGTCTGCCCACTGGTATGCACCCAGGCGGCGAGCAAATGCGCGGTTCCGCCCGGGGCGAGGTGGTCAACGGCTTGAGAAACCACCAATTCGCTTGCCCCATCCAAGTTCAGGCCAGAATCGCGGTAGACATGGCCCACCTGGGGAAGGCCAACGACGAATGGGGGATTGGCAACGATGCGGTCAAAGGTGCGCCCCGCAACGGGCTCGAACCACGAGCCCTCAACTAGCTCTACCTCTGTACTAGTCCCTGAGGCAGCGACGGTGGCACCGGCCAAATCAAGCGCGCGCCGGTGGACATCCGTCGCCGTAATGCTGCGCGCGCACTCGAGCTGACCCAACAATTGCACTCCCGAACCGGTGCCCAGATCGAGCACCGTTGATACCGGGCTTACCGGCGTCGATTGCAAGAGTGAGAGGCTTGCCGCCCCGACGCCCAAGACGTGATCCGCGCCGGGGACGTGGTCCACCAGCGAGGCATCGACATCGGAAAAGACGAGGCGGTTGGAGCCGACGATGATATGGGGCCGGATATCGAGGGCAATGTAGATGCTGCCGCGATCATCGGAAAGTGCCACGCCGGCATCCAGGAGCTTGGCGGCAAGGCGGGCCCCGAGGGCATCGGCAAGCAGCGTGGCCGGCAGATGCTCATGCAGCAGGAAGAAGCGGATGAGCGTATCCAGCTGGGAATTACCGGCGGTGCCGCGCGCCACCGCGGCAGGCTCACCGCGGTAGAGGGCCTCCGTAAGCTCCGGACCCAAATGCCCAGCTAAACCATCGGTAGTAAAACTGGCCTGCGAAAAAGCCTCCGCTAGCTCCGGGGCAAGATCGCGCAGCGCGGCGGCATCGAAATGAGGGCCAAAGGACGTCATGCTGGGAGAAGATCCTTTCCAGTCGTGCTATTCATGCGGGTTATGCGCCTAATCGGAGGCAGTATCGTCATGGTCAATAACGGAATGCTGAGATTCGATTGCCTTGGAGCCACCGCGGGAAATCTGTTGGTTCTGATACTGCGAATATAGCTGACGATTCATCGCGGGTTTATAGACATTTTTATCCCGCTTGTCCTTCTTCTCACCGCGGCTATTGCCAATGACCACGGCAATCCACGGCAAAGGAAAAGTCACGCCCACGATGATCGCCGCGAGCAACCACCAATGCAGGTACAAAAAGACCCCGGCAATGAGCAGGGACGGCACGCGCAGGAATTGGAAAAAGCCGTACCACAGCTCCCGGCGCCTGCGATCTTGTGCGGGCGAGAGCTTGGCATCCGTGATGAGAAAACGTTCCTTTTTGCCAAACACTTAAATTACGCACCTCCCTGGAGCGCGGCGCGTAACCCTACAACATGGGACGGGAAAGCCGGCGTTGGAGTGCGTAGAGTGTGCATGTTCTCCAAGGGTAGACGCATGACTCGCAAAGTTCGATGCTGATGCGGCAAAATGGGGTGCGTGACTACGACTACGAAGACAATTGAACGGCCAGATATTCGTGAAGACACTTCGACGACGGATAATGACACGCCGAAGTTCTTCCACTACGTCAAAAAGGATCAGATTCTCGATTCCGCGGTCAACGGAAAATACGTCGTTGCTCTGTGCGGTGAGACCTTCCCGGTAACCAAACAGGCAAAGCCGGGCTCGCCGGTATGCCCCGATTGCGAACGCGTTTTTAAGGGTCTTCGCCGCAAGTGAGGACGTTTAAGAAGACGAACCTCCGCGCGTGGCAGCAATCAGCCCTCGATAAATTCCTCGCCACCAAGCCACAAGATTTTATGGCCGTGGCGACCCCAGGTGCGGGTAAAACCACCTTTGCTCTGCGCATCGCGACGGAGCTTATGGAAGACCGCACGGTAGAACGCGTCATCGTCGTGGTGCCTACCGAGCACCTGAAGACGCAGTGGTCTGCCGCCGCCGCGCGGGTGGGCTTGGCCTTGGATCCTGCCTTCACGAACTCCTCTGCGGTCAACCCCAGCATGGACGGCATCGTGGTGACCTATGCCCAAGTGGGCATGCACCCCTTCAAGCACCGCGCCGTTGCCTCCGCGCGGCGCACCTTGGTGATCTTGGACGAGATCCACCACGCCGGCGATGCCAAAAGCTGGGGCGATGGCGTCAAGGAAGCCTACGACGACGTCAACCACCGCCTCGCGCTGACCGGTACGCCGTTTCGCTCCGATGAATCGCCCATCCCCTTTGTGCGCTATGAGGACGATGGGGAAGGCCATAAGGTCTCACGCGCCGACCACACCTACGATTACGGCGATGCGCTTGCCGATGGCGTCGTGCGCCCCGTCGTCTTCCTGTCCTACTCCGGCGAGGCGCGCTGGCGGGACTCCGCCGGGGAAGAGCACTCCGCGCGACTGGGTGACATCATGAACGTGGAACAAACCGCGCGCGCCTGGCGCACCGCGCTCGACCCCAAGGGCGAATGGATCCCCGCCGTGCTGCAGGCGGCGCATACCCGCTTGATGCAGATGCGGCGCAATATGCCGGATGCCGGCGGGCTCGTGCTCGCTTCCGATACGACCACCGCCCGCGCCTACGCGAAAATCCTCAAGCAACTCTCCAATACCCCAGTCTCGGTTATTTTGTCCGATGACCCAGGTTCCTCGGACCGCATTCAAGAATTTGCGGACTCCACCGATGAATGGATGGTTGCCGTACGCATGGTGTCTGAGGGCGTCGACGTGCCCCGCCTCGCGGTCGGAGTCTACGCCACGTCCGCGTCGACCCCCTTGTTCTTCGCCCAGGCAATCGGCCGCTTTGTGCGCTCCCGCATGCCTGGCGAAACCGCCTCGGTCTTCCTTCCCTCTATCCCCGTGCTGCTCGGCCTTGCCGAGCACATGGAAAAATCCCGCGACCACGTCTTGGGCAAAGAGAAGACGGAGAAAGAAGGCTGGGACGACGAGCTACTCGAGCAGGCAAACCAGAAAAAGACTGAACCGGACATGCTGGAAAAGTCCTACGAGTCTTTAGGCGCCGAAGCCGAATTTTCTGGCCTGCTCTATAACGGCTCGCAGTTTAATACCGGCGATATGACCTCTGATGAGGAAGCCGATTTCCTCGGCATCCCCGGGCTCCTCGATGCCGACCAGGTCAAAGACCTACTGCGCAAGAAGCAATCCGAGGAAATGGACCGCCGTGAGGCCGAGGAAAAGGCGCGCCGGGCCGCTGAGGCAGAAGAGGCTCACCGCCGCAAGATCTACGGCATGGGTCATGCGCCTGCCGCGAAGCAGCAAGAGTCCGATGGCGCAGAGGATACCGGCGTGGTGGATGAGCTCGGCGCGCTGCGCAAGGAGCTCAACACGGTGGTCTCCATTGCCGCGCAGAGCTCCGGCCGGCCGCACGGTGCCATCCACACCGAGGTCCGCAAGGCCTGCGGCGGACCGCCCACCGCGTTGTGTAGCGCGGACCAATTGCGCGAGCGCATCAACTACTTGCGCAAGTGGTAGCAAGCCTCCTTATCGCCGGTTGGCTGTCGGCCGGCTTGCTGGCGCTGCGCTTCTTTCGCGACGCCAGCCCCGCAGGAGGGAAAGGCACATAAAAGGCCGCACCACCGTGGTGCGGCCTTAATGCTGTGCGAGGCGGGCGAGTTATCTAGTCGAGGTAATCGCGCAATACCTGCGAACGAGAGGGGTGACGCAGCTTTGACATCGTCTTGGACTCGATCTGACGGATGCGCTCGCGGGTAACTCCGTAGACCTGGCCGATCTCGTCTAAAGTGCGCGGCATGCCATCGGTAAGCCCGAAGCGCAGGCGCACGACGCCAGCTTCGCGCTCGGACAACGTGGTCAGCACGTCCTGGAGCTGGTCCTGCAACAAGGTGAAGGACACGGCATCGACGGCGATGACGGCCTCAGAGTCCTCGATGAAGTCACCCAACTGAGAATCGCCCTCATCACCGATGGTCTGGTCCAGCGAGATGGGCTCACGCGCATACTGCTGAATCTCCATCACCTTTTCTTCGGTGATGTCCATTTCCTTCGCGAGCTCCTGTGGGGTGGGCTCGCGGCCCAAGTCCTGGAGCAGCTCGCGCTGGATGCGGCCCAGCTTGTTGATGACCTCCACCATGTGTACCGGGATGCGGATGGTGCGGGCCTGGTCTGCCATGGCGCGGGTAATGGCCTGGCGGATCCACCACGTGGCATAGGTAGAGAACTTGTAGCCCTTGGTGTAGTCGAACTTTTCTACCGCACGGATAAGGCCCAAGTTGCCTTCCTGGATAAGGTCCAAGAAAGCCATGCCGCGGCCGGTGTAGCGCTTGGCCAAGGAGACCACAAGGCGAAGGTTGGCCTCCAACAGGTGGTTCTTAGCCTTTCGTCCGTCCCTAGCGATGCTGCGCAGATCGCGCTTTTCCATGGGGGAGAGCTTGGCAGCCTTATCGCCCTCCGCGCGAGCCTTTTCCATCTCGTCCATGCGGTGCTGCGCGTACAGGCCGGCCTCAATGCGCTTGGCCAAAGAGACCTCCTGCTCAGCATTCAGCAGGGCAACCTTACCGATCTGCTTGAGGTACGCGCGCACGGAGTCGGCGGAGGCGGTCAGCTGTGCATCCTTGCGCGCCTGGCGCAGGGCGACGGATTCTTCCTCATCCCAGACAGAGGACGTATCTTCTACTTCGTCCTCGTCTTCTTCTTCGCCCAACTCTTCCTGAATATCGTCTTCATCGAGGTCAGTGGGGGCATCGAATTCGTCCTCTTCGATGTCCTCATGAGTTGGGTCGAAGTCGACGTCATCCGCAGGGGCATCTTGCTCAACGGAATCGAGCTGATCCTCTGCGTCCTCTGCCTCCTCCGACGGCGCTTTCTCCGCGGAGTTTGCAGGGGAGTCTTGCGGTTCCGCCGCAGAGGCTCGCACGGTCTTCTTGACAGCTTTCTTGGCTGATTTCTTCGCCGACTTCTTGGCGGTTTTCTTCGCCGTTTTCTTTGCCGTCTTTTTGGCGGTCTTCTTTGCAGGAGTAGATGCCTCGACAGACTTATCGTCCTCGCCGAGTGCCTGGTCTGAAGAATCAGTGGCTGCCACGTACGCCCTTTCGACTTACTACTTGATGGGAATAGCTCACCGCACCCGCACAGGGTGGCAATAGCATTAAGAAATGCTAGCGGGTGTAGGCCTTATGCAGGTCAGACACGCCCGAGAGCCATGCAATTTTGGATCGACCGCCCAGTATAGGCGATTTTTGCACAATGCCGGTAGATAGGGTTAATGCAACGGCGATTTTATGGCTCTAGGCCTTCCAATACCGCCATCGCTGCACCTACAATACCCGCACGATTTTGCAACTGTGCAGGCATAACGGGGGTATCAATGGTTAAGTGGTGTCCCCATTTGTGGAATTTGCGAGATATGCCACCCCCGATCAGGAATGCTTGCGGGTTAAATAATTTCTCGTATTCTTGCAGCACTCGATTGAGCCGAGGCGTCCACTCCTTGTACTTCAGCCCTTCGCGTTCCTTGGCGGCGGAGGACGCGATCGCCTCGGCTTCGTTAGTTTCCACCGTGAGGTGGCCAAGCTCGGTATTGGGGAAGAGCTGCCCGTTGAGGAAGAAGGCCGATCCGATGCCGGTTCCCAGCGTCAAAAAGATGACTGGCCCGGTTTTGGCCAACTCGTTTCCATACGCGACTTCCGCAAGTCCTGCGGCATCGGCATCATTTAAGACCACAAAATCAACGTCTAAATAACGCGAAAACAACTCGGTGGTATCCACGCCTATCCACTCAGGTGAGATATTGGCAGCGGAGTGCACCGTGTGGTTCGACACTACCGAGGGCAAGGTGATGCCGACGGGCTTGTCCCACTCTTTTTCGCGCACAATTTGGGCTACTACCGTGGCTACCTCATCTGGTGTGGACGGCTGTGGGGTAGGGATCTTTAGCCGCGAACCCACGAATTCACCGTTTTTGAGGTCGACTTCTGCGCCCTTAATGCCGGAGCCGCCGATATCGATGCCAAATGAGTGGCCAGTATGAGTAGTCATGCTCGCAAGTGTAGAAGAAGGCACAATGGTTGGCATGGATCATGACATAGATTTTCTGCAGTTGCGAGATTTTGCGGAATCTACCGCGATGCACGCGGCGGAACTTATCCGGACGCGCCGCGCCGACTTGGTCGCTGGAGACGGTATTGCGGCACATACTCAGACGAAATCGAGCGCCGTCGACCCGGTAACGGAGGTCGACACCGCCACTGAGGAGTTTATTACGCGCACGATTAGGGAAAGCCGCCCTGGCGATGGCTTATTAGGTGAGGAAGGCGCGAGCTTCGACGGGACGACCGGCGTGCGGTGGATCGTGGACCCCATCGACGGAACCGTCAATTTCCTTTACGGCATTCCGGACTACGCGGTCTCCATCGGTGCGGAATACGATGGCCGCCTGGTAGCAGGCGCTGTGGTCAACGTGGCGCGGGGGCAGGTGTATTCCGCAGCGGCAGGCGAGGGTGCCACGGTTACCACTGCGGATGGCACGCGGTCCTCGCTGCGATGCGGTGAACAAGATGATCCCGCGCTTTCCTTGGTTGCGACGGGATTTGGTTACGGCGCACAGCGGCGCAAACACCAGGCGGAGCTGCTGACCAAGTTGCTGCCGCAGGTCCGCGATATCCGCCGCATCGGCGCAGCCGCCCTTGATTTGTGCCGCGTGGCCGAGGGGAGCGTAGATGCCTATTTCGAGCACGGCATTAACGCTTGGGATTTTGCCGCCGGTGCTCTCATCGCCCGCGAGGCAGGAGCTAAAGTCCACCATCCAGGGCTGGACAAGGGGGCCGCCGATGGTGAATTAACCTGGGCTGCGGGGGTGAATTTGGCACCCGCATTTGAGGAACTTTTGGCAGCACATGGCGCTAAGGAAGCGATGCGGGGGTGAAGGATCTAAGAATTTCTTAGCAGCAGGATGACATATCGGTGTTTGTCCTTTACTATGCGCGATCGATAAACAACTATTCCTAAAGCAACTCGACTTATAGGGGCGTGCAGTATGGCCACCGATTATGACGCACCGCGCCGCGGTGCAGAAGACGAACTTGAAACTGACTCTTTAGAGGGACTGAAAGCAGCTGAACCCGAAAGCAATGGCATGGATGACGATGGCGAAATCGTCGAAGCATTCCAGCCGCCATCAGTTGACCTCACCGGCGAGGAACTCAACGTACAGGTCGTTCCCCGCCAAGAAGACGAATTTACCTGCGGATCCTGCTTTTTGGTCCAGTCCAATAAGCGTTACTCGCACGAAGAAGATGGCATGCCCATCTGTAAGGATTGTGCCTAAACAGCCAGTATTGGCCTAGCTAGCCGTTACTGCGCACAACCCAAATAAAGATTCACCCCGCCGCAGTTTGCACAGGCAAACGTGGCGGGGTGTGAAGTTTTCCTTGTTTAGCAGACACCTAATGTGCGCGGGAGCTAACTCCCCGGGGCCTCTACTTTCGGGGGGCAGGCCCCCTCAGTTATCCAGCTATATCTAAGGCTGTTCGTCTTTGCCCTTTTCATCCGGTTCGCTTCCTTGCTTTTGCCGTTTCTCCCATAGGTATCGACGAACCAAGAAGATGGGCAGGACTAGAACGAAGTAAAAAGCCATGTACCTCACTACGTGAAGGACGATGCCGTCAGAGCTCACTTCGCTCCAAGAGACTCCTTCCACGTTGGATGAGGACACTCCCCGCCAACCGGTTACTTGGCTGACATAAAATTCAGCGATGACCATTAGCGGCAGTAGCACAAAGGAAAACCACCAAGGAGGTATCCAGGGTTTCCCATCTTTTTGAGTTCTGCCTAAAGCTCCTCCGAAACCCATTGTGATCTCTTCCTAGTCCAACTTTTCACTGACGGTACAAGAACCCGCGTAAGGTGCGACCGAAAGTCTGCTTTAATGCTGTCATGCGGGCTTGCTCGGGGGGGGGGGATGCAGTAGCACGGAAAACACCAACGGCACTCTCACAGGTGATGCCTTCTAAAAAGCAGCGACCCCTAGAATCTACGAATTTTACGCGTGCTGCTCTGGCAGGAAGGCGCGGAGCAGTTGGTCTGGATCTTTCGAGGCAATGAGCCAATATGGGGTGTCATCTTCCGGATCATTGAGGACCATCATGGCGTGCTCGTCAATCCAGGCATGAGAGACCAAGAATGCGGCCGGATCGAATTGCGGGCCCAGTGCGTTATGGCGCGCAGACTTTGGAACGGTAATCGAACGAGAGACAACCTCATTGGGTAGCTGTGCGTCTTTGACGAGCAGCCACCGCGTGCCATCTTCATCTTGTTCTACTTGCACAACGGTCCCAGACCACGTGATGAGCACCCAGATAGCGATGGCTCCGAGCAGGACCGCGGGAATGATGGTCCACCACACAGAGCGGTTGAGTCCGGCCGTAGCTGAGGTTAAAGCCACAACGATTGCTGCAAAAATCCAGAAGTACCACGGCACCCATTGGCGTTCGCGATACAACACTTTCGGGTCAGCGGGTTGAGGAGCAGGAATATCAGACACGTCTAGGCAGTCTAGTCCACTCCAGGCGCAGAATGAACCGGCTGGGGCAGGTAGGATTGGCTAAGTGACTGATTCGAATTCGCTACCGCAGGAACTAACGCCAGTAGGAGACGTCAAAATTAAGCGCCTCGATAAAGGGCTGCCGATGCCATTTCGGGCCCATCGGGGTGACGCCGGCGCCGATCTTTATGCTGCCGAGGCGCTTACCCTCCAACCTGGCGAACGCGCCCTCGTTGGCACCGGTATAGCCATGGCCTTGCCGCTGGGCACCGTGGGATTAATTCATCCGAGGTCTGGCCTAGCAGCTAAACACGGGCTGTCCATTGTCAATACGCCGGGTACCGTGGATGCTGACTACCGCGGGGAGATCAAGGTGTGCCTGATCAACCACGATTCCCACACCCCGATCGAGATCGAGCGCGGCATGCGCATCGCTCAACTCGTGGTACAGCGTGTAGAACTAATGGATTTTAGCGAAGTAGAAGACTTGGATGAGACCGACCGCGGTACCGGCGGCTACGGATCAACCGGGGTATAGAAAGGTTTAAACACATGGGTATTTGGCCATTTGGCAAAAAGAAAAACGATGACAACCGGAAGGAAGAGCCGGAGGCCTCACGGCAATCGCAGCCGCAAGAGCCTGCCGCTGATTCCGCAGGATCGGCTTCGGCTGAATCGAATTCCTTTGCATCCGTAAAAGATACGGCTGCCGATGCCGCCGCAGCTTCGGGACAGGTGCCAACGGAGTTTGCCCACGACGCCGTAAATGGCGAAACCGGCCCCTTCGATGGCGATTCCGTCAATATCGAAGACTTTGACTTTTCTGATTCTTCCATCGGCATCCTTGACCTTGGCTCGATGCGCATTCCGCTGCCCAAGGATTCCCAGGTCCAGGTAGAAATGGGCGAACAAGGCCCGAAGATGCTGCACATTGTCACCAAGGCGGGCCGTATTACTCCCGTTGCCTTCGCAGCTCCACGCAAGCCTGGCCAGTGGGCTGAATCCGTGGAAGAAATCAAGGAAGGCATGAGCCGCGATGGGCTATCCGTCACCACGGAGCAAGGCCCTTGGGGGCTGGAAATCGTTGGCAAAAATGACAACGGCCAACTGCGCGTCATTGGCGCCGAAGGCCCGCGGTGGATGCTGCGCTTAACTCTTGCAGCACCTACCGGCCTTGAAGAAGATTTAGCGCAGATCGCGCGCGACGTAGCATCGCGCACCTTTGTCTACCGCGGTGAAGATCCCATTTTGGCGGGCAATGCACTGCCGGTCATCATGCCCAAGCAGCTGGTGGAGCAGGTCAAACAAGCCATGGAAAAGCGCCAGCAGGACCAATCAGGCGCAAATTCCCAGGGGCAGGCGGCCCAAGGTCACCCAGAAAACGGAGTAGGCGGCCCCGATCCCGCAGCTGAGGCGGAAGCCGAACAGCAACTGCGCGATTTGGGCGCGCAGCCACCCAAGGGGGACAATGAATCTCCCGCACATGACAAAGACAAGGGGTCTAACCCCGATACCGATAAGTAAGTAAAGCAGAACGCTACGTGAGTAACTCTTTGCCGGAGCCGCAGGCTCCACAGCTAGGCGACGATCAGGACCGCGATAATGAGCCAACTCTGTTGGAACAAATGGGAGGCCTTCCCGGACTGGTTGCGGCCACCTTGCCCATCGTCGTCCTTATTCCAGTTAATAGCCTTTACGGCCTAACCCCGGCGCTCATCTCCGCGCTGGGTGTGGCGGTAGTGATCGCCATATGGCGCATCGTTCGCAAACAGACCATTCAGCCGGCCATCTCTGGCCTTATCGGGGTGGCCATTTGCGCCGCCATCGCCTGGTTTACCGGCGATGCCAAAGGCTACTTCCTATACGGCATTTGGATGTCACTGGCCCTGTTTATCGCCGCGTCGCTATCAATTCTCTTCCGGTGGCCGGCCGTTGGCGTTATCTGGAAGGGCTTGAACGGCGATGATATGGCCTGGCAGAAGGTAAAGCTTGCGCGCAGGGCCTATTCCATTGCCACCGCCGGGTGGGCCGTTATCTTCTTAGCGCGGTTTATTATCCAGCGCGCGATTTATGATGCCGGGGAGACGACCGCCTTGGGCATTACCAGGATCGTCATGGGCTGGCCCTTGACGCTGTTGGTGACCGCATTGACCGTGTGGATGGTGCGCCGCGCAGATGCCGCGGTAGAAGCGGCAGAAAATGCCGGGCTTGCCACAAGTTCAGATCGCAGTACACAAGAGTTCGAGGCAGAAAATGAATGAGTCCGCTCTATCTCGCGGAGACACCCTGGAGGTCACCATTGACCGCATGGCCCATGGTGGACTTGGCATCGGCCACGCCTCAGACGGGCGCGTCGTCTTCGTTCCCCGGGCTTTTCCGGGGGACACGGTTCGCGCAACCGCCGGTAAGGTGAAAAAGTCCTTTATCAAGGGCGAACTCGATAGCATCGTCACCGCAGGGGCTCTGCGCGTACCCACTAGTTGCCCCGCCGCGGAGCTTGGTGCTGGGTGCTGCGATTTTGCAGAGTTGGATCCCGCAGCGGAACTAGACATCAAGATGGACGTTCTCCGCGAACAGCTGCGCCGTAGCGGCATAGAAGGGCTCGAGTCCCTCACTATTGAACAACACGACCTGCCGCCGGTACGGGGCTGGCGGACGAGGGTCAGGTTGGGCGTCGACAAGCAAGGCCGCGCCGGATTGCGGAAGTACCGCTCGAATGAGCTGGTGACTTCTGTCGGTTGTACCCAACTAGCAGATGGCTTGATTGATGGTTTGGTAGGCGACGGCGCGCGGCGTTTTACCCCGGGGGCCGAAATCGTCGCGGTTCTCGATGGCGCGGGTAACCGGCATGTGGTGGAAACGCGCAAGGCACCGCGGGGCAGGCGCGTGGAGACCATTCGCGAGGTCATCGAGGGCTCTGGCACGGTGGTCGAAAACGTCAATGGCCGCGAGTTTTCCTTCCCTGCCACGGCCTTTTGGCAAGCGCATGTGGCGGCGCCGGAACTTTATAGCGCTGTGGCGGGGCAGTGGCTGGCCGGCCGGAATTACCAGCAGAAGATTGCCTGGGATTTGTACGGCGGCGTCGGACTATTCGCGCCCGCGCTATCAGAAGCCACCGGTGGAAAAGTCATTTCCGTGGACTATTCGCCCGCGGCAACGGCGTCTACGCAGCCGGGGCTGCGCGATATCGATATTGCAGTCAAATCCGCGAAGGTAGAACAGGTTGCTGCGCAATTGCCCCAACCTGGTGCCGTGGTGCTCGATCCGCCGCGAACCGGGGCGGGCGAGCAGGTTATCCGCGCCGTGGCGGAGGCAAAGCCGCAGGCCGTGGTTCATGTGGGCTGCGATCCCGCAACCTTTGCCCGCGATCTATCCCTGTGGCACAGCGCTGGGTACAAGCCTGAGAAAATGGCGCTAATCAATGCCTTTCCTGGCACCCATCACTTTGAGGTTATCGCTCTTATTACCCCAGATAAGGAAGCAGATAAGCCGGCGCAGAGTTCCGTTTAACGCGAAAATACCTCGCCTGAAGTAATGAGCCGATATAAAAGAAAATACGGACCACGGGTACGGTGGATAGGAAGAACTAAGCACAGAAGGAGTTGAAGGCCGCTCCATGACTATCTTGGATACCATAAACTCGCCGCAAGACCTGAAGGCACTGCCTGCAGATAAGTTGGAGGAACTTGCGGCGGATATTCGCCAGCGCCTCATCGATAAGGTATCGGTGACTGGTGGGCACTTGGGGCCCAATTTGGGCGTGGTGGAATTGACCATTGCGCTGCACCGGGTCTTTGATTCCCCGCGCGAGCCGATCATCTTCGATACCTCCCACCAGTCTTATGTGCACAAAATGTTGACTGGCCGCACGGCCCAATTCGATACCCTGCGCCAAAAGGGTGGCCTGTCCGGTTATACGGACCGCGGTGAGTCCGAGCATGACTGGACGGAATCCTCGCATGCTTCCGCCTCGCTATCGACTGTGGATGGACTCTCTAAGGCCTTCAAGATTCGCGGGGAAGGCCACCGCAATGTCATCGGCATCGTCGGCGATGGCGCGCTTACCGGCGGCATGTGCTGGGAAGCGCTCAATAATATCTCTGAAGATAAAAAGCGCAATGCGGTCATCGTGGTCAATGACAACGGTCGCAGCTATTCGCCCACGATTGGCGGCATTTCTGAAAACCTGGGGCGCATTCGTTCCCAGCATGGCTACGACGAGCTCATGGAGCAGGGCAAGCGCCGCTTGAAATCCATGGGGTGGGTAGGCGAGCGCGCCTTTGATGCGCTCCATGCCATGAAAGAAGGCGTCAAGTCCACGGTCTTGCCCACGGAGATTTTCCCTGAGTTGGGGATTAAATATATTGGCCCCATTTACGGCCATGACATCGATGGTTTGGTGCATGCGCTTTCCTATGCCCGCGATTATGAGGGCCCCATTATCGTGCATGTGGTCACGGAAAAGGGCCACGGGTTTGCGCCTGCGGTCAATGAGCCGAAGGATCAGATGCACTCGACGGGCGCTATCGATCCGGTAACCGGCGTAGCGAAGGGCACCAAGCAGCCGGGGTGGACGGCCGCATTTTCTGAAGAATTGATCGCGGCGGCGGAAAAGCGCGATGACATCGTTGCAATCACCGCAGCCATGGCGGGTCCTACGGGGCTGGCTCCCTTCCAGGAGCGTTTCCCAGAGCGGTTCTTTGATGTGGGCATCGCCGAGCAGCACGCGATGGCCTCTGCCTCTGGTTTGGCTTTGGGCGGCATGCACCCCGTGGTGGCTGTGTATTCCACGTTCCTCAACCGGGCCGTGGATCAAGTCATCATGGATATCGCCTTGCTCAAGCTGCCGGTGACCATCGTGCTGGACCGCGCGGGCGTGACGGGATCTGATGGCGCCTCCCACAACGGAATTTGGGATATGTCCTTAATGAGCATTGTCCCAGGTATGCACATCGCCGCCCCGCGCGATGGTGCGCGCCTGCGCGAGCTCTTTCACGAATCTCTGGACATTGATTCTGGGCCTTCAGTCGTCCGGTTCCCCAAGGGAAACTTGCTGCCCGATATGGAAGCCGTGGATACGCTTGCCGATGGCGTCGATATCCTCTACTACGGCGAGGCCGACGCCGGTGAGGATACCCCCGAGGTCCTCATCGTTTCTATCGGTGCGATGTCCGCACGGAGCATTAAGGCCGCGCAAGAGCTGGAGAAGCAGGGGCTCAACGTCACGGTCATTGACCCGCGATGGGTCGCGCCAGTGGCAAGCTCCGTCATCGCTATGGCGGCAGATCACGATCTGGTGGTGACGGTAGAAGACGGCCTCATTCGCGGCGGCATCGGGTCCATGATTGCTGAGGCTCTCGGAGCCGCAGAGGTGGATACCCCGGTGCGGCGCCTTGGCGTTCCTGGCTACTTCCCCAAGCACGGTTCCCGCGGCGAGGTTTTGGAAGAGTTTGGCCTAAGCCCAGGGCTCATTGCTGCATCGATTACCGAGTGGGTAGACAACCTCACCGATTAGTGCGGCTGGGAAAATAGGCTCGCGATCAATGCCGGGGCAACGAGGTTGACCTGCCATGACCGCGCGCCTTCGCTTTCTAGGAAGGCGGGCACGTCTTCAGGCTGGCTGATGGTGCCGCTCCCACCAATCGCCGCCCACACGGCAGCGCGGAGGGTAGCGGGTCGCAGGAGCAGCTCCGATGGTAGCCCGAGCTCTTCGGCGATGTCCCCAACGGCGGCGCGGATTTGCTGATACTCCTCCCACAGTTCTGGATACTCCCTGGACCACACCGATTTGGAGGGAACGTTTCTTTCCTCACGGAGCGCACCCGGGCGCCCCCGCGGTGGAATTTTCTGGGACTGCTGCACCGCCCGCAACCAGCGCTGCGCGGCGCCTTTGCGCCGGCGCGGAAACCCCTTGATGCGGGTGAGCTGCGGCTGCGTGCTGGGCAAAACCCGGGCTATCTCTACCAGGACCTTATTGGGCAGTACCCGCCCAGGCGCGGTATCGGTTCGCCGGCTAATATCATCGCGCAGGTTCCACAGTGATTGCGCCGCGGCGCGCTGCTTCCCATTCTTTAAGCTCGATACTCCCTTGATATCGCGCCAGGAGCCCGGCTGTGGGGAGGTGTCATGTGCATGCTTGGCGACGATTGCCGCGCACTCCTCCAGCATCCACTCCAGCTTTTCTTGTTCGGCCAAGATATCGCGCAGCGTCGTAGCTAGTTCCAGCAGGAGCTCGACATCGAGTGCGGCATAAGCGCGCATTTCTTCACTCAACCGCGGGATGGACCAGTCATCGTCGCCGTGGCCTTTTTCTAACTGGACATCGAAAAGCTCCACGATAATGGCGCCCAAATTGGTGCGGTGAAAGCCAGCAAACCGGGCGGCCAATTCCGTATCGAAAAGGGCGCCGGGGAAAAGCCCGAGCCACCCAAGAGAGGGGAGATCCGAGGGGGCGGCGTGAATGATCCAGTGCTGACCATTGAGCACCGGGGCCAGCACCTGGGTTAACTCCGCGCGGTGGCCTTCTGGAGCAAAAAGCATCGTCCCGGCGCCGTTACGGCGAATCTGGATGAGAAAGGCGCGGTCATCGTACCGGTAACCTGAGGCGCGTTCGGTATCGATGGCAAAGGGCCCAGTACCCGCTTGCAACCGCGCGGCCGCCTCGGCAAATTCCGCCGGGGTGGATAAGACCTTCGGAATACCCTCCTTCGGACGCTTCCGAAATTCCACCATCTTAGCGGCCGAGCTCAGTAACGCCTTCAGGCGGCAGGCCCGCGACGTTGGCTAAGACTTGTGCAAAGGCCTGCACGTGCGGTGCTAAATCTAGTCCCTCCGCGGTCCACGATGCGCGCATTTCAATCTGATAAGCGCGCGGGGGACCGCCGATCTCTCCGAAGCGGACCGAAGCGGTGGAGGTGACGGTGCCGCCGAGGTTGGTAAGCTCCGCGCCCTCTTTTTCTAAGCCTTCATTGAGCCACTGCCAGGCGACGTCCGGCAGCAACGGATCTCCTGCTACCGAATCATCCATATCGGCCTGGATATACGCCACTAGGCGCATCGCGCCCTCCCAGGCCTCTTCCGCGCCTGGGTCATGGAGGAGGATGAGGCGCCCGAAGGCATCGCCATCTGAATCGGTGGCGATAATATCGGGCTCCTCTTCCGTGCCCACCTCAAGGCCAATGGCGTGGCTAAAGGGGGCTAGCCGCTGCGGTGGGCGAATGGACCCGAGGCTAATCTCAGGGCGAAGAGCGGCCGCGTGCATGGACTCTACCGCCTGAGTAAAAGCCGGTGGCGTCGTCGGCTCTTGTGCCTCGTCGTTGCGGCGTAGGGAGGTAAAGGCTGCACCATCTCCGGAGTTGCCTCCGGCATTCTTACCGGCGCTGGGCGTGGTCGATTCGGAATTACTCACCTTGATAAAGCTATAGTTTCGCTACCTTGAGCTGGCGGAGGCGCGCCGATAGTGGGAGGCACACAGGGGAGAGGGATGACAATCGGTGTAACTCCAACTTATGATGGATATGTCCGAATATTCGAATAAGCTTCTGCAAAGGAGAAGGCAATGGCGAAGCTCGATTTCAAGGAACTCAACGAAGTACAGCAGTACTCCCAACACGCCGTTTTTAAGGTGATCCCAGGCGGCCTGGGCACCGAGCGCGAGGAGATTATCTCCCAAGCCCAAGAATTCTTTGCGGAGCTAGAAAAGGACAATAAGGTCACCGTTCGCGGCGTCTACGATCTGACCGCGATGCGCGATTCTGCAGACTTCATGATCTGGTGGCACGCTGAGGAATTTTCCGATATCCAAAAAGCCTTCGGCGATTTCCGCCGGGAGACCACCTTGGGCCAGGTAAGCGAGGTGACCTGGATTGGAAACGCCTTGCACCGGCCGGCCGAGTTCAATAAATCCCACTTGCCTTCCTTCATCATGGGGGAAGAGCCCAAGGAGTGGATTGCCGTCTATCCATTCGTGCGTTCGTATGACTGGTACACGATGGACGAACAAAAGCGCCGCCGCATTTTGATGGAACACGGCATGCAGGCACGCGACTACCCCGACGTGCGCGCCAATACTGTGCCGGCATTCGCGCTTGGGGATTATGAGTGGGTGCTAGCCTTTGAGGCCGACGAGCTGCACCGCATCGTGGACCTGATGTATAAGATGCGCTATACCGAAGCCCGCCACCACGTCCGCGAGGAAATTCCTTTCCACACCGGACGCCGCGTGAAGGACATCGCAGAACTCATTAAGGTTTTGCCTTAAGATGTGAAACAAAAACAGCGCTGGGAGCACCCTTTACTGGAGCGAGCTCCCAGCGCTGTCATTTGATCTCACTGCGCGTGGTAGTGAAATCCTAGTTTTCCTCGATGGGCTTTTCTTCCAGGTTCAAGGAAATAGAGTTGATGCAGTAGCGCAGGTCAGTCGGGGTATCGTAGCCTTCGCCTTCAAAAACGTGGCCCAAGTGGGACTCGCAGTTGGCGCATAGTACCTCGATGCGGCGCATGCCCAAGGAGTTATCTTCCCGCTCGATGATCTTGTCACCGGCTAGCGGGGAGAAGAAGGAAGGCCAACCACAGTGGGAATCGAACTTCTCGGTGGAACGGAATAGCTCCTCGCCGCAGGCCTTGCAGGAGTAGACACCTTCTGTGGTGGTATCGGTGTATTTGCCCACGTGCGGAGGCTCCGTACCAGCTTCGCGCAATACGTAATATTCTTCGGGGCTAAGGCGCTTTTGCCAGTCGGCATCAGCAATGAGCTTAAAATCAGTCATGACTTTAAGTTTAATCCTTTATTTGCGTTGCACGCCACCATCCGGCAACGCAGGCGAAGATGATGACGATGAGCAGGCTCCATCCCACGGTGCCGGAGAAGAAGTTCATCCACCGCCCAGCATCCGGGTGCGCGTGCGATGTCCACGACACAGGCGCCAAGAACAGGAACGCGGCCACCCATGCGCCCACTGAGTGAAAGACGGAGCGCGGCAGGACCACGGTGAATATCAGCGGGAATAGCCACATTGAATAATATTGCTGTCCTAGCGAGGACAAGAAGAAGATCCCCACCATAATCGCGCCACTCGTCGTCAGCGCCCAGAACACCGGTTCGGATTGTCGCCACCGCAATAGCCCAAGCACCGCGCAGCCGATCAAGGCAGCGAAGATTATCCACACCACCCAGTAGAGGACGGGGCTAAATTCCACATAGGCGCGTAATCCCGCCCAGGAGGAATTGGCATAATCGCGGGTCGTGGACAGATAGGGCACAAGCTTGTCCAGGTAACCGCTTGCACCGGGCACCAGGGGCCACGCGAGGAGGTTAAGCACCACTGGAATCCCCAGCCCCGCGAGGAGGTTGCGCCACTGCAGCTTGACTAGGGGCAAGAAGAGGAGGGGCGCGAATTGGGGCTTAATCAAAATGGCTAGCCCAATGGCTATGCCGGAAACCCACGCGAGCTGCGGGGTGCGCTCAGCCTCTAAGAAAGCCCACAGGAAAAGCACCATGCAGAATAAGAGCACACCGTTGATATTGGTAAACGCCAAAGTATTGGTGACAGATTCGGTGGCGAAGGCTAAAGCGATAGAGACCGGAAACACCGGCGAGGTGAGCTTTCTTCCCACCACGTGGGTCAGCAGTGCTAATGCGGCAATGATGGCAAGGGCATTGACCACGATGAAAAGCCCGCGCGCTGGGCCAAAATCGAGCCACGCTAAAGGCGATAGGAATAGCGTTGCACCCGGGGTGTAGAGATACAACGGATCCACATGGTTATAGGCCTGCTCATACACCGGAATACCGTCGACCATGCGCCTTAGCGCGCTATAGACCGTGGTGAAATCATCAGTCAGCGTCCCATTGCGCGCGACGATGAAAACGCGCTGAATGACAAGGAGTACGGCAATAGGCCATGCGGCGGCGTTTATTCGAGCAGACACGACCTTTTAGTCTACGGGTTCAGACGCGCGCGAGTATCGCAGAAACACCGTGCTATCAGTATCTGCGGCAATATTTTCTAGGTGCATTCGGCGGTGGGAGTGCGTGCCATGAAAGGTAGCCACGGGCTTTTCCACGCCGGTGGACAGGTGGGGATCCAAGGTGAGATACATCTGGTCGATGGCATCGATATGCACCAGCTGGCCGAGCATTCCTGGCCCACCCTCGCAAAGGATGCGCTGAAATCCCCGCTCCCGCAATACGCGGAGGTAGTCCTGCATGGTGCCTTCACCTGCATCGATTACCTCTGCGCCTGCCGCCTCAAGAGGACCTTTCCTCGCGGACACCTCCGGGTTCTGCAGCGCCGCGTGGGGGACAAGGAAGAGCGGGGCGGTGGTGAAGTGGGTTAAGAATTTCGAGTCCGGCTCAAACTTCAAGCTTTGCGTGGGTACGGCAATGGGAGCGGGAGGCGAATCGGGAGAGTGTTGCTCTACTCCCGAATAATCTTCTGACCTGACCGTTTGCCCACCCACAAAAACAACTTCCGCCCAGCCACGCAGGGCCTGGAAAAGCTTTCCGTCGGTGTCATTGCCCATGGCCTCAGAAAGGTCGTTGATGGTGGCAGACCCGGTGAGGGTAGAAACCATATTGGCCCGGAGGGCGGGTAGGTAAGAGGGCTCGGGCCCTAAAAGCGAAGCGATGTCCATGCTCTGCCAGTGTAATGGTTCTGCCGGGGTGAATCGCCCTGTCAGCTACACCAGCCGAATGAGCACCACACCGGTTAAAAGGAGGGCAATGCCAAGCACCTGGCGGGATTTAATGGGGGCGCCGCTTACGCGGTCAATGATGAGCGAGCCCAGCATCGAGCCAAGCAGGCCGGCGACGACGGTAAGGCCAGTACCAATCTGCGGAACGAGGGCGGCGTTGCCGAAGATGAAAAGCGCGCCCAATACACCGCCTACCCACATCCACCACGGGTTAGGTTTTCCTTCCGGGCGCTCGATGCGGGGGCGCCAGCGCAACACGATATTGACGATGACCAGGGCGGTAACGCCGACGGCGAAAGATACCAGCGCAGCGCTGACCGGAGAGCCCGTGACTTGGCCCAGATGTCCGTTGATAGCGGATTGGCTAGCGGTAAAACAGCCAAAGATAAATCCGGCGAGCCGCCAGAGCCACAGGGCGGTCGCGGAATCCTCACTACTTGTTGCAGCGCTCGGGGTAGCTACCACCGCAATCACGCCGATAAGCACGATAATGGCACCGATGGCGCGCACTGCTGTGAGAGAAGATTGAGGGGACTCGAAGAGCCCGAAGTGGTCAACTATAAGACCCATGATGACTTGCCCCGCGATGGGTAAGACTACGGTCTGGACCGCGCCCAGGTGTGGAAAGAGAAGAATATTTCCGGTCAAAGCGACAACACCTAGCAAACCGCCGAACCAAATCCAGAGTGGTTCATCAAAGGCCCGCGCAATGCCGTAGTTACCGCCGGTAACGGCGGTGGCCACGATGAGCAGGGTTACCGTTCCTACGGCGAAGGAAATCATCGAGGAGGAAAACGGGGTACCGGTGGAGGCGCGAAGGCGAGTATTAACCAGCGTTTGTATCGGTAAAACCAGACCAGCAAGAATTCCCAAAAGTATCCACAACACGGGTGGACACTTTACTCAGATAAGCCAAAAAGCCTACTTGAATGGGAAAAGCCCATCTAAGCAAACGAAATTAAGCTTAGGTGGGCGGTGGTGGTCCTAACTGGGATTGAACCAGTGACCTTTCCGGTGTGAACGGAACGCTCTCCCACTGAGCTATAGGACCTTGCGGGGGATAAATCTACACCCGGTGCATTCCATTTTCCTAATTGGCTGGATGGAGGGCGCGGAAGGTGGGGTTAAAGCGGATATGTCTGGGAAGTGAGCGCGCGGGTTAAATGACAACCCTGCAATTCACACCGTCGATAAGTGAGTGATTTACGCCGCGCAATAGGTGTGCTGGGCTGGGGATTTGGAAACTAGCAGGGAGCACGATAATGTTTGTTCACGCACCGCAAAGCATTAAGCACTGCGGCGCGATGCGGATGTAGCGCAGTTGGTAGCGCATCACCTTGCCAAGGTGAGGGTCGCGAGTTCGAGTCTCGTCATCCGCTCCACGCTTTTCTAGAGGGTATTATGCCACCAAGGAAAGTGGAACTAAATGAATAGCGCGCGATTAGCTCAGTGGGAGAGCGCTTCCCTGACACGGAAGAGGTCACTGGTTCAATCCCAGTATCGCGCACAAGGACTTTGTCCTAGAAACCGGGCCTGGTTTCGCATGCGGATGTAGCGCAGTTGGTAGCGCATCACCTTGCCAAGGTGAGGGTCGCGAGTTCGAGTCTCGTCATCCGCTCCAGCACTGTATTGTGTGAGGCGGTATCGCCACGGTGGAATGGCCGAGTGGTGAGGCAACGGTCTGCAAAACCGTGCACACGGGTTCGATTCCCGTTTCCACCTCAACGTCTTAATGCCTTCGGGCATTAGGCGCGATTAGCTCAGTGGGAGAGCGCTTCCCTGACACGGAAGAGGTCACTGGTTCAATCCCAGTATCGCGCACAAGGGTCATCTTGTGGCCCTTGGTGAATCTTTTGATTTACCTGCGGATGTAGCGCAGTTGGTAGCGCATCACCTTGCCAAGGTGAGGGTCGCGAGTTCGAGTCTCGTCATCCGCTCCATTCAAGCCGCCTTGTCAGCAAGGCGGCTTTTTTGCATGCGGCAAATTCCGGCCCACAAACCGAAGCTTCTGTAGTGATAGAGATCGCAGACTTTTTCGCTTCGGTGCGGAACTATGGGGATATGGTTCCCGACTATTGATAGAGACACCCTGATGACCACGATTGTCACCAAGGCATTCGGTGGGATTAGGATGTCTTTGCATGTACACGCAAAATTCAGAACTGAAGGAGCTGAAAATGAGCCATCGCGTACCTTGGTTGCGCCGCACGGCAGTGGCAGTGGGAGCTACCGCGCTTATCGCGGGCGGATCCGCACCCGTAGCACTGGCGCACGATTCCGTCGTGGGCGGAACCGTAAAGGAGGGCGACCAGCTCGAGGAGTTTCCTGAGGAAATTACCCTGGAGTTCTCCGGCATCCCTAAAGACCAGTTCAACACCTTTGCGGTAACCAATAAGGACACTGGGGAACAGATCTTTAGCCAGGAGCCGGAGCTCGATGAACGCGATCTGACGATCACAACTCCAGATGATGTCGATCCCGGCCCAGGTAACTACCAGGTGGGCTACAACATCACCTCCTCGGATGGACACGCAACGCGCGGTGGGGTCTCATTTACGGTCACAGGTGGGGATAGCGATGATGCTTCCTCCACCGACGCTGCAGATGCAGATGGAGCTGCAGATTCTTCAAGCGATATGCCCACGTCGGTGAAAATCATCCTGGCAGTGGGCGGTGTGCTGGCCATAGTGGCCGTTCTGGCTTTGCTGATTGCTAAAACCCGTCGAAACGACTCGAAAGGTCACAAATAATGACTAAGAAAATTTCCCACCTGATTGCCGGCGTATCCCTCAGCGCCCTGGTTCTTGCTGGTTGCTCCCCGGATAATGAGAGCGATTCCAGCAACTCGGAGTCGACTTCGGCCGCTTCTTCCACCGCAGAAACCAGTAAATCTACCGCTGCAGCGGATAAGGACCTGACCTTCGAGGACGCCGTCGTCCGCGCCAACGAAGACAAGGATATGACCGCCATCTTCGGTACGTTGGTCAACCACTCGGATAAAGACATCGAGATTACCGGTTTCTCCACGAGCCTGGACGCAGAGATGAACCAGATTCACGAGACCGTCGATGGCCAGATGCGCGAAAAATCCAGCCCCTTGGTTGTCAAGGCCGGCGAGAGCCACGAGCTTGCTCCTGGCGGTGACCACTTCATGCTGATGGGCATGAAGGAAGGCATCATGCCTGGTGATTCCCTCGAGATGACGGTCACCCTGTCTGACGGCGAGGAGCTTGACCTGGGCACCATCCAGGCCCGCACCATGGGTGCTGGCGATGAGGACTACGGCGACATGGAGGGCATGGACCACGGTCACGCAGGCCACGATCACTCCGATCACGCCGGCCATGACCACTCCGGTCACGATCACTCTGGCCACGACCACTCCGGTCACGACCACTCCAGCAAGGACGACGAGAAAGAAAACCACAAGCACTAATCATGACGGGATTCAGCAGAAGGGGATTTCTCACCGGCGCTGCAGTGTCTACCAGCGCCATTGCGCTGGTGGGATGCAACTCGGATAAATCAACACCACACGCTGAAGCGGAGGAGAGCACTCCGCTTGCCGATGCCACCGTGGCTTTCGACGGCCCACACCAGGCCGGGATTGACACGCCGGAGCAAGCGCACCTGAACTTGGTGGGCTTTGATCTTAAAGGGGGCATCGGCAAGCAGGGCTTTGCCCGGCTCATGAAGCTGTGGACTGAGGACGCGCGAGCGCTGTGCACGGGCCAGCCGCCGTTGGGGACCTTGGAACCGGAAATGGTGCGCCAGCCTGCGAACCTCACCATTACGTGTGGGCTGGGCGAGCGCATTTTCTCCCTGCTGGGCGTGGATAAGCCGAAGTGGCTTGGCGATGTCCGCGCCTATTCCCGCGACCAATTAGATGACAAGTGGGGCCAAACTGACATCGTCCTGCAGATTTGCAGCGATGACCCGCTGATGAATACCTATGCGCTGCGGCACATGGTGCGCTCTGGCGAGCACTATGCCGAAGTCAGCTGGCTGCAGCAGGGCTTTATCAACGCCTACGGCAGCCACGAAAAGGGCGCGACCGCGCGCAATATGTTTGGCCAAAAAGATGGCACCGTGAACCCGCGCGGCGATGAACAATTCGCTGACCAAGTCTGGATCGAGGATGGCCCGAAGTGGCAGCAGGGTGGTGCGGCCATGGTGGTGCGCCGCATCCGCATGAACCTCGATACCTGGGAAAAGCTGGACCGCTCCTCCCGTGAAAATGCGGTGGGCCGCAAGCTGGAAAACGGGGCACCGCTTACGGGTGATAAGGAATTCGATGAGGCGGACTTTAAGGCCACGGATGAGTATGGCCTGCCCGTCATTGATAAGAACTCCCACATGGCGCGCGCGACTGCGCCGAAGGACCACCCGGAGCAAAAGATTTTGCGCCGTCCCTATAACTACGAGCTGCCGCCGGATGGCAAGGATGGCCAACTATCCAATATTGGCCAAATCTTCATCTGTTACCAGCAGGATCCCACCAAGCAATTCGAGCCCATTCAGGCGCGGCTTGATGAGGCGGATCTGCTGAATGAGTGGCTCACCCACATCGGTTCGGCGATGTATTTCTGCCCGCCGGGAACTAAAGGCAGCGATGGCAAAGAAACGTGGTGGGCGGAATCGCTTTGCACGCATGCTGGCCTGTAGAATGACGATCCGTAAATTTAACTAGTGGATGCGGCCAGGTATGCCGTATCTGCGCGAGCGCAAAAAGGAGCGCGAATATGGCGGAACTTATTCCCGCAGCACCGGTAAATTACGAATCCTTCACCGTGCCAGCCGGGCAAGCGGTTGGTGCGGCCCTCCGCGAGCTGAACCTTCCCAATAAGGGCCCAGAGGCGGTCGTGGTAGTCCGCGGCGTGGACGGTACCCTGTATGACCTTTCGCACACCCCGGATGAGGAATCGACATTTGTCCCGGTAGCCGCCTGTGAGGAAGATGGCCGCGCCGTCATTCGCCACTCCTGCGCCCACGTCATGGCCCAGGCCGTACAGGCCGAGTTCCCCGGCACCAAGCTGGGCATTGGCCCGTCCATTGAAAACGGCTTCTATTTCGATTTCCAGACCGCTGAGCCCTTCACCCCGGAGGATCTCAAGAACCTGGAAAAGCGGATGAAGAAGATCATCAAGGGAGGCCAGCGCTTCGAGCGTCACACCTATGCGTCTACGGCAGAGGCGGAACTGGCCTTGCAGGATGAGCCCTTCAAGCTGGAGCTTATCCAGGACAAGGGCAACGTGGCCCCGGATTCCGATGAGGCCGCCGAGGTGGGTGCCGGCGATCTGACGCACTATGACAACGTGAACCCGCGCACCAACGAGGTGGAATGGTTCGACCTGTGCCGCGGCCCGCACGTTCCCACCACGAAATATATTCCAGCCTTTGCCCTGACTCGGTCGTCCGCCGCCTACTGGCGCGGTGACCAGGCCAACGCCGGCCTGCAGCGCATCTACGGCACCGCCTTTGAGTCCAAGGACGCATTGGCCGCCTACCAGACCATGGTGGAAGAGGCAGAAAAGCGCGACCACCGCCGCTTGGGCCAGGAACTAGATCTCTTCTCCTTCCCGGATGAGATTGGTTCCGGTTTCCCCGTATTCCACCCCAATGGCGCGACCGTGCGCATGGAGATGGAAAACCACTCCCGCAACCGCCACGTGCAGGCGGGATACTCCTTTGTCAATACCCCGCACATCACCAAGGGCGACCTCTTCCGTAAATCCGGCCACCTTGATTTCTACTCCGATGGCATGTTCCCGCCGATGCAGCTCGATGGCGAGTATGACGCCGAGGGAAATACGGTCAAGGAACCGCAGGACTACTACGCCAAGCCGATGAACTGCCCGATGCACAACCTGATCTTTGCATCCCGCGGCCGTTCCTACCGCGAACTGCCGCTGCGCCTTTTCGAATTCGGTACGGTCTATCGCTACGAAAAGTCCGGCGTGGTGCATGGCTTGACGCGTGCGCGCGGTTTTACCCAGGACGATGCCCACATTTACTGCACCGAAGAGCAGCTGGAAGAAGAACTCACCCAGGTTCTAGACTTCATTATCTCGCTGCTTGAGGATTACGGCCTCTCCGATTTCTATCTGGAGCTTTCCACCAAGGATCCCAATAAGTTCGTCGGCTCCGATGAGATTTGGGAGCGCTCGACCGCCATCTTGCAGTCCGTGGCAGAAAAATCCGGGCTCGAGCTCGTTCCTGACCCTGAGGGCGCCGCGTTCTACGGGCCAAAGATTTCCGTCCAGGCCCGCGATGCCATTGGACGTACCTGGCAGATGTCCACGGTGCAGCTGGACTTCAACCTGCCTGAGCGCTTCGAGCTGGAATACACCGCATCCGATGGCACCAAGAAGCGCCCGATCATGATCCACCGTGCCCTCTTCGGCTCCATCGAGCGCTTCTTCGGTGTGCTTCTTGAGCACTACGCGGGCGCATTCCCAGCGTGGTTGGCACCGCACCAGGTCATGGGCATCCCAGTCGCGGATGACTTCGTGCCGCATCTGGAGGGCGTCGCCGCAAAGCTGCGCCGCAAGGGCATTCGCGCGGATGTAGATACCTCCGATGACCGCATGCAGAAGAAGATCCGCAATCACACGACGGGCAAAGTGCCCTTCATGCTGGTCGCCGGCGCCCGCGACGTGGAAGCCGGTGCGGTCTCCTTCCGTTTCCTGGATGGCACGCAGGTCAACGGCGTGCCGGTCGATGAAGCCGTTGAGCTCATCTCCACGTGGGTAGCAGAGCGCACCAACGAGCAGCCGACAGAAGAGCTCATTCGTGCCCGGCGCTAATCCGCAGAAGGGGCAAAGCGAGGAAACATTCGTCGATACCGGTGCCGGTGAGCCGGACCGGTTGGAGCGACTGTGGGCGCCGTACCGGATGGCCTATATCGCGCAGCGGTCCGAGGATCCCTTCGTGGAAGCCCCGAAGGGCAGCGATGAGGACGGGCTCATCATCGCGCGGGGTGAAACGGTATATGCGCTGCTCAACTTGTTTCCCTATAACGCCGGCCACCTCATGGTGGTGCCGTACCGCAAGGAATCCGAGCTGGAAAACCTCACCGAGGAAGAATCCCACGAGCTTATGGCCTTTGCCCAAAATGCGGTGCGGGTACTCAAGCGTGTGTCACGCCCCGAGGCCATTAACGTGGGATTTAATCTGGGGCGCGCGTCCGGCGGCTCGGTGGGAGACCACCTGCATTTGCATGTGGTGCCAAGGTGGCCCGGGGATAGTAACTTTATGACTGTCCTCGATGGGACTAAGGTATTACCGCAACTACTGCAAGACACTCGTCGTGTGCTGGCAGAGGGTTGGCGTGACATGGAAGAGGAGGACTCGCGTGCTTAGCGTGCATGGGCGAAAGCCCGCCGCCGTGGTGGTGGAACCTATAGCCAAGACCTTTTTAAAGTTGGGATTGACTCCCAACGTGGTCACGGTTGTAGGCACTATTGTGACCATCGCCATTTCGGTGATCCTCATTCCTACCGGCCACCTCTTTATCGCCGCCGTATTATCCGGCCTCTTTGCGGCCTTTGACATGCTCGATGGCACCATGGCGCGACTGACCGGTAAATCGAGCGCTTTCGGTGCCACGCTGGATGCCAGTTGCGACCGCATTACCGATGGCGCGTTATTCTGCGCCATCGCCTGGTGGCTGGTGTATACCGCAGACGCGTCCAAATGGACCGTGGCGGCCTGCCTCATTACCTTGGTATGCTCCCAGGTCATTTCCTATATCAAGGCTAGGGGAGAGGCCTCCGGTTTCACCATGGTGGGCGGCCTGATTGAACGCCCCGAGCGCCTCATTTTGGCGCTGGGCGGAATCGGCCTTGAAGGCTTGGGCGTAGAGTACGCCGCGGCGGTATCGCTGTGGATCTTGGCAGTAGGCTCAATCTTTACCGTGTACCAGCGCATTGCCATTGCAGCGCGCCAAGACGCCGGAGTATAAATTAAGCGATCGCGGGCGCAGCGGGGGCTATCGTTCCGGCTCGTTCGAGGTTTGCGGACACACTTTTCTGGAGGATCCGGCACCATGTGGGATAAAGAAGATGTAGCAGCGGCTGGGTATTTGGCGGGCTGGAAGGTAGTCCGCCGCTTGCCCGAGCCGGTAGCGCGCACCATCTTTCGGTGGGTCGCGGATTTCGCGAGCGATAACGGGCGCGGCATGGATGGACTGCGACGAAACCTCACCCGCGTGGTGGGTGCAGAAAACGTCACGCGCGAATTGGTGCGCGATTCCATGCGCTCGTATATGCGCTATTGGATGGAGGCGTTTCGCCTTCCCGCGATTCATGCCGATCCCCAGCTGCACCAGCGGCTCATGAGCGGTTTGGAGGGCCTCGAGCATTTCGACGCCTCCGCGCAATCTGGCCGTGGCGTGATCCTGGCGCTGCCACACTCCGGAAACTGGGATATGGCCGGGGTCTTCCTGGTGGGCCATTACGGGCAATTTACCACCGTGGCAGAGCGGTTAAAGCCGGAGGTGCTTTTTGATGCCTTCGTGGATTACCGCGAGGAATTAGGGTTTGAGGTCCTGCCGCTTACCGGTGGGGCGGCCACGCCCTTTGCGCGCTTAAAGGAAGCCCTTGAGGAGGGTGGGGTGGTCTGCTTATTGGCAGAGCGCGATATTACCCGCCGTGGCGTCACGGTAGATTTCATGGGCGAGGAAGCCAATATGGCTGCCGGTCCCGCGCAGCTAGCTATTGAAACCGGCGCGGCACTCCACGTGGTGCACTCCTGGTTTGAAGGCGATGGCTGGGGGTTATCGGTGTCGCCAGAAGTAGAGGTCACCGATGTGCAGGAGACCACCCAGCGCATGGCGGATGGGTTTGCGGCCAATATCCGGCGCCACCCCGCAGACTGGCACATGTTGCAGCCGCAATGGAATGAGGATGTGGAACGGCGCCGGCAAGCGCGAAAGGAACGTTCCCGTTAATGCGCATCGGTATCATTTGCCCGTATTCTTTTGACGAACCCGGTGGCGTGCAGGCCCATATCCTTGACCTAGCCACCGTTTTCATAGAACAGGGCCACTTTGTCCAGGTCCTTGGGCCCGCCGCGGAGTCCACGCCGCTGCCGGATTTCGTGGTCAAGGGCGGCCCAGCCTTCCCGATTGCGTATAACGGCTCGGTCGCGCGCTTGTCGGTGGGGCCAAAGGTAACCCGCAAGGTCAAGCGCTTCATCCAGGACGGGGATTTCGATGTCCTGCATATCCACGAGCCCAATTCCCCGAGTTTTTCCATGACCGCCTTGGCCGTGGCACACGGCCCGATGGTGGCGACGTACCACGCCTCGGCGGCCAATTCCCTCATCCTCACCTTGGCAAAGCCGCTGCTTATGCCCTTTTTGGAAAAGATTCGCGGCGGCATTGCGGTATCGGACATGGCCCGGCGTTGGCAGGTGGAGCAATTGGGCGGCGATCCCGTCCTGATCCCCAACGGCGTCGATACCTCCGTCTATGCGCTTGCGCGCAAGAAAAGCCAGCCCGCGCTTGCCGATGCCCCACTCGAGGTCGTCTTCCTCGGCCGCCTCGACGAGCCACGGAAGGGGCTGGATATCCTGTTAGCCGCATTGCGCCAGGTCAACAAGAATATTCGCGTCACCATTATGGGCGGCGGCCGCGCCCGCGAGGTCGAAGGCGTGGACTTTGTCGGGCGCGTCAGCGATGCAGAAAAGGCACAGGTTTTAGGCCGGGCCGATGTTTACGTGGCGCCGAATACGGGCGGGGAGAGCTTTGGCATCGTGTTGGTAGAGGCCATGGCCGCCGGTGCCGCCGTCGTGGCTTCCGATTTGGAGGCCTTTCGCGCGGTGTGCAACGCGGAATCTGATGAACCCGCGGGAGCGCTTTTCCGCACCGGCGATGCCTCCGATTTGGCGCGCGTGCTGAACCAGGTCTTGGATGATGGCGATTACCGGCGGCGCTTGGTGCGCAATGGCGTCCAACGCGCCCAGATGTATGACTGGGACCATGTTGCCGCGGCGGTCATGCAGGTTTATGAAACGGTGCAAGATGGCACGAAGGTAAGGGTGAAGCGATGATGGGGATTGAGATAACCATTGCGCTCGTCATCCTCATACTTTTAGGATCGTGGGCCATTTTTACCGCGCAGCGGCTAAACTTCCTGCACATTCGCACCGATGCCGCACTGGCGCAGCTGCAGGCGGCACTAGACCGGCGCGCGGCGGTAACGGCGGCGGTCTCCCCGGATCTTGCCGCCTTGGCGCAAAAGGCCGAATCCACGGAGCTTTCGCATGGGCATTTTCAAGCCCGCACCATGGTAGAACGCGAGCTCTCGGCCGCCATTGTGCGCGATTTTCCGGTAGGCCAGCGCCCGGCCGCCTTGGCGGATGCAGAAGGCCGCATCCAATTGGCGCATCGCTTTTATAACGAGGCAGTCAGCGATACGCGCGCGCTGCGCCTGCGCCCAGCGGTGCGCTTTTTCCACCTCGGCGGAACCGCTAAATTACCCGAGTACTTCGACTACATGCTGGCAGATTGAAAATCTAGCCGCGCGGCACCTGCGTGGTGACATCGGTGCTCGCGTCAGGATCGGCGTCGGCATCGGCATCGGCGGTGTCGGAGCCCGGAACGTTGATTCGCCCGGTATCTGGTGAGGGCGCGGGCTCTGCGGCGGCTTCCTGGGCTTGCTCCAGGCCGCTTGCTGCCACGATGGCCTTTTCTATGCGGCGCGACAGGCTTATCTCAAGGATGAACCAAATGAGCGCGATGAGGACCATGACGAGGATGAGCACGTTGCGGGCCACGAGTACGTAGACCGGAGTAAGGTCTGCGCCCACGTACTTCCACAGGTAGTCATAGTGGAACGGGTAGACGTAGGTGCCCAGCGCAGCGGCGACGACCGCGCATACAGCGAGAAGGCCCTGGCAGATCTTGATGGGGACGAACCCGGCGGGGAGCTGTTGGCGTACGACCACCGCGAATAGCGGGCCGAGCCAGATGATGTACTGGGGCGAAAATACCTTATTGGTGGCAATGAGCAGCAGCACCATGAGGGTGAAGAAGGCGACGGTGGTGCGCGAGGTCCACCCTCCGGCGAAGAAACGGTATAGAGCCCAGCCCAAGGCGAATACCAGCATCCCGGCTGTAGCGACGGTGCTCCACATGATGGCGGTATCCACGCCCGGGCCGGAAATCTCGAAGCTCTTGGACGGTGCATAACCTAAATGCCATTTACCTGGGTTGAGGTGCGCCTGCAAGAGCAAGTATGTCGCCGGAATGGATTCGAGTTGGAGCCCGCGCACCCCCTGATAATCCAGCGGGGAAAGGAGCCGGTCCATGCCGGAGGTGACAACCGTTAGCGCTGATAGGGCTGCGACGGAGCCGAAAAAGGACACCAGGCGGAGCCAGGAATTAGCGCTATTAAACCGCCCCACCAGCCCGGCGGCGAGGACGCCTGGCCAGAGCTTCATGGTGGTGGCGAAGCCCAAAAGGGCGGCACCGGTCTTGGGATGAGAAATAAGGAGCGCGGCGGCACCGGCGACGGCGACCGCGGGGAAGATATCGAGGCGCCATACAAAGACGTGTCCTGCGGCCGTGCCGAAGAAGACCCAGAACCAGCTTGCGAGGAAAACACGCTTATTGCGCTGGTGGTGGCGCAGCAGGAGGGCGAGGAAGGTGGCATCGATAAGCAGCGTCATGATGGTAAAGCCGATGTAGAACACGCCGCGGTCCCCACCGGTAAACCAACTTAAGATGATGGTGGGCCACGTTCCCGCATGGGGGTATTCGGTCATCAGCGTGGGATCGTCGCCATAAAGCCCAGCGAAATAATAGGCAACATCGCCGCGTGCACTGTGGTCGAGTTTTAAGAAATAGACCAATACCAAGCGGGCGAGAACCCAGCCCACCCATACTGCAGGAACTGACGCGATTCTTTTCACCCAAAAGATTCTAGGAAAAAATTTGGGCAGTGGGTAGTTCGAATCAGGTTGCTAGCCACTGGGGTTGGACCGGCTAGGGAGTAGGGTGGCAAGGCAGATAAGAAGTTACGTGATATAGCGCATAGTAGGCGCATAAGGAAGGATGACTGTGGGCACCATTTCTGAGGTTTTGGCATTAGAAGGCACCCAAGAAGCGGATGTCTTTTCTGGCCCGGCGATTCCCTCGCAGATTGAGCGCACCTTTGGCGGGCAGGTGGCAGCGCAAGCGCTAGCCGCGGCGCAAAGGACTGTAGATAATAAGCAGGTGCATTCCCTCCACGGCTATTTCGTTGGACCCGGTGATACGAAAAAGCCGCTGGAGCTGCGGGTGGAAAGGCTGCGCGATGGCCGTTCCTTTGCCAGCCGGCAGGTTCGAGTCATCCAAGATGGCCGCCTCGTCTTTATCATGCTGGCTAGTTTCCACCGCGATGGTGATACAGGGCCCGAGCATCAGGATATGGCACCGCAGGTACTAAGCCCTGATGAAGCCGCGCGCCGCGGTGGCGGGGCGCCCTATTCCACCCGAATCATCTTGAAGGAGTGGACCGATTGGGATATCCGTTTGGTCCCCGATGAAGGCCGCGATGATGCCGCCGCGGAGGTAACCGGTGCCGGATACCGCCATATTTGGTTCCGCAATACCGGAGAGCTTGGAAGCGACCCCGACTTTCACCGCGCCGCCCTAACGTATATGTCCGATATGACCCTTATCCGGTCGGCGCTTATTCCGCACCAGGGGGAGAAGATCCAATTGGCCAGTCTTGACCATGCGGTGTGGTTTCTCCGCCCCTTCCGCGTGGATGAGTGGTTGCTTTATGAGCAGGTATCGCCCACAGCGGCGCAAGGCACGGCCATCGCGCGCGGCAAATTATTCACTGAACAGGGCGAACTCGTTGCGCTGGTCAATCAGGAGGGCTTGACGCGGTTCCTCGATGAGAACTTGGGTAGCGGTTCCGCCCATGGCAATTGGCATAACGTCTAGAAACGCCTCCGTATCCTGGGGGCGCTTTTCCCAGTTCGTGCAGGGCACGTATAATTGTCAACAGATTTAGAACCCAATTAGAAAGGGACTTAATGTCAGGCCACTCAAAATGGGCAACTACCAAGCACAAGAAGGCTGCCAATGACGCCAAGCGCGGCAAGGAATTTGCCAAGCTCATTAAGAACATTGAAGTGGCGGCGCGAACCGGCGGTGGTGATCCTGCGGCCAACCCAACGCTCGATGACATGATTAAGAAGGCCAAAAAGGCCTCCGTCCCCAATGACAACATCGAACGCGCCCGCAAGCGCGGTTCTGGTGAAGAAGCCGGTGGTGCCGACTGGGAGACCATCATGTACGAGGGTTATGGCCCCAACGGTGTCGCAATGCTGATTGAATGCTTGACCGATAACCGCAACCGCGCTGCTACCGATGTCCGCACCGCAATGACCAAGAATGGCGGCAACCTGGGTGAATCCGGCTCGGTTGCTTATATGTTCTCCCGCACCGGTTACGTCTTGGTGGAAAAGGGCGAGCTGAGCGAGGACGACGTCTTGATGGCGGTCCTCGATGCCGGCGCCGAAGAGGTCAAGGACCAGGGCGAGAAATTCGAGATCATCTGCGCTCCCACGGATGTGCAGGCCGTAAAGGAAGCACTCAAGGAAGCCGATATCGAGGTCGATGACTCCGATAACGATTTCCGCGCCTCCGTCGAGGTACCTCTTGACGCCAATGACGCGAAGAAGATCTTCCGCCTCATCGATGTTTTGGAAGACTCCGACGACGTCCAGAACGTATATACCAATATGGACCTATCCGATGAGGTCCTAGCGGAGCTAAACGCAGAGTAGGGATACTGCTCTTATTAGGCACTAGCTCGGTGGCGGCTCTTCGCGGATGCGGAGATGTCGGCGCCGGGCTTTTTATTGTGCTTTATTGGGGCCCTAGGTTCTCGCCGTGTTGTAGAACATGTGTGTGTAAGACATAATAGGGGAGCAAGATTGGTAACGACGAGGCCGCGGAACGGGGAGTGGGCGGGTGTGAATATCGAAGGCATGCGCGTGATGGGTATCGATCCCGGGCTCACCCGCTGTGGCCTGTCCGTAGTTCAAGCCGGGCGCGGGCGCGCGATCCTTCCCGTCTCCGTGGGAGTGGTGCGGACTCCCAGCGATAAGGATCTGACCGAACGGCTTTTGCGGCTATCCGTGGCAGCCAAGGAATGGATGGACGATTATTCGCCGGATGTGGTGGCCATAGAGCGCGTCTTCGAACGCGGCCAGGTCTCAACCGTCATGCAGACCGCGCACGTCGTAGGGGTTCTGGTACTCGCGGCCGCCGAGCGGGATATTCCGGTGTACATGTACACCCCATCCGAAGTGAAAAAGGCTATTTCTGGCAATGGGCGCGCGGATAAGAAGCAAATGACGACCATGATCACCCGTATCCTGGGGCTTACGGAGCCGCCCAAGCCGGCGGATGCGGCGGATGCATTGGCGCTGGCCGTCTGCCACTGCTGGCGGGCGCCAGCGATCGTGAGAATGGATAGTACCGGTTTAGGGCTCGGCGCAAAGACCAGCGGCGTCCGCGGGCGGGGGAAGGGTGTTCAGCCTTAGCTCGCCACACCCCCACAGGTTAAGTTTGTTCATTATTAGGTCATGTTGAAAGCGCACACAGGTAGGAAGGCACGGTAGAAAATGATTGCGGCATTGCGGGGAGAAGTCCTCCACATTGGTTTAGACCACGGCGTTATTGAATGCGGCGGGGTGGGCTATAAGTTCTTAGCCACCGCAAAGACGTTGGGAACCTTGCGCCGCGGAGAAACCGCTTTTGTGCTCACTACCTTGGTGGTCAAGGAAGACGCATTGACCTTATACGGTTTTACCAGCGACGATGACCGCGAAATGTTCCAAGTGCTGCAATCTGTGTCTGGCTTGGGGCCCAAACTCGCCTTGGCCGCGTTATCCGTCATGGGGGCAGAAGAACTGGCCGCAGCGATTGGCGGGGAGGATGTGAAGGCGCTGCAGTCTATCCCGGGCGTCGGCAAGCGCATGGCCCAACGCCTTACCCTGGAGCTCAAGGATAAGGTAAAGCGCTTTGCTGGAACTCCCGTGCCCGATGCTGCGTCGGAGGCAACAGGTGCCGGTGGCCCAGTTGTCGATAGTGTCACTGAAGCCCTCTTGGGCCTAGGGTTTACTGAGAAGGCGGCTCGCCCCGTGGTGGAGGCGGCATACGCCGAAGCCCCTGCGGCGGATACCTCAACCTTGCTGCGTGCGGCCCTGGCCCAGTTGGGTAAGCAGGGCTAAAAGAATACGACGTCAAGAAGACACAAAGGCTACAGCATGTCCGATATTGAGCGCACCGAGTTCAACCTCCCAGAGGGGATGAGTAAGGCGCACGAATCCCAGCACAATAGTGATGTGGAAGCCACCGCTCACGCCGAAGAACACGATATCGAGCGCTCCCTGCGCCCCAAGTCCCTGACGGAATTCATTGGGCAACCCAAGGTAAGGGAGCAGCTCTCCCTCGTGCTTACCGGCGCGAAGAACCGCGGGGTCACCCCGGATCACGTCCTGTTATCGGGGCCGCCCGGTCTGGGCAAGACCACCATGGCGATGATCATTTCGCAGGAACTCGGCACATCGCTGCGCATGACCTCCGGGCCGGCGCTGGAGAGGGCGGGCGACCTGGCGGCGATGCTCTCCAACCTCATGGAAGGCGACGTGCTGTTCATCGATGAGATCCACCGCATCGCCCGGCCTGCCGAAGAAATGCTTTATATGGCCATGGAGGATTTCCGCATCGATGTGATTGTGGGCAAGGGGCCGGGTGCTACCTCGATTCCCTTGGAGATCCCGCCGTTTACGTTGGTCGGGGCGACAACGCGAGCGGGAATGCTTACCGGTCCGCTGCGGGATCGCTTCGGTTTTACCGCCCAAATGGAGTACTACAGCACCGAGGATCTCACCCGCGTGATCAAGCGTGCGGCGCATATCTTGGACGTTGCCATCGATGACGATGCCGCCGTGGAAATCGGCTCCCGCTCGCGCGGCACCCCGCGCATTGCCAACCGCCTGCTGCGCCGCGTGCGCGATTATGCAGAGGTCAATGGCACCGGACGCATCGATCTGTCCGCAGCACAAGGGGCGCTGGAGGTATTCGACGTCGATGAAATGGGCCTAGACCGACTAGACCGCGCCGTCCTCAATGCCCTGATTAACGGCCACGGCGGCGGGCCGGTGGGTGTGAATACCTTGGCCATCGCCGTGGGCGAGGAACCCTCCACCGTGGAGGAGGTATGTGAGCCGTACTTGGTTCGCGCCGGCATGATTTCGCGCACTGGGCGGGGCAGGGTCGCCACCGCCGCCGCCTGGCAACACCTCGGCCTGACGCCTCCCGATGGCGCGATTGGGCTGTTTTAGGCAAGCGTGGGCACCGCGCTAGCGCGGCCGCAGAGGTGGAACCGACTCATGGTTTTTGTGAACGAAACGGTCTGGCATACTGGAAAGTTATGGAAATCATCTTTCTCATCATCATTGTCATTTTGTTCATCATTCCTTCCTTTATGGCGATGCGTAAGCAACGCCAGCGCCAGAACGATATGCAATCGCTGCAAAACTCCCTGCAGAATGGGGATCGCATCGTCACCGCCGGCGGTGTCCACGGCGTGGTGCGGGGAACCACCGATACCAGCGTGGACCTCGAGGTTTCCCCGGGCGTTACCCTCACCTTTGACAAGATGGCGGTGGTGCGCACCGAAAGCGAGGCCCAGAAGCTTGACCGCGGTGGTGCAAACAATGCCGTAGAGGCGCAGCGCGATAACGGTGAGAACAATAATGATGATGGATTCAACGGCGGGGAAGGTGAGCAGCCCTCTAGCCGTTAAGTCCTCGTTACCGCCCGCGCCCTTTTCCGAGTAGGCCGCGGGCGTATTCTGTGCATAAGCTGGGGGTTCTCTGAACCTGCACTCGGCTTATGAGAAACGTAGAACCTGACACATTTTCGCTGAATCGCGGACCCCGTTAAGGAAAATGTTGTTCCATGACGTACGATTGTGCGTTGTTAACGTGCCCGCGCCGAATCGGGCGGGCCGTATTTATTGTTTAATCACCCTGGTTTGCAGTGCACAGGAGAATATCGTTGTCCGCATCATCTAGAGGCGCTATGAAAAATAGCAACCGCCAATGGCCCAAGCGCGCCCTCGCGCTCTTTGGGCTTATCGTGGTTGTTATCTATGCGCTGGTCTTTTTTACCGGAAACCGCCAAGCCGCCCCGAAGCTAGGCATCGACCTGCAGGGCGGCACCCGCGTTACCTTGGCGCCACAAGGTGAAGACCCCACCCAGGATCAGCTACGGCAAGCGCGCAATATTTTGGAACAGCGCGTTAACGGCATGGGCGTTTCTGGTTCCGAGGTCGTCATTAACGGCAATACCCTCGTCATCACCGTGCCGGGCGAGGATGCGTCCCAAGCCCAGGCGGTGGGGCAGACCTCCCAGCTGTACTTCCGCCCAGTGGCACAACCCTCCGCGCCGGATCTGGACAAGCTCGACAAAGAGCTGGAGGATATGGCTAACCGGTGGGTCAAATACGGCGTCCTAGACAAGGACGAGGCGAATAAGAAGCTGGAAGACGTCACCAATGCCGTGGCCCAGCAAGAAGCGCAGGCGGAAGGCAAGGAGCCGAAGGACGTCAAGGCGCCGAAGGTCTCCGCCAAGCCCTTGGACGAGCCTTCAAACTCCATTGAGCAGACCGAGCGCCGCGACGAAGTCACTGAGATGTTGTTGAAGGACCGCCAATCGGACGATCCGACAACGCAGGCAGCGGCCTCGTCGCTTTTAACCTGCCAAGGCTCCGCCGACCCACTGGCTGGTGCGGACGATCCGTCCAAGCCTTTTGTGACCTGTGATTACGACAGCGGCACCCCCTATGTCTTGGAGCCAGCGCCGTTGCTCAACGGCGTTGAGGATGAAGACGGCACCCGCCTGACGGGTAATGAGATTGATACCAATTCCCCGATTAATGGCGGCCTGAACCCGCAGTCCGGCCAGATGGAGATTAGCTTCTCCTTCAAGACCGGCAATGGCCCGAACGGTTCCCAGACCTGGGCTGACCTCACGCGGGAGCATCTGAACGACCAGATTGCCATCACCCTTGACTCGGCCGTCATTTCGGCGCCGGTTATCCAGGGCGCTACCCCGTACGGCTCTGCTACCTCCATTAACGGTGACTTTAGCCAGGAAGAAGCCAATAACTTGGCCAATAACCTGCGTTATGGTGCACTGCCGCTGTCCTTTGCCGGCGAAAACGGCGAGCCCGGCGGCACGGTAGAGTCCATTCCGCCGACACTGGGTAAGGCAGCGCTCGAGGCCGGCCTGTGGGCAGGCTTGGCAGGTTTGATTTTGGTCATCCTGTACTCGCTGTACTACTTCCGCGCGCTCAGCGGTGTGTCCGTCATCTTCTTGCTTGGCTCCGGCCTGCTGACCTACGGCGCCATCGTCCTGCTGGGGCGTTGGATCGGGTACTCGCTCGACCTGTCCGGTATCGCCGGTCTAGTCATCGGTGTCGGTGCGACCGCGGACTCGTTCGTGGTCTACTACGAACGCATCAAGGATGAGCTCCTAGAGGGTAGAACCTTCAGGTCAGCAACGCAGAAGGCGTGGGAGCGTTCGCGTAGCACCATCGTGACCGGTAACGCGGTGACGCTGATTGGTTCTGTCATCGTCTACTTCCTCGCCATCGGTGAGGTAAAGGGCTTCGCGTTCACCTTGGGCTTGACCACGATCTTCGACCTCGTCGTGTCCTTCCTGGTCATGGCGCCGTTGATGCAGATCATCGGCCGCCGCCCAGCGGCAGCCAAGCCATCGATGAACGGTTTGGGCGGAATTTACGCGCTGATTGAAGAGCGACGCGAACGCGGCTACTACGCGGAGTCCCGCGGCGTTGCTACCGCATCGCAGGCGCGCGCCACTGACAATTCGGCATCCGCTAGCGCCGATTCGTCTGAGAGCTCAGCGCCCTCAGCAGCTGCGGAAGATGAGGAGAAATAATCATGGCCGTATCTACTAAACACAAGATTTCGCGTTTGGATCGTCTCTATGAAGACGAGCGTGGCTATGACTTCATTGGCCACACCAAACGGTGGTACGCGATTACCGCCGCGCTCCTCGTCGGCGCCATCGCCGCCATCTTGATTCGCGGGTTCACCCTCTCCCTCGATTTTGAGGGAGGTACCACCTTGTCCATGCCCGCTGGGGACTTGAAAGAGGACGAGGTAGCTACCGTCTTTGAGGACTCCACCGGCGTTGAACCCGAGCAGGTGCGCATCGTCGGCGCCGGCGATTCTGAGACGCTCGAAATCACCTCTGAGCGCCTGAGCCAAGAAGAGGTAGATAGCGCCCGGTCCGCAATCTATGAGGAATTCCAGCCAAAGGATGAAAACGGGGAGGCCACCCCGGACGCCATTGGTTCCTCCACCGTGTCCGAGTCCTGGGGTTCTTCCATTACCCAGCGCATGATTCTGGCCATGGTCGTATTCCTCGTCGCTGCGACCATCTATGTGGCGGTGCGCTTGCAAAAGATCATGGCGTTTGCTGCCATCTCGGCGCTTATTATCGATGGCATCGTCATCGCCGGTATCTACGCCCTCTTTGGGTTTGAAGTTTCTCCCGCCGTCATCATCGGTTTGCTCACCGTGCTGACCTTCTCCATCTATGACTCCGTCATCGTCTTTGACAAGGTCAATGAAAATACGGCGGGGCTGGAGGGCCAACGTTCTAAGACCTACGGTGAGCTGGCCAACTTGGCGATCAACCAGACGGTCATGCGCTCTATTTCTACGTCCATCATTTCCGCGCTGCCGATTATCGCGTTGTTCGTCATCGCCGTGTGGCTGATGGGCATCGGCACGCTGCGCGATCTGGCGCTGATCCAGCTCATCGGCGTTATCGAGGGCATTTTCTCTTCGATCTTCTTGGCCACCCCGTTGGTGGTGACGTTTGCTAATTGGACCAAGCGCGTCAAACAGCACACGCAGCGTGTGCTGGATTACCGCGCGGGTAAGTCTGAGGATGGTGAACCGGCGCAAGAGCGTTCTGCGAAGCGCAAGGTGGTCACGCCTTCCGATGCCGGGGCCAAGACCCGCAAGGAAGTGGCAGAAGAGCAATCCGATCACGGCAGTAGCGTCTCCGGTCATACCGGTGCTACCTGGCGCCCAGGCCGCTAATCGCCCTGAAGCACGGCATAATCAGGCAGAGTAAAGCTCGGTCTTTGAAGGAGAAAAAGGGGGTTGTGCGTACCGTGGAACGCAGACTAGGCACCACACGGTGGTGGGGTAGCCGTCCCAAAATCACGGCTATTGCGGCGGGGCTTTCCGCCCTTGCGCTGGTAGCGGCCTCGTGCAGCAGCGAGGAATCCGATAGCGGTGACCAGGCAGCGCCCAGCGATCCGGAGTCCTATAACTACACCGGTTATATGGTCAACTCCCAGTTGGCAACGACGAATGCCGGTACCGCCTTCGGCAGCACCACCTCCGCGGCGCAGCTTTCGACGCGCCTTTATCCCGGCCTTTTCGTGCCAGGTCCCTCCGGACAGCTCATTCCCAACGCGGATTTGGTCGAGACCGAAAAGCTTCCGCCCGCAGCAGATAGCGACCAGGAAAGCGTGCGTTTGACGCTTGCCGATGACGCCACATTCTCCGACGGCGCCCCCGTCACCTGCGATGATTACCTGCTTGCCTATACGGCCGGTACGCACCCGGTGGAGTTTGCCTCGCATATGCCGCTGATGAATGACATCGCGGACATCGAGTGCGCACCGCACAGCAAGGCCTTTACGCTGACCTTCTATAAAGACCAGGGCCACCGCTGGCGCCAGATGTTTGGCCCTGGCACGGTCATGCCTGCGCACGCGCTTGCACAGAAGACGGACATGAGCATGGAGGATCTCAACGCGGCCCTGCACGCAGAAGACATGGCGGCGCTGCAGCCAGTGGCTGAGTTGTGGCGCTATGGGTTTTCCACTGCCAAGGATGATTTTGATCCCGAGTTGCAAGTGTCTTATGGCCCCTTCACAGCAGAAAAGGTCGGCGATTCTGGCGAGGTTTTCTTAAAGGCCAATGAGCAGTATCGCGGCGATAAGCCTGCCTTGGACCGGCTCGTCGTGTGGCCGAGTAGCGCCGACGCGCAGGAGCTTGAGGATAAGGGCGTACTCAAGGTGGCAGACTCCGCCACCGCGGCGCCCGGCTGGCTTTCCGGGAACGCGGGTGAGGACGCAGAATCCGCGGAAGGCAAAGAACCAGACCACGACTCCGCTGGGGAGGACTCCGCGGGCGCAGGCAATGACCAGTTTGAGACGACCACCAAGGTGGGCCTGCAAACCGATACGCTGACGCTGTCACAGGCCGGGATCTTCGCAGAGCCTTCTGCAAGGAAGGCATTTGCCGCCTGCGTTGATCAAGCGGCGCTGGCACACAAGAGCTCCGAAATATCTGGCGTCGACGTCCCGCCGGCGTATGTCCGCACCGTGTCCGTACAGGATCCGGTGGCCCAAACGCTTGGATCGGTGGCGAAGGACCACGAAGGAACGGACATGGCTGCGGCCGGCCAGTTGAACGGCACCACCATCAAGGTGGGCTACGTTGGCCCGGATAAGCGCTACCAGGCGATGGTCGAGGCGCTGCGCGCCTCGTGCGAACCGGCGGGCATTACCATTGAGGACGCTGCGGACGAACAGCTATCGCAGTTTTATCTCAACCCCAATCCGGAAACAGGTGAGCCCACCATTGATGCCTTCTTGGGCCCGGTCGACCCGCTGACCGAGTACTCTGCGGCAGATTCCAGCATCAAAAACTCCGTGCAGCTCAAGGAACAGGAAGAGCAGCTGTGGGACAGCGTTCCCTCCATTCCTGTTGCTGCGCAGCCGCGCGTGTTCATCGTTCACCGCGACGTGGAGGGTGTCCTGCCGTACACTGGCATCTCGGGCATCGGCTGGAACATGGACCGTTGGCACGTGTCGGCACAAGAACCTGTGGAAAAGGCTTAGCCCTTTTTCCTCTCAAATTATTTCTCGCTATTTATTTCTCAAGGAAGATGATGAGTTCCCAGTACGAATCAGCAGCACAAGCTTTGCACGACAAGGTGCGCCTCGTTCAGGATTTTCCAGAGGAAGGAATCCTCTTTGAAGATCTCACCCCGGTATTGGCCGATCCTGAGGCATTTCAGGCCGTCGTTGATGGCCTAGCGGCCGCCTGCGAGGAGTTGGGCGCGGATCTTATCGGCGGCCTGGATGCCCGCGGATTCCTGCTGGGCTCAGCCGTGGCATACAAGTTGGGCTTGGGCATTTTGGCCATTCGTAAAAAGGGCAAGCTTCCGCCGCCGGTTTATACCGAAGAATACGAGCTGGAGTACGGCTCGGCCGCGTTGGAGATCCCCGCCAGCGGCGTTGATGTGAAGGGCAAGCGCGTGGTGCTTGTCGATGACGTCCTGGCCACCGGTGGCACCCTCCACGGCGCCAAGCTGCTGCTTGAATCTGCCGGCGCCGAGGTTGCGGGTAACGTCGTGGTGCTAGAGGTTAAGGGCCTGAACGGCCGGGAGCGCTTATCGGGCCCGCCGCTTATTGTGCTAGATGACGCTGACTAAGATGGTGTGTCTAAGCTAGATCACACGATCTGGAAAGGCGCCGCAGCCAGCACTATAGGCTGTGGCATTGTGAAGGGCGGTAGAGATGGCCACTGATAAGTCAGCAAAACGCCAGGCTAATAACGGGATGCGGAGCATGTCTGCCCGCCTTGCCCGGTCACTGACCGGCGGGCGGGTCAAGATTAACCCGGTGCTCGATCCCCTCATGTCCATTCACCGGAAATTCCACCCCAAAGCGGATGCGGAATTGCTCAACGCTGCCTATAACACCGCAGAAAGGCTGCATGAGGGAGTATTCCGTAAGTCGGGCGAGCCGTATATTACCCACCCGCTAGCCGTGGCTACGATCGCCGCGGAAATCGGCATGGATACCACCACCATCGTTGCAGCACTCTTGCACGATACGGTGGAGGATACCGAGTACACGCTGGAGGATCTGACTCGCGACTTCGGGCCCGAAGTGGCCCGGCTTGTTGATGGCGTGACCAAGCTGGACAAGGTGGCCCTGGGTGCTGCGGCGGAAGCCGAGACCATCCGGAAGATGATCGTCGCCATGGCCAACGATCCGCGCGTGCTGGTCATCAAGGTCAGCGACCGTCTGCACAATATGCGCACTATGCGCTTTTTGCCGCCGGAAAAGCAGGCCAAGAAGGCGCGCCAGACGCTAGAGGTCATCGCCCCCTTGGCCCACCGGTTGGGCATGGCGAGCGTGAAATGGGAGTTAGAGGATCTGTCTTTTGCCATCCTCTATCCCAAAAAGTACGACGAAATCGTGCGCATGGTGGCAGAGCGCGCGCCCTCGCGCGATCGCGCCTTGAAGGAAATCATCAACCAAGTCAGTGCCGCCTTAAAGGAAAACGGCATCGAGGCCGAGGTAATGGGCCGGCCGAAGCACTACTGGTCCATCTATCAAAAGATGGTCGTGCGCGGCCGCGAGTTCGCGGAGATCTTTGACCTAGTGGGCATCCGCGTACTGGTGGATGACATCAATAGCTGTTACGCCGCCATTGGCGTCGTGCACTCCATTTACCAGGCCTTGCCTGGGCGTTTTAAGGATTATATTTCCTCCCCGCGCTTCGGCGTCTACCAGTCTCTGCACACCACGGTGCTCGCGGACGGCGGAGCAACACTGGAGGTACAGGTCCGCACGCACGAGATGCACTACAACGCCGAATTCGGCGTCGCCGCGCACTGGCGCTATAAGGAAACGAAGGGCAAGAATTCTGGGCACCAAGAAGAGGTGGACCAGATGGCTTGGATGCGTCAGCTGCTGGATTGGCAGAAGGAAGCGGCAGACCCCAATGAGTTCCTCGATTCATTGCGCTATGACCTGACGGCGCGCCAGATCTTCGCCTTTACCCCAAAGGGCGATGTGGTGGATTTGCCGGCGGGTTCCACCCCGGTAGATTTTGCCTACGCCGTGCACACGGAGGTTGGCCACCGCTGCATTGGCGCCAAGGTTAACGGCAAATTGGTGGCGCTAGAATCGCCGCTGAAATCCGGCGACAAGGTAGAAATCTTTACTTCCAAGGATCCCAACGCCGGCCCATCGCGCGATTGGCAGGAATTCTTGGTCTCGCCGCGGGCCAAGGCGAAGGTGCGCCAGTGGTTTGCCAAGGAAAGGCGCGAGGAGCACCTCGAAGCCGGGCGCGATGCCTTGGCCTCTGAGGTGCAGCGCGGCGGCTTGCCGATGCACCGCCTGTTTACCGCCAGCTCCATGAAACAGGTCGCAGAACAGCTGCACTATTCCGATGTCGATGCCCTGTACACAGCTATCGGCGCAGGCCACGTCTCCGCACAGCACGTGGCCAACCAATTGGTGGCCATGTTCGGCGACCGCGATGATGCCGTGGATGCCCTGGCTTCCCGAACCCCACTCTCGGAGCTCGAGCAGTCCCGCGCGCAGCATACCAAGGACTCCGCCTCCGGCACGGGCATCTTGGTGGAGGGAAGCCCCGATGTCATGGCCAAGCTCGCGAAGTGTTGCCAGCCAGTGCCTGGGGACGCCATTTTTGGCTTCGTCACCCGCGGCGGGGGAGTGTCCGTGCACCGTGCGGACTGCGCCAACGCGGAAAAGCTCAAATCTGAGCCGGAGCGCATGCTGAAGGTGGAGTGGTCCTCTGGCACCTCTTCTACCGGTGCGTTTTCTGCCACGCTGCAGCTTGAGGCATTGGACCGTCAGGGCCTGCTGTCTGAGCTAACGCGGGTATTAAGCGATCAGAACATCAATGTGTTGACGATGAATTCGAACCGCGGCGAGGACCAAATTGCCACGATGCGTTTTACCTTCTCCGTATCGGATACCAAACAGCTGGGGTCCTTGATGACGACGTTGCGCAATACCGAGGGCGTCTTTGACGTCTACCGTGTGACTGCCTAACCGCCTTCCCGCGCGGCTACCTCCCTGTGCGGTTGCTTGATAGAGCAACGCGCGGGCTACGCGCACGTGACGATTGTGTGAACTCTTGGCGGAGGAAAGGTAAAAGCCCAGTTCACGGTGGTTGTGCTTCCTGCGGGTTGGTTAAGAAAGCGGTATATATTGTCTGAATGCTTTCTACGACACAGGAGTAATTATGCGGTTCCGTCGCATTGGCCAGTTGGTGGCCGCTACCACCGTTACCGCCGTCGCGCTTTCTGGCACACACGCCCTAGCGCAGGAGGATACGATTACCATCTCGGTCACCAATATCACTGACCTGCACGGCCACTTGGAAGATGGCCTGAGCGACCCTGCTAAGGCGGGCGATGAGATTGGCGTGGCCCGCCTGCAATCGCTTATCAAGCAGGTCAACGAAGGCCAAAAGTTCAACCTCACCTCTTCGGGCGATAACGTGGGCGGTTCTGCATTCGTCTCGGCCATCTCGGATGACAAGTACACTCTGGAGGCGCTCAATGCCATGGGGATGAAGGTCACCGCAGTGGGCAACCACGAATTCGACAAGGGCACCGAGGACCTAACGGACCGTATTGAGCCAGCTTCTGACTATCCCATCCTCGGCGCCAATGTATTAAAAGACGGCAAGCCGCTCTTGGATGCCTCTCATGTGGAAGAAATCGACGGCGTGAAGGTCGGCTACGTCGGCACCGTCACCCAAAACACCAAATTCAAGGTATCTGCGGCAAAGATTCCGGGCGTTACCTTTACCGATCCCGTTGAGGCAACGAACAAGGAAGCCACCCGTTTGAAGGAAAGCGGCGAGGCGGATGTCGTGGTTTCCCTCTTCCACGAGGATGCGGAGGAATATGCGGAAGGCTTCAATAAGGATGTCGATATCCTCTTCGGTGGCGATACCCACCAGACCACCCAGGGCACGGTAGAGCGTGAGGGCGCGCTGCCACTGCAGTGGGCACAAGGCTACGAATACGGCAAGCTGCTTAATGATGCCGATATTACCTACGACAAGGCCGCCCGCAAGGTAAAAAGCATTGAGCTCAAGCAGTACGATGCGACTGCTGCCGCGCAGGTAGAGCCGGATGCTGAGATTGCGGGCATCGTTAAGAAGGCACAGGATGAGGCCGAGGTAGAAGGCTCGAAGACCGCTGGCACAGTCGAAACCGACTTGTTCCGCGGCTCCGATGAGGGGCAAAAGTCAGGTTCCAACCGTGGTGTCGAGTCCACCCTGAATAACTTCATCGCGGAAGGGCAGCGTTATGCCATGAGCAAGCAGGTGGGCGAGGACATCGACCTCGGCGTCATGAATGCCGGCGGCGTGCGCGCCGATTTGCAGGGCGGCGACGTCACCTACAAGGACATCTTTGAGGTCCAGCCATTTGGTAACTCCGTTATTACCGCGAAGGTCTCCGGCAAGGACTTCATCACCGCTTTAGAAAACCAGTGGCAAGAGGGCAGCAGCCGGCCGCGTCTAGCCATGGGCCTGTCCAATAACGTGCAGGTGGTCTATGACTACAAGGCAGCCCAGGGTGAGCGCGTCAAGTCCGTCACCATCAACGGCGAGCCCCTTGACCCGAACAAAGACTATTCCATCGCGCTTTCTTCCTTCCTCGCGTCCAGCGACAGCGAAAAAGGCGGCGATGGCTATTTTGAGGCAGGCTCCATCAAGGACAAGAACGATGTGGGATACATGGACGCCCAAGCCATGATCGATTACATCGCGTCCGGCGAGTCCGAAGTCCGCAAGGGACAGGGCCAAATTGGCGCCCACATCGATGGTGAAATTGTCCCTGGCAAAGAAATCACCGTCGATCTGTCCAGCTTGAACTACACCAGCGAGGGCGAGCCCATGGCCAAGACCGTCACGGTGAAGCTAGGAGATGAGGAAGCAACCGCCGATATCGATAATTCCAAGCAGGAAGGCGATGACCAATATGGCGAGCGCGGCCGCGCGCAGGTAAAGCTGACCGTTCCAGAGGGCCTGACCGGCTCCCAGAACCTGAAAATCACCACCGATGCCGGCACGCAAGCGATCCTGCCCGTGGAAGTGGGTGAAGCCGGCGGTGACGAGGCCGGCTCCCAAGAGGATGGTTCAGAAGATGAAGACTCCCCGAAGCTCCCGCAAGGCTCGTCCTTTGGCGGCGCAGCCCTGGCCATCATCGCGGCGCTCGCGGCAGGGATAGCCTTTATTGGCCTGAATCCTCAGGTGCTTCCGGCACCGCTGCGGGCCATCTTTGACGATCTGCGCAAGACCTTTCACATCTAAATAGGAATCTAATTCCTGCGCGTTGACACTAAGCGCTTTTCCTCCCCTTACCTCGAGGAAAAGCGCTTATTTTTCTGTGCATTCTCTTATAGCCTAGTAATCTCAAATGCCGTGGATATCTTTGAACGGTTTTTACGCGAGGCTACTTTTCAACTAGGAATCGAGCTACATCGAGTTCCTGTGGTCATGTTGTCTACCTTAGGCATCTATCTTGCCTTTATGGTCTTGGTAAAGCTGTTTGGCTCCCGCGTATTGACCTCCATGACGGCCTCTGACGCGATCATCATCATTATGTTCGGTGCCGTTGCCGGGCGTGTGATTATCGGCGTTCCACCCACCTTGGCCGCGGGCGTTATTGGCCTGACAACCCTTATGGCCCTAGAGGCTGCATTCGGTACCATCCGCAAGGTGGTGAAGTGGACGCGGTTTTTAGATCGCCGGCCCGTTCTCATCGTCTTTCAGGGCGAGATGATCGACGATAATCTCACCGTTTCCCACATCACTCGCTCGGACGTATATTCCGCAGTGCGCAAGTCTGGCCTCGGCCGCATGGAAGACGTCCAGGTCATGGTCTTAGAGCCCACCGGCCACATCTCCGTAATTAAGAATGGCCAAGAAATCGACCCAGAGATATTCAATGACCTCGTCGGCTCTGGATACATCAGGCGGGCAAAGGAATCTTAAAGGGTTCTGAGCAGGGGGGCGCAGAACCGGTGCGAAGGTCCATCTGGGTAGTGCTCTGGCTGCCCCAGAATATGCGAAACCGCTGTGCCCAGATTTAGGGCACAGCGGTTAAAAGCGCTTAAGAAGCGTGAAAGATTAGAAAGGAAGCTTGAAGTTCTTCATGAAGTCGTCGATGTTGAGGTACTTGTTAGCGAAAGCGAAGAGAGTACCCAATGCGCCGATAGCAGCGGTGAAGACGCCGATCCAGGCCTGGACTTCATTAGCCTTCTCCTGAGAAGTCTTTTCGGGCTGAGGCTTCTTCTTAGGATCCTCGTTGGCGTCACCGGTGCCCTTGCCGTTAGCGTACGGCTGCGTTGCTGCGCCCTTCTCGATGGAGGAGGACAGGGTGGTGGGTACCTCAGCAGCGGTGGCCACTGCGGTGCCAGCGAAGGTGACGGACAGGGCGGTTGCGCCGGCAACGAGAGCCTTGCGGGAGATAAGCTTCATATCTTGCTTCCTAACGAGCTTGTGGTGTTCAAAGACTCCTTAGATATTAGACAGCCGTATTACGGTCTGCAACAGATCGTGCAAACTTTTATTAAAAAAGATTGTCAAAACGTATCGGGCAGTGTGGTAGTTGACGCTTAATGTTAATGGTGTGAATGGCTCGGGGAGATATTAGATCCTTAAGCGCAGGTAGAGGGTTATATTGAGCGGAGAAATGGAGCTGAAAAAATCCCCAACGTTGAGCACCGAAATGATCCGTGCTCCACGCTGGGGAGTTCCCACTAACCCCTAAATGGGGTTAGTAAGTGAGGGGGTGGGAGGCGGTAGGGGGTCTTCCTATATAGTTTGGACCTGACCCCTGTTTGGTGGACACCTGATATCCGGCCCAGTCGGGTTGGGGAGAAAGGTAATCTACCACCATGTCCAGGTACTGAGAACAGTTCAAGCGCGATGCCGTGGCTCTCTATGAGAACAATGAGGACCTCTCGCTGAACTCAGCATCAGCAGAGCGCGGTATTAACCGTGCCTCGCTTCATTCTTGGGTCAAAAAGTACGGCACCGGCAAACGTGCCGGCATAAAAGCCATGCAGGATAAAGCCCAAGCGGCGAATGATTCGTGAGACGGATCCGCCAGTTAGAAAAAGAAAACGCGAAGCTGCGCGAAGAACGTGACATCCTGCGCAAGGCCGCTAAATATTTTGCTTAAAGCAGACTCACGGGAGTTCTGTTTCCAGTGTGTCTATGACCACCGAACCGAGTACTCGGCTTATGCGGATGTGCCACGTTTTAAAGCTGAATCGTTCCTCGTTTTATAAATGGGTCCAAACTCGTAAAAAGCGCAGGATAAGAGATGTATTCTGATGCCGTTATTGGTGCGAGAATCACAACCATCTTTGATGATGAGCACGGGCTTTATGGTGCTAAACGCATCGCTGCGAGCCTTAAGGAGGACTCGGCGTATGCCCCGGTCAATCACAAGAAAGTTGCACGAATTATGAAAGCCATGGGACTTAAAGGCTTTACCAAGCGTCGCCGATGCATCACTACCAGGTGTAAGCCTGGCCACCGTGTCATGCCAGATTTGCTAGGCCCGCTTATTCACAGCCAACGAGCCGAATCGCGTTTACGTCGGCGATATTATCTACCTTCCGTGTAAGGGAGGGAAAAACATGTATTTGGCCACAGTCATTGACACTTCATTCACGGAAACTTGCAGGTTATGCACTCGCAGACCACATGCGTGTCTCGTTGGTCATTGACGCTCTATCCCACGCGCATGGTGTGCGTGGCAGTCTGGACGGGGCTATTTTCCATTCCGATCACGGCAGTGTGTACACCTCACAGGCCTTTAGGAGCTATTGCTCGTCGTTGGGTGTGCGCCAGTCTATGGGAGCGGTAGGAACGAGTGCTGATAGAAGCCCTAGCAGAATCGTTTAACGCCACTTTAAAGCGGGAAGTGCTGCGAGAGCGGAAAGTTTTTGACAATCCGATCGCCTGCCGCCGGGAAGTCTTCCGGTGGTGCATGCGTTATAACACGCGCCGGCGGCACTCCTGGTGCAATCTTGTAGCGCCGGATGTCTTTGAAGCCGAGACTTCAGCTACACTGACTAAAGCAGCATAGCTAACCCCCGACGTGTCCACTTTCCGGGGGTAGGCCCGGCTCAACAATTAGGGAGTGGAATGTACATGCTGAAACCCCTGGAAAGCATCACAATTTTTTCGGTCCTCATGGCCCTCACGCTCTATGTATTTATTAGCATTATTGCTGCTTCGAATGACGGCTTTCCGTTTCTTGTTGGCGCATTATTTCTTCTGGCCACCGCTATCGCGGTTGTGCTTATCGGGATAAATATTTCGCTCTGGAGCCATAGGCGAGCGCGGTATTCTACATCCACGATAGGAAAAATCGGCGCGTGGATAGTTACCGCCGGAATTGTTATTGCAGTTGCTGCCGTTATCACTCAGCTGTTTCGTGCCGGTGGTTTTTGGGAACCGTTGTTTAGTGAGCTTTTATGGGTAATAACTGCAGCCACCGGATTACTTTGGCTGGGATTTATTCTTCTTATGGTTTCCGGGAGAACTCGCTAAGCCAAAACGGTGCCCCGCGAGATAAAAACGCCATGAAAAGGGCCGTGTCCGGCACGTAAAGTGCGTGGGCACGGCGTTCATGTAAGCCGCAGCGATGATGGTGCGGCGGAAGGTTTACTTCTTCGCTGCTGCGAAACGCTCTGCAACGTCGTCCCAGTTGAGGACGTTCCAGACGGCCTTGACGTAATCAGGCTTGACGTTCTTGTATTGCAGGTAGAAAGCGTGCTCCCACATATCCAGCATCAGCAGTGGGGTGAAGTTCACGGAGGTGTTGCCCTGCTGGTCGGTCAGCTGCTCAACGAGCAGGCGGCCAGCAATGTGGTCGTAACCCAGCACGGCCCAGCTGGAACCCTGCAGGCCGAGTGCTGCTGCGGAGAAGTGCGCCTTGAACTTCTCAAAGGAACCGAAGTCGCGGTCGATAGCCTCCGCGAGCTCAACGGTTGGCTCGCCGCCACCGTTAGGGCTCAGGTTCTTCCAGAAGATGGAGTGGTTGGTGTGAAGTGCCCTGAGTTTTGTTCCTAGGTATTTGCCTTGATTTCTATTATTCCCTGTTGCGAGTTCTTCTTCCAAAATTCGGTCTCCACCTCGGCCGGGGTTCGGCATCCCAGGCTTTGGTGGAGCCTTACCTCGTTCCACCATGACACCCACGCGAATGTCGCAATTTCTACCTCGACAACATCATTCCACCTGCGAGTATGGATGAGTTCGTTCTTGTAAGAGCCGTTAACGTTTTCAGCTAGAGCATTGTCGTAGGAGTCACTGACAGTCCCTGGAAGTATTTTCCAATGTCCATGCCGATGACATAGTCGTAGGCCATGTCAGACCTCCTAGCGAGTTGAATTAGTATGAGACTTCTTTCATCGCTGGTGGTCGGGCATACTTCACGCTGGCATCCACATTACTTTGAGACCTCACACACTTGATGTGGGTCAGGTTCCTATTAGCAGTTTGGAGTATGTCACTGCCTTCGGCGGCATCACCCCCCCGGATCATTGTCAGACAGGGACGAAAATAAGCCATACCGAAGCCAGCGACTAGTTCCATTGCTCCTCAAAAGAAAAGCAAAAGGAACGCAGACAAACATAACCTGCCCCTGCACAGGGGCAGAGTTACGAATTCTGGGCTCCCTTAAGTGGAACTGCTAACAACGTAATGGGGCATCGGCAAGCGCCGATGCCACAGACTAAGCCTTTACCGTAGCCTTTTTAATCTTTACCTCTTCAGCAGGCTTGCCGTCTTCTTGGCCTGGGTGACCGCCCTGATCGCCGGTGTCTACGCCGGCCTCGGCAATCTTGTCCAGGGTCTTCAGGCCTTCTTCGGAGATGGTGCCGAAGTAGGTGTAGTTAGGGGCAAGCTCCGAGTCATCGTAGTTAAGGAAGAACTGGGAGCCGTTGGTATCTGGGCCGCTATTGGCCATGGCGACGGAGCCGCGGGGGTAGACAACGGGGTTCTGTGCGTCCTTGGCATCGGTTTCATCGGCGGGGTATTCATCGTCAAACTTGAAGCCTGGGCCGCCGGAACCGGAACCGGTGGGATCGCCGCACTGGAGCACGTTCAACACGCCAGAGGTCATGCGGTGGCACACGGTGTCATCGTAGAAGCCGGATTCAGCCAGTTCCGAGATGGCGTGGGTGGTGCACGGCGCAGCGGCGCGGTCCAGGTCCATCTCAATCGGGCCCTGGGTGGTATCGAAGGAGACGGTGACGGTGCCCTCGGTGGAAATATCCTTGCCGTCGGGCTTCTTCGCGCCGTGGCCATCCTGGCCATTGTCCTCGTAGTTGCACTGGACGGTGGCTGGCAGGGCTTCCGCGCGCTTGCCGCTCAAGGGTTCAGCCTTGGGGGCTTCCTGCGTGGTCTGTGCCTCAGAGGTATCTTCTGCCTGGATGTCGCCCTCAGAGCCATCGCGGGTGGACAGGAAGTAGATTCCTCCGGCGATGCCAAGGATGACGACGAGCGAGGCTGCGGCGACACCAAAAGGACGAGTCTTTTGCTTGCGGTCACGGGACTTTAGCTCACGATCGAGCTTGTGCAGCGCGTCTTCTCCGCGCTTTTTATTATCTGGCACCGTGGGACAACCTTTCTAGCGATTATCGGTGACGTGTCTCAACTTGGACGATTTTAGCGGCTTTGCGGACACGGGGCTGACTTGGCTCGGGGATTGGGTTGAGCAATAAACGGCGAGCTATAGCGGGGAAGCAAAAGTATCAGTATGCTCGGGGCCATGGCTGAAGTTAAATTTTCTGACGAACCTACCCAAACCGCTGGTGAGCTTCCTGCTGTAGGGGAGTCCATCCCAGAGTTCACCCTCGTTGGCACCGACCTTTCTGAGGTCACCAATAAGGATTTCGAGGGCAAGCGCCTCGTTATCTCGATTTTCCCTTCCATCGATACGGGCGTGTGCCAGCAGCAGCTGCGCACCTTTAATGAAAAGGCCGCGGGCCTGGACAACACCGTTGTCTTGTCCGTTTCCCGCGACCTGCCCTTCGCGCTGGATCGTTTCTGCGCCGCAGAGGGCATTGAAAACGTGGAGACCGCCTCCGATTTCCGCTCCGATTTTGGTGAGAAGTTCGGCGTGACCCTGCAAGGCTCCCCGCTCAAGGGCCTGTTGGCGCGCTCCGTTGTGGTCACCGACGCTGACCACAAGGTCATCTACAACGAATTGGTGCCAGAGGTAACCACCGAGCCGGACTACGAGAAGGCTCTTGCCGCCCTGCAATAAAGCTTGAAGCTAGCAGGTTAAATAAAACCAGCACCCAGCCTTTCCCCATAACCCGCCGTGGCTGTGGGCGCCAAGGCTGGGTGCTTTTTGCATGGTTATGTGGCTTGAATCCAGAGGCCACTGCGTTCAGGGGCGCGATGGGGACGAGCCTCGTTAGACTTAAATTATGGATATTCAAGGATTTACCGCGGGCCCATTTCGCACCAATACCTATATCGCGGCGGAGGGAAAGCGCGCCTTCATCGTGGATCCAGGCATGGATTCCATGTCGCAGGTCCTAGCGCACGACTATGACTATGAAGCCATCGTGCTTACGCACGGCCACATCGACCACACCCGCGAGGCCGGGGACTTGGCGCAGGAGCTCGATATCCCCGTTTATATTCATCCGGCAGATAGGTTCATGTTGGATTCCGGGGAGGGTGTCTCCGCCCAGGCGCAGGAGCTATTCAATGCCTCGAGCATGCTGCCCATTGCCGATCTCCGCGAACTCCACGGTGGGGAGGAACTGGAGCTAATCGGGCATACATTTACCCTCCAGCACGCCCCTGGGCATTCGCCGGGGTGCGTTCTGATCATTTCGGATACTTTTGCCCTTACCGGTGATGTCCTTTTTGCCGGGGGAATGGGGCGGGTCGATCTGCCGGATTCTAATCCGCAGGCCATGCTGGATTCATTGGCGGGCCCGGTGTGGGATTTGGACGATGAGCTGGACATTCTTCCCGGCCACGGCCCAAGCTCAACCATGCGTCAGGAGAGGGCGACCAACCCATTCCTGCGAAAATCCCAATCCCATGGGGTACTCTAGTGACCATGAGTGAAGAGAAGCGGTTCCAGGCACTGTCCGCACCGAAGGGTGTGCCAGATTATTACCCACCAGAGTCTGCGACTTTTTATAAGGTCCGCCAGACCATGGTGGAACAGGCGCATCTTTCCGGTTTTCAGCACATTGAATTGCCCATTTTTGAAGATACCGCGCTCTTTGCCCGCGGCGTGGGTGAATCTACCGACGTGGTCTCTAAGGAGATGTACACCTTTGCAGATCGCGGCGATCGCTCTGTGACCTTGCGCCCGGAGGGAACTGCGGGTGTGATGCGCTCGGTCATTCAACACAATTTGGACCGCGGTCAGCTCCCGGTAAAGCTGAACTACAGCGGCCCGTTCTTCCGCTATGAGCGCCCGCAGGCAGGCCGCTACCGCCAGCTTCAGCAGGTTGGCGTGGAGGCCATTGGCGTCGACGATCCAGCACTGGATGCGGAGGTCATCGCCTTGGCGGATCGCTCCTATAGGACCCTGGGGCTTTCCGGGTTCCGCCTGGAATTGACCAGCTTGGGCGACCGCAATTGCCGGCCCGCCTACCGCGAAAAGCTGCAGGAATTCTTGTTTAAGCTGGACCTTGATGAGGAGACCCGCCGCCGCGCGGAGATCAATCCTTTGCGCGTCTTGGATGATAAGCGCCCGGAAATGCAGGAGCAGCTTGCCGATGCCCCCTTGATGCTCGACTACCTCAACGCCGAGTGCCGCGAGCACTTTGAGACCGTGACGGGCATGCTGGATGATATGGGCGTTGCCTACGAAATTAACCCGCGCATGGTGCGCGGCTTGGACTACTACACCAAGACCTGCTTCGAATTCGTCCACGATGGCCTGGGTGCGCAATCCGGCATTGGCGGCGGTGGCCGCTACGACGGCCTGATGGCGCAGCTGGGCGGACAGGATCTTTCGGGCATCGGCTATGGCTTAGGCGTTGACCGCGCCATCCTCGCCCTAGAGGCGGAGGGAATCACCCTAGAAGGCAGTGATTCTCGCGTGGATGTCTACGGCATTGCCTTAGGTACTGCGGCCAAGCGCCGCATGACCGGGATCATCAATGACCTGCGGAAGGCGGGAATCGCAGCGGACATGTCCTTTGGTGATCGCGGCCTTAAGGGCGCGATGAAGGGTGCCGACCGCGCGGGCGCGCGCTTTGCTTTGGTCTTGGGAGATCAAGAACTAGAAACGGGCACCGTTGCCGTGAAGGACTTGGCCGCCCACGAGCAGCGCGATATTGAGCTATCGCAGCTAGTTGCCCTTCTGGGGCGCGATCTAGAAGGCTAGGCACAGGATTAAAAAGGGGGCACCGAGTAAATTCGGTGCCTCCTTTTTGTATGTGTTCAGCTGATTAGCACTCCACCTGGGAAACGCTAAAGCCCATCGTCTTGGCCAAGCCGCCGAGGGAGGTCTCCTTGTACTTGGAATGCATATCGCGGCCGGTATCCGCCATGGTTTGCACGGCGTTATCCAGGGTGACGTGGTGGGTGCCTTCACCCATCATCGCCATGCGGGCGGCGTTAATGGATTTCACCGCGCCAATGGCATTGCGCTCAATACACGGGATTTGCACGAGGCCGCCGACCGGATCGCAGGTGAGGCCGAGGTTGTGCTCAAGGGCGATTTCGGCCGCATTTTCCACCTGGGCTGGGGTAGCACCGAGGAGTGCCGCCATTCCCGCAGCGGACATGGACGAGGCGGAGCCGACCTCGCCCTGGCAGCCCACCTCGGCGCCGGAAATGGAGGCGTTCTGTTTGATGATCATGCCGATGGCGCCGGCGGTGAGCAGGTAACGGCGTGCGGATTCGCGGCAGAAGCCACCGTGGAAGTCGCGCGCATAGTGCAGCACTGCGGGAATGATGCCGCAGGCGCCGTTGGTGGGCGCGGTAATAACGCGGCCGCCCGCAGCGTTTTGCTCGTTGACCGCTAAGGCGAAGAGATTGACCCATTCCATGGCGGAAAAGCCAGAGTGTGGGTCATTTTTCTGCTCGAGCAGCTGCGCATACATCTTGGGGGCGCGCCGCGGCACGCGGAGGCCACCCGGCAGCAAGCCCTTGGTGGAAATGCCATCGGTCACGCATTCGCGCATGATGTCCCATACGAGGTCCAGATGGCGCAGGACATAATCCGCGCCGCCGTCGTCCTTGTGGAGCACTTCCTCATTGGCAAGGACGATTTCCCAAATGTCCTTGTCGTTGGCCTCGCACAGGTTGAGCAGTTCTTCGCCGGTGGTGAATTCATAGGGCACGGTATCTTCTACGGTTGCTGCGGCAACGCCGGCGGGTACTTCGTGGCTATCGGCCATCTCTGCGTCGAGCTCTTTGCGGGAGAGGATGAAGCCACCGCCGACAGAGAAGTACTGTTCGTCTTCAGCCAGGATATTGCCCTCTGCGTCCCAGGCCTTAAAGATCATGCCATTGGGGTGCTGGGGTAGTGGCTCGTTATCAAAGGTGATTTCGTAGTCGACGGTGCCAGACGGGCCAGAGATGGTGCCTTCGCTGGGGATTGTGCCGCCGGCTTGCGGCTCGGCATCGATGGGAACGGTCAGCGGCTCCCAGCCGGCGAGTCCTAGGATGACGGCGCGGTCGGAGGCGTGGCCGCGCCCGGTGGCGGACAGCGAACCGCGCAGCTCAGCGGACACGCGGGCCGGATGGGTATCAAGGGAATCGAGGAATTGCTTCGCGGCGCGCATCGGCCCAACCGTGTGAGAGGAGGATGGACCAATGCCGATGGCGAAAATGTCAGTAACGCTAATAGTCATGGTGAAAGCCTTAAGAAACCTTTCTTGGTAGCAAGAGAGTTATCGGTCCAAGAGCATGAAAAAGAGATTTTCTCTGGCGCGGGGATTCGGGTCGAAGATTCTAAAATTCAAGCGTAGAGAAATATGTGACATGTATCAATTTTAGAATATGCGATAGGTATTGCGGCGCTAGCGCTTTCCGTCGTATTGGGACAAAATTTCCTCGAAAGGCAGAAACTCTTCGTCCACTCCGATTCCGGTAGGGCGGGAATGGGGACTGGGTTTGGGGGCATCGGCAAGCCCGGCGACCCGATCCGTGGGGCGAATCATCTGATCCGCAAGCTGCGTTGCGGCGCGCTCGATACGGCTGCGAATGCGCGCGCCCTCGGCGGTGCCCAGATCCTCGGTTGCCTGGAAAATGCCGGTCGGAACGACGTGGGCGTGCAGATAATTCAACAGGGGGCGCAGCGCATAGTCCAAGATGAGCGCGTGGCGCGGGGAACCGCCCGTAGCTGCCACGATGGTGGGCAGCTCCTCCAAGGCGTGGGCATCCAGAACATCAAAAAACATCTTGAACAGCCCGGAGTAGCTGCCTTGGAAGGCAGGGGTGACGGCAATAAAGCCATCGGCCGTGGAAAGCAGCTCTTTTGCTTCATCCAATTGGGGCGTTGGAGCCGCCCAATTGGTCATGGCCGTGGCCAATTCAGAAGCAAGGGTGCGCACCTCAATAATGTGGGTGTTTACGCCTTCACCGCGCGCGGAAATCTTCGCCTCGGTGGCTTCTGCAATGGTCTCAGCCAATTGCCGGGTAGATGATGGCTCCGAGAGCCCGGCCGTGAGGACAACTAAAGAGCGCATTGCTTAGTCCTCCTTTCCAGGGCTTACGCGAAAGTGCGGGGAATCTGGGTGCTGCTTGAGCGTGGCATGCGTTGGTGGGTCCGAGGGTACATGCTCTGGTCGTCGCTGCTCAAAGCGCCGACGAAGCTCCGGTACTACTTGTGTGCCAAGAATTTCTATCTGCTTGAGCACCACTTCTTGTGGCAGCCCGGCGTGATCGATGAGGAAGAGCTGGCGTTGGTAATCGCCCACGTAGTCCGCAAATTTCAGGGTGCGCTCAATAACCTGCTCTGCGGTACCCACGGTCAGCGGGGTGTAGTCAGTAAATTCCTCCAGGCTAGGCCCGTGCCCGTACACGGGGGCGTTATCGAAGTACGGGCGGAAGAACCTCTTGGCCTCCTCTTCAGTATCGCCGATGAATACCTGGCCGCCGAGCCCCACGATGGCTTGGTCTGCTTGGCCGTGGCCATAGGAAGCAAAGCGACGCCGGTACATGTTGACCATCTTGGCCGTGTGTTCTTGATTCCAGAAGATATTATTGTGAAAGAACCCGTCGCCGTAATAGGCCGCTTGTTCTGCAATCTGGGTAGAACGAATGGAGCCGTGCCATACAAACGGCGGGACGCCATCGAGGGGCGCCGGGGTAGAGGTAAACGCCTGCAACGGGGTGCGGAATTTGCCCTCCCAGTTGACGCTGTTTTCCCGCCACAGGCGGCGCAGCAAGTGGTAATTTTCCACGGCCAACGGGATGCCTTGGCGGATATCTTTGCCAAACCACGGGTAGACGGGGCCGGTATTGCCGCGCCCCATCATCAGTTCCACCCGGCCGCCGGAAAGGTGTTGCAAAAAGGCGTAATCTTCGGCGATCTTTACCGGGTCATTGGTGGTAATCAGCGTCGTGGAGGTAGAAAGCTGCAAGCGCTCGGTCTGCGCTGCGATATAGGCTAGGTGGGTCGTCGGGGAGGACGGAACGAAGGGCGGGTTGTGGTGCTCGCCTGTGGCGAAGACATCGAGGCCCACTTCTTCTGCCTTGAGCGCGATTTCCGTAATATTGCGGATTCGCTCCGCCTCTGATGGGGTTTCGCCCGTCGTTGGATCGGTGGTCACATCTCCGACCGTGAAAATGCCAAATTGCATGGTGTCCCTTTCTACCCTTGCTGCGTACCTGCAATCATTGTACGTGACATGTCAACAATGCGGGCAGAGAGATTATTCCCAGCGGGGTAAAGAGGGGGCCGGGAGTTAGCTGTAGACCCCGCGCCCCAAGGTGTCGCACTCAGCCATCCGGCCGGAATTATAACCAGCAAGGAAAGCTCGCTGGCGTTGCTCGGAAGTACCGTGCGTCCACGCATCGGGTTGGACCTGCCCAGTGGAACGGCGCTGAATATTATCGTCACCCACAGCCTGCGCCGCGGTGACTGCGTCAGCCACCTGCTGTTGGGAAATCGGCTCCAGCAGAGCATCCTCGCCCTTATCCGCGTGGGAAGCCCAAATACCGGCGTAGCAATCTGCCTGGAGCTCGATCTTTACCGCATTGGAATCCGCGCCGGGGTCGTTATAGTCAGATAGCTGCAGCGTGCCCTCGAGCTGCTGAATGTGGTGACCAAACTCGTGGGCAACGATGTACATCTGCGCGAACGGGGCATTGTGCGCGCCGTAGTTGCTCAGCGAATTGAAAAACGTGGTGTCAAAATACGCCGATTGGTCGGCGGGGCAATAAAACGGCCCCGTGGCTGAAGACGCAGTGCCGCAGCCGGAATTGGTGGAGCTATTAAAAATCACCCGGCCAGGGTTGGTGTATTCGATGCCGGCTTGCTCGGGTAGCTCGGCGGTCCAGACATTATCCACGCTCATGGCGGTAAACATGACCCGGCAGTCATCGTATTTATTGCCGTCTTCTGCCGTTTGGCAGTGATCGAAGGCGGAATCATCGGCACCGGTGTGGGTGCCGGATTGGGACTGTTCATTGCCCAACAGGGCACCAATATCGGAGGGGTTTCCTCCTAATAAGAGGTAGAGCCCGACGAGCACGACGGAGCCGATGCCGCCGCCGATAGCGAGGCCGCCACCACCGCCGGAGGTTGCGCGCTGGCCATCAAAATCGGCACCAGATTTAAACGTCATGCCTAAATAGTGTCACACCTTTTCGGCGTCTTCAGTGCGTACCGGCCACATTTATGCGCGGTACTGGCAGCGGCGTCCGGTTCGCACCCATGCCTGGTGCCTTAATTGGACTTAATGGGAGAAGAAACGGCGGTGGGATGTAGAATTGGCCAAGTTCCTAGTCTTGTGCTTGGTTGGGCGCGCGCTGTTTACGCGTGGCTGGACCCGCAAGTTACTCCATTTCAGAAGGGATTGAATTATAGTGCTGCGTACCCATTTAGCCGGTGAGCTCCGCAAAGAACTGGCAGAAGAGACAGTAACCCTAACCGGTTGGGTTTCTCGTCGCCGTGACCACGGCGGCGTGATCTTCATCGACCTGCGCGATCGTTCCGGCATTGCCCAGGTAGTCTTCCGCGAATCCGATGTGGCAGAGCGCGCCCATGACCTGCGTTCGGAATACTGCGTCAAGGTAACCGGCGTAGTGGAACCGCGCCCAGAAGGATCCGAAAACCCGAACCTGCCTTCCGGCGACATCGAGGTCAACGTCACCGACCTGGAGGTGCTCAACAAATCCGCAGCGCTGCCCTTCCAGGTAGATGATCCTTCCTCCTCTGGCGAGGTAGGCGAGGAGACCCGCCTGAAGTACCGCTACTTGGATCTGCGCCGCGAGCGCCAGGCAAAGGCACTGCGTCTGCGCTCCGCTGCCAACCGCGCGGCCCGTAACGTGCTGGATAAGCACGATTTCGCCGAAATCGAAACCCCTACCTTGACCCGTTCCACCCCAGAGGGCGCGCGCGACTTTCTGGTGCCTGCCCGCCTGAAGCCAGGCTCTTGGTACGCGCTGCCGCAGTCGCCGCAGCTGTTCAAGCAGCTGCTGATGGTGGCCGGCATGGAACGCTACTACCAGATCGCGCGGTGCTACCGCGATGAGGACTTCCGCGCCGACCGCCAGCCGGAATTTACCCAATTGGACGTGGAGATGTCCTTCGTGGATCAAGACGATGTCATTGCGCTTGGTGAAGAGATTGTCAAAGAGCTGTGGAAGCTCATCGGCTACGACATTCAGACCCCAATCCCGCGCATGACCTATGCCGATGCCATGAAGTACTACGGCTCCGATAAGCCGGACCTGCGCTTTGACATCAAGATTGTCGAGTGCACGGAGTTCTTCAAGGACACCACCTTCCGCGTCTTCCAGAACGAATACGTCGGTGCCGTGGTCATGGACGGCGGTGCTTCGCAGCCGCGCCGCCAGTTCGATGCATGGCAGGACTGGGCCAAGCAGCGCGGCGCCAAGGGCCTTGCCTACATAACCGTCGCAGAAGATGGCACCCTGGGCGGGCCAGTGGCCAAGAACATCACCGACGCGGAGCGCGAGGGCATCGCCGAGCACGTTGGCGCAAAACCCGGTGACGCCATCTTCTTCGCCGCCGGCGATACCAAGTCTTCCCGCGCGCTGCTGGGTGCAGCCCGCGGCGAAATCGCCAAGAAGCTTGACCTCATCAAGGAAGGCGACTGGGCCTTTACCTGGGTCGTTGACGCCCCGCTCTTTGAGCCTTCTGCCGATGCCACCGCGTCCGGCGACGTTGCCTTGGGCCACTCCAAGTGGACCGCGGTGCACCACGCCTTTACCTCGCCGAAGCCGGAGTGGATCGATTCCTTCGACGAGAACCCGGGCGAGGCCACGGCCTATGCCTACGACATCGTCTGCAACGGCAACGAGATCGGCGGCGGTTCCATCCGTATCCACCAAGAAGATGTGCAAAAGCGCGTCTTTGAGGTCATGGGCATCGGCGATGAGGAAGCACAAGAGAAGTTCGGCTTCTTGCTCGACGCCTTCTCCTACGGCGCACCGCCACACGGCGGCATCGCCTTTGGCTGGGACCGCATCGTGTCCCTCTTGGGCGGCTTTGATTCCATCCGCGACGTGATTGCCTTCCCGAAGTCCGGTGGCGGCGTGGATCCGCTTACCGATGCCCCCGCGCCCATCCCCGCCGCACAGCGCAAGGAGACCGGCGTGGACTTCAAGCCGAAGAAGAAAAAGAACGGCGAAGAGGCTAAGGCCGCGAAATCAGAGCAGGAGAACTAGCTCTTAGGCTCGCTATCACGACACCATTTTTAGGGTAAGCGGGGCGCGCGCCCTCGCCGCAGCGGACACTTGTGCGGCGAGGGTGTAGCCCCCGCTTTGTGTTGGCGGGCATACTGGATAGAACTATGGTTGATACACAGACAGTGCTTTCGGCCGATGAGGTCATTGGCGCCGCATCGGAAATGTTGTCGCGCCGCTTTGGTGGCACGCCGGAAATGTCAGACATTGAGGATTTAGGCGGATCTGGCAATGCCTTAGTCCTGCGCGCGAAGGTTGCCCCTAGCGCATTTTTGCCGCATCGCTCTGTGGTCATCAAATACAATCCGGTCACCGGCTACGGCGTGGATGACGCAGCGATGCTGCGCGAGGTCGTGGCCTACCAATTCACCACCGCCTTAGCAGAAGACGTGCGCCCTGGACCCGTGCTGCTCGCCCACGATTTAGACCGGCGCATCATTGTCCTGACGGATTTGGGTGAAGCCGAGACCCTTGCGGATGTGCTCTTAGAATCCGGCGATGAGGATCGCATTCGGATCCTGCGTTCCTTGGGTACGGCATTGGGGCATATCCACGTGGGCACCGCGGATCATGAGCAGGATTTCGAAACCCTGCTCAACCGCACCTTGCGCCATAACCCGGAATACGCCGATCACCAATCCGTGCGCGATCAGTCCCTGTATCGTTCCATCGGCATTGGTCTCAATCTGCTGGATGAGGCGGGGCTTGAAGCCCCCGAAAGCTTCCGCAGTTTGGCCGATCAAGCCGCGGAATCCCTCGCCTCTGGCAAGGATAGGGCCTTTACTCCCTTCGATCTTTCGCCGGATAACATCATCGTTTCCAAGCGCCTGCACTTCTTGGACTATGAATGGGCGGGCTTTAGGAACGTGGGCTTTGACGTCGCGTGCGTTATCGCTGGCTTCCCGCAGTTCTTGTTTTCTAAGCCAATTACGGATAAGGAAGCAGATATATTTCTTGCCGCATGGTCGCGCGAGGTATCTGAGGTGTGGCCGCGCTTTGCCGATGAAGACGAATTGCACGGGCTTATCGTCGCTTCCCTCATCGGCTGGGCCTTGTCGAGCGTGACCACGATGCACGCCGGGGGAATTGAGGGATTGGTTGCACTTGCTAGCGGGGAAGCGGAGGTTGTCCATGACCCAAAGCGTTCGATCCTGCGCCCACCAGAGAGCGGACCTTTTAATGAGGACGAACTATTGGTGCGCCAAGACCTCTATGAAACCTTTGACGCGCTCGCGCGCTACGCCGCCCAATGCGGGACCGCACCGTGTACGGCCATCGCGGAGTTTGGCAACTTGGTTGCCCGCCGCGTCCACGACGACTAATCACTACACCTTTTTGGGGAGCTAAAACCACATGAGCCAGGATTCTCTCTTCGGCGCCTCTCCCAATGCCGGCGGCAGCATGGGAGGCGATGGCTCGGCATCGTCTTTTCCCACGGCCAATCTCTTTGCCACGCACTCCGGTTCGCCCTTGGCCGCGCGCATGCGCCCGCAGACTTTGGAAGAGGTCGTGGGCCAGGACCACCTCCTTGGCCCCGGCAAGCCGCTGCGCCGCTTGGTCGAAGGATCCGGCGAGGCTTCGGTCATTTTGTATGGGCCGCCCGGTACTGGCAAGACGACGATTGCCTCGCTGATAGCCAGCCAGATGGGCCAAAACTTCGTTGGTCTCTCCGCCCTTGATTCAGGGGTGAAGCAGGTGCGCGAAGTCATTACCCACGCCCGCCAAGAGCTTATCCATGGCCGCCGAACGGTCCTTTTCATCGATGAGGTGCACCGCTTCTCCAAAACCCAGCAGGACGCCTTGCTGGCGGCGGTGGAAAACCGGACGGTTCTGCTCGTTGCAGCGACGACCGAAAACCCGTCATTCTCGGTCGTTTCGCCGTTGCTTTCCCGCTCGCTCCTACTGCAACTGCACTCGCTGAGCGAGGCGGACCTCAAAGGCGTAGCGCGCCGCGCGTTAGACAGCGATCGGGGGCTAGGCGAGCGCGACTTAACCATTACTGATGAGGCATTAAACCAGCTCGTCGTGCTTTCTGGTGGTGATGCCCGGCGCAGCCTGACCTACCTTGAAGCGGCCGCGGAAGCAGTCGACGATGGCGGCGAGATCACCGCGACCACGATTACGGATAACGTGAATCGGGCGGTGGTGCGCTATGACCGCGACGGCGACCAGCACTACGATGTGACCTCCGCCTTCATCAAGTCCATCCGCGGCTCCGATGTCGATGCCGCGCTGCACTACCTAGCGCGCATGGTGGAAGCCGGCGAGGATCCCCGGTTTATCGCCCGCCGCCTGATGGTTCACGCCTCAGAAGATATTGGCATGGCAGATCCCACGGCCTTGCAAGTCGCCGTCGCTGCCGCAGAGGCGGCGCAACTGATCGGCTTGCCGGAAGCGCGCATCCCATTGGCGCAGGCAACGATTCACTTGGCGACGGCGCCGAAATCGCCGTCCGTTATCGCTGCCATTACTAAGGCGCAGGCCGATGTCGCGGCCGGCAAGGTGGGCCACGTGCCGCCGCACCTGCGCGATGGGCACTATGAGGGCGCTAAGCGGTTGGGGAATGCGACGGGCTATTCCTACCCCCACGATGACCCGCGCGGGGTAGTGGAGCAACAATACCTGCCCGATGAGCTCGAGGGCACCGTATATTATGAGCCCACCGAACACGGCGCTGAGAAGCGAATCTTTGACTATATTGGCCGTTTGCGCAGGATACTTCGCGGCAAGCGCCGCTAAGTGCGAACCGGCATGGCCGGTTTTGGCCCCACCGATGGGCACAGCCTGCCCACCAGTAGGTAAAGTTGGGTGGGTTAGAAAGCTTCTTGATGGAAGATAAAAGCTTAGACAGTTAGGATTATTGCTCGTGAAGACTCATGAGATCCGGGAACGGTTTACCCAGCACTTCGTCAATTCTGGTCACGAGGTTGTCCCCAGCGCCTCTTTGATCCTGGATGACCCTAACCTGCTTTTCGTTAACGCGGGCATGGTGCCCTTCAAGCCCTATTTCTTGGGCCAGCAGACCCCACCATTTTCGCAAGGCCTTGCCACCTCTATCCAGAAGTGCGTGCGCACCTTGGATATTGAGGAGGTGGGCATTACCACCCGCCACAACACCTTCTTCCAAATGGCGGGTAACTTCTCCTTTGGCCAGTACTTCAAGGAAGGCGCCATTTCCAATGCATGGAACCTGCTGACCAAAGACGTAGAAGACGGCGGGTTTGGCTTGGACCCAGAGCGCCTATGGGTCACCGTGTACCTCGATGACGATGAGGCAGCGGAAATCTGGCGCGATAAGATCGGCGTGCCAGAACAGCGCATCCAGCGCCTGGGCATGGAAGATAACTACTGGTCCATGGGCGTGCCGGGACCATGTGGGCCCTGCTCGGAAATCTATTACGATCGCGGGTCCGAATACGGCAAGGACGGCGGCCCGATTGCGGATGATAACCGCTACATGGAGATCTGGAACCTCGTGTTCATGCAAAATGAGCGCGGTGAGGGGACCGGAAAGGGCGATTTTGAGATCGTCGGAGAGCTGCCGAAGAAAAACATCGACACCGGCTTAGGCATCGAGCGCGTCGCCTGCCTCTTGCAGGGGGTAGACAACGTTTACGAGACCGACCTGCTGCGCCCGGTCATTGACGTCGCCGAGGAGCTTACCGGTGCCACCTACGGTGAGAAGGCAACGGAGCAAGATAATATCCGCTTCCGCGTGGTGGCTGACCACTCCCGCACCGGCATGATGCTCATCTTGGATGGTGTTACCCCGGGAAATGAGGGCAGGGGCTATATCCTGCGCCGCTTGCTGCGCCGTATCATTCGCTCAGCAAAGCTGCTCGGCGCCGAGGGCCCCACCATGGAGCGCTTCATGAATACCGTCATGGACACCATGACCCCGTCCTATCCCGAGATTGCGGATAACCGCGAGCGCATCCTGCGCGTGGCCATCAACGAGGAAAAGGCGTTTTTGAAGACGCTGGAGTCTGGCACCAAGCTTTTCGATAAAGCAGTGGAGGACCTGCGCTCCACCCACCGCGCCAAGACCCAAAAGGTGCTTTCCGGTGATAAGGCCTTCGAACTGCACGATACCTACGGTTTCCCCATCGACCTCACCCTGGAAATGGCGCAAGAGGCCGGCCTCGACGTGGACATGGACGGCTTTAATGCCGCCATGGGCGAGCAACGCCGCCGCGCCAAGGCCGATAACCAGGCCAAGAAGCACGGTCACACCGACCTCTCCTTGTACCGCGACTGGGTGGATAATAACCCCACCGTATTCACCGGCTATGAGGAACTGGTCTCGGGCGCGAACGTCATCGGCCTGGTCAAAGACGGCCAGAAGGTCAACGAGGTGCACGAGGGCGATGAGGTTGAGGTCATTTTGGACCACTCGCCGCTCTACGCTGAGTCCGGCGGACAGATGGCTGACCGCGGCCGCATTTCTGCGGGCGAATCCCTCCTGGAGGTCAATGACGTCCAGAAGATTGGCAAGAAGCTGTGGGTACACAAGGCTTCCGTTACCGCCGGCGGGCTTGACCTTGGCATGTCCGTTGAGGCTTCCGTAGATGAGAAGTGGCGCCACGGTGCAACCCAGGCCCACTCGGCCACCCACCTCATTCACGCAGCCCTGCGGCAGGTGCTGGGACCCACCGCAGTGCAGGCAGGCTCCCTTAACCGCCCGGGCTACCTGCGCTTCGACTTCAACTACACCGAGCAGTTGAGCCAAGAGCAAATGGAAGAAATCGCCCTGATTACTAATCAGGCGATCGACTCCAATATGGCCGTCAACACCATCGAGACCTCGCTGGAAGAGGCCAAGGCGATGGGTGCCATGGCCCTGTTCGGTGAAAACTACGGCAACCAGGTGCGCGTGGTGGAAATCGGCGGACCATTTTCCATCGAGCTCTGCGGCGGCACCCACGTGGGTTCCTCGGCAGAGATTGGACCCGTGTCCGTGCTTGGCGAATCCTCAGTGGGCTCCGGCGCCCGCCGCATCGAGGCCTACTCCGGCATGGATGCCTTCCGGTACTACTCCAAGGAAACCGCGCTGGTAGAGGGCGTTTCCCGCGAGCTGAAGGTGCAGTCTGAGGAACTGCCAGAGCGCATTTCTCAGCTTTCGGAGCGCCTCAAGGCCGCCGAGAAGGAAATCGAGGTCCTGCGCAAGGCGCAACTGACCGCGCGGGCCTCTGAATTCATCGACTCGGCTACCGATGTCAATGGCATCAAGACCATTACGCTCCAGCTTCCCGATGGCACTTCTGGCGGCGACCTGCGCACCGTGGCCACCGATATCCGTAACCGGATGAAGGATACGGCCGCGGTCATCGTGCTCGGTGCAGTGGATAAGGGTAAGTTCCCGTTCATTGCTGCCGCTACGGGCAAGGCGGTGGACGAGGGCGTGAAAGCAGGGGACATCGTCAAGCGCCTCGGCGAATACGTCAACGGCCGCGGCGGCGGCAAGCCAGACATGGCGCAGGGCTCTGGTACCGCGCCGGAAGGTGCGCAGCGCGGCTTTGAGGCCGTCAAGGATCTGTTGCAGTCGCGATAAGGATTCATTGTGGCAAAGGTTGAACCAGATTCCCCCGGAGTGGATGACCCAGGCGAGGGTCGCCGTTTAGCACTCGACGTGGGCACAGTGCGAATTGGCGTCGCGGCATCCAACCGCGAGGCCACCCTCGCTACCCCTGTGGAAACCGTTCCTAGGAAGACCGGCTTCAAAGACCGCGATCAAGAAGACATTGATCGAATTCTCGAGCTTATTGCGGCATATACCGCGGTAGAAGTCATTGTTGGTTTGCCGCGTGATTTACACGGAAATGGGTCAAAAAGTGTAAAACACGCGAAAGAAATTGCGTTTCGGATTCGACGCCGCTTGAATCAAGATGAAAATATAGATAAAGTTCCACCACCAGTACGCTTGGCTGATGAACGTTTGACGACGGTAGCGGCAACCACCGCGCTGCGCGCGTCCGGCGTGTCCGAAAAGAAGGGCAGAAAAATCATTGACCAAGCTGCAGCGGTGGAAATACTACAGTCCTGGCTGGATGGGCGTGCTAACGCGCTCCGCTCGGATGATGCAGTAGCCCAGCCTTCAAACTCAGGAGACTAAACACGTGAGCCGTAACCAACAACGCCTCGGGCGATCGATGGATGATAAGTACGTCAAGCGGCGCCAGCGCGGCATCGCCGTGGTGGTCGCATCCGTCATCGTTATTCTAGGAGCTCTGATCTACATCGGAGTACGCATCGGCACTTCTTCGGCCGACTACGAAGGGGCCGGTAACGGCACCACGCAATTGGTGGAGGTCCCAGAAGGGTCCTCCATGTCCGAGCTGGGTCCCACGCTCGTGGAAAAGAATGTGGTCAAGACCCAAGAGGCATTCGACTCTGCGGCATCGATGAACCACAGCGCCAGCCAGATTCAACCTGGTTTCTACCGCCTGCAAGAAGAAATGAGTGCGGCGAATGCGGTAGAGGCATTGCTGGATGAAAACAACCGCGTGGACATGCTCGAGGTCCAAGGTGGTGCGACCCTGGAGGATGTCAAGGTCGTCGGTGGTGACGTGCGCTTTGGCATCTACTCTTTGATCTCACAGGTCAGCTGCGATGACGGCAACTGCCTGGAGAAGGAAGAGCTGGAGAAGGCAGCAGCGGAAACCGATCCTAAGGAGCTCGGCGCGCCCGATTGGGCACTGGATGCCATTAAGAAGCGCGGCAATGACCCGAAGCGTATTGAGGGCCTGATTGCCCCTGGTCAGTACGTGCTCGACCCGAATATGAGCGCCAAGGATATCTTGAAGGACCTCATTACCCGCTCTGCCAAGCGCTATGAAGAAACCGACATTGAAAACCGTGCCAAGGCCATTGGTCTTTCGCCGTACGAGCTTTTGACCTCTGCCTCCTTGGTGGAGCGTGAGGCACCCGCCGGCGAATTCGACAAGGTTGCCCGCGTCATCCTGAACCGCTTGGATGAGCCGATGCGCCTGGAGTTCGACTCCACCGTGAACTATGGCCTAGAAGACGTTGAACTTGCCACCACCGATGAGGCGCGTGCGGAGAAGACGCCGTGGAATACCTACGCCAAGGAAGGATTGCCGGATACGCCGATTTCCTCGCCTTCTGATGAGGCAATCCGCGCCATGGAAGAACCGGCCGAAGGTAATTGGAAGTTCTTCGTCACCGTGGATAAGGACGGCACCACCGTGTTCTCTGATACCTACGATGAGCACCTGGACCGCGTGGACGATGCCATCCGCTCCGGCGTCCTCGACTCGCAGCGCGAGGGCGAAGGGGCAGGTGCCGGCAACGGCGATGCCGCCTCAGATCAACCGGCTGAGTAGGCACTAGGCCGCAGCCAGAAAGGTAGTTGCTCTCCCATGCCGCGCGCCGCAGTACTCGGTAGCCCCATCGCACACTCGTTATCGCCTATCCTGCACAACGCGGGGTATGCCGCAGTGGGGCTCAAGGAGTGGTCCTATACCCGCTTTGAGGTCACGGCCGATACCCTTGTCCCATTCTTGGAAGAATGCGGCCCCGAGTACCGCGGCTTTTCCGTCACCATGCCCGGTAAGTTCGCCGCGCTCGAGGTTGCGGAAGAACGAAGCGATAGGGCGCAGCTTATCGGGTCCGCCAATACCTTGGTGCGCACCGAACATGGGTGGCGCGCGGATAATACCGATACCGAGGGCGTGCGCGGCGCCCTGCAAGAACTCATTGGGCTCCGCCCCGTGTCTCAGGCCCTTATCATCGGCGCGGGCGGAACTTCCCGTCCAGCGCTGTGGGCTCTGGCAGAACGCGGAATCGACCAAGTCACCATCTTGAACCGCTCGAACCGCAAAGCAGAACTCCAGCCCTTGGCCGAGCGGCTCGGGCTCAATTTGCAGTATGCAACCTTTGACGATGACCTCGAGGACCTTTCCCGCTCCGCGGATTTGATTATTTCCACCGTGCCTTCGGCGGCGTTAGAGGATTATCGCTTCCAGCTTGCCCACGCCCCAGTACTCGATGTGATTTATCATCCGTGGCCTACGACGCTCGCCGCCTGCGCCGCCGCGAATGGCTACTTCACCGTGGGCGGGCACGTCATGCTGGCGCATCAAGCATTTAGCCAATTCGAGCAATTCACTGGCCTTACCGCTCCGCGCGAAGAGATGGTTGCGGCCCTGCAGGAAGAGCTTCGCCTGCGCAACCTATAACCACGCTGGGAATACGCCCATGTGCGCCGTCTTGCCATGAAGAGCGGCAAGGCGGCGCTTAGCCTTATGCCATGGGTATTTTCGGGGGAATAGTTTATGGTCTGTGGGCAGCCGCCTTGAGCTGGTGGGATATTCGCGAGCGGCGCTTGCCCGATGCGCTGACCATCCCAGCAGGGGTTCTATCGGTCACTGTTGTTAATTGGGGCGGGTTATTCTGGCCGGTGCTGTACCTCCTAGTGGCGCTGCGGGGTGCTGGCATCGGCGGGGGAGATATAAAGTTGGCCCTGCCGCTGGGCATGCTCGTTGGTGCCACGGCAGGCCCGCTGGCGGTTATCATCGCCTGTGGCGGTGCCGCTGTACTCACCTTGATCGCAAGCGGCATCGCGCGGACCAAGGGCGGTGTGCCCCACGGGCCCTCGATGGTGGTATCCGCTGGGCTGGTTATGGTTGCGTATCCCCTCTTTGAGGGGTGAGGCGAATATATTAGGGTGCCTAGTTGCTCCGTGTGTATAGGTGCCGTGCGATAATACCCGCATGCTTCGTTGGACTACCGCTGGTGAATCCCACGGCCAGGCACTGATCTCCATGCTGGAGCACATGCCGGCCGGAGTACCCATTACCCGTGCTGATATTTCCCATCAGCTTGCGCGGCGCCGCCTTGGATATGGCCGCGGTGCGCGCATGAAGTTTGAAGCCGATGAGGTCACGCTGCTGGGCGGCGTACGCCACGGACTGACCATTGGTAGCCCCATTGCCATCATGATTGGCAATACCGAGTGGCCGAAGTGGACTACCGTCATGTCCGCAGATCCCATCGATATGGACGATGAGGACGTAGCCAAGGCGATGAATTCGGGCCGGGGTGCGCCCTTGCAGCGCCCGCGGCCAGGCCACGCCGATTTCGCCGGCATGGTGAAATATAACCACAGCGAGGCCCGCCCCATCTTAGAGCGCTCTTCTGCCCGGGAAACCGCCGCACGTGTCGCCGCCGCGACGGTAGCGCGGAACTTCCTGCGGGAAACGCTAGGCGTTGAAGTCTTCTCCCACGTGATTTCCATCGGCGCATCGCAGCCCTATGCGGGTGCTTCCCCGAGCTTTGCGGATATCGAGGACATCGACAACTCGCCGGTGCGCGCCTTTGACAAGGACGCCGAATCCGCGATGATTTCAGAGATTGAAGCCGCCAAGAAGCAGGGCGATACCTTAGGCGGCATCGTCGAGGTAATCGTCGATGGCCTCCCCATTGGCCTCGGCTCACATATCTCGGGCGATGACCGCTTGGACGCACAGCTGGCCGGAGCATTGATGGGCATTCAGGCGATCAAGGGCGTAGAAATCGGCGATGGCTTTGAAGAGGCGCGTCGGCGCGGCTCCGAAGCCCACGATGAAATAGTCCGCACCGAGGACGGCGTGACTCGCCTGAGCAACCGTGCCGGCGGCTTGGAAGGCGGCATGACTAACGGGCAGCAATTGCGGGTCCGCGCCGCCATGAAACCGATTTCCACGGTGCCGCGTGCTTTGCAGACGATCGATATGGAATCGGGTGCCGATGCCACCGCAATTCACCAGCGCTCAGATGTTTGCGCCGTGCCGGCAGCAGGAGTTGTGGCTGAGGCCATGGTCTCCCTCGTGCTAGCGCGCGCAGTTTTAGATAAATTTGGCGGGGATAGTTTGAGCGAAACCTCCCGCGCCATTGCTGCATATGAAGAATACGTTTCGCAGCGACTCGCCTTTAACCAGGAGTAAATGATGACAACGCCAACCGATGTAACGGGACAACCGCATCCTTGCGTCGTATTGATTGGCCCGCCCGGGGCGGGAAAGTCCACGATTGGCCGCCGGCTTTCGCATGCGCTGAATTGCGATCTGGTGGATTCGGATCACCTGATCGAAATGGCCGAGGGAAAACCCTGCGGCGAGGTCTTTAGTGAGAAAGGCGAACCGGCGTTTCGCGAGCTCGAGGCCGAACATGTCGCTGAAGCCCTGCAGAAGGGTGGGGTAGTAAGCCTTGGTGGGGGCGCGGTGATGACGGCCTCTACGCGCGAGCTTCTGGAGCGCCACACCGTCGTCTTCCTCGATATTTCCGCAGAAGAAGGCGCGCGCCGCACGGCCGACGATCGCAACCGTCCGGTATTAGCGGCGGATAATCCGGTTGAACATTATCGTTCCATCGTGGAAACGCGTAGGCCCTTTTACCTGGAGGTAGCCGATTTCCGCGTGCGCACGGATACTCGCTCCCCGCAGCAGGTCGTGGGCGATATCCTGGGCTTTTTAGAAACCCTCTAGGCGGGGCAGTTACACCTATCCGCGCAATCCTGCAGGCTGAAGCTCCGTAGAAAGGACACCATCATGCCTACCATCGCCGTTAACGGACCGAGCCCGTATGAGGTCCGCATTGGAGCGGGTCTCAGCGAAGATATCGCGCGGCGCTGCGCGGACACAGGTGCCGATAAGGCGGCGGTGATCTTCCAGCCTGCCCTGCGCACCGCCGCAGAAGAACTCGCAGCATCCGTTGAAGCACAGGGCGTTACCCCCGTCTTGTGCGAGGTGCCGGATGCAGAAGCGGCCAAGCAACTGAGCGTGGTGGGAGGCGTATGGGACCGCCTTGGTGAGGCCGGCTTTAGCCGCAGCGATGTCGTCATTGGTGTAGGCGGCGGGGCAACCACGGACATGGCAGGCTTTGTCGCCGCCGGATGGATGCGCGGCATTAAGGTCATTCAGGTTCCTACGACCCTTCTCGCCATGGTTGATGCCGCGGTGGGCGGGAAAACCGGAATCAATACGAAGGCCGGGAAGAACCTCGTCGGCGCCTTCCACGAGCCGGACTCTGTATTCGTCGATCTGGAGCGCCTAGAGACCCTGCCACAGGCGGAGATCGTGGCTGGTTCCGCTGAGATCATTAAGACCGGGTTCATTCATGATCCGGTCATCGTGGAACGCTATGTGGAAAATCCAGGTGCTTGCCTTGACCCACGCGGTGTCCTGCCCGAACTGATTGAGCGGTCCATCGCGGTGAAAGCAGCGGTGGTGGGAGAAGACCTCAAGGAAGCCGGGCTGCGCGAGACCCTCAATTATGGGCATACCTTTGGCCACGCCATAGAAAGGCAGGAAAACTATGCGTGGCGCCACGGCAATGCGGTAGCCGTAGGCATGATGTTCATTGCGAACCTTTCCCACCAGCGGGGCCTGATAGATGCGGAACTCGTGGAATTGCACCGCAGCATCCTGACCAATATCGGCCTGCCTACGACGTATCAATTCGGGAAATTCGCGGAACTATATGAGGCGATGACCCACGATAAGAAAAACCGCGACGGCAAGATCCGCTTCGTGGCGCTAACCGGAATCGGCGCGACGACGCGGATAGAGGGTCCGACGCGCGAAGAACTAGAAGCGGCATATGCCGCTATCACGGAGTAGATATGAAAATCGTTGTTCTCAATGGCCCGAACCTCAATAGGTTGGGCAAGCGCCAACCAGACGTATACGGTTCTACGACGTTAAGCGATGTTGAAAAGCTCGTGTCCGAGCGTGCGGCGAAGCACGGGGCAGAGGTCGAGTTTTTCCAGTCTAATTTTGAAGGCGAGCTCATTGAGAAGGTCCATGCGGCCGCCGATGCCGGCAGCGCGGTCATCATAAACCCAGGTGGGCTGACGCATACCTCCGTTGCCTTGAGCGACGCCCTGGCAGAGATTGCCGATGGCGCCGGTTTCGTGGAGGTGCATATCTCCAACGTGCACGCCCGGGAAGAATTCCGCCATCATTCTTATCTAAGCCCCATTGCCCGCGGTGTCATCGCCGGCTTGGGGGTCTTTGGATACTGCGCCGCGGTGGACTATCTGTGCCAATAAGCACCGGCCAGATCCATGCCCCTCGGGCGCGGATGGAAAGAAGGCTTCGAACCTAGCCACCTGCGCCGCGGAAATAGTTATAGTGGAAGAATAAATTTTTTTAAGCTTCACTACGTTCCCGCAAAGGATGATTTTATGGCACTTGCAGATACCCGTTTCAGCGATCGCCGCCGGAAGCTAGCCGCGGAATTAGCCGGTCAGCGCATTGATGCGGTATTGGTAACCCACTTGATCCACGTCCGGTACCTGTCCGGATTCTCAGGCTCCAATGGTGGGCTTTTGCTGCGCAAGGATCTCTCCGCGCTGATGGCTACCGATGGCCGCTATACCACCCAGATTGCGCAGGAAGTTCCGGATCTTGAGGCGGTCGAAGGCCGTTCTGTGGGCAAGGTGCTCCTGCAGCAATTCGACAAGGATGAGACCCCGGTTCGCGTCGGCTTCGAAGCCGACTACATGTCCGTATCGGAACTGGAAGATCTGAAGGATTCCGCACCGGATGGGGTCACCTTGGTGCCGATTTCTGGAATCATCGAGGACATCCGCATCACGAAGGATGCTGTAGAACTGGAAAAGCTCGAGGAAATCGCGGCGCTTGCTAACCAGGCATTGGAAGATCTTCTTGCCGCCGGTGAGTTGCGTGCGGGCCGCACGGAGCGCGAAGTTGCCGCCGACCTGGAATTCCGCATGCGCATCCTAGGCTCGGAGCGAGTGAGCTTCGATACCATCGTGGCCTCTGGCCCGAACTCCGCCATGCCGCACCACGGCGCGGATGACCGCGTGATCGAGGACGGGGACTTGGTCACCATCGACTTCGGCGCTCACCTGCGCGGATTTAACTCCGACTGCACCCGCACCTATGTCGTGGGCACGGCAAATGACTTTGCCAAGGAGATCTACGATCTGGTGCTGCGCGCCCAGCAGGCTGGCGTGGAGGCTGCGGTAGCGGGCACGTCGCTTTCCGATGTCGACGCCGCCTGCCGCAACGTTATCGCCGACGCCGGATACGGCGACTACTTCGTCCACTCCACCGGGCACGGCGTGGGCTTGGACGTGCACGAAGCACCCTTTGCCGCCACGACCGGTAAGGGCGAGCTGGCGCCAGGGATGACGCTGACCATCGAACCGGGCGTGTATGTGCCGGGCAAGGGCGGCGTGCGCATCGAAGATACGCTGATTATCACCGATGGAGCCCCGAAGATCATTACCGCCGCCTCCAAGGACTTTACTGAGCTGCCCGCATAGGTAGGCTTGGCCCCTGCGACTCCTCTCTTTCCGGGGAGGAGATTTTAGGGGGTACCGGTGGCCCAGCGGGTGCGGGCTATCCGGTAGGCTTATACTTTGCTTTCAACCTTTCAACCACAATATTCGGGAGTTTAACCGCAATGGCTGATACTACTGATTTCAAGAACGGACTCGTTCTCAAGATTGACAACAAGCTGATGCAGATTACCGAGTTTCAGCATGTGAAGCCGGGCAAGGGCCCAGCATTCGTGCGCACCAAGCTCAAGGACGTTGTCTCCGGAAAGACCGTGGACAAGACCTGGAACTCGGGCGTCAAGGTAGAAACCGCTACGGTGGACCGTCGCGATATGACCTACCTGTACAACGACGGCACCAGCTACGTCGTCATGGATGAAAAGACCTTCGAGCAGTTTGAGCTTTCGCCAGATAAGTTTGGCGATGCCGCACGTTTCCTGCTGGAAAACATGCGCGTGCAGGTCTCCTTCTACGAGGATGAGGCATTGTTCGCGGAACTTCCTATCTCCGTCGACCTCAAGGTAGAGCACACCGAGCCAGGCCTGCAGGGTGACCGTTCCTCCGGCGGCACCAAGCCCGCCACGCTGGAGACCGGCGCCGAGATCCAGGTGCCGCTGTTCATTGAAATCGGCAATGTACTAAAGATCGATACCCGCACCGGCGAGTACCTGTCCCGCGTCAACAACTAGGGCCTTATCTTGTCTGATAATACTGCTAAGCGGGATATCAATCATAAACGGCATACCGCGCGCTACCGGGCGCGCCGGCGCGCAGCGGATATCCTCTATGAAGCGGAGAACAGAGACGTTGATCCCGTTGCCATCGTTGAGGACCGCGTTGCCTTGGCGCGCGAGGATCGCCACGCGGTAGCGCCGATCGCGGATTACACCAAGGTCATCGTCCAAGGTGTCGCAGAAGAGCTAGACGCTATCGATGACACGATCTCGCGGTACCTTTCCCAGAACTGGGAGCTGCACCGGATCCCCGCCGTCGATCGCGCAATCTTGCGCCTTTCGGTCTGGGAGCTGTTGTTTAATCCGGACGTTCCCACCGCGACGGCCGTCGTCGAAGGCGTGGAGCTGGCCTCGCAGTATTCCCACGATCAAGCCGCACCGTATATCCACGCGGTCTTGGATGACGTCGCGCAATCTCGTTCTGAGCTAAGCCCGATGAATAACGACGGCGATGAGGAAGAAAGCGACGCCGCGGAATCCGAAGACTCCCAAGAGGACTCTGCAGTCTCGACGCCCGCAGAGGCGCCAAGAGAGTCAGAGGAGCCCGAGGAGTCAGCCCCGGCTACTGAACCGGAAGCAGACGCGGAAGAGGAAAACTCTTAAATCAAGCCGTTCCCCGTCTCCCGCTGCACTGTGCCGCGGGAGACAGCCGGTTCGCACGGGGCCCATACCGTGGCGTTTGTACAATAATTGCCATGGGTAAATTTAAGATCAAAGATGCGCTCGACCTGCGCGCCGGAAAAACCTTTCGGCTTGTCGATGTCGATCCCACGGGAACTCCAGGTTTCGATGGCTCAAAGTCTGATTTAGAAGACCGCTTCAAACGCTATGACGATGAGCTCTATGACTTGCAGGAGCGCCTTTTTGCCAATGGTAGGGCCCATGCCGATGACGCACCCTCGCTTTTAGTGGTCCTGCAAGGAATGGATACCTCCGGCAAAGGCGGGGCGATTCGCCATGTCTTTTCCGTCTTCGATCCGCAGGGCACGAAGACCGTCGGTTTTGGCAAGCCCACGGAAGAGGAAATGCACCACGATTTCCTGTGGCGCATCCGCAAACACGATCCGGTTCCTGGCCAAGTCGTGGCCTTTGACCGTTCCCACTATGAGGACGTCTTGATTCAGCGCGTACACGAGTGGGTGGATGAGGAAGAGATCGACCGCCGCTTCGAGGCGATTCGTGAGTATGAGCAAGAGCTCGCCGGAAAGCGGGTAAAGATCTTGAAGGTCTTTTTGCATATCTCGCCGGAGTTCCAAAAGGAAAACCTCATCGAGCGCACCGAGCGCGAGGATAAGTTCTGGAAGTACGATCCTTCAGATCTTGAAGAGCGCGGCTATTGGGATAAATACATGGCGGCTTATGAAGATGCCATCCGCCGGACGGATGAGCTCTGGGCACCGTGGTTTGTTATCCCCACGGATAATAAGAAGTACGCGCGCATGGCCTTGAAATATCTCATCGTCGATGCACTGCGGCACCTGAACCTGTCGTGGCCCGCGCCCGAATTCGATCCGGAGGCAGAAAAGCAGCGCATTCTAGATGCGGACTAGGCACTAGCCGCCCAAAAACCCGCACCGTCGCCGCGCCATAGCACGCGAGTGCGCGAGGCGGGCGAAACAAGTGCGGGGAGGCGCTTAGAGAAAAGGCAGGCTAGGCGTTTCCGGACGGCGTGGAGTTGTCCTCGCCGTTATTGCCAGCCTTCGCCGCGGTTTCAGAACCGAGCTTGGCCATTTCTTCGGCGGCAGAAACCATGGCGTCCTGGCCGTTGATGACGGCATCGACGGCCTTCTTCAAAGCGGTGGTGAGTTGCTCATCGGTCATTCCGGCGGCGGCGGGAATATCGCGCTCGGTGCGGACGACGAGCATATCGTCGTGCTCAGAAATAACTGCTCGCGCGCCGAATGCTACAGAGTTGATCTGGTTGGCGGCGAGGAAGAGTCCGGCATCGGCCTTGGAGAACGAGGCATCGGTTGGCACATCGCAGCGCACGATGACAACGGAATCCAGGACCGCAAACATGGTGGGCAGGCCATTGAGGTTGGCGGTGGCGGCGTCAATTTCGCCTTCCACCTTGGTCAGCTCAATGTCGAAGGTGCCCATGGCAGCTACGACGCGGTCTAGATCGACCTCGGGCAAATTGTTTTCGGTAGATGCGGTGGATGCATTAGTCATGGTTATGCTCCTCCCAGGTGACAAGCTGTGGGTAGTGCTCTTCAACAAAAGCCATGGACTGCAGCATGGAGTCCAAGGTGGACATCACGAAGGCACCGATCTGGTTGCGGGACAGGCCATGGGAAATGTTGATTTCGCGCACGCCGGAGACGGCCAGATTGTTTTCGGACGATTCAAAAAAGCGCAGGGTGGGCGCGAAGTGCTGCTGGTTCCACTTATTGAGGACCATGAGCAGTTGCGGGCCTTCCGAGGCTGGGGCGTTGCCGCGCCAGACGGAGTCTGCGACGAGGACATCGTCACGCACCTGCAAGGCAATGGCGATATTGGAAAAGCCGGTGCGCAGGATCTTTACCGTCTCGCCTTCGCCGACGGTCTGTTCTTCTACGCGGTACTCGAGCTTTTCGGAGTCAAAAATTTCACCGATGCGCTCTAGGGTGACATCCTCAATGGGCGTATCGGGATACAGGGTTGGTTCTTCAGACACGTAAGTAGTCTCAATCCATGTACTAATCGGGGATAATGGTCAACCCTGCCTAGTTTACCTAACTCATAGCGCTCCTACGGCGACTCCCACAGGCTTTCGCCGCCGAGTTCGTGCGCCAAGGCGGCGTCGATGGTGGGGTAGCGGAAGGTATGGCTTATGTCCTCGAGCACCTGTGGCTTCACCCGCTGGTCGGCCAAGGCGAGTTCTTGCGCGCCTTGCTTGCCCAGGAGCAAAGCGGGTCCGAATTGGGGGATCGGCAGGATGGTGGGTCGGTGCAATTCGGATCCCAAGGCGGATACGAAGTCCTTATTGAGCACCGGGTTTGGTGATACCCCATTGACCGGACCCTTAAGGTTCTCATCCACGATGGCGCGTATATAGGAGTCGGTGAGATCGTCTAAGGCGACCCAGCTGTACCAAAAGTTGCCGTCACCAAAGGCGCCGCCAAGCCCTGTGGAAAACAGCGCGCGCAACAGCGGTAGCAGGCCGGAATTGCCGGACATCACGATGCCGGTGCGGATATTGACCACGCGCTTCCCGGCCTCGCGGGCGGGGTCGCAGGCTTTCTCCCAGTCCGCTGCGACATCGGCAAGAAAGCCCTCGCCGCGCTCGGCTTCCTCGGTTAGCAGCTCATCGCCGCGCTCAGACCCGTAGAAGCCGATGGCAGAGGCACACACCATGGCCTGCACGGAATCGGTGGCGGCCACTAGGCGGGCGAGGTTTTCGGTGGGCCCACGCGGGAGTCGCGGATATCGGACTTGTGGCTGTCATTAAAGCGCCCAAAGATGGGCTCGCCGGCTAGGTGCACCAGCACGTCGATGCCCTCGAGGAGATCGGGCCGCGGGTGGTGCGGGCGCCACTCGCGCTGGCCGGGTTCGGCGCTGCCGCGTACGAGCTGGATCACGGTGTGGCCCAAAGTTTGTAGCTGTGCGGTCAGCGCGCTGCCCACGCTGCCGCGCGAGCCGGTGATGGCGATGGTCAACGGCTTGTGGCCGAGCTGGCCTTCGCGCAGGCGGTTTTCAAAGGCAATATCCTGGATGAGCTGGTGCTGCCGGTAGGCGAATAGCGAGTTGAGGGCCGCAGCGGGAATGCGGGTATCGACCTCGTCTGTAATCAGCGTGCCGCCTGGGTGATCGGCAAACCGGTGCGTATGACGCCACTTGGCAAATTTGCGGATCGGCGCGTTGATGCAGACATCGCTGAAGCTATAGCCGGCCTGGTAGCGCGATAGATCGTGCTGGGCCGTCCACTGCAAACCGCCCGGCAGGGAAAGTAGGGAGGTGCCATCGCCCAGATCGGTGGCCTGTTGCACGGGCTTCATGAATGCGAAAGGTGGGTTTAGGCGTGCGAGCGACCCTGGCCGGGAATGCCACTGCCAGACGTGTTCGCGGGAGGCTGGGACTACGTGCTGCGCGGAGAAACTCACTGCGTGATGCACCTCTTTCGGCTAAGCCTCACCCACGGGTGGGTAAGGTGCTAGAGTAATACGTGTCTATCAGCATAGACGTCTACAAGTTCATTGACAGGCATCCTTTAATGACCGCACCGTGAGGCGGGGAAGGAGGTCACGATGAGTGGAACTGACGTGAACGCGAACGAATTGGAGCTTTTAAGCGCCGATGATGTCTCGCGTACCGTTGCACGCATCGCGCACCAGATTATTGAAAAGACGGCGCTCGATTCCGCGGAGGCCCCGCGGGTCATTTTGCTGGGCATCCCCTCAGGCGGAGTGCCCCTAGCGCAGCGCCTCGCGCAGAAAATACACGAGTTTTCCGGGGTTCCCGTTCCGTGGGGCTCGCTCGACATCACGTTGTACAGGGACGATTTGCGCAATTTCCCGCACCGTGCCCTGCAACCGACCTCCATCCCAGACGGCGGCATCGATAATGCCACGGTCATCTTGGTCGATGATGTCCTTTATTCCGGCCGCACCATCCGCGCCGCCCTCGATGCATTGGGTGATGTCGGCCGGCCTTCGATTATCCAGTTGGCCGTATTAGTTGACCGCGGGCACCGCGAAGTCCCCATCCGCGCCGATTATGTGGGCAAGAACCTGCCCACGGCGCGGGAAGAAGATGTCTCCGTATATATCCAAGACATTGATGGCCGCGATGCCGTTGTTCTCACCCGCTCTACGTCCGCGGGCGATACCGCGCAGATAAGGGGAACGCACTCATGAAACACCTCATCGATAGCGCGGAACTATCCCGCGCAGAGATCATCGGCCTGCTGGATGAGGCCGATCGCTTCCGCGAGGCGCTCGATGGCCGCGAGGTCAAGAAACTGCCGACGCTGCGCGGGCGCACGATTTATACACTTTTCTATGAAAACTCCACGCGCACGCGCTCGTCCTTTGAAACGGCCGGCAAGTGGATGTCCGCTGACGTGATCAACCTCTCGGCGTCGACCTCGTCCGTGAAAAAGGGCGAATCCTTGAAGGATACGGGCCTGACGCTGGCGGCCATCGGCGCCGATGCCATCATCATGCGCCACCCGTCTTCCGGCGCGCCGCAACAGCTGGCCCAGTGGGTGGACCCAGATGGGCATGGCCCCGCCGTTATCAACGCCGGTGACGGTGCGCACCAGCACCCGACGCAGGCCTTGCTCGATGCCGTCACGATGCGCCAGCGCCTAGGTCTGCGCGGCGATAATGGCTTCGAGGGCCTGAAGGTAAAGATTGTGGGCGATTGCCTGCACTCGCGCGTCGTGCGCTCCAACGTGGATCTCCTGCACACCTTGGGCGCGGAGGTCACCCTCGTGGGACCTGCGACCTTGATGCCGTGGGGCGTGGACAAGTGGCCGGTGCGCGTGTCCTATGACTTTGATGCAGAGCTTTCAGATGCCGATGTCGTGATGATGCTGCGCGTGCAGCAAGAGCGCATGGACGGCGGCTTCTTCCCGTCCCACCGCGAGTACGCGCAGCTATTCGGGCTATCGCAGCAGCGCGCCGCGGCGCTGCACAAGGACGCCATCGTCATGCACCCAGGTCCCATGTTGCGCGGCATGGAGATTAACTACGCCGTGGCCGATATGGATAAAACCACGGTATTGCAGCAGGTCAACAACGGTGTCCACATGCGCATGGCAGTGCTTTTTACGCTGCTGACTAATGGCGATAACGCCGGGATTTAAACCGGGCAGAGCATAAGCCACGTAAAGGGAGAGAAAATGACTACGTACCCAGCTACCGGCCGGCTGTCCGCACCGGCCGAGAACCCACTACTGATTAAAAATATTCGCCTGTACGGGGAAGGCGAACCCACCAACGTTCTCATTCGCGGTGGGGTTATTGACTCCATCGGGCCCGAGGTGCAGGCAGACGGTGCTGCCGAGACCATCGACGGTGGCGGCAACGTGTTGCTGCCTGGCCTGGTTGACATGCACGTGCACCTGCGCGAGCCAGGCCGCGAGGATACCGAGACCATCGAGTCCGGTTCCAAGGCCGCGGCCAAGGGCGGGTTTACCGCGGTGTTTACCATGGCCAATACCACGCCGGTCACGGACCAGCCCATCATCGCCGAATCCGTGTGGGCAAAGTCCCAGGCGCTGGGGCTGTGCGATGTCCACCCGGTCGGCTCCATCACCAAGGGCCTAGAAGGCAAGTCCTTAACGGAGTTCGGCATGATGGCGCGCAGCGATGCCAAGGTGCGCATGTTCTCTGATGATGGCAAGTGCGTGCAGAACCCACAGCTGATGCGCCGCGCGCTGGAATACGCCAAGGGCATGGACGTGCTACTGGCCCAGCACGCCGAGGATGACCGCATGACCGGTGGGTCTTCTGCCCACGAGGGTGAAAACGCTGCTCGGTTGGGCCTGCGCGGTTGGCCGCGCGTGGCGGAAGAATCCATCGTTGCCCGCGACGCCCTGTTAGCCCGTGATTACGGCAACCGCGTTCACATCTGCCACGCCTCCACGCAGGGCACGGTGGAGCTCCTGCAGTGGGCGAAGGAACACGATATTCCGCTGACCGCAGAGGTCACCCCGCACCACCTGCTGATGACCGATGACAAACTGCGCACCTATGACGGCCTCTTCCGCGTGAACCCGCCGCTGCGCGAACAGCGCGATACGGAGGCGCTGCGCCAGGCGCTTCTTGATGGCACCATTGACTGCGTCGCCACCGACCACGCGCCGCATGGCTCCGAGGACAAGTGCGTGGAATTCGAAAACGCGCGCCCCGGCATGCTGGGGCTGGAGTCCTCGCTGGCGGTCATCGCCAAGCTCTTTGTGGAAACCGGCCTGGCGGACTGGCGCTTTATCGCGCGCGTCATGTCCGAGCGCCCCGCTGAGATCACGCGCCTGCCAGGCCACGGTCGCCCCTTGGAAGTGGGGGAGCCTGCCAACCTGACCATCGTTGACCCACAACACCACTGGGTATCCGATTCTGCGCAGCTCGCATCCAAGTCCCAAAACAACCCCTATGCGGGCGAGGAATTCGGCGCGCGAGTTACCCACACCATCTTGCGCGGCTCGGTAACGTTCGATCTGAACACCGCTACCCATGATTAACCTTGCACACAGCACCCAATCAAGGCACAGAAAGGCCACGACGTGACTGATAAAACCCCAGCAATCCTCGTCCTTGCGAATGGGCGTACCTTCCGTGGCTACGGCTTCGGCGCTACCGGCACCACCCTCGGTGAGGCCGTATTTACCACCGCGATGACCGGTTACCAGGAAACGATGACGGATCCATCCTACCACCGCCAAATCGTCGTTTCCGCCGCCCCGCACATTGGCAATACCGGCTGGAACGATGAGGACAACGAGTCCCACGGCAATAATATCTGGGTCGCAGGCCTGGTTATCCGCGATCTGTCCCGCCGCGTATCCAGCTGGCGTGCAGAACGCAGCTTGAGCGAAGAAATGCAGGCCCAAGGCGTCATCGGCATCCGCGGGATCGATACCCGCACCTTGGTGCGCCACCTGCGCAACTACGGTTCCATCTCCGCGGGCCTCTTCTCCGGAGAGGCCGCCACCCGGCCCGTCGAGGAACTCCTCGAGGAGGTAAAGAGCCAATCCTCCATGGAGGGCGCGGATCTTGCCGCCGAGGTATCCACCGATAAGCCCTATGTTGTTGAGGCCCAAGGAGAAAAGAAGCACACCATCGTCGCCTTTGACATGGGCGTGAAATCCGCAACGCCGCGCTACCTTTCCCAGCGCGGCATCGAGACCATCGTGGTGCCGTCTACCACCACCTTTGCAGAAGTCCAGTCCTATAACCCGGACGGCGTCTTCGTCTCCAACGGCCCGGGCGACCCGGCTACTGCCGATGACACAGTTGCCACCATCAAAAAGGTGCTCGCGGCGGACATCCCGTTCTTTGGCATCTGCTTTGGCAACCAGCTGCTCGGGCGCGCGCTGGGCCTAGATACCTACAAGATGAAGTTCGGACACCGCGGCATCAACGTCCCGGTGCGCAACCTGCTGACCGGCAAGATCGATATCACCTCCCAAAACCACGGCTTCGCGCTGCAGGCGCCAGATAACTACGACCTGGCCAATGAGGACGCCGAATTCGCCTCGGACTTCGGCCCGGCCCACATCACGCATATCTGCTTGAACGATGACACGGTCGAGGGCGTCGCCCTGCGCAATGGCATGGCCTTTTCGGTGCAGTACCACCCGGAATCCGCCGCCGGCCCGCACGATGCCAACCCGCTCTTTGATCAATTCTTAGAGCTCATGGCCAACCACACCCCGAATAAGTAGTCACCCAGGAAAAGGAAGAAATATTATGCCAAAGCGCACTGACATTAATCACGTCCTGGTCATCGGCTCCGGGCCCATCGTCATCGGCCAGGCCTGCGAGTTCGACTACTCCGGAACCCAGGCCTGCCGCGTCCTCAAGGATGAGGGCCTGCGCGTGACCCTGGTGAACTCGAACCCGGCCACGATCATGACCGACCCAGAGTTCGCCGACCACACCTACGTCGAGCCCATCGAGCCGGAATACATTGAAAAGATCCTGGTCAAGGAGAGCGAGGAAGGCCACCCCATCGACGCCGTGCTGGCTACCTTGGGTGGACAGACCGCGCTGAACGCCGCGGTGCAGCTGGACCGCCAGGGCATTTTGGATAAGTACGATATCGAGCTCATCGGTGCCGATATCGATGCCATCGAGCGCGGCGAGGACCGCCAGAAGTTTAAAGACATCGTGGCCTCGGTAGGCGGGGAATCCGCCCGCTCGGCGGTGTGCCACAACATGGATGAGGTCCACGAGACCGTCGACAAGCTCGGCCTGCCCGTCGTGGTGCGCCCGTCCTTTACCATGGGTGGCCTGGGTTCCGGCCTGGCCTTTAATAACGAGGACCTAGATCGCATCGCCGGCGGCGGGCTTGCGGCCTCGCCTGAGGCTAATGTGCTCATCGAGGAATCCATCCTCGGCTGGAAAGAATTCGAGCTCGAGCTCATGCGCGATGGCGATGACAACGTGGTCGTCGTCGCCTCCATCGAAAACGTCGATGCCCTGGGCGTGCACACCGGTGACTCCGTGACGGTGGCACCGGCGCTGACGCTGACGGACCGCGAGTTCCAGAAGATGCGCGATCTGGGCATCGACATCATCCGCGAGGTGGGTGTTGATACCGGCGGCTGCAATATCCAGTTCGCCTTGAACCCGGATGATGGCCGCATCATCGTCATCGAGATGAACCCGCGCGTATCCCGCTCCTCGGCGCTGGCCTCCAAGGCCACGGGTTTCCCCATTGCCAAGCTGGCCGCGAAATTGGCCATCGGCTACACCTTGGATGAGGTGCAAAATGACATCACCGGCGAAACCCAGGCGGCGTTCGAGCCGACCTTGGACTATGTCATTGTCAAGGCGCCCCGCTTTGCCTTCGAGAAATTCCCCGGCGCCGATGACACCTTGACCACCACGATGAAATCGGTGGGCGAGGCCATGGGCATCGGCCGCAACTACATCTCCGGCCTGAATAAAGTCATGCGCTCGCTGGAAAACAAGCCCAACGGGTTCTGGACCAAGCCGGATGAGTACTTTGCGGGCGAGCGCGCCACCGACGTGCAGGCGGTGCTCAAGGATCTCGAGCGCCCCACCGAGGGCCGCATGTACGATATCGAGCTGGCCCTGCGCCTCGGTGCTACGGTCGACGAGGTCCACGAGGCCTCCGGCGTGGACCCATGGTTCATTGCGGAGCTCGAGGGCCTGGTGGAATTCCGCCAGGAGCTTGTCGATGCCCCCGTGCTCACCGAGCAGCTCCTGCGCGAGGCCAAGGTCTTTGGGCTTTCCGATGCCCAAATTGCCGCCCTGCGCCCCGAGTTCAACGGCGAGGATGGCGTGCGCAGCCTGCGCTGGCGCATGGGCATTCGCCCCGTCTTCAAGACCGTCGATACGTGCGCCGGCGAGTTCGAGGCGCAAACGCCGTACCACTACAGCTCTTATGAGTTGGACCCCGATGCCGAAACCGAGGTGCACCCAGCACCGGAAGGCTCGAAGGGCAAGGTCATCATCTTGGGCTCTGGCCCGAACCGCATTGGCCAGGGCATCGAATTCGACTACTCCTGCGTGCACGCCGCCCTTGAGCTTTCCCGCAAGGGATATGAGACCGTGATGGTCAACTGCAACCCAGAGACGGTATCGACCGACTATGACACCGCTGACCGCCTGTACTTCGAGCCGCTGACCTTCGAAGACGTCATGGAGGTCTACCACGCAGAGGCAGCCTCCGGCGAGGTTGCCGGCGTGCTGGTGCAGCTGGGCGGCCAAACCCCGCTGGGCCTGGCAGAGCGCCTCGACGCCGCCGGCGTACCGGTGGTGGGCACCAGCCCTGCGGCCATTGACTCCGCCGAGGACCGCGGCGAATTCGGCAAGGTCCTCGATGAGGCAGAGCTGGCAGCGCCATCGTATGGCACCGCAACCTCCTTCGAGGAGGCTCGGAAGGTCGCGGCCTCCATCGGCTACCCGGTTCTGGTTCGCCCTTCCTACGTATTGGGCGGCAGCGGCATGGAAATCGTCTACGATGAGCAGTCGCTGGAGAACTATATCGAGCGCGCCACCGAGCTCTCCCCAGACCACCCGGTCTTGGTGGACCGCTTCTTGGACTCGGCCATCGAGATCGATGTCGACGCCCTGTGCGACGGCAACGAGGTCTACTTGGGCGGCGTGATGGAGCACATCGAGGAAGCCGGCGTTCACTCCGGCGACTCCTCGTGCGCCCTGCCGCCGATGACGCTGGGGCCAGAGGACATCGACAAGGTGCGCGAGTCCACGCGCCGCTTGGCCGAGGGCATTGGCGTGAAGGGCCTGATGAACGTCCAGTTCGCCTTGAAGGACGATATCCTTTATGTCATCGAGGCCAATCCGCGCGCCTCGCGCACCGTTCCGTTCGTGTCCAAGGCGACCGGTGTGCCGCTGGCTAAGGCTGCCGCCCGCATCATGATGGGATCCACCATCGCGGAACTGCGGGAAGAAGGACTTATCCCATCGGTCTACGATGGTGGTTCCTTGCCGCTCGATCACCCGATTGCGGTCAAGGAAGCGGTCTTGCCATTCGAGCGCTTCCGCCGGCCAGACGGTAGCTTGCTGGATACCCTGTTGTCGCCAGAGATGAAGTCCACCGGCGAGGTTATGGGGCTGGCCACCAACTTTGGTGCGGCCTATGCCAAGGGCGAAATCGCCGCCTTCGCCGTGCCGCCCACGGAAGGAACCATCTTCGTCTCCGTGGCCAACCGGGATAAGCGCACCCTGATTTTCCCCATCCAGCGCTTGGCGCGCATGGGATACAACATCGTCGCCACCGCCGGTACCGCGCAGATGCTGCGCCGCAACGGCATCGAGTGCGAGGTTGCCGTCAAGGTCTCTGAGGCCAAGGAGGGCGAAGAGTCCATCGTGGACAAGATTTTCAACGGCGAGATTGACTGGATTCTTAATACGCCAGCCGGCTCTGCCGGTGCGCGCCACGATGGCTACGATATCCGCGCCGCAGCGGTGCACATGGGCCTGCCGCTCGTCACGGTGGTCCAGGGCATTACGGCGGCGGTGCAGGGCATCGAGGCGCTGCGCCAGGGTGATTTGCAGGTCCGCGCACTTCAGGAGCTTGAGCATGGACCATGTAACTAAACCCTTTGGCCAGCGCTTGGAAGACGCCGGCCGCGAGCGCGGGCGGCTCTGCGTAGGCATCGATCCGCACCCGTACCTTTTAGAGAAGTGGGGGCTGGATAATTCCCCGGAGGGCCTGCGTACTTTCAGCTTGCGCTGCGTCGAGGCCTTTGCGGATTCCGCCGCTTTGGTAAAGCCGCAGGTGGCCTTCTTCGAACGCTTCGGTGCCGCAGGCTTTGCGGTCTTGGAAGAAACGCTGGCCGGCCTGCGCGAGGCAGGGTGCCTCACGGTAGCCGATGCCAAGCGCGGCGATATCGGCTCCACCATGGAAGGCTATGGCGATGCCTGGCTAGGGGAGACCTCGCCCCTGCGGGCCGACTCGGTGACCTTATCGCCGTATCTCGGCGTAGGGGCGCTGGGCGCGGCCATTGCCACGGCGCAAGAAAACAACCGGGGCGTCTTCGTCTTGGCGGCAACCTCTAATCCAGAAGCGCGCGCCATTCAGGCGGTGCCCGCGGGGACTGCGGACTCGATTGCCCAGGCGGTCATCGATGAGTGCGCCGCCTTTAATGCCTCAGCGCGTGAGGCTGGTGTTGCTGGAAGCGTCGGCGTTGTGGTGGGTGCGACCGTCGAGGACCCACCCCGCTTGGACGCGCTTAATGGGCCGGTGCTGCTTCCCGGCGTCGGCGCCCAAGGGGCAGGTCCCGCGCAGGTGCACTCCATTGTGTCTGCGTGCCCGCAGCTTGGGTTCGCCAACGTCTCCCGTGCCGTCTTGCAACGCGGCCCCCAGGTCGATGACCTGCGCAAAGCGGTGATCGATACCGCAGACCAATTCCGGGATTAGGACACGCGGCGGGGCCAATTAACGGCCGCGCCGTTTACCTGGTATTTTGGTCTAGGCATGTGCGTTGACGTGCTAAAATGAGTGACCCATCTGGGTCGCCTATCGTCATCGTGTCACTAGCGGTGCTAGGATAATCAGAAGTCGGTGTGCTCGAAGGTTCAGGGTAACTTTCCGCGGTATTTCCATCGCGTTTGGCAACCGGAATCTGGTACCAAGTATCAGAAGTAATAGAAGCAATCTAATGAATCGGAGGAAACTCGTGGCCCTTCCAAAGTTGACTGATGAGCAGCGTAAGGAAGCTCTCGCAAAGGCCGCTGAGGCCCGCAAGGCTCGCGCTGAGCTCAAGGCTGCGCTTAAGCGCGGCGAGACCGACCTGAAGGACGTGCTGGAAAAGGCTGAGACCGATGAGATCATCGGCAAGACCAAGGTTTCCGCACTCCTCGAGGCTCTGCCTAAGGTTGGCAAGGTCAAGGCCAAGGAAATCATGGAAGATCTGGAGATTGCGCAGACCCGTCGCCTGCGCGGTCTGGGTGAGCGCCAGCGTCGTGCTCTGCTTGAGCGCTTCGGTTACGACGACGAATAATCACGTCTATGGCTGACGCAACTGCTCGCGGTCGCCTCGTCGTGTTGGCGGGTCCTTCCGCAGTGGGGAAATCCACCGTAGTCTCGCGTCTACGGCATGACGTCGAGGGGCTGTATTTCAGCGTGTCTATGACAACGCGCCAGCCCCGCCCCGGGGAGCAAGATGGCGTGGATTATTTCTTCGTCACCCCTGAGGCCTTTCAGGAACGCATTGATGCCGGTGAGATGCTCGAATGGGCAGATATTCACGGCGGATTGCAGCGTTCCGGAACACCCGCCCGGCCCGTAGAAGAGGCCTTGGACGCCGGTCGCCCGGTTCTCGTCGAGGTCGATTTGGCCGGTGCGCGCAGCGTTCGCAAGGCCTTGCCGGAAGCGGATTTGGTCTTCTTGGCACCGCCTTCGTGGGAGGTGTTGGTAGAGCGCCTGACCGGTCGCGGTACCGAACCGCAAGACGTCATTGATCGTAGGTTGCACACTGCGTACGAGGAACTAGCTGCACAGGATGAGTTTGATCACGTTGTGGTCAATGAAAACCTAGATGAGGCAGTGGCCGCCATTAGTGATATCCTGCGTGGATAGACTCTTCTTTTGACCATCTTCAACCAATGTAAAGGTGCATGTGACTAACGTGACCACCCCTTCTAACACTGAATCCGCGAAGTCGGAACCGGTATTTGATGACCCGATTGGCATTACGGACCCGCCAATCGATGAGCTGTTGGACAAGGTTTCTTCCAAGTACGCCTTGGTAATTTTCGCTGCCAAGCGTGCGCGCCAGATCAATAGCTACTACCAAGAGCAAGATGAAGGCGTCTTTGAGTTCGTCGGCCCACTGGTTAACCCAGAGCCCGGCGAGAAGCCACTGTCCATCGCGCTGCGCGAAATCGACGCAGGTCTGTTGGACCACGAGGAAGGCAAGTAAGTAGCGCTCGCTTTCGCGTGCGCACCTTGTGCCTCATTTCAGCCCCGTCCGGCCAAGCCCACTTGGTTTCACTTCTGTGGAACTAACGTGGTGGCCGGGCGGGGCTCTTGTCATGCCTGCACGGTACGATTGTGCGATGTGACTGTTTCAAAATCTCCTCGCAATATCGTGCTTGGCGTTGCCGGTGGCATCGCCGCGTATAAGGCCTGCCACTTGGTGCGCAATTTCAAAGAACATGGCGATAATGTCCGCGTCGTTCCTACAGAAAGCGCATTGAACTTCGTAGGTGCCGCCACTTTTGAGGCATTATCCGGAAATCCCGTTTCCACCAGTGTTTTTGAGGCCGTAGAGGACGTGCAACATGTAGCGGTAGGCCAGGAGGCCGATGCGGTGGTCATCGCCCCTGCCACGGCTGACCTTATTGCCCGTTTGGCTGCGGGACGCGCCGATGATCTCTTGACCGCGACCGTGCTGGTGGCAACGTGTCCCATCATCGTGGCGCCCGCCATGCACACCGAGATGTGGAATAACCCAGCGACACAAGACAACGTAAAGACCCTGCGCCGGCGCGGAATTACCGTCATGGAACCAGCGCACGGGCGCCTTACGGGTAAGGATACGGGCGCGGGCAGGCTGCCGGATCCAGAACAGATTGCGGCCATCGCGCGCACCGAGCTCGCTGGCTTTCATATCGATCACAGCTGGGCGGGGCTGAAGGTGGTCATTTCTGCTGGCGGCACCCAAGAGGAATTGGATCCGGTTCGCTATTTAGGAAACCGTTCCTCCGGCAGGCAGGGGTATGCGCTGGCAGAGGTGGCCGCACACAAGGGCGCGGATGTCACGATTGTGGCCGGCAATACCGCGGAGTTGCCGGTGCCGAGCGGGGCTACGATCCGGAATATCGTTTCTGCCCAAGACTTGGAGGCCGCGATGCGCGAGGAATCCCGCGATGCCGATATCGTCATCATGGCCGCGGCGGTCGCGGATTACCGGCCCGCGAACGTGGCCGAGTCCAAGATGAAAAAGGGCAAGGCCGATGATGCGCTCGCGACGCTAGAGATGGTGGAAAACCCAGATATTTTGAAGTCTCTCGTGGCAGCCCGCGAGGAAGGCGAGGTGCCGCAGAAGTGCGTCATCGTCGGTTTCGCGGCCGAGACGGGAGATGCCGATTCTTCGGCGCTGGATTACGCGAAAGAAAAGTTTGCGCGTAAGGGGTGCGACGTACTGATGGCCAATGAGGTCGGCCGCGGCGTGACCTTTGGCCGGGAAAGCAGCGAGGGGTGGATCCTGCGGCGAAACGAGGAACCACAGCGCGTAGAGCATGGATCTAAGCAGGTCGTCGCGGCGCAGATTCTGGACGCCGTGAATGAAATGATTGAACCGGGAAATTAAATATTGCGTTTATAGACCGCTTGGTCTAGGGTTGCCATATGATGGGTAGGGGCAGAATGCCTCGGTATCGAATACGTAAATAATCTAAGGAAGTTTTTGTGACTGATAACGCTGCAGTGGAAGCTCGTCTTTTTACAAGCGAGTCCGTTACTGAGGGGCACCCGGATAAAATCTGTGACGCCATCTCGGATGCCATCTTGGATGCACTTTTAGAAAAGGATCCGGAGTCTCGCGTCGCCGTGGAAACGCTGGTTACCACCGGCCAGGTACACGTCGTGGGCGAGGTCCGCACCAACGCCTACGTGGAAATCCCGGCCCTTGTGCGCGAGACCCTAAAGTCCATCGGCTTTACCTCTTCCGATGTGGGCTTTGATGGCAATACCTGTGGCGTCAACATCGCCATCGGCGAGCAGTCGCAGGAAATCGGTGCCGGCGTGGATACCTCCACCGAGGCGCGCGACCAGGGCGCGGATTATGACGAGGAAAATGACACCGCCGGCGCCGGCGACCAGGGCCTGATGTTTGGCTACGCGTCGAATGAAACCGCGGAGTACATGCCGTTGCCAATCGCCTTGGCGCACCGCCTGTCCCGCCGCCTGACCCAGGTGCGCAAAGAGGGCATTGTGGACCACCTGCGCCCGGACGGCAAGACCCAGGTGACCTTTGCATATAACGAGAATAATGAGCCTTCTCACCTGGATACGGTCGTTATTTCTACCCAGCACGATCCTGAGGTTGATAGCCAGTGGCTAGAAACCCACCTGCGCAGCGAGGTGCTGGACTGGGTCATTAAGGATGCCGGCCTTGATAAGTACTACACCGATGAGACCAACCTCTTGGTCAATCCTTCCGGCTCCTTCATCTTGGGCGGCCCAATGGGCGATGCAGGCCTTACCGGCCGCAAGATCATCGTGGATACCTACGGTGGCATGGCCCGCCACGGCGGCGGTGCCTTCTCCGGCAAGGACCCCAGCAAGGTGGACCGCTCTGCGGCCTACGCCATGCGCTGGGTGGCCAAGAATATCGTCGCCGCGGGCCTGGCGGATCGCGCAGAGGTGCAGGTGGCCTACGCCATCGGTCGCGCCAAGCCGGTTGGCCTCTACGTCGAGACCTTCGGAACCGCGAAGCAGAACTTGACCGATGAGCAGATCCAGGCTGCCGTCAATAAGGTCTTTGACCTTCGCCCGGCCGCCATCATCCGCGAATTGGATCTGCTGCGTCCTATCTACGGCCAGACCGCCGCCTACGGCCACTTTGGACGTACCGACGTTGACCTGCCGTGGGAGCAGTTGGACCGAGTGGAGGAATTGCGCGCTGCCGCTGGTCTGTAGAATGTGGGCTTATGCCTAAGAAAACACCCGCCGCCCGGAAACCGGTCGCGCGGGTGTTGCCTCTTCTAGGGGTTGCCCACCTCGATCGGGGCTTTGATTACCTGGTAGATGAGGCCGAATCTGATAGCGCCCAAGCCGGGGTGAAGGTGCGCATTCGGTTCAATGGGCGCTTGGTGGATGCGATCATCGTCGAGCGCAAGCATGAGTCCGATTTTGGCGGGCAGCTGCGCTTTATCGAGCGGGTCATCTCCCCATTCCACGTTTATCCACCGCAGCTGTCCCGGCTGGTGGAAGCCCTTGCGGATCGCTATGGCGGAATTTGCTCCGATATCATTCGCTCCGCCATTCCGCCGCGGCACGCAAAGGCAGAAGAAGCGGATTTGGATACGCCGTGGGAAGAACTCGGCGCCGCCAGCGAGCCCGATTTATCCGGGTGGTCTGCCTATCAACATGGGGAAACCTTTGTTGATTCCATCCTGGGCGGGAAATTAGCACGTGCCGCGTGGCAAATCGCTCCCGGCGATGAATGGGAAGATGCACTCGCGGCCTTAGCGGTCAAGGTTGCCCTGGGTGGGGGAGGCGTCCTTATCGTGGTCCCAGACCAAAAGGTAGTGGACGCCCTTGAAAACGCCCTGCGCGGTGTTGTGGGGCCGAAACAAATCACGGTGCTCACCAATAGCATGGGCCCGCAAGCGCGCTATCGCCGCTATCTTTCGGCCTTGGTGGGGCAGGCGCGAATCGTCATTGGAACGCGCTCGGCGGCTTTTACCCCCGTGGACAACCTGCAGCTGGCCGTCATTTTTGATGATGGTAACGATAACTTGGTGGATAATATTAAGCCCTACGTCCACGCCCGGGAGGTGCTTACCACCCGCTCTGCCTTTGAAAATTGCAGCTTCATTGCGGCGAACCACTCGCGCACGGCGGAAACCCAATTATTGGTGGACTCTGGGTGGGCACACAACCTCATCCCGAGCGCCTCAACCATAGAGGCGCGCCGGCCCGATATTTTGGCCATTGGTGCCTACGGGCTATCCATTTCTAGGGACTTGGAGGGCGGTACGACCTCTGTGCAGGCGCCGGCCTTTCAGGCGGCGCAGCAGGCCCTCGACCGCGGCGAACCAGTGCTAGTGCAGGCCCCGCGCAAGGGGTATGCGCCTATTTTGGCCTGTGGAAAGTGCCATTCTCCCGCGCGGTGCCGCCACTGTAACGGGCCATTGGGGTTGCCTCCGAGCTCGGAGCGCTCAAGCGAGGAAGCCGTCATGCCTACCTGCCGTTGGTGCGGGCGCATTGCCACCAATCATCGCTGTACCGAGTGCGGTTCGCCGCGCCTGCGCGCCATCGTTTTAGGCTCTGAACGCACCGCGGAGGAATTGGGGCGCGCCTTTCCCAATACGTCCGTCGTGGTTTCTGGCGGCAATAAGGTCGTGGGCTCAATTGAAAATGCCCCGGCATTAGTGATTGCTACCCCTGGCGCCGAGCCGCGGGTGAATGGCGGCGCCTATGGCGCGGCGCTGCTATTGGACGCGGGCACCTTATTAAACCGGCAAGACTTGCGCGCCACCGAGGACTGCCTGGCCAAATGGGCGCAGGCGGCCACCATGGTCAGGCCGCATTTTAAGGGCGGGCGCGTCATCATCGCCGCGGATCCGGAACTTCCCGTCGTCCGCCACTTCATGAGCTGGGACATGGTCGCGGCCGCGGTAGAGGAATTGCGGGCCCGGCGCGAGGTGCGCTTTCCGCCGGCCGTGCACTTCGCCGCCATCGATGGGGCGGACGCGGCTCTGGATTCCTTCGAACAGTTGGTGGACCTGCCAGAGCACGCCGAGGTCTTAGGCCCGGTTCCGCTCCCGCCAGGGGACAGCCTCCCCGGGGAATACGATGCGGACCGCTTTGGCCCACCCCAACGCCTAGTGGTGCGCGCCCCGCTGGGGCCGCGATCGCAGCTCGGGCGCGCCTTGCGCAAGGCAAATGCGGCGCGCAGCGCGCGCAAGGATGAATTGCCACTACGCATCATGGTCGATCCCATTCACGTGGGTTAGAAGTGCGCATAAACTTAGGCGAATAGGCAGTACATGAGAAAGGGACAAATCAGTGGCGGAATTAGACATCAGGCTCTACGGGGATCCCGTACTGAGCACGCGGGCCGAAGAGATTACGACCTTTGACTCCAGCCTGCGCACGCTGGCGCAGAACATGTTGGAGACCATGGATGCCGCCGGCGGGGTGGGACTCGCGGCGAACCAAGTGGGCATTCTCAAGCGCATCTTTGTCTATGATTGTTCGCCTATCCAGGCCGGATTGCGCGGGGTTCTCATCAACCCCGTGTGGACGCCGCTGGGAGAAGACATGCAGGTTGGCCCGGAAGGATGCCTATCCATCCCGGGGATTAGCGCCGATACACCGCGGCACAACCGGGTATTTGTCTCTGGGCGCGATGTAGAAGGCAGGCCGGTGGGGATGGTCGCCTCGGGGCTTTTGGCTCGGTGCATTCAGCATGAAACCGATCACCTTGATGGAGTGTTATTCCTGCGCCGGCTTGGCGATGCCGACCGCAAGGCCGCCATGCGTACCATCCGCGAAGCCGATTGGTTTAATAGCGCGGGGTAGGCGAGCTTCGGCAACGCAGGCAGGCTCGTTGTACCCTAGAATTTTCACCCGAGACCTCGAGGAGACTCATCCAGTATGCGGATTATTTTTGCCGGCACCCCAGAGCCGGCGGTGGTGGCATTGGAGAAATTGCTTGCCTCCAGCCACGAAGTGGTAGCGGTCATTACCCGGCCCGATGCGAAGAAGGGCAGGGGCCGCAGCCTTCACCCGAGCCCGGTAAAGGCGCTGGCGCAAGAACACGGCATCGAGGTGTTGACCCCGACCACGCTGCGGCCTGGCACGGAGGATGGCGATAACCTGCGTGAGCGCCTGGCGGAGCTGCAGCCCGAGGCCATTCCGGTGGTGGCCTATGGCAATCTCATTAGCAAGGATCTCTTGGATGTCGCGCGCCATGGCTGGGTCAACCTGCACTTTTCCCTTCTTCCCGCCTGGCGCGGCGCGGCGCCGGTGCAGGCGGCTATCGCGGCGGGCGATGATATTACCGGTGCGTCCACCTTCCGGATTGAAGAAGGCCTGGATACGGGCCCGGTATTCGGCACGGTTACAGAAGACATCACCGGAACCGATACCGCGGACGATCTGCTCACACGGCTGGCGTATTCCGGGGCGGATCTCCTGGTCGCCACCATGGATGGGCTGGAGGCCGGCACGCTGGAGCCGCAGGCCCAAAGCGGCGAAGCCACCTATGCGCCGAAGATCTCTACCGCGGCAGCCCGCATTGACTGGGCGCAGCCTGCCTTCGCCATCGACCGGCATATCCGCGCCCACACCCCAGGCCCGGGCGCGTGGACGCTGCTTGACGATGCCCGCCTCAAGCTCGGCCCGGTGAGTCTCACCGAGGGCATCGGCAAGCAGCTGCATCCGGGCGAGGCGCTGATTAGCAAGGACGCGGTGTACATCGGGACCGCGACGCAACCGGTGCAGCTGGATAGGATTCAGCCGCCGGGCAAAAAGATGATGAATGCGGCCGATTGGGCGCGTGGATTAGGAAAGAACGCAGAGGTGAGGTTCCAGTGACTGGTGGATTCCGCTCCCGCAGTAAGTCCGGCGACAAGGCGCCGGAGGCTACACAACACGGCAAGAACGGCGCGCCCCAGCGCGGCGGTGGGCAGCGAGGCAATGCGCAGCGTGGCCAAGACAATCGCGGCCAAGCTCAGCGTGGATCCGCACAGCGTGGTCGCGGCATGCAGGATCAGCGCAACCGCGACCACCGGGATAACCGAGGAAACCGAGGTAATCGGAATGCGGGCACAAAGAACACGGGCGCGGGGAAAACACTGGTGCAGGCCGCCATCGACCAGGGCGTGGATCCGGCCCGCGCCGTTGCCTTCGATGTGGTGCGCCGGGTAAGTGAAGAGGATGCGTTTGCCAACCTCGTCCTGCCCAAGGCGCTGCGCAAGCAGAAACTTTCTGGCCGCGATGCCGCGTTTGCCACGGAGATTACCTATGGCACCCTGCGCACCTTGGGCGTGCTCGATGCGGTAATCGCGCAGTGCTCCTCGCGCGAGTTGGAGGCAATCTCGCCGGTGGTCATCGATGCCCTGCGTCTGGGCACCTACCAGGTGCTCTATACGCGCGTGGAACCCCACGCTGCGGTAGATACCTCCGTCCGGCTCGTCGTGGCGGGCGGGGAAGAAAAAGCCAAAGGGTTTGCCAATGGCATCTTGCGCACCATTACCCGGACCCCGCCGAATGAGTGGCTCAAGCGCCTTGCCCCAGAAGGTGAGGTTGCGGGCCTGGCCTTTAGGCATGCGCACCCAACGTGGATCGCGGAGTCTTTTGCCCGCGTTGTCGACCCCGAGGAATTGCCGGCTGCCTTAGCGGCGGATTCCGAGCGACCGAGCGTGCACCTGGTGGCGCGGCCGGGCGAAATTTCCGCCGAGGAACTGGCGCTGATTACCGGAAACGAAGAAGGTACCTACTCGCCCTACGCGGTGTATATGGATTCTGGGGACCCAGGCCAATTGGAACCGGTCCAGCAGGGCATGGCCGCGGTACAAGATGAAGGCTCGCAGCTTATCGCCCGCGCGGTGTGCGAGGTTCCTGTCAGCGGTACCGACCAGGGACGTTGGCTCGACCTATGTGCGGGCCCAGGTGGCAAGGCGGCCTTGATGGGGGCCTTGGCGCGCATCGAGTCCGCGCAGGTCGATGCCGTGGAAGTATCACCGCACCGCGCGAAACTGATTGAAAAGACCGTGCAAGGGCTGCCGGTGACCGTTCATGTGGCCGATGGCCGCAACCCGCAGGTCGGCTCGGGATTCGATCGCATCTTGGTGGACGCGCCGTGTTCGGGCCTGGGCGCATTGCGGCGCCGACCAGAGGCGCGGTGGCGGAAATCGGAGGACGATATTGCCGAGCTTTCGACACTTCAATTCGAGCTCTTGTCCTCTGCTTTAAAGCTCGTGCGCCCGGGCGGGGTCGTGGTGTATTCCACCTGTTCGCCGGACCTGCGCGAAACCCGTGACATCGTCGACCAAGCGGTAGAAAAGCTGGGCGCGCAGGAGCTGGATGCGCGGGATTTTATCCCGGATATGGGCAATGTAGGAAAAGAAAAATCCGTCCAAATGTGGCCGCACCGCCACGGCACCGATGCCATGTTCATGGCGGTATTGCGGCGCGGCGATGAGGAAGGGCGCTAGGATTAACGGTATGCCTGCACCACTTATTTCTCCGTCAATTTTGGCTGCTGACTTCGCGCGGCTAGGTGAACAACTAGAGGCCATCTCGAATGCCGATTGGATCCATGTAGACATCATGGACGGGCACTTTGTCCCCAACCTTTCCTTCGGTCCGGATATTACGGCCACGGTGAAAAGGTCCACGGATAAGCCGCTTGACGTGCACCTGATGATTGAGTCACCGGCGAAATGGGTGGAGACCTATATCAAAGCCGGTGCTACCACGATCATTTTTCACGTGGAAGCGGTTGAGGGTGAAGCAGCCGCGGTGGAATTGGCAGAAAAGATTCGGGACTTGGGCGCGCGTGCCGCCTTTTCCATCAAGCCGGATACGCCCATTGAGCCGTGGCTGGATAAGCTGCGCCATTTTGATGAGGTGCTGGTCATGTCCGTAGAACCAGGTTTTGGCGGGCAGAAATTCATGCCCGCCATGCTGGATAAAGTCCGCGCCCTGCGCGAAAGCATTGACCAGCAGAACCTCGATACCGTCATCGAAATCGATGGCGGCATCGACCCGGATACGATTGCCTTGGCCGCGGAGGCCGGGTGCGATTCCTTCGTGGCAGGATCGGCCGTATTCAAAAGCGACGATCCAGCGCAGGCGGTGGAAGAACTGCGCGCGCTTGCGGCGCGGTCATAATGGCCGGCGCGATGGATGAAACCAATATTCCCGGAGCATTGCTTCAGGCCATGCAGGCCGGCGCGGCGGTGCGCGGTACCACAAGCCCCAATCCTCCTGTAGGCGCGGTGATTTTGTCTGCTACCGGCGCCGTTGTGGGCATTGGTGCGACCCAGCCGGTGGGCGGTGCTCACGCGGAAGTCATGGCGCTGCGCGCGGCCGGCGAGAAAGCCCGCGGCGGTACGGCCGTTGTTACCCTGGAGCCCTGCGCGCATACGGGCAGGACGGGTCCCTGCGCCACGGCGCTTATCGATGCCGGAATTGCTCGCGTGTTCTACCTCCATCCCGATCCGACGCCCCAAGCAGGCGGCGGCGCGCAGGCCTTGGCCGCAGCCGGGGTAGAAGTGGGCCGGCTCACCGCGCCGGATGGCGTCGAAGACGCGGTGCGTGCTTGGTTGCGCGCGGTAAAGCTGCAGCGCCCGCACGTGACCCTGAAATTCGCACAGACCTTGGATGGGTTTACCGCTGCGGCCGATGGCACGAGCCAGTGGATCACTGGGCCTAAGGCCCGCGAGTGGGTCCACGCCGATAGAGCGCGGCGCGATGCCATCATTATCGGCACCGGCACCGCGCTTGCCGATAACCCCTCGCTTACCGCGCGCTTTAGCGATGGGAGTCTGCGGGAGCACCAGCCGCGCCGCGTGGTCATCGGCAAGCGCGATCTTCGTGTCGCGGGTGAGAAGGCCTCTCACCTGCAGCGGCTGGGGTTTGAGCAATATGACAGCATCGAGGGCGCGCTGAAGGAGCTATATGCTAGCGGCGCCCGCGACGTCTTGGTGGAAGGCGGGGCTGGCCTGGCCCAGGGCTTTATCGAGGCTGGCGCCGTGGATGCGCTGGCGGCGTATATTGCCCCCATCCTGCTCGGCCAGGGGCGCGGGGTTCTGGCGAATACGGTGGCGCACACGCTTGCCGATGCCCCACGTTTTACCACCGTGCGCACCACCAGCCTCGGGCCCGATGTCCTCGTAGAATACGAGGCGCGGAACGAGCGTTAAGAGATTAGATACTTAAGAGATAAACACAAGGGGATTAATTGTTTACAGGGCTAGTACAAGAACTCGGCACGGTAGCCGCGCTCGAGCAACAGGCGGATGCGCTGCGGCTGAGCATTCGCGCGCCGCAGACGGTGAGTGACGCGCGCCTAGGGGATTCCATCGCCATCAATGGCGTGTGCCTTACCATCGCGGAATTGGATGGGGATATTTTCTGCGCTGATGTGATGCAAGAGTCATTGGACCGGACGGGACTCGGTCAGCTGAAAGAGGGCGCGCGGGTGAACGTTGAGCCGGCATTGCTGCCGACCACGCGGCTGGGTGGACACATGATGCAGGGCCATGTCGATGGCACGGCGCGCTTGGTCTCGCGCGAGCACTCGGAGCACTGGGACGTGCTGCGCTTTAGCTTGCCCCGCGATCTTGCTCGGTACGTCGTGGAAAAGGGCTCCATCGCGGTCAACGGCACGTCCTTGACCGTCAGCGCCGTAGGCGAAGATTGGTTCGAGGTCTCCCTCATCCCAACCACCTTGCGGGAGACGACGCACGGTGAATCCAAGGTTGGCGATATCGTAAACCTCGAGGTGGATGTGCTGGCGAAGTATGTAGAAAAGATGCTTCACCCCGAATCCGGGATTGCTTAAGCAAAGGACTAGACTGCTAGGTTATGTTCGCGACTGAAGAGAGCATCCATTTTGATGCCATCGACCACGCCATTGCGGAGATTGCCGCCGGCAAGCCGGTCATCGTCATGGATGATGAAGGACGGGAAAACGAAGGGGATCTGATCTTTGCCGCGGAGCTGGCAACCCCGGAACTGGTCGCGTTTATGGTGCGGTATTCCTCCGGATACGTGTGCGCCTCGCTATTGCCGGAAGATTGCCAGCGGCTCGATTTGCCGCCGATGATGGCGCAGAACCAGGATGTGCGCCAGACCGCCTATACGGTCACCGTGGATGCGGCGACAGGCTCTACCGGAATTTCTGCGGCCTCCCGCGCGGAAACCATCCGCCGCTTGGCGGATCCTTCGACCCGGTCCAGCGACTTTACTCGGCCAGGACACGTCGTTCCCCTGCGCGCACGGCCCGGTGGGGTGCTGGAGCGCGATGGGCACACGGAAGCCGCCGTCGATTTGGCGCGCCTTGCTGGCCTTCGTCCTGCGGGCGTGCTGTGTGAAGTCGTATCAGAAGAAGACCCGACGGATATGGCCCGCGGGCCGGAGCTGCGCCGCTTTGCCGATAAGCACGGCCTCGCCCTGATTTCTATCGCGCAGCTCATCGAGTGGCGCCGCCACCACGAGGTGCAAACCCAGCGGGCGGTGGAAACCCGCCTGCCCACCGAGTATGGCGAATTCACCGCGATTGGTTACCGCCACGACCTTGACGGTCAAGAACACATTGCTTTAATCGCCGGCGATCCGGCGCAGCTTCGCGGTGCCCGCGATGTCGTGGTGCGCGTGCACTCCGAGTGCCTTACTGGGGATGTTTTTGGCTCGCGCCGGTGCGATTGTGGCCCCCAATTGCAGGAATCCCTGCGCAAGGTGCAAGAAGCCGGCAGCGGGGTAGTAATTTACCTGCGCGGCCACGAAGGCCGCGGGATCGGATTGGTGCACAAGCTCCAGGCGTACCGGCTCCAGGACGAGGGCTGGGATACGGTCGACGCGAACTTGGAACAAGGGCTGCCAGAAGATGCCCGGGAGTATTCCGTGGCCGGCCAGATCCTGAAGGACCTTGGGGTGGAATCGGCACAACTGTTGACCAATAACCCGCACAAGGGAGAAGGGCTCGCCGGATTCGGCATTGAAGTCAGCCAACATACCCCGCTTACCATCGCCGCCAACGCCGATAATATTCGGTATCTGCGGACCAAACGCGACCGCATGGGCCACGATCTTCCGCAGGTGGCACAGTGGGACGCGCAGCACGAAGGAGAATTAGGCAAATGAGTAAAGAAGGATTACCCGCTATCGCGCAGGTAGATGCGCGCGGCCTCCGCGTCGCGGTGGTGACCGCGACCTGGAATGAGGAGGTCTGCGATCAGCTGCATCAGCAGGCGGTGGAGACTGCCCGGGCAAATGGGGCAGAGGTCGCAGAATTCCGCGTCGTTGGTTCCTTGGAATTGGGTGTGGTTGTCCAAGCAGCAGCGCGGAAATTCGATGCCGTCGTTGCCTTGGGCTGCGTCATCCGCGGCGGCACTCCGCACTTCGATTACGTCTGCGATTCCGTCACCCAAGCCCTAACGCGCATCTCCTTGGATGAATCGACGCCGATTGGCAATGGTGTCTTGACGGTTAATGACCAGCAGCAGGCCATCGATCGCGCAGGTTTCCCAGACTCTGCGGAAAATAAGGGCGCAGAATCCATGATTGCGGCTTTAGACACCGCGTTGCAATTGCGTAGACTAAACGCAGAATATTAATAACAAGGCCAATCGAAATCCTGACCATTGACCGGCAGGCAGGACTTCCAGAGGAGTAAACACATGAATGAGTCCGCAGCCTCGAATGAATCCCAACCGCGCCGCACCCTTAGCGATGCGGAAGTATTGGCCTATACCAGCGCGGATCCCTTCGCACGGACCACGTCGAAGCCGTGGGAGTATACCGCCAAGTCCCCGTTTTTGCGCAAGATTGCCATCGGCTGGGTCATCCTAGTCATGGCCATCCATATTTTCATGGGTGTCACTCTCGATATCTCTTTTACCGGCGCGCACGTGACCACCATCGATAAATTTGCTTTCCCCGGTGTGGGCGTAGTCATTTCCATCTTGTCCTGGATTGCGCTGAACCGGCCGCGGCTGCAGGCCAATGAGGATGGGGTAGAGGTCCGCAATATCATCGGCACGCGCTTTTACCCGTGGCAGGTGGTCTACGGGCTATCCTTCCCCGTCGGCCAGCGCATGGCCCGCCTCGAGCTGCCCGAATTTGAGGCCGTGCCCGTGTGGGCGCTGCAGTCCGGCGATAAAGATACCGTGATCACAAAAGTCCGTGACTTCCGCGATCTGGAAGCCAAATACATGCCGCAGGATTAAGCATTGGCAGATCCAACCACCTATCGCCCCGCCCCAGGAACCATTCCGACGGAGCCGGGCGTTTATAAGTTCCGCGATGAAAACAAGCGCGTCATCTACGTAGGCAAGGCCAAAAACCTGCGGGCGCGCCTGTCCAATTATTTCCAAGACATCACGCAGCTGCACCCGCGCACGCGGCAAATGGTGTTGACCGCCAGCTCCGTGGAGTGGACGGTTGTTGCCAGCGAAGTTGAAGCCCTGCAGCTGGAATATACCTGGATTAAGCGGTTCGACCCGCACTTCAACGTCATGTACCGCGATGACAAGACGTATCCCATGCTTGCCGTCTCGGTGGGAGAGGTTGTCCCGCGCGCCTTTTTTTACCGCGGCCCCCGGCGTAAGGGGGTGCGCTACTTCGGGCCCTATTCCCATGCATGGGCGGTGCGCGAAAGCCTGGATCTGCTCACCCGCGTCTTTCCCATGCGCACCTGTTCAAAGGGTGTATATAACCGGCATGAGCGGCTGGGGCGGCCGTGCCTTTTGGGCTACATCGGCAAGTGCGATGCGCCCTGTATCGGGCGGGTAAGCAAGGAAGAACACCGCGAGACCGTCAATGAGTTGGTATCGTTCATGAACGGCAACACGGCGGGAGTTAGGCGCAAGCTGGTCAAGGACATGGAGGCTGCCGCCGAAAACCTGGAATTTGAGCGCGCGGCGCGGCTGCGCGATGACCTTGGGGCCATCGATAAGATTATGGAGCAACAAGCGGTTGTCTTCGCCGATGGCACCGATGCCGATCTGATTGCGTTTAATTCCGATGAATTGGAAGCCGCCGTCCAAATCTTTCACGTGCGCGGCGGCAGGATCCGCGGCCAGCGCGGCTGGGTCGTTGAACGCGCCGGCGACCAGGCAACCTCTGAACCCATTGAGAAGGGACAACCCGATCCCGCCTTGCCCGCCCTGGTGCAAAACTTCCTCATCCAATTTTACTCGGATGCCGTGGAGCGCGAAGAACAAGAAGCTCGTGAGGACGCGGCTTTAGCTGCGGATGTGCCGCGGCGCGGGGTGGACCAGGAATCGCACATGGAACAGCGCCACGTCCACGTCATCCCGCGCGAGATTCTGGTCCAGGCCATGCCGGAGGAATCCGAACAAGTGGTGTCCCTCTTGGAAGACCTGCGTGGTGCGCGCGTCGATCTCCGCGTGCCCCAACGCGGCGATAAACGCTCCCTTATGGATACCGTGGAGAAGAACGCCAAGGAGCAGCTGCGCCAGCACAAGTTGAAGCGCGTCGGCGACCTCACCGCGCGGTCTGCGGCGCTGCAGGATATCCAGGATGCCTTGGGCATGGACCAAGCACCGCTGCGCATTGAGTGCACCGATATTTCGCATATCCAAGGCACCGATGTCGTCGCCTCGTTGGTGGTTTTTGAAGACGGTATCCCGAAGAAATCCGATTACCGGCGCTACCGCATCAAGGAAGCCGCCGGCGACGGGCATTCCAATGACGTCGGCTCCATTGCAGAAATCACGCGGCGCCGGTTTAAGCGCCACAACCAAGATAAGTTGGCGAACCCGGACGAGGAAAAGGAAGAGTCTTCGTTCGCGGAAGAAAAGGTGGCGGAAGAATCCGCCGAGGCAGGCCGCCGCTTTGCCTATCCTCCTCAGTTGTTCATCGTGGATGGCGGCGCGCCCCAGGTGGCCGCGGCGCAAGAGGTATTTGATGAACTGGGCATTGTCGATGTCACCCTCGTGGGGCTGGCCAAGCGCTTGGAAGAAATTTGGGTTCCAGGCGATAATGAACCGGTGATTTTGCCGCGCAATTCCCAGGCCCTGTTCTTGCTGCAACAGATTCGCGATGAGGCGCACCGCTTTGCCATTACCTACCACCGGCAACAACGGTCTAAGCGCATGCGCTCTTCGGCGCTTGATGCAATTCCTGGTCTCGGTCCGCAGCGCCGGACGGATTTGGTCAAGCACTTTGGCTCCGTCAAAAAGCTCAAGGCTGCTTCGGTGGATGAGATCTGCGAGGTCAACGGCTTCGGGCCGAAGCTGGCCCAGACCGTTTACGATAAGTTGCACGACGCACAGTAAATAAGCAGCCTTCCGGCAGAAGTCCGGAGCGTGAAAACGCTAGACTGGTGTGCATGACGCACTTCGAGACTCCGCCCATCTTGATTACCGGCATGTCCGGCGGCGGGTTGAGTTCCGCCGCCAAGGTCTTTGAGGATAAGGGCTACTACGTGGCGCATAATATCCCGCCGCGCGCCATCGTGGACCTGTGGAAATTGTGCAACCAGGAAGAAACGCCCGTTGAAAAGGTTGCGGCGGTAACGGACGTGCGTTCCCGCATGTTTCCGGGTTCCCTCATGGAGACCATCGATGAGCTAACGGCGCTGGGTATGAAGCCCACCGTGCTCTTCCTCGATGCCCGCGATGATGTGCTCATCCGTCGCTTCGACTCTGTGCGGCGCACCCACCCCTTGCAGGGCGACGATACCTTGAAGGCGGGCATCCAACGCGAACGCCAAGCGGTGGCGGAGATTCGGGATCGCTCCGATATCATCATCGATTCTACGAACCTCTCGATTCATGACTTGCGCCGGGCTATCGAAGCTGCGTTTGGCGAGTTTCAGAATACGAACCAGCACGTCACGGTGGAATCCTTCGGTTTTAAGAATGGTTCCCCGCGCGATGCCGACATCGTTGTCGACGTACGCTTTTTGCCCAATCCCTACTGGATTCCGGAGCTGCGCGGCTGCCGCGGTACGGATGCGCCTGTGGCCGATTATGTCCTGTCGCAACCGGCCGCCCAGAAATTTGTGGATAATTTTGTCGCCATGTTTTCCACCATGCTCGAGGGATACCGGCACGAGGGCAAGAACTTCATCACCGTGGGCGTCGGCTGTACCGGCGGGCATCACCGCTCGGTGGCGGTAGCTGAGGACATCGCCAAGCGCCTGCGCGCCAATGACACCCTTGACGTCAGCATTTTGCACCGGGATATCGCCCGCAATTAGGGCTGAGGAGCATTAAAAACTGTATGGAACACCCTTCTCATATGGTCTGCCTTGGCGGCGGCCATGGTCTTTATCAAACCCTTTTATCCGCGCGGCGCAGCAATGCAGCGGATATTTCTGCCATCGTGACGGTTGCCGATGATGGCGGATCTTCGGGGCGCCTGCGCCGGGAATTGGATATCATTCCACCCGGTGACCTGCGCATGGCTTTGGCGGCGCTAGCCGATGACAATCGGATAGGCGAGCTGTGGGGCAAGACCCTCCAGCATCGCTTTGGCGGCAATGGCGCTATGGCAGGCCATGCCGTGGGCAACCTCATGATCGCCGGTTTGACCGGGGTTTTGGGCGATTACCAGGCCGCCTTGGACGCGGTGGCGGAGCTTACCCACTCGCACGGGCGGGTCATCCCCGTGGTCCCGCATCCCCTAGAAATTGAGGCCGATGTCTCAGGGCTTGACGATGACCCCCGGGTCATGCGCCAGGTCCGCGGCCAGGTCGCGGTGGCATCGACGCCGGGGCATGTGCGGCGCGTGCGAATCCTGCCTGAAGCCCCACAAGCCAATCCCGCCGCGCTGGAGGCCATTAGACAAGCTGATCTTATTACCATCGGTCCGGGATCCTGGTTTAGCTCCGTGCTGCCACATACGTTGGTGCCAGAGATCGTCCAGGCCATTTCTGAATCCAATGCCTTGCGCGTCGTCATGCTCAACCTGTCGGCCGAACCGGGAGAAACCCAAGGCTTTTCTGCGGAGCGCCACGTGCACGTTCTTGCCCGTCACGCACCGAATTTGCGCATCGATCGCATCGTGGTGGATGCGGCAGCGCTGCCGAATGAGAGCGAACGGGTTTATGTGCAGCGCGCCGCGCAAGCCTTGGGGGCGCGCGCGGTATTTGCGGATGTCAGCATTCAGGATGACAATGGACAGCGATTGATGAAACACGATCCAGACAAACTTTCTTCTGTCATCGTGGATCTTTATAACGAGTACCGGCGGGCCTAATTAAAATCAGGCCAGCCAGTCCTCAATGCGCGGGGCACGGTAAAATAAGAAAATTCAGTTTCCCACGCAGTAGTTGGTGTGCGTGGGGCCGTGCATTGCACAAGCGTCATTCGTGACTGTGACAGAGAAATGGGGCGAACTAGGTGACCACACCGTTGACCGAACAGGTCAAAGAAGAACTAGCGGCGGTAGGCGTAACCCGTCAGTCCGCGCGCGCAGCGGAGCTCGCATCGATTCTGCGCTTTGCCGGAGAGGTAGACGTCTCTGGGGACAGCATGGCCTATGAGCTCGAGCTCGATAACCAGGCTATTGCGCAACGCATCCTTGTGGCTTTGGACGAGCTCTACGGGATCGAAGCGGAAAGCCATGTTGTTGGCCCTGCGGGGACGGCGAAGAAATCCCGCGTCATCGTGCGCATCACCACAGGGGCGAAGGAGCTTACCCGCCGCTTGGGCCTGATCACCCGTTCCGGTCACGCCGTGGTGGGGCTTCCCCCGCAGGTCATTTCCGGCACGGTGGCAGATAGCGAGGCCGCGTGGAGGGGTGCCTTCCTTGCCCACGGCAGCCTGACGGAACCAGGGCGTTCTTCGGCGCTGGAAGTAACCTGCCCCTGCCAAGAGGCCGCGTTGGCACTCGTGGGCTGCGCGCGGCGCCTGGGGATATCCGCGAAGACTAAAGAGACCCGCGGCGAGGATCGGGTGGTTGTCCGCGACGGCGATGCCATTGGCGCGCTGCTGACCCGCATGGGCGCTCAGGTGACCCGCTTGTCTTGGGAAAAGAAGCGGGTAAAGCGCGAAGCGCACGATACATCGCGCCGGTTGGATAACTTTGATGATGCCAACCTGCGCCGCTCGGCGCGGGCCGCCGTGACCGCTGCGGCGCGCGTGGATCGGGCGATGGAAATCTTGGGCGATGACGTTCCTGAGCACCTGGCCGATGCCGGCCGCCTGCGCGTGCAGCACCGCGAGGCCTCGTTGGAGGAGCTCGGCCGGCTGGCGGATCCGCCCATGACCAAGGATGCGGTAGCCGGGCGCATTCGGCGCCTATTGTCCATGGCGGATAAGCGGGCCGAAGAACTGGATATCCCCGATACTAACGAGTCCATCTCGGACGATCTTTTTGGTGACTCTTAGGCGCTGGGCACGATTGGCTCCGGCTCTTTGAACTACGAAAGGCGGGAAGGAGACAGCACTGAGGTGCTTGTCCTTCCCGCCTTGTGTTGTGCCGCGGCCCAGCACCGAGGATGATTTGGTGCTAGGCGGGGCAGGGGCTTAAAGCCGGTGGCGGCCTAAGCTTTATGGGACCGCCTTATGGGACCAAGAAGCCCAAGACGTTGGTCATCAAGAAGACGATGACACAGACAACGGCCAAGAACGCGATGGAGTAGCCCACGACGTTCTTCAAGATGACGGATTCCTTGCCCTCCATGGATACGGCGGTTGCCGCAATGGCCAGGGACTGTGGCGAAATCATCTTACCCACAACACCACCGGCGGTATTGGCGGCTAGCATGAGGTCAGGGTTGACGCCAATGCGGTCAGCGGCGGCGACCTGGAGGTTGCCAAAGAGCGCGTTCGCGGAGGTATCGGAGCCGGTCACCGCGGTACCGATCCAGCCCAGCACGGGAGCGAAGAGAGCGAAGATGGAACCGGCGGAAGATACGAATTCACCGATGGCGATGGTCTGACCCGAGTAGTTCATCGTGTAGGCCAAAGCGAGGACCAAGACAATGGTCAGTCCGGAGAACTTCATGCGGTTGGCAACTTCACCAAAAGCTTGCACGGGTTGGGCGAAGCTGAGCTTGTAGCGGCCGTTTTCGTTGCAGAAGTGATCAACAATGGCCACGATAATGCCGGAGAGTAAGAGCAAGGTACCGGGGTTGCCAAAGACATTGAAGCTAAAGCTGGTGTCCATGGCCTCGCCGTTGGTGCCGATGACGGTGCCATCCAGCAGCGGCCACGCGAACTTCAGCTTCCAGAAGCCGAAGATCGCCGGTGCTGCGGTCGCGATGGCAAATACGGCGGTAACGACGGCGTAGGGCAGCAGGGCCATCCAGATGCGGCGGCCATTGAGGTCGGTCGACGTTTCTGCGGCGGGCAGCTCCATGCGCTCGCGCAGCTGCGCGACGCCGCGTGGCTTCCATACGCGGAGGAAGATGAAGGCGGCACCCAGGGAGACGATGCAGGCAATAACGTTGGTGAGCTGGTAAGCAAAGAAGGTGGCGGTCAGCCACTGTGCGGCGGCAAAGGAAATGCCGATGACCGCGGCGGCGGGCGCCGTTTCCTTCACGCCGCGCATGCCGTCCAGGATGAATGCGATGAGGAACGGAACAATCGCGGCAATGACCAAGACCTGCAGGGCGATAAGGCCGGCGATATCTTGGGTTTGCTCGGCGGTACGTCCGCCAACCTCACCGGCGGTGGTGACCGGAATACCAACCGCGCCGAATGCCACCGGAGCGGTATTGGCAATAAGAACGACCGTCGCAGCGCGCAGCGGCTTGACGCCGAGCGCCATAATCATGGTGGCGGTGATGGCCACCGGGGCGCCGAAACCCGCAAGGGCTTCAAGGAGGCCACCGAAACAGAAGGCGATGAGCATCGACTGGATGCGGATATCGCCATCGCCTAAGAGGTCGAAGGTCTTACGCAAATCTTCGAAGCGGCCCGAGGCGACCGTGATTTCGTAAAACCAAATCGCCGTAATAATGACCCAAACAATGGGCAGGAGGCCGAAGAGCCCACCGCGGACCGCGGAGGACAGTGCCATATCCACGGGCATCGAAAAGGCAACTATGGCCAGGATGATGGAGGTCGCAAGGGCAACGGCTCCTGAAGTATGTGCACGGGCTTTAAAGCCCATCAACATAATGAAGAAAGCCACGAGGGGGAGAATTGCCACGAGCGCGGTGAGCCCAAGACTGTCTCCCACAACAGAGGTATTTATCTCAAACATTGAGTATCCTCGATTCTAACGGGGGTACTATCGCAGGCGCATTCGGTCTGCGGGGGACTTAAATTAGTTGCCCACGCGTTTCAGGCGAGAGCTAGCGCCGAGCGAATGCCCGAGTGCTACCTGGAACACAGTGAGTTAGCGTAAGCATATCGCGTCATAAACGCGGTCGTGTGATTTGGCCCAAGTTAATTTATGTCACCGTCTCTGTGGGGAGTCAGTGTGCGAGCAGGCAGCGGAATACTCCGTACAGTGATATATCACACATTAACGGTGTAAAGTCCACAAGAACCAACTTAAACGGGCTTGAACTGCCGGATAATTCGGGAGAAACAAAAATGCTCGGGAAGATTGTACGCCTAGATCGGAAAACTTTCAGATACTTTTCTGGCAGCCTTGCAGCCCACTGCACGCGCTATAAAGGCTCTGTAGTATTGCGGTTGTTGGGCAAAGCCTCGGGCACCTTACTCACCCAGAGCAGTAAAGTACTCGAAGGACCCGCGGTAGGCCCATAGAAATTATTACTCGACTTTTTGAGGAGATTTACAGTGACTACCCGCGTAGGCATTAACGGCTTTGGCCGCATTGGTCGTAACTTCTTCCACGCAGTTAACCGGACCGACAACGACCTTGAGATCGTTGCCGTCAACGACCTGACCGATAACCAGACTCTCTCTAACCTGTTGAAGTACGACTCTGTACTGGGTCGCTTCGACGGCGAGATTACCTACGACGATGACTCTATCACCGTCAACGGCAACCGCATCCAGGTCTTCAACGAGAAGGACCCGAAGAACCTGAAGTGGGGCGAGCTGGACGTGGACCTCGTTATCGAGTCCACCGGCCTGTTCACCAACGGCAACGACGCAAAGGCTCACATTGAGGCCGGCGCCAAGAAGGTCATCATCTCTGCTCCTGGTAAGGAAGTCGACGCAACCTTCGTCTACGGTGTTAACTCCGACACTTACGACCCAGCTAACCACGACGTTATTTCCGCAGCTTCCTGCACCACCAACTGCCTGGCTCCTATGGCCAAGGTTTTGAATGATAAGTTCGGTGTGGAAAAGGGCCTGATGACCACCGTTCACGCTTATACCGGTGACCAGCGCCTGCAGGACGCTCCTCACAAGGACCTGCGCCGCGCCCGCGCCGCAGCGGTCAACCTGGTTCCTACCTCCACCGGTGCAGCTAAGGCCGTCTCCTTGGTCCTGCCTGAGCTGGAAGGCAAGCTGGACGGCTACGCAATGCGCGTTCCGGTCATCACCGGTTCCGCAACGGACCTGACCTTCACCGCTTCCCGCGACGTCACCGTTGAGGAGATCAACGCCGCACTCAAGGAAGCAGCTGAAGGCGAGCTGAAGGACACCCTCGCATACACCGAGGATCCCCTGGTTTCCACCGACATCGTCACCTCCCCGCACGGCTGCATCTTCGATGCCGGCATGACCAAGGTCTCCAACGGCAACCTGGTCAAGGTGCTGGGTTGGTACGACAACGAGTGGGGCTACACCTCCCAGCTCGTCCGTATGACCAACCTGGTTGCAGAAAAGCTCTAAAGTTCTAATACAGAGCAGCCCTTAATGCGATACCGGCCACAACGAACGCCCCTGACGGCACGACGTTGTGGCCGGTATCCTTTTATGTAGGAACCTCAACTGCAGAGTTCACTTTAAAAGGAGTAACACATGGCTTTTAAGACCCTAGATAACCTGCTAGAAGAAGGCGTAGAGGACCGCCACATTCTGGTTCGTTCTGACTTCAACGTGCCGCTGGATGATGATGGAAATATCACCGATCCCGGCCGCATTACCGCATCTCTTCCCACCATCAAGGCTCTTGTCGATGGCGGCGCGAAGGTCATCCTTTCCGCACACCTCGGCCGCCCCAAGGGTGAGGTAAATTCCAAGTACTCCCTGGCTCCGGTCGCAGAAGCGCTGTCTGAGGCCCTAGGCCAGTACGTTGCCTTGGCCAACGACGTCACCGGCGAAGACGCCCACGAGCGCGCCAACGGACTAAACAGCGGCGATGTCATGCTGGTAGAAAATGTCCGCTTTGACCCACGCGAGACCTCTAAGGATGAGGCAGGGCGCGGCGAATTCGCCGACGAGCTCGTCGCCCTGGCTGCCGATAACGGCGCCTTCGTCTCCGACGGCTTCGGCGTTGTTCACCGCGCACAGACGTCTGTGTATGACGTCGCCAAGCGCCTGCCCGCCTACGCCGGCAAGCTGGTGGAAAAGGAATTGGACGTATTGTCCACTGTGGCCAAGGATCCAGCGCTCCCTTACGTCGTCGTTCTGGGCGGCGCAAAGGTTTCCGACAAGCTCGGCGTTATCGAAGCCCTTGCCGGAAAGGCCGACAAGATCATCATCGGCGGTGGCATGTGCTACACCCTTCTGGCCGCTAAGGGCTACAACGTTCAGGAGTCTTTGCTGCAAGAGGACCAGATCGAAAACTGCAAGAGCCTGCTGGAGCGCTTCGGCGACAAGATCGTCCTTCCGGTAGACCTCACCGCCGCCAGCGAGTTCGCCGCAGACGCTGAGACCAAGGTTGTTGAGCTCGATGGCATCCCTGAGGGCTGGATGTCCCTGGACATCGGACCCAAGTCCATCGAGGAATTCGCCGACGTACTGGCAGATTCCAAGACCGTATTCTGGAACGGCCCCATGGGCGTATTCGAAATGGAAGCCTTCTCCAAGGGCACCGCTGGGGTGGCGCAGGCGATTATCGATGCCACCTCCTCCAACGGTTCCTTCTCCGTCGTCGGCGGCGGCGACTCCGCAGCCTCCGTGCGCACCTTGGGCCTCGACGAGGATGGCTTCAGCCACATCTCCACCGGCGGCGGCGCATCCCTTGAATACCTCGAGGGCAAGGAGCTGCCGGGCGTTTCCGTGCTCGAGGCATAAACCGCCTAAAACAGCTAAATACAGGCGTACACAGAAAGGATTAATTATGGCACGTACACCACTTATTGCTGGCAACTGGAAGATGAACCTCGATCACATCGAGGCCATCGGTTCCGTTCAAAAGTTTGCCTTCTCCCTGCCGGAGGATTACTACGACAAGGTCGATGTAGCCTACATGGTTCCATTTACCGATATCCGCACCATTCAGACCCTCGTTGAGGGCGATAAGCTGAAGATCACCTACGGTGCGCAGGATATCTCCAAGCACGAATCCGGCGCCTACACCGGTGAGGTATCCGGTCAGATGCTGAGCAAACTGGGCTGCAGCTGGGCAGTCGTCGGCCACTCCGAGCGCCGCGAATACCACGGCGAAACTGACCAGCTGGTCGCTGAGAAGGCCGCAGCGGCCCTGGAGAATGGCATCAGCCCCATCGTCTGCGTGGGCGAGCCACTCGATGTGCGCGAAGCCGGCACCCACGTTGACTACGTGGTGAACCAAACCCGCGATTCCCTGCAGGGACTTAGCGCCGAGCAGCTATCCAAGACGGTTATCGCCTACGAGCCCGTGTGGGCCATCGGCACCGGCAAGGTTGCCTCTGCCGATGACGCGCAGGAAGTGTGCGCCGCCATCCGCGGCCTGGTCAAGGAACTCGCGGGCGACGAGGTCGCCGAGGGCATCCGCATCCTGTACGGCGGTTCCGTGAAGGTCGATTCCGTTGCTGATATCGTCAGCAAGCCCGACGTAGACGGCGGCCTTATCGGTGGTGCTTCCTTGGTAGGAGAGGACTTTGCCAAGTTGGCTGCCAATGCCGCTAATGCCGTTAGTTAACATGCGTTAACAACCATCACAAGGTGACTTGTGTGCCGCGGGTTGGGGTGAGCCCCGCCCGCGGCATGGTGTACAGTAGGCCCTTGTGATTGCTTTGCGTAGGCAAAGCAGGTAAGTACTTCGCGCCGGTGGCTAGCGTGACTTTCGGTAGTTCATCGAAGGTGCCACTGGGCGCACGTTGAGAAAAGGAAGAACCTCATGGTCTTAGCACTGGAAATCATTTTGCTAATTTCAGCTATTTTGATGTCCATCTTTGTGCTTTTACACAAGGGCAAAGGCGGCGGCCTGTCTAGCCTTTTCGGCGGCGGTGTGCAATCGAACCTGTCCGGTTCGACCGTGGTGGAAAAGAACCTGGACCGCTATACCGTCGTCATGGTGATTATCTGGTTGGCCTGCATCGTTGGCCTTAACCTTATCCAGGCCTACGCTTCCTAGGAAGCACGCAGCAGGCCCCCGCTAACCACTAGCGGCGGCCAACCGCGCAAAACAGCGCCGGTACTTCAGTCCCATAACCCTTCGTAGAGAAGGGAAAGGACCGAGGTACCGGCGCTGCTGGCTTTACAGCTCCTGGGCGGCATCGTCTGCAAGGAAGAGGATCGTTTCCTTCGTCCCTTGTGCACCAGCGGCCGGGCACTCTTCAGCGTCGACGCCGCCCACGATGCTTTTTGCGGCAGCGGCCTTTTCCTCCCCGGCGACCAAGAGCCAGACGCGCTCAGACCTATTGACCGCAGGTAACGTCAGGGTGATGCGCTCGCTGGGTGGCTTCGGCGAATCGTGTACCGGTACCGCTAGTTCTTTCTGCTCACGGACGGCAGGAGAGTGGGGGAACATGGAGTTAATGTGGCCTTCTGCGCCCATACCCAAAAGGTGGAGGTCGAAGCCTAAAGGCGCGAAGTCCTTTAACTCTGGCTCGTAGGCATTGGCGGCCGCCTCCATGGAGACCGCACCGAGGTCGAAACCGTGGATATTCTGATCTGGGATATCCACGTGATCGAGCAGCGCGGAACGCGCTTGGCCTTCATTGGAATCTGGGTCGCTGACCGGAACATTGCGCTCATCGCCAAAGAAGATGTGCACGCGGGACCAATCGATGCGCAAGGCGGGGTAGTTCTCGCCTTGCTGCTGTGCGGCGAAGTCCAAGCGCGCGAGCTCGTGCAGCAGCCCAATTCCTGCGCCCCCGCCAGTTAGTACGACTCTTGCCACGCCGTCACCATGGAGGCCACCATTGCCGGCCTGAATACCGGCGATGGTTTCAATGAATTTGAGTGCGGCTTGGGATATAAGGTCATCTACATCGCTGACGCGGTGAAGCGTTACCATTCGGTATCAGAATCCTTTGCAAAGAATCGGTATGAGCAAGTGCGCTATTAAAGCTTACTGTAGTCTACTTCTCCCAGAGCACGCAGCGCCTGAGCATAAGTTTTATCGGCGTCGAGGTGCCGCAATTCCTCCGAGAGGATTTCGGTTTGCGTGCGCGGGCTCAAGCTGACCAGTGAGTCTGGCGTGCCAGGCACGCGCACCCGCACGGTGCGCTCGTCCACGACATCCACATCCACGTGGGTCGTCTCCCGGTTAAAGCGCAGGTGGGTAACCGGGAAATAGTCACTATTGGTTTCCTCGGCCATGCGCTGTACTGGGACGCTCAGGCGGTCAAGCAGCCACCCCGCAGCGAAGTTAGGTGCCGGATGCCCGGCGGGGCCGGCGACCTCTACCGATTGCACCTTTTCATGGGGATGATGGTCGAGCGCCGATGCGACGACGCCGCGCCACAAGGTGATGGAGGCCCAGGACATATCGGAATCGCCGGGGGAGTAGCCATGAGAAAGCGCGCGCAGATCCTGCTCACCCACGGTGCCTTTATGGGCCACATTCGTGATGCGACGCTGCGCCAACTTGCCCACGGGGCTTTCCGAGGGCACCTGCGGGCACACGTTGGGCCACCACGCAACCAGCGGGGTATCCGGCAGCAGGAGCGGGGTCAGCACGGACTCGGCTTGATCCGCGAGTGCCCCGTGCAATTGCATGACTACGGTTTCGGACGCACCGGCCTCACCACCGACGCGGAGCTGGGCATCGAGCTGGGTCTCGGACTTCGGGTCGCCCGGAACCACGACGAGCACGCGGGAGGGATGCTCATGAGAGGCATCGCGCACAGAGGCAAGGATCTGTTCCAGATCGTCGCCTTCTTGTGCCTCCACGATCAGGGTGAGCACCCGGCCGGTGGTGCGGGTGTAGTGCTCCTGGGCATCGACAAGCTTCTTGGCAATTTCACCGGTGGTGGTATTAGGCAATGGAATAATCATTGACTACGTCCCTTCTACGGGCGACGCCAGGAATGACCCCGGCGGCGCAGCATCTTATCGGCTGTGGTGGGCCCCCATGTGCCCGCCTTATAATCTTCGGGCTCGCCATGCTTGGACCAGTAATCGATGATCGGATCCAAAATCGACCACGAAAGTTCGACTTCTTCATTGGTGGGGAACAGCGATGATTCATCGAGGAGGGCATCCAAGATGAGGCGCTCATAGGCCTCGGGAGATTCCTCGGTGAATGCCTCGGCGTAGGCGAAGTCCATGTTTACATCGCGGACTTCCATGGTGGAACCAGGCACCTTTGAGCCAAAGCGCATGGTCACGCCCTCATCGGGCTGAACGCGGATAACCACGGCGTTTTGGCCAAGGGCATCGGTTTCGCCATCGACAAAAGGCTGGTTCGGCGCGGCCTTGAAGACTAAGGCGATCTCGGTGACGCGACGCCCCAGCCGCTTGCCCGTGCGCAGGTAGAAAGGCACGCCTCCCCAACGCCGCGAATTGACCTCCAACGTGCACGCCGCATAGGTCTCTGTGGTGGAGGCGGGATCGAAGCCCTCCTCCTCGCGCAAGCCCTTCACGTATTCCGAGCCCTGCCAACCGGCGGTGTACTGGCCACGGGCGGTGGTTTTATTGAGCGGATGGACCGGCTGCGTAGCGCGCAGCACCTTGACCTTTTCAGCGCGCAGCGCCTCCGGCTCGAAGGAGGAAGGCTCCTCCATTGCCACGAGGGCGAGCAGCTGCAGGAGGTGGTTTTGAATGACGTCCCGCGCGGCACCGATTCCGTCATAATAGCCAGCGCGCCCGCCAAGGCCGATATCTTCGGCCATGGTGATTTGCACGTGATCGATATAGTGCGCGTTCCACATCGGCTCAAAAATCTGGTTAGCAAACCGCAGCGCCATGATGTTTTGCACGGTCTCTTTACCCAGGTAGTGATCGATGCGGAAGACAGCAGATTCTGGGAAGACCGCGTTGACGATCTCATTGAGCTCGCGCGCAGATTCCTGGTCGTGGCCAAACGGCTTTTCGATGATCACTCGGCGCCACGAGTCCTCCATGGAATTGGCCATGCCCACGCGTTCCAATTGGTGGCAGATATCGGAGAAAAACTCTGGCGGCACCGAAAGGTAGTATGCCCAGTTGCTTCCCGTGCCGCGGGCCTTATCCAGCTCGGCCAACCGCGCAGAAAGCTTGTCGAAGCCCTCATCATCGAAGGAGCCTTGCACGAACTCGATTCCTTGGGATAAGTGCTCCCACACGTCGTGGTTAAAGTCAGTGCGGGCACCGGCTTCTACCGCGCTGCGGAAATAATCGCAGAAGTCCGCGTTATCCCAGTCCCTGCGGCCATAGCCGACGAGCGTGAAGCCAGCGGGCAAGAGACCGCGGCTAGCAAGGTCATAGATGGCCGGCAGGAGCTTTTTGAAAGCTAAATCGCCGGTCACACCAAAGATGACCATGCCCGCGGGGCCCGCGATGCGTGGCAATCGTTTATCGGCGGCATTACGCAAGGGATTGACCCAAGCGGCTGAGTCCGTCACGGATTATCCTTCCTAGAGGGAAAAGCTAAGTAGTCTTTCAACTAGTGGCGGCATAATGCCCCGCCGGCTATCCGGCGGGGCTAGGACCACGGTCGTAGTTTACGCGAGTTGTTGTTTGAGGGAATCAAGGAGGTCATTCCACGCGGCGACGAACTTATCGACGCCCTCGCGCTCGAGGACCGCAAAGACATCTTCTAGGTCGATGCCCACCGATTCGAGCTGGGAGAAGACCTTCTCGGCTTCTTCGCCGGCAGTGGGGAGGGTATCGCCGTGGAATCCACCCTCCTGCAGGACCGCATCAATGGTCTTTTCCGGCATGGTATTGACCGTGTGCGGGCCAGCCAGCTCGGTCACGTACAGCGTTGCTGGGTAGTCGGGGTTTTTCACGCCGGTGGAAGCCCACAGTGGACGCTGTACAGGTGCGCCTTCGGGGAGGCCGTTATCACCGAGCAATTCCTCTTGGAAGAGGGCGTAGGCACGCTGCGCGTTGGCAACGCCGGCCTTGCCGCGGAGGGACAGGGCCTCATCGGAACCGATAGCTTCCAAGCGCTTATCCACTTCCGTATCCAGGCGGGAGACGAAGAACGATGCGACCGAGTGAATCTTGGTGACGTCCTTGCCGTTACCAGCCGCGCGCTTGAGCCCGGCCCGGAATGCGGCGATGACCTCGCGGTAGCGGGAGACCGAGAAGATCAGGGTGACGTTGACGCTGATTCCCTCTGCCAAGGCATCCTCGATAGCGGGGAGGGAGCCCTTGGTAGCCGGGATCTTGATCATCGCATTGGGGCGGTCCACTTGGTCCCACAGTTCGCGGGCCTGCTTGAGTGTTGCCGCGGCATCGTCGGAGATGCGCGGATCCACCTCGATGGATACGCGGCCATCCTGGCCGTCGGTCTCGGCATAAATATCGGCAAAAAGATCACAGGCGTTTTGCACGTCCGTAATGGCCAGGGAGTAGACGGCTTCATCGGCCGAAGCGTTCTTCTCCTTCAAGGCTGCCAGGTCTTCGTCATAGGCCGTGCCGCTGGTCATGGCGGTGGCAAAGATAGCCGGGTTGGTGGTTACGCCCACGATGGACTTGGAGGAAATAATCTCCTTCAAGTTTCCGGATTCCAAGCGCTGGCGCGAAAGATCATCGAGCCACGTGGAGGTGCCCAATTGGGCAAGTTCAGAAATGTTGTTCATAGTCATTCCTTTTAGCGTCGGTGAGGTGGGGCTTAGCTTTGGGCTTCGGCGATGCTCTCGCGTGCGGCATCGGCAACCGCAGCAGAGGTAAAGCCAAACTTTTCGAAGAGCTCATCGCCGGGCGCAGAGGCCCCGTAGTGCTCTAGGGAGACGTTTCGGCCGAAAGTACCGGTGTACTTGTGCCAGGACTGAGCGAGGCCCGCTTCGACGGAAACGCGGGCCCTCACGCTGCTGGGCAGGACCGATTCGCGGTACTCTGCGTCCTGCTCGTCGAACCACTCCAGGCACGGCGCGGATACCACGCGAGCGGCCGTGCCCTCGCTTTCGAGCTGCTGGGCGGCCTCCACGGCGAGCTGTACCTCCGAGCCGGTGGCCAGCAAGATAACATCGGGCTCGTCCTTGGAGCCTTCGACCAAGGTGTAGGCGCCGCGGCGAACGCCATCGCGTGCCTTTTCCTTGGTGCCTTCCAAAATAGGGAGGTTCTGGCGGCTAAGCGCAAGTCCCTTCGGGGCTGCCTTGTATTCCATCGCTGCGGCCCAAGCCTGCGCGGTTTCATTGGCATCGGCAGGCCGGATTACAGACAGGTTCGGAATGGCGCGCAAGGCCGACAGGGTTTCTACCGGCTGGTGGGTAGGGCCGTCTTCGCCCAAGCCAATAGAGTCGTGCGTCCACACGTAGTAAGTATCGGTAGACATCAGCGAGCCGAGGCGCACCGCCGGGTACTGATACTCGGAGAAGATCAGGAAGGTACCGCCATACACGCGGGTATTTCCGTGGAGGGCGATGCCGTTCATGATGGCGGACATCGCGTGCTCGCGGATGCCAAAGTGAAGGTTGCGGCCATAAGGCTGCGCGGACCACTTATTGGTGGTGATGTTTTCAGGGCCGAAGGAATCCGCGCCCTTAATCACGGTGTTATTGGACCCCGCCAGGTCGGCCGATCCGCCCCACATTTCCGGCAAGGCGGCGGCCAGCGCCTGGATGGTCGCCTCAGAGGCCTTACGGGTGGCGATCGCATCACCTGGCTCCCATACGGGGAGCTCGGCATCGAAGTTCTCCGGCAATTCGCGGGCGCTCATGCGGTCAAACAGCGCCTTATTCTCGGCGTTGTCCGCCGCCCACGCGTCGAACTCTTCTTGCCACTGCGCGTGCTTTTTGGCGCCGCGCTCGCGCAGCTTGCGGGTGTGCGCCAAGACCTCATCATCGATGTGGAAGGTCTTTTCCGGGTCGAAGCCGAGCACTTCCTTGGTGGCGGCAACTTCGTCATCGCCAAGCGCCGCGCCGTGCACGCCCCCGGTGTTCATCTTGGTCGGGGCAGGGTAGCCAATGACCGTCTTCACGCGGATGAAGGAGGGGCGCTCCGTTTCCTGCTGGGCATTGCGCACTGCCTCTTCAATGGCAACGACGTCCTCGCCGGATTCAACGGTCTGGACGTGCCAGCCGTATGCCTCATAGCGCGCAGCGACGTCCTCATTGAAGGCGATATTGGTGTCATCCTCAATGGAAATCCGGTTGTCATCCCAGAAGACAATCAGGTTACCCAGCTTCTGGGTGCCAGCCAAAGACGATGCCTCAGCGGTAACGCCTTCCTGCAGGTCGCCGTCGGAGGCAATGGTGTAGACGTAGTGATCAAAGGGGGATTGGCCGACCGGTGCCTCAGGATCGAAGAGGCCGCGCTCCTTGCGGGCAGCCATCGCCATACCTACCGAAGATGCCAGACCCTGGCCGAGCGGGCCGGTGGTGATCTCCACGCCATCGGTGTGGTGCACCTCAGGGTGGCCCGGGGTGAGAGAGCCCCAGGTGCGCAGCTGCTGGAGATCTTTCATCTCCAAGCCGAACCCACCCAAGAAAAGCTGGATGTACAGGGTCAGGGAAGAGTGGCCGACAGACAACACGAAGCGGTCGCGGCCGGCCCAATTCACGTCATTGGGGTCGTGATTGAGGACGCGCTGGTAGAGCGTATAGGCGAGGGGAGCCAGTGACATCGCCGTGCCGGGGTGCCCGGAGCCGCAGTTTTGGACGGCATCGGCAGCAAGCACGCGCACAGTGTCGACCGCGCGAGTATCGGTGTCTGTCCAGTCGTCCGGATAACGGCGCTCGACCATAGCTTGCAGGTCTGGGGACAAATTATCTTTCGACACGGTATAAGGCCTCGCTTAAATCTAGGCGTTAATTACTGAACTCCACACAGTCTAGTTACTTTTTTGACGGCGGTGCGGAATTATTGAAAGCCGCGGGGAACCGGTAAGCTGGCATGGCTAAGCGGTGTACGGCACAGCATTAGTTACTCTCTGCGTTTCCGCTGCATTGCTACGATCCATGTGTAGCGCATTTTATATGTAAGCCATAGTGTGAATTAATTCTCCGGAACTTTTGCGCCGGAGTGTGCGACCACTACACCGTGGGCATAGCGCACTGTGTAGCGTGTGTGCTGTAGATCAACGTCTGTTCAGATAGTGGAGGAATTCCTTGGAGACCATCAAGGCCTATTTTGCGCTAACGAAGCCGAGGATTATTGAACTCCTCCTCGTGGCCGCAATTCCGGCGATGCTCCAAGCGCAACGGGGCGTTGAGGCGGTTTCTGAGAATATCTGGCTCATCATTTCCACCATTTTCGGCGGATGGATGGGCGCTGCGGCCGCCCATACCTTTAATAACGTGGTCGATTATGAAATTGACCAGAAGATGCAACGCACCCGCGCGCGCCCACTTGTGCGCGCCACGATTTCGAAGCGGAACGCGGCGATCTTTGCTTGGATCATGCTCGTGGTGTCGGTGCTGTGGCTGGGCATCCTGGCAAATTCTTGGTTGGCGGCGTTCTTCGTCATCCTCACGAACTTTTTCTATGTATTCGTCTACACCAAGTTTTTGAAGATGCGCAATGCCCAAAACATCGTGTGGGGCGGTTTAGCGGGGTGCATGCCGGCCATGGTGGGTTGGGCAGTCATCCGCGATAACGCGCCGGCGGGAGAGCCCGACCGCTGGTGGCAGGCAATAGTCCTATTCCTCATTATCTTTTTCTGGACCCCGCCACATACCTGGGCCTTGGCCATGAAATACAAGGAAGATTACCGCAAGGCCGGGGTGCCGATGTTGCCGGTCGTGGCGACGGAACAAGAAGTAACCCGCCAAATCGTGTGGTATTCCGTTGGCACGGTCATCGTCACGCTGCTTATCGTTCCTGCGGCATCGTGGATTTACCTCATTGCCGCCGTAACTTCTGGCGCGGTCTTCTTATGGCTAGCTATCCGCCTGCACCAAGGCGTAAAGAAAGGCGCAAAGGTAAAACCCATGCGCCTGTTTATCTATTCAAATAACTACCTGTCGGTACTCTTTATTGGCCTGTCCATCGATGCCGTCATAGGTTGGGAGCCAATCGGCCGGATGCTTGGTTGGTCCGCCACCCTGTTCTAAATCCCGGTAGCACGCTGAAGCGCGAGCCTTCGTGGCTCGCGCTTCTTTTTGTCTTAATCCTGCTTTACCCGCAGAACAATAGAACCGGTGGTGCTGCGCGATTGTAGGTCGCGGTGGGCCTGCTCTGCTTCTTCCAAGGGATAGGAGGCCGATACGTTGAACTTGAGGTCTCCGTCCATCACGGCCTGGACGACCGCTTGCGCGCGCATCTGGAATTCGCCCTCTTGCGCCGTCCACGCGCCGAGCGAAGGCCGGGTCAAGAAGATGGAGCCATGCTTATTAAGCAGCTGGGGATCGATGGGCTCAACAGGGCCAGAAGCGGCGCCAAAGAGTGCAACAGTGCCGCGCGGGCGAACGGCCTCGAGCGATTCGAAGAAGGTGGATTGGCCCACGCCGTCATAGACCACATCGACGCCCCGTCCGCCATTAAACCGGCGAACCTGCTCGCCCAGACCATCGCTGTAACGGAAGACGTGGTCGGCGCCGCACTTGTACGAGATCTCTTCCTTTTCATCGGTGGAAACGACCGTATAAACAGTTGCGCCCAAAGAGGAAGCCATTTGGGTCAACAGTTGGCCCACACCGCCCGCACCAGCGGTGATGAGGCACGTGGCGCCTTTACCAAGCTCATACACGCCGTGGGAAAGGAAGTGGGCGGTCATGCCTTGTAGCAGCATGGAGGCAGCGATCTCGGTGGGGAAATCATCCGGTACGGCGACAAGGCCGTTCCGGGGGACGCAGACCTGCTCGGCATAGGAACCAAAGGCGTGGTGCCATGCCACCAGGGAGCCTTCCGCAATTTCTCCCTTGGGATCGTGGACGACGCGCCCGGTTCCCTCAAAGCCAGGGATAAAGGGCGTCTGGGCGTTATAGATACCCTCACGGTAGTAGGTATCGATATAGTTCACACCCGCCACAGTGACATCGACTAAGACTTCGTCCTCAGTGGGCGTGGGCGCAGGAACCTCGGCGTAGCGCAGGACTTCCGGCCCGCCCGTTTCTGTGATCTGGATAGCATGCATAAGGCCATGCTATCCCACAAAGCCCAGTAGCTGCAGGAAAATGGTGCTGCCTAGGTCCTAGACGGCGGCGCGTTCCTCATTTAATGATTGCTGGCGAACGGCGTATTTATCGTCGCCGGCGGGAGAGCCCGAGATGAGGTCTGGCGTGCCGCCGACGCGGTGGCGCCCGTGTGCCCAGAGCAGGGCGGTAAAGCCGGTGACCACGGCGGACATACCGATGTGGAAGGGGACCGTCCACCGCGGCACGCCCAGGTAGAACTGCAAGACGCCCACGGCCCACTGGATGAGGATGCAGACGATAAGGACCCACCCGGCCTTCTTGGTCTCCTGCGGGGTGCGGTGCTTGTACAGCAGGAAGACGGTGATGGCGGTAAAGATGAGGTAGACGTACATGCACATGGCGTGGGCGATGGCCATGGACTCGGTATCCACATCCAAGCGGCCTTCCATTCCCACTCCGGAGTCGCCGGAATGCACGCCGGAACCGGTCACCATGGTGCCGGTAATCAGGACAACCGATAGGGCGATGGTCGCGATGACGGCGATAATGCGAATTGCCTGCGGGAACCGCGGCTGGGCGGTGCCATCATCGGGTTCTTTGATGCGGGCATACAGCATGCAGGCAAGCCACACCAGCACCATGGAGGGCAGGAAGTGAAGCGCCACGGACCACCAGCGCAGATCCAGGTGCACGGAGATGCCGCCGATGACGGCCTGCAGGACGATGCCGGCCACGTTCAGCCATGCATAGATCCTGAGCTCAGGGCGGCGGCACGCCATATACATGGCGATGACTGCCGCGCCGGCGGCGGCGGAATCAACAAAGGTGAGCAGGCGGTTGCCAAACTCAATGACCTGGTGGATTGCCGGTGCTGCGCCCTCTACCGGCACCAAGGAACCAGGCTGGCATTGGGGCCAGGTGGGGCAACCCAGGCCGGAACCGGTGACGCGGACGATGGAACCAGATACGGTGATGCCGCCTTGGCAGAAGATCAGGATCAGCGCGATGAGGCGCTGTTGCTCCACGGTAGGGACGGCTTCTTTAAAAAAGCGTTTAGTTCTGGTCCAGTAATTCACAAGGTGCATCTTACTAGGGGGTGTGTAGCGAGCCGAAACCTTTGGCTCTGTTTCGCGGGGAACTGGGTATAACTCACATTTAGCCGTCGAAACGGAACCAACGAACGGCCGCATACGACGCGACTGCCAGCCACGCGGTCAAGGAAATGAGTTCGATGCCAGGAAAGGTGGAATTGGAGGCATCGGCAAGCGCGCCCGCTAGTGCCACGGTGGGCACGATGTTGAGCAGGCCATTATCGCCCAAGCCCTGGGAGTACAGGGCCCAGCCGACGATCGCCAGCAGGATAAACCAAATGAGGTTCGCCAGCGCGAGTACGGCCTCAGAGCTAAGGGTGCCGCCAAGCACCAAACCCATGGCGGTAAAGGCGGCGACGCCGAAAATGAGCGAGACGATCATGAGCAGGATGCCGGGCGCACTGATGCGCAGGCCCAAGGCAAAGGCCGTGGCACCGAGCACGAGAATCTGGAATACCACCATCGTCAGCACGCCAATAATCTTGCCGCCAATGATCGCCCACGCCGGCACGCCGGAGGCGCCGGTGCGCTTTAAGGCCCCGTAGCGGCGGTCAAAGGCCAGGGAAATGGCTTGCCCGGTAAAACCAGCCGAGGTTGCCGCCACCGCGAGCACCATGGGAAAGACCTCGTGCAGCCCATGCCCGGTAGATGATTCCAGGCGGGCGGTCCCAATCAGGATGGCGAGCGGGATAATGATGCTGAGCAATTGTTGCTCCCCGTGGCGCAGCATGAGCTTGGCCTCCATGCCGCCTTGGGCAAAGATGATGGCGCCCGCACTCGCTCGTTTGGGTGCCGGGCTGAAGGTGCCGGGGGAAAACGTTGCGCTCATAATCGGGGCCTATTCCTTGAAAAATTTGAAGTGGCGATTTTAGGTACTGGTGATTCTAAGATGAAGACAGGACACAGGGTTTTATCAACTGCGCAAGTGCCTGCCTGTGAGGTCGAGGAATACTTCCTCGAGGTTCCGGTGGTGGGATTCCAGGCTTCGCAAAAGCACGCCTTGGCGGGCGAGCTCGGCGGCGAGGGCGGAAATCAGTTCCGGCGAACTGGGCTGGCTCACCCTGTAGTGCAGCGGCCGCGAGGCGGTCGTGGGGATGCCAATTCGCTGCAAGGCGTCCAGGTCAACTGCGGAGTTGGCGGTAAAACTAAACCCGGCGCCCTCGCCCTGGGAGGTAAGTTCTGCCGGCGTTCCCTGTGCCACGAGCGCGCCGTGATCCATGATGGCGATGTGATCTGCCAGCGATTCGGCCTCATCCATCAGGTGGGTGGTCAATATCACTGTGACCCCGTCGCGCTTCAGGGCGCGGATCAAATCCCACACGGCGAGCCGGGATTGGGCGTCCATGCCCGCGGTGGGTTCATCGAGGAAAACTAGCTCTGGCCTGCCGATGACCGCGAGCGCGAGCGATAGCCGCTGCTGCTGCCCGCCGGAAAGCCGCCGATAAGGCGTGCGCGCAACACCTTGCAGGCCCAACGTTTCGAGCAGCCATTCCGGCGGTAGAGGATTGGCGTTATAGAGCGCGGTCAATTCCAACATCTCTAGCACGCGGATGCCGGAATAAGAACCGCCGCCTTGCAGCATGATTCCCACCTTTTCGCGCACCCTATCGGGCTCGGTGCTGGGATCAAGGCCTAAGACCTTAATGGATCCGGCGGTGGGGTGGATAAAGCCTTCAGACATTTCGATGGTGGTGGATTTACCAGCACCATTGGGGCCGAGCAGGCAAAATATTTCGCCGTGTGCAACGCTCAGGCTGAGCCCATTGACGGCTGCCGTGGGGCCAAATTTCTTTACCACACCATCCAAGGACAGGGCGGGGCTTTCAGCTGGAATTGCATTCACGGGTGCCTAGTTTAAGACACGGATTCCGTGTCGGCGCATTGCACCCCACCACACTCCGACTACCACGGCGAATGCGCAGGCAGCGGCGATATAGATGGAAAGCACCGTCCCAGCGGGCAGGCCCAAGCCGCGCGGAAGGACGAAAAAGCTCATCGCGCCGGTATAGGCAACGACGCTAAACCGGAAGATGTGCCGGTTCGCCCACGCCGCCAACGGCAAAACGGCCCAGAGGATGTACCACGGGTGGACCACTGGGAAGAAGATAACGAGCACGAGGGTAGAGATTCCCAGCCCGCCCACGGGGTGGATATATCCGCGCAGCGTGGCAAAGAGCATGCGGGACATGAAGGCGACGGCGACCAAGACGCCGAAACTGCGCGTGATGGTCAATATGGCATCGGTGTGGTCCCCAAGGCCTAAAAACATGCCGAGGAAACCGGCGCCCACTCCCACCGCCGTGGATAGGGAAAGCCAGGAGCGAATCGTGGCGGCGCCGCCTTGCCCGGTAATCCAACCGAGGTTAATGCCCGTGATGAGGCTGATGACCGCAATGGTGACTACGAGCACCGCGCCCTGCACGGCAATGGCTATAAATAAAGCCCGCCAGCGCGGTACGCGTGCCTGCACGTGCAGGTGGCGGGCATACGCCATGCCGATAAAGCCGAGCCCAATAAAGCCGGTGACCTTGACCATTCCGGCGCAGGATAGGAAAAATCCAGAGGCTATGAGCGCTACATATGCTCCTTTATTATCGCGGCCCAGCTTATCGATGCCCCTTAATCCAAGCTCCATGCCCAGCAACGACAATCCAAGCATGATGGATTCATTATGGATACCGCCGACGAGGTGAAGGATGGTCAGCGGGTTCAAGATGCCGAGCCATAGTGCGGAGGCAGGGGAGACGCGGCATCGCTGAGCAAGCTGTGTGATGGCCCAGCCGGCCACGATGATGCCCACGATGGAAAGTAGGCGGTGGGCGATCACACCTAAAACAATGGAATTTCCGGTGATGATGCTGACGATGGCCGCCAGCCCCAAGGCAACGGGCCCATATGGTGACGGTGAATTTGCCCAGATAAACGGAACGGAGCGCGCGAGCTCGTTGCCAGCGCCCAAGAGCTGCACCGGGCCGGCGGAATAGGGATCCATCCCTTGGGCCACGATGGAGCCATTGGCCAAATAAGAATAGATGTCTTGGGTAAATAAGGGTGCGGTAAAGATGAGGGGAATGATCCACCCAGCCCACGTGATCCACAGCTGGCGCGGGGAGACCAGCCGGCGGGAGCGATCGCTGGCGGGCTCGCCGGGTCGCGCCTGGCGCAGCGGGGTGCCCACGAAGGGGGCGAGGAAAATCCAGGCCGTTACTAAAAGCCCCACGCCCACCATGACAAGCGCAGACGAGGTCTGCAGCATGCGCGACATAAGCGAACCAAAGGGCACATTGTCATAGGGGTTGCCCACTACAGGCAGTGCGCCTGCTCCCAAAGCGCCAAAGGCAATGAGGAGGGAACCGACGGTTCCGGCCCACCGCAAGATGAAAAAGGTGCGCTTTTGGGAGACCGTGGTGTGCTGCAGTTCCTCTGGCGCCTGGGTGATGAAATCGTAGCGAGTATCCCCGGCTTGCGCGCCGGTGCCTTCGGCGTGCAGCTGCGCGGAACGAGAACCTGCGGTGCCTAAGCGTGGCAATTCCGCCTTTACGCTCTCGAGCACTCCCCGTAGTTTCCCTTTCATGGCTTAAGACCTTACGCGAGGACCGTGGGGTGGGAAATTCACCCCCGCCGCCACGCCCGGTGACTGCAATGGTGGCATTCCGGAATGAATTAAGGAACACTAGTGTTGTCTAATGATGAAAGCGCAGTTATGGCGCTTGCGTAGCGACGGCATTTCCGGCGCGACGGAGCACGGTGACTGCAGGCAACTGACCTAAGGAAGGGAGGTTTTAGGGCATGGCTAACTCACAGCGCGCGGCAGCGGCGCATGTGGCGGTGAAAGAATCACGGTCCACGGATGGTGATACCCGCCGCCAGGTACTGCTGCTATTGCTTAAGGACGGCCCTGTAACCGCCTCTTACCTGGGTGAGCGCCTTGGTCTTTCGACCGCCGGGATCCGCCGGCATTTAGACATTCTGGTGGAAGAAGAACTAACGGAAGTTGTCGAGCGCCGTCCAGCTTCTCGTTCGCGGATGCACTCCGGAGCGGGTCGTGGGCGACCGGCAAAACACTTCCGCCTGACGGATCGTGGGCGTGCGCAATTTGGCCACGCCTATGATGAATTGGCTTCTGAAGCGTTGACCGCGCTGCGCTCTGCGGGCGGTTCAGAGGCTGTGAAGAACTTCGCTAAGGCTCGTTTTGAGCGCATCATCGCCGATGTGCGTCCCTTCGTGGACGCGGAAGAATCGGTCGAGGAAGTAGCGCGCAAACTGGCTGAAACCCTGGATAAGCACGGGTACGCCGCAACCGTGGACCGTGCGGGCCAGGGCGTGTAAATCTGTCAACACCACTGCCCGGTTGCCCATGTGGCGGCCGAGCACCCTGAACTGTGCGAGGCAGAGCAGGAAGTCTTTTCCGCCCTCTTAGGCAAACACGTACAACCTTTGGCTTCTATCGCAGATGGCCACGGAATTTGTACCACGAATATCCCCTTGACACCTGTCAAAACTAATACTGAAAGGAGCGAGTCATGACCCAGGCACAATCGGCACCTGATAACAAGATGACCGATGATGAGATCATCGATTCTATTGGTGCGTATGAGTACGGCTGGCACGACTCTGACTCGGCCGGCGCTTCTGCCGCCCGTGGCCTGAACGAGGACGTTGTCCGCGATATTTCCGCAAAGAAGGGCGAGCCCGAGTGGATGCTGAACCAGCGTCTCAAGGCCCTGAATATCTTTGATAAGAAGCCCATCCCTACCTGGGGCGCGGATCTCTCCGGCATCGACTTTGACCAGATCAAGTACTACGTCAAGTCCACCGAAGAGCAGGCGCAGACCTGGGACGATCTCCCGGATGATATTAAGGCCACCTACGATAAGCTGGGCATCCCTGAGGCAGAAAAGCAGCGTTTGGTTGCCGGCGTGGCCGCACAGTACGAGTCTGAGGTTGTCTACCACCAGATTCGCGAAGACCTGGAAAGCCAGGGCGTTATCTTCGTCGATACCGATACCGCGCTGCGCGATTACCCAGAGCTTTTTAAGGAACACTTCGGCACCGTTATTCCTGCCGGTGACAATAAGTTCTCCGCGCTTAACTCTGCAGTGTGGTCCGGCGGCTCCTTCATTTACGTCCCGAAGGGCGTGCACGTTGACATCCCGCTGCAGGCCTACTTCCGTATTAATACCGAGAACATGGGCCAGTTCGAGCGCACCCTTATCATCGTGGATGAAGATGCCTACGTTCACTACGTGGAAGGCTGCACCGCGCCCATCTACAAGTCGGACTCCCTGCACTCCGCAGTAGTTGAGATCATCGTGAAGAAGGGCGGCCGCTGCCGCTATACGACGATTCAGAACTGGTCCAGCAACGTCTACAACCTGGTGACCAAGCGCACCAAGGTGGAAGAGGGCGGCACCATGGAATGGGTCGATGGCAACATCGGCTCCAAGGTCACCATGAAGTACCCGGCCGTGTGGATGACCGGTCCGCACGCTAAGGGTGAGGTACTCTCCGTCGCCTTCGCTGGCGAGGGACAGTTCCAGGACACCGGTGCGAAGATGACGCACATGGCGCCCTACACCTCCTCCAATATCGTCTCCAAGTCCGTTGCCCGCGCCGGCGGCCGCGCTGCTTACCGCGGCTTGGTGCAGGTCAACCAGAATGCGCACCACTCCACGTCCAACGTGGAATGCGACGCCCTGCTCGTGGACAATATCTCGCGTTCGGACACATACCCGTATAACGACATCCGCAACGAGTACGTCACGTTGGGCCACGAGGCAACCGTGTCGCAGGTTTCTGAAGAGCAGCTGTTCTACCTCATGTCCCGCGGCATTGCGGAAGAAGAAGCAATGGCAATGATCGTGCGTGGCTTCGTTGAGCCGATTGCTAAGGAGCTGCCGATGGAGTACGCCCTCGAGCTCAACCGCCTCATCGAACTGCAAATGGAAGGATCGGTCGGCTAAAGAAATGGTCGCTTCGAACGAATTCAATCCGGATAAGATCACCAAGGGTGACGTCTTTACCTCTACCAACGTGGAGGATTTCCCGGTACCGCATGGCCGCGACGAGGTATGGCGCTTTGTTTCCCTGCGCAAGCTGCGGGGCCTGCACAACGGGGAATTTGCTCAAGCGGTTGCCCAGGACGTCAAGGTAAGCAAGCACCCAGGCGTTTCTGCGGAGACTGTAGACCGCGACGATGAGCGCCTTGGCCGCGTGGGCAAGCCTTCTGACCGCGTGGCCGCCCAGGCATGGACCTCCATGCCGGAAGGTCAAGTGGTAACCGTTGACCCTGAGGTGCAGGTGGAAGATCCCATCACCATTACCTTTACGGGCAAGGGCGAAGACGTGACCTCTTTCGGCGCCACCTCCATCGAGGTTGGCCACCATGCGGAGGCCACCGTTGTGCTGAAGTACGTCGGCTCTGGCACCCACGCGGATAACGTGGAATTCATCCTTGGCGATGGCGCACACCTGACCGTCATCGTGGACGTCGACTGGGAAAACGACGCGGTGCACCTGTCTAACCAGGTGGCCCAGGTGGGACGCGATGCCGTGCTGCGCCACAACTCCGCCATCTTCGGCGGCGAGGTCGTGCGCATTGTCCCGCGCGTGAACTTCACCGCTCCCGGCGGCGACGCCGAGCTGCTGGGCGTGTACTTCGCCGATTCTGGTCAGTACTTCGAAAACCGCATGCTCGTGGATCACTCGGTTCCGAATTGTCGCTCCAATGTCCTGTACAAGGGCGCATTGCAGGGTGAGAAGAAGAACGAGGCTCGTACCTGCTGGGTAGGAGACGTGCTTATCCGCTCCAACGCACAGGGCACCGATACCTATGAGACGAATAATAACCTCATCCTCACGGACGGTGCGCGCGCAGACGCCATTCCGAACCTGGAGATTGAGACCGGTGAAATCACCGGCGCCGGCCACGCCGCAACGGTTGGCCGCTTTGACGATATCGAACTGTTCTACCTGATGTCGCGCGGTATTCCGGAGGCAGAGGCTCGTCGCCTCATCATTCGTGGCTTCTTCAACGAGGTCATCCACCGCATTCCGGTGCAATCCCTGTCCGAGGAACTGGAAAACCGCATTTCTGAAGAACTGGAAAAGATCTCCGCTTAACGCACTTACAGAAGGAAACCCACAAAACTATGTCTACTCTGGAAATTAAGAATCTCCACGCCCAGGTTCTGCCGAATGAAGAAAACGGCGAGCCCAAGGAAATCCTCAAGGGCGTCAACCTCACCATCAACTCCGGCGAGATCCACGCCATCATGGGCCCGAACGGCTCCGGCAAGTCCACCTTGTCCTACACCATTGCTGGTCACCCGAAGTACGAGGTCACCGAGGGCGAGGTGCTTCTCGATGGCGAGAACCTCCTCGACATGCCCGTTGACGAGCGCGCTCGCGCCGGCCTGTTTTTGGCCATGCAGTACCCCACCGAGGTGCCGGGCGTAAAGGTATCGCAGTTCATGCGCTCCGCCGTGACCTCTATCCGCGGCGAGGCCCCCAAGCTGCGCGAGTGGAATAAGGAACTTACTGAGGCTCGCGAGAACCTGAAGATTGATAAGTCCTTCATCTCCCGCTCCGTCAACGAGGGCTTTTCCGGTGGCGAGAAGAAGCGCCACGAGGTCATGCAGTTGGACATCCTAAAGCCCAAGTTCGCGGTCATGGATGAGACCGACTCCGGCTTGGACGTTGACGCGCTGCGCATTGTCTCTGATGGCATCAACCGCTACCAGGATGACACCAATGGCGGCATCCTGATGATTACCCACTACAAGCGCATCCTGAACTACGTGCAGCCTGATTTCGTGCACGTATTCGCTAACGGCCAGGTTGTGAAGACCGGCGGGGCCGAGCTGGCAGACCAGCTTGAGTCTGACGGCTACGACCAGTTCCTGCAGTAAAGACCAGCCCAGCGCTGGTTCATCCTCGATGAATCGAAGAAGTTTTATGTCTGGATTTGATGTAAACGCAATTAGGGAGCAGTTCCCGATCCTGCAGCGCACCGTGCGCGGCGATAAGCCGTTGGTGTACTTGGACTCGGGGGCTACCTCCCAGCGCCCGCTGCCGGTGTGGAAGGCAGAGGAGGAGTTCGTTCTCCATACCAACGCCCCCGTCCACCGCGGCTCGTACCAGCTGGCTGAGGAGGCGGATAACGCCTATGAGTCGGCCCGGCAGGCCATTGCCGCCTTTGTTGGCGCCGACCGCGATGAGATTGCCTTTGCGAAAAACGCCACCGAGGCGCTCAATGAGGTTGCCTATACGCTTTCCGATGAGCGCGCGGGCGAGCTGTACGTAGGAGAGGGCGATACCGTCGTCATCACGGAGCTCGAGCACCACGCCAACCTCGTGCCGTGGCAAGAGCTCTGTGAGCGAACCGGTGCCACCTTGAAGTGGTACTCGTTGACCGACGATGGCCGCATCGACTTGGATTCGCTCGAGCTCGATGAATCCGTCAAGGTCGTTGCGTTTACCCATCAGTCCAACGTCACTGGCGCGGTTTCCGATGTCGAGGAAATGGTGCGCCGTGCTCGCGAGGTCGGCGCCATGGTGGTGCTCGATGCCTGCCAGTCCGTCCCGCATATGCCGGTAGATTTCCATGCCTTGGATGTGGATTTCGCCGCATTCTCGGGTCACAAGATGTGTGGCCCCAATGGCGTGGGAGTGCTCTACGGCAAGGACGAATTGCTGCGCAAGCTTCCCCCGTTCCTCACGGGTGGCTCCATGATCGAGGTAGTGAAGATGGAAGGAACCACCTTCGCGGAACCACCCACGCGATTTGAGGCGGGAACCCAGATGACCAGCCAGGTCGTCGGCCTCGGTGCCGCGGTGAAGTTTCTCGAGGAGGTGGGGATGGATAATATCCATGCCCACGAGCAAAAGCTCACTGCTTATGCCTTGGAACAGCTCCGCCAGATTCCAGGCCTGCGCATCATCGGCCCAGAAACCGCTGAAGACCGCGGCGCGGCCATCTCCTTTACCGTGGAGGGCGTGCACCCGCACGATTTGGGACAGGTTCTTGATGACCAAGGCGTATCCATTCGCGTAGGCCACCACTGCGCGTGGCCGCTGCACCGCGCCTGCGGTGCGCAATCGACCGCGCGCGCTAGCTTTTACCTGTACAACACGGAAGCCGAAGTAGATAAGCTGGTAGAAGCCATTAAGGCCGCCCGCGATTTCTTTGGAGTTGCCTAATGAATCTAGATTCGATGTACCAAGACGTGATCTTGGATCACTATAAAAATCCGCAACACGCGGGGCTGCGCGAGCCGTTCCAAGCGGAGGTTCACCACGTGAACCCCTCGTGCGGCGATGAGCTCACCTTGCGCGTCAACCTTTCCGCGGACGGCAAGACCGTTGAAGATGTGTCCTACGACGCCGAAGGTTGTTCCATCTCGCAGGCATCGACGTCCGTCATGGCGGAAGAGATCGTCGGCTTGCCCTTGGAGGAAGCCAATAAGAAGCTTGCCGAGTTTGAAAAGATGGTCACCTCGCGTGGCCAGGATGAAGGCGATGAGGACATCATCGGCGATGGTGTTGCCTTTGCAGGTGTTTCTCAATACCCGGCACGAGTTAAATGCGCGCTGCTAGGGTGGAAGGCTTTTCAGGCCGCCACCGCAGATGCGCTCAATGAAGTGGAGAAGTAAATGACCGATCCCGTAGATCCTTACCAGAACGAGAATTCGTCCTTCAGCGCAGGCGGTGAGCGGCCAGAGCAGACGGAAGAACAGCTGTCGAAGGCCTTTGACATCACCGAGTTCATGCGCGATGTCATCGACCCGGAGCTCGGCATCAACGTCGTTGACTTGGGCTTGGTCTATGACCTGTGGCTGGAAGAAGAGGACGGCAAAGAGCTAGCCATGATCAACATGACGCTTACCTCGCCGGCCTGCCCTTTGACCGACGTCATTGCGGAGCAGGTCGAAGACATCGTTACCGGCAAGAAGCTTGCCGATGGCGTGCGTATCAACTGGGTGTGGATGCCGCCTTGGGGCCCACACATGATTTCCGAAGAAGGCCGCGAGCAGCTCCAAGCTCTGGGCTTTGCGGTTTAATCACCACGGAATAGTGGGAAAGCGGCGGTAGTATTACCGCCGCTTTTTTGCGTGAATTAGTGCCTTGGGCTTTGATTGCTAGACTGGGTTGTCGTGATTGTGACCAATGATTTTGAGGTACGCGTAGGCGCCCGCACGCTTCTCGATGCCCCCGGACAGCACCTCCGCGTCCAGCCCGGCGACCGCATCGGGCTAGTGGGCCGCAATGGTGCGGGAAAGACCACGACCATGCGCATCCTGGCAGGCGAGACCGAGCCTTATGGCGGTACTGTCTCTCGTTCGGGTCTGATTGGTTACCTTCCGCAGGATTCTCGCGAAGGCAATATCGAGCAAACAGCGCGCGAGCGCGTGCTTTCTGCCCGCGGGTTGGACGATATTAAGCGGCGCATGGCCAAGCAGCAAGAGCTGATGGAAACGGCCACGGATGAGAAGTTCCGCGATAAGGCCATCCGTAAATACTCCCGCTTGGAAGAACAATTTGACTCCTTGGGCGGCTATGAGGCCGACTCCGAATGCGCCCAAATCTGCGATAACCTAGGCCTGCCTCAGCGCGTTTTAGATCAAAAGCTCAAGACACTATCGGGTGGCCAACGCCGCCGCGTGGAGCTGGCGCAGATCCTTTTTGCAGCCAGCGAAGGCTCGGGTAAATCCCAGACCACGTTGCTCCTGGATGAGCCCACTAACCACCTAGATGCGGATTCCATCGTTTGGCTCCGCCAGTTCCTGTCCAAGCACGAGGGCGGACTGGTCATGATTTCCCACGATGTCGAGTTGCTCGAGGCCGTGTGCAATAAGGTCTGGTTCCTCGACGCGGTGCGCGGCGAGGCGGATGTCTACAACATGGGCTATAAGAAGTACCTCGATGCCCGCGCCACTGATGAGGCGCGCCGGCGCCGCGAGCGCGCGAATGCGGAAAAGAAGGCCTCCGCGCTGCAAAAACAGGCCGCGAAATTGGGTGCCAAGGCCACCAAGGCCGCAGCGGCGAAGCAGATGCTAAACCGCGCCGAGCGCATGATGAATGACCTCGATGAGGTGCGCGTTGCGGATAAGGTAGCCAATATTAAATTCCCCGAGCCCGCCCCGTGCGGCAAGACGCCCATGAACGCCAAAGGCTTGACTAAGATGTACGGTTCGTTGGAGGTGTTCGCGGGCGTGGACCTGGCCATTGATAAGGGCTCCCGCGTCGTTGTCCTGGGGTATAACGGTGCCGGTAAGACCACCTTGCTCAAGCTTTTGGCGGGGGAGGAGCGCACCGATGGCGAAGGTGGCATCGTCAGTGGCCATGGTTTGCGCATTGGCTACTTTGCGCAGGAGCACGACAATATCCACCCGGATAAGAGCGTATGGGAAAACACCATCGAGGCCTGCCCCGATGCGGACCAGCAAGAGCTGCGCGGGCTGCTGGGAGCGTTCATGTTTTCCGGCGATAAACTGCAACAGCCCGCCGGAACGCTGTCCGGCGGTGAGAAAACCCGCCTGTCGCTGGCTACGTTGGTCTCCAGCCGCGCGAACGTGCTGCTTCTGGATGAGCCGACCAATAACCTCGACCCCATCTCTCGCGAGCAGGTGCTTGACGCGCTCAATACGTACACGGGCGCGGTGGTCTTGGTAACCCACGATCCGGGAGCGGTGAAGGCGCTCGACCCTGAGCGGGTGATCATCATGCCGGATGGCGATGAAGACCTGTGGTCCGATGAGTACATGGAAATCGTCGAGCTGGCTTAAGCCTGATGAAGACGCTGATCGAGAGGATGCCCGCCTGGCGGGATAAGTTTTGGGTCATTCCCGCGGTAGCGGTAGCGGTGGCCGTCGTGGCGGCCGAAGGCATGTTGGCGCTCGACCGCAACTTCGATCTGGCGTTCTCTCGACTCTACGACGGTAGTGCGGAAAGTGCCCAGGGCCTGCTCACCGCCGTAGCAACCGCCACGCTGTCTCTGGCCGGCACCCTGTTCTTTATCACCCTGACCGCGCTTTCCGGCGTGGTGACGGTGATGGGCCCGCGCCTATTGCACGAGTTTTTAAAGGACCGTTCCATCCAGTCCACGCTGGGATCTACCTGGCGACTTTTTACCTACTCGCTGCTCTCTCTGCGTGCCGTGCGCGCCGGCGGCGAGGGCAAGCAAGAACACGTTCCCTCGCTGAATGTCGCTGTCGACATCGCCTTGGCGCTGATATGCGTGGTCTTTTTGATTTATTTCATCGTCCATATCGCGCAGTCCATTAGCATGTCTCATGTAGTGCACGTGGTGGCCCAGGATGTGGAAGAGCACATGCGGCGCCTCATTGAGCGCGGCGAAGAAGAAAAGGTTGCCAAGGCACCAGGTTCGGATTTCTATGAATCCGCCGATGCAACCCGCAGCTCCCAAACGGGCTACCTGAAATTCGTGGACTACGAGTCTATTGCCCAAGCGGCCGCCGAAGAAGAGTGCGCGGTTCACCTGGGTGTTGCCCCGGGCGATCTCGTGCTAGAAGGCGAGGTCATTGCTCACGGCGTGCCGCACATGCCGGAAAACATTGAAAAGCACATCGTGGTCACGCAGCACCGCGAGGATGCCTCTGCGCACGACCCTCGGTTTACTGCCCGGCACCTCGCAGAGATTGCTGCTCGCGCTCTCAGTACCGGCGTCAATGATCCTTATACGGTCATCGACATCATTGACCGCTTCACGCAAATCTTGGTGGTCATTGGGGACAAGCGCTTGCCGCAGGGGATTATGCATATCGATGGCGAGTTCCGCTTGGACTATCAAACCTTTAGCTACGAACAGATCATTGAGGCGATGTTCACCCAAATCCGCCGCGATGCGGCCGATAACGCCGAAATCTACCTCAGCCTGCTCAACAACCTAGCCAAGGTGGTCGCGCTGCTTCGCACCGTGGAACGCCGCAATGTCCTAGATGAAGCAGCGGAGGCCATCTACTCCGATGCGGGCCGCCAGGTCGGCGGCGAGGTGGAATTGCGCCAGCTAGAAGATTCTTTTCAGCACTTCAAAGCAAACCTCGCCCGGTGGGAAGAATCCGAAAAGCCGGGCGAGGAGAATGAAGACTCCGAGTCCTAAGGGGAGCTTGTTGCGCTTGTCCTAGGCGCGCTTCTCCCCCTAGGTGTGGATTACTCCGCGCCTAGTTGCGGAATCCGTGCACCGGTGCGGGGATAAAGCCACCGCGGTTGATGAACTGCGAATTGCCCACCTGATTGACCGGGATGATCGGTGCGTAGCCCAAAAGCCCACCGAAGCTGACCTCGTCGCCCACCTTGGCGCCAGGTACCGGAATGACGCGCACGGCGGTGGTCTTATGATTCATCACGCCGATCGCGGCTTCATCCGCAATCATGCCGGAAATCGTGGCCGCAGAGGTATCGCCAGGCAGTGCGATCATGTCGAACCCGACCGAGCAGATGGAGGTCATGGCCTCCAACTTGTCCATGGAAATGGAGCCGGACTTTACGGCATCGATCATGCCCCTGTCCTCAGAGACCGGAATGAAGGAACCGGACAATCCGCCCACGCGCGAGCATGCCATCATGCCGCCCTTCTTGACGGCATCGTTAAGCAGCGCCAATGCCGCCGTCGTGCCGTGCGTGCCCACCTGATCGAGGCCCATGTGCTCGAGGATATGTGCCACGGAGTCGCCGAGTTCTGCCGTGGGGGCCAAGGAAAGGTCAATGATGCCGAAGGGAACGCCGAGGCGCTCGGAGGCCATATTGCCCACGAGCTGCCCGGCGCGGGTGATCTTGAAGGCCGCCTTCTTTACTTCCTCAGCCACCTGATCCAGGCTTGCGCCTTCCAAGGAGCCGAGGGCGCGGTCCACCACGCCGGGGCCGGAGACGCCAACGGAGACGACGCAGTCAGGCTCCTCGATGCCGTGGAAGGCGCCGGCCATAAACGGATTATCGCCCACGGAGTTGGCAAAGACGACGAGCTTGGCGCAGGCAATCGCGGAATTATCCTTGGTCAGCTCAGCGGCTTCCTTGATGACCTCGCCCATCTGCTTCGTCGCATCCATGTTGATGCCGGCGCGAGAGCTGGCGATATTGACCGAGGAGCACACTACGTCCGTCTCGGCCAAGGCTTCGGGGATGGAGGAAATGAGCTTTTGCTCTGCGCTCGTCGCACCCTTTTCTACCAGCGCGGAGTAGCCGCCGACGAAGTTAACGCCCACTTCCTTCGCGGCCTTATCCAGCGCCCGCGCGGCATCGACGGGGTTGCCATCCACACCTGCGACAACGAGGGAAATGGGGGTGACGGAGATGCGCTTGTTGACGATCGGGATGCCGAGCTCACCTTCGATGCCCTCGCATACCTCAACCAAGCGGCCCGCTTGCTGCGTTACGCGGTCATAGATGGCCTGGCAGGTTGACTCCATGGTCGAGCGCGTGCATCCCAGCAGGGAAATGCCCATCGTCACGGTGCGGATATCGAGACGATAGTTTTCAATCATCTCGATGGTGTCCAAGATATTGGTGGTATTAAAACGCGTGCTCATGTTAAATCTCGTTCATGGCGGTAAAGAGGTCTTCGGACTGAATGCGGATGGATTGCTGCTTTTCCTCCGCAACCGGGCGCATCCGCTCCTTGATGGTTTGGATGGATACGGCATCCGCATCGAATTCAACGCGGAGGATCATGGTGAAATAGTCACCCATAATGGTCTGCGAGACATCAATGACGTTGATGTCCAGATCAGCAAGAGTCGTGGTCACTGCGGCAATGATTCCGGTGCTATCGGCACCGGTGACGGTCATAATGGCATACATAACCAGTATTCTATCTGGTTCGGTGGGCAACGCTCGCACCACGGTCGCGGCATGTTCTGGCACTGCTGAAAAGAACCGCTGCAGCATAAAAATCGCGCTGTTACCATGGGGCGCTATGGCTGATACCAAGAAAAAGGTTTTGTACATCGGTGGACACGGCAAGGTTGGCCTGCTGGCGGCTCCAAAATTAGCGGAAGCTGGCCACGAGGTTCACTCGCTTATCCGTAACCCAGACCAGAAGGCCGATATTGAGCAGGCCAACGCTACGCCGGTTATTGCAGATATTACCGAGCAGTCCGTTGACCAATGGGCCGAGCTATTCGCAGATTATGACGCAGTTGTATGGGGTGCCGGAAACGGCGGCCGTGGCGGCGCGGAACTGACGTGGGCCGTCGACCGCGACGGCGCATTGGCCGCCATCGAGGCCCTGGAAAAGCTGGGCAAAGACGTTCCTCAGTTCGTCATGATTTCTTATGTCGGCTCCCAGGTTGCGACGACGGACCCAGCCGATGAAAAGTGGTACGCCTATGTGGAGTCCAAGAAGGAAGTGGACAACCGCTTGGCCGATAGCTCTATCCCGCACATCATCCTGAAACCCGCTGGCCTGACGGAGGAGCCTGCGCAGGGGCTGGAATTTGTTGAGGACAAGATGCTGCAGGAGGGCCAGACCTCTTCCCGCGACTTGGTGGCAGACGTCATCGTAGAGGTACTGGGCCGCGAGGAGCTTCCAACGTCTCCAGTCGTATTCGTTGACGGCGACAAGCCAGTCAGCTCGATTAAGTAATAGTTAGCCAGGCTAGCTATGAGTCTCTCGCGCCCAGCCGTCCTGCTCGACTGCGATCCAGGCATTGATGACTGCCTCGCCCTGATGTACCTGGCGGGGCTGCATCACGCAGGCGAGATCGAGTTGGTGGGCGTGAGTACCACTGCTGGTAACGTCGCGGTCCAGCAGACAGCCGCCAATGCACGGTGGATTTTGGATCTTTGTGGATTACCGGAGGTCCCCGTCGCCCCAGGGCGGTCGGCCCCGCTCGAAGTAGAGCTGACCACGACACCTGAAACCCACGGTGCGTCCGGCTTGGGTTATCTTTCCGCGCCCGATCACGATTTCGGCGATATGCAGTGGCTGGAGTTGTGGTCTACCGCCATTGCCCGCAACCCAGGTCTGCACCTCATCATTACTGGGCCGGTAACTAATTTGGCGGACTTCGAGCGGGAGCACGGCGATGCCGTCGCGCGGTGCGGCTCGATTACCATCATGGGCGGTGCCGTTAATTACCGCGGTAATACGACGCCGACCGCGGAGTGGAATTTCTGGGTAGATCCCCACGCGGCAGCACGTCATTTTTCAGCCTCAGCAGAATTGGACAGTACGCTGTGCTCGCTCGAGGTCACCGAGCAATTTCTCATCACTCCAGAGCGCTTGGCAGAAATTCAAGGGCTTCTTGGTACACACCCAATGGCGGAAAAGCTGCCGGAGCTACTGCGGTTCTACTTCGAATTCCATCAAGCGCAAGAAGAAGGCTACCAAGCCCAGATCCATGACCTGCTGACCTGCATCATCGCGCTAAAGAAGGTGCCGTTCGAGGCGGTAGAAACGACTATTGACGTGGAAGCGGACTCTGCGCTGATGCGCGGGACCAGCGTCGCAGACCTCCGCAATCACTGGCGCCGGCCGGCTAATGCCTCGCTGGTGACCAGCGCGGATATTCCAGCCGCCCACCGTGAATTCGATAGGGCGTTGCGCGCATTGAGCGCGCGTGTTGCTCTAGGCGAATAAATCTTTTACCCTAATCCGCAGCGCATACGCCACATTTTTCCTACGCTGAGGTGACATAGGCTGGAACTAAAAGCAGTGTGCCCCGATCTCTTTTACACATTGATGGATTAGGAATACCTCTATGCCTCAGCTTTCTCTTACCCCTGCCCGCCGGGGGATGGTCATCGCGGGCGCCGCGCTAGTCGTCGCCACGTGGATCTACTTGGTGCTTTTCCGCCCCACCGATTGGGAGTCCGTAGCGGGCTCTGCCGAAGCGTTGATCACCTTGGCCGGCTACCTCATTGGCGCAGCGCTGCTGCTTGCCGGCACCGTGCCATCCCTTCCAGCTCGTACCATCGCCATTATTCCCATCGCGTTGGTGCTCAACATCGTGGTGGGCCAAATCATCGGATCGAGCGGCATTCCGCTGTATATCGACTCCGTGGGAACCATCCTGGTGGCGGCACTGGCAGGCCCCATTGCCGGGCTTGCTACCGGTACGCTGTCTTCAGTGGTCTGGGGATTGCTCAACCCGATGGCGCTCCCATTCGCCGCGGTGTCCGCTGCTACCGGCTTCCTTTCCGGCTGGGCCATCCAAAAGGGCGCGTTTACCAAGATCTGGAAGGTCATCGTCAGCGGTGCCATCATCGGCATCATCTGCGGCATGCTCGCCGCACCCGTGGCCGCATTCGTCTACGGCGGTACGGCTGGTGTCGGTACCGGCGCGCTCACGTCCCTCTTCCGCGAACTCGGCAACTCCTTGATTGCGTCCGTGACGATGCAATCACTTATCTCTGACCCATTGGATAAGGCCGTTGTCTTCCTCATCGTGTGGGCTGCCGTGAAATCCTTGCCTAAGCGCACCCGGGAATCCTTGCAGCCTCGCTAATGTATCGCCTTCACCCGTCGACGGTCCTCACCATTGCTGCGTGCGGTTGGCTACTTATCCTCGCTCTCAATAGCCCACTAGCCTCTGCAGTGGTAGCTGGCGCAATGCTTGCCTATGGCGTGTGGGCCACGAGATCCCTTGCGATCGTCTTGGCCTCTGCAGCGCTCTGTGTTCCGGTGGCCTTATCGATGTTGGTGATCCACGCCCCCTATGGCGATAACCAACTGATTCCGCTCGTCACAAGCGATGGCCTGCTCATCGCCGCCACACTAGCCCTGCGCTTTTTCGCACTCATGGTGTGCTTCATCGTGGCGATGTCCGTACTGCGAATCTCCGATATTGCGAAATGGCTACAAGTCTCGCGCGCGGGGCACAAAATCGCCTACATCGTTGGTGCATCATTGCAGTCCTTACCGCAAGGTGCGCAAGCCTGGCGGACCGTCCGCGATGCCAACCAGCTGGCGGGAATCAAGGTGACGTGGCGCAATACCATTTCCCGGGTGGTCATCCCAGTAATTTCGCGCCTCCTGATCCAAGGCACCGAGCGCGGCCACGCCCTTGCCGCCGTGGGCTTTGATGAAGAGGGGACCAGGACCCTTTTGCGGCCGGTGCCGGATTCAGCAGTGTCCCGCGTGCTGCGCTACATCATTCCCATTGGAACCATAGGAGTCATGGTCTTTGTATGGATTTAGACGATATTCAGCCAGATCAAGGCAGCATCATCCAAGTACTTGTGCCTTCGGATGCCATCACAGAAAACGTGGCGCAAGAGCTGGGCGAAAAATTCTCATCATCCGCCATCATTGGTACTGACTCTTCCGCGCAGATGAGCTACCTGCGCGATACCTGCATCGAAGAAGTGGTCCTAGGATTAGAAAACCAGGGTGAGGACCCAGCCCGCATGCAGGTACGCGGAGAGGAAATGCTCGCGGCGGTGGGGCTTAGCGATTACGCGGAGAAAAACCCCACCCAGCTTTCTGGCGGTCAGACCCGGAGGCTCGCCGCTGCATGCGTAGCGATCCGCGAGCCCGAGGTGCTCATTATGTGTGAGCCGAGTGCGGGGCTTGATCCCACATCGCTGACGATGATGGTGCAGCTATTGCATTCGCTGCGCAATACGTGCGTTCTCGCCGTGTCATCCATGCACTGGCCCGAATTGGGCGGGATGGTCGTAGGAGAGACCCCACAACCTGCTCCTATACACCTGCAATCGATTTCGGATTATGGGGCGCAAGAATACCTCGGGCCGCTTACTGCGCGCCGCGGACAAGAAAAGAAGCGGTGGTGGCAATCGGCGAAGCCTTCCGGCACTACCTTTAGCGTCGGACCCGTCACCATCCCTATTCGCGGCGGAGGCGTGACCTGGTTACGCGGGGCAAACGGCACTGGAAAAACGTCACTCCTGCGCTCCGCCGCAGGTCTTGATGGGGCACAGCGCCCAACAGAGCCCAGGGGATTGGTCCTACAATCTCCTTATGACCAGGTAATATATTCCACCTTGGGTGACTTTGTTCCCAGTGACGCGTTGAGGGAGTTGCTAGAGCTTGACGCCGATGAGCACCCATTGGATCTATCCGCTTCCCGGCTGAGGCTTGCCCAAACTGCACATGTGGTGGGGATGGGCCACGCCATCTTGCTCATGGATGAGCCCGATAGCTTGCTTTCGCTAACGGATCGAGCACTCATGCATCAACTGATTCATAGGGCGCTGGAATCAGGAACGGCAATCGTCCTTACGTGCCATGATCCAGGGTTCGTCGCAGAGATCGCGCAGTATGTCAGCGTCCAGGAAGTAGAACTTTCCAATACCGGTGGCTTGGCAGAGAGCACCGACTAACCAAGTCCGCGTTCAGCTGGCGCCTTCGCCTCCCAGTGAGAAAAGCGGAGTGACGAAAGCGGGGGTGTTCCTATAAAAATTTGTCGGTCTCGCGGACGGGGTTGACGGGGGAGGATCCTCAACTCGGGATTTTTAGGTATGTTGTTTTGCGCGTGGCTGGTAGCCGACTGGGGGTTTCCAGTCGGCTTGTTTCGTTGTTAGAGGTTAGGCTGCTGCGGCTTCCTTTGCTGGGGCGGGATCGCGGTAATACTCGTGGTTGCGCATCATGGCGCAGAGGACGTTGATTCATCTGCGGGCGAGTGCTACAACCGCAGCGTTGTGACGCTTGCCTTCCTTGCACTTTCGTTCAAAGAATTGCGAGCCTAACCCCCGACGTGTCCACTTTCCGGGGTCAGGCCCCAAGAGCAACGTAATGGGCTCGGTTAGCGCTGTGGTGTGATGTCTAGTGACTTTTTGGACTCGGAGTCCATTGACTTTTTGGACGCGGAGTCCAGTTAGTTTTTTGACGCGGAGTCCAGGAAGTTTATGGACAGGATGTCTAGTGACTTTTTGGACTCTGGCTTCTTGACAATGTGGGGATGGCAATTCCCATTACTCTCCGCAAGAAGATAGCGGATTTCGACCCCATCCGTGAGGGCATCACGGTCCAGCAGTTCTGCAAGAACATCGGCGTATCGAAGCAGACGTACTACAACATCAAAGCACGTATCGCCGAACGCGGGCGGGCTGGCATCGTGCCCGACAGCACGGCACCGCTGAACCCGCGACGGGTCTACGATGACAAGATTCGACAACAGGTCCTGCAAGCTCGCGGTACGTTAAGAGCCCGCGGCCAAGACTGCGGCCCATGGTCAATCTTCTACTTCTTCCTCGACGAACTCGGCTACGACCAACCACCGTCACGAGCTTTAATCGCACAATGGTTGCACGAGGCTGGCGTCGCTGACATCAATGCACGTAAACGACCGCGTAAGTCCTACAGGCACTTTGCCAGGGGCGAAGTCAATGAACTGTGGCAGATCGATGCGTTTGCCTACAGACTCTTCGATGTGCCTCACACGCAAGTGACTATCTACCAAGTCGTCGACGATGCCAGCCGCTTCGACGTCGGCTCCCAAGCTTTTGGAACTCCAGAAAACGGCACCGATGCCCGCATCACGCTAAGTGGAGCCATTGATGCTTACGGACTTTTCCAAGAAGTCCTCTCTGACAACGGTGATGCCTTTGCCACCTACCATCGCGGCCGGCTGTCGCAAACCGAACGCTGGCTCGCCAGCCTGGGAGTTCAATCAAGTGCGGGCTTTGCTCCCACGACGCAAGGCAAAGACGAGCGATCGCACCAAACCATGACCAGGTTTTTGGATGCTCGTACCCCGACGACGCTGGCGCAGGTCCAACAGCTGATTGTCGACTACCGCAACTTCTACAACACACGCCGTCGCCACCAAGGACTTCTCAGGGGCAAGATGCACATCACCCCAGCCCAAGCCTGGGAGATTATCTCGCATGCCCAGCCACCGACGCAGCCGATTGACCCAGATGTTTTATGGACAAAAATCGCGAAACAATATCACCGGATTCACCCCGACAACCAGGCAGATGCTTTAGCAGCCGACACAGTGGTCGCGACAGATAATGCCCTGCCTGAAGTTGCAGCTTCAGACAGGGCACCAAGTAACGACACTCAGGCGATCCAGCAAGATACACCCCATGCCGATTCCTCAACCGTAATGCCAAGCTCTACCGGTGTAAATGCATTCTGGCCTATCCCGGACAAGCTGTGGATCAACAAAAGCGGGGTGGTACGCGTTATGGGGCACGGCCTCTACGTCGGGCTGCGCTTCAAAAATCGAGCCATCTACAGCAGCGTAGCCGATGACTATGTGGAATTTTTTACTGATCACGACGGTGAGAAACTGTTTTCATTTCCGCTACCGATCCAACTGAATCAGCGTCCACCCGGCGGTCAAATCAACATAAACCACGTTGTCGGCATGTGGCACCGACAACCCCCAGAGCTAAAACCCAACCTCTCTGGGCCACGGCCAAGCCGCCGGAAGAAGCCAAGCTAGCACCAGTACAAAAACTCCGTGGACTCCCCGTCCAAAAAGCGGGGAGACTCCGCGTCCAAAAAGCGGGGAGACTCCGCGTCCACAAAGTCCCAAGACTCCGAGTCCACAAAGTAGCTGGACTCCAAGTCCAAAAACCTCATGGACATAACACGGTTAGCGCTGTGGAGACCTAGAACTCCGAATGGATTGCTCCACCAGATCGAGGACACGCTCCAGGCCATCCGTATCCCCTAAGGCGAGCCTATTAATAAACCCATCCATGAAGGTTTCCAAATAGCACACCAGGGTATCTATATCGACATCGTCTCGCAGACGGCCTTGTTCCGCGTTGGAAGCGAGGCGGGCGCGGATAGCCTCGTCACGAATGGACTGGTGTTCTTTCCACCGAGCAGCAAACGATGGGTCCGTGCGCAAGAGGGAAGTGATCTCCAGACGCGTGGCAAGCCAATCGTGGCGTTCTGGGTGACGCAACATCTCCCGCATAACCTCGACGAGGCCGTTATTGGCCACTACTTCTGCCTGGCGTGCGGCATCCTCGCGGGCTAAAGAGAGGAATAAGGACTCCTTGTCCCCAAAGTGGTGGAATATGGCGCCGCGTGATTTCCCCGTGGCTTGTTCTAAGAGGCGGACAGTCGCGCCCTCATAGCCATGTTCGGCAAAGCACCGGCGAGCTCCGACGAGAATTTCGTGCCTGCGCCGATTTAACTCAGATTCACTCACGATTGGCATGGTGAGGTCGTCTCCTTTTAGGAATGTTTAATGCTTCAAGTTAAGTATGTTCTAAAACGAACATAGAACGACAACGAAGAAACGCGGGGCCGCAGAGCCCTCTACGGGAGAGAGCGGTGCGACCCCGCGTCTTCAAGCTCAGCGACGAGTACTAAGCCCAAGGGACTTAGTACTTTGTCGTCGCATCAAATGGCTTAGTTCTTCACCATCTGGCGCAGCACGTACTGCAGGATGCCGCCGTGGCGGAAGTACTCTGCCTCACCCGGGGTGTCGATACGTACGTTAGCGTCGAACTCGACGGCGTCGTCGGAGTCCTGCTTGGTAGCGGTGACGTGAACAGTCTTCGGGATGGAGCCGTCGTTGAATCCGGTGATGCCTTCGATGTCGAAGGTCTCCGTGCCGTCCAGACCCAGGGACTCGTGGGACTCGCCCTCAGGGAACTGCAGCGGGATAACGCCCATACCGATGAGGTTCGAGCGGTGGATGCGCTCGAAGGACTCGGTGATGACTGCCTTAACACCCAGGAGGTTGGTGCCCTTTGCAGCCCAGTCACGGGAAGAACCGGTGCCGTATTCCTTACCAGCGATAACGACCAGTGGGATACCGGCTTCCTTGTAGTTCTCGCATGCATCGTAGATGTATGCCTGAGGTGCGCCCTCTTGGGTGAAGTCGCGGGTGTAACCACCGGTCTCATCCACCAGCTGGTTAGCCAGGCGGATGTTGGCGAAGGTACCGCGCATCATGACCTCGTGGTTACCGCGGCGGGAACCCAAGGAGTTGTAGTCAGAGCGGGACACGCCGTTCTCATCCAGGTACTGCGCGGCCGGGGTGCCCGGCTTGATGGCAGAAGCAGGGGAGATGTGGTCAGTGGTGACGGAATCGCCCAGCTTCGCAAGAACGCGAGCGCCCTTGATGTCCTCAACTGGGTCCGGTTCGGTCGGCATGCCCTCGAAGTACGGAGCCTTGCGGATGTAGGTGGAGTCCTCATCCCACTCGAAGGTCTCGCCCTCTGGAACATCCAGGTTGCGCCATGCGTCGTCGCCCTTGAAGACGTCGGCGTAGTCGGCCTCGTACATCTCGCGGGAGATGGCGGACTGGATGGTGTCCTCGATCTCCTGCGGGGTAGGCCAGATGTCCTTCAGGAAGACATCGTTGCCGTCTTCGTCCTGACCCAGCGGCTGGTTGTCAAAGTCGAAGTCCATGGTGCCGGCAATAGCGTAAGCGATAACCATGATTGGGGATGCCAAGTAGTTCATCTTGACGTCCGGGGAGATACGACCCTCGAAGTTGCGGTTACCGGACAGAACTGCGGTAGCTGCCAAGTCGTTCTCGTTGATGGCTGCAGAAACTTCCTCTGGCAGCGGGCCGGAGTTACCAATGCAGGTGGTGCAGCCGAAGCCGGACAGGTAGAAGCCCATAGCCTCGAGGTCCTTCCAGAGGTCTGCACGCTGGAAGTAGCCATCGACAACCTGGGAACCAGGCGCACAAATGGTCTTGACCCATGGCTTGGAGCGCAAGCCCTTTTCAGCGGCCTTACGCGCAATCAGACCAGCACCCACCATGACGGATGGGTTAGAGGTGTTGGTGCACGAGGTGATGGAGGCAATGGCCACCATGCCGTGGTCAAGGGTGTACTCGCCGCCGTTGTCAGGTTCAACGGTGATCGGGTTGGAGTGACGTCCCTTAGCACCAACCGCGGCGGATTCGCCGTGGCCCTCGCGAGACTTGTTCAAGCCACCGGTGACATCATCATCGCCAGGCGCGCCGCCCTCACCGGACATGCGCTTAGCCTCAACGGAGGAGTCGTCGACGCATACTTCGTCGGTGGTGTAGTTGGACAGATCCTTACGGAACTGCTCCTTGGCCTCCGAAAGAAGGATGCGGTCCTGCGGGCGCTTCGGGCCGGCGATGGACGGCTCAACGGTGGACAGGTCGAGTTCGATGTACTCGGAGTACTCCGGCTCCGGAGTATCCTCTGCCAGCCACATGCCCTGGGCCTTAGCGTACTGCTCGACGCGGTCGATCTGCTCTTGCGGGCGACCGGTGAGCTCGAGGTACTTGGTGGTCTCTTCGTCGATGGGGAAGATGGCCGCGGTGGACCCGAACTCTGGCGACATGTTGCCGATGGTGGCGCGGTTAGCCAGCGGGACGGACTTAACGCCGTTGCCGTAGAACTCTACGAACTTCTGGACAACGCCGTGCTCACGCAGCATCTCCGTAATGGTCAAGACGACGTCGGTTGCGGTAACGCCGGTCGGGATTTCGCCGGTCAGCTTGAAGCCGACGACCTTCGGGATGAGCATCGATACCGGCTGGCCGAGCATGGCAGCCTCTGCCTCGATGCCGCCGACGCCCCAGCCTAGGATGCCCAGGCCGTTTTCCATGGTGGTGTGGGAGTCAGTACCGATACAGGTATCTGGGTATGCCAAGCCCTCGTTGTCAAAGACAACGCGGGACAGGTACTCGATGTTGACCTGGTGGACAATACCGGTTCCCGGAGGAACAACGCGGAAGTTGGAGAAGTTCTCAGCACCCCAACGCAGGAACTGGTAGCGCTCTTCGTTGCGCTGGTACTCGATTTCGACGTTCTTCTCAAGAGCGTCGGTGGAACCAAAGGCCTCAACGATAACGGAGTGGTCAATAACCATCTCGGCAGGGTTCAGCGGGTTCACCTGGTCTGGCGTGCCGCCAAGAGCGGACACAGCCTCACGCATGGTTGCGAGGTCGACGACACAGGGAACGCCGGTGAAGTCCTGCATGAGGACGCGGGCCGGGGTGAACTGGATTTCAGTATCCGGTTCGGACTTTGGGTCCCAATTGGCAAGGGCCTTGATGTGGTCCTCGTTTACATTCTTGCCGTCCTCATTGCGCAGCAGGTTTTCTGCCAGCACCTTGAGGGAGTACGGCAACTTCTCCATGCCAGGAACCGTGTTGATGTCGAAGTAGTCGTAAGACTTACCGTTGACATCAAGGGTCTTCTTGGCGTCGAAGGAGTTCAAGCTTTCAGTCACAGGGAGCTCCATTCCTTGTTGATAAACAGTTTGTTCTGTTTTGTACTCGCCGCCTACTGGGGTTGCGGGATAAGCAAAAGGCGTGTGACCACATAGTGATCGAAACGAAGCCATGGGGCCCGCAGTGCCAAAGACGGCAAAGAACGCGATGGTTCACCTATTTATTGTAGAGGTAAAAACCTTCCGTTGCTCTCATTGTAACGGGACAAGCGTTCTGTTTAAAACATTTCCTTGCACTCGGCGCGTTAACCGTGTGTGCGATGGCAGTAACCTTTATCGTTAACGAAGAAAGGCCCAGGCACAAGCGCAGTGCATAACCCCCGATCTCGGGTGCACAAGCCCCCGTAATAGGGAAGAAGAGGGAAGGGGATTGAATGGTTCCAGATGAAGTGGACGTTCCACAGTTGGCCCAGCAGCTCAAGGAGGATGGCGTTGCTTATTCCGCGCCCTCATTGGAATCGGACGCTCAGCTGAATGCGGACGTCGCCAAGCAGCTGCGCGAGGGTGACGGGCTTGCCGTCGTCGACGTTTCTGTCTCCAAGGCCGCAGACGCGCGCGATATTGCGCAAGAACTATATGACGCCACGGGACTACAGACCGTCATCGTGCAGACCCCGCGCCATGTCTCCTCGGTCAGCGAGAACTATAGCCGCGCGGATATTGAATCCACCCAAGCGCAGTTAACGCCGGGGCTCAATCAGGTCGATCTCTTAGAGCGGTACTACGCGGGGCTTGAGCACAGCAGCTTTCCGATGATCGCTATCGTCGTCGCCGTCTTAATTCTCGCCCTAGTTTTTGGCGGCCTAAGTTACCGGCGCGCCTCCCGGTATCGCGAAACGCGAGGGTAAGTAGCACCCCTCAGGGAAGTTAGGAGTAGGGCGAAAAGCGGCCTCGAAACTAGCCAGCTTCCAGACATGTTTGTTCGAAAAAATAGTGGACATTTTCCGCTCTTTGAGGCTCCAGGATGGCTCCAAATTATCCGCCGATGCGGGCCCGAAATTTCAAGGGTGAGGGAGTCCCCGTGGCCCGTCGCGCCGAAAGGCGTGGGGAAGCCGCACCGAGATTTATAGAAAATGATCGTCAAGCGGCGGCGTCATAGTTGGGGCAGCTATAGGCCTCCGCCGGGTGGCACCGGGCGCCCGCGAATGAAGAAAACTCCACACGCCTAAAGGGAGCCAGGGGAGCGGGGGAGGGGTCCAAGTAAAGGCTTAGTGGTTGACTGGGGCCGGGGGAGTGGTTCTCGGGCGGTGAATCGGTCCTGAATTTGGCGACACTCACGGCCGGGTAGGCCGTAAAATCTAGAAGTTGAAGTGATGAACATCACAATAACGGGATGGTAACAAAATCATTGCAGGTTAGGTACGCCTGTTGTGTCATGTGGTTTAACTTGACTCCACGTAATTAAGTGGAATGTGTGCGAAAAGGGCGTGTCGTGACGTATGGTTCGAGTGTCGACTCAAGGGACATGAATATCTTCTTGAGTTCATGGGCTTAGCCTTGACGGTCAATTGAAGATTCACACGGGTATGTGGGGAAGCACGCCTCGCGGGAATCGAGGAATTGGCGGTACTTGGAAGTCAATGAACCAGAGGGACCTCTCGAACGGGAGGGTAGAAAAACTTTTCACTTGAGCGATGACAATGTTCGAAAAAATAAACATCAACCCACCTTCCTTAAAAGTGGTGAGACGAGTTCGCTAGAGCTCCATCGTGTGGGTATGCGGATGTGGTTCTCCCTGAACCCTTCAACGTTGGACTCCCGGTGAAGCGGGACCCGGTCGCAAGGTTCGCGGAGGAGCGCAGTCGGGTACGCGCAGAATGAGAGAAAGAGGGAACCGAAATCACACTAGGGCCAGCATCGTGTGGCCTGTTCATGGTTTGTGGCCGCTTGCCCTCGCAGGGATAAGCCCAGATTTGGAGCTGTATTTTCACTGCGCCGCGGCGAGTCGCGCCAAGGATCATAGGGCAGTTCTCACTATGCCAAGCGCAGCGTGCGAGGGGGCCTGGACTCTGCCAGCTACCCAAACTCACCGCACGCCATAAGCGAAGCTCGATGAAGATGCGCCAATTCCGGATCTCCCGGATTGGCACTGCGATGGGAGCATAGATGCTTCCCGCAAGGCTAGGGCGCTCACGCTCACAATAAACCGCGTAAGACACGTGGGAGAAGTGCACCATATACGTCGCTGGTATGGGGAAATAGTAGCGAGTGATGGGCATTGAGCCGTGAGGCAGCACAGTTAAGCATCAGTGCATAGGGCTTTAGACGTGCGCACTCCCTAGGTGAAGTCTCTAGATTTTCGGGCTCATGTGCCGTTTACCTCCTGGAGCCGAGGGCTGCCAGGGCGAAGACGCCTACCCATAATCCTCTGGGTAGGTAGCTATCGGATGTGGAATATACCACTAAAGACTCAGGGCTTGCTGCTGTGCGAAATGCGCAAGCTAAAGATCTCGGGCATTCCTATGTCCATTTACGGCTCATTGTGTCCCAATCTTAAAAAGGAAGGTGATCCAACAAGGAGAATTCCAGTGGCCACCATTCGTTTACCGCGCATTCGACACGTTCGCGCAATCATTGCTGCAGTCGCAGGTACCGCAGCGCTAGCACCCCTGACCGCCGTCGCTCCCGCGGGAGCAGAAGAGTACCCCGATCCCGCCCAGGCCGATGCCGATGCCTCCATCGCCCGCGCTGTATCCAATGTTGATGCTCAGCAGCGGGAGGTAGATCAGCTACGGCAGCTGCTCGACCAGGCAGAGGAACAAGCAGCGGCCGCGACGGATCGCATCGCCGAGCTTTCGGCCGACCCTGAGGTTGCAGACGATGCGGCAGAGCTTGACCAGGCGTATGCCGAGAAGCGCGCGGCCGAGACGGCATTGGTCGAGCACCGCCGCAACTTGGCCCAGCGGGAAGCGCAAATGAATGCCACGCGCAACTTCGCCGAGGCCTCTTTTGCACACCAGCAGCAGGCAAGGGAAGTGACCCACCAGGGCGACCTTCCAAGTGCGCAAAATCAAGATAATAACCTTGATTTTAGGGTAGATGCGGATGCGCTTGCCGATGATTCCGTCAAATCCCAAAGCTTGAATAAAGACAAGGTCCAAGACTTTACCGACGAAATCGTTCCGGATGAAGCACCACTACCTGAGGCGGCCAACGATGGCGCCGCTGTAGAGGGGCAGGCTCACTCGACTACCCCGAAGGCAGAGTTCGGCACCGCGCTTAACCAAGGGGCAACGCCGTCCTTTAACACGGTGGACTACGGCACCGGATCCTCGGCATCGGATGTTATGGACATTGCCGGCGAGCTCGCCGCAGCCGTCGATCAGGACGATGTGCGGGCGCTGATGGCGGGTTCTGCGGACCTGTTGGGGATTGGCAGCCCGGATACGGCGCCATCGGCAAGCACTGATCCTTCCGCCTTCGGTCAGGGATCGGGAACCCCATCCAGCGCTGCCCCGGGCAACAGCAGCCAGATTGAGGCGGTCATCGCTCGCGCAGAATCTGTTGTCGGAACCCCATACGTGTGGGGCGGTGGCGACAATAATGGCCCCACCGGTGGACTCCGGGACGGCGGCATTGCCGATAGCTTTGGCGACTACGCCCGAACCGGCTTTGATTGCTCTGGATTGACTAAGTACGCGTTCGCCGCGGCCGGCCTAGACCTTCCACACTATTCTGGTGCGCAGTACCAAATGGGCAATAAGGTCTCGCGCGATAACATGCAACGCGGTGACCTCATCTTCTACGGTGCCGGCGGCAGCCAGCACGTGGCAATCTACTTGGGCAATGACCAAATGATTGAAGCCCCGCAGTCTGGGCAGAACGTACAGGTCTCCCCTGTGCGCTGGGCTGGTGCGACCCCGGATGTCGTGCGCCTTCTCTAATTCTTAGCCTTGTGGTTGCTACTATTTAGGGCATGACTGACGCACAGCATCCTGCCCAAAAATTCGACGCCCTCCTCGTTCTTTCTTTCGGTGGCCCGGAAGGAAACGAGGAGGTCGTTCCGTTTTTAGAGAACGTTACGCGGGGAAGAGGCATTCCGCGCGAGCGCTTAGAAGTAGTGGGCAAGCACTATTACCACTTTGATGGGGTAAGCCCGATCAACGGGTTGAATCGGGAAATTATCCATAACGTCGAAAGCGAGCTGAAAAAACGCGGACATAATCTACCGGTTTATTTCGGCAACCGAAACTGGCACCCCTTTGGTACGGCTACCGCAGAGAAAATGGCGGAAGAAGGGATCCGCAACGTGGCCGTCTTTGCCACCTCGGCTTGGGGCGGTTACTCCGCGTGCCGGCAATACGATGAGGACATTGCGGCGATGCGCCAGCACCTTGCAGATAAGGGGCTGCCAGAAATCGAGTTCACCAAGATTCGGCAATTTTATGATCACCCCAAGTTCATCGCGGAGATGGTCGATGCCGTCGCCGAGGCCTGGCAGCGTATCCCCGCCGAGAAGATGGACAGCGCGCGCATGCTGTTTACGGCGCACTCCGTGCCGAATGCACACGATAATGTCGGTGGCGCCGACGGGGACAAGAACCTCTACTCCCGGCAAGTAGCCGAAGCCTCGCGCTTGGTGGCCGAGCGCGCCGGAATCTCGGATTACGATTTGGTGTGGCAATCGCGCTCCGGCAATCCGAAGACGCCGTGGCTAGAACCTGACATCGTGGACCACACCACCACAATCCATGACCACGACGGCGTAGACGCCGTCGTTGTGTGCCCCATCGGTTTTATCTCCGATCACATGGAGGTCATCTGGGACTTGGATTCTGAGCTGCAAGCCGCTGCCGATGAAATGGGCGTACAGGTCGAACGCGCCCGTACCGCTGGCCCCTCCCAGCGTTTTGCCGGCATGATCGTGGATCTGGTGGAAGAACTCGAACAAGGGCAACCGTGGGAGACCAGCGGGAATGTCACCGTCCAGGGGTGTACCACCAACGGCGCGCCCTGCGCTGCAGGCTGCTGCGATATCCGCGCCCACTAAAGGGCCCGCGTGCGAGCCTGCTTCAGCGAGCGAATTCCGCTGCCGAATAAGCCACTCCCGTCATCCGCGCCTGCCGGATATGGCGCCACAGGCGGAGAAGCTCCGGGTCGAGGCTGTGATCGTTGATCCTATCCGTGACGGTTTCGATGATCGCGGCAACGCGATCCGCGCGCGCAAAAAGCTTCGCGGCCCGGGGCGGGGTGGCCGATGGCAGGCCGGGCGTGTCATAAAAATCGCTCAGGGTACCCACCGTGAGCCGGGGATTAGTCAGCGCGGTGGACTGGTAACCGGTGGCCGTAATGAGATCGGCGGATTCATTCGTTGCTTTTGTTAACAAGGCGTCTGCTTCGCCGGGGCTCAGCCAGGCTGGTGAGGGCAGCGGCTGATCCTCGCGGATCACTTGCCATGCCGTATGGGCTCGGCGGGGATGGGGGATAAGGACGAGCGAGACTTCCGGATCATTGGTGCGCACAACGATGGCGCCCGCTGAACTTTGTGCCGCCGCACGGGTAGATTCTGAACCTGCGGGAAGCGCCGGCGCTTCACCTGGGCCGGATAAAATAAGCCGGAGGAGGGGCTCCCCGCCCGCGCCTGGCTGAGAGGTGAGCTCATTCGTTTCGGCCCGCAGCAGGGCGAGCAGATCGATGAAGGGGGATTCATCGAGGCATTCGGGGCGCCCGCCCAGCTCCGTCAGGGCATCGAGCAGCTCATCTGTTGTCTCATGTCCCCACAACCACGCAGCGAGCCAGATGGCGGAGTTTTGGAGAGGGGACCACACTTCGGCGCGCATATCCATGGCGAGCAAGTGTAGTAGATAGACTATCGGGCCATGAGTTTAGATCCTTATGGCGGAGATATTTTTGCTGGGCACCGACGCAGCAAGCCCACCCAGTACCCAGAAGTGCCGGCAGAGCCGGGCATGGTGGTGGAAGTGCGCGGTGATGACTTTGTGGGCGCCGTTTTAGGTGTGGATAAGACCGTCTTTGGTGAGGTCGTCCGGTTAGAGGACCGCCACGGTGTCGAGCGGGTATTTAACCTCATCAAGGGCGGATTCTTAGTAGAAGGCCAGCCGGTGACGCTCACTCGGTATGTGCCCAAGCAAGCACCCCGCAAATCGAATTCGGGCTCTAGGCGGGTAGAAAACGTAGAGGCCAAGGTAGCAGCGCCATCGCGCATTTGGGTCGAAGGCGTCCACGATGCCGCCATCGTGGAAAAGGTGTGGGGGCACGATCTGCGCGTCGAAGGCGTGGTCGTGGAATACCTAGAAGGCTTGGACAACCTCGAAGAAAGGCTCACCGAATTTCAGCCTGGCCCTGGCCGCCGGGTCGGCGTGCTCGCGGACCACCTGGTCAAGGGGTCGAAAGAAACGCGAATGACCGAGTCAGTGGGGGAACACGTTCTAGTCACCGGCCATCCCTTTGTGGATATTTGGGCGGCAGTAAAACCGCAACGGGTAGGCCTGCAAGCATGGCCGGAGGTACCGCGCGGTGAAGATTGGAAAACGGGGATTTGCCGCCGCGTGGGATGGTCTGATCCCTCCGATGGGTGGCGCCACGTTTATAACGCGGTCCATTCTTTCCGGGATTTGGACTCGAGCCTTATCGGGGCGGTCGAGCGGCTGGTGGATTTTGTGACCACGCCGGAGCTGCACAAATCAGACCTTGTCTAAGCCGCCGCGGGCCGAGTTTTCTGGGCCTAGGCTAGATTGGCGCGTTCAATGAGGTTGACCGCCAATTGCCACCCGGCCATCTCGGCGCTCCAGCCCGCAGCCTGTAGCCTTTGGGACATCGCCTGTTTGGAAATGCCCAATTCTTCCGCGGCCTCATTTTGATTGAGCCCCGCCCGTACCAGCGAGGTTGCCTCGCGGCCCTCGATGGTGCGCTTATTCAGCACGTATCCAATGAGCGCGAAGGCGGCGGCGATATCGCTTGCCTCTGCGGAACGGCCGCGCTTATTGAGCTTGGTATAGACCTGCCCCATGCGCGCGGAATTTTTCAGCGCAGCGGTGGCCACGTGGCGCGCGCTTTCCTCGTCTGCCTGGTTGCCGGGGCTGATGCCGATGCCGATGGCCCAGTCGCCATCGGCAAGCAAGGCCATGACGACCTCACAGACTGCGGTGGCGGAATCGACAACGGCGCAAATATCCTCCACGCCAAGGACGTGAAACTCGCTGACGCCCTCGAGGGTGGATAGCGCGGCGGCCGAGCGCTGCACGAGCTCAGCGCGGCGCACGGAACGCCCACGGTAGCGGGCATGGACAGCGAGCACGAGGATCCTCCTTTATTGCGAGCAGTTCGTTACAGTCTACCGCTTAACCTTGACTGGACGGGAGTCGGCAGGCGCGAATCGAGTACAAGCCCGCCGATGCCGGCGAGGGCAAAGACGATAAAGGCAGCGATGATCCCAGGGCTGGCCGTACCGGTAAGCGCATCGCCGAAAAAGACGCCGATGACCGTAGTGGGAATCGAGCCCACAAACGTAGCCACCGTAAAGTGCGAAACGCTGATGGGGGTAAGCGCAGCGACGTAGTTGAGGAGGCTAAAGGGCACCCCCGCGACCATGCGCAGGGAAGCGATGGCCAGCCAACCGCGCCGCTCCAAGTGGGTATTGATGGTATAAACCGCGGGGTGGGCAAGGTGCGGCCTGATCCATTCTCCGAGCAGGCTGCGCACAATCAGCAGCGATAATACGGCCGAGATGGTGAGCGCGAATAGCGAAATGGCAAGACCCTGCCAGGGGCCGAAAAGGATGCCTGCTGCAACCGTCCAGATGGTCCGAGGCAGGGGAAATTGCGTAAATATGACATAACCTAGCGTGAAGGTAACCGGAAACCACGCACCCAGGTGGGCAGCGGCCGTCCGCATCTGGGAGAGATCGGGAATGTCGAGCCAGACAAAAAGCGCAACTCCAGCAAGCGCGAGCGCGATGATAAGCGCCCAGCGTCGCGGTGACCACGCGCGGACTGAGCCCCACGCAGAGTGGGCGAGTTGAACGCAGAAGCTACCAAAGCTGCGTATCCAATCCCGGAAAGTGGTCATGCGTTCGTATCGTAGTCGGCGCGGCCGTGCTTTTAGAAAAGAGCAGTACTTATAGAAAAATCTCGAGGCACCGTAGGAACGATGTCTCGAGACTTCACAGTGTGCCCGGAGGGGGACTTGAACCCCCACGTCCGTTAATAGGACACTAGCACCTCAAGCTAGCGCGTCTGCCATTCCGCCACCCGGGCAGGGTGTTTGCAACCTCTCGGTTGGGCACCTCGAAACTTTATCGTGTCCGTCCTTTGGAATACAAATCGCCAGTTAGGCGCTCATAAACCGGACGATCGCAAGGCGGGTAAATACATCCATGTAACTTGGGTGGCCGCAGCGCCTACATAGGAGCACGGTTTGAAACCAGCTGGACGGTGGTGGGGTGAGTGGGAGGGACATCGACAAGCGCGTGTGATCTGCGGTACAAAGGGGTACATGACTTCTTATGCAGATGACACTCGATTCCCTGGACCTGATCCGTACGCCCCGCTACGCGATCTCCCCAGCTTTGGGTTGTCTTCTACCGATTTGGTAGAAGGCGATGAGATCCCAGAAAAGCACCGCGCGCCGGAAAGCGTCTCCCCACAGCTGGCATGGTCCGGACTGCCGGAGGGAACCAAGTCCTTGGCGGTAACCTGCTTTGACCCAGACGCACCGACTGCCTCCGGTTTCTGGCACTGGGCCGCTTTTAATATCCCCACCGATGTCTCGGAGCTGCCCACCAATGCCGGTGCGGCAGAGGATCTTGGCATCGACGGTGTTATTAGCCTGCGCAATGATTCCGGCAACCGCACCCACTTCGGTGCCAACCCGCCGGCCGGCCACGCTCCGCACCGCTACCTCTACGCAGTCCACGCCGTAGACATCGAAAAACTTGATATCGATCCGGATTCTTCCCCCACCGTCCTCGGCTTCAACTTGCACTTCCATGCACTGGGCCGGGCAATCCTCTGGGGCTGGTACGAGGCCAAGTAATGGCGAGCTCCGCTTCTAAGAATCCCGTGACCCCACCCGCAGCGCTGCGGGTGGGCGGCGCTTTTTTGGTCGTCGCTTTTGTGCTGGTCCTGTTCGCCCTCATTTCCGTTTTTAGTGAAGGATGGGGCGCACCCTTTGTCTGGACCTACAGCAACCTCGCGATCATTATTGCAGCGGTGATGGTGGGTGCCTTCAGCACGATGAGCAAGGAGCATGCCGGTAGCCGCGCACAGATCATCGCCTTGGCGGTGGCGGTGCTCTTGATTATTGCTAGTCGCTTTCTTCCGCAACACGATTTGCTGATTCAGCAGCAGTATTGGCTGCTCTTTTATGCCGGCATGTCCGCCATCTGTGCCTTAATTTTGCGGCGCAGCGTTATGGCGACCTCCTAAGCGGGCCTATAAATAAGCAATGCCACGTGTGGAAACACGTGGCATTGTGCTATCTAATGAGCTGCTAGTTTATTGCCTTCCACGGCAGGTTGGAGCCTACTGCCTCAGAGATATTGCTTAGGCCATGGGCGCGAATCTGCTTGGCGATGCCCCTGTGAATATCCCGAATCCAGTCCGGCCCGCCGTAAATGAGCCCGGTATAGCCCTGGAGGAGGCTGGCACCGGCGGCAATTCGCTCCCACGCCTGTTCCGGGGTGGTAATCCCACCGACGGAAATCAGGACAAGCTGCGAGCCCACGCGCGCATTCAGGCGGCGGAGTACCTCTAAGGAGCGCTCGGCCACCGGTGGGCCGGAAATACCACCGGCGCCAAGGGCTTCTACCTCCGCGCGGGGAGTGTTCAGTCCCTCGCGGGAGATGGTGGTATTGGTGGCGACGATGCCGGCAAGGCCCAGTTCCACGGCGAGATCGGCAACGGCATCGACATCGGCATCCGAAAGGTCCGGCGCGATTTTTACCATGACGGGGACATCGGTGGATTCTTGCACGGCGCGCAGGATGGGGCGAAGCGATTCGACCGCCTGCAGGTCCCGCAACCCAGGGGTATTGGGGGAAGAGACATTGACCACCAGGTAGTCCGCCAGACCGCCTAAAACGGACGCGGAGCGGCGGTAATCATCCACGGCGCGTTCGGCTGGGGTGACCTTGGTTTTGCCGATATTAATCCCGATGACGTCGTTGTACCGGCGCTTGCGCAGATTCTCTGCCACGGCCGCCGCACCCTCATTATTAAAACCCATCCGGTTTAAGATGGCGGAATCTTGTTTGAGGCGGAAGAGGCGGGGAGTCGGGTTGCCCGGCTGCGCCTGCGCCGTGACGGTGCCCAGCTCGGCATAGCCGAAACCAAGCGGCGACCAGGCATCGGCGGCAGCGGCGTTTTTATCAAACCCAGCCGCCAGGCCAAGCGGGCGCGGGAAGGTGATCCCGCATACTTCCTGTGTCAAGACCGGATCGTTGACCGGCAGGATGCGGCCAAGCGCGCGATTGGCAGGCCCTGCCGCGTGCAGACCGTGGAGGCCAGAGTTGATAATGCCGTGGATGCGCTCGGGGCTTAAGCGAAACATCCCGCGCAGCGCCAGCTGATAGGCGCCTTTGCGCAGCGAATCGAAGGTCGAAACCATGGATTAAGACTCCTTTGCCTTTGTCAGGTGTGGATCCGCCACGAACTGCAGCCCCTGGCCGGATGCGGAGGCAACCACGATGGTGCCATTGGAAAGAGCGGAAATATTTTGGGCATCGGCAAGCGTGGCAATCTCGCCGCGGGATTCGGGAACGCCCTTGTCAATGGAATAGGCGTGTGCGATGTTGTTATCGGTGGTGGTAACCCACGCGAGCTCGCGCGAGTCATCCCAGGCCACCGCCCACGGGGTACCGTCGACCACGCCGTATTGGTGCAGGCGGACGACGTCATCGGAGGTATAGACCGCGATCCGGCCGCCCTCGGTATCGGAGGCGAGCACGACGCCGTTATTACCCACCGCGATTTGGCCGACACCCTGGCCAGCGCGCAACCGGCCGCCGGCGCGGTCATTGGGCCAATCGATATTCTGGATGGTGGAATCCGAACGCTGAATGCGCACAATCCCGTCATCGCCGTCCGCATTGGGAACGGCGAGCATCTGGTCCGAGCCGGCCTCGACGGAGATTTCGCCGTCCCGCGTGCCATCCTTGTACCGGCCGACCACAGCGGAGTCGCTTGCGGTGACAAAGACTTCGCCGGTGGAAAGTTGGGTCGCAGCGGTGACCTGGAAGTCTTCCTCCATCTTGATTTCTTCCGGTGACTCCGGCGCAGAAGGATCAATGAGTAGGACCTTATCCGGGCAAGCCAAGACGAATCCAGATTCGGAGGAGCTCAAATCGCCGCAGGTGGAATCGACATCGATGCTCTTGGCCTTCTTGGCGGCAAAGTCATCCTGGCTGCCAATGCGCACCTGGTCCGCGGTGCGAACGGCAATCGTATCTTTGACCGCGGCCAGATCCGTGATGTCTTCATCGAGGTCGATGACCGTGCCGGCTGGATCGATGTCGCTCGGAGAAGCGGCCGGGGTGGCGTTGCCCTTCACTGCGGTTTCGGGATCACCGCCTACGCCCACGGTGGAATCGCAGGCGGCCAGCGCAGCAGTGGAGAGTGCTAGCAAGCTGGATAGTACGAGTGTGGAGCGGGATCGTGATTTCACGGATACTTATCCTAACAGCGCGCGTTGCGATTTCCCGAAGCCGTGCGCGGCGGTAGTGTATGGCGGGTGATTTCTGATACCGCGACCGAAGCAGTTTCTTGGGCACAAGTTATCGTTTTATCCATTGTGCAGGGGCTTACGGAGTTTCTCCCGGTAAGCTCCTCGGGGCACCTGCGCATTGTTTCCGAGCTCTTTTGGGGCAACGATGCCGGTGCTTCCTTTACAGCCGTCATTCAGCTCGGCACCGAGCTTGCCGTGCTGGTCTATTTTGCTCCAATGATTTGGCAAATCCTCTCCGGATGGCTGCGTGGGTGGACCAACCCCGCCTCGCGCGGACAGGACTGGCGCATGGGCTGGATGGTCATCGCCGGATCCATTCCCATCGGCGTTATCGGGTTGGTTTTTGAAGATGCCATCCGCGGTGCGCTGCGCAACCTGTGGATCACCGCCGCGATGCTGATCCTTTTCTCCTTCGTCTTCATCGCCGCAGAGCGCGTGGGCTCCAAAAAGCGCGGTTATGACGAGCTCACGATGAAGGATGCCATCATCATGGGCCTGTGCCAGTGCTTGGCGCTGGTTCCTGGCGTTTCGCGTTCGGGCGGCACCATTTCCGGTGGTCTTTTCTTGGGCCTTGATCGTGAGGTGGCCACGCGCTTTAGCTTCCTCTTGGCCATTCCGGCAGTGCTGGCTTCGGGGCTTTTTTCGCTTCCCGATGCCTTCGCGCCCGAGGCCGGTCAAGCCGCTTCCGGTATGCAGCTGCTCGTCGGCACCGGAATTGCCTTCGCCTTGGGCTACGCGTCGATTGCCTGGTTGCTGAACTTCGTGGGCAACCACTCCTTTGCATGGTTTGCGGCCTACCGCATCCCAGTGGGCATCCTCGTGATGATTCTGCTGGCCTTGGGAGTCCTACAGCCCATTTAAAGCACCCCATAAGTTCGCGTTAGGATAGGTGCCATGCATTCTTGGCCAACACCTTCTTATAGTCGCGTCCCAGGCGACGCGGCGCAGCTCTATCTCTACGATTCCGCGAATCAAACCAAGGCCCCTGTGCAGGTAAAGGGGGATACCGCCACCATGTACGTGTGCGGCATTACGCCGTATGATTCGACCCACTTGGGCCACGCAGCCACCTATCTCACCTTCGATCTGATTTACCGGCAGTTCCTGGACGCTGGCAAGAAGGTCAATTACGCGCAAAACATCACCGACGTCGATGACCCACTCTTTGAGCGCGCGGAGCGCGACGGCGTTGATTGGCGCGAACTCGGCACCTCCCAGATCGACCTTTTCCGCTCCGATATGGAGCTTTTATCGGTCATCCCGCCACAGCACTTTATCGGCGCCATGGAAGCGGTCGATGAGATCGTGGACATGGTGCAAAAGCTGCTGGATAACGGCGCCGCTTACGTGGTCGATGACCCAGAGTACCCGGATGTATATGCCTCCATCGATGCCACCGAGGAATTTGGCTACGAATCCAATTACTCGATGGAACAGATGCGGGAGTTTTTTGCCGAGCGCGGCGGCGACCCCGACCGCCCAGGCAAGAAGCACCCCATGGACGCCCTGATTTGGCGCGCCCACCGCGAAGGCGAACCGGCGTGGAAGTCTCCCTTCGGTCCAGGCCGCCCTGGCTGGCACATCGAGTGCTCTGCCATTGCCACCAACTACTTGGGCAGCACCTTTGATATACAAGGCGGCGGCAGCGATCTGAAGTTCCCGCACCACGAATTTTCCGCCGCGCATGCAGAGGCCGCCTTGGGCGTAGACCGCATGGCGCAGTTCTATGTCCACACCGGAATGATTGGCCTCGACGGCGTGAAAATGTCCAAGTCCCTGGGCAACCTGGTCTTCGTCCACAAGCTCGTGGAGCAGGGCGAGGATCCCTCCGCCATTCGCCTTGGCGTATTCTCCGGCCATTACCGCGCCGAGCGGGACTGGTCCGATGAGGTGCTCGACCAGGCCAAGGCCCGCCTGGCCACCTGGCGGACCGCCCTGGAGGCCCCTGGGGCCCTGTCGGCTGCGGAGGATGCGGTAGCGGGGCTTCGCCAAGCGCTTGCCGATGACCTCGATACCCCCGCCGCGCTGCGCGCCATCGACAATTGGGCAGGCAGTGACCGTGGCGAGGACGAGGAAGGGGCTGCGCAGTTGGTGCGTACCGCACTTGATTCGCTGCTCGGCGTGCGGGCCTAGCCAACTTAGGGCAATATCGACAGCATGAGCATTCGCGCAGATTTCCAACCCACCGTTGATGAGTTCATTGCTGATCTGAAGTCCTTTGCCACCGGTGATTACCTCAAGGATGAGGAAAAAGAGTTCTGGGAGGCGCCGTTTAACGCGGCGGTGCTACCAGAACTTAAAGGCCACCTCGAGCAGATGCTGGACGGGCTAGACGGGCTGCCGGATGATCCTGATGGCGGCCAGCTCGCCGCGGTGCTGAATAAGACCGTTAAAAAACTCGCCACCTTTAATCGCAAGCAACACGATGCCGTGGTGGAGCCGGAGGAAAAAGAAGAAATCGCCGAGCTTATGTACAACGCCTCCGCGGCAACCGGTGCCGATGATGAGGCGCTATCACAGATTCCCGAGTTGGACTTCTAAGCCTCTTTACGGCGCCAGCCCGCCGTGGGTAGATTCCTAAGGTGAAGTTGATCGATCACCGCGCAGCGCGAATTTCTCCCTCGCTGAGCCTTAATTCTATGTCGGAAAATCCGGTGGAGTGTGTATGACCACAGTGAGTAATTCCCAGCTTTTGCCCCGTCCAGCGGCGATTTTCTGGGACATGGACGGCACCTTAACCAACTCGGAGCCCCTGTGGGGCGAGGCGACGTACTACCTTTCAGAAGTGCTGGGAAAACGCCTTACCCCAAGCCAACGGATGGATACCGTGGGGGCTACTTTTACGACGACGCTGCGCATTTGCGCCGACAACGCTGGGGTTGTCTTGGGCGCAGGCGATGTCGAGGCCTACCGGCACAAGATGTTTGATTATATGAAGACTCTTTTTGCCGGCCGCCTCGAAATCTTTCCCGGCATCCCTGAGCTTTTAACTTCGCTGCACCACGACGGCATGCCGATGATGGTTACGACGAATACGGACCGCGACGTTGCAGACGCCGCCATTGCTGTCATCGGCAGCGAGTATTTCGTAGACACTATTTGCGGCGATGAAGTTCCCACCGGCAAGCCTGCTCCAGACATGTACTTGGAAGCGGCCCGGCGCCTGCAGCTTAATCCAGCTCAGTGCCTCGTATTTGAGGATTCCCCGGCAGGTATGCGCGCTGCCGTGGCCGCGGGATGCACCGTTATCGGTCTGCCAGAAGATGAAGGAGTGGAAGTACCGGACGGGGTAGTAGAAATCTCTCGGCTGCGCGATTCTCGCCACCTCGCCGGCGCGCTCCACACGGATGTCTACGAGTGGTTCCGGGCTATCCAGGAAATGAAATAAAACCCTTCGCATTGTCTGCTTACCTGTGGAACAATAGGTAGCCGTGAAGGATTTTGAGACACTTTTTGCTGAGCTACTAAACAAAGCAGACCAGAAGCCTGAGGGCTCTGGGACCGTCCAGGCGCTGGAAGAAGGCGCCCATCATATTGGCAAAAAGATCATCGAAGAGGCAGGCGAGGTATGGATCGCCGCCGAATACCAGTCCGATGAGGAACTGGCGGAAGAAATGTCGCAGCTTATCTATTGGACGCAGGTCATGATGATCAAGCGCGGGCTGCGCCCTGAAGATATTTATAAATACCTATAACTTGTTGCCACCTGCGGTGGAGCAAAAATCCTGGAGAACAGCATGATCAAAATTGCAGTACCAAATAAAGGGTCCTTATCGGAGGCGGCTTTAGAAATCCTTGGTGAGGCCGGATACAAGGGGCGCGGCCACTCCAAAACCCTGAACGTGGTGGATCTGGATAACGGGGTGGAGTTCTTCTTCCTCCGCCCGAAGGACATCGCGATCTATGTTGCCCGCGGCGTGCTCGATCTAGGGATTACGGGGCGCGATTTGGCGCTCGATTCCAATGCCCAATTTAAAGAGGTCCTCTCGCTCGGCTTCGGTGACTCGACATTCCGCTACGCCGCACCCCAAGGAGAGGGGTGGGATATCTCTCACCTGGAGGGCAAGCGTGTGGCTACGTCGTACCCGAATTTGGTCCGCCAGGACCTGGCGGAGAAGGGAATTTCCGCCGATGTCATCCGCCTAGACGGGGCGGTAGAAATCTCCATCCACTTGGGCGTGGCCGATGTCATTGCTGATGTCGTGTCAACTGGTACTACGCTGCGGCAGCAGGGTTTGGCGCCCTTTGGCGAGCCCATCGTGACCTCAGAAGCCGTGGTTATCAAACGCCACGATGCAGAGGTGACGCCGGAAGAGCAGGTGGTCTTGGGCCGCATCCAAGGAATTTTGCACGCCCGCACCTACCTCATGATCGACTACAACATCGCGGAAGAAAACCTGGACAAAGCAGCTGGTGTTACTCCGGGCCTGACTGGACCAACGGTTTCACCGTTGGCGCGGCAAGACTGGGTGGCGGTGCGTGCGATGGTTCCGCAGAAGGAAGCCAACCAGATTATGGATCGACTTTCCCAACTCGGTGCGGAGGCAATTTTGGCTTCCGATCTCCGCATTGCCCGCTTTTAGGGGGAGTATTAAATTCTTGGTCGTCCCAACTGGGGCGAAACGTGGCTACCATTGGCGCTTGAGAACATTTACTCGGACATCATTCTCGACAGGCAAAGGAGCCGCGCCATCATGGCAAAGTCGTCTAAGAAAGAAGACAAAGACACCAAGCCCGCCGCAAAGGACGCGCAGGAAAAGCAGCAGGAGGATAAGACCACCCATTCTGCGCAGCAAAAGGTAGCGGAGCAGAAGCAGCCAAAGACGTCGAGCAAGAACACTCGTACGGAGACCGACCTGATCGGTGCCTTGGAAATTCCTGCTGATGCCTACTTTGGTGTCCACACCGTCCGCGCGATGGATAACTTCCAGATTTCCTACGTGACCATTAACACCATTCCGCACTTCATCCGCGGCATGGTGCAGGTCAAGAAGGCTGCCGCGATGGCCAACCGTCGCCTGCACGTGCTGCCAAAGAAGAAGGCGGAGGCCATCATCTGGGCGTGTGACCAGATCTTGGACGAGGGCCGCTGCATGGACCAATTTCCGCTCGATGTATTCCAGGGCGGCGCCGGCACCTCGTTGAACATGAACACCAATGAGGTCGTTGCCAACCTAGCCCTTGAGCACTTGGGGGAGGAGAAGGGTTCCTACGACATCATCAACCCCAACGATGACGTCAACATGTCCCAGTCCACCAACGATGCTTACCCAACTGGCTTCCGTCTGGGCCTGTACGCTGCCATCGATGACCTCGTCGTGCGCATCGACAGCCTGCGTTCCGCATTCCAAGACAAGGGCAATGAGTTCCAAGACATCCTGAAGATGGGCCGCACCCAGCTACAGGATGCCGTCCCCATGACCTTGGGCGATGAATTCAAGGGCTTTGCCAATAACCTGAACGAGGAGCAGGCCGTTCTGCGCGACGCACAGAGCCGCTTGCTGCAGATCAACCTCGGTGCCACCGCCATCGGCACCGGCGTTAACACCCCAGCCGGCTACCGCCACCAGGTAACCGCCGCTCTGTCTGAAGTCACCGGCCTGGAGATGAAGACTGCAAGCGACCTTATCGAGGCCACCTCTGACTGCGGTGCCTACGTATTCTTGCACTCCGCCATCAAGCGCGCCGCCATGAAGCTGTCCAAGATCTGTAACGACCTGCGCCTGCTGTCCTCCGGTCCACGCGCTGGCCTTGGCGAGATCAACCTGCCGGCCCGCCAGGCAGGTTCCTCCATCATGCCGGGTAAGGTCAACCCAGTTATCCCAGAGGTTGTCAACCAGACCTGCTTCAAGATCTTCGGCAATGACCACGTCGTGACCATGGCCGCAGAGGCAGGCCAGCTGCAGCTCAACGTGATGGAGCCGGTCATCGGTGAGGCGCTGTTCCAGTCCATCCGCATTATGGGCAACGCGGTTGATGCGCTGCGCGAAAAGTGCGTCACCGGCATTACCGCTAACGCCGATGTGTGCCGCCAGTACGTGGAGAACTCCATCGGTATCGTCACCTACCTGAACCCATTCATTGGCCACCACAACGGTGACGAGATTGCCAAGGAATCCCTCAAGACCGGCAAGGGCGTCAAGGAACTCGTCCTGGAGAAGGGCCTTCTGGATGAGGCAACGCTGAACAAGGTGCTGTCGGTAGAAAACCTCATGCACCCAGAATTCCGCGGCCAGCTTTTCTTGGACGAAAACTAAGTAAAGCCCACGAGCCATAGCGCAACATTCCGCACACACCGTGCTCACTCTTCCCGTGGAAAACGGGAGGGGAGTACTCCACGGTGTGTGCGGCCTCTTTCGTCTATGCCCGAATTGGTGTCTCCCGCTTCCATAGCGCAGTGCCATGGAAATATACCGAACGGTTTATAACGCGAGGTAGAACACATGTGGGAACCGACACAAACGGGCATATTGTGTCAATAAAACAACACATTCAGGGCAAAATAGAAGTGTAAGGGTGGTCCACGACCGGCAGGTCAAGGCGGGTCCACTACGTGTAGTTGAGAACGTGTGGAGTGTATCCATGGTTATTGTTCATATTGTCATCGTTCTCGCGGCCATTATCTTGGGTGCGAGAATTGGGTCCATAGGTATCGGCATGGCCGGTGGCCTGGGCGTTCTCCTTTTGGGTGTTTCGGGAGTTCCCGTAACTAGGGAAGACATTCCGTTCGATGTCATCGCCATCATCATGACGGTGATTGCGGCCATCGCCGCCATGCAAAAAGCCGGCGGCATGGACTATTTGGTTCACGTGGCCGAGAAGTTCCTGCGCAAAAACCCTAAGAAAATTACGTACTACGCACCCATCGTGACGTGGCTGATGACGGTCCTTGCCGGTACCGGCCACACCTCCTTTTCCACGCTGCCGGTGATCGTCGAGGTGGCCAAGGAGGGCAAGGTTCGTCCGTCGCGCCCGCTGTCTATCGCGGTCGTCGCCGCGCAGATGGGTATCTGTGCCTCGCCAATTTCGGCCGCAGTGGTCATCCTGGCCGGCCTACTTGAGCCCATGGGCGTGGGGTACCTCCAGGTGCTCGGCGTGCTGATTCCAGCTACCTTCCTGTCCATCTTCCCGGCAGCGTGGCTGGCCAATAGGTTTGGCAAGGAACTGGAAGATGACCCCGTCTACCAAGAGCGCAAGGCGCAGGGCCTAGTCAAAGAGCCGATTGGTGCTAGCAAATATGAGCCAAAGGAAGGCGCTAAGTCTTCCGTCGTTATCTTTCTTATCGCCATCGTTATCGTCATGGCATGGGCTACCATTTCTTCCGAGCAGGTTGGTCTCATTACGGATCCCACGTTGCCGCGCAATGAGGCGATTATGACCGTCATGCTTTCGGCCGCAACGATCATCGTGCTCAAGACCAAGATTCCGGCAGCTGACGTCCTCAACACCCCGGTATTTAAATCGGGCATGTCCGCCTGCATCTGTGTGCTGGGTGTCGCGTGGTTGGGAACCACCCTCATCAACCACTACTTGGACGATATTCAGGCCTTGGCCGGCGACGTCATCGAAGCTTCGCCATGGTTGCTGGCAGTGGTGCTCTTCTTCGCCGCAGCCCTGCTGTACTCGCAGGCCGCCACCACCAAGGCACTCATGCCCGCCGCCTTGGCGCTGGGAGTAAGCCCGGTTACCGCCGTGGCCGCATTCCCGGCAGTATCTGCCCTGTTCATCCTGCCTACCTACCCAACGTTACTGGCAGCAGTCGAAATGGATGATACGGGCACGACCAAGATCGGCAAGGCCGTCTTTAACCACCCATTCCTCATCCCCGGCGTGGTCAGCATTTTCGGTTCCGTGCTCTTGGGCTACGCACTCGGCGCGGTAATCATCTAGCGAGTCCTTCAATTCGCATTCCCAGTGGCGTCTTCTCCGCAGAGAGGGCGCCACTTTTATGTGGCAACCCCACCCGAAGAATGTTGTGTCTCACATTTCTTACCCCATGCGACTTGGCTTATGCCAGAAATCGGTAGGGTAGGTGCTATGACTACGCAGCCATCCGATGTTGAAATCGCACAAGCCCATAACCTGCAGCCGATTGCGGAGATCGCAGCCAAAGCAGGTATCCCTGAAGATGCAGTAATTCCCTTTGGTTCCACGAAGGCCAAGGTGGATATCACCAAGGTGGACTACGCCAAAGACAAGCGCGGCAAGCTCGTGCTGGTGACAGGAGTCTCCCCAACACCTGCCGGCGAGGGAAAATCCACGGTGCTTATCGGCTTGACCGATGCCTTGGACCAGATTGGGAAGAAGGCCATCGTGGCCCTGCGCGAGCCATCCCAGGGCCCGGTAATGGGCATCAAGGGCGGCGCCGCGGGCGGCGGTTACGCCCAGATTGTGCCGATGGAGGATATCAACCTGCACTTCACCGGTGACTTCCACGCCATTGCCGCGGCAACGAATACGCTGGCGGCCATCATCGACAATCACATTCACCAGGGCAACCAGCTGGGCATCGACCCGCGCCGCGTGACGTGGCAGCGCTGCGTCGACGTGAACGACCGCGCACTGCGCAACGTGGTGACCGGCCTTGGTGGATCGGCACACGGCGTGCCGGCAGAAACTGGCTTTACCATTACGGCGGCCTCCGAGATCATGGCCATTTTGTGCTTGGCGACGAGCCTCGATGACCTCAAGCAGCGCCTAGGCGATATTACCGTCGGCTTTACCTATGACCAGCGCCCAGTAACCGCGCGCGAGCTCGATGCGGAAGGTGCGCTGACCGCATTGATGCGCGATGCCTTGAACCCGAACCTCGTGCAAACCCTCGGCGGGGTTCCCGCACTCGTGCACGGTGGTCCCTTCGCCAATATCGCGCACGGCTGCAACTCCTTGCTGGCGACGCAGACCGCCCTGCAGTTCGGAGATATCGTGCTGTCTGAAGCCGGCTTCGGCGCGGATCTTGGCGGCGAGAAGTTTATGGATATCAAGTCCCGGTTTGGTGACCTGGACGTGGCCGGCGCGGTGGTTGTGGCGACGATCCGCTCGCAGAAGTACAACGGAGGCGTTGCCAAGGACAAGCTCACCGAGGAAAACCTTGAGGCGCTGCAGAAGGGCATCGTCAACCTTGAGCGCCACGTAGAAAACCTGCGCAAGTTTGGGATCAAGCCCGTCGTCGCGCTGAACCTCTTTTGGTCCGATACCGAGGCGGAGCGCCAGTTTATGCGCGATTGGGCCAAGGACTTCGGCGTGGCCTTGGAAGAGGCCAACGTCTGGGCCGAAGGCGGCGCGGGAGCGACGAAGCTGGCCGAGACCTTGCTGGAGAACCTCGAGGGCGGCGCGCAGCAGCTCTACGATCCGGAAGAAGGCATCGAGGCCTCCATCGAGACCATCGCCCGCGAGATCTACCGCGCGGACCGCGTGGAATACGGCTCAAAGGCTGTGAAGGACTTGCAATACATCAAGGACAATGGCTGGGATAAATTACCCGTGGTCATTTCCAAGACGCAGTATTCCTTCTCGGATGAAGCAACCGCATTGGGCGCTCCGGAAGGCCACACGCTGCACGTGCGTGAGCTACTGCCGCGCACCGGTTCGGGGTTTATCGTGGTGCTTACCGGCAACGTGATGACCATGCCGGGCCTGCCCAAGAAGCCGGCGGCCAATAATATTGACGTCGCCGCCGATGGCACGGTATCCGGACTGTTCTAAAAGGAGTTAATCCGCCGCGGAGCCCGGCCACCCCGGGTACTCCGGTGGCGTGCCGCCAAGTTCAGGGCAGATCGCCTGATGCGCGCACCAATCACAGAGCTTGGAGCGCTTCGGGCGAAAATCCCCGGCGCGCCCATCGGCTTCAATCTTGGCCCACAGTTGGCCTAGATCGCGCTCGAAGTATTCGAGTTCCTCCTGGGTAGGAGCTAAAAACATCGAATCCAGCACCTTGAGATACATCAGCCGCAGCTGGTGGGGGATGGTGCCCAGCAGGCGCCAGTACACCAGGGCATAAAACCGCATCTGGAATTGGGCGCTGTGGGAAAAGCGCGGTGCCGGTTTCTTTCCCGTCTTATAATCCACGACGCGCACCTCGCCGGTGGGCGCGCGGTCCACGCGGTCAATAAACCCGCGCACGGGTACGCCATTGGGCAGGACCGTATTGACATACATCTCGGTTTCTTGGCAGTCGAAGCCCTGCGGGTTTTCCATCTGGAAATAGCCCTTGAGCAGCTCGCGGGCCGCGACGAAGAAGTCATACGTTTCTTCTTCGGGCACGAGCTCGAGCAGTTCAGCGTCCCTTTCTGTCATCGCGGCCCAGCTTGGTTTAATCATCTTTACCGCTGCCGGGTAGGTGCGCTCTTCACGCGGGAGTTTATGCGTTTCTTCTAGGACCGCGTGGACCAGGGTTCCCTTAACTTGGGCGATGGTCTTGGGCTCGGGAATCTTGTCGATGGCCCGGAATCGATAGAGCAGCGGGCACTGCTGGTAGTCGGAGGCGCGCGAGGGCGACAGGGCAAGAGGGCGGGGAGTAGATGAAGTAGCCATGGTGTATCTAGCCTATCGTGAGGTTACCCTCGTTTAGTGGACACCCGATTAGTGCGGATCTTGTGTCCGTAAGAGAGGATGTTCATTGTGAGTCAACAACGCCAGAAATACACACCTGAGTATCGACGCGAAGCCGCGAACCTGGTAATCGAATCGCAGCGCCCAATTGCTCATGTAGCGAAAGAAATTGGTGTCGCACCTGGTCTTTTAGGCCGATGGGTAAAAAATGAGCGTCAACGCCGAGGATCTTCCGATGGATTAAGCGAGGCTGATCTTCGTGCTGAGAATGCTCGTCTGCGTCGTGAGCTGGCAGAAGCCAAGATGGATAATGAGTTTTTGTCAAAAGCGACAGCCTTCTTCGCCGCAAAGCAACGCGAGCAGAAAAGTTCGAATTAATGCAGCAGGAGAAGGCGAACTACAGCATCAAGCGCATGGCACGCTTGTTGAAGGTATCTCGGTCTGGATACTACAAATGGACCCATATACAGCAGCAACGCTTAACCGGTAAGGATGATCGTGCATCATTTTACGATGATGTTGATCGCAAGATTCATCAGATTTGGAAAGACTCCGATGAGGTCTATGGTGCTCCGCGGATCACCGCAGAGCTAGGTGAGCGCTACCAGATCAGTGTGAATCGCAAGACTGTGGCCAAGCGGATGCGTCTGATGGGCATTGAAGGGATTTCACCGCGTGCTTTTGTGCCGGTGACAACGATTCAATCTAAGCGTAAATCTGCTCTTCCTGACCTGGTAAAGCGCATGTTTGATACCGGCGAGCTCAATCGAGTATGGATGTCGGACATTACCTACCTGCGCACCGGCGAGGGCTGGTTGTACTTATGCGCAGTTCGCGACGGTCATTCCCGCAGGGTACTGGGCTGGGCTATGGATAGCGTGCAAGATACATACCTGGTCGAACGAGCGCTGCGGATGGCACATACACTGCGTAGTGATGT
>NZ_KI515750.1:25298-99066 GCF_000478095.1 Corynebacterium sp. KPL1824 | reverse complement strand
CGAAAATCACATCACCCAAACCAGAAACGAAGAAAAAATCGCTGCCTAACCGCTAGGTAGCTCCACTACGTGTCCACGATTTGCGGGCAACCCCAATCGCCGATAGTTTCGTGGCAAGCTAGAAGGTATGAGTTATACCGATAAGTTCCTTGATTTTCTGGCGGCCTCGCCGTCGTCGTACCACGCCGCGCATGAGGTAGCGCGCCAGCTGCAAGAATCTGGCTTCCAGATTCAGGATGAGCGCGAGGATTGGTCGGCCGCACCTGGCGGGCACGTCATGGTCCGCGGCGGCGCGGTTACCGCGTGGTACGTGCCGGAAGGCGCCGATAAGAACTCCGGTTTCCGCATCGTTGGCTCGCATACTGATTCGCCGGGCCTGGCGCTTAAGCCCACGCCCGATTTTTCTGCTGCGGGCTGGCAGCAGGTCGCGGTAGAAATCTACGGCGGCGCCTTGCTGCACACGTGGTTTGACCGCGAACTTACCGTCGCCGGCCAGGTTGTGACCACGGATGGGCGCCAGCACCTGGTGAATACGGGGCCAGTCCTGCGGCTTCCTTCGCTGGCTATCCACTTGTACCGCAAGGATGAGTTCAAGCCGGACCGCCAAAAGCACATGCAGCCGGTGCTGACGGTGGGCGATGAAGAGGCGTCGATCCTGCAGGTGGTGGGGGAGCAGGCGGGCATCGCTGAGCAGGATATTGCTTCCTTCAACCTGATTACGGCCGATGCCGCCCGGGGTGCCGTCTTTGGCGCGGGCGAAAAGTTCATCGCGGCTGGCCGCATGGATAACCTGTCCTCGGTGCACGCCTCGCTGGAGGCTATGCAACGTGCTGCGCAGGACTATGACGGCTCCGATATTTTGGTCATGATGGCCTTTGACCACGAGGAAGTGGGCTCGAGCTCCCGCTATGGTGCCGCCGGGCCGATCCTGCAGGATGTGCTGACTCGCACCGCCCGCGCGCTGGGGGCCAATGAAGAGGAGCGCTTCCAGATGTTCGCGCGTTCTAGCTGCGTGTCTGCCGATGCCGCGCATTCGGTGCACCCCAATTACGCGGATAAGCACGACCCCACCCACCAGCCGATCATTGGGCAGGGCCCAGTGACCAAGATCAACGGCAACCAGCGCTACGCCTCCGATGCCCAGACGATTGCGCTGTGGGAGACCGCGTGTGCCAAGGCTGGGGTTCCGGTGCAGCGTTTCGTGGGCAATAACGATGTGCCGTGTGGCTCGACCATCGGGCCTATTACCGCAACGCGGCTGGGTATCGACACCGTCGACGTGGGCGTTCCGATGCTTTCGATGCACTCCGCGCGCGAGATGGTGGGCGAGCAGGACCAAATATGGCTCTCGCGGGCTCTTGAGGCATACTTGAAGGGTTAGTACCCACAACCTCGAGGAGTTTTGCGGCATGGCTTATTCTGGCCCCTTTTCCTATGGCGACCGCGTGCAGCTGACGGACGCCAAGCGGCGCCACTACACGGTCATTTTGAAAGAAGGAGGCCAGTTCCATTCCCATAAAGGCATAATCAACCACGATGACATCGTGGGGATGGATGAAGGTTCCGTCATCGAGTCCACCTTGGGCTCGTCCTTCCTGCTCTTCCGCCACCTCATGGTGGATCACGTCCTCTCGATGCCGCGGGGCGCCGCCGTTATTTATCCCAAGGACGCCGCGCAAATCTTGGTCGAGGGCGATATTTTCATGGGCGCCCGCGTGCTGGAGGCTGGTGCGGGCTCCGGCGCCTTGTCGATGTCCCTCCTGCGCGCCGTGGGCCCCGAAGGCCACGTCTATTCCTACGAGATCCGCGACGATCACTTGGAGTACGCGGTCGATAACGTCGAGGAATACTTTGGCGCCCGCCCCGAGTGGTGGTCGCCGCGCCTAGGCGATCTAGGCGATGTTACCGCTGAGGACCTCGGCGGCCCGGTCGACCGCATCATCTTGGACATGCTTGAGCCCTGGGAGAACCTGGAGACCGTGCGCGATCTGCTGATCCCCGGCGGCGTATTCATGACCTATGTGGCAACGGTCCCGCAGCTGATGAAGGTCATGGAGGGCATCCGCGAGCTGCAATGCTTTACCGAGCCGAAGGCGTGGGAATCCCTCGTGCGCGAATGGAAGGTAGAAGGCCTAGCCACCCGCCCGGAGCACCGCATGAACGCGCATACCGCATTCCTTATTTGGACCAGGCGGCTTGCCGATGGCGTCACCCCGCCGCGCCCCCAGCGCCGCGCCCGCAAATAAGGTGCACAGTTTTAAGTACACGGGTGTAATTAATTACTAAAGTGGCCTCGCTCATAGCTGCTCGCACGTTAAAGTGGTGTGCATGGATGAAGCCACGGATAATAAGCGGCAACTCAGCCAGCTTGCTGCGCGCAACCAAAAGCTGGTGGAGCTATTACAGAAATCGCGCGCCGAGCTCGAGCAGTTATTTGCTGAGGTCAATGCGCTTGCAGAGCCCGCCTCTACATATGGGGTCTTTTTGGCCTACTCGCCGCACCAAAGCGAGGTAGGCACCACCGCGGAGGTCTATACCAACGGCCGCGTCATGCAGCTCAAGGTCTCTCCCAACGTGGAGCCGGGCAGCCTGCAGGTGGGCCAACAGGTCCGGCTGGGCGATGGCTTCGTGGTCGTCGAAGGCTGCGCTCCTACGAGGACTGGCGAGCTTGCCACCGTGGTCGAGCGCTTGGACCAGCGCCGCGCCGTCGTGGCTAATTCTGCGGGGGATAACCGCGTTGTTCTGCTCGCACAGGCGCTGCAAGAAAGCGTGCGCGCGGGCGAGGTAGTACTGCTGGATACAAAGGCTTCCGTGGCCGTGGAAAAGGTCGATCAAGCAGAGGTTTCCCAGCTTTCGCTGGAAGAGGTACCCGATGTGCGCTACGAGGACATCGGCGGTCTGGATGAGCAAATTTCGCAGATCCGCGATTCCGTCGAGCTACCCTTTGTCCACCCCGAGCTCTACCGCCAATATGGCCTGCAACCGCCCAAGGGCGTGTTGCTTTATGGCCCGCCCGGCTGCGGAAAGACGCTCATTGCCAAGGCGGTGGCAAACTCCTTGTCTACCCAGATGGGCGGAGACGGCTCCAGCTACTTCCTTAACGTCAAGGGCCCAGAGCTGCTGAATAAGTACGTCGGTGAGACCGAACGCCGCATTCGGTTGATTTTTGAGCGCGCACGCGAGCTCGCACAAGCCAGCGCGGATCGCCCCGTGGTCATCTTCTTTGATGAGATGGAATCTATCTTCCGCACCCGCGGATCAGGGGTCTCATCCGATATGGAAACCACCGTCGTGCCGCAGTTGCTCACGGAACTCGATGGAGTGGAGGGCCTGAGCAATGTGGTCATCATCGGCGCCACCAACCGGGAAGAGCTCATTGACCCCGCGATCATGCGCCCGGGCCGGCTGGATATGAAGGTGCGCATCAATCGCCCCACCAAGCGCGGCGCGCGCGAGATCTTCGCCCGCCATTTCGATCCGTCCATTCCGCATGTGGGTGATATTGACGAGCTCATTGGCGATGCCGTGGATGAGCTGTATAGCGATAGGCCGTTTGCACAGCTGCACTTTAGCAATGGGCAGCGCCAGGTCCTGCACTACCGGGATTTCGTCTCTGGCGCGATGATCGCCAATATCCTGGCCCGGGCAAAGAAGCTGGCCATCAAGGAGGCGTTATCGCACCACGGTGCGCAGCGCGCCGCGGAGGAAGGCGATGGGGGCGTTAAAGGGGGCATCGGCAAGCAGCATCTGCGCACCGCCATCGCCGCCGAGCAGGAAGAATCGGAATACATGCCAACCTCGACCAACCCCGAGGAATGGAGCAAGATCGTTTCCGCGGATCACGGCGGATCGCGTGTGACCAGTGTGGAACTTTTGAGTGGAAGGAGCTGTACGTGGCCCGTGTGCTAGGAACGGAAACGGAATACGGTATTTCTACTCCGGATTCGCCGGAGCATTCCCCAATCATTACCTCGACCCATGCGGTGGTGGCCTATGCTGCGCTGTATACGGGCGCGCGTTCGCGCTGGGATTTTGCGGAAGAGCACCCCTTGCGGGACTCGCGCGGTTTTGATCTCAAGCGCTACGATACGGTGCCCGTGGTAGACCCCAATGCGGTTGGTGTGGCCAATGTTGTCACCCCGAGCGGGGCGCGGTTCTATGTGGACCATGCCCACCCCGAATATTCCGCTCCGGAGTGCACGAATGCTTGGGACGCGACGCTCTATGACGCCGCCGGCGATCACACGTTGCTGCAGGCCCGGGATGCTGTGGCGGAGCTGACGGCACAGGGAAACTCCGTCTTGGCGGACCGGCAGCCGTGCCCGCCGCTGCGGTTGTACAAGAATAACGTCGATGGCAAGGGCGCCAGCTACGGTTCGCATGAGAACTATCAGTATGCTCGCAGCACCGATTTTTCGGTCATGGCCCAGGCGCTGATTCCCTTCTTCGTGGCCCGGCAGGTCGTCATTGGTGCTGGGCGCATGGGGCGCGGGGAGTTTGGAGAGGAACCGGGGTTCCAGATTTCCCAGCGCGCGGATTATATTGAGCAGGAAATCTCCCTGGAAACCACCCTCAACCGCGGCATTATCAATACCCGCGACGAGCCCCATGCCATCCACGATGACTTCGGCCGCCTGCACGTCATCATCGGCGATGCGAATATGTCGCAGACCTCGACGCTGCTGAAATTGGGCATGACCTCGCTGGTGCTCGATGCCATTGAGGCGGGCACGGACTTTAGCGACCTGCGCTTGGCCGATGCCGTCGCGGAGGTCCCCCTGGTAAGCCGCGACCTTGAATTGCGCCACCGGCTCACGCTTGCCGATGGCCGCACGCTCACCGCCCTCGAGCTGCTCGCCGAATACCGTCGCCGCCTGCAGCCGGAGACTTCCGCCGACCACAAGGTGCTGGCGGCCTGGGACGAGGCAGTAGAGCTGCTTGCCGATGACCCCCTCAAGGCCGCCCACCTCCTAGATTGGGTGGCCAAGTACCGGTTGATCAAGAGCTACCTCGACCGCGGCATCGCCCCAGATGATCCCAAGCTGCGCCTGATCGACCTGCAATACGCGGAAATCGATCCCGAGAAGTCGCTGCACCATGCGCTGGTGCGCAAGGGGCAGATGCGCCAGCTCTTTACCGCTGAAGACCTACACCACGCTGCGGCCGAGCCGCCCGCCGACACCCGAGCATATTTCCGCGGGCGCATAACGCAGAAATTCGGCGAAGACATCATCGCCGCCAGTTGGCAAAGCCTCACCCTGCGCCGTGGTGCTACGGACGGGCGCTCCCGCAATGGCGTCTGGGCCACCGTGGCCATGGATGATACCCGCGGCCTTACCCGCGCGGACTGCGAAGGCATTATCGAGGGCGCCAGCAGCGTAGAGGAGTTACTTGAAGGGCTTGCTGCCATCGGCATCCAGCCCGAGTATCGTAAGTAATGATCACCTAATATGACGAAAGGATGACACCGTGTCCACTTCGAATCGCCAGGTTTCTAGCAATAATGGGGGAAATGGCCCCGAGTCAGAGGAAGAATTTACCGCTACCCAGCTCAATATCAACACCTCTGGCACCGATGATCTCTTGGATGAGATCGATGGCCTGCTAGAAAATAACGCGGAAGAATTCGTCCGCTCGTACGTCCAAAAGGGCGGACAGTAGGCGTGGAATCCACCCGTCCCGTTTTTGCCCGGCGGATCATGGGCATCGAAACCGAGTACGGCCTGTCCACCGCGACGCCGAAGAGCCAGCGGGCATTAAGTCCGGATGAGGTTGCGCGCGTGCTCTTTCGGCCGATCGTGGAAAAGTACGCCTCGTCCAATATCTTTGCCATCAATGCCAGCCGCCTGTACCTCGACGTCGGCTCGCACCCTGAGGTAGCCACCGCCGAATGCGATAGCCTCAGCCAGCTCATCGCCCATGAATGCGCCGGTGACCGCGTGATGAACCGCCTAGCCCTGCAGGCAGAAGACGCTTTGGCTGAAGAAGGAAACGAGCGCGCGGTCTACCTTTTTAAGAACAACGTCGATTCCGCCGGGCACTCCTTTGGCTGCCACGAGAATTACCTCATTAGCCGGCACATGGTGCTCAAAGACCTGGGCGTGGCGCTCTTGCCGTTCTTGATTACCCGCCAACTTATCTGCGGGGCGGGAATGGTACAGCCTGCCAAGGGCGATCACCCCGCGCAATTCCTCTTATCCCAGCGCGCCGATCAGGTATGGGAGGGCGTATCGTCCGCGACCACCCGTTCCCGGCCCATCATCAATACCCGCGATGAGCCGCATGGGGATTCCAAGCGCTTCCGCCGCATGCACATCATCGTCGGCGATTCCAATATGGCAGAGCCCACCATCGCACTAAAGGTCGGCTCCACCCTGCTCATGTTAGAGATGCTGGAGGCAGGCTTCGAGCTACCCGAGCTCGAGATCGCAGATCCAATCCACCACATTCGCTCCATTGCGCGCGATGTGACCGGCTCAACACCGTTGCCGCTTGTTAGCGGGGGAACCATTACAGCCTTGGAGGTCCAGCAGCAGCTTTGCGCGCGGGCCCGCGATTGGCTTGCTCACCGCGAAGACGCCGGCACGCCCACGGCGGAATTGGAGCGCGTCGTTGACCTGTGGGAGCGCATCCTGCGCGCCATCGAGACCGGAGATTTCTCCGGCGTGAACCGCGAGATTGATTGGGTGATCAAGCTCGAGCTGCTCGAGCGCTACCGCTCCCGTTTGGGCGGTGACTGGGCGCATCCGAAGCTGACGCAGGTTGATATGACCTATCACGATATCCGGCCAAGGCGAGGACTGTACGACGTGCTGCTTCGCCGCGGAATGATTGAGCGTTGGATTGAAGATGAAGACATCGAGCGTGCGGTAACCAGCGCACCGCCGACTACGCGCGCGGCGCTGCGCGGAAAGTTCCTTGCTGCGGCCGAAGAATGCGGCGCGCACGTGACCGTGGATTGGACGCGGCTGAAGGTCAACCGCCCAGAACCGCGCACCGAGGAACTGCTCGATCCCTTCGCGTCCACAGATCCGCGCGTTGAGGCATTGCTAGACTATATGCACGATAATCACGCCTAGGGCGTGCACATTGAGCACTGGGGAGAGTAGACAACGTGGTGGCATCACGATCCACGCCGAGCCGGCAGGATGCGGCGGTAGAAAGGCTCACCAACCTATCCTTTGCGCTGCAAGGAGTGGCGAATTCGGGTGGTTCACCGGACCGCTCTGCAGCCTGGATCCGCAGCCACGTCGCAGGCTATAGCGATAAATCCGACGAGGCTTTTACCAAGGCGCTGGCACGCGATATCGCCACCTTGCAACGCGCCGGAGTCCCCATCGTGCACACCGGTGGGGAAGACGGGGCCTCATACCGCCTCGACCAAAGCAATTATCAGCTCCCGCCGGTGGAATTTTCACCGGAAGAAGCGATGGTGCTTGGCATCGCAGGGGGAGTGGGAACCCCTGGTGGATTGAGCGATTTCTCCCTGTCCGGGTGGACCAAGATCGCCGCCTCGGGCGCTTCTCGCAACCTGGAGGGCGCGCCCGTCTATACCGCGGTCAATGACATCACCCGCCTTGCCCCCGAGGTCATCACCTTCGTCCTCGCCGCCGTGCGAAATAAAGTCCGCATTACCTTTGCCTACCGCCCCCACCCGGCAGCAGAGACCGTGCGCCGGACCATGGATCCCTGGGGAGTGGTCAACCACCAGAGCCGCATTTATATCGTTGGCTTTGATGTGGACCGCGCCGCCCCGCGCGTCTTCCGGGCCTTAAGGCTTTCCGATATCAAAAGGTCCCACCAGCCGGCTGAGTATATCGAGCCGACGGTGGACATCGACAAGCTCGTCAAAGAAGCACTACAACGCGGCGAAAAGGTGGACGCGACCCTGCATATCCCTGAAGGTCAAGCCCAAGAGCTAGAAAGCGCGGGGGAGCGCACCGCCGAAGGCACCGTAGTGCTGACCGGGGTCCAAAAAGATTGGTTGGTGCGCACCGCAGCGGGCTATGCCCCAGAAGTAAAAGTGCTCGATCCCCCTGAGGTGCGCACTGACATCATTAACCTATTGCGCACAGCCGCCAACCACAACGGAGCTGAGTAAACCAATGGCCGATGGATCTCATAAACTGCAGGCGCTCGTCCGGTCGCTCAACCTCATCCCATATTTTCAAAACCATCCGGATAAAACCCCGATGGAGGCAGCCGCGGATTTGGGGATGGACCCAGGAGAGCTCAAAGATGCCGTGGACCGGCTATTTTGCTCTGGGACCGGCCGCAATACCGAGGAGCTCATCGATCTCTCTTTCAGTTACCGCGATGGGGTCACCATCTACAACGACCAAGGTCTCGGACAAGCATTGCGGCTTACCCCAACCGAGGCCGGCGCACTCCTGCTTACCCTAGAATCCCTCGAGGCTATGCCCGGGCTGCTGGATGCCAGAGCGATTAAGTCGGCCGCGGAAAAATTGCGCTCCATTATGGATGAGCGCACGCTGAGCATTTATGACACATTATCGACGGTGGACCCGCAAGAATTCGATATCCAGGCAACCTTAAACCGCGGGCTCAATGAAAAACGGCGCATCCGGATGCGCTATTGGAGTGCTTCATCTAATAAGGAAACCGAGCGCCTAGTTGATCCGGCCCGGATCTTCATCGTGGATGCGGAGCCTTATCTCGCGGCGTGGGAGGAAGAAAAGCAGGGGCACAGGACCTTCCGCATCGACCGCATCAAGCATGCCGAATTGACCGAGGAAACCGCTCATCCGCGTCTCAAGGAGTTGGATTTCGACGCTGCGGCACCCTTTAATTTAGGTACGGCGGATTCCGTGGAATTAGCCATCCGCGAAGAATTCACCTGGTTGGCAGAATACTACGACATGCAACTAGGAAAACGCCTAGAAAACGGCACCATAGCTGCGACAATGCAGGTGGGTTCGGTAGATTGGGTGGTTCGTTTCGCCCTCGGTCAGGCAGATAGGTTACGCGTTATAGCCCCGCAATCTATCGTGAATCTCATTGCGGAACGCGGGAATGCCGCGTTGAAGGGCTATACTTAATTTTCAGTTACTGCACGCACATGCGTCTTACACGTGCCCCGCGACTATTCCCCGCGAAGGGAGCGCCCGCGGCGGCTACCCGGCGCAGGCAAAGAAGAACCGAAAGAGGATCTTATGACCTTAGGACCATTGGAAATCGGCCTGATTGTTCTTGTCATCATCTTGCTATTTGGCGCGAAGAAATTGCCCGATCTTGCTCGTTCCATGGGCCGTTCGATGCGCATTTTCAAATCCGAGGTCAATGAAATGCAATCGGAGGACTCCAAGCGCTCTGAGGCGCAAGCTCAATTGAGCCAGAAGCGCCAGCAGTCCGATGAGGAGTTCTGGAACCGCCCGGATATGCAACCTGGCCACCAGCAGGGAAACTCTTCCTCTCAGAATTAACGCCTGCCAGCTAAAAAGGCGAACACGCTCTGCCTATGCACTCGTCGGCCGTGTCGGAGACCGGCCCTCAGAAATCGAGTGGGCAGGGTAGTGTTCGCTCTTGTGCGTTGAAAGAGCCAAATTGATGTCCTCACAGTCCCACCCTGCCGGCGAACCAGGAACCCGCGTGCGCCGCAAGCGGCGAGGTTTTTCACGCAAGCCCAAGAACCCTACGGGCGAGATGACCTTGGTGCAGCACCTGCAAGAGCTGCGGCGAAGGATCATCATCTCCTTGCTGGCCTTGGTCATCGGCGCGATCATCGGTTTCATTTGGTACCAGCAGGCGCCCTTCCGGATTCCGCCGCTGGGAGAAATCCTGCGCGAACCGTATTGCTCTTTGCCGGAAGATAAGCGGGCCAATTTCAATAACGACGGCGAGTGTCGGTTGCTTGCCACCAGCCCCTTCGAGATGCTGATTTTGCGCCTGAAGGTCGGCACCTTGGCAGGCACGGTGCTTTCATCCCCGGTCTGGCTCTACCAGGTGTGGGCATTCATCGTCCCTGGGCTGCATAAGAATGAGCGCCGCTATACCTTAAGCTTCGTCGCTGTGGCCGTCTTCCTGTTCTTGGTGGGCGCCATCTTGGCCTACTTCATCTTGTCCGTGGGCCTAGAATTCCTCATCGGCATCGGCGCCGAGTATCAAACAGCAGCATTAACCGGTGAGCGATACTTCTACTTCCTCTTGGCGCTCTTGCTCATCTTCGGCATCAGCTTCGAGATTCCGCTGTTGATCGTCTCGCTCAACCTTATTGGCGTCTTGGAATATAACCACGTCAAGGACAAGCGCCGCATTATCATCGTCGCCGTGATGATCTTCGCCGCCTTCGTGACTCCGGGCCAAGATCCCTTCACGATGGTGGTCTTGTCCGCCTGCCTCTTATTGCTTATTGAGATTGCATTCCAGTTCTGCCGCGTTCACGATAAACGTCAGAACCGTGAGCGCCCTGCATGGATGGATCTCGATGATGAATCCGCGTCCGCGCTTGATGAGGGCCCCACGGGCGTAGGCGGGCCCGCGCCTGTCGATGCCCCCTCGGGAGTGTATGCCTCGCCAAAGCCCGCGGCACCTAGTGCGTCATCGCAGATGGTCCGCGGGGAAAAGGGGGCATCGGATAGCGCTTCGCAACAGGCTGAGTATCGCAAGGGGCCGCACCGGCCTACCGATGCAGGCGGCTTTTTCGACGATGTGCTTTAAGCACGGGTAGCCTTGTGAGATATGACTGAAACTCACCTGGATACCTTCGCCGCCGGCCTCCCATACCCCTTGGATGAGTTCCAGGTGCAGGGGTGTGAGGCGGTAGAAAATGGCCAAGGGGTGCTCGTTTGCGCCCCTACCGGCGCAGGTAAAACCGTCGTTGGCGAGTTCGCCGTGTCTTTGGCACTAAGCCGCGGCACGAAGTGCTTTTATACCACCCCGATTAAGGCGCTGAGCAACCAGAAATACCACGACCTCGTTGCTGAGCACGGCGATGATGCCGTTGGTCTGCTCACTGGCGATGTCTCTATCAACGCCGATGCCGAAATCGTCGTCATGACCACCGAGGTGCTGCGGAATATGATCTACGCGGATTCTCCCGCGCTGGATAGGCTTACCCACGTGGTCATGGATGAAATCCACTTCCTTGCAGATGCCTCCCGCGGTGCGGTCTGGGAGGAAGTCATCTTGAACTTGGCGGACCACGTATCCATCATTGGACTATCTGCCACCGTGTCCAATTCCGAGGAATTCGGTGAATGGCTCGCTACGGTCCGGGGTGATACCTCGGTCATTGTGACCGAACACCGTCCCGTTCCGCTCGATCAATGGATGATGTTGGGCCGCAAGATTTATCCGCTCTTTGAGCCGGAATCCGGCGGCCAGGTCAATTCTGAGTTAGAGCGCCGCATTCAGCGCTTGGAGGCAGGCGATAGCGATGATGGACGCGCGGACTATAAATCCGGCAAGGGTTTTCGCGCGAGGGCGCGCCACAAGGGCGGAGGGCGCAGCGAATTTCATGGTAAAGCGGGCGGGCGTTCTGGTTCCTCCCGGCCGCAAGATCGCTACCGCCCCTTAGGGCGCCCTGAGGTGCTCAAGGTGCTGCAATCGCAAGATATGCTGCCCGCGATTACCTTCATCTTTTCCCGCGCCGGTTGCGATGGCGCCCTCTATCAGTGCCTGCGCAGCAGGATGGTGCTGACGACGCAAGAGGAAGCAGAAGAGATCAAGGCCATCGTCGATGCCGGCGTCGAAGGCATCCCAGAGGAGGACTTGCAGGTCTTGGATTTCCGTCGGTGGCGCGAGGCGCTTTCGCGCGGTTTTGCCGCCCACCACGCAGGGATGCTCCCGGCGTTTCGCCACATCGTAGAAGATCTCTTCGTCCGCGGTTTGGTGCGCGCCGTATTCGCTACCGAAACCCTTGCCCTGGGCATTAATATGCCCGCTCGCACGGTGGTGCTTGAGAAGTTGATTAAGTTCAATGGCGAAGCGCACGTGGATCTCACGCCGGGCCAATACACGCAGCTAACCGGGCGTGCCGGCCGGCGCGGAATCGATACCCTGGGCAACGCGGTCGTGCAGTGGGCTCCTGCTATGGATCCGCGTTTTGTCGCCGGTTTGGCATCGACGCGCACGTATCCGCTCATTTCCACGTTTGCGCCGGGCTATAACATGGCCATTAACCTGCTGGGCATGCTCGGTTTTGAAGACTCGCTGCGGCTGCTAGAAAAGTCTTTTGCACAGTTCCAAGCCGATGGCTCCGTGGTGGAAGAAACTCGTGAACTTGAACGGGCGGAGCATCGCGTGCGCGAGTTGCGGGAGCAGCTTGACGATGCCGTCGCTGCCCTCGCACCACCAGCCAAGGACGGCGAGGATCCCGCCGAGGTGCTCATGGATTATATCCGGCTGCGCCGCGAGCTGACGGCAGAAGAAAAGCAATCCAAGGTTGATAAGGAACACCAACGCACCCAGGAAGTGGTCGCAGTGCTAGCCCGCCTGCAATTAGGTGACGTCATCGCGCTTGCCGGGAAGAAACGGCCCACCCTTGCCGCAGTGGTCACCCCGGCCAACCAGACTGAAGATCCACGCCCGTGGGTCACCACGGAATCCGGCTGGTCAGGGCGCATCGATGCCACCGGGATTAGCAATCCACCGATTCAGCTGGGCCGCATTAAGATCCCGAAGCCGGTACGGAAGAATCCGCGGCGCAATACCAAGTACATCCAGGATCTCTTCCGCCGCGAAAAGTTTGACCGCCCGAAGCGGATGAAGTCGAAGCCGCGCCTGCGGCCAAATAAGCGGGTAGGCGAGTTGCGCGATGCCATTCGCGAGCACCCTGCACACGAGTGGCCCGCCACCGATAGGGAGCAACTGGCTGGCGTGGCGCAGAAGTTGGCACGGCGCGAGCGCGACCTCGAAAAGCTGCAGGCCAAGGTGAATAAGGCGACCGATACGCTGGGCCGCACCTTTGAACGCATCGTGGATCTGCTCGCGGAGATGGACTATGTCGAGTCCTCTGGCGCGGGCAGCGATCGCACGCCGGTCATCACTGAGGAAGGCGAGCGCCTGGCCAAGATTCATAGCGAATCCGATCTGCTCGTTGCCCAGTGCTTGAAGCGCGGCATTTGGGATGAGCTGGATCCGGCGGAATTGGCCGGCGTTGCTTCCCTGTGCTGCTTTGAAAATAGGAAGGCCACTGGTGGCCAGCCGGAGGCAGCTACGGACCGCATGGCCGATGCCATGAATGCGACCTGGCGCATCTATACCGAGCTCAGCGCGGATGAACGGCGCCACCGCCTGCCCCCAACGCGCGAGCCGGAAGCCGGATTTGCGCTGGCGATTCACCAGTGGTCAGCGGGTGCGCCCTTGGGCTATTGCATGGCGGCGGCCAATGAAGCGGGCGCGGAGCTTACCCCCGGTGATTTCGTGCGGTGGTGCCGCCAAGTTGTGGACCTCCTGCAGCAAATCGCCAAAACTGGCTACGATGGCCAGATCCAGCGCAACGCGCGCCGCGCAATCGATGCCATCCAACGCGGGGTCGTCGCGATCGGGGCTTAAGCTAGCTCGTCCTACTGACTAGTAGACTGAGGGCATGACTACTCAGGCTTTTTCTCCCGAAGTATATTCCCGCCGGCTCGCGGCCGCACAAGAAGCGGCCGCCCAGCAGGGCATTGACCTTTTGCTGATTGGCACCGGCCCCGATTTCGCCTACTTGACCGGTTCGTGGGTATCGTCCCACGAGCGCCTGACGGTGCTGGCCGTTCCCCAAAGCGGCACGCCGTGGATCGTCTCGCCGAATACGGATATTACGGATATTAAATCGGCGCCCGTCGGCAAGCTCGATGTGGAGCTGCGCGGGTGGAATGACGGCGATAATCCCTACGAACTCGCCCTCCAGGGTGCTGCGTCGATCAAGAAGGTCGCGCTGGGCCAATCCCTGACGGCGGATCATATTTTGCAGTTCCAGGGGCTCGTATCTGATGCAGACTACGTTCTTGCCACCTACGCGCTCGCGGAGCTGTTTACCCGCAAGGACGAGGCGGAAATCGCGGAGCTGCGCAAGGCCGGCCAGGCCATCGACGCCGTGCATGCGCAGGTTCCCGAGCTCCTGCAGCCCGGCCGCACCGAGGCCGAGGTGGCCCATGAACTGGAAAAGCTCATCCTCAAAGAGCATTCCATCATTGACTTCGTCATCGTGGGTTCCGGCCCGAATGGCGCCAATCCGCACCACAGTTTCTCCGACCGGAAGCTGGCTGCGGGCGAGCCCGTCGTCGTGGATCTCGGAGGCACCTTGCCCTCCGGCTACCACTCCGATTGCACCCGCACCTACGTCGTAGGCAGCGATCTCAGCCAGGCGCCGCAGGACTTCCAGGATGCCTATGCGGTGCTTTACGATGCCCAAGCGGCCGCCCGTGCCGCCGCCAAGCCCGGCAGCACGGCCGAAGAAATCGACGGTGTTGCGAGGAAGGCTATTGCCGATGCCGGCTGGGGCGATAAATTCGTTCACCGCACCGGCCACGGAATTGGCCTTTCGACCCACGAGGAGCCCTTCATCATGGAGGGCAATGACCTGACGCTGGAAGAGGGCATGGCCTTTTCCATCGAGCCGGGCATTTACCTGGAGGGCCAGTGGGGCATGCGCCTCGAGGACATCGTGGTACTTACCAAGGATGGCTACGAGTCCCTCAACGTCGTTGAACGCGAAGTGCGCTAAGTGGCTGGCGTACTGATCTTGGGCGGGCGCAGCGATATCGGCGGCGAAATCGCCCAGCGCGTGGCCCGTGGCAACGACATCGTCCTCGCCGCGCGCGGGACGCATGGGCTTGAGGAGATTACCTCCCAGCTAAAGGCCGCTGGTGCGCGCAGCGTCCACCAGCTGTCCTTTGACGCGGAGGACTTTTCCCAGCACCGCCAAATCTTTGCCGAGGCCAAGGAACGCGTCGGCGCCATTGAACTTACCGTGGTCGCCTTTGGCATCCTGGGGGATCAAGATAGGGCGGACACCGATCCTGCCCACGCGGCACAGATCGCCACCATTGACTACACCGCCCAGGTCTCCGTGCTCACGGTGGCGGCGCAATCGATGCCGCGCGGCCATATCGTGGCCTTTTCCTCCATCGCTGGGTGGCGGGCCCGCCGCGCCAATTATGTCTACGGTTCCACCAAGGCTGGCCTGGATGCTTTTTGCCAGGGCCTCGCGGACAGGTTGCACGGCAGCGGGCTCGGGCTGATTACCGCGCGGCCCGGGTTCGTCATTGGATCCATGACCCAAGGAATGAAACCGGCCCCACTATCGGTGCGGCCAGGCGATGTCGCCGATGCCGTCGTCGCCTGCATAGATACCGATGACCGCCGCGGTCAGGCGCGCAGCCACACCCTGTGGATCCCAAAGGCGCTGCAAGCATTGGCATGGGTTATGCGGTTGGTGCCCCGACCCGTGTGGCGGCACATGCCGCGTTAGTCGGCCTCGCCGTCCCGCAACAGGGGCGAGTTGATGTCGAAGATGAAACCGCGCGGGGCGAGCACGCGGAGGACGACCTCGGCATCGCCCTCCGCGATGTCGTGAAAGACTAAGCCACCCCACGGGGTGACGGTGATGGCCACCTCGAGCTGGCCGATAAGCTGCGCGAACTGCGCCGGGATGGCGCCTTGGTGGACGCCCGCGCCAAGGTCGACCACGCCATCTGCCTGGTGCTCGTCCAGCCAGCCAATCGGCCCTGGTTCCGCGTTAAGCTCCGCGCCACTTGCCCCAGTGCCCTTCGTCTCGGTGCTTTGCGCACCGAGGCGTTGGAGGTGGGCTGCGGCATCGGCAAGCGAGAGGCCTGCGGAAGGGCTGTTGGTGGCGGGGGACTGGATGATATCCAAGGTGGCATCGTCAAGCAGCCGCATGCTGACCTGCGTGGCAGAAGCCGGGAGATCGTCGTCGGTAGTGGTAATCGCGAGCGACTCCAAGCCGGGCTGTTCGGTATACAGGTGCGTGGCCAGCTCGCGCGCGGCCTGCTTCGCCGCGGCAGAAAGGGGAGAGGCCAGCACGGGAATGTGGAAGCTCTGCAACTCTAATTTATCCAGCTCCGCCACAAGCTGGGCCTTGTCTGTAACTCCCCGCAACTCGATGGCGGAATTGGGGCGAATGTAGACGCTGCCATCGGCCCAGTGCGCCGCGCAATAACCCAAATGGATCCAATCATTGGGGCTGGTAAATCCGCCCACAACGTGCAGGCGCAGGCAAGTGCCGGACTCGGGGTGCTGGAAAAATTCGGGGTAATGCATAGCTTGCCAGTGTAGCCTGAGTGTTGCCAGCATATCGTCAGCAATCCTCGTTAAACTGGAAGCTATGCCGATTTTATATCTCGTCCTCTATATGCTGGCGGAAACCTTAGCGTTCTGGGCCGTCGCCGAGTGGATTGGCGTCTTTTGGGCGCTCATTGCCCTGTTCATCACGATGTTCTTTGGCATGTCCATCGCCGGCATTGAGGTGCGCCGGCTGATGGGTAAACAGGTAGAGCAGGCCGGTGACGGGACCTACTACGTGCGCGATGACAACGTAGGAAAAACCGCCGGCAACGTGGGCTTGACCTTGGCCGGTGGCATGTTGCTGTCCCTGCCTGGGTTCTTGACCAGTTTTCTGGGGATTCTGCTCATCTTCGCCCCAACGCGGTCGCTGTTTCGAAAGTTTATGGCCGTATCCATCTACCGCAAGGTGGAGAGGATGGGTGTGCGCATTTACGAGGCATCGCCCATGGCGCAACAGCACGATAGCTATGGCAACTTTGGTTCCTTTGGGCAAGCAGCGGGGCAATCCTTTGGCCAGTCCTCTGGTCAGAGCGACTCCCACGAGGTAATCGATGAGGAAGAGCTGCGCAACTGGTCCGAGAACCTGGATCCTGATGACTTCGGTCCCCGCGGAGGCGACGATAACTCACAGGGTGGAAAATAAGTGGCGGTATTTTTCGCCCGCCTCGTCATAGCGGGCATGTCTGGTGCGCTGACCTTTACCGCCGTTGAGCCGCGTGGCTGGTGGTGGGGCGCGATTATTGGCATCGCCCTGCTGTATGTGAGCCTGATGCCGTGGCGTGAGCGACAGGTTCGCGGGTCTACAAGTTCCCTTTTGGCGGTAACGCACGGCCTGGTCTTGTACCTGCTGAGCCTGCCCTGGATTGGCGAGTTGGTTGGGACCGTGCCCTATGCGGCGCTTGCTATCTGGCTTTCGGTATATGCGGTCCTTTTAGGTATCTTCGGGGCCGCTGTGGCGCGGTGGCGATACGGATTTTTGGTCTTTCCCTTCGTATACCTCGCCGTTGAGGTCCTGCGTTCCTCGGTGCCCTTTGGCGGTTTCCCTTGGGTCAAACTGGCGTGGGGACAAATTGAAGGGCCCCTAGCCAACCTCGCCCCGTGGGGTGGGACCTCGCTGATTACGGTGGCAACGGCATTGAGCGCTTGCGGCCTGGCCGGCTTGTTGCTGCGCGGCGGGCGGGTAAAGGTGGCCGCTGGCGCCGCACTTATCCTCCCGCTCATTGCGGGACTCGCGACTGGGCACGGCATCGATCCCTCAGATACCAAGGTTGGCGATACCAAGGTGGCGGCTATCCAAGGTAACGTGCCACGCAGCGGTTTAGATTTCGCCGGGCAACGGCGGGCGGTGCTGAATAACCACGTCCAGGAAACGGAGAAGCTAGCCCGCCGCGAAGACGATATAGATCTGGTGATCTGGCCGGAAAATTCTTCCGATATCGATCCTTTCCGCGACGGCGAGGCGGCCCAAGCCATTAGCGGGGCCGTCGATGCCATTGACGCGCCAGTGCTGGTTGGCACCGCCACCCGCGATGAGGTGGGCGCGCGCAATACCATGCAAGTCTTTACCCCTGGCCATGGTGTGGGCGATCACCACCATAAGAAGTATCTGCAGCCGTTTGGTGAGACAATGCCCATGCGGGATTTCTTTGCGCATTTCTCGGACTACGTCGACCTCGCCGGGGATTTCAAGGCAGGGGACGGGCCCGGTGTGGTCTCCATGAATTCCGTCGCGGTAGGTGTGGCGACCTGCTACGAGGTCTCCTTCGATAACGCCTTCCACGAGTCAGTCAAAAACGGTGCGAAGATTCTGACGACGCCAACCAATAACGCAACGTTCGGCTTTTCCGATATGACGTACCAGCAGCTGGCCATGAGCAGGCTGCGCGCTCTTGAAACCGACCGCGCCGTCGTGGTTGCAGCCACCTCCGGGGTCTCCGCACTCGTGCACCCAGACGGCAGCGTAAGCCAATCCACGGAGCTCTTTGAGCCCGCGGCACTGGTAGAAAGCCTGCCGCTGAAATCCGGTGAAACGTTTTCGGTGCGCTACGGTTCGCTCATGCAGTGGCTGATGGTTATTATTGGTACCGTCTGCGCACTCATTGCCGTGCGTACCAACCGATTGGGTCGTACACCTCGCGGTGTCGGCGCTAAAGAAAAGTAGGAGCATTAATTACTGTGAGCACTCTTGATTCTGCGACGCTGGTGAGCACTCTTGATTCTGCGACGCTGGTTATCATCCCAACGTATAACGAGATTGAAAACCTTCCCTTGATTACCGGCCGCGTCCGCGAGGCGCTGCCAGAGGTTCACATCCTCGTTGTGGATGATAATTCCCCCGACGGCACCGGCGAGAAGGCCGACGCTTTCGCAGCAGAAGATGACCACATTCACGTGCTGCACCGCGAGGGCAAGGGCGGCCTTTTGGGCGCTTATATCGCCGGCTTCGAGTGGGGCTTGGAGCGCGATTACCAGGTCCTTTGTGAGATGGATGCTGATGGCTCCCACGCCCCAGAGCAGCTGCACTTGCTGCTGGAGGAGATTGACAAGGGCGCGGACCTCGTCATCGGTTCCCGCTACGTGCCAGGCGGCGAGACCGTTAACTGGCCGGCATCCCGCGAGTACCTGTCCCGCTTGGGCAACCTCTACATCTCCTTCGCGCTCGGCACCGACCTGTCCGATATGACCGCAGGCTACCGCGCCTTCCGCCGCGAGCTCTTGGAAGACATCGACTTTGATGAGCTCTCCAAGGCCGGCTACATCTTCCAGGTGGACTTGGCCTTCCGCGCGGTCAAGGCTGGATACGATATCCGCGAGGTGCCCATCACCTTCACCGAGCGCGAGTACGGCGAATCCAAGCTGGATGGTTCCTTTGTCAAGGACTCCCTCTTCGAGGTAACCAAGTGGGGAGTGGCCCACCGTGCGGAGCAGGTGAAGGATTTCGCCGGCGAGGTGTCCAAGCTGGCGGACCACGAGGTCAAATACGGCTCCGTTCACAATGCCGGCCAGAAGGCCCGCAACGGTGTAGGTTGGGCCACCAATTTGGCCAATGAGCTGGGCTACTTGGTCAAGCACCAGGTGGGCCAGCTGACCAAGAAGAAATAATCTAGGCAGCATTTAAGCCCGTACCCCGTGCCAAAATGGCAGTCAGGGTACGGGCTTAAATTAATTCCGCTTGAGCCTTTAAGACTTCTTCTGCTGTTCCTGCTCCTTGAGGAGGCGAGCAGCGGTCCGACGGCGGGAGCGCAGGTGGTTAATGCGCTCTTCCAAAAGCTCATCGAGCTCCTCGATGGAGCGACGCTCCCGCAGCATATCCCAGTGGGTACGCGGTGGCTTGATGGGCTTAGCTTCCACGCCTTCACCCTCTACGAGGTGGCCCAGTTTGCCATTCTTGCACATCCATTCTTCAGGGATTTCTGCCTCATGTGCAAAGGGCACCTCATAAATCTCACCATCGTCCGTGCGGTATTTCACCATCTGGCGCGGTGCGAGGTCGTGGTCGCGGTCAGTTTCGTAGCTGACTGCACCCATACGGCTGCCACGGAGTACGCGATCTGCCATGCAACATCATCCTTTTCAAAGAGATCCCTGATTGACGGCGATAGTTTCGCCTAAGAGCTATTTATTATAACGAACACCCATGCAGTATTGTTCCCAGCCCGCCGTTTAATGGACTAAAGTGTATCGAGTGATCCGTACAGCTAGTCGTGAAAGCAATGTCGGTTCCTGCCAATGGTGTGGAAAGGATATTGACCAAGGCGGTAGGGGACGACCACGTAAGTTTTGCAGCGCCTCGTGCAAACAGCGTGCTTATGAACAAAGAAACAATGTTAGTGGCACGGATATTCCTGCCGATGCAGTAATCTTAAGCCCAGATAAAGTGCAAGGTTTGCGCGACGGCCTTTTTGAATTGCGGTGCTCCGCAGAAGACATTCAAACCGCCGCAGAAGAAGGCGCGAGCGCGGAAGAGCTTTCCAGTCTGTGTGAGGAGCTTATTTCGCTGGCTCGGCGTTTAGAAGGACTTCGATAGTAGATGAAAAATCTTTTTTATAACCGGAAACTCGTCGTTTCCATCTTCGTGGTTTTAATCCTCGTGCTTACCGCCGTAGCGATCGGCCCGATTGTGTACTCGCTTTTCAAAAGCGGCGGCGTCAAGACGGAGCCCGTGACTGCCGATGGCGCCAAGGCAGCCTCAACGCCGCTCGACGGTTCCTGGTCCGTGGCCAAGGGGCGCGCCGATAACCACACCTCGGTGGGCTTTACCTTCGACGAGGTGTTGCCCGCGGAAAGGACGTCCACCTCCGGATCGACCACGGAAGTCACCGGTCAGGCGGAGATTTCCGATTCCACGCTGGAATCCGCCACCATCACGGTGAATATGGATGCGCTCACCACGGACAAGAAGGTCCGCGACCAAAACATGAAGTCCAAGCTCTTTAAGACCTCAGACTTCCCAGAGTCTTCCTTCACGCTTACCAAGCCCGCCTCGCTTGCCGATGTCCCCGAAGACGGCACCATCGGCTCCGTCAAGCTCACCGGTGACCTCACGATCAAGGACAAGACGCAGGAAATCACCCACGAGTTCGATGTCTTGCGTGACGGTGACGATATCGTCATTGGCGGCGACGTTCCGATTAACCGCCTGGACTACAACGTGGAGACGCCTGACATGCTGGCGGCCAAGGTCGCTGAAGATGGCGAGATCAACCTGCGCATCTCCCTGAACAAGGACTAGACCATGAATTCTCGACGCTTAATTTCCGTGCTGTGGTTCCGCCTCGTAGTCGTCATAGCTTTCTCGATTTTCGTTGCGGTCCAACAGATGTGGATTGTCACTGCGATTGCAGCATTGCTGGCGGTATTAACCATCTGGCAGCTATGGAGTGCCTATAAAAACCAATAGAGGACCAAGGCTTTACCCCTTTGATTAACGTCACCGTGACTAAAAGTAGGGGTATAAGTGGCCTCAACGCAGCGGCAGGAAAGTCCCATTATCGGCGCCCACACGCACAATCGGGCGTTTGGGCCGTCGGGAGGTTCGCCGGACACCCTAGGCAAGCCCAAGCGGATTCGAAAGGCCGGCTCGCCTTAGGCACTCAAAGGCGACTCGGCCAAGTCTGGGCCAGCTTAACCACGGAACCTGCAAGCCTTAGCACGCCGCATCCAAAACAAAGATTGCGGTCAAAGCTCCGTACCGAACCGCGAATACGGCAGGCGGGATCGCACGCAATCCAAACAAGCGCAAGCCGCCCGCAGCTTTACCTACAGATCCCCATAATTGTCCGATAATGTATATTATGTCATTTTATATCCGTGGAAGTCCCTCCCATCGTGCCGAGGCCCGTCAGTCAAGAATGTTCAAGCCACTCACAGCGCAGTATGTTCCAAATTGACAAATAGTGCCCTCCGAACGGCCCAAATCGGATCACTATTTGCAAAAACGCATCACACCATGCCAACGCGTCACGCCAGCAAGCCACGCCGGCACACGACACCAAACGTGCACCGCCGAAAGCCAACACATATGCTGGAGCTCATGACTATTCAACGCGTTGTTAAAAAGCCTTCCCGCGCCGCCCTGTTCCTGGTCTTGGACATTGCGGAAGGCGGCGAGCAAGCCACTCGGGACATGCTCTCCGCATTTGGCGATACCTTCAAGTCCGTCAATTTCCGCCACAATGAGGGCGAGCTTTATACGGTCGTCGGCATCGGTGCGTCTATGTGGCCGCGCCTTACCAGCGCTCCCCGCCCGGACAAGCTCAAGGAGTTCGAGCCGCTGGAGGGTACGTACAAGGCTCCCTCTACGCCCGGCGATATCCTGCTGCATTTCCGCGCGAATACGTATGACCTTTGCCACGAGATGGCGCGCCAGGTCCTGCGCCAGCTGGGCGATGCCGCCACCGTGGTCGATGAGACCCAGGGATTCAAGTATCTGGACCAGCGCGATCTCCTGGGCTTTGTGGATGGCACCGCCAATCCCCTCCCCGAGGAAGCTTTAGAGACGGTACTGCTTTCCGATGACGCCGATTATCCCCGCGGCTCCTACGTCACCGTGCAAAAGTACACCCATGACCTAGATAAGTGGAGCGGCATCAGCACCGAAGAGCAAGAACGCGTTATCGGGCGCACCAAGGCCGATGACGTGGAGCTCGATGAGGATGCGCAGCCCTCCAATTCCCACGTGGCCCTCAATGACCTTGAGGAGGATATCTACCGCGAGAACATGGTCTTCGGTTCCTTTGCCGCAGGTGAGATGGGCACGTACTTCATTGGATATGCCAAAGACCCAGAAGATATCAACGAACGTTTGCGCAATATGTTTATCGGCGATCCTGAGGGAAATTACGACCGGATCCTGGACTTCTCCACGGCCCTGACCGGTACGAACTTTTTCGTCCCGAGCGTTGACCTGCTAGACGAATTCGACGAGCTTCCGCACTAAAAAGCAATAAAAATCCTAACGGCGCCCGCCGCGATTGCGGTGGGTTAGGCCAAATTGGACGGAATCGATCATCCCGAGCGTCATGAGCGCCTCGCGAAGTGCGAATTGGAAGGTCCATAACCTGCGGAAAACCGGATCAAAGCCGGCAGCGGCGGCCTCGCGAAGGTGCCCATCAAAAAAGGATCGCTGCTGGCGCAGGGACTCAATATAGTGGCTGCCCACGTGCGTCTCGGACACGATGCGCAGGTGAGAGTTCTTATCCACGAGCCGGTGCACATCCATAGTCAGCGGGTAGTCGAGGCCTGGCCAAATATAGGCCCGCATGGCCTGCAACGATGCTCGGGCAGCATCCGACATGGATTCGGTGGCCACGATGGATTGAAAAGCCGCCCGCCCGTTTGCGGTAAGGAAGCGATCGAGGACTCGGATATAGGCCTTGCGCTCGCGCGGGCTCAATTGCTCGAATTTTTCCACGCTGATAATCGCGTCGTAGTGCCCGCGCCACTGCTTGGGGCTCGGAACGGAATCCGGAATCCGCTCTACGTGGATAGAGTCTTCCGTTCCGGCAAAGACAAGCGCCTCGCGCATCTGGGTGATTTGTTCGACATCGCTGGTCAGGACGTCGACTGTGGCGCGGCGTTTGGTAGCGCGTATCGCGGCCTGCATCCCGGCAGCGGGATAGACCAGAAGGTGGGTACCGGCGCCGGTGCGGGTGGCATCGAGAAGCCAATCTGCCGCCCTGCGCTGCGCCTCTCCCAAGTCATCTCGGTCCACGTTGGTGGGCTCGCTGACCGTGGTGACATCGACAAAGTGGCTCTTCGGCTCCCTGCCGCCGGCCTTTGGGCTAAAGCTTTCGACCGTTTCCCGGATCGTCGTCGGCACGCCGCTGGAGAAAATCCCGCCAACGTGGCTGAGGCCATCGCCGGCATAGAGGCGCACCAAGTCGAGTGGCAGCTCCCCTGGCTCGGAATCGCGGACGCTTACTCCCTGCGGCTTTGGGAGGTATCCCACCTGCAGGAGCTTGCCCAAAACTTTTACCAATTGGGCGGAGGATTCGACGGTCCACTCGCCTGCCATGTAGCTTTCGGCAAAACCTAACCATCCGGTAGCGGCGATTCGCTCGAAGAGCGCATCGTGGCCCACCTCTAAATCGGGACCGCCCGCTGCATCGAGTTCCAGTTCCAAGCCGGCATTATCGCAGGCCTTGGCAAATTCCGCCTCGGCCCGGCGGGATTTTAGCGTCGCCCAGCGCTGCGATGGCACGGTCGCGATATTGGGCCATGCCTCCGCGTCGATGGAGCGTAAATGCTCGGGGGTGGAAAAACTCATGGTTTGGGGAGCGCTCCTGGGTGCAAGGGGTCACGGTGTGGGCTTATTTTAGCCAGTTTCTGAGCGGTTTCGGTCAAGACGCTCCGCAGGAAAGTAAACCCGAAACGCATCTAAATGGGTATCAAGTATGCACGTTATGTGACGAGCGTTTACACTATACGGGTACTTAAATTAAGCTTTCTCGAGGAAGGTCGCATTAATTCCATGACTGATACCCCTTATCGTCCAAACGGAAGCCGTCACCACGTTGTCGTGGTTGGCGGTGGATTCGGCGGTCTTAACACTGTGAAGAAGTTGAAGAACGCCGATGTTGAGATCACCCTCATCGATAAGAAGAACCACCACCTGTTCCAGCCGATGCTCTACCAGGTGGCAACCGGCATGATTTCCGCAGGTGAGGTTGCTCCCTCGACCCGCCAGCTGCTGCGCAACCAGGATAATGTGGACTTTGTCAACGGCAACGTGACCGACATTAACCTGGAGGACCAGACGGTTACGGCCGAGCTCGATGACTTTTCGCGCACCTACTCCTATGATTCCCTTGTCGTCGCCGCTGGTTCCAGCCAGTCGTACTTTGGCAATGACCACTTTGCGGAGTTTGCCCCTGGCATGAAGACCCTGGATGATGCCTTGGAGCTGCGTTCCCGCATCATTTCGGCCTTCGAAAAGGCTGAGCTTACCGATGACCCCGCAGAGCGCGAGCGCCTCCTCACCTTCATCATCGTCGGCGCCGGCCCGACCGGTGTGGAGCTCACCGGCCAGATCGCGGAGTTGGCTAACCGCACGCTAAGCGATGTCTATTCCACCTACGGCACCTCCGCCGCCAAGATTTACCTGCTTGACGGCGCGCCACAGGTGCTCCCGCCGTTTGGCAAGCGCCTGGGCCGCCGCGCCCAGCGCACCCTGGAGAAGGAAGGCGTCAACGTTCGCCTGAACGCCATGGTCACCGATGTCAACGAAGACTCCGTGACATACAAGAACATGAAGACCGATGAAGAGGTCACCCTCGAGGGCGCGACCAAGATCTGGTCCGCCGGTGTTGCCGCTTCCCCGCTGGGCAAGATGGTCGCTGACCAGGCCGGCGTCGAGGCTGACCGCGCCGGCCGCGTGTCCGTCAACGATGACATGACCGTTGGTGACTTCAACAACGTCTACATCATCGGTGACATGATGTCTCTGAACCGCCTGCCGGGCTTGGCACAGGTGGCCATCCAGGGCGGCGAGCACGTCGCCAAGCTCATCGAGACCAAGGTGGACGAGGAATCCACGGCCGATGAAAAGGAACCTTTCGAGTACTTCGACAAGGGATCCATGGCCATCGTCACCCGCTTCAATGCCGTCGTGAAGCTGGGCAAGACCGAGTTCTCCGGCTTCCCAGGCTGGTTGGCGTGGTTGGCCCTGCACCTGACCTACGTCATTGGCCTGCGCAGCCGCTTGGCCGTACTGGTCAACTGGGCGGCTAATATCCTCTCCCGCAACCGCGGTAACTTGGAGATTACTACCCAGCAGCGCATCGCCCGCAACCTCATCGACGAGGCAGAAGAAGAGAACTAAACTTTCTTCGGCACCGGCCGCCGTCCCACTACCCCACTTTCGGGGCTGTAGGCGGCGGCTTTTGTGGTTTTCGTTCCTATTTTCCCATTTTTGTTAGGCTTGGATATTACAACATGGGGTGCCACGTACCGTGGCTGAGAAAAACCCATCGAACCTGCACTTAGTTAGAACTAGCGAAGGGATTGTTGTGGACTTATCATTTCTGCGTGCCCACGATGCGGTGCGCGATACCGCTCCACTTATTCAGTGTTTGACCAATAAGGTCGTCAGCAATATTTCTGCCAATGCGCTTTTGGCCATCGGCGCCAGCCCAGCAATGGTAGATACTCCAGATGAGTCGCAAGATTTTGCGAAGATCGCCAGCGGCGTGCTCATCAATTGCGGAACCCCGAATTCCGAGCAATACGCCGGCATGCGCGAGGCCATCGCCGGTGCGACCGCGGCCGGAAACCCGTGGGTCCTTGATCCCGTTGGCGCGGGTGGGCTGGAAAAGCGCACCGAATTTATGCATGAAGTCTTGCCGCAGGGCCCGACGGCGATTCGCGGCAACGCCTCCGAAATCATCGCCTTGGCAGGAACCGGAGCCGGCGGGCGCGGCGTGGAATCTACCGATGGCGTGGAGGCGGCGCTGGAACCGGCGCTCAAACTTTCCCGCGAAACCGGGGCCGTTATTGGCGTATCCGGCCCCACGGATCTCATCGTGCAGGCAGGCGAAAGGCCGCGTGCGGTAAGCCTCGAATCTGGGCACCCGATGCTGCAAAACGTCATCGGCACTGGGTGTTCGCTCGGCGCCATCTGCGCGGCTTACCTGGCAGCATGGGAGGATCCATTCGCGGCTATCATCGCCGCGCATGCGCATGTAGGAGCCGCGGGCAGCGTTGCCGCTGAGACATCCACGGCACCTGGCTCCTTTGCGGTTGCCTGGCTCGATGCGCTGCATGAGCTCACCACTGACGCCATCGAAGAGCGCATCTCTGCCTCCGAGGTCGCGGACGTTGCGGGGCTAGCATGAGCATCGATTGGACGCTGTATCTCATCACCGATCCTAAGCTCGCCGGCGGGCGGGACAAGGTCATACCCATCGTGCAAGAGGCGGTGCGTGGTGGGGCTACCGTCGTGCAATTGCGCGATAAGGAGGCCAGCGACGAGGAAGTCGAGGCTACCGCCCGCGAGCTCATGAAGGTCTTGGGCGACGTACCGCTCTTTATCAATGACCGCGTCGAGGTAGCGGCCAAGGTGGGCTGCCACCTGCACATTGGCCAAGACGATATGGACTTCTCCCAGGCCCGCGCGCTGCTCGGCCCCGATAGCCTCATCGGGCTTTCGGTGGGAACGCTGGATCAGTTGGATGCCATCGACCCAGAGCACGTTCCCGATGTCATTGGGATTGGCCCGGTTTACTCGACGGCAACCAAGAAGAATGCCCCAGCAGGAATTGGCGCCGAAGCAGCCGGGCACCTTGCCACCGCGGCGCGCGAACGCGGCATCGAGTCCGTCGCCATCGGCGGCATCAAGGCACACAATGCCCACGAACTTTCCGGAAGCGGCTTCGCAGGGATCTGCGTGGTCAGCGACATCATGGCTGCCGATGACCCGGCAGCTGCCGCACACAATCTAAAGGAGGCCTACCGTGGCTAAAGGAACCTATCCCCGAATTCTCTCGATTGCTGGAACCGACCCTACGGGCGGAGCCGGCATCCAGGCTGATTTGAAGTCGATCGCCGCCGCGGGCGGATATGGAATGAGCGTGGTCACCGCGTTGGTTGCACAAAACACCCAGGGTGTGCGCAGCGTCCACGTCCCGCCGCTGGACTTCCTCCAGGAGCAGCTGGATTCGGTCCGGGAGGACGTTGACATCGACGCCATTAAGATCGGCATGCTTGCCGATGCCGACATCACCGACCTCGTAGCCGCATTCCTCGACCGCATCGACCCGTCCGTCCCCGTGGTCTTGGATCCGGTCATGGTGGCCACCAGCGGCGACCGGCTTTTGGCCCCCGAGGCAGAAAAGGCGGTGCGCGAGCTGTGCTCTCGTGCTGATGTCATCACACCCAACCTAAAAGAGCTGGCCGTACTGACGCAGACGGAGGAAGCCACGGACCTAGACCGCGCCATCGAAGTGGCACAGGCGTGGGCCGCTGAGGCGGATACTGCGGTCATCGTCAAAGGCGGGCACCTTGACTCGGCGGTTGCCGATAACGCCGTGGTCACCCCAGACGGAAAAGTTCACCGAGTGGAATCGGCCCGAGTACAGACCAAAAACACCCACGGAACTGGATGCTCCCTCTCCTCTGCCCTAGCAACGAGGTTAGGCGCAGGAGATGAAGCCGCCACCGCCCTAGAGTGGGCGACAGATTGGCTGCATGAGGCGATTGCTCATGCGGATGCGCTCGCCGTTGGTAAAGGCAGCGGGCCAGTAGATCACCTACATCGCTCGCAACGTATGATGCGGGCTGCATCCTCGGTCCCGCTTCCTCACCTGGCTGGGCCTTTGGAAGAGGTGGAAAACCCAGACCAGCCGCGCGTTGCGCCCGCAGGACCGTACACGCAGCGCCTGTGGAATATCGCTGCGGATCACTGGGAGCAGGTAAAGGCACTCCCCTTTATTCAGAAGCTAGGTTCCGGTGCGCTCGCCAATGATGCTTTCAGCTTCTACCTCGATCAGGATTCGCAATACCTGGCGTCCTACTCGAAGGCCCTGGCCCGCCTCGCCAGTCAGGCGCCCGATACCGCGCAGCAATTGCACTGGGCGCAAGGCGCCTATGAATGCCTCGCGGAAGAGGCTGAGCTGCACCGCGGGTGGTTGAAGGATTCGGCCACCACCGCGCCATCGCGGGTCACCAGCGCCTACACGGATTTTCTCATCCGCAGCACCCATACGGACGACTACGCCGTAGGCATCGCAGCCGTACTTCCCTGCTACTGGCTGTATGCAGAGGTGGGTCTGCACTTGGCGGAGTTCGATTCGCCCGATCACCCCTACCATGCCTGGTTGGAGGTCTACGGCGGCGAAGATTTCCTCGCCGGAGTGCGCGAGAGCATCAAGATTGTGGAGGAAACCCTGGAGAAGGCGGATGAGGCCACCCGGACCCGCGCCGAGCGCGCCTTTATCAGCGCCAGCATCCACGAGGTCGATTTCTTCGACCAAGCGGACCGGCGCTTTTAAAGCCTTAGGCCAAGAGGTCCGCGCCAGGCCTAGATAGCACGGCGACCAAGAAGGTGGAATGCTCCGAAAATAGCTTCATGTCCCAAGAGGAAAACGTGAAGTCAACGCGGTAGCCCACCTTCTGCGCCATATCGAGGAAGTCCTGGAAATCCCAACCACGGCCTTCCCCAAAGCCGGTGACGAAGCGCCCGCCGGGGGCCAGCGAGTTAAAAATATTCCGCAGGGCTTCCTCGCGGCCGTCCACGGCCAAAAAGCCCATGACGTTTCCTGCGGAAACAGCCAAGTCAAAGGGGCCTTCAGGAACCTCTTCAGTGCACAGGTCCCCGACGAACCACTCGCCGTCGGGGAAGTCATGTTCAGCGTGCTCGATCAAAATGGGGTCCACGTCAATGCCCACCACGCTGTGACCACGGCGTAGCAATTCCCCGCCGACGCGGCCGGTTCCGCAGCCGGCGTCGAGGATGGTGGAATTGCGCTCCACCATGGCATCGACAAGCCGGGCCTCCCCATGAATGTCTTTGCCCTGCGCCTCAAGCATCTTCCATTTGCGGGCGAAATTATGGGAGTGGGCGGGATTGGCTTCGGTAACTTCTTTCCACGTAGGCATAGATTCGATTATATTACCCACCGTCGGTGTAAGCTTTACCCGCTGCGTAAAACGTGGCGCGTTTTACTACTTGATTGCGTTACTATCCGCACTACCGTGCAAAGGAGGCTGAAACGATGCCGTCCGTACCCACGCCCTTTAGGGGCCGAAAGAAATCCACGCCTCCTAGTCAGCCCTCCTTCCCGCCGGTTCCCGCGGAGCGCGCCATTGAGCACTGCCGGGTCTTCGTCGATGGTGAGGCCCTACCCGGCGAGTATTCCGCGCATTCCGCCCTGGAAACCGTGGCGGAATACGGCCGCGGGTTCGTCTGGGTGGGCCTGCATGAGCCCTATGAATCCCAGATGACGAAGATCGCTTCGCAATTTGGCATCCACGAGCTCATCGTGGAAGACGCCGTTATGGCCCACCAGCGACCGAAGCTGGAGCGCTACGATGACCAGCTCTTTGTGGTGGCGCGCTCAGTGAATTACCGCGACCACGATGAGGTGAAAGATAAGCGCCAGATTATTTCCACGGGCGAAATCCAGATGATTATGGGCTCTAACTTCATCATCACCGTTCGCCACGGTGCGAAGCTGCCTAACTTGGCGTACACGGTCGAAGACGAGCAGGACCTGGTGGAGCTCGGGCCCGTCGCCATGGCTTGGAAGATCCTGGACATGATGGTGGACCGCTACTCCGAGGTCGCCCGCCTGATTAGCGATGAAGTCGATGAACTCGAAGAGGAAATCTTTACCCCGAACCTCAAATTCGATGTTGACCGCATTTATATGTTCAAGCGCGAAGTCTTGGAGATGAAACACGCCATTTATCCGCTCTCTGCGGCATTAAAGGCGATGGTCTCGGATCACAAGGATCTCATCTCTAAGCAGATCCGGTCCTACCTGCGCGATGTCTATGACCACGAGCTCGTGGTCAATGATTTGGTCGCCAGCTTCGATGAACGCCTGACCTCGCTTATCGATGCCTCGGTGGCCAAGGTCACCATGCAGCAAAACTCGGATATGCGCACGATCTCCGCGGTCGTCGGCATGTGGGCCGCGCCGACCCTCGTCGCCGGTATTTACGGCATGAACTTCGATATCATGCCGGAGCTTCACTGGGCCTTTGGCTATCCCATGGCAATCATCATCATGGTCGCTGTCGTTGGCGGCCTGTGGGCGTGGTTCCGGAAGAACCACTGGCTCTAGCTGCGCTTATCCATAATCATGGTGCGCAGCGTGGTGCGTGCAATGAGGGTGTCTCCTTGGCGCATCTCTACGCTCCACACGTGGGTGCGCGTGCCCAATTGAATGGGGGTGGCCACCGCTTCTAGCTCGCCCTCCCCTGTCGCCTTGATGAAGTCCGTGGAGTTATTGACGCCCATCGCCGGGGCATCGGCAGCCGCGACGCTGGCGATAGACGCCACCGATTCCGCGATGGTGCAATAAAGACCGCCATTGGCCACGCCCCACGGCTGGTGATGCTGAGGAGTCACGGTAAGGCGCGCGCGGGCCTCGGTTGGGCCAACGCGGTCGAAGGTAAGGCCGATGAACTCGGCAAGCCCGCCGTTGACCGAATTTAGTTTCTCCAGCTCCTCCTCGTTGAGCAGGCGCGTGTGCGCGGTATGAAGCAAGTCATTGAGTATCTGGGTATCTGACATAGTCTTCAAGCTTAACCGCCAGCGCGGCGAAAGCGCGGCGGTGACGTAGGATAGGCACCATGACTGAAAAGAACGAACTCGCGCACATTGGTGTTGTCGGCCTAGCGGTAATGGGCTCCAACCTGGCCCGCAACTTTGCCCGCAATGGCAATACCGTCGCCGTCTATAATCGCAGCCCGGAAAAGACCCACGCCCTCATTGAGGCCCACGGTAACGAAGGAAACTTTATTCCTTCCGAGTCCATCGCGGATTTCGTCGCTTCCCTGGAGCGCCCCCGCAAGGCCATCATCATGGTGCAGGCGGGCAAGGCCACCGATGCGGTCATTGATCAGCTTGCCGATGCCATGGATGACGGCGACATCATCATCGATGGCGGCAATGCGCTGTTTACGGATACCATTCGCCGGGAAAAGGAAGTGGCCGAGCGCGGCAAGCACTTCGTCGGCGCGGGCATTTCCGGCGGTGAGGAAGGCGCCTTGAACGGCCCGTCCATCATGCCTGGTGGTCCGGCCGAGTCCTGGGAGACTTTGGGCCCCATCCTAGAGTCCATCGCCGCCGAGGTAGATGGCACTCCGTGCGTGACCCACATCGGCCCAGATGGCGCCGGCCACTTCGTCAAAATGGTCCACAACGGTATCGAGTACGCCGATATGCAGGTCATCGGTGAGGCCTACCAGTTGCTGCGCTACGGCGCGGGCATGGAGCCGGGCGAGATCGCGGAAATCTTCAAGGAGTGGAACTCCGGCGACCTGGATTCTTACCTCATTGAGATCACCGCTGAGGTTCTCGCACAAAAGGACCCGGATACGGGCGCCCCGCTTGTCGATGTCATCTTGGACGCCGCCGGCCAGAAAGGCACCGGCCGCTGGACCGCCATCAACGGCCTCGAATTGGGCGTGCCGATTACCGGCATTGCCGAGTCCGTCTTTGCCCGCGCACTGTCTTCTTCGAGCCAGCAGCGCGCCGCCGCGCAGGAGGGCCAGCTTCCGGCAGGCACGGACACGGACTTCGACATCGATAAGGATGCCTTCATCGAAGACGTTCGCCGGGCCCTTTACGCAGCCAAGCTCATCGCCTACTCCCAGGGCTTCGATGAGATCAAGGCCGGTTCCGCCGAATTCGGTTGGGATGTCGATCCGCGTGACCTAGCCACCATCTGGCGCGGCGGCTGCATCATCCGCGCTAAGTTCTTGGACCGCATCCGCGAGGCATTTGATAACAACCCAGAGCTGCCCGCCCTGATCCTTGATCCCTACTTCAAGGGCGAGCTGGAAGACCTCATCGAACCGTGGCGCCGCGTCGTCGTCGCGGCAACCCAGATGGGCCTGCCCGCCCCGGTCTTTGCCTCTTCGCTGTCCTACTACGACAGCCTGCGCGCCACGCGCCTGCCCGCCGCCCTGATCCAGGGCCAGCGCGACTTCTTTGGGGCGCACACCTTTAAGCGCACCGATAAGCCGGGCACCTTCCACGTCGAGTGGTCCGGCGACCGCAGCCTGACGCAGACGGACTAAGTACTGCAAATAAAAAGGGGAGGGCCTGCACGGTGCAGGCCCTCCCCTTTTTCGTCTCTGGATTTAGACCAAGCCCAGCCACGACCAGTAGGTGGCAGACAGCAGCAGGATGAGCAGGTACCCGACAATGGTCAGCGGGATACCGGAGCGCAGGAATTGCTTGGTGCTAAAGGCACCGGTGCCATAGGCCAGCATGTTCTGCGGCGCCGAGACAGGCAGCAAGAATCCGAAGCAGATGACGAACTGTTGGATGACCACGAAGCCGATGCTGCCGTTGGGCACATCCAGCGTGGAGGCCAAGGCAATAAAGACCGGGATGAGTGCGGAGGCCAGCGACGTCGCTGAGGCAAAGCCCAAGTGGATGAGGATATTAAATAGCGATACCAGCGCAATCGTTGCCAGAATCGGCAGCGAATCCAGCCCCATCAATCCGAAGGTCTTTTCTGATAGCCACGTGGCAGCGCCAGTATCCAGCAGGAAGGAGCCGAGGGAAATACCAATGGCAAAGACGATGAGGGTTCCCCAGCTCACGGACTTCTGCGCCTCTGGCCAGGTAAATACGCCGATCTTGGGCAGCAGCATCAAGGCGACGGCCACCGCGGTAATGACGGCCGAGCTAATCGGGTGCAGAAGCCCCTCCGTGGCCCAGAAAAAGAGCAGGAGGAGGGAAAACCCGATGAGCCTTTTCTCTTCCGGTGAGGTGGGCCCAAGGTCCTCTAGCTGCTTGGCGATGAGCTCCTTTCCTCCCTCAATGCGCTCCGTTTCCGGTTTGATGACGGCGCGCATGATGAAGTACAACGCGACGGACATCAGGATGGACCAGGGCGCGGCCCAAATAAACCACTGCCCCCAGGAGACCGACTGCCCCATTTGATCCTCAATAAATCCCACCGCCACGAGGTTTTGTGCGGCTGCGGTTTTAATACCTACATTCCAGATCGAGACGGCCTGCGCTGCGGTAATGACGAGTAGGGCACCCAGCTTCGACTCATAGGACAAGCCGAAGGCGGCTACCATACCGAGCAAGATAGGCACCACGGCGCCCGCACGCGCGGTGGCAGAGGGAACGAAGAAGGCCAAGATGATGGCGATCGCGATGGCGCCGATAACGATGTGGGAGGTCTTCTCCCCCGCGATCTTCAGCACGTACAGCGCAATCCGCTTGTGCAGGCCCGTAGCCTGCATCGCTCCGGCCAAGATCAGCGCCGCGGCCACAAGCGCTACCGCAGACGAGGAAAATCCTGCCATCGCGACCTTGAGGGCATTAGAGGTGCCATAGATACCATCGGATTCTGGATCCGGCCCGAGCCCCAAAAGTAGGGAGATAAGGCCGACGATCAACAGTGCGCTCACCGGATAGCTCACGGCCTCGGTCACCCACATGATCACCGCGAAGGCCAGCATGCCTAGGGCCACTTTAGCGGGCCAGTCGAGTCCCGGGATCGGGATAAGTAAGACGGCCGCTAGGGCCAGGAAGGCCAGCGCGAACCACACGGCATCAAGGTGAAATTTCTCCTTTTTCGTGGGTTCGGTAGATTCCTGCGGCGAGGAGTGGGAAGAAGAACTGGCTGTGGATGCTTGTGCTTGAGCCATGGAGACGACTCCTTAACAGTTCGTTGTGGCCCTGGGATGGGCCGGTGAGTGGAGGAATAAATCGTGTGTGCTTCCCAGCACCACCTTCCACGTTAGGTAATAACCAGTGAAATACCTAAAGTAGAGCCCTATTTTTGCTATGGCATTTCTCACTCATAAAGAGGGTGCCTAATCGTGCGCTGGCCGATGCGGAATTTTGCGCACCCACCAGTTAGAATTGCCCAACGATGACTACTTTTGCCGAACTCGGCTTACCTCAGCGCGTGGTTCACGTTTTGAACGACCAAGGAATCACGGAAGCATTTCCCATCCAAGCCGCAGCCATCCCGGATGTACTTGCGGGCAAGGACGTACTCGGCCGCGGGCCTACCGGATCCGGAAAGACCTTTACCTTCGGGCTTCCCACGCTGGCCCGATTGGCTGGCTCGGGTGCCTCGACCCCCGGCCACCCCCGTGCGGTCGTCCTCGCCCCCACCCGCGAGTTGGCGACGCAGATCCAACAACGCCTCGATGAGCCCGCCGCCGCATTAGGGCTGCGCGTCCTCGCGGTGGTTGGCGGCGTCAATATCAACCACCACATCCGGTCTTTGGCGCGCCCAGTGGATCTCTTGGTCGCTACACCTGGTCGCGCCCAGGATCTCATCGCCCAAGGCAAGTTGTCCTTTGACAAGGTGCAGATCACCACTTTGGACGAGGCGGACCAGATGGCCGATATGGGGTTTCTTCCCCAAGTGCGCAAGCTCTTAAACTACACCCCGCCCACCGGTCAGCGGCTACTTTTCTCTGCAACCCTCGATGGGGATGTTAATAAGCTCGTCGAGCAATTCCTGCACGATCCCGTGGTCCACTCCACCGCTCCGGTCGCCGCGGCGGTGGAATCGATGTCGCACCACCTGTTTTTCGTGGGAGATCGCCCCGCCCGCAACGAGGTGGTCATGCGCATCGCCGCGCGCGCAGGCAAGACCATCATGTTCATGCGAACCAAGCACGGCGTGGACAGGCAGGTAAAAAAGCTTCGGCGCGCCGGTATCAACGCCTATCCACTGCACGGGGATAAGGGCCAGGGGGCGCGCACCCGCGCCATTTCTGGCTTTGCCGATGGCGCCATTCCCGTCGTGGTCGCCACCGATATTGCGGCACGCGGCATCGACATCGCAGATGTTTCCCTCGTCGTCCACGTGGATCCGCCTGCAGAACACAAGGCCTACCTGCACCGCGCAGGGCGCACGGCCCGCGGCGGCGCGACGGGTACGGTGGTTACCCTGGTCACCGATGAACAGCGCTCAGAGGTAGCTGCCCTCATCAAGAAGGCTGGCGTGAGCGCTACCGAACACGACATTTCCCACCGCGATAACCCCGCCGGGGCGCCCGAATTGCGCACGGTCACCGGCGCCCGAAAGCCGCACGGCCCGGCCCTTCCACCGCCGGGCCAAGACGGTTCTAATGGTTCGGGCCAGCAACAAAAGAAACAACCCCCACGCAAACAGAAGCGGCAGGTTGGTGGAGCCAGGAGGGGTAAGGGGCGGCGTCGCTAAGCGCTGGCGCAATAGAAAGGAGGATAGGCCCGTGCAGGTTTTATCTACCGCTGACTGGACCGCCCGCATGGATGAGCACGAGCGGCGGGCAGCCGACCGCTTGGAGCGGTTTCGCCATCCCGGCAGCTATCATCCCGTGTTTGATTTCCTCTTTGAGTATTACCCGGTGCGCCCATCGCATCTGAAGCGTTGGCACCCGGGCATCGGCACGGCGCTCGAGGGTGACGCGCCCCAGGCTAGCTGGCGCGACTACCGCGAAACTGCGGACGGCATCACCGTGGACGTGGAGTCCTACATGCAACGCCGCGGCAGTTCCGTTGACTATATTGTGGATCTGCTGCGGCGCTCTGCCACCAACCCGGTGCACTTTGATTGCTTTGGCCTGCATGAATGGGCAATGGTCTACCACACCGATTCCCCGCGCCACGATCTCCCGCTGCGCTTAGGCGCCGAAGGGACCAACCGCGTCGTGGATACTCACTCCCTCAAGTGCTCGCATTATGATGCCTTCCGTTTCTTTACCCCGCCGGCGCGCCCGCTCAATCTCACGGTGCTCCACCGCGAGGATCAACCAGCCAACGACCAGGCAGGCTGCGTGCACGTGAGCATGGATCTTTATAAATGGGCATGGAAGCTGGGGCCCTTGGTCCCAGGTGCTCTCTTCCTCGATTGCCTGGATCTGGCTATCGATGCCCGCATCCTTGACATGGAGGCCTCCCCGTACGATTGCCGCGACTGGGGCCTTGGGGTAGTGCCCATTGAAACGCCGGAGGGAAAGGCAATATACGTCAATCGTCAACGCGGCTTGGCCCAGCGCGCCCAACCGTTGCGTGAGCGGCTTGTCGCAGTAATGGAAAGGGCTTACTCCCAGTTACACTAGGTTAAACGCATCACGCGCTGGCTCGGGAGACTTTGGAGAAAGGCATTACATGGCACGGCACTCAAACGGGGAAAATAAATTCGCGATCGCCGGATGGGTTGTCGCGGTTGCCATCATCGCGATCCTTGCCGTCATTGCACTGGTGGTTTTCTTAATGCGTGGAGGCGATGACTCCAACGACACTACGGCCGCCGAGACCACCTCCGAATCCGCTGTAGAAAGCAGTACCGCGGTCCCCTCCTCTACTCCTGCTACGACGAGCACCGATGCTGCGAAGCCTTCAGAGGAGAACGGCGCCAAAGATTCTAGCTCCCCGGCTGCCTCTTCCACCGTGGAAATGGCGCCCAATACCCTCCTTCTTGTTGATACTTCCGCGAATATGACCGCGATGTTTGATGCAACGCAACAAGCGCTTTCGGGCACCGCAGGAAAGCTGAGCCAGAATAATAGCCAGGTTGCCCTCTGGAACTATTCGTCTCCTATCTCGGAAGCCGCCACGGTGGGCTACCGCGATAACCTCGGATTCGGCAATGGCGCTGCGGTTCCGGATACGCTCGCGGCATTCGGCACCGGTGGGGTGCCGCAATCGCGCAGCGCCACAATTGCCGCGCTGAACACCGCTGCGGATCAGGCCGCCGGTACCAATCGGAAGGCACGGGTGCTCCTCGTGACAACGGGCACCGAGCTCGATATGGACGATGCTCAGTTTTCTGCCGCTCTTGACGGCGCGAAGTCAGACAACGTAGAGCTATCCGTCGTCCACGTGGGCCCAGGGGCAATCGATGAAGAGCTAAAGAACGCCGCTGACAACTTCACCAGTGTCGATGCAGGCACGCAGGAAGACCTCAACGCGGCAATGGACAAGGCTGCCGGGGTTTAATCAAAAAATTCTCCCTCCACCCCCGTGAGCTGGGGTCTGGAGGGAGAACCTATTAAGAGGACTTAGGAGCTCTTGCGATTGCGGCGAGCGGCGAGCTCATCCAAGCCAACCACGTTGTCATCGGGCAGTTCCTCGATGCGCTCTGCGGGGAAGGACGTAATTGTGCCGGACAGTTCCTTCAAGATTCCCGGCACTGCGATGCCAAAGACGCCCTGGCCGCCGGCGAGAAGGTCAATGACCTCATCATTGGAGCGGCACTCGTACACGGTGGTGCCATCAGAGACGAGGGTGAGTTCCGCCAAGTCATTGACACCGCGGTCGTGCAGCGATTCCACGGCCAAGCGGATGTTCTGCAGGGAGATTCCGGTATCGAGCAAGCGCTTGACAATCTTGAGGACCAAGACGTCCTTAAAAGAATATAGGCGCTGCGAGCCCGAGCCGCGGGCGGTGCGAATGGAGGGGTTGACCAGGTTGGTGCGTGCCCAGTAGTCCAACTGGCGGTAGGTGATGCCAGCAACCTGGCAAGCGATGGGCACGCGGTACCCCACTTCTTCGTCCGGTCCCACATCAAAGAGGGATTCTTGGACGTACTGGGACTCGGACTGGGTGTCCTCGGTGATGCTCACGTAATTACTCCAATGGGGTTTGTTGGAAGCTCTAAAGATCAATTAAATGCCAAGCGCACACCCTCGTCAAGCGGTGCTTGCTTAACCTTCGAGTACAACTTTAGACTTTAAAAACCACATTGTCACCATTAGTCACACGCGTGTCATTAATTTTTTTCGTCTTCTTCCCCCGTGTGGAAATCGGATTCATCCATGCCAAGGCTGCGCATCATCTCTTCGAAATCGGCATCGGCCTGCGCGTTTCCAGATGCAGAAGTACTTTCCTCGGCAGAGGAGGCATCGCTATCTTCCCAGTCCTGCGTGGGGGTAGGAAGCTCGAGGTCGAAGTATTCCTTGATGTCGTCCTCGCTGGCGAAGACGGATACCTGCGCCAAGAGCGCAGATTCGGCAACGATGGGCACCTTAAAGTACTCGGCTACCGCCAAGGCATCGCTTACACGCGCATCAAAAACTTCACCTTGCGCAGACTGAATATCCACCATGAATGTGCCTTGATGGTGGTTGACAATCTCGATGGCCTCGACGCCACCTGCAGCCTCCAAGACCTCGCACAGAAGATCGTGGGTCGTGGGGCGGTTCGGGCGCTGGTCAGCAAAAACGGCGGCCAAGTGGATTCCGTCTACGGCTGAGAGCCAGACGGGAATGAGGCGATCTTCTTCGGGCCACCGCAGCAGTGCGCAGACATCGTCTTCTGGCCCAAGCTGGTGAATGCCGTGAAATTCAAGGGTTACATCACTCATAGCTACCACTCTCCCACACGGGAGGCAGCCATGGTGAGTTAGGCGTTAAATTCGTGGCGCAAATCCGTCTTTACCAAGGTGGCATGCAAGGAAACCACTAGCGCCGTCATCTGCTGGGATAGTTCTTCTGCCTGCTGGTGTGCGGTATCGGAATTCGAGTGCGCTACGGGGGCTGCGACTTGGGAGATTAAATCCGCCTGGCGGCGGGCGCTATTGCGCAGGGACTTCAGCTGGCTAGAGCTAAAGCCAAAAGCCTGCAGTGCAACTGCGGCAGAGGCAATGGCCACGTCATCGGTATTGAAAAATCCTGCGGCATCCGGCTTAATCAGCTTGTCCTTGATAAAAGAGGCAATATCCGCCTCGGATGCCCCCGCCTGCTCTGCTACCTCGGCATCGGTCAGGCGCGTTACCGCGGGTGCTTTGAACTGCTGCGGGGACAGCAAGGTCTCCGCATTGCCAGCAGAAACAATGGCGGTGACCTGGCCGGAATCCATTGCTTCCAGCTGCTCGCGAATGACCTTGAGCGGGGTGTAGTTATCCCGCTGTGTGGTCAAGATATAGCGCAGCCTATCCACGTCTTCCTGCGTGAACCGGCGGTAGCCGGAGGCAGTGCGCTGGGGAGAAATCAGCCCCTCTGATTCGAGGAAGCGGATTTTAGACACAGTGACATCAGGGAATTGCTGATTCAGCGTTTCTAAGACCACGCCAATGGACATGGTCTTAGCCTTCTTCGTGTTCGGGCTCTTGCGGCGAGCTGATGCCGCCGCGGATTCTGCTGCGCTCACTGTGTCTATCTCTTTAAAAGTGTCTCAGTAGTCGTTGGATATAAAAAGGAGACTAAACCGCTTTAACCAAGGACGGCAAAACGGTTTGTCTGCTGCAGTTTTAGTCCTGCTTGGTGATGAACACGAGGCGGAATTTACCGATTTGAATCTCATCTCCAACCTCGAGCGCCTGCGAATTGCGCGGCTCGCGGTTGACGTAGGTGCCGTTCAAGGATCCCACGTCTACAACCTCGAATTGGCCTTCATCATTCTTGCGGAATTCAGCGTGGCGGCGGGAAACGGTGACATCATCCAGGAAGATATCTGCCTCCGGGTGGCGCCCCGCCGTGGTGGTGTCCTGGTCAAGCAAGAAGCGGGCACCGGCGTTGGAGCCGCGCTTGACGACGAGCAACGCCTGGCCATCTTCCAAGTTTTCCGTACCTACCGCAGAGGTATCGGTTCCCTTGGTGCCATTTTCCATTTCCTTGAGCAGGTCAGCGCGGAATACAGAGGTGGTCTCCACCTGTGGTTCCGGGGTTCCGGTGTTCTCGCTCATTGTTACCTCCGGGGATTAGTTTTGAGTTACTTATACCAATAATAGCGACTCTTCCGAGTCTGTGATCTCTCAGTGGGCAATTATTTCACCGGAAAATGTTTCCGATGCCGCTCAACACGGAATTTCCCTGCCCCGCAAGGGGGTTATCAGAGACCATATAGGTCCACGTCGCGCTTGGACGGTTCAATCCTGAGTCTGCAAGGTGTGCCCCCTCAGAGTCAATAGGCACCTGTCTGAAGGTCTCTACTGACTGATCCACCGCCCGCTGCGCCAAGTCCTTAAACTCGCGCACCGCAATGCGGTGATATTCATCGATCGGGGTCTCGCGCGCGATGGCGCGCAGGTGAATGGATTCTCGCACATCATCCAGCAGCTCAAGGTGGTCGGCCCAGCCCATGTCCAAGTGATACAGCATGATCTCCCGCGCCGCCTGAACTCGCACTGCCTCCGGGAGATCCGCAAGCTCGCTCGCCCGCTCTGGGGCGCGCTCGGCTAGTTCCTGCCACGCCTGGTCTGTGTCCAATAGCGCTGCACGGCGCTTATCGATGATGATGCGCTGATCCGCCAAGAGCTGGTTATACTTCCAGGTCTGGGCGTGAATCTCTAGCAATTGGCCCTCTGTTACCCGCTGGCAATGGGCCACAAAGTCCTGCACCCGCTTGGATTCGATGAGCCCGCCAGGGCCAGGTTGCGCGCTGACCTTTTCCCCAGCTCCGCCTTGTTGCACCACGTCGTCTTCCAGCGAGACGAAAAATAGCGCCAAGCCTGGGTCTCCTTGGCGCCCTGCACGCCCGCGCAGCTGGTTATCAAGCCGCGCGGTGCGGTGCCTAGAAGTTCCGATCACAGCAAGGCCGCCGCGCTCGGCCACCTCATCGTGGTCCGTTTCATCTGCGCCACCGAGCTTGATGTCGGTGCCGCGGCCGGCCATTTGTGTGGAGACGGTTACCCGCCCCACATCGCCGGCTTCAGCAACAATCTGTGCTTCTTCGCGGTCATTTTTGGCGTTGAGCACATTGACTTCGATATCTCTATCGCGCAAGGCCTCAGCCAAATTTTCTGATTCCGCCACGTCTTGGGTTCCCACAAGCACTGGTTGACCAGCATCGTGCAGGCGGGCAATTTCTTCGACGATGGCCGCCGACTTCTCCCCTATGGTGGCAAAAATACGGTCCTGCTCATCGAAGCGCCGCAAGGGCTTGTTCCGATCGATGACGGAGACGTGCAGGTCATAAAACTGCCGCAGCTGGTCGGTGGCTTCTACCGCAGTGCCTGTCATTCCGCAGACCAGCGGGTACCGGCGCATGAGTTCTTGCAGGGTAATCGTATCGAGGATGCGACCGCCCTCTGAGACTTCCAGGCCCTCTTTGGCCTCTACCGCCGCCTGCAGCCCGTCGGGCCAGCGTTGTAGATCGGCGACGCGGCCACGGGAGGCATCGATTAGCTGCAGCTTGCCATCCACCACGATGTAATGAATATCGCGAATCAACAGCGCCTTTGCGTGCAGCGCCAAGTTGACCTTCACGAGGACGGTGCCGATATTGTCCTCGGAATAAAGAGAATCGATGCCGAGCTCGCGCTCCACGCGTGCGGAACCGACATCGGTAAGCTGCACCGTGCGCCCATCATCCGAGATAACGTACTCGTGGTTCTCCCGCAGTCGGGAGACCACATTGGTAATTTGCCCCGTGGGCGCCTCACCTGGGCGATTTCCGGCGAGCACCAGCGGCACGAGGGCCTCGTCCACCAAGACAGAATCGGCCTCGTCTACCAAGGCGACATCGCCAGGAGCTTGCACTGTCTGTGCGCGTTCGGTGATCTGATTATCGCGCAACAGGTCAAACCCCAGTTCATTTACGGGGGCGTAAATAATATTTCGCGCATAGGCAACGCGGCGCTCATCCGCGCTCATGCCTTCCGTCACGGAAGCTACCTGCAGGCCAAAAAATTCCCCGACAGGTCGCATCCACTCGGCATCGCGGCTGGCTAGATAGTCATTGACCGTCACGACGTGGACCCGCTTTCCGGTCAGCGCGAAACCCGTTGCTGCCATCGCGCCAACGAGCGTTTTGCCCTCACCGGTAGCCATTTGAATGACATCACCGGTAAGCAGGCGCAATACAGCCTGCGATTGCACGGTAAACGGGTGTAAGCCCAGCGTGCGTTCGCATGCTACGGCTAATGCGCCGAGGAATTGCGCCTTGTCTGCGACCTCGCCGCCGCGCACCGCATCGCGGGCGGCTTGAGCCACGGCAGCATCGTCGCTCTGTGCGAGTTTCTCCGCGGCGGAGCGAGCTTCATCCACGATGGCCTTGGATTTCTTATCGTTTCGCTCGCTTTGCGAGCCCATCGCTTTCCAGAACCAATCGAATGCTCCCACGACAATTCCTCCTTTAGGGGCTGGCTGCCTACGACTCTAGTCAACCTCATCTGGCTTGGAACTTATGGGGCCGTTATTGTAGGTGCCATGCAATCCGTCAATGTTAAGCTGCCGTCCAGCCGAGGAACCGAGATGGCAGGAACCATCGACTTTCCTGATGCTCCCCCTCTCGCCTTCGCCGTCTTCGCGCATTGCTTTGCCGGCTCGCGCCATACCCCTGGCGCGGCCCGCACCTCGAAGCAATTAACGGAATTCGGTATCGCAACCTTGCGCTTTGATTTTCCAGGTTTGGGGCAATCAGAAGGCGAGTTCGCGGACACCACGTTTAACCAGAATGTCGACGATATCCGCGCCGCCGCGGACTGGCTAGAAGAACACTATTCCGCACCACAGATGCTCATTGGTCACTCCTTGGGCGGCGCAGCGGTGCTCAAGGCCGCCACGGCAATGAAAAAGATTCGCGCCGTGGCCACCATCGGCGCCCCCTTCGATCCCGCGCACTCCGTGCTGCACTACGCGGATAAGATCGGCGAGGTAGACGCTAATGGTGAGGTCGAGGTCGTCTTGGGCGGCAGGGCCCTGACCATTTCGCGCAAATTCCTGGAGGATCTGGCAGAAACCAATCCGGAAGAATACCTACCGCGGTTGCGCAAGCCCCTCTTGTCCCTGCATTCCCCCATCGACCAAACGGTGGGCATCGACAATGCGCAAAATATCTTCCGCATGACCCGCTACCCCAAGTCCCTCGTCTCGTTGGATAAGGCCGATCACCTGCTCACCAAGCAGGGGACGGCTGCCCGCGCCGCTGATCTCATCGGTGCCTGGTCGCGGCAGTTTATCGTCCCCGACTATGAACCCGAGGAAGTGGGCACCGACGCTGCCGTTGCCCGTCCCGCTACCGGCACCAAGTTCGGCGTCGTGGTCCGCCACAATGATCACTCCGTGACCGCGGATCGCACCAAAAAGGAAGGCGGCAAGGGTAAGGGCTTTACCGCAACCGGACTGCTCATGTCTGCCCTTGCATCTGCTTCCACCCAGGCCATCAAGGAGGTCGGCAAGAAGCTTGCGCTTGACGATGTTCACGTGACCATCACCCAAACCGGTACCACCTCCTTCGAGCGCCGCATCGAACTAAAAGGCTCCTTGAGCGCTGCCGATGTCGATGCACTACGTGCGGCCGCACGCGATACTGATGTCGAGCGCATGGCCGTCGGCGCCACCATCACCGATGTCGTGGACGCCAACTAATGGTGGCCCTCAACCCCATCGCCGGTTCCCGCCGCTGCCCCTGCACGAGCGGGCTGAGCTTTGGCGAATGCTGCGGTAAGTACCATGCCGGTGCCAAAGCTCCCACCGCCGAGGCCTTGATGCGTTCGCGGTTTAGCGCCTTCGTCAGCGGCGATGAGGACTACCTCCTGCGCACCTGGGATCCGGTGACTCGGCCGGGCTCATTGGACTTGGCTGACTCCCCCATCAGGTTCTACCGCCTCGATATCCTCGATACCGAGCGAGGTGGTCTTGTAGACGATGAAGGCATCGTGGAATTTGAGGCCTTCTACAAGGGCGAGGCAGTGGGCTCCCAGCGGGAGCGATCGTCTTTCCGGCGCCTTAATGGCGCTTGGGTCTATTCCACCGGCGAGCTTTAATGCAGGTCACGGCCTAGATTTCACTGTGGAATTATCCTGATGTAATCTAGGTCAGTCGCAACAAATAATGCGACGCCGGGCTATGGCGCAGTTTGGTAGCGCACTACACTGGGGGTGTAGGGGTCGCAGGTTCAAATCCTGTTAGCCCGACAAATTATCCCACGGCCACGGATTCATTTCCGCCGTCGTGGGATTTCTGCATTCCTCGCCTACACCGCAAATAGGATGGCGATGCCCAGCAGGATAAGCACCGTGGGAAATAACACGCTCTCCCACTTCTCTAGCGCTTCTGCTACGGCTGGCCGTGTGGCCACGAACTTCGCGGCCGCTACAAGGCCTGCGACCAAAACGAGGAATACGATGCAGTACACCGCGATGTCTGCGGGCGAAGACGTGGTAAATACCGGCAGGTACACTCCGATATTATCGCCGCCATTGGCAAAGGTGACCCCGGCTACCGCAGCGACGCTGAGCTTCTTTCCAGAAACGTCATCATCGTCTTCCCCGCGAAAGGCCTCCCAAGCCGCCCAAAGGCCAATGGCCAGGGGAATAAGCCCGAAAAAGCGTATCCAGTCCTCCGGAAGAATGGCGCTAAGTCCCAAGCCAAGTGCCACAGAGACCGCGAGGATCCCTAAAAATCCCAGGTATTGGCCCAAAAGGATGGCCTTGGTCGTGCTCTTCCTGCCCGCGCCACGGGCAAAGAACAGCGAGAGAACAACGATATCGTCGATATTGGTGACGATGAATAAGACGATTGCGGATGCGAGAGTAGTAAGCACCCAGCTAGCTTAACGCATCCACCGATGACAATTGTCATGGAAACCTAGTGACACAGTTCCTGCTATTACGAACACAAGCCTGGTTAAGTGCAAAACATGAAAACGACACGCACCCCAAGCTCAATTTCCTCACCAGCGATTAAAGTACGCGACGTAGAAAAAGTCTTCGCAGCAAATTCCTCGCATTCAGTGCGAGCACTTAATGACGTATCAGTCTCCATCGCCCCCGGGGAAATCGTAGCGTTGCTAGGTACCAACGGCGCTGGAAAGTCCACACTCATTGACCTCATCTTGGGGCTTACCGAACCATCTTCCGGCACTGTCACAGTCCTAGGCAAAAGCCCCCAGGAAGCGATCAACAACGCACAGCTAGCAGCGGTGCTTCAATCCGGAGGTCTTCTCCCTGACCTCACCGTAAGCGATACTTTAAAAATGATTTCCGCTACCTTTGCCCAGCCCCTAGACATTGGCGAGGTTGCACATCACACCAACTTAGAACCGATATTGTCTCGACGGGTAGGCAAGTGCTCCGGCGGCGAGCAACAACGTCTTCGATTCGCGCTGGCGCTCCTAGGTGACCCGCAGATTCTCATCCTTGACGAGCCGACTGCCGGTATGGATCCAGGCGCTCGCCGGGACTTTTGGGCGTCTATGCAGCACCAGGCTGAGCTCGGGCGCACCATCTTCTTCGCGACTCACTATCTCGAAGAAGCAGACAATTTTGCTGAAAGGATAGTGCTTTTGCACAAAGGGGAAGTTGTGGCCGATGACAAGGTAATTGACATACGTAGCCGTGGCGGGGTCCGAAGAATTACGGCCCAATTTGACGGCAGTATTCCTCCAGTCAGTTCGCTACCGGACGTAACTGATGTCACCCGCACTGGAGATCACCTTCAAATGACTACCTCAGATTCGGATTCGCTGGCCCGCCATCTTCTTAACCACACAGGCGCCTATGACCTCACCATTAGAGCTCATAGTCTGGAAAATACTTTCCTCGCGCTCACCGATGAGCACAGCTAACCCAATTCTCCTCCCGCTAGCCCCCAAACGAAAGATTCCAACCATGTCTAATAGTTCCACCGCGCCTGGGTTTAGTAACACAATGCGTTTTGCTGGGTACAATTTCCTCCGGCTACGCCGCAACCTCGCCCCGCTATTTTTCACCACCATTTTGCCGGTATTTTTCTATTTACTTTTCGGCACACTAATGGACTTTGGCAACCTTCCCATTCACAACGGTAACTTTGCAGCTCTCCAAATGATCAGCATGGCCCTGTACGGCGGCGTCGCCGGTGCGGTGGGAGCCGCTGCTGCTTCAGTCACTGATGCTCGATCCGGTTGGAGACGCCAACTAGCGCTTACTCCGCTGCGCCCTCACCAGATCTTCTGGGCGAATATCACCTCCATAGCATTGCAAGCTCTGCTCCCCATTGCAGCAGTGTTTCTCACTGGTGCATTAACTAAAGCTGACATGGAGCCCCACCAATGGGTTCTGTCCTTTCTTGCGTGCGTTGTTGTCTCTATTCCCTTTGGCTTATATGGGATGATATGGGCACTTGCTTTACCGACGGATAACTCCGTGGCCATTGCTTCTTCCTCTATTGTCCTCCTGCTGTTCGCCGCCAATGTCTTTATCCCCCTATCTTCCTCACTTATGGCGTTTGCCCGCTTTACACCCCTTTTTGGCCCAGTAGTGCTGGCTCAATGGCCGTTGGCAGAAGGGATGCAACTGCTCAATGATGCCGATGGCACGGTTAACCATTCCTTGTGGAGCGCGGGACTAAACTTCGCCGTATGGACCGCAATTTTCGTCGGAGCCTGCGCAATGCTGCTCCACCGCGACAAATCACGAATGTAATGGATTCATTCCATTCGCCCTTCAAGGGATTCGCTACAAATAATGCGGTGTTTGCTAGCGTTTGGCTTATATTTCTGCTCTTCGGCTTAATTCTCAGTTTCGCTCAGCCTGGTGTGGACGCTACGCAGCGCCTAGGTTCCACTGCCTGTGTTATCGCTTTCAGCGCCCTATATTTCTTCAGCTTTGGTTCAGTGACTTACTACCCGCGGGGCTGGAACTTACGTTATCGCTTGGCCGCTCGGTGGTCTGCCTTAGCGCTCATAGCACTTATCTCCATACCCTTCTTCGGAGTTTATGCTACGACGTTTGTGCCCTATCTAGCTGCTTTCCTCGGGTTTCAATTACCGTTGCGTCGGGCATTATTATGGGTACTTCTTACCGGACTCGTAGTCACAGGTGCCTTATGGAGCGTCGATTCGCAGGACCTCTTAGGGACATTCATTGTGATATTCGGCTGGCCAATTTTGCTGGTGTTGCTAGGCACAATGTCTCAAAGAGAAGACTCGCGCACGGATTTAGAGCATCAACTCGATCTCGCTCGCCAACGTGAAGACATTGCCACAGACGTCCATGATTTGCTCGGTCACTCGCTTACCGTCATCAATTTAAAATCTGAGTTGGCACAGCGGCTAGTAGACGTAGATCCAACTCGAGCTCGAAACGAGCTTCAAGAAATAAGTGACCTTTCCCGTAAGAGTTTGGCAGAAGTCCGCTCCACAGTTACCCGGATGCGTATGCCGACCTTCGAAGGAGAAGTTCAGGCAGCACGACGAGCATTCGATACTACAGGGATTCAAGCGCATCTTCCTGCCAACGTCCAAGCCGTAGGACTTTATGACGCCGCCTTTTCCTGGGCATTACGTGAGCTCACCACTAACGTTATTCGCCACTCAGGAGCACAGAACTGCTGGGTTAGCATAACCCAAAATAAGCTCCAAGTCGTAGACGACGGTTGCGGCTTCGATCCGAAAAAGCAGTACCAAAGTGGCGGGCTACACGGGCTGCACAAGCGAATGAAGGACAGCGGCGGAAAGTTGATTATTATGAGGAAGGACGACCGCACCGTAGCGCTGATTACTATGAATGGTGATACTGAGTTACTACCCTTAGACAGTGAAGTGGAGTCCGATGGCTGATACATCTCCACCCATCCGCATCCTCATCGCGGAGGATCAATCATTGGTTCGCGGTGCCCTTGTCGCTCTCCTAGCTACCGAACCAGATATCGAGGTAGTTGCTCAATGCGCAACGGGCAACGAGGTTGCAGGGCTCGTTGCCAAGCACAATGTGGAGGTAGCTCTACTCGATATTGAGATGCCTGGAAAGAGCGGTCTAGACGTAGCTGAAGAGCTCTCCGGCGGTCCATGCAAATGCCTCATCGTTACTACTTTTGGCCGTGGCGGCTATGTAAAACGTGCTATTGATGCTGACATCGCTGGATTCATAGTCAAAGACACTCCCCCAGAACAACTCGCGGAGGCAATTCGCCGAGTAAAGGCTGGGCTGCGGGTGATCGATCCTGCCTTAGCACGAGAAAGTCTTTTTACCCCGGACAACCCGCTCACACCCCGGGAACGAGAAATCGCGCGGCTTTTATTATCTGGGGTGACTTCCTCAGAACTGGCGCGCAAAGTGCATCTTAGTCCAGGCAGTGTACGCAATGTCGTGTCCAGTATCATGACAAAAACCGATGCAAATAATCGCTATGAGGCTGCGACGAAAGCCCAAACTCAGGGTTGGATTTAAAAAGCGCATTTTTCACCAGTCCAATCGGACCGCGTATTCCAGAAAAATCGGCCATAGACATAGGCTTAAGCCCCGCTCCTGTCTGGAACGGGGCTTAAGCGATATTTAATTAGAAACTAGGGCGAGAACTACTTGTTCTCGTCGTCACCGTCGTCATTGGTGCCGAGCTTGTCATCAATGGCATCGCGGGCCTTGTCCACCTGGTCTGCCTTGTCCTCGCCCAGCTTGTCCTTGGCAAAGTCCTCGGCCTTGTCCAGGCCCTCCTTGGTAACTTCCTCGCCCTTTTCGGAGTTCAGTGCTTCCTTTGCCTTGTCAAAGATACCCATTGCTAATCCTTTCGCTGTTTACTTCATCTAACCATTGCCCTAACCGGCAACACTGCCCACGATAACGACACTGCCCGTGCTTCGCCACCAAAGCTAGCCAGAGGCCCTAAAGTGATAGCGTTAATGAGACCAATGACCAGCTCGCACGGAAAAGGCAACAAATGACCCACACTAGCCCTAGTGCAGATGGCAATGCCGGAGAATTCTTTGGGCTGGTATGGCCTGGCAAGCAAGCCGCGCGCGCGGCGGCGGAGGCTCCCCTATCTTCCGAGTTCGAGCTCGATGCTGCGTTAAGCACCTCTCCTACCTCGCCCAATAGCATCCACCTGGCCGATAACCTGCCGGTTCTACAGCACTGGGTTACCTCTGGCGAAACCTTTGACGTCATCTACATCGACCCGCCGTATAACACCGGCCGAGACTTTGTCTACCGCGATAATTACCGCGCGCGGCGCGAGGTAAATTCCGGCAGCTATGCCCAGTGGCACGCCGAATGGCTGTCCATGATGCTCCCGCGGCTCATCTTGGCGCGGCGCGTTTTGGCGGAGAACGGCTTTATATTCGTCTCCATTGGAGAGGACGAGGCTGCTAATACCCGCAAGGTCTTGGACGAGGTCTTTGGTGAGGGCTGCTATGCCGGGCAATTCATTTGGAAAAAGGCCGGCACTGGGAAAAACGATTCCAAGTATGCGGTGGTCGAACACGAATACATCCTCTGCTATGCCAAGAACCCGGATAACCCTGGATTTAACCTGGATGCAGAGGGCTACACCAGCACCAAATATAACCACGAGGATGAACGCGGCAAATACTCCTTGGTGCGCCTAGATTCTAAGACTCTGGGGTATCTCCCGTCGCTAGATTTTCCCATTTCCTCGCCCGATGGCACGCAACACTGGCCGGATCAGCCGGCCGGGCACAGCCATGTGGCGCGCTGGCGGTGGGGCAAGGATATGGTGGAAAAACGCTACGATGAACTGGTATTTCGGCGCGGATTTGTCTACACCAAGAACTATCAAAAAACCGGAGCACGGCCGCGATCCATCCTTGATGGGCAAAGGTTTGGCGTAACGCGCACCGGACGCCGCGACGCAGAGGACGTGATGGGCGTGGAGGGAATCTTTGAGTTTCCTAAGCCAGTGCGCCTTATCAAGCACCTCATCGCCATTGGCGGCGGGCCCGATGCCCGTGTGCTCGACTTTTTCGCAGGCTCAGGCACCACGGCGCAGGCGGTCATCGAACTCAACCGAGAAGATAAGGGCGGGCGCAGTTTTCATTTGGTGCAAATTCCAGAGCCTACCGCCCCGGACAGTTCGGCGCACCGAGCAGGCTTTCTCAGCGTGGCGGATATTTGCGTAGAGCGCGTGCGATCCGTGCCTGGATCCTCTTTCCGGGCCTACCGCGCAAACTAGGTTTCGCGGGTGCCGTCGGGCCTGCCCGGAATACCGAAGAAGTCCAAGACTCGGTCAGTGGCGAAGAACTTTCCTACTTCATTATTTTTGTCTCCAAGACCACCCGGCCACACGTGGGAGCCGCCGCCGATTCGGATATGCTCCAGCGGTGCAGAGCATCCCCGCCAATGCATGTCGAGGGCATTATTAACCAAGCGGTTGGTGTCTACCTTCTCCGAGCATTCATTGCGCTTGCGGTCCTGCTCTAGGACGGATTCGACCGAGAAATATTTGGTCTTGTGCCGGGTTCCGCCATAATAGCCCACGACAGGGTCATCGGTGCCGTGCATATCGAGGCGCCCTACGGGTTCATGGGCGCAATCTTTCAGAATATCTTCGTAATATGCAGCGGAAATGGTCGCGACCGAGTGGAAGATGCCGGGCATCTGGCAGGCCAGGTAGGCAGCAAAACCGCCGCCATTGGACATGCCGGTGGCATAAAGCCGGGAATCATCGACGTTATAGGTCGCGCGGAGGGAATCGAGGATATCGAGCACGAATTTCTTGTCCTCGCTCCCGCTCGTTTCCGCATATGGGGCTGGACTCCACGCCTTTTTCTTGCCCGTGGGAAAGACGGTAATGGCTTGTGCCGCATCGAGGCGGGAATAGCCGCGCAGGTTTTCCGCTGACTGCCCCCACCCGTGAAATGCCATGACCACTGGCCACTGTTTTTGGGACGTGTACTTTTCCGGCACGCTGAGGATAAATGAGCGCCCGGACGGCAGATTGATCGTCGTATGCGATCCCGGTTCTGGGCCACTAAGCGGCGCAGAGGTAGGAATCCCGAGCTGCGAGGCAGCCGAACCGTGCGATTGCGTGCTTTCGCTGCGTGCCGCCGAGCCTGATTCTTCCTCGTTATTTGCGCATGACACGCCCAGCGCCGCCACGCAGCACAAGACTGCGGTGCTCAACGCAGCGCGCACCGGCCTCCGTCTCATGATGTTCGTCCCTTCTGCCAAGCGGCCCATAATTGTTTATAACGGCCCCCATAATTTAGCAGTTCTGCATGGCTCCCCTGTTCTACCACCCGGCCATTGTCCATGACCACGATGGCATCGGCGCGCGAAGCCTGATCCAGGCGGTGCGCAACTACCAAGGCGGTCCGACCCTCCATCACAGTCTCTGCGGCGTCCTCTAAGGATTCAGCGCCCACCGAGCCTGCTTCCGCCGTGGCTTCGTCCAAGATAATAATGCGGGGATCCAGCAGCACGATTCGGGCAAGTGCCAATTGCTGCGCAGCCACCGGGTCCAACGGCATGCCTTGCGCGCCCACGATGGTATCGAGGCCCGCTTCCAGATCGAAAAACCAGTCAGCCTGCACTTGGCGTAGGGTCTGCACCATTTCCTCATCGGTGGCCTGTGGCGCTGCGAGTGCAAGATCCTCGCGCAAACTCCCAGAAAAGACGTGCACCTCCTGGGAGACGAGGGCGAGGCGCTGGATACGCTCGGCATCGGAAAGCAGGGCAACCTCGACGCCATCGACAAGCACGGTGCCTTCATCTGGGACCCGCAAGCCCGCGAGCAACGCAGCCACGGTGGATTTTCCTGCCCCAGACGCCCCGACGAGGGCAACCGTTTCACCAGGCTTAATCGCAAGGTTGAGCCCCTCGACGGCCCATGAACTATCGCCATAGCGAAAGGAAATATTCCGCATATCCACGCTGCCATCGCCCCTCGGCGCACCGCTATCCGGCACCGGCGCGGGCGGATCGATAACCACGCCCACGATGCGCGCTAACGAGGCATACCCTGATTGCACCGTATCGAGCACACGCATCAGCCCCATCAGCGGCCCGCGCAGGCGAATGAGCAATAACATCGCCGCGGTGACCGCGCCGACTGTAAGCGCATTGGCCTGCACCACCCAGAAGCTTACCGCCAAACCGCTGCCCAATAAGACCAGCTCAATGCCGGTGAGGTGGGCCTGGAGCACCATCATCGTCCGGCGCGCGTTATACCCCTCTTCCACCACACGCGTTGAAGCCGCGCCGATCCGATCGTGCATCGTATTTTCCATGCGGAACGCGCGCACCGTGTCCCTGCCGTGGATCGCCTCCAAAAGCCGGCGGGCGCGGTCCGCCATGGCGGCGCGCTCAGCGGCATACCGGTCAGGGGCGCGCCGCAGGTAATACCGGCCGGCTAAGAAATACAGCGGGGTCACGGCCAGGATGACCACGAGGTATTGCCAGTCCACCGTAAGCAGCGCCACTGCCGTTGAGGCAATGGCAAAAATGGACTTCGCCAGCACGGGGACCGTCTCTGTAACCGCGGCGGAAAGCTCCGCCACGTCATCGGTAGAGCGCGATACCAAGTCCCCGGTTCCGGCGTCCTCGACGCGGTGCGTGGGAAGGCCGAGTGCCGTAGAGACCATATCCTCGCGCAGAGACGCGATGACGCGCTCGGTCAGCTGGGACAGAACATAGAACCCCGCCGCCGATAATGCGGCAGACGCGCCCGCGACCCCGATGAGCAGGACTCCGAGGAGGGCGATGCTGGCGCCCGTCGTAACGGCATCAACAATTTTGCCAAGCAGGATCGGGATGGTGACATTGGCCGCTGCTCCGGCGATCAAAAACACCACGGCGATAAGGGCGCGGCGACGCGCGTTCGGGATAACTGCTAGTTGCTGCGCCACAACCTCGCGCACCTGTGACCACGTAGCGGTGGGAAAACGCATTAGGACTCCACCCCCACGGCATGCCACGCAGGCGCCGACGTATAGACGATGGTGGGTTTGTCCTTCCGGTAGTCCGCAACGCGATGAGCTACGTCTTGCTCGGTAACTGAATCGACCGCGGTGGTGGGATCAGAGAGAATAAGCACCTCTGGATCCGCGGCGATAGCGCGGGCAAGAGCAACCCTTTGCTGTTGGCCGCCGGATAGGTTGTTTCCGTGCTCGCCCACCTCGCGGTCCACACCACCGGGGATATCCTCGCCCGCGGCCACCTCTAGAGCCCGCGCGGCTATGCCTGCATCCGGATGAATATTGTCCTGCACGGTTCCGGTAAAGAGCATGACCTCGTGTGGCACGACGATGAATTTCTCCCGGGGCAGCTCCCGCAGTTCTTCCGGAGCATGTCCATCGATGGCGGTCACCCCTGGCCGCAGCGCAGGAACCTGTGGTGCGGCGTCCTCGGGAAGTCCAGGAGCGTCCAGCAGGCCCACGATTCGCTGCGCACTCGCCTGCGCCGCGGCCCACCGGGAGGCAATATTCCTTCCCAGCATGGTCATCGGGGTAATGATGAATTGGGTAAGGCCAATGATCATAATGAGCTCACCAATGCTCATCTGCCCATCCAGCGCCAGGTAGCCGGCGGCAACCGCGACGGCGATGACATAAATCGAGCCCAGCGCCTCCGTAGAAGCATTCAATCCTGCCTGCGCCGCATTGGCTTCAACGGTTCGCTCGTAGGCGGCATCGGAATCACCCGCATAACGCTTACGCACGGTACCTATCGCACCGATCCCTTTAATAATGCGCAGGCCATGGACAATATCCGTCGCCGTCGCGCTCGCCCGGCCCAATGCTTCTTGCCGGATACCAGAACGCTTGCGCAAGGGACCAGCCGAGCGCAGCGATCCCCACACCACGATGGGGCCGCCGCATAAAATGGCCACTCCTAGCGGCACATTCACCCGGCTGGTCATCACCGCGACATAAATGATCGACGTAATCTCCGCCACCGGAAATACCGTCATCATCACGGCATTCTGCACACGGGTTGCATCGGTCGAGGCAATGGCCAATAACTCCCCTGGCGTGCGTTTCGGCCCGCCCATCCCTTTGGGATCCATAATCCGATCCGTAATGGCCATGCGCACGTCGTGGCCAATAACGAGCATGCTGCGCGCATTGAGCCCGCGGCCACACCACCCGGTAATGGCATTAACCGCGAAAGCCAGGATCAGGAGTGCAAGCCACCACCACAGTCGCGCTATCGATCCTTCCACCACCGCTTCATCGATGGCATAGCCCACGATGACCGGCGTTGTGCCGTTGAGCACGAAGGAGATAGCCATGCACACGGCCGCTGGGATGGTCATCCCAGGCCGGGAGAAGACAGTCTTCAGCAACCACCGCCGATCTGATGGTTCTGGAAGTGTTGCCATAACAAGCCATTCTAATTCCCGGTAGGTTAGATAGCCTATGTCGACTCGCCACCCCAACCCCCAGCACTTCCCCAGCTACCGAAATCCCTCTGCGAAGCAGAAGCCTACCTTCAGCACCGATCCCCAGCGCACCCAGGCAGCGCGCGCCTTCCACCACGGTGCACATACCTATCAGGATGTCCGCCCCCATTACCCGCCCGAGGTTGCTGAGCTCATCGCCGGAGCCCACCGCGTTGCCGATATCGGCGCCGGCACCGGCAAACTTACCGAGTCCCTCACCAATCCCTGCGTGCTCGCGGTTGAGCCATCTCCAGATATGGCCCGCGTGCTCCACCGCCGCCTAGACGTTCCCATCATCCGAGCCACGGCCGAGCACACCGCGCTTGCCGATGCCTCCCTCAACGCCGCCTGCCTCGCCCAAACCTGGCACTGGGTCGACGTTGCCGCCGCTTCCGCCGAGCTGGACCGCATCCTCGCGCCGGGCGGGCGCGTCCTTTTAGTGTGGAATACCCTCGACGTACACGCGGATCCCTGGATCCTTCGGTTAAGCCGCATCATGCACTCCGGCGACGTGCATAAGCCAGGCTTCTATCCCGAATACAAAGCACCCTGGACCTTAGACCGCGAGGTCCGTCTAAGCTGGACCCACGAGCTTACCCCAGAACAGCTCCACCAACTCATGCACACCCGTTCCTACTGGCTCAGAAATAACGAGGCCATCCACGAGCGCATGACCCACAACTTGAACTGGTACCTCTACGAACACATGGGCTTTTCCGCCGGCCAAAAACTGCACATCCCGTACCGCACGGATGCTTTCGTGCTGGTACGGGAGTCGAAGTCTCGCGACTGATTACAGGAGAACCTGGGCCAAGAGGGAGCCGACCACACAGGAGGTAAATACGGAGATCGCTCCGGGGATAAGGAACGAGTGGTTGATGACGTATTTGCCAATTCGCGTCGTACCCGTGCGATCGAAGCCGATGCAGGCCAAGTCGGAAGGATACGTGGGCAAGATGAAGTAACCATAAGCCGCACCGTAGAAACCAACGATGACAGCCGGGTCAATGCCCAATTGCAAGCCAATGGGAGCAATTGCTACCAGTGCAGCAGCCTGCGAATTTACCAATTTGGATACAATTACCAACACGACGGCGTAGGTCCAAGGGGCCGCCTCAACGACAGAGCCCAAGTTCGTCTCCAGTGCATCGATGTGGGATTGGAAGAACGTATCTGCCATCCACGCAACACCAAAGACGGAAAATACAGCTGTCATGCCGGCCTTGAATACTGGCGTAGATGCAATCTTTTTAGTATCTACCTTGCAGCTAAGAAGGATGATGGCACCGGCGACGAGCATGACCATCTGGATGACTAGGTTCATGGATACAGGGCTCAGCTCGCCGTCATCACCAGGAACCAGTGGGCGCAGGAACTCGAAGGCGCCGAGGAGGACCACGCAGGCAATAGCGACAAGGAAAACGACTACTGAACGCTTAGCCTCGCGGGAAAATTCCTTACCGATGAGCGAATCGGCGCTCTCATTGATGCTGGCGGCAAACTCTGGGTCTTTCATCCGTTCTTGGAAAGCCGGATCCTTGTCCAGGTCCTTGCCGCGACGCAGCGACCATAACGCGGCGAGAAGAACACCGCACAAGGACGCGGGTAGCGCCACCGTAAGAATCTGCGGAATCGAATAAGCCTTGTCGATAGCTCCAGCATTTTCCGCAAGGATCGACGCAAGAGAAACGGTAGCCACAGACACCGGTGAAGCGGTAATACCCATCTGCGCCGAGGTCGAGGCCACTGCCATAGGACGCTCAGGACGGATTCCCTTTTTGAGCGCGATGTCTTCAATGATCGGAAACATGGTGTAGACCACGTGGCCAGTGCCGCACAGTACGGTAAGGAACCAAGTAGTCAGTGGTGCCAAAATGGTGATGCGCTCTGGATGAGCACGCAAGAACTTCTCCGCATGCTGCATCATCACTTCCAAACCTTGTGCTTGTTGCAGTGTGGCTGCACAGCCGATAACGGCAATGATCGTAAGCATGACCGACACGGGGGGCTCGCCCGGTGCCAAGCCAAATACGAAGACCATCAGCATCAAGCCGATGCCAGAAATTAATCCTAGGCCGATCCCGCCATAGCGGGTGCCCAAAAGCAAAGCACTTAAAATGATTATGACTTGAAGCACGATAGCCAGGACTGAATCCGGGGCAATCACATTCGCTAACATGTCATGCCTTTCAAACAGAAAGTAAATGGTTGACAAGTTTTATCCTATCGGCGCCATAATGCTTTCACCGAAGCGAAAAGGAGAGCGAAGTGTCACACCATTGTTGGTGACACTTTTGCTCTCCTAAGTGGTAAAATACCGGGTTAACCGGCAAAATTATGTAGTTTTGAGGCCCCCTGATGCCTCTACAGTAAGCTCCGGCTTTGCTGGCGAGACAAGCTCAACTACACCTCACGTGCCAACCCCGAAAGATGTTGTGCACTATTAGTTGTCGATTCCTCAGGCCTAGTCCTTCCCGGACTTTAATTCGACCTTGTACTGTAAGTGATTTTTCACTGCGGGCCACTCATGCCGCAGCACGCTATACACGCAGGTATCTCTGACTAACCCGTTATCGAGTATCTGGTGGCCACGAAGGATTCCATCAAGATGTGCCCCTAGGGATTCCAACGCGCGGCGGCTTTCGCGGTTAAAGGAGTTGGTGGTGAAGAACACGGATAAGCAATCAAGCTGCTCAAATGCATGGCCCATGAGGGCCAGTTTGCAGTCTGCATTAACCGCAGTATTCTGCGCTGATTGCCTGTACCAGGTGTATCCGATTTGTGAGCGCCTATTACCCAGATCAAAGGCCTGATACCCAGTCATTCCCACTGTAGTGCCGGCTGAATCAAAGACCGTAAAAAGCTGCGCCCCGTGGGAGTCATACCAAGAAATGCGCTCTTCCACGGCTTTTTCCATCTCGCTCGGTGATGGAACCTTGGTGTACCACCGCTTCCATAACTCCCCGTCCTGTACCGCCTCAGCTAGTCCAGGAGTATGGTCCACGCTCAACGCCTTGAGAGTGACATGTTGCCCGCGCAAGATCTCGATTTTCTGTGACACCGTATTTACCTTCTTGCTTTCTGGGCCTAAGCCAATGATCTGATGTCTTTCAAGCTTAGCTGCCAATGACACCGAGCGTAATGAGATAGATAAAAACGAGCGAAGCCCCACGGTTGTGAAGGCTTCGCTCGTTTTCGCAGTGAACTCTTATTTCCGCTTTTTACCTCGGCGTTCGCGCACGCGCACGGCAATGCGGATTGGAGTGCCGTGGAAACCAAAGCGCTCGCGGAACTTGCGCTCAAGGTAGCGCCGGTAGGATGCGTCGAGGAATCCAGTGGTAAAGAGAACAATCGTCGGCGGCTGGGTCGATGCTTGCGTAGCAAAGAGCACGCGCGGCAAACGATTATTCTTCATCGGCGGCGGGTTGGCAGCAATCGCCTCACGCATCCAGTTATTGAGCTGGCCGGTGGACACGCGCTGATCCCAGCTTTCTAGGGCCTCAATCATGGCAGGCTCCAGCTTTTGCAAGGCGCGGCCGGTCTCAGCCGAAATATTAACGCGGGTTACCCACGGCAAGTGCCGCAGCTGCTCGTCAATCTCGCGGTCGAGGTAATAGCGGCGGTCCTCGTCCATAAGGTCCCACTTATTGAACGCGATGACCAGCGCTTTGCCGGATTCCAGCACCATATTGAGCACGCGCTGGTCCTGCTCGGAGATCTCCTCGGAGGCATCGATAAGCATGATGCATACCTCGGCCGCATCGATCACGCCACGGGTGCGCAAGGACGCATAATACTCGTGGCCCTGCGCGTTCTTGACCTTCTTGCGCAGGCCCGCGGTATCAATAAACTTCCACAACTGCTCATCTAACTGCACCAGCGAGTCCACGGGATCCACCGTGGTGCCGGCGACATTATCTACCACCGAGCGCTCCTCGCTGGTGAGCTTATTGAGCAACGAGGACTTGCCCACATTAGGCCTGCCGACGAGCGCGACGCGGCGAGGGCCCGATGTAATCGAAGTCTCGCGCGGTTCTTCGGGGAAGCTGCGCAGGATCTCATCCAGCACGTCCGCGCCACCGCGCCCGTGCTGTGCAGACACCGGCCACGGGTCCCCGAGGCCCAAGGCGTAAAACTGCGCCATATCCGCATACTGGTTATCGGAATCGAACTTATTCGATACCACGATCACCGGAACCGGTGATTTTTGCAGGCGGCGCGCCATAACCTCATCGGTTTCGGTAATGCCCACTTTGGTGTCTACCACCATCACGATGACATCGGCGGTATCCATCGCCATTTCTGCCTGGCGGGCGATATCGGCGTGCATGCCTTTAACGTTGGGATCCCAACCGCCGGTATCCTGCACGATAAAGCGCTGCCCATTCCAGTCCGCCACATAGGAGACGCGGTCACGGGTAACGCCAGGGTGGTCTTCTACGACGGCCTCGCGGCGGCCGAGGAAGCGATTAACCAGCGAAGACTTGCCCACGTTCGGCCTGCCCACAATAGCGACGGTGCACAGGGCTTCTTCGGTGGCATCGGCGAAGCCCAGCGATTGCGAGAGCTGCTCCCACTCGTCCTCACTGAGAGGCTGCTCTAGGTCTTCGTCATCCCCGTAATCGGCCTCGCCGAATTCTGACTCATCAAAGTCGTAGTCGAATTCTTCGGCATCAAAATCGTCCGTAGCCCACCCCGGCGAGGTCTCTACCGTTTCCTCGTCGAACTTACCCGCAGGGTAATGGAACTGCGTGACTTCTTCCTCTGGGGACTCAAAATCTTTATTGCTCATGAGCGGGACTCCTTAACCACGTTGATAAGAGCCTGCACGACATCCTCCGGGCTCATGTCAGAGGTATCGACAATAGTGGCGTCGTCGGCTGGGCGAAGCGGCGAGGTGGCGCGGGAAGAATCCGCGGCGTCGCGGCGCTGCACATCTGCCAGTACCGATTTAAAATCGGAGGCGATGCCGGCCTTTTCGTTTTGATCGTGCCGGCGCTGCGCGCGAACTTCCGCGGAAGCCGTCATAAAGGCCTTCGCCGGGGCATCGGCTAGCACCACGGTGCCGATATCGCGGCCCTCTACAATGGCGCGGTGGGCGCGTTGCGCAAGCGTGCGCTGCAATGCCACCAAGTTCTCGCGCACCTCTGGGATGGCAGATACTGCGGAGACGTTCTGGGTGACCTCGTCTTCCCGGATAACGCGGGAGACATCGGCGCCATCGAAAAGCACCTGCGTGGAATCGGGATCATCGGAAACCTCCAAGGGCAGGTTGGCCGTCGCGGAAATCACCGCCTGCTTGTCCGCGGGATCCACGCCTTGGCGCAATACCGCAAGGGTTGCCACGCGGTACATGGCGCCGGTATCGATGTACTTTGCATCCAATTGCTTGGCTAGGGTCCGGCATGTCGTGGACTTCCCCGTTCCGGAGGGCCCATCGACCGCGAGGATCAGGCCTTCATTAGGCATATTCGAAATCATTACATCCCCACCGCCTTGTACAAGCTCGTCAACTCGTTGGAATTTAGCGCGCGCAGCCCACCGGGCTTCATATCGCCCAATTGGACCGTGTGCAGCTTGGTGCGCACCAGGCGCTGCACGGGGTAGCCGGCTTCCTTCAGCAGGCGGCGCACGATGTGCTTGCGCCCTTCGTGCAGCTCGACTCGGACCAAAGAGAATCCCTGATTCTTGTCCACTACCTGCACAAAATCGGCCTTGGCTAGGCCATCTTCTAGCTCGATGCCCTCTTTAAGCTGGCGCACAAGCTTATTATCGGCCTCGCCCAATACCGTGGCCAGGTAGGTTTTCTTCACCTCATATTTGGGGTGCATCAGGCGGTTGGCCAATTCCCCATCGTTGGTGAGGATGAGCAGGCCTTCCGTATCCGCATCCAAGCGGCCGACGTGGAATAGGCGCTGGCCCGAGGCAACCTTTTCAGACACTACGTCACCCACGCAGGGGCGACCGAGATCATCTGACATCGTCGACTGCATTCCGCGGGGTTTATTGAGGATGAAATATTCTTGGTCCTCGTTGACGTTGACGCGAACACCGTCGACACGGATGACGTCCACGGCTGGGTTGACCTTCACGCCCTGCTTGAGGATGACATTGCCGTTTACTTCAACGCGGCCGGCATCAATGAGGATTTCCGCGTGGCGGCGGGATGCGACGCCCGCCTTGGCCAAGACCTTCTGCAGGCGCTCACCTTTGGGCTTATCGTCATCGACCAGCCAGTCAGCGCCCAAATCGCGCGCCACCGATTCAGCGGTGGCCTTCTGCTTTTTCTTGGAAACGTGTTGATTACGAGCCGGCTTGGCATTGGAGACAACGATATCGCTGTCTCGCTGCTTCTTATCCGGTGTGCCGTCACGGCGAGCGGGAGGAGTCACTTAAGTGTCCTTTTCTCTCGAAGATATGAAATTACCTGCGTGAGTCTACCCCACCTCAGTACTCTTCGTCGATTGCATCGACGTCTGGAAGCAGCGGCGCCAGATCCGGAAGGCGTTCCAGCGAGTCTATACCTAGCAGTTCGAGGAAAAGCTCGGTGGTTTCATATCGGTGCGACGCCCCCTCGAACTCGTCCTGCGGGAGCTCACGGATGAGCCCGCGCAGGTTAAGGGTGCGCATCACGCCGTCCACGTTGACCCCGCGGACCGCAGAGACCTGCTGGCGCGTGACCGGTTGGCGATAGGCCACGACGGCGAGGGTTTCCAAGGCCGCGCGCGAGAGCTTCGTTTGCGCCCCATCCAATAAAAACTCCTCCACCGCGCTGGCGTTTTCCTGGCGGGTATAAAACCGCCAACCTTCTGGCGTTTCGCGCAGCTCAATTCCAGAGCCGCGGCTATCGAATTCACGTTGGATGGCCCGCAAGCAGTCACTAATGACCGCAGGTTCTACGCTAAGCGCCCGCGCCAAGGACTCTACGGATGCCGGCGAATCGAGCACCAGCAAGATCGATTCAAGCCGGGATCGCAATTGCGAAATGAGCGGAAGATCCATGCCCCTTAGATTACAACCACCGACGGCGGTGCTAGCACTAGTCCCAATTTGCTGCGGCAACGACCGCAGGATCTACGTCCAAGCCGGTCCAGGAAAGGTCCAGCTGGCCCAACGCCTCCTCCTGCTGGGCATCAACCGCCTTGGCCTTAAACAGTTCCAAGAGCGCCAAGAACCTGCCGACGATATGCATGGTTGTGGTGCAATCCCGGGTAAGCGAGGAAAAACTTGTCCACTGCCCTGCGCCCATGAGTTTGAGCGTTTCGAGGATCTTTCCAGCCTGCTCGGGCACGGAGACGGCGACGCCATGAATATGGCCCGTTGCCACTTCTTCCGGCGGCTTGGGGCGAAAGACGCCCGCCGCCATTTCCGCAAAGCTCGCTGGAGTATGCCCCAACGTCACGGGAGGTAGAAGCTCCGCAAATTGCTCCTCGATGCTCACGGCGCGCGGGTAACTGCGCTGTGCCTCCCGTTGCCAACGGGCAAATTGATCCGCCGCCTGTTTATAGGCCTTGTACTGCAAAAGGCGGGCAAAGAGCAGGTCGCGCGATTCCAGCAGCTCCAGGTCCTCTAGGTCATCGACTTCGCCCCGCGGCAATAGCCGTGCGGCCTTTAAGTCCAACAGCGTTGCCGCCACGACCAAGAAATCAGTCGTCTCATCCAAATCCGCGTTCTCGCCCAATTGGCGGGTGTAGCCAACGAATTCATCCGTCACCTCAGACAAGGCCACATCCGTGATATCCATCTTTTTGGCCTGGATGAGCTGCAAAAGCAGATCAAATGGGCCCTCGAAATTCCGCAGCGCAATGCGGAAGCCCGTAATCTCTGGCTGCGTCACGGTAGTTTAAACGGTCGAGCGTTCGATGACTTCCTTCGCCAGATCGCGGTATTGCTGCGCGGCCTGCGAATTGGGCGCCCACGAGGTGATGGGCTCGCCGGCCACGGAGGTTTCTGGGAAGCGCACGGTACGGGTAATGACGGTATCGAATACTTGATCCCCAAAGTATTCCACCACGCGGGACATCACCTCACGGGCATGCTTGGTGCGCCGATCAAACATGGTGACCAGAATGCCCATTACTTCCAGATCGAAGTTGATGCGGTCAGAGACCTTTTCCACCGTGTCCGTGAGCAAGGCAAGCCCGCGCAGCGAGAAGAACTCGCATTCCATCGGGATGATGACGCCCTGGGAACAAGCTAGGGCGTTGACCGTAAGCAGACCCAAAGAAGGCTGGCAATCAATGATGATGAAGTCATAGTCGCGGCGCACCGGACGCAGGGCGCGGGCCAAGGTGTGCTCGCGGCCTACTTCATTGACCATCTGAATCTCTGCTGCGGAAAGGTCAATATTGGCCGGAACGAGGTCCATGCCGGACACGCTGGTGTGGTGAATGGCGGAGTGGATAGAGGTATGGCTATCCAGCATCACGTCATAAATCGAGTCCTCGATGTCATCATGGTTTAATCCCAGCCCAGCCGAAAGAGCACCCTGCGGGTCCAAGTCAACCAAGAGGACCTTGCGCCCATACTCTGCGAGGCAGGCCCCCATATTGATGGTGGACGTGGTCTTGCCCACGCCGCCCTTCTGGTTACACATCGAGATGATGGTGGCGGGCCCATGTTTTTCCAAGGGGGCGGGTTCCGGCAGCTCGCGGACAGGGCGGCCAGTTAGCCCCGTCTCTACATCAGAGGTTGAAAAGAGACCCTCTTCGCTCACAGTCAAACCTTCTTCCTTGACGCCAAGTCATGGACCATGACATTTGGCATAGGGTTGCTTACAACGTTGTAACTATAGCGTACCCGCTCCCCTTTATGACTACCGAGACTTTGCAAATATCAAGCCTCTAACTTTGACTTAAACGCTGAAAGCTACGCCCGCGGATGCGCTGTCCGCCACACCTCCCGCAAGGAATCAGCAGTCACGTGCGTATAGATCTGCGTGGTAGTCACGGAGGAATGCCCTAAAAGCTCCTGCACGGTGCGCACATCGGCACCGCCTTCGAGAAGGTGCGTGGCAAAGGAATGACGCAGCGTGTGCGGGGAAATGGACTTATCCAACTGGCTGCGCTGCGCGGCGGTCTTAATGATGGACCACGCGCTTTGCCGCGATAGCGCGCCACCGCGGGTATTCAAAAACAGCGCAGCCGTTTTGCCCTTTCCCAGCACGGGACGGGCGCGCACCAGATAGGCATCGATGGCCTGGCGAGCATGCGAGCCAAGGGGTACGAGCCGCTCCTTATCACCTTTGCCGTGCAGGACTAGGACGTCATCGCCAGTAGCTACGTCATCGACGTTGAGCGAAATTACCTCAGAAATGCGCGCCCCAGTGCCATAGAGTACTTCCAATAGCGCCCTATCGCGAAGGTCGACCGGCGTTTCCGTCGGCGTCGCTTCGATAAGCTGCGTCACCTCATCAACGCTCAAGGTCTCTGGCAGGTGTTGCCCCGTGGAAGGCGGGCTCACCTCGGCGGCAACATCGCTATCGACTTCACCTTCCGCAACGGCGAATTTGTGCAACCCGCGCGCCACGATGAGGGCACGGTTGGCAGAAGACACCGCCATCTTTTCGCGCAGGTCCTTCAAATAGGCCTCCACCATCGGCCGGGTTACCTGCCGCAGGTCCTGGACCCCATTGTCCGCCAGCCAATCCACGTACCGGCGAATATCCCGCCGGTAGTTGCTCAGGGTATTAGCTGACACCCCGCGTTCGACGGCGAGGTGATTCAACCAAGTCTGAGCGACATCCTCCGCAGCAGTCACTGCTTTTTCAGGTCCGGTCCGCTGCGGCGGGCAGCCATATGGGTCGGGCGCAAATCGAACGGCGCATCCACCGAACGCGTCGGCTTCCCACCAATCACCGTGGCATATGCGGCTAAAATACCCGCGCATGCGACGGAATTAACTATCTCACCGGCCAGCACCTTATTTACTGCCCTGTCTAAATCCACCCAGGCAAAATCCATATCGGCTTCTTCATCGCCGGTATCGTGCAGCGCTGGGACCTCACTAAGGTCGCGGGCAAGGAAAATCCGCACGGCTTCCTCACAAAACCCCGGTGAAGTCACCATATCCGTGAGAGTTTCCCAGTCCTTCGCGGCAAGGCCCGCTTCCTCCTGCAGCTCGCGCTGCGCGCCGGAAAGCTCATCCTCGCCCTTTACATCTAACAGTCCTGCAGGCAGCTCCCAGAGCCGCTTGCCGACGCTATGCCGGTACTGATGCACCATCGCGATGCGCCGATCCGCATCTAGGGCCACCACCGCGACGGCGCCCAGGTGCTCAATGATCTCCCTATCCGCGGTGTTTCCTCCCGGCATGGACAACGTATCGCGGCGTACGGCGACGATCGGGGCATCAAAAATTAACTCTGAATCCAAGACTCGAAAATCGTGGGCCACTATTCTTTCTCCTCTTCAGGTAGGGCGGAATCCGCGCTTTCTGCAGAACCGTAGTCTCCCCTGCCCCCATTGAGCTGTTCCTCGGCGGCGGAAATGACGGCGATGCGCTCTACCGCACGTTCAATGCCATCTACGGTAGAAAGATCCAGGTCTTTGGTGCGCAGCTGCTCTATTGTCTTTTCATCTTGGGTCTGTTTGGCCCGCGCACTCAGTACCACGCTGCCATTGACCTCGTCCAAGGCGGTGGCGAACTTTGCCAAGGTATCCGAATAATATCCGCGCACCCCGCTGCCGGAGACGATGATGATGGACTGGGCCGGAAGGATGGTCCCGTCCTCATAATCAATAAATTCCTTATCGCGCAGGGCACGCAGCAGCTCGGATCGCTCCTTCACGCTTGCGAGCGGCTCCGTGCTTTCTGGGTCCATGGATAAGGCCGCGCCCAAAGCCTCGCCGCCATAGCTTCCCACGGTTTTATCGAGTCCCTTAAGATCTGCCTTTTTCGGGGCCTTATCTTTAAGGATCGATACGATATCGTCTTTGCTTTCCCCGCGCAGGAAGTCTTTGCTCAGCTTGATTTCTCCTGCCTTGGTGGCCCCGGAGGCTTCTAAGAGCTTCGTGATATCAGACAGGTCCCTGCTATTTGCATCATCGGTGGAAATGACCAGCACTGGCCGCTGCGATAACGTCCCAGATACCAAGTCCGGTGCCACGTTCTTGACTATGTCATCGCTCGCCTCATTTTGGTTCTGCAAGATCTTGTTTTCTTGCACCACCTTGCGGTGTTCTGCACGGATCGGGTCATCGTCGGCCACGCTGGTGGTCAGATTGGGCGCGATCACCAAGGCTCCGAGGGCTACACCGACCGCCGCGCCGAGTCCAAGGCCCGTAATTAGTTGCGTTTTCGCCATACTGCTACCCCCGCTCAGAATAGGCTCGACCACGTTTGGCTTAAATTACTCAAGAAATCCTGGCTCCCGCCAAAGCCCACGATCAAGATGATCGCTGCAATCGCGACCAAGATGCTGAGGAGGGCCCATAGCCAGCCAAGGTGTGAAGATGGAACGGAATACAGGTTGATCACAGCCTCCGCATCAACCGCCTTGGTTCCAGCCTTCAGCCGAGACAAGACGGCAGACGGTGCCACCCGGTTGGCAAAAATATCATCGAGGTCAAAGCCGCCGCCTGCCTGCACGATGAGGCCCGCACCGTGGTAATCCGCAAAGAGCAGCGCTAAATCCGTGGCCGATTCCGATGCCGCCGGGAACGTCATGGCCCCAATACCCAGCTCTTGTATGCGGTCAAGGCCCTCCACGCTGCCTTCTGGATCCGCGGGTACGACGATGCGCGCGCCGCAGCGCAGCGCCTCATCGCTTACCTTGGACGGATCCCCAATAACGAAGTCAGGCTTATATCCCTGCTCCAGCAAGGAATCCGCGGCTTTCTCAACCGCAACGAGCAGCGGCTCATATTCCCGGATGAAATTCCGCAATTCCTTAAGCAGGCCTCGGTGGTCCTCGGTAGGAGATAAAACGATGACCTTCCTGCCAGCTATCTCGGCACCGGATGCGGGGACACCGAGGCCATCGATAAGCAGCGGGCCTTCAGAGTTAATGAAGTCAATGGAGCTTGCGAAATAGGACTCCATGTGGTCAATGAGTGCGCTTTGTGCCGCCTTGAAGTTCTTGTCTGCGCGCTCCCGGGAAATCTTCTGCCCCGTCCCGATTACTTTATCGCCAACGTAGACCTTTCCATCCTCGCCGATACGCGCCTTCTTGCCGTCCTTAAACTCCGAGATAAATCCCTCGCCGAGGCCCTCGAGGAGGTCAATATCGGCATCGAGAAGCATGTGCGGGCCGCAATTAGGAATGGAGCCAGTAGAAAACCTAGCAACATTGACCACCGCGGAGGGCTGCAAGTCCACAAGCGTTTGCGCCTCGGGCCGAGAAATATTCGCCGCATCGATAACGGCGATATCACCTGCAGAAAACTTCTTAAGACCTTTCGCACCCGGCGTGCAATCGCGCAATGCGGCAGACTCACCGGGGTGCTCAGGGGTACGGGAAAACAGAGCCATGCGCCCCATTCTTCCTTGCTTAGTCCGCCAGCTGGGTAAGGCGCGCGGAAGCTTCCTTTTGTGCGCGGTCAAAAAGCTCTTGGGCGTGCGCGCGCCCAGTGTCTGTGTCATCCAAACCGGCCAGCATGCGCGCCAATTCCTCAACGCGCTCCTGCTCCGATAACTCGGCTACCCCAGAGGTAAACTTATCCTTCGAAACATGCAAATGCGCATCCGCATACGCGGCTACCTGCGGCAGGTGGGTGACAACGATAACCTGGTTATGCGCAGCCAGCCGCGCTAGACGACGCCCAATTTCCACCGCCGCACGCCCGCCCACGCCGGCATCGACCTCATCGAAAACCAAGGTCGCACCATCTTCGCTGGCGAGCACAACCTCAAGGGCAAGCATGACGCGAGACAGCTCACCACCGGAGGCCGCGGTGGCCAACGGCTTCCCATTGAGTTGCAACTCCGCGGCATCGGCACCCGTCTTCGAATACTTGGCTGTGGAAAGCTCAACCGACAAAGTGGAATTGGGCATGGCCAATCCATGCAACTCCTCAGTCACCAGCTTGCCCAGCGCTTCCGCAGCTTTCTGGCGGCTCTTCGTAAGCTCCGCCGCCTTCTGCTTCATCTCCTGTTCGGCCTCTTTGACCTGTGCCTTAAGCTCCTCGAGGACCTCCGTCGAGGTATCCATCGACTGCAATTTGGCCTCCGCCTCATCGCGCCACGCCAATACGCCATCGATATCGCTAGCGTATTTCCGGGTCAATGCTCGGAGATCCTGCTGGCGCTGCAGCGATTTTTCCAACAGATTCGGATCCGCCGGTAGCCCCGCGAGGTATCCACCGAGCTCGGCCGAGATATCGCCTAGCTGCGAGGTGAGCTCAGAGATGCGCTCGCCCAAATCCGCCAACTGTTTATCCGAGGATCCCACCAGCGCCGAGCCCGCGCGCCCGAGCAGCGAAGAAGCAGCCTCATCAAGCTCTTCCGTTCCATCTATCGCTGCCAAGGCAGTGTGCGCGGATTCGCGCAGGCCGTCGACGTCTTGCAGGCGCTGCACCAACTGCACCAGCTCCGCGTCTTCGCCTGGCTCGGGTGCCACACCGTTGATTTCCTCTAAGGCATATTGCAGGCGGTCCGCTTCCTGGGCAAGCTCCCTACGGGACTCGGTGCGCCGGCGATAGTCCTTGGCCAAGCTGCGCCACTTTTTGAAGGCCTCCGCATAGTCTTCCCGGATGCCAGCCAGTTGCGGATCCGCACGGTCTACCGCCGCGAGCTGCTCTTCTGGAGCCAAGAGGCGCAATTGATCGTTCTGTCCATGCACGGTAATTATCTCCCGCGCGAAATCTCCCAACGTGGCGGCCGGTACGGCGCGGCCGCCCAAATAGGCCCGCGATCGCCCCGCTGCTGAAACGGTCCGCGAGACAATAAATTCACCATTTTCATCTGGCTCGCCGCCCACCGAGTCCACCAGCTGGCTAATGCTCTCTTTCGCGGAACTAAAGTGGCCTTCCACGGCCGCTTTTTTGGCGCCATCGCGCACCCGAGAGGCATCGGCACGCCCGCCTGCCAACAGTCGAAGCCCCGTGACCACCATGGTTTTGCCCGCACCGGTTTCACCGGTCAATACGGTCAAGCCCTCCGACAATTCCGCAGAGCTATGGCGAATGACTCCTAAATCATTAATAGAAATATCGACAAGCACTATTTCTCCTTCGGTCCGCGCCAGCCTTCCACGGGCAACCGCAGCTTAGAGACCAATCGATCCGTAAAGGGCTGATCATCTAACCGCACCCAGCGTACGGGGCGCTTACCGCGCACCACCTCGACGCGGGCACCCGGCGGCATAATAAGTTCCCTGCACCCATCCAAGATAACCACGGCCGGTGTGGTTTGCATGGTTGATTCCACTGCCACCAGTGAATTCGGGGAAACCACTAATGGTTTGGTAAAGAGCGCATGGGCATTATTCGGCACGACCAAGATTGCATCCAGGGATGGCCACAGCACTGGGCCTCCAGCTGAAAACGCATACGCCGTAGAACCCGTTGGGGTAGAAATCAGTACGCCATCACAACCGAACGACGAAACGGGGCGCCGGTCGATCTCCAAAATCGCATCCAGCACGCCCGACCTGTTCTGGTTTTCAACCGAGGCCTCATTCAAAGCCCAACTGCTAGCCAGTTGGTGACCGTTGGCATCCGAAATAGAGACATCCACCGTCAACCTGTCCTCTACCCGGTAGCTTTTCTCAATCACGCGAGCGACGGCACGGTCTAATGACTCCACTTCCCATTCCGCGAGGAAGCCTACGTGGCCCAGATTCACTCCGAGGACCGGGATATCTACCGCCCGCGCCATATCGGCGGCGCGCAGGAAGGTGCCATCACCGCCTAAAACAAGGACCAGTTCGCATCCCGCCGCAGCAGCATCAGAATGCGACACATGTTGGAGTCCCGGCAAGACGGTTTCGTCCGCGCACACGCGCACCGTTATCCCCGCTTCCTGCAATAATTCGGCTGCACGGGAGGTAGCCTGCAGGTTCTCTGCACGATTGGCATGCGGAACCAACAATATCTCTCGCATTATTGCGGACCTTCTTCAACGGCAGTATCAATCATCTGTTTCATTGTAGCTGCGTCCGTTGACATACCGTCCTTTTTCAGCCAAAGGAAATATTCCACGTTTCCACTCGGGCCAGGCAATGGTGAAGCCACAACACCGTGCAGGCTAAGGCCTAAAGACACGGCAAACTCGGCGACATCCTGTGTAACCTCTTTCCGCATCTCGGGAGAGCGGACCACCCCGCCGCTGCCAATGCGATCCTTGCCCACCTCAAACTGCGGCTTAACCATCGGCAGCAGCCACGCTCCGTCCTTCATACACTCCACAATTGCTGGCAGTACCAGCTTTAAGGAAATGAAGGATAAATCCCCGACCATGCCATCACACAGGCCATTGGTCATTTCTGGATTAATAGTGCGGATATTGGTCCTATCCAAGACGGTTACGCGGTCGTCATTTTGCAGCCGCCACAGTAATTGCCCATACCCAACGTCAACAGAAAGCACTTCCCTCGCACCAGAGGCCAGGCACACATCCGTAAAACCTCCCGTCGATGCCCCTGCATCTAAGATGCGACCGTCCATGTCGACGTCGAATGCGGCAAGCGCGCCCAAGAGCTTATGTGCGCCGCGGGACGCCCACTTGTCTTCCTCGGACTCCTCGACCTTGATGGAGACTTCAGGATCCACAACTGTTGCAGGCTTTTCTGCTTTAAACCCGCCGACCGTCACACGGCCAGACTTGATCATCTCGCGGGCTTGCTCACGAGATCGCGCAATCTTTCGGCGCACAAGTTCTGCATCCAGCCTGCGGCGTTGTGGTGGCATTAGTTCTCCTGCAAAGCATTCCGCAATACGGAATGCGCCCTGTCCAGTTGATCGACTTCTTCTGCAAGTGATGGCGCATCTTCGCCAAGAATTGTCGAAATCTCCGAATCTACTGCTTCAGGCTCTTTCACGGCCCGAAAATCGTGTGGCTTTACCGCCATTTCGACACAACCTTTTCCGCAAATTCGCTACGCGGCTGAATATACCGAGGTGGTGCCGGCATTGACCACGCCACTTCCAATACGGTCCGCAATGCTTGCACCGAAGTAGAGGACTCATTTCCGCCCTGCAAAAGAACGTCATACCCATCGCACCGCGCGGTAAAGTCTCCTTGCGGCCCCGGTCGCACCTGCGAAATAGGCAATGAAAGCTCGTGCATGCCCGCACCAATAAAGTTGGGCCGCGCCTCCACGGGGGCCTCGATAAGCTCAAGCTCGCCCGAGACACCGGTCAATACATGGAAAGTATTCATCGCTGCGGTGTTACCCCCAACGATATCCGTATCTAGCCTGTCGCCCACCGCCAATGGCTTTTTCGACCCGACCTTTTTGGCTGCGAGAAAGAACATCGCTGGTTCAGGTTTGCCGGCAGAAACGGGCTCTACTCCCGTCGCCTTCTGGACAGCAGCAACGAGGGAACCATTGCCAACGCCTAGTCCTCGCTCGATTGGAAGGGACGTATCCAAGTTCGACGCAAAATATTTCGCGCCTGCCCGGATAGCCAGAGCCCCCTCCGTTAACTGTTCCCAACCAACGGACTTATCAAAACCTTGCAGGACGGCGGCTGGTTTATCATCGGCACTCGAGACCACGGAAAAACCCATGTCTTTAGCCAAATCGCGGAAAGAATCCGCGCCAATAATTAGTACCTTGGCACCCGAAGGAATTTCCTCAGCAGCCAATTGCAATACCGCTTGGGCGGAGGTGACGATGTCACCTGAATCAGCCGTCAAGCCGATATCCGTTAGCATCGTCGCAACGGCTTCAGGGCTGCGCGACGCATTATTTGTTACATATACTGCGGGAACACCGCACGTATTAATAACGTCTACGACGTTGCTGAGCGGACGACCGCCTTCCCAGACGGTTCCATCCAAGTCCAACAATAAGGCATCATGTTTACTTAAAACACTCATTACTTACATTCCGCCAATCGGTCAGCGGCATCGGTCCAATCACCCTCATCAATGGCGATGGTGTGCTCGAACCACTCTCGGGCTTCGTCCTTGCGCCCTGCGGCAAGCAGAGCATTTGCATAGGCATACGACAACCTACAAGCACTTACTCCACGATCGCTGCGGTCCGGTTGTGCCCGCTGAATTGTAATCACCGCTGATTCAGGTTGATCGAGGTCAAGGCGAGCACCCGCCAGCACGATCGCTAATTCAATGGCGGATTCTTTGTCTAGTTCCTTCGCCTCTTCGCTGCGCCCCAGCTCCAATGCCTTTTCCGGCCGACCCAACCCACGTTCACAATCGGCCATAACCGCGAGCATCCCCGGGCCGCCAGAAATACGACGGGCAGCACGAAGCTCAGCGAGCGCCTCTTTCCACTCGCCGGCGCGGTATGCAGCGATACCGTTAACTTCCCGAGCGATAGCCACACGTCCTGCACGATCCTTAGCCGCACGCGCATGCCGCAGCGCCAGTTTAGGATCATCGTCCATCCAGGTTGCTGCCATGATCATGTGCTTAGCGACGGCCTCCGAGTTCTCTTTAGAGAGAGACTTCAGGTCTTGGAGCACCAATGGGTCCAAGTCATTGATATCGACCTCTTCAGGAATATCCGGATCGGTCATACGACGGTTGATTCGCTCTTCCCGATACCCAGAGCGCTGTGGAGAGAAAGACTTCTTCTTTCCCCCGCCGCGAGAATCGCGGTCCCCCGAGTTGCGTGGATTTCGACCCCGACGGTCTTGTCCGCGGCCATTACGGCCGTGCTGGTTGCGCTCCGACATTCAGTCCTACCCTTTCTTGGTTGGAACTCGCACAGAAATACCGCACCCATTCTACAGTGCTAAACGACATTCAAAGAATCTCGATATTTCTCTACCTTTGCCCTTGGTTTCGATGAACATGAACCCAGCTTCTGGGCGCAGTGGTGTGGTGGTGCTGGGTTGGTGCAGCCAGGCGATGGTGCCGGTGACCGGGTCCATGATGTAGTGGATTCGTCGGTCGGTTTTGATGTTGTGATGGTGTTGGCACAGGGGGACGAGGTTGCTAATTGGTGAATTAGTGTAAAATTTTTAGAGGGTAGCACCTGCGAACGTCGCGATATTTCGCACTATCTCCTTTTGTGTGAAGTTTGGGAGATTCCATAAAAGTACATTTCATTACTCTTTACCAGAGAAAAAATACTTTCCAGCGCTTCTTCCTGTAGGTCACTCCGCTGAAAATGCGCAATATTCGCGAACGCCATGAGCTGCGATTTGGGATCTACATCGCGCAATTGTTTGTCAAAGATTTTCGGCTTTTTGGCGAGTGGGTCGCAGGGCGCATCCACAGCCTCGCATGGTGGCAGACCAAATTTCGAGTGTTCGACAAGGACTCGATGCCACTAGAAAACACCCGTGCCTTCATTCCTAGGTCATCTGCGAGACGTCGCCAAGTACGTTGCTCATCACTAATATCGGCGTCACATACCATGATGAACTTGCCCAGCTGGCCCAATGAGAAACAATCAATGACCGACCAAAGTGCCAAGTCCTGGGAGAGCGTAAAACATAAGTCGTGGGCAGCAGGCCTGTATCTATTAGGTTTTTCGCACCCCAGTTCTTCCGCTTTTTGTCAAGCGACTGTATTACGTAATCTTCTCCATACCGAAATATTTCTTTAAGCATTCCTCCGACAATTTCTCGTTCATCATAGTCTTCGGAAAGTCGCATCAATCGTTTTTCATCTAAATAGCTAGTAGGCGAACGGACCTGACCCCCATGTGGTGGACACCTGATATCCAGCCCAGTCGAGCTGGGAAGAAAGGTAATCTACCACCATGTCCAGGTACTCCGAACAGTTCAAACGCGATGCCGTAGCCCTCTATGAGAACAACGAGGATCTCTCGCTGAACTCAGCATCAGCTGAGCTCGGTATCAACCGTGCCTCGCTACATTCTTGGGTCAAAAAGTACGGCACTGGCAAACGTGCCCGCACGAAGGCCGTGCACGATCAAGCCCAAGCGGCGAATGATTCTGCGCGAATCCGTCAGCTGGAAAAAGAAGTCTCTAAGCTGCGCGAAGAACGCGACATCCTGCGTAAGGCCGCGAAATATTTTGCCGAAGAGACTCACTGGTGATCCGCTTCCAGTTTGTCGATGACCACCGAACCGAGTACTCGGTTAAGCGGATGTGCGATGTGTTAAAGCTGAATCGTTCCTCGTTTTGAAGCGTCCTGGGTTTAGTTCCTACCTCAGCTAAGGAAGGATTGAACTATGCCTAGAAAGTATTCCGTCGAGTTCAAGGAGAAGGCGGTCCATCAGATCATCGAAATGGTCCGC
>NZ_KI515750.1:0-23453 GCF_000478095.1 Corynebacterium sp. KPL1824 | reverse complement strand
TGCGCAGGCGCCAGGCAGGTTGTGGGTTGCCGACATTACCTACGTTCGCACCCTGTCAGGATTCGCCTACACCGCATTTGTCGTGGATGTATTCAGCCGAAAAATTGTTGGTGTCGCTACACGATCGACAATGCGCACCGATGCGCTGCCCATGGAGGCATTGGAACATGCGTTAACGACTGCAGGGCGAATTCATGGAAACCAGTTAATTCACCATAGCGATCGGGGCAGCCAGTACGTGTCGTGGAAGTATTCCACTGCGCTAGCTGAGTCAGGAATCCGCCCGAGTGTGGGAACAGTCGGCGATTCTTACGACAATGCGCTAGCCGAAACAGTCAACGGTCTCTACAAGGCTGAACTGATTCATGCCCAAGGCCCGTGGACGTCGGTCGGAGAAGTCGAACTGGCCACCTTGCGGTGGGTGCATTGGTGGAACACCAAGCGGCTTCATGAAGCTTTGGACTACGCCACCCCACAGGAAGTAGAAACCGAGTACTATCTCACCCAGCCCATCAACACAGGGCCGTAAAAGAAGCGGAACTAAACCCAGGACGCTTCATTTTACAAGTGGGTGAGCACCCGTAAAAAACGCAGGTTAAAGATGTATTCTGATGCCGTTATTGGTGCAAGAATCAAGACCATCTTCGATGATGAGCACGGGCTTTATGGTGCTAAACGCATCGCCGCAAGCCTCAAGGAGGACACGACGTATACCCCGATCAATCACAAGAAAGTTGCACGCATCATGAAATCCATGGGGTTAAAAGGCTTTAGCAAACGGCGTCGATGCATTACTACCAGGCGTAAGCCTGGTCACCGTGTCATGCCAGATCTAGTAGGCCGCAAGTTCACAGCTGGCGAGCCAAATCGTGTGTATGTCGGCGACATTACCTACCTGCCCTGTAAGGGAGGCAAAAACATGTACCTTGCCACAGTCATTGACACGTATTCACGTAAACTTGCAGGTTATGCACTCGCAGACCACATGCGGGTCTCACTAGTTATCGATGCTCTAGCCCACGCACACGGCGTGCGCGGCAGTCTTGACGGGACTATTTTCCATTCCGATCACGGCAGCGTGTACACCTCACAAGCCTTTAGGAACTACTGCTCGTCGTTAGGTGTGCGCCAGTCCATGGGAGCGGTAGAAACGAGTGCCGATAATGCCCTGGCAGAATCCTTTAACGCCACCTTAAAGCGGGAAGTGCTGCGTGATCGGAAAGTCTTTGACAACCCAATTAGCTGTCGTCAAGAGGTCTTCCGGTGGTGCATGCGCTACAACACGCGCAGGCGGCACTCCTGGTGCAATCTCGTAGCTCCTGATGTCTTTGAAGCCGAGACTTCGGCTATACTGACCACAGCAGCATAGCTAGCCCCCGATGTGTCCACTTTCCGGGGGTCGGGCCCTCGGCAGCGACGTAGAAGAAGGCGAAATTTAGAGTTCATGCCACACCTGTTTCACTCACCTGACAAGCCACTTGCCCCCAACCCAGTGCTACGCACAAGCAGCCTAATCTGAAAGGAAACATCATGCCCAGTACTCCCCACACCACCCCGAAAGATGCAAAAGCAGGACGGCTGAACATCACCGACCTGATGAACATCGGCATCTTCTTCGTCATCAACTTGGTAGCCGGCGTGGTCATCGCCTTCATCGGCATCACCCCCATCACCTACGTGATGATCACCAGCGTTCAGGCCCTCATCCTGGGCATCCCGATGATGCTGTTCTTGGCCAAGGTGCACAAGCCCGGCATGGTCTTCATATTCCTTCTTCTCAGCGGCCTCGCCAGCCTGCTGCTTGGTTTAGGCATATGGCCACTGCTGCTCAGCTTGGTCATGGCCGTGTTTGCCGAGTTAATTTTGCGCGCCGGCAAGTATACGAGCGCAATACACAGTGTGATCGCCTATGCCTTTATAGCAGTGTCACCCACCGCATCATATATTCCGCTTTTCTTCACCACTCGGCGCTACATAGAGAGCAGCGGCATGCAGACCAAATATGGTGCTAGTTTCGCGGATGGCCTCACCTCTATTGGCCAGATGACTTGGCTATTCCTCATCATTGTGATAGTAACCTTCGTCTGCGGGATCCTCGGCGGGATCCTCGGCCGGCGCATCTTCACCAAGCACTTCCAGCGAGCAGGAATCGCCTGATGTCGCCCACTTTGCCCGGATCAGGCACGCACACAGCGGGACTCCATCTGGACCCACGCACCACGGTGCTGGTCATCCTCGTGGTGTCCTCGGTGCTCATCTCACCGGCCGGGTCCAGTGGGGCGCTGGGCAGCACCGCCCGGTGGATGCTCATTGCCGTTCCCGGGGCACTTTTCCTCGCCTCCGGCATGGTGGCCGCTGCACTGCGATACGCACTCACCTTCGCGGTGCTCGCCGGCTTTCCTGCGGTGGTGGTACAGGCCCTGCCCGAGCGCCACATCATCGTGGACGTGTGCGCTACGTGGTTCGCAGGGCTTTCGCTCATCCTCCCTGGCATCACGTGCTGCTGGTACCTACTACGCACCGTCTCGGCCAGCGAATTCATGGCCGCGATGCAGCGCATGCGGAGCCCCGACGCCCTGACCATCCCCACGTCCATCATGTTCCGGTTCTTCCCGACGATTCTCGAGGAATACCGCGATATCCGCACCGCCATGCAGATGCGTGGCATCTCGGGCCTGCGCAACCCGATCGCTATGCTCGAATACCGCTTTGTGCCACTGTTGGCGTCCGTTGTGAGCATCGGCAACGAGCTGGCTATGTCTGCAGTGACCCGCGGATTGGGCTCGCCTCGCCGACGAACCACGCTGTGCGAGATAGGCTTCCGCGTAGGCGACGCAATAGTCATAAGCGTGCTCGTCGTGTCCCTGATCCTACTACTGGTAAATATAGTGATGCTGCCGTGATAAAGCTGCACGATGTGTCACTATCCTATGGTCAAAACACAGCGGAGCCGGTGCTGCACCACGTAAATCTCACCGTGGCGAAGGGCGAACTAGTTCTAGTGTGTGGCGAATCAGGCTGCGGTAAGTCCAGCCTGCTACGCCTGATAAACGGCGTGGCGCACACGTTCTGCGACGCCCAGATTTCGGGGGAGGTGCTGCTGGACGACGAAGACATCACTCATGCCCACCCACACGACATCGCCGAACGCGTAGGCTCAGTGTTCCAAAACCCCAAGTCGCAATTTTTCACGCTGGAAGTAGCCAGCGAACTCGCCTTTGGCTGCGAAAACCTCGGCGTGGCGCCCAACGAGATTCGACAGCGTATTGGGGAACTTTCCGCAGATTTCGGCATGGTTCATCTCCTCGACCGGCACCTGTTCACACTTTCCGGCGGCCAGAAACAAAAAATAGCATGCGCTTCAGTGGCCGCGATGCACCCACAGGTACTACTACTAGACGAACCATCATCAAATCTCGACCTCGCCGCCGTCGATGAGCTGCGCCGCATCGTCGCGCAGTGGAAGACACAGGGCCGCACCGTCCTGATCGCTGAGCATCGGCTTTCCTACCTAGTTGACATCGTGGACCGAGTGCTGGTTATGCAGGACGGGCAGATCGCTCATGATCTCAGCGGCTCGGAGTTTCGCACCCTAGACAAGGCCGAACTGTACCGCATGGGCTTGCGCTCAGCGCAGCAGGTCCCCGAGGTGACCCGCGAGCCACGCCCTTCAAGTGGCACGATGGTGCTCAAAAAGCTACAGTTCACCTACCCCAAGGCTACAGAGCCATCCCTGAGCATCAGCCACACGGAGTTGCCGCAAGGACAAGTCATCGGCGTGGTAGGACGCAACGGGGCCGGAAAATCTACCTTTGTGCGCGTTCTGACTGGCCTGGAATCTAAGGCCACCGGCGTGGTGGACATCAATAACCGCTCGCTCTCGGGTCCCCGGCAGCGCCTGCGCCAGTCCTATTTAGTAATGCAGGACGTAAACCACCAGCTTTTCGGGGAGAGCGTGGAGTCCGACGTAATCATCGGCACCAGTGGACCGGATGGGAAAAACGAAGCGCGCCTTACCGAGGTGCTTGGTGCACTTGATCTCGCGGACAAGCGGGCCCGGCACCCGATGTCGCTTTCGGGCGGCGAACGCCAGCGCGTGGCCATCGCCTCAGCAGTCCTAAGTGAGCGCGAGGTAATCGTCTTCGATGAACCCACCAGCGGGCTGGACCTGTGCCGCATGCACCGGGTGGCCCACCTGCTAGACGCCCTAGCCCGGCAGGGCAAGACCGTTTTGGTAGTAACCCATGACATGGAGCTGGTGGCGCGGTGCTGCGATCTTCTCCTGCGCGTGGAAAAAGGCCGCCTTACCGCCTGCGAACCGTGCGATGATCTCGCACTGGCGCGCACGGTGCGGTATCTACGCGGCCGCGACAGCTAGTCCCTACAGCTTCCAGCTGGTGGCGTCGCTCTTTTCACCCCAGAAGCTGCGGTAGCGTGGGGAACTCTCCATGAGTTCCTCGTGGTTGCCGATAGACTCCACGGTGCCGGAGGGACTCATCATCACAATCTGGTCCGCGTCGCGGATGGTGTGCAGCCGGTGCGCAATTACGACGATGGTGCGCTCGGCAGAAAGCGTTTTCATACCGCGCATCACAAGGTGCTCATTCTGCACGTCTAGAGAGCTAGTCGCCTCATCAAGCAGCACGATCCGCGCGTCCTTCAGTAGCGCACGAGCGATGGAGACACGCTGACGCTCACCACCGGAGAGATTCTGCCCGCCCTCGCTAATCAGGGTGTCAAACCCCTGCGGCAGCTGCCGGGCAATCTCGGTGACACCGGCCAACTCCGCTGCGCGGAGCACCTCCTCCCGCGTTGCATTGTGGCAGCCCAGGCGGATGTTTTCATACAGTGTGTCCTCGAAGAGGTACACGTATTGGAACACCATAGCCAGCGAATCCAACACCGCCCGGGAGCCAAGATCGCGAATATCCACACCACCGATACGGATGGTCCCCTGGTCAACGTCATAGAAGCGTGCCGCAAGTTTTAGCAAGGTGCTCTTGCCGCAGCCGCTGGGACCCACCAACGCAGTAGTAGTTCCGGGCGCCACGCGGAAACTCACGTCGCGGACCACTGGGGTGTTGGGTTCGTAGCCAAAGCCCACCCCATCGAACTCGATGCCATAGTCGCGTGGCGCCGCCGGAACCGCAGGCTCCGGCAACACCCGCGCATCGAGGATCTTTTGGATCTCATCTAAGGTATTGCGCGCGGATTCCAAGCCCTCGCCGTAGGGTATGCCCGACATAGCAACGCGAGCCAGGATGAACACCAACACAATGACGCCAATGTAGGTGCCTGCTTCTAGCCAGTGGTTGAGAAGTAGCACGGTGGCCAGGGCATCAATGACCACGGTACCGACCATGATGATTAAAGCCAGACGACCCATGATCATCTCACCTGTCTTCTGGGTGTGCTGCTGGGCGCTAAGCTGCTCTCGAATCGAGGCGCGCACGGCGCGCTCCCCCAGCGAATCCGGCCCAGCCATGCGCAGCACCGGCTGCACCTGGGCGAACTCCAGCACCTCCGCGGCGCCGTGCTCGTTGCGCTCGCCCTTCTGGCGCTCTGCCACGCGGTACTGCCGCATTAGGCGGTTATAGGCGAACCACACCACGGCAGCCACTGCAACGGTAACCAGCCCCAGCCGCCAGTCCACGGCGATGAGAAACACGCAAGCCAAACCGGCCGAGGCAGCACCGTGCAGCATGGGCCGCAGCATCATTGCCGGAGCGTTAGCGGCAAACAGCGCACCGCTGGTGGCTACAACACCGATCTGGCCGGCGCGATCTTCTTCAAAATAGCCCAGGGGTAGCTGTGCCGTGCGATCGGCGATAAGCCGGTGGATGCGCAGCACGTAATCATGCCCCAGGTCCTGGGCAATAACCTCAGTGGGCCAGTCTGCGGCGGCGTAGACGAGGACGGAGATAATGATCCAGGGCAACCATGCTGCGGCCTGCGCGGGATCTTCGCTAAACAGCGTGTCCAAAAACAGTGCAATGAGGATAAGGCCAATGGCCAACGCCACCGCGGAAATCCCAATTAGCGTAAGGACCAGCACCAGACGGCGACGATCAGCCGGACTGCCCAGTGAATAGAGCGTGCGGATCATTATTTTTCCTCCCCTTGGATGCCCGCCTGCGCGGTTTGGTAGCGTGCCCACATCGTGGCGTAGCCCTTGCCTGCCGCCACTAACTCTTCGTGAGTGCCTGCTTCGGTGACCTCACCGTTTTCCAGCATGAGGATCCGGTCAGCGCCGGTGATCGTGTGGAGCCGGTGTGCGATAACTACTAGCGTGCGCCCGGCCACCAGCTCGGTAATGGCCCGCTGGATCGCGGCCTCGGAGTCCGGATCCGCAAAAGCGGTGGCCTCATCCAACACGAGGATCGGCGCGTCGAGCAAGATGGACCGGGCAATAGCCAGCCGCTGCTGCTCGCCACCGGAAAGCTGCGCGTCCTCTCCCACCACCGAGTCGTAGCCGCGCGGCAGATGGGTAATGCGCTCATGAATCTGGGCGGCGCGGGCGGCGCGAACCACGTCTGCGTCGGTGGCCTCCGGGTGAGCGAGGCGAATGTTATCCCGCACGCTCATCCGCATAAGGTAAGGGTCCTGGAAGACGAACCCTACCCTACGGTAGAGCTGGTCAGATCGGAGATCAGTACTAGGGACGCCACCAATGCGCACCGACCCCTCCGTGGGGTCTAATAGCCGGGGGATGAGCGCGGCTAACGTGGACTTCCCCGAGCCGGAAGGTCCCACCACCGCAGTGATGCTGCCGGCGGTAAGTTTTTGGTTAATGCCGGAAAGCACCGGGGTGTCCGGCACGTAGGAGAAGCTTAAATCTTTCAACTCAATTCCGGCGTTTGCAGGCTCCCTGCCGCCAGCAGCGGGCGGCAATACCGGGATGTTGAAGAACTCGGTGAGATCCGCCGCGGCAGCCTTCGCCTCCGAAAACATGATGTTAGTGCGCGAAAGCATAAGCAGAGGCGCGGCGATGTTGTTGATCAACAAAAACGCTGCCAGCACATCGGCCACTGGTACGCCCGCAGACGTGATGAGCCACGGGCTGGCCGCGGCTACCACCAGCAGGCCAAACCCGGTGGAGGTGAAGATCTTCATCAAAGCGGTGGGGTGTACGGTGGCGTGCAACCACTCGCGATAGAACCCACCAAAACTCCGGGAACGACTAAGGAAAATGCTCTCGTCGTAGCCTTCCGGAACAAACACCTTGATAACCGGGATGCCGCGCACCAACTCTACGACGGCGGCGTCTAGCTGCTTCTGGCTGGACTTAAATTTCTCCGCCTTTTCTTGAAACTCGCGCATCATAAACGGCATGGTGGCCACTGCCAACAGCAGTGGTACCAGGCCCAGCAGGCCTATCCGCCAGTCCACCACGAACATGTATCCCAGGCTCAATAGCGGTACGAGTACACCGGCCGAATAATCGTGCGGCGCGTGGGCGATGAGCTGGTGGATCTTGGTGACGTCGTCTTCGATGTAGGTTTTCACAGTCCCCGAAGGTGTCCGCGTAAACCAAGACAGCGGGAGCCTACCCAGCTTGGTAATCTGCTGCTGGCGTAAGTGCTCGCCCAAAAGGCCGTCGGCCTGGTGGCTTACCTGGAGGCTCTTCACGGTTGCCTGTCCATGTAGGACGGTGGCCACCATGAGCGCCGCGACTAGCAGCCACAGCTTTGACGCATCTATCGGCTCTCCCTGGAAGGACAGCATTACGGTGCGCACCAGCTCAACCAGCACGATTACCGGCACCAGCGACAAAAACGCCGCCAGCACCGCCAATAGCAGCGACACCGTGATCTGCCGGTGGGCAGGTTGAGATATTTGCCTAAATGTAATGGGTGGTTTTTGTTCGGTCATCGGGGCCTCTTTACTTAACAGTCACAATCACGCATTGTTCCGCGCTAACCAGGCAGTGTTCCCAGTAATTCCCGCTAGAAAACCGGCAAGCAGGTCGAGGAACTCGGTTCCAGTATCGAGCGGGAAGAAATGCCCACCCGGCAGGACCTTCAGTTCAAAACTACCGCTGGTAAAATTTTCCCACCGGGAAAGCATCTCTGGGCTGACAGCTGGGTCGCTATCCCCCGCCAATGCCAGCACAGGAGAGCGAAGCACCGTGGTTGCATGGTGAAAGCCCTCGTGTAACACATAATCGCGACGAATGTCAGCGAGCAGCAGCTTCATCACATCATCATTGGCAAGGATCTCAGGTGGTGTGCCACCTACCTTCTCAAACTCCCTGCGCAGCGCACCGAACCCCATTGACGAGTGGTATTCCCCAGGCACGGTTTCTCCGGGCGCCTGCCGTGCGGCCACCACCACGGCTTCCGGTATAGTGGGCCGATGCATCTGCTGCAGGCAGGCAGCAACCTGGTAGGCCAGCGCTGCCCCCATGGAGTGGCCGTACAACGCAATCGGCGCGCCCGCCGCCAGATCTACTATCTCGGTTGCGCACATATCGGCGAGCTTGTCAAAGTCGCTTACCCATTTCTCTCGGCGACGGGTTGCCTTTCCGGGAAGCTCCACCGGCACCACGTCAATGCTTGGGTTGACCCCCACCCATCCACGATAGACGGAAGCGCTGCCTCCTGCGTGATGGAAGCAAAACAAGAGGGTTCCAGTGCGATGTCCGGCCACAAACGGAAAGACTCCCTCGCAGCTGATTTCTGTCATTTTTCGCCTTTCGCTAGGTCGGACTGATTAAGCACGATTTCTACTGCTGCGACGGTACCCGGGTCTGTGGCAAGCAACTCGGGCATCCTGCGGGCTGCGGAGTCGTATGCTCCACTTACCAAATCGGCAATTCCGGCGGCCAGGGACTGGGCACTCAGTTCGCCTCGCTGGGCGTCAATATAGTTCGGCCCGGCACCGTTTCGACAAACTGCGTTGGCATGGAAGTGTTGGTCACCACCGAATGCAACCGCAAGGCACGGCTTGCCGGCGCGCAGGATCGCCCCGGTGGTGCCCAGTGAGCCGTGGCAGATGCCTGCACGGCACCACGGAAGCACAGTCGCGAACGGGACCCGGGCGACGGTGAGGATTCCTTCTCTCACACCAGGCTCATGATCGGGATCGACGATTATCGCCCGCAGACCATGCTCGATGCACGCGTCTCGAGTCCATCGTTGAAGGTCATAAACGCGATCTGAGACCATACTCCCAAAGCTTGCCAGAACCGGGGCCGAGCCGGCAGCCACAAACTCCTCGACTGCTGGGTCTAGGGCGAGTTCACTGTGGTGCGGGTCAAGCCACTCGCCAGTGACGTGAATGTGGTTTTTCCATTCCGGCGCCGGCGGACTCAACGCGGGACTGAATTGGTAGATCGTGGTTGGTGGAGAGGAGAGCGCTCGCTGACGCAGCCCCAACCTACGGCGCCATGCCGCTATCACTGGGCGCATCGCCCAAGCCATCAGAGTATTGGACATCCAGTGGGTGACCAGAGCTCCGACAGAGCCGTCCAGTTTTCGCGGATCCACGAGGCTGTAACGGAGGCAGGGTTCGGTAGGGAAAACCTGCACCCGAACGCTGGGGACTCCGCGTGCAGCCCCTAACAACCGAGCAACTTCACTGAATTGGGTGTACATGACCACGTCAACGCCATCCATGGCATGCTCTAACACATCGAAAACGTGGGCGTCAGATATCATCTCACGGATACCTAAGACAGTGTCCATCATGCCTTTACTATCGCCCAAAAGGCGCTTCATTAACGCCCGGTAATCACCGGGTAACTCGATGTAGTCCACCCCGTTTGCACGAAAACTCCCGCCGAATTCGCTAAACCCAGCCAAAACAAACTGGTGGCCACGATCTCGAAGTGCGACACCAAGGTGCGCAAATGGCAGCATATCACCCTCAGAACCCAGGACGACCGCGAGAACTTTCACAGCCGTCTCAATCCGTAATCCAACTAGGCCACTCAGGAACCCAAGACTCCCCCATGAGCTTATCTTCCGGGCCAATATCACGAATGACTCGGCACGGATTACCGGCTGCGAGTACCATGGGCGGAATATCTCTTGTCACAACACTGCCAGCACCAATTACTGCACCATGCCCAATCGTGACACCCGCAGTTACCGTGCAATTGCCACCAAGCCACACATGGTCTTGTATGGTGATCGCACCCCCGGTACACACCATGTATTGCCGCTCTACGGGGTCTAAGGCGTGATTGCCAGCAAAGAAGGAACACCATGGACCAACCATGACCTCATTGCCAAATGTCACCGGGGCCATATCAAGTACCGTCGTTCCTCGATTGAAGGTCACGCCATCTCCGACCTTGATTTTCGAGCCATATTGGACATGAAATGGCAGGAAAACCATTAAGCGCTCCCCCAGTTCACCAAGCAGGTCTGCCATCACTGCCTGCTTCTCCGCTGTTTGAAGTGGACGAAGCTGGTTGAGATCGTGACACTTCTCCGCCGCCTCCATCATCTCGTAATAGAGATCCGGGTCCTCAATAGGGCGGAAGGGCTGACCGCAGAGAATCTTATCTTCGATTTGCTCTCGAGAATCCATGGATACTCCTTTGTGCTTGAGAGGCGCGAGCCACAATACGAATTACGGTCAGCCACGCGGTTTGACCCTGACTAGTCGGAATACCCAGATTCTTAGCTCACACTTGGTAGCTTACAGGCCTTCGACTTAATTGTCAAGCATGCCATGCCTAATTATGGTATGCTCAACTTTGCAGCAACCTGCAGCGTCGCCGCCGATCAGCCGACCTGTGCAGCCCTCTCCTGCGGGGCGCTGTGCACGACCCGGTGCCGCTAGACATACATCATTTTCTAAGGATTAGTTGGCACTACCCCAGGCGCTTGCTCCGTGGACCACAATCCATCGTTCGCGGGCAATAATCGGTTTTCCTTCTGCGGTAGGAGAATCGGTGCGCCGTCTAATAGACCGTTGACGTATATCCAGGGATGAATCATGAAAGAAAACCCCACCACGGCAACCGCTAGCGGTGACCCCAGCGCCACCGCAGTCCCCTCAACCAGCGCCCACGCAAAAGGCCGCGACCTGGTGCTTGATGTCCAAGATCTGCGATGTAGCCTGGGAAAAGTCAAGAAGCGAACGGAAATCCTGCGCGGTGTGACCCTCGCCATTCCGCGCGGGGGCATCCTCGCCGTCCTAGGCGCCAATGGTGCCGGCAAGACAACCTTGGTCAATGTCCTTTCCACGCTGCTGCCCGCCACGGGCGGAACCGCCATCATCGATGGCCACAACTTAGCCACGGATCCTTCCAAGGTGCGCGCTTCCATCGCGCTGACCGGGCAATACGCCGCAGTGGATGAGGAGCTTACCGGCAAGGAAAACCTCATCTTCTTTGGCCGCCTGGCAGGGCTTAAAGCTAGCGATGCGAAGGCCCGCGCCGCGGAACTTCTTGAGCGCTTCGATCTGGTTGGCGCCGCCGACCGCCTGGTTTCGGCATACTCGGGCGGCATGCGCCGGCGGTTAGATATCGCCGCCTCCCTCACTGTCCCGCCCGCGCTGCTGTTCCTCGACGAGCCGACCACGGGCCTCGACCCCGCCGCGCGCAGCTCCGTGTGGGATACCGTCCGCGGGCTGGCGGCCGACGGCACCTCGATCCTGCTTACTACCCAATACCTGGAAGAAGCTGACCAGCTCGCAGACCGCGTCGCCGTGCTCGCCGGAGGCAAGGTGCTCGACGAAGGCACCCCCGCCGAGCTCAAGGACCGCTATGGCACCACGGTGTGCCTCATCACGATGTCTAGCCCGGACGATGCCGCACGCCTCACCCACACCTTGCAAGAACACCGCATCGACTGCCGCCAAGAGGACACCGTATTGCGCGTCGATGCCCCCGATGGCCACCGCACCCTAGTCCGGGCGCTGGCCTTGTGGGATGGCGACGACACCTCGGTCGCGGACGTCTCCTTGGTTCCGCCCTCCTTGGACGATGTCTACTTCGCTATCGCCGGGTCCGGCGACATCGCGCAGCAGGCTCCCCACACCGGTGGAGGCTCCCAGTGAACGCGCTCGGAGCAGTCGCTGCCTCGTGGCACCGCAATGTCCTGCGCACCGTCCGCAACAAGGCCGTAATGGTTTCCGCCGTGGCAATACCCAGCCTGTTCATGGTCATCTTTTACGCCACCTTCGCCAAGGCTTCGACGGAACTCGGCATCGATTACGCCGCCTTCCTCCTGCCCGCCGGCGTTATTCAGGCGATTGTGTTCGCCGCCGGGGGCTCCTCCTTGGCGATTACGCGTGACGCCGAAAACGGCATCCACGACCGCATCCGCGCCACCGGGACGCCCGCCTGGGCCACGGTCGTCGGCCGGCTGCTGGCAGATCTCACCCGCGCCGCGTGGTCGTGCAGCATCGTCGTCCTCACCACGATCCTGCTCGGTGCCCGCTACGCTGCCGGACCGGGTCGTATTATCCTTACCATCGCCCTTTTCGCCGCCCTCACCATCATCCTCTCCGCGTTTATCGATGGCTCCTGCCTGTTGGCCCCCAAGCCCACCTCGGCGTCCTTGCTCTTCCAAAACCTCGTGCTGGTCATGGTGATGTTCTCCACCGCATTCGTGCCTGCGGATGCGCTGCCCGGCGGCATTGGCCCCATCATCCGGCACGTACCGCTATCTCCCATCTTGGACACCGCCCGCAACCTACTAGGTGGCGCTGCCCTGGGGGCGCGCGGAGTCGAAGCACTGTGCTGGCTCATCGCCATGACCGTCGTTGGCGTATGGGGCTTTATCACCGCTTTCCAGGGGAGGAAACATGACTAACCACACCACCGCCACCGTGTCGCACGACACCACCTGGCTGTCCACTGTCGCCACGCATTTTGGAAGGCACCTGCGCGCCGCCCGCCGCGATAGCGCGGTAATTACCAATACCGTGGCTGGTCCCGTTTTGATGTTCCTGGTCATGCGGTGGCTGTTTGGCGACCTCATGGCGGCCTCGCAAGGCTCTGCCACGCTCGACGCGTTACCGCTTACCATCGCGCTCATCCTTTCCAGCGAACTGATGAATGGCACCTCCGCCGCCGCGCAGATAATTAAGGAACGCCAACGCGGTATCACCACCCGCATCGCGACCACGCGCTACGGCACCAGCCCGGAGATCTTCGGCCGCTGGTGTTTCGATTCCTTACGCAGCCTTATCTCCGGCTGCGCGGTGCTGCTGGCTTCCGTGGCTTCTGGCCTGCGTATTCACACGCTGGCCGGGTTTGGCTGGGTGCTGTTAGTCATCATCTTCGGCGCGGTGGTGGCCGCCTCGCTATCGGCCATGGTGGGCGCGATGTGCGCCACCCCGGAGGCCGCCATTGGCCCGGCCCCCATCATCATGGCGGCCATGGCACTTAACGGCGGCCTCGTGCCCGTGGAGCAATTCGCTGGTGTGGTTCAACCCATCGCCCGGTGGAATCCGCTTACCTTCGCCGCCCGCGCCGGCGCCGCCATCGACGGCACGCCAAGCGCCGAAATCCTTGCCACCGGCCAGCCCGGCACCGCAGTCTGGGCTTTCGTGGCCTGGATGGTAGCACTCACCGTAGTGCTGCTAGCCGCCGCAGCTGCGTTCCGCCGCCCCACCATGTCGTAAATAGCGCCGGTTAGCGCGACAGTGCTACTTGTCGCGCGGCGGCGTCCCCAGCGGCGCGGTAGCGCTACTTGCCGCGCAGGGCGCGCCGCCGCGATAAAGAGCTGCGAATCTTTACCCGCGGCCGCGCTAAGGCGGGTAGTGTCGCCGCCGGTTACCGGCAACCAGGCGGCCTCGCCCGGGGCTAGCTCCAGGTCGTTTACCGTGACCACACCAGAAGTAGCCAGGGCGATGGCCGGTCCGGGAAGCTGCGTGGAAACCGTGGTGCCGGCGGGCAAATCGTAGCGGGTCACCGCAAACTCCTGCACCGGCAGCGGGTACTCTACTACCGTCGCGGTGTTGGGCGCGGCATCGGCAACAGCGGCGCTCTCCGCGCCTGCACCATCGCCCAGGGAGGTGTTCCTATATAGTTTGTCAATTCCGTGGGTGAGTTTGTTGGGGGTGTGAAGGGTTTCTGCTTTTCCTTGTGGATGTTGTTTTCGGGCACGGTGAGGAGCCGATTGGGCTTGCTGTGCAATCGGCTTGAGGTGGGGGTCTGTTGGTTCTAGGCTGCTGCGGCCTCCTGGGCTGTGGAGATGTCTCGGTAGAGCTCGCCGTTTCGCATCATGGCGAAGAGGACGTTGAGGCGTCGGCGTGCGAGTGCGACGACTGCGGCGTTGTGTCTTTTGCCTTCTTTGCGTTTTCGTTCATAGAATTGCCGGGAACGCTCGTGGAATCTGATCGATGCAAAAGACGATTGCCATAGGGCGTTCTTTAATTTTTTGTTGCCAGCCCTGTTGGGTGAATTCGACATGATAGACGTTCCTGACTGATTCGTCCGCGGTGATAGGCCTGCATAGGATGCTAGGTGCGCTGCATCGGGGAAGTCGGACATATCGCCAACAGTCATGAGGATCTGCGCGGCGCTACGCGGGCCGATACCGGGCATGGATAAAAAGAATCTCGGTCTGCGGAATGTCCTGAATCAGCTTGAGTACCTGCGCTTCGATTTCTTTACGATGCTCGAGTTTGGCTAGTGCATCTGTGGCGGACATTGCTACGCCAAGTTCGGCGTATTCTGCGCCGGCAATGGATACGGTCTGTTCGTGGATGGCAGCAAGCATGGCATCGATGACAGGCTCAGGATTGCGTGCCCTGTGTTTGCGTGCAAAGGCTTTCAGGCGTGTTCTACCGATGCGTCGAATCTTGGTGGGGCCACCGTATTTTGCAAGTAGGTGGAGGATCCACTTTCGGTGAATCATCTGTCCGCGCAGGACATGTTCGAATGCAGGATAGGTTCCTACGAGCGCGGATCGCATCTGGTTAATCAGGCGTGTGTAGGCCCGGGCGAGGTCTTCGTCGATCCCGTTGAGAACTTTCAGCTGGATAAAGACGTCCTCAACGCGGTCGAGGTTGCGCAGGGAATCTGGAAGGTTAAGACCGGCATGGGCGATAACGTAGGCGTCGCGTACATCGGTCTTACAGTTGCCGACGTGGATGCGAGAAAGCTGTCGCATCGCAAGTCCTGGTAGATAGCGAACGTCGACGCCCATGTCTTGGGCGACTGCGACGGTTAACCGGCCGATGTTGTTGGGTTGATCGACAATGACAAGGACCGAGGCGTCGTCAGCGAGGAATTGGCCAAAGAGCTTGCGTAGCGAGCCTTCATGCTGGTTGATGCGTTTGGACAGGACTTGCCTGCCTTGGGGGTCGAGGACGCAGGCGTGGTGGAAGTATTTGCCGACGTCCACGCCAATGACGAAGTCATAGGCCATGGGTGTATGCCTCCTAGCGATGAATTAGAAGTTGGATTATTTGAGCTTCATCGCTGGGTTGGTCGGACATACTTCACGCTGGCATCCACATTACTGTGAGACCTCATACTGAAGTGCTCCGGGTTTTGTTCCTAGGCATTTGCCTTGTTTTCCATTATTGCCTGCTGCGGGGTCTTCTTCCAAAATTCGGATTCCACCTCGGCTGGGGTTCGGTATCCCAGGCTTTGGTGGATCCTTGTCTCGTTCCACCATGACACCCACTCGAACGTCGCGATTTCTACCTCTACAACGTCATCCCACCTGCGGGTATGGACTAGCTCGTTCTTATGAGGGGCCGTTAACGTTTTCAGCCAGAGCATTATCATAGGAGTCACCAACACTTCCGGTGGAAGCTGTAATGCCGTGCCGGGTAAGTCGCTCGTTGTAGACAACGCTGACGTACTGCGAGCCGTGATCCGAATGGTGAATGAGACCTGTTGTTTCCTCAGCGCTCACAATCGCTTGGTTGAGTGCTTGCAGCGGCAAAGCTTCGGTCCGCATCGAATCTGACAGCGCCCACCCGACGATCCGCCGGGAGTAGACGTCGGTGACAAACGCGGTGTAGACGAATCCTTTTCGTGTCCGTACATAGGTAATGTCAGCCACCCACAGCTTATTCGGGCCCCGGGCTTTGAATTCACGCTCGACCAAGTCCGGGCGCAAATCAGGCACGTTAGCTTTTCGGGTTGTAATTGGTGATCCGCCTTTGCCTTTGCCAGAAACGCCAGCCAGGCGCATCAGTCGGGTAGCGTGTTCACGACCGATATCGATTCCTTCACGGCGAAGAGCATGCCACATTTTCCGCACACCTAAGACACCATAATTATCCCGATGAACAGCACTAATGCGTTCAACCAGAACAGCATCACGAAGTCGACGAGCACTTAACCCGCGAGTGAAGCGTCCTGGGTTTAGTTCCGCTTCTTTTACGGCCCTGTGTTGATGGGCTGGGTGAGATAGTACTCGGTTTCTACTTCCTGTGGGGTGGCGTAGTCCAAAGCTTCATGAAGCCGCTTGGTGTTCCACCAATGCACCCACCGCAAGGTGGCCAGTTCGACTTCTCCGACCGACGTCCACGGGCCTTGGGCATGAATCAGTTCAGCCTTGTAGAGACCGTTGACTGTTTCGGCTAGCGCATTGTCGTAAGAATCGCCGACTGTTCCCACACTCGGGCGGATTCCTGACTCAGCTAGCGCAGTGGAATACTTCCACGACACATACTGGCTGCCCCGATCGCTATGGTGAATTAACTGGTTTCCATGAATTCGCCCTGCAGTCGTTAACGCATGCTCCAATGCCTCCATGGGCAGCGCATCGGTGCGCATTGTCGATCGTGTAACGACACCAACAATTTTTCGGCTGAATACATCCACGACAAATGCGGTGTAGGCGAATCCTGACAGGGTGCGAACGTAGGTAATGTCGGCAACCCACAACCTGCCTGGCGCCTGCGCATGGAAGTCTCGCTGTACAAGGTCTGGGCGATGATCCGGTGTCTTCGGGCTAATCGTTGTCATAGGGGGTCGTCCACGTCTGCGGCCGGAAACACCTGCGAGTTTCATCAGTCGTGCGGTCTTGTCGCGGCCGATATGAAAGCCTTCACGGTTCATGGCGTGCCACATTTTGCGGATGCCGTAGACCGAGAAGTTTTCCGCATGCACACGCTGTATCTCTGGGATGAGCAGGCTATCGCTTAAGGCTCTTGCGCTGGGAACACGTGTGGTGGCTTTGCGGTAGCCGCGTGAGGTGATGAATCCACGATCTGCTTGTTTAAGGACTCTGCAGATGGACCCGGGCCCCAAACTGATCTTTATACGCGTCGATGTAAGAGATCATTTGGTCTTAGGGTCGGTCGAGTTCCGCTGCGAAAAAAGCCGAAGCAGTCTTAAGAATCCCGTTTGCTCGTTTCAGTTCGCGGTTTTCTCGGCGCAGACGCCCCAAGCTCTTCTTCCATTGTTTCGCCGCCTGAAGCGTCAGAGTCATCACGTACTGAAGCGCTGTCACGGTACCAAGCCCGCAACGTGTGGTGAGATACTCCAAGCAGCTCACCGACCTCCGTGTAGGCGCGTTGCAGTGAGCAAGACTCCAGGCGGACCATTTCGATGATCTGATGGACCGCCTTCTCCTTGAACTCGACGGAATACTTTCTAGGCATAGTTCAATCCTTCCTTAGCTGAGGTAGGAACTAAACCCAGTACGCTTCAGAGCCTTGGACTGGCGATACCCACGCGAGGTGATAAACCCACCAGCCCGGTTATTTTTCAACGCCAGTGCAGATGAACTCGACAGAGAAACGATTCCGGTTTTCATCGATGAACCGGATCATTTCTTAACGTTTCGGGTCGAGTCATGAGGCGAAAAAGCCGAGGCAGCCTTCAACAACTCATTAGTATCGCGTAGCTCTTGATTTTCACGACGTAGCCTCGCGTTTTCGGCAGCCAAATCTTCAGGCACAGGTTCTGGGATGCTCCCCGCACGCCGGGCAGGCTTAAGTCCATTGACGAGCCGTGTGCCATGAAACCCCCAGCTTCGGGCCTACTGCCTGGCACGCGGCCTGCATCGACATATTTTCCGCCAAGATGCGGTCCTCCACGAGACGGACCACACGGTCCTTCGCATCCTGGTCAAATTTTCTCGGCATGTTCCAGATTTTCCCATCTACTCAAACGGAACAAAACCTGGGACACTTCACTACCAACCACTGCTGTGAAACTACCGCACGCATGGCCGGAAATCTGGGATTCGACGTGTCATTCATTCTAGATGCCACTGCTTGTTTCCCGCGCACTGATCATGAAGGAAAAACTGTATCCGCAGATGAGATCATGCGTGCCACTGCTGCAAATCTTCATGGCGAGTTTGCCAACGTAATGACAACGGCGAACTATGTGGAAGCCTGTGCGAGAAACTTCAATTAGTACGTTGCACTTTAGCTATATACAGCTTGTTTCAGTCGTGAGAGGTGAACGGTTGCTAAGGCTGACAGGGGCTGTGAGTGCTGAGAGTACAAACATAACCTATGTGGGATCTGTCTGAGCTGCCCCAGATTTTCCCGTCTGCTCTAACGGAACAAAACTTGGGGTACTTCAGATTACCTTTCTTCCCAGCTCGACTGGGCTGGATATCAGGTGTCCACCAAACAGGGGTCAGGTCCTACCTCCATGAGCGGGGTTGAAAACGACGAATAATCCCCACAGGACCAACCACCCAACACTATGGGGAGGTTGGTCCTATGGGGACTATCATCAATTAATATTTTGTTTTTGTTGTTTGGTGTCGGCGGTGACTTACTCTCCCACAACCTCCCGGTTGCAGTACCATCAGCGCGTACAGGCTTAGCTTCCGGGTTCGGAATGGGACCGGGCGTTTCCCTGTAGCTATGAACCACCGACAAACCTATCAGAACACTACCCACCACATGTGCGTGTGGGTGTTGTGTCAGATACTGCATAGTGGACGCGACACACACGATAATGTGTATTTTTGTTTGTTTACTCGCTTCACAAGTTCACCCAACAATCATCCCCACACGTGGTGTTTGGGTTGTTGTGGTGTGTTTGTTTTGGTCAATTAGTACCAGTAGCCTTCACACCTTACAGTGCTTCCAAGTCTGGCCTATCTACCCCATAGTCTTTAGGGGACCTCAAAAGAAACCTCATCTTAAAACAGGCTTCCCGCTTAGATGCTTTCAGCGGTTATCCCTTCCGTACGTAGCCAACCAGCGATACCCCTGGCGGGATAACTGGCACACTAGAGGTACGTCCGTCCCGGTCCTCTCGTACTAGGGACAGCCTTCTTCAAGTTTCAACGCGCGCGGCGGATAGAGACCGAACTGTCTCACGACGTTCTGAACCCAGCTCGCGTGCCGCTTTAATGGGCGAACAGCCCAACCCTTGGGACCTACTCCAGCCCCAGGATGCGACGAGCCGACATCGAGGTGCCAAACCATCCCGTCGATATGGACTCTTGGGGAAGATCAGCCTGTTATCCCCGGGGTACCTTTTATCCGTTGAGCGACACCACATCCACAAGTAGGTGCCGGATCACTAGTCCCGACTTTCGTCCCTGCTCGACATGTCTGTCTCACAGTCAAGCTCCCTTGTGCACTTACACTCACCACCTGATTGCCAACCAGGCTGAGGGAACCTTTGGGCGCCTCCGTTACATTTTGGGAGGCAACCGCCCCAGTTAAACTACCCACCAGGCACTGTCCCCAACCCAGATCATGGGCCAAGGTTAGATGCTCAATCCGATCAGAGTGGTATTTCAACAACGACTCCACCACCACTAGCGTGATGATTTCACAGTCTCCCACCTATCCTACACAAACCGAACCAAACACCAATACCAAGCTATAGTGAAGGTCCCGGGGTCTTTTCGTCCTGCCGCGCGTAACGAGCATCTTTACTCGTAATGCAATTTCACCGGGCCTGTGGTCGAGACAGCAGAGAAGTCGTTACGCCATTCGTGCAGGTCGGAACTTACCCGACAAGGAATTTCGCTACCTTAGGATGGTTATAGTTACCACCGCCGTTTACTGGGGCTTAAATTCTCAGCTTCGCAACCACAAAGGTTACTAACCGGTCCTCTTAACCTTCCAGCACCGGGCAGGCGTCAGTCCATATACATCAACTTAACGTCTTCGCATGGACCTGTGTTTTTGATAAACAGTCGCTTCCCTCTATTCTCTGCGACCCCACAACACTCCAACCGCACAGGGTCTTCACGTCACAGGGCCCCCCTTCTCCCGAAGTTACGGGGGCATTTTGCCGAATTCCTTAACCACAGTTCACCCGAACGCCTTAGTATCTTCAACCTGACCACCTGTGTCGGTTTAGGGTACGGGCCATACACACACTCGCTAGAGGCTTTTCTCGACAGTACAGGATCACCACCATCAACCCCAATGGGTCTACGCATCACGCCTCAACCACAATGTGTGGCGGATTTACCTACCACACGGCCTACACGCTTACACCACCAATCCACTAAGTGGCGCGGCTACCTCACTGCGTCACCCCATCACTTGAACCACACATCAGGCCCCACGACATCAACACCACCAACACTCAAAAAGTGAAAAGGTAGCGTATCCGCAGTGGTTAGTATCCGTGCTTTATCATGGGCGCACATGTACGGGTACCAGAATATCAACTGGTTATCCATCGACTACGCCTGTCGGCCTCGCCTTAGGTCCCGACTCACCCTGGGAAGACGAACTTGACCCAGGAACCCTTAGTCATCCGGCGGTAAGGATTCTCACCTTACAATTCGTTACTCATGCCTGCATTCTCACTCGCACACAGTCCACGCCTCCTCACGGTAACGCTTCCACCCATGCACGACGCTCCCCTACCCAAACAACAAAAAAATGTTGCTTGCCGCGGCTTCGGCGGTGTACTTGAGCCCCACTACATTGTCGGCGCAGAACCACTCGACCAGTGAGCTATTACGCACTCTTTCAAGGATGGCTGCTTCTAAGCCAACCTCCTGGCTGTCTTCGCGATCCCACATCCTTTTCCACTTAGTACACCCTTAGGGGCCTTAACCGGCGATCTGGGCTGTTTCCCTCTCGACTATGAAGCTTATCCCCCACAGTCTCACTGCCGCACAACACAATTGATGGCATTCGGAGTTTGGCTGACATTGCTAAGATTGTAGTCCCGCTCAACCAACCAGTCGCTCTACCTCCACCAAGCTAAATGCGACGCTGCACCTAAATGCATTTCGGGGAGAACCAGCTATCACGGAGTTTGATTGGCCTTTCACCCCTACCCACAGCTCATCCCCGCAGTTTTCAACCTACGTGGGTTCGCGCCTCCACAACCTCTTACAGCTGCTTCACACTGGCCATGGGTAGATCACCCCGCTTCGGGTCCAGGACATGCCACTTATCACCCCATTAGGATTCGGTTTCCCTACGGCTACCCCACACGGGTTAACCTCGCGACATGCCGCTGACTCGCAGGCTCATTCTTCAAAAGGCACGCCATCACACACAAACAGGTGCTCTGACGGATTGTAAGCACATGGTTTCAGGAACTATTTCACTCCCCTCCCGGGGTACTTTTCACCATTCCCTCACGGTACTATCCACTATCGGTCACACTGAGTATTTAGGCTTACCGGGTGGTCCCGGCAGATTCACAACAGATTCCACGAGCCCGTTGCTACTCGGGAACCCAACAACCCCCACATCATCATCTTCAGCTACAGGACTCTCACCTACTCCGGCAGATCATTCCAAACCACTTCACCTAACAACAATGCACAGGGCGTGCCACTGGTAGATGACACAAAATCAGGCCCCACAACACCGCACACACAACCCCTACCAGGTATCACATGCACACGGTTTAGCCTCATCCACGTTCGTTCGCCACTACTAGCAGAATCATTATTATTTTCTCCTCCTACGGGTACTGAGATGTTTCACTTCCCCGCGTAACCCCCACAACAGCTATGAATTCACTGAAGGGTAACCCCACATAACCAGGGCCAGGTTTCCCCATTCGGACATCCTCGGATCAACGCTTTATTGACAACTCCCCGAGGCTTAACGCAGCCTTACACGTCCTTCATCGGCTCAGCATGCCAAGGCATCCACCATGCGCCCTAAATAACGAACACACCAACCACCACACACAAACCACACAACACGAAGCCATGCAGCCAGCATGTGGCAGCAACAAGTGAACTTGACAAAATAAACAAAAAGAAAAATCACATCACACACACAAGACACCACCCACAAAAGCAGGCGGCATCATGTGAGATGCTCGCGTCCACTATACAGTTCTCACACAACACCCCAACCAGCAACAAACACCACCACAACAAACGATGCTCATCAACCAGTCAGGCACACACAAAAGGGGATAATGCCCCAGACACCCAACAATGCACCAACGACTTACCAATCAACTTTACTTCCTGTATGCATGGACACTTTTACGCATGTCACAAAGCACTGTCTCAACACTTAGACCCTGCTGATTAAGGTGTATGTCCTACCCGGAATTTCCATATTCGGTGGCAGCAGAACACTCGCCCACTCAACCACCAACCCACCATCAAACAACAGTGGGCAACCCACAACTGTGGGCCATTGGCTGCAACTGCAGCCAAAATAAAAGCTCCTTAGAAAGGAGGTGATCCACCCGCACCTTCCGGTACGGGTACCTTGTTACGACTTCGTCCCAATCGCCGATCCCACCTTCGACGGCTCCCTAACACGTTTAGGCCACCGGCTTCGGGTGTTACCAACTTTCATGACGTGACGGGCGGTGTGTACAAGGCCCGGGAACGTATTCACCGCAGCATTGCTGATCTGCGATTACTAGCGACTCCGACTTCATGGGGTCGAGTTGCAGACCCCAATCCGAACTAAGGCCGGCTTTCAGCGATTCGCTCCACCTCACAGTGTCGCAGCGCGTTGTACCGACCATTGTAGCATGTGTGAAGCCCTGGACATAAGGGGCATGATGATTTGACGTCATCCCCACCTTCCTCCGAGTTAACCCCGGCAGTCTCTCATGAGTCCCCAACCAAATGCTGGCAACATAAGACAAGGGTTGCGCTCGTTGCGGGACTTAACCCAACATCTCACGACACGAGCTGACGACAACCATGCACCACCTGTACACCAACCACAAAGGGAAACTACATCTCTGCAGCGATCTGATGTATGTCAAGCCCAGGTAAGGTTCTTCGCGTTGCATCGAATTAATCCACATGCTCCGCCGCTTGTGCGGGCCCCCGTCAATTCCTTTGAGTTTTAGCCTTGCGGCCGTACTCCCCAGGCGGGGCGCTTAATGCGTTAGCTACGGCACGAAAGTCGTAGAAAGACCCTCACACCTAGCGCCCACCGTTTACGGCATGGACTACCAGGGTATCTAATCCTGTTCGCTACCCATGCTTTCGCTCCTCAGCGTCAGTAACTGCCCAGTAACCTGCCTTCGCCATCGGTGTTCCTCCTGATATCTGCGCATTTCACCGCTACACCAGGAATTCCAGTTACCCCTACAGCACTCAAGTTATGCCCGTATCGCCTGCACGCCCGGAGTTAAGCCCCAGAAT